>NZ_JBWMBA010000004.1:0-652144 GCF_056521325.1 Rhodoferax sp. ZS1R8 | reverse complement strand
CACACGCCTTCTTCACCCGTCTCATGGACGAGGCCGGCGCGATGCTGTGGGGCCGCGTCACCTACGAGATGATGGAGAGCTACTGGCCGGCGGTCGCCCGCGGCGACACGGATGCACCTCCAGCGGTTCGCGATTGGGCGGTCAAGCTGGAGGCTAAGCCGAAGTACGTAGTGTCTTCAACGCGAACGGACTTCCCATGGACCAACAGCCACCACATCGCCGGCGACTTGCGCACGGGCGTAGAAAAGCTCAAGGATGAGACCCCAGCCGGCGTGCTGCTCGGCAGCGGCAAGCTCGCAACCGAGCTGGACCGGCTGGATCTGATCGACGAGTACAAATTCCTCATCCACCCCAGGATCGCCGGCCATGGCCCTACCCTGTACGGGGGCGGGCTGCCCAGTACGCGGCGGCTGGAGTTGCTCTCGGCCAAGCCGCTCAGCAACGCAGTGGTGGCCATGCATTACCGGCGAGCGCCCAATGCCACCGGCGACAGAGCAGGCCTTTCAGATTAGCTATAAAAACAGTAGCTGCTTACGCACGCTGCACGAGGGCTACAGCCCGATTCGTCACTGAGCCGCCCAGCCGCCGTCCATATTCCAGGCCACACCCCGCACATTATTCCCGGCGGGGGAGCAGAAGAACACAGACAGCGCGCCCAGCTCTTCGGGCGTCGTGAACTGTAGCGATGGCTCCTTCTCGCCCAGCAGCTGCTTGGTGGCGTCGGCATTGCTGATACCTTGGGCCGTAACCTTGGCGTCCACCTGTTTTTGCACCAGCGGCGTCAGCACCCATCCGGGGCAGATGGCGTTGCAGGTGACGCCGGTGGTGGCGTTTTCCAGCGCAGTGACCTTGGTCAGGCCCACCACGCCGTGCTTGGCCGCCACATAGGCAGATTTTTCAGCCGAACCCACGAGGCCGTGGACTGATGCCACATTGATGATGCGGCCCCAGTTGTTGGCCTGCATGCCGGGCAGTGCCAGGCGGGTGGCGTGGAAGGCGCTGCTCATGTTGATGGCGATGATGGCGTCCCACTTCTCAACCGGGAAGCTCTCGATGCGGGCCACGTGCTGAATACCGGCGTTGTTGACCAAGATGTCCAGGCTACCAAAGGTTTTGGTGGCAAAACTGATCATGTCTTCGATCTCGGCGGGCTTGCTCATGTCTGCGCCGTGGTAGGCCACCTGCACGCCCAAGGCAGCCACTTCAGCCTTGGGGCCTTCCACATCACCAAAGCCATTGAGCACGATGTTGGCGCCCTGGGCCGCCAATGCCTTGGCAATGCCGAGGCCAATACCGCTGGTGGAACCGGTAACGAGAGCTGTTTTACCTTTGAGCATGGTCTTCCTTTTTAATCAATTACGATTCACCCGTGGCATTGAACTTGCAAAACCCGTTGCAAACAGGACCAATGCCCAACGCTTCATTATCAAACCACCCATTGCACCATGTCTGACCCTAAGCTGAACTACTTACCGTGCCCCGACACCGGTGCCGGGCATCGCATGGCATTTTGGGAGTGGGGCGACCCAGCGGCAAGCCACGTGGTGGTCTGCGTGCACGGCCTGTCGCGCCAGGGGCGGGACTTTGATGTGCTGGCCCAGGCCCTGGTGGCCAAGGCCGGTGGTGCGCTGCGTGTGGTCTGCCCGGATGTAGTGGGCCGGGGCAAGAGCGATTGGCTGGCCGATCCGCAGGGCTACCAGATCCCGGCCTACGCTGGCGACATGGTGGCGCTCTTGATGCATTTGAAACCGACCACCCAAACCTTGGATTGGGTGGGCACCAGCATGGGCGGCCTGATTGGTATGGCCGTGTTCGGGCAAAAGCAATTTCCGCTGCCGCTGCAGGTGCGGCGTTTGGTGCTGAACGATGTAGGCCCGAGCATCCAGTGGGAGGCCTTGGCCCGCATCGGCGCTTACCTGGGGCGCGCGGTCAGGTATGATTCGTTGCAGCAGGCGGCCGATGCGATGTGGTCCATCTCCACCAGTTTTGGGCCGCATACCCCCGAGCAATGGATGGAGCTGTCCCGCCACATGGTCAAGCCCGTGCCGGGATCGGACACAGCGGTTACGCTGCATTACGACCCTGCCATTGCCGTGCCCTTTACCGCCGTCACGCAAGAGGCAGCCGCGCAAGGCGAGGCCATGTTGTGGACCTTGTATGACGGTCTGCAGGCGCAAACCCTGGTGCTGCGCGGTGCCCAGTCGGATCTGCTGTCACCGCAGACCGCCAAGATGATGACCGAGCGCGGCCCCAAGGCCCGCCTGGTCGAATTTGCCGGTGTAGGCCACGCGCCCACGCTGATTGCGCCGGACCAGGTGGAGGCTGTGACCAGCTTTGTGCTGGGCTGATTTGTTTATGTTTTCTGTGCTCCCATGAAAAGCCATACGTCTGAGCACGCCCCGACCGCTCCGCTGATTGCCGCTACTGCCGATACCCTGCCCGAACAGGCCGATGCGCTGGTGCGCGCCCGATCATTTGCCGAGCCGCTCTTGGGCAGCGAAACCCTGGATACCGGCGAAAACGTGCTGGCCCATGCCGATGCGGTGGCGCGCATCCTGCACAGCATCGGCGGCTCGCAGGCCATGCAGGCGGCCTGCTACCTGGTCTACACGTGCGACCACCTGAACAAACCGCATGAGGTAATTGCCAAGGCCTTCGGCAGCAATTTCGCCGACCTGGCCATGGAGACCACCAAGCTCGTGCGCGTGCAGCGCATGGCACGCTTGGCCCAGGTGTCTGCAGGCCATGCCGCCACGCCGATACCGATGGCACAGACGGACGGTGCCGCCGGGCCGCCCCAAGGCACCGACGGCCCCCCTGGGGGGCAGCGACCGGCGCAGCGGTGGAGCGTGGGGGCAACAGCTTCGCAGACCGAAAGCGTGCGCAAGATGCTGCTGGCCTTCTCACGCGATTTGCGTGTGGTCATGCTGCGCCTGGCATCACGGCTGCAGACGCTGCGTTACTTTGCCGCCACCAAACTGCCGGTGCCGCCCGGGCTGGCCAGTGAATCGCTGCAGGTGTTTGCGCCGCTGGCCAACCGCCTGGGTATCTGGGAAATCAAGTGGGAGATAGAAGACCGGTCCTTCCGCTTCCTGGAGCCCGACACTTACCGCCAAGTGGCCAAGCTGCTAGACGAAAAGCGTGTGGAGCGAGAGGCCCATGTCGAAAAACTGCGCCAGCAGTTGGCCGAAGATTTGGCCCGCCAGGGCATACACGCCACCGTGCAGGGTCGGCCCAAACACATTTACAGCATCGTCAAAAAGATGCGCGGCAAGTCGCTGGGGTTTGAGCAGGTGTACGACATCCGCGCGCTGCGCATTGTGGTGCCCGACGTGCGGGATTGCTACGCCGCGCTAAGCTGGGTGCACAGCCAGTTTGCGCCCGTGGCCGATGAATTTGACGACTACATCGCCCGGCCCAAGGCCAATGGCTACCAGTCGCTGCACACGGTAGTGCGCGAAAGTAGCCCCCACGCTCCGACGCTGCGTGGGTCGCTGCCCCCCGAGGGGGCTGTCCCGCCTAGGGGCGGCCCGGCGGCCGGACGCTCTGCGGGCCAACCTATCGAGGTGCAGATTCGCACGCAGGCTATGCACGACCATGCCGAGATCGGCGTCGCCGCCCACTGGGCCTATAAAGAGGCAGGTGCCAAGGGCTACGGTGGCAGCGTTACCGCGGCGGGCGAGTACGACGCCAAGATCGCCGTGCTGCGCCAGTTGCTGGCCTGGGAGCGCGACCTGTCCGGCGCACAAGAGGGGCACAAAGGAGAGGTCAGCTTCGACGATCGCATCTATGTGCTGACGCCCAATGCAGCCATTGTGGAGCTGCCCCAGGGTGCTACCGCAGTCGACTTTGCCTACAGCGTGCACACCACGCTGGGCCACCGTTGCCGCGGCGCGCGGGTGGATGGCGCCATGGTGCCGCTCAATACACCGCTCAAAAACGGGCAGACGGTAGAAGTAACCACGGTGAAGGAGGGCGGCCCGTCGCGCGACTGGTTGAACCCCGAGCTGGGCTTTCTGGTCAGCCACCGCGCCCGCGCCAAGGTGCGGGCCTGGTTCAACGCGCTGGCCATGGGCGAGACAGTAGCCAAAGGCCGCGAGGCGGTCGAAAAGCTGTTGCAGCGCGAGGGTAAAACGGCCGTCAAGCTGGACGATTTGGCGTCACAACTGGGCTTTAACTCGGCTGACGATTTGTTCGAGGTGGTGGGCAAGGACGAGTTCTCGCTGCGCAACATCGAAATGCTGCTGCGCCCGCCCGAGCCTGTGGCCGCGCAAGACGACTACATGCCGCTCAAGAAGCCCCGCACCTCGGGTGGTAAAGGCGGCGTGCTGGTGGTGGGCGTGGATTCGCTGATGACGCAACTGGCCAAGTGCTGCAAGCCGGCACCGCCCGACGCTATCTGCGGTTTTGTGACGCGGGGTAAGGGTGTCAGCGTGCACCGTGCCGATTGCTCCAACCTGCACAACATGGTCACCCGCAGCGGCGACCGCGTGATCGATGTGGAATGGGGCGGCAAGACCGGTGGCGATGGCTCGGTCTACCCGGTGGACGTGGCCGTGGAGGCCAACGACCGCCAGGGTCTGCTGCGCGACATCTCCGAGGTGTTTGCCAAGGAAAAGATGAACGTGATCGGTGTGCAAACCCAGTCGATACGCGGCATTGCGTGGATGACGTTTACCGTAGAAGTCAGCGATTCTGGCCGTCTGAACCGGGTTTTAGGCATTGTGGCGGACTTGAGCGGAGTCCGGGCGGCGCGCAGGCGCTGACGATAAATCAATAAATTATCGAATCACAAAAACGACAAATTTAAGAAATGTAAGACGAGTTACATTGGTAAAGTAAGGCGATGGTGGCAAAATATCGATTCCTAAATCGAATCACATGCCGCCAAAAATACTCGACATTCCCCGCACGCAGCTGCCCCGACTCTTGCAGAGCAATCCTGGCAGCAAAAGCACGGAGTTGGCGTCCATGGCACAGGTCAGCACCCCGACGATGGTGCGCATGCTCAATGAGGCCGGAGATAGCGTGCTGCGCCTGGGCAAGGCACGGGGCACACGCTATTTTCTGCGCCGCACGCTGCGGGGGCAGACCACTTCAGCGCCCGTATACGCCATCAACCGCGATGGTGTGCCGTCCCAGGTGGGCCAACTGGAGCTGATAGCACCGCGTGGCACCGTGCTGAATGTCGCTGGCATGGGCTGGCCTGTCGAAGAAGAGTTTGCCCAGGGCGTGTGGCCCGACGGCCTGCCGTACCCACTGCAGGACATGAAGCCCCAGGGTTTTCTGGGCCGCCAATTTGCGCATTTGGAGTCCCGCGCGCTGGGCGTGTCAGCCAACCCCCGCGAGTGGAGCGATGACGATGTACTGGTCATCCTGCTGAACCGGGGTACCGACACCAGCGGCAACCTCATCGTCGGCGACGGGGCCCTGGACCTGTGGCTGCAGAACAAGGCCGCGCCACAAACCGTGTTGACTGCGGATGACACGCTGGCCGGCTACCTGGCGTTTGCTGAACAGGCCAGCGCGCGGGGCATGGCGGGCTCCAGCGCAGGTGGCGAGTTTCCCAAGTTCACGGTGCTGCGCGAGCTGCAGGGCGCGCATACGCAGCATGCGATCGTCAAGTTTTCGGCCAACGATAGGTCAGACACGGTCCAGCGTTGGTCGGACCTGCTGGTCTGCGAGCACCTGGCGCTGCAGTCCGTGCGGACCATTGCGCAGATCCATAGCGCCAATAGCCGGGTGCTGCACCACGGTGGGCGCACATTTTTAGAGGTTGAGCGGTTTGACCGGCATGGCCTGTTTGGCCGCAGCCCCCTGTGCAGCCTGGATGCGTTGGAGGCCGCCATATTGCCCACCACTAGTACAGACTGGGGCGATGCTGGCGACAAGATGCAAACCCAGGGCTGGGTGGGCAGTGACGAGGCTGCGCAGCTGCGGGCCATCTGGGCCTTTGGCAAGCTGATCGCCAATGCCGACATGCACAAGGGCAATGTGAGCTTCGTGCCAGGAGCAGCCAGCCTGCGGGTTGCGCCGGTGTACGACATGCTGCCCATGGCCTACGCTCCGCTGGCCGGCGGTGAAATCCCGAAGACGGTGTACGCACCCGGGTTGCCTGCGCCAAAGGACAGGGATGCCTGGTTGGCAGCCAGCCGGGCCGCACGGGCTTTTTGGGCTGCGGCCGCGGTGGACGATCGCATCAGCGCAGGGTTTCGTGCGGTATGTGATGCCAATCTGTGCGAATTGGAGCGCCTGACTGCTCTGGCCTGAGCCCACCCACGGGATTGCGCTCCTTTTCGCGGGTTCACACTGCCCCATGGGCGCCCCGCCTCTGATAGATTAGCTCCATAACACTAGGAGACATGGCGCATGTTCAATCAGCTCACCCTCAAGCAACGCGTGGTCCTTCAACTGCTGCTCAATATCACCTTGCAAGTGGTGGTGGTCACCGGGGTAGTGATGGAGTGGAGCAAGACGACGTTGATCCTCAGCAGCTTGGGTGTGGGCTTGTTCATGCTGTGGCTCTACCTGGACAGCGCCATGGCCAGCAAGCAGTTTGTCGAAGAACTGATCTCAGGCGCCGATCGCATGGGCCACGGCGATTTGACGAAGGACGTGTCCACCAGCTTCGGTAACCCCACATTGCGGGAAGGCCTGGGCACCATGCAGGCACTGCAAACGCGCATACGCTCCATGCTGGGCGCGCTCAACGATGGGGCTTGGCAGGTGAGCAATGCGTCTGCCGAAATCGCGGCGGGCAATCAGGATTTGAGCCGCAGGACCGAGCAGGGCAGCTCTGAACTCCAGGCAGCATCCAGCGCCATGAAGGAAATGACCGATGCGGCCGCGCAGAGCTCGGACGCCATGCAAAAGGCCACCAGCCTGAGCCAGGGCACCAGCGCGCTGGTCCACACCAGCGGGGCCGTGGTGAACCAGGCCGTGGCAGCAATGGGCGAGATCAACAACTCGTCGCGCAAGATTGCCGACATCATTTCCGTCATCGACGGCATTGCGTTCCAGACCAATATCCTGGCGCTGAATGCCGCTGTGGAAGCCGCCCGTGCCGGTGAGCAGGGCCGTGGCTTCGCCGTGGTGGCATCCGAAGTGCGCTCACTGGCTGGCCGATCGGCCGAAGCAGCTAAGGAGATCAAGAGCCTGATTACCGTTTCGGTCGAGCAAGTGGAGAAAGGTGCCGGTCTGGTCAACGATGCCGGCGAGAAGATGGGCGAGGTGGTCAAGGCCATCGAAGCCGTGTCCGGACTAATTCTGGAAGCCAGTGGCAAATCACAGCAGCAGACACGCGGCCTGCACGAGATATCCACCACGCTGGAGCACCTGGACGTGGCCATGCAACAGAACGCCGCGCTGGTGGAGCAGGAAACTGCGGCAGCCGAAAGCCTGAAGCACCAGGCCGCCAAGCTGCATGCCCTGGTAGGCGAGTTCAAACTGCCGGGCAATATGGCTGGCGCACCGCCTAAGCCCACGCCACACCGTGCAAAAGCTGCACCATCCCACCGGCCCACCGCCGCGGCCAACCGTGCACCAGCACCCAAAGCCATCGCCAAACCTGCGGCCAGGTCTGCCGGCAAGCCGCTGCAAAAACTCGCTGCGCCCGCAAAGCAACACACTGCCGCGGCACCCAAGCCTGCCGCACGCGGCTCGGACGACGACTGGGAAACCTTTTAAACCAGTTTCAGGGCTTTTTCTCGTCGTCCAGCGCGCCGGCCTGATCCGCCATATCCCGTATCTGCTGGTCCAAATCCTGAGCCGATAGGGCTGGTTGATCAGAGACTGCGGGTGACGGCGCATCGAGCTGGTGCACTGTCCAGGGTTGTAAAAACACGATCGCCGTCACCGCGCACTGCATTGCAATATAGGGCGACAGCGCACGCAGTGTTTGCCAGACAGGCACGTTGGCCAAGCCCGCGCGCGACCGGGCCATCATCACCGCGTAGCCCATGGGCGGGATCAGGAAGCTCAACTGCAATACCAGCAGCAAGAGCACAGCCGTCTGCTGCGCGTCGCCCAGCCGGGCAATCAGTGGCGGCGCAACGATGGGGATGATGACAAAAATCATTTCAAAGGCATCCAGCACCCAGGCGCACAGGGCCACCAATGCCAATACCAGCGCGGCCGTCGCCAGGGGTGGCAAAGGCGATGCAAGCATGGTCTGCGTGATCCATGCATCCGTACCCCACAGGCGAAACACCAGGCTGAATGTGCTGGCGCCCACCAGCAGCGCTAGCAGCGCACCGCTCAGGCTTAGCGTGTCAGACAACACGGTCTTCCACTGATCGATGGTCAGCGCGTGGCTCAGCAGCGTGGCGGCGACCAGGGCCACCGCACCGGTGGCGGCTGCCTCAATGGCGAACACCCGGCCCGTAAATACACCCGCAAGCAACAACACGATGGCAAGTACCGTTGCGCCCGACACAGCCCACTGTGCGGCACTGGCAGGGCTGCTGGTATCGGAAGCGGACCCGCGGAACATGCGGCCTTGCCACCACGCCACCAGCAGCCACAACAGCAGCACACAGGCGGCAGGTAGCAGGGCTGCATGGAACACGTCTTGCGTGTTGATAATGCGCTGGCTGCCCAGGGTAAAGCCGGGCAGGTTGCTGGCCTCCGTATGGGCGCGCAGCATCGCATCGCCCAGCAGGATCAGTACCAGCGACGGCGGCACCACCACGCCAATGGTGCTGGACACGCTGATGAGTGCGGTGGCCGACGCGCCATTGAGTTGGCCCAGGCGCGGTGCCACCAGGCGCGCCAGCAGGGCCGAACTCGATGCCACCGAGCCATTCATCGGTGCGATCAAGGCGCCCACGCCAAAGGCGGCAACCGAGGTGCCCGCGCCGGTCCAGCGGAACACGCGCGCCAGTGACGAAAACAAGGCGTCCGCCACCGTCAGCCGCTGGAGCAACACGCCGACAAACACATACAGCGGCAGGGCCTGCAACAGGTCGTGCTCCAGCAGGCCCAGCGTACGCCCGCTGATGGCGCTGAGCACCCGGGCGTCAATGGCGCCCGTCACCCAGCCGCCGGCTGCAAAAGCGCTGGCGGTGCCAATCAACAGCGCCCACACCGGCAAGCCACTGGAGACGATCAGCAGGCCCAGCGCCATCAGCATCCACAAGCCACCAGTAGCAAATGCTGGCATCATGTTTGCGTGCCACGCAGCCGGCTCCAAACCGGAGCCAGCGCCAGGGCAAACGCGTCCACCAGCACCAGCATGGCCAGCAGCACCAAGGCGATGCGCAGCACAAAGTAGCCGGGCGTCAGCCCTTCGGTGAAACTTTCACGGACCAGTATTGACTCCAGCATTTGCGGTGCGGCCGCCCACAGCAGGAACGCGGCCCATGGTGCTACACACAGCAGCAATGCCCAGTTGCGCCACGGTGCTCCCGATTTGATAGCGGGTGAGGCATGTTTGACGAGGGCTAGATGGCTTTTTGACCGCGATGCCGCGGTGATGGCAACGGCTGCGTACAGCGAAAACAGTATCTGGGCCAGATCATTGGCCTGGCGCGAATAGGCTTGCAGGGCGTCACGCAACGGCCACTGCGCGAACAGCAGCAGCGCCAGTGGAATGATGAGAAGCCCGCCCAGCGCCACCAGCCTACGCACACCGGCCCCTTGGTGCGTGCACTATCGGCGAATGGCAGGCGCCGCGGCGCATCGTGCAACAAGGGTTCATGGGCAGGGCTCTCCTGGGTCTGTGCAATAGTGTAGTGTTGCCCCAACTGCATAGACCACTTCACCCATGGACAGCCACACCTTCCTCTGGCACGACTACGAAACCTTTGGCGCCGTGCCTCGGCGCGACCGGCCCGCGCAGTTTGCCGCCATCCGCACCGACGCGGATCTGAACGAGCTGGGCGAGCCCATCATGCTGTTCTGCCAGCCGGCGCCAGACTTCTTGCCCGACCCGCAGTCTTGCCTGATCACCGGCATCACACCCCAGCAGTGCCTGCAACAGGGCGTGCCCGAGCACCAGTTTGCCGCCACCATTGAGCAGGCCTTCAGCCTGCCCGGCACCATCGGCGTGGGCTACAACACGATACGGTTTGACGACGAGATCACGCGCTTTTTGTTCTGGCGCAACCTGATCGACCCCTATGCCCGTGAATGGCAAAACCAGTGCGGCCGCTGGGATTTGCTGGACGTGGTGCGCACCGCTTATGCCCTGCGGCCGGAGGGCATTGAATGGCCGACCAAGCCCGAGGGAGGTGCCAGCTTCAAGCTGACTGATCTGAGCGCTGCCAATGGGCTGCTGCACGAAGCCGCCCACGACGCGTTGAGCGATGTCCGGGCCACCATCGCGCTAGCCCGCTTGATCAAAACTGCCCAACCGCGTCTATTTGAATTCTGCTTGGGCCTGCACAAAAAGGACCGTGTGGCCGCCGAGCTGGGCCTGCCCACCACGCCCCAGCACGCGCGGCCGTTTTGGCACATATCCGGCATGTTCGCCGCCGAGCGCGGTTGCCTGGCGCTGATGTGGCCGCTGGCCATGCACCCCAAGAACAAGAATGAGCTGATCGCCTGGGATCTGGCTTTCGATCCGCGCGAGCTGGAGACGCTATCGGTGGAGGAGTTGCGCCTGCGCCTGTTCAGCAAGACCGCGGATCTGCCTGAGGGCATGACCCGCCTGCCGGTCAAGACCATCCACCTGAACAAATCGCCAATGGTGATGGCGAATCTGAAGGTTCTATCGCCCACCATGGCCCAGCGCTGGGGCATCGATGTAGACGCCCAACTGCGCCACGCCGAATGGGCGCGCGACCTGCCCGACATGAGCGCCATCTGGCCCGAGGTGTTTGAGCGGTCCGAGCCAGCCCGGCCGGACGTAGATGAAGACCTGTACGGTGGTTTTGTCGGCAATACGGACAGGCGCCGCCTGAATGATCTGCGCGCCATGTCGCCGCAGCAGTTGTCCAACGCCCACCCGGCGTTTGATGACCCGCGGCTGCCTGAACTGCTGTTCCGCTACCGGGCGCGCAATTTCCCCGAGTTGTTGACCGAAGAAGAGTCCGAACGCTGGGAGGCGCACCGCGCAGAGCGCCTGTTTGACGGGGCCTACGGAGCGCGCACCGTCGAGCAGCTGTTTGATGAAATCGACCAGTTGTCCGAGTCGGTAGAAGACGAGCGCGGCGAGGCCATCTTGGGCGCGCTGTACGACTACGCAGAATCCATCGCCCCCCATCGAGAATGAAGGGGACTGAACTGCGGCGAGAATAGCGGCCATCTTTCTACGCCACTACCTACTTTTGTAATCCCATGAAAATCGACAAAGACACCGCCGTCACCCTGCGTTTCTCCGTAACCGACGCCGCAGGCAAGGTCATCGACAAGGGCACCGAGCCCATGGTCTACCTGCATGGCGGCTACGACAACATCTTCCCCAAGGTCGAAGAAGCGCTGGAAGGCCACGAAGCGGGCTACGAAGTCTCGCTGACGTTGGCCCCCGAAGACTCCTTCGGCCAGCACAATCCGCAACTGATCACCACCATCGCCAAGAAAGACTTTCCCCCTGGCGTCAAGGTCGGTGGCCATCTGCAAGGTCGTGGCGAAGACGGACAGGACCACGTGTTCACCGTCGTCAAGATCAAGGGCGACACCGTGCACCTGGACGGCAACCACTCCCTTGCAGGGCAAACGCTGACGTTCGGCATCAAAGTGGTGGATGTGCGCGCCGCATCGGCGGAAGAGATTGCGCACAAGCATGTGCATGGTGAGCATGGTCACCACCATTGAATAGTCCCTTAGAACTAGCAAATTTGATGATGGGCGTGGGGCGTACTTACTACCATTTGTAAGTGAGGTCCCTGCCCAAGGGGAGGTTCGACCTATTGACTGGTCAGGTGGTTTGGGATCAAACTAAACCAATGGCACCTGAGCTTTCGCTAAAACTGGTGGCTGCGGTTGACAGCATGCCCGCGTTCCCACAAAGCGTCCAAAAAATACTGGAGATGACTCGAGACGTCGCTTGCTCTCCCAAGGATCTTGTTCAGGTTATTGATAAAGATCCGGTGATGACCGTAAAAGTACTGCGGGTTATCAATTCAGCGCACTACAGCCTGCCAAAACAAGTTACTTCTATTAACCATGCCGTGGTGTACCTCGGGTTCAACACCATTAAAAATCTGGCGCTGGGTATTGCCGCCATGGGTGTGTTGCCCTTGGGCAACATTGCTGGCTTGGATGGACAGCAGTATTTGCTGCATTCCCTATCAACTGCAGTAATAGCTAAACAGTTGGCAAATCGTTTGCACGGTGTGGAGCCAATGGAGTGTTTTATCGCGGGGCTACTGCACGACTTTGGCAAAGTGGTGTTCGCTCGCCATATGCCTATGGAGTTTCGCAAGGCCCTGGAGTTCAGCCTATGGAACGAAACCTCCTTGCATGCAGCGTTGCGCGAGACGATTGGCGTAGACCATGCCGTGGTCGGGGCGATGCTGGTTGAGAAATGGAATTTTGCGCCTAGTCTGGTCGAAACCATCCGTCACCAATACGGACCGGAAATGAAAGACACCGACATGGTTGCTTGCGTCTTTGCAGCCAACCAGATCAGCAAAAAGATGGCGCTGGGTTTTGCCGGGAATCCTTATGTGGACGAACTCCCTGCCTCGATAGCAGCGCGATTCGGCGGTTCCCTGGACGAAGTTGTGCTGTCTTTGGGCGACTTGTCATTGGTCTTGACAGAGGCCAAGATGTTCTCAAAGGTTTGAACATGATTAGTTCCAAAGATCCTACAGCGGAGCACAGGGTAGCGCATCTCTTGCCCGATATGGCGGCGGACCTGCACGGCGCTATAGAGCGAGGTGAGCTGCTCGTGCTGTACCAACCTATCGTGAATTTAGTGACGGGAAAGGTCAATGGCATGGAAGCGCTCCTGCGCTGGAATAGCCCGCGGTGGGGTCCGGTCGAACCGCTTTCCCTGATACCTTTAGCGGAGCAGTCTGGTCTGATCGATGATGTTGGCTTTTGGGTATTGCGCAGGGTGTGCCAAGACTTGCGTACCTTGCTGGACGGTGGATGCGCCATACCGCATGTTGCGGTCAATTTGTCGACAGTCCAATGTCGCGACACCCACTTGGTCCAACACGTGAAGATTGCCACGGACGAATTCCAGATCGAACCTGGACGGTTACATCTAGAAATCACTGAATCCACGCTGATGGATGAAGAGAACCAGTGCGAGACCATATTCCAGTCGTTAAAAGAGATGGGTGTGCTCTTGTCATTGGATGATTTTGGCACCGGGTGCGCGTCGTTGAGCTATCTAAAGCGCTACCCTTTCCACACGATCAAGATAGACGAATCCTTTGTTCGAGAGGTCGGCGCCAACCCAGCAGACACGTCGATAGTCAACGTCATCATTGCTATGGCGCACGGTTTGGGCTTGAAAATAATTGCAGAGGGAGTGGAGACGGAGGCCGAATGTGAAATCATGCGGACCAGCGGGTGTGACGGGATTCAGGGCCATTTCTTCTCCCCTCCGGTCCCGCTGGATGGTATGAGAGCTATGTTGACCGAAGGCAGGGAGTTGCCTGCCCATCTATTGCGCTTTCGCGCGAAGCCACGTACTTTGTTGCTGGTTGATGACGAACCGAATGTAGTCACCTCCCTTAAGCGGCTGTTCAGACGAGATGGGCACACCATCTATACCGCGAGCAGCGGCGAAGAAGGCTTAAAGATTCTGTCATCACAAAAGATTAACGTCATCATCTCGGACCAGCGAATGCCGGGTATGTCAGGTGTTGAGTTTTTGAGAGCGGCCAAGATACAGCACCCGGAGACGATCCGCATCATTTTGTCGGGGTACGCGGAGTTGCAGTACGTCACCCAAGCAATCAACGAGGGTGCCATCTACCGTTTTCTGACAAAACCGTGGGACGACGAGCAACTCAGGGAGCAGGTTTTTCGCGCATTTGAGCACAGTGAGTTGCAGGAAAAAAATCAGCAACTGGACATCAGGATTCGTGCGAGCAACCGTGATCTTGTTGCCATCAACCGCCAGTTGAACGATGCAATCGCAGCCAATCGCAAGCAAATTGACCGGGATGAAGTAAGCCTTTCAATCGCCAGGGAGGCCCTGCAATTTGTGCCTCTACCCATCATTGGCGTCGATGACGAGGGGTTGATGATCTTTTGCAACACTGCCGCCGAAGTGTCATTTGCACAATATGGCCCACTCATCGGCATGGGCTTGGTTGAAGTTTTACCGACCGTTGCGGCGGTACTGGAAAGTACGGGAGAGGGTGAGGCAGATTCGTTGCTCCTTGCTGGCTGCAACCAAATCATCCGTTGGCATTGCATGGGAAAGACTTCGCGCTCTAGAGGCAAGCTAATTTTCTTTTCAAAGAAGGAGCCGTTGCAATGAACAATAGCGAGCAGCCATCGGACCCGCCACATCGCGACTCGTCACTCCCGACGAGTGCAGATGCATTAGCGCGGCTTGAACATTTGTTTCGCAACCAACCGATGGAAGACCCCGGCGACCGTTTTCTGTTTGAGTTGGTTCGTCGCTACCGCCTAGGTGAACCAAAATGACAGCGCTGAATTTGGATGATGTGATGAAAGGCATCCGCCGCTTGCCAGCGCTGCCCACGGTAGTGCACGACCTGTTGGTCAGCATTGACCAAGAAGACGTTGACGTGGCGGAGCTGGCGCGCAAGATCGCGTTAGACCCCAGTCTGACCGCTCGGTCGCTGCGCCTGGCAAATTCATCGTTCTATGGAATGGCCAACCAGATAAGCACCATCCAGGAGGCTATCACCATACTTGGCATCAGGACTATCCGCGGGGTGGTGATAACGGCTGCGCTATTGGGAGCCTTTGCGACAAGCACTAAAGCCAGCTTTAACGTAACCGCTTTTTGGCGCCATGCCATAGCCACAGCCTTGTGCACAAGAGAGCTGGCACCGTATTTCAAACTCAATCCTGAGCACGCATATACCTCGGGCTTGCTGCATGACGTGGGGCGCATGGTTTTGGTAGCGCTTTTCCCCACCCAATACGAAGCGGCACTGACCTACCAGGCTAACCAGAAATGCAGTCTGCTGGACGCGGAGCGTGCAGTGCTGGAAATTGATCACTCCCAGGTGGGACATTGGTTAACCAATTACTGGAAGTTTCCTGACTCCTTGCAGCAAGCTGTAGCAACACACCACCAACCGCTTTCAGATTCCATAACACCCTTGGGCTACGTACTTGTCGCCGCAAACGCCATTGCCCATGCGCTTGACCTGTCTATGGATGAAGACGAGAGCGTGCCGTACGTGCCAGCCATTTATTGGCAAAAATTTGGAGTCAGCGATAAAGACCTGTTAATAGTGTTTGCGCGGGTCGAGAAGCAGTTCGAAGGCGCAAGTTTGATCTTGAACGCTTAACGGGAGCATGAGATGAAGGACATAGGCCAGGCCAATGTTTTTGATGACAACCCGGTCCCGACCTTTGTCATTGATATGGAGCATGTCGTCATCCACCTCAACAAAGCCTGTGCAAATATCTTAGGAATATCTGCAAATCATGTTCTTGGAAAAAAGGGAGTAGGCAAGTTCTTTTATGGCAGAGAGCGCCCAGTGATGGCCGACTTGATTGTCGACGGCGCTATCAAAGAAATCATAGACGATCTTTACCAAAGCAGCTACCGTAGTTCTCTCTCGGTACCAGATGCCTACGAGGCAGAGGGTTTTTTCCCAGAGTTAGGGGCCGGTGGTCGGTGGCTATTTTTTACCGCTGCGCCGTTGCGCAACCCCGCGGGCGAAATCGTAGGCGCCATCGAAACCCTGCAAGACATTACTGAACGGAAAGTTGTTGACGATGCTTTGCTCAAGGCCCAACTGGAAGTGGAGCAGATAGTTGAGCAGCGTACGGCGGAGTTGGCTGATGCGAACCAAACCTTGCGAGACGATGTAACGCGGCGCGAGCTTGCAGAGCAGGAGTTGACCCGTAGAAATACAGAACTCAATGCACTTAACGCAAAGTTGTCCCTGGCCCAGGAAAGTTTGATTCAGTCGGAGAAGATGGCATCCATAGGCCAGTTAGCGGCCGGCGTTGCGCATGAAATCAATAACCCTATTGGCTATATTTTTTCTAACTTTGGGACCTTGGAGAAGTACCTGACCGACCTTTTCCAAATGCTCGGTGCATACGAAAAAGCTGAATCATGCTGTTCAGACCCGAACACTGTTTCGGGCATAGTGGCATTAAAAGCCAGCATCGAGTTGGAGTTTCTCAAAGAAGACATTCCGACTTTGATGAGCGAGTCCAAAGAGGGCATTGTGCGGGTGCGAAAAATTGTGCAAGACCTGAAGGATTTTTCTCACGTCGATGCGACTACCGATTGGCAATTTACCAATCTGAACCAAGGTATTGACTCCACGCTCAATGTGGTTAACAGCGAGATTCGATACAAGGCAGACGTGGTGAAAGACTACGCCGAGCTGCCGCTGGTGCAATGCATGTCTTCCCAAATTAACCAGGTAGTTATGAATCTGGTTGTTAATGCGGCCCACGCCATTGGCAGTGAACGGGGGAAAATTACGATCAGAACAGGCATAGAGGGCAATACCGCCTGGTTCTCAGTAACGGACACGGGTGCCGGAATTCCGAAGGACGTTTTACCGCGTATTTTTGATCCGTTTTACACCACCAAGCCGATTGGCAAGGGTACGGGTTTGGGATTGTCACTCTCCTATGGAATTATCCAAAAGCACCACGGCAACATCGATGTGCAAACCGAGATAGGCCAAGGCACCACGTTCCGCGTCTCGCTGCCCATTACCCAACCGATCGTCGTTCCTACTGGGGCCCCGGCCTAAGCCGGTCGTCCGCCCAAAACGCAACTAAATAACGCCCGTGATTTCCATTGAATCAGACCAAAACGTGCAGTTCTCGGACGAGCTGAGTCTGCCGAGTACCCCATTGCAGGGCTCGTGGTGTGTTTTGTTGGTCGATGACGATGACTCTGTTCACACCGCCACGAAGCTTGCCCTGCACGGGTTTGAGTTTCAGCAGAAGTCTCTTGAGTTGGTGATTGCCCATTCAGGCGCACAGGGACGGAAAATTTTTGACTCGCGCGATGATATTGCCCTAGCCATTGTGGACGTGGTCATGGAGACAGAATACGCTGGGCTTGAGTTGGTCCACCATGTTCGCAACACTTTGCGCAACCACCATACGCGGCTTGTCCTGCGGACTGGCCAGGCTGGGCAGGCCCCAGAAGACAACGTCATCCGTGAATATGAGATTGATGATTACAAGGAAAAGTCTGAAATGACGAGGGGTAAGCTGCACACCTTGCTGTACAGCAAGCTGCGCGCTTATCAGGCCTTATGCCTTTTGGACGAACAGCGCAGTGGTCTGGAGCGGGTGGTCGAACAGCGCACTGCACAGCTAGCGCATGCCAACCAGACCTTGCGAGACGACGTGACGCGGCGGGAATTGGCAGAGCAGGAGCTGATGCGAAGAAACGCAGAGCTCAACACCCTCAATGCCAAGCTGTCGGTGGCCCAGGAAAGTCTGATCCAGTCTGAAAAGATGGCCTCTATCGGTCAGTTGGCTGCCGGCGTCGCCCACGAAATCAATAATCCGATTGGTTACATATTCTCTAATTTCGGAACGTTAGAGGCCTACCTAGCCAATCTGTTCCGGATGCTTTGCGCGTATGAGAAGGCGGAGGCCGGTTGCGCAGATCCGGGTATGGCGTCCGAGATAGCGGCGTTGAAGCAAGCGATAGAGTTGGAGTTCCTGAAGGAAGACATTCCTGCTTTGATGAGTGAGTCAAAAGAAGGCATTGTTCGTGTGCGCAAAATCGTCCAGGACTTAAAAGACTTTTCGCATGTGGATTCGACAAGCGATTGGCAATTTTTCAATCTGAACGACTCCATTGATTCGACACTGAACGTTGTCAACAGTGAGATTAAGTACAAAGCAGATGTGGTGAAAGTCTATGGCGAACTGCCTTTGGTGCAATGCATGGCGTCACAAATAAACCAGGTAGTGTTGAACCTGGTAGTCAATGCAACACACGCAATTGGTGACGAGCGGGGCAAGATCACCATTCGAACTGGTGTGGTGGACGGCAACGCATGGTTTTCCGTGTCCGACACGGGGTCAGGCATTCCCAAGGATGTATTGCCCCGCATCTTTGATCCGTTTTACACAACCAAGCCTATCGGCAAAGGTACGGGTTTGGGGCTGTCACTGTCATACGGCATTATTCAAAAACACCTCGGCTCTATTGACGTGGAAACGGAAGTTGGAAAAGGAACAACATTTCGTGTCACCATGCCTCTGCGTCAACCGAGCAGTGAACAACCAGCACCTGTAGGGTCACAATGAATCCTGAACAGCCGACTCCGATGCCCACGATTACTGTGGCGCCCACTATTTTGTGTGTCGATGATGAGCCCAACATTCTGTCTGCTCTGCGGCGGCTCTTTCGCAGTGAAGGTTTCCAGGTAAAAACGGCGCTAGGCGGTGCCGCTGGGCTGGAACTTTTGCAGAAGGAGCCAGTGGATCTAGTCATCTCTGATATGCGCATGCCCGAAATGGATGGCGCTGAGTTTCTGCATAAAGTACGTGAGCGCATGCCCGACACCGTTCGTTTACTGCTCACGGGCTATTCAGATGTGACGTCCATCATTGGCGCCATCAACCGCGGCGAGATTTACCGCTACATTACAAAACCCTGGGATGACCACGATATCGTGTTGATCGTGCGCCAGGCCCTGGAGCGCAAGGCGTTGGACCAGGAAAGAAAGCGACTCGAAAAGCTGACGGTAGATCAGAACGAAGAACTTAAATCCCTGAATGCCAGTTTGGAGAGCAAGGTAGAGGCACGCACTGCTGAGATAACTGTCGCGAACGAAAAACTCAAAACCAATTTCGTAACGTCGATAAAAATATTCTCTACCCTGATAGAAATGCGTGGTGGCAATCTTTCGGGACATTCCCGCCGCGTGGCGGACCTCTCTAGAAAAATTGCACACACAATGAAGCTGGAGGGCAAGCTGGTCCAGGAGATATTCATTGCCGGCCTGCTACACGAGATTGGCAAGGTTGGCTTTGCTGACGAGTTGCTTAAAACACCCGTCGCGATGATGACGCCGGTGCAGTTGGATGCCTACCGCAACCACATTGTGCAAGCTGAACAGTTGCTCATGCCACTGCCGGATTTGAAGGGCCAGATAGAAATTATCTGTGCGCAATTTGAGCGTTTCGACGGGTCTGGATTCCCCGAAAAAATATCAGGTAACAACATCCCCATAGGAGCACGAATACTGGCTGTGGCGAGTGACTTTGACAGCATGCAAATTGGCACGTTGACCCAGCGCAAACTCACCCCGGAAGATGCAAAAATCATCATCGTTCATGGCAGTGGCAAGCGTTACGACCCACAGGTAGTCGCCGCGTTTGTGGAGTTGTTGGGTGGCGGTGCCCGGGAAGAGGCAGAGACCGCGCGTATGCAAGAGAGAGCTGTGCCGGCCAACGAGCTGGAGGCAGGGATGGTCCTCTCTCGTGACTTGGTGACTCCCAGCGGCATGCTGATGTTGTCGACCAACCATGTTTTGGATGGGCGGCTAATCAGCAAAATACTTCATTTCCAGAAATCCAGCGGGGTGGAGTTCACTGCATACATCCAAGTACCGCGGAAGCCTTGAACGGGGGCGATATGCACGAAAACCCGGAGATCCAGACAGCGGCCGCTACCGCCGTTGAGCAAGAACCGGCCGGAAAGCCTTTGCCCGTGCCCCAGGCCTTGGATGCCTGGGATCAAATGATGGCGCGCGCGCATCGCTTGTTGCGGGAGCAGACTATCGATGCCGACTGGATTACGCGCCTGACGGAGCTGACGTTGAACATGCGCCAGTTAGCGGCGCTCGACCCCGATTTGGCTTTGTATGTGTTGATCGAGGCCAATGGAAACAATGTTGATCACTATAGCTCCCAGCATGGGATGACCTGTATGGTGATAGCGGAACTGGCCGCAGAGTGGATGGAGTGGTCTTCTGAGGAACGGCGGGCGTTAGCCATGGCTGCGCTAAGTATGAACCTGAGCATCACGGGGTTGCAAGATTCCCTAGCCAAACAAAGCGGTTCGTTGTCGGACGACCAGAGGGCAAGGGTGGCATCACACGCAGCGGCCAGTGCGGATATGCTGGTTGCGGCGGGTGTTGATGATAGATTGTGGCTGCATGTAGTGCGGACCCACCACATGGTCGCAACGGCAGAGGAGATACAAGGAACCGACACAGCGTCCCGCCTCGCCGAGCTGTTGCGTCGGGTAGACATTTACACAGCCAAGTTGAGTCGACGCGGTTCTCGGCAATCGGTTACGCCTGCGATGGCCGCCCGAGATGCGTGTTTGGATGCCAGCGGCAACCCAGACAGTATCGGCGCAACCTTATTGCGGGTTGTTGGACTGTATCCGCCGGGTACGTTCGTGGAGTTGGCGAATGGTGAATCTGCCGTGGTCATCGTGCGCGGCGCAAAAGCCCACGCTCCCATCGTGGCCAGCATGCGACGCAAAGATGGTGGCCTGCTGATGCAGCCCGTGCGGCGAGACACCCTGCGAGCAGGCTTCGCGGTGAAGCGGGGCATGGAGCCCAGTAGCATTCGTGTGTTGCTTAACCACCGGCGAATCCTAGCCTGCGCTTAGATCATGTAGCTGCCCGAGTGTGCGGCTAGAAGCCGGAATATGGATGTCTGTCGACTGACTCGAATGCATCAGTGAAGTCATATGTGGCCGCCCTGGCAGTTCCAGCGTTGCTGTGGCAGCCGGCGTCTGTGCCACCCGCTTCCCCCGCCGGAACACCTGCAGTCGTGTCGATCGTAGCCGTATCGCCTCAATCGGGTCCTGCGCCTGCAGCAGCACAAAGTCGGCATTGCAACCCTTCTCAATCCCATACCCTTCCAGATGCAGGATCTTCGCCGGGCTGGTAGTCACGGCCTCAAAGCACTGGCGCATGGCAGCCTGGCTGGTCATCTGCGCCACGTGCAGGCCCATGCTGGCTACTTCCAGCATGTCGGCGCTGCCCAGCGAATACCAGGGGTCCATCACGCAGTCGTGGCCGAAGGCGACGGTCACGCCGTGGGCCAGCAGCTCGGGCACGCGGGTCATGCCGCGGCGCTTGGGGTAGCTGTCGTGGCGGCCCTGCAGCGTGATGTTGATCAGCGGGTTGCTGATGATGCTGACGCCGGCCTCGGCAATCAGCGGCAGCAGCTTGCTGACGTAGTAGTTGTCCATGCTGTGCATGGACGTGCAGTGGGAGCCGGTAACGCGGCCGTGCAGGCCCAGGCGTTGGGTTTCGAATGCCAGCGTTTCGATGTGGCGCGACAGCGGGTCGTCGGACTCGTCGCAGTGCATGTCCACCAGCTTGCCCTGGGCGGCGGCCAGTTCGCACAGCAGCTTCACACTGAGCGCGCCATCAGCCATGGTCCGCTCAAAGTGGGGGATGCCGCCAACCACGTCCACACCCATGGCCAGCGCGCGCTGCAGCTTGTCCATGGCTTGCGGGTCGCGCAGCACGCCGTCTTGCGGGAAAGCGACCAGTTGCAGGTCCAGATACGGCGCGACGCGGCGTTTGACTTCCAGTAGCGCCTCCACCGCCAGCAGGCGCGGGTCGCAGATGTCCACGTGGCTGCGAATGGCCAGCAGGCCCTTTGCCACGGCCCAGTCGCAGTAGGCGAGGGCGCGCTCGACCAGCGCATCCTGGGTCAAATGGGGTTTGAGTTCGCCCCACAGCGCAATGCCTTCCAGCAGCGTGCCGCTGGCGTTGACGCGCGGCAGGCCGTAACTCAGTGTGGCGTCCATGTGGAAGTGGGCGTCCACGAAAGGCGGGCTTAGCAGCAGGCCCTGGGCATCAACAGTCTCAACTGCCGGTGCCTGCAGGCCGGGTGCCACGTCGGTGATGCGGCCGTTTTGCACGGCCACCGACATATTGGTGCGGCCGTCGGGCAGGGTGGCGTTGTGGATAAGAAGGTCCAGCATGGCGAGGCTCCGTAAAACCGCTATCAAAAAAGTAGCTGCTTACGCGCGTTCCACGCGGGCTAGCGGCCGATTTGGCTTAAATGCTCACTGGGTGCCAAAAATCCGGTCTCCCGCATCGCCCAGCCCCGGCAGGATGTAGCCGTGGTCGTTCAGCTCGCGGTCGATGGCGGCGGTGTAGATCTCGACGTCGGGATGCTCTTTGTACAGCGTGTTGATGCCCTCGGGGCAGGTCAGCAGGCACAAAAACTTGATGGACTTGGGTTTGCAGACCTTCAGGCGGGTGATGCACGCCGCCGCCGAATTGCCGGTGGCCAGCATGGGGTCCACGATGATGATGTCGCGCTCTTCCATGGCCTTGGGCATCTTGAAGTAGTACTCCACCGGTTGCAGCGTGGCCGGGTCGCGGTACAAGCCGATGTGGCCGACGCGCGCGCCGGGCACCACGGACAACACCCCGTCCAAAATGCCGTTGCCGGCGCGCAGTATCGAAACAAATACCAGCTTCTTGCCGTCGATGACCTTGGCCGTCATCTTCTCGAGCGGGGTTTCGATCTCGATGTCTTGCGTGGCCATGTCACGTGTCACTTCATAAGCCATCAGGCTGGACAGTTCGTTCAGCAGACGGCGAAAGCTGTTGGTGCTGGCCTCTTTGTTGCGCATTAGGCTCAGCTTGTGTTGCACCAAGGGGTGGTCAATCAGGTGAACTTTAGCGCGGGCTTCGGGAGAGATAGGGATCATGGCTGTCAAACTGAGATAGTTGAAATGTATTGAGTTTAGGCTTTCGAAACTCTAACGCAATTGCGCAAGCCCAGTTAGACCCGCCTATCGCGGATCAGCAGATGGCCGGCACCGCGACACGACGGCCGGGCCACCACGTGAAGGGATAGCGCCGGCCATTCAGCAGTTGGCCCAGGAGTGTCGAGCGCACGAACAGGTGGTAAGTCAAAAGCGTGAACGCGGTGCAAGCGGCAATATTGATAGCCATTTTTGCCAGCGCCGGAAGCGGCACCTTATATAACAGCGCCCCAAACGCAACAGTGGCGGGAAAGTGCACCAGGTATACCCAGTATGAGCTTTGTGCCAAATAGTCCATCCCGGCATGCCGCTGCCCAAAACAACGCAAAAACAGTCCGATCAGCGCAAAGCTCCACAGCCATGTGCAACAGTTGTACGCGAGGGAAAACCAGAACGGAAAATTGGGAACGGTTGCCAAGTGCTCGCGTTGCCGTCCAAGCAGGACGCAGACAAGGGCAAAGAACACCAGCCCTGCCGCCGCGTAGGCTGAGCAGCGCCTTTGATACAACGCCAGCAGCCGGGCACGGTGCACAAACAGAGCCAACCCAAACACAAAGAACACCCCATGGTGTAGCCATTCGGCCAGTGGGGGGATGAAGGCGCCACTGACCACGAGGATGCCGTTCTTATAGTAGCTGCCGACAACGGCCGGCAGCAGTGCCAACACTGCGAAACCCCAGGCACTGCCGGCTAGCCGCTCAAATGCCCGTGACAAAACGGCTCGTACAGGTTCCGAGGCCATTCTGGCCAACGGTGTCAACGCGGCAGCCAGTACGCTGAGCCATAACAGCATCCACAGAAACCACAGATGCATCGTGTTCCACTTCGGCATGTCTTCGCGTGGGGGAATTAGGCTTACGTCAACGCCCCAGGTGCCGCGCACCATGCGGTGCACAAACAGCAGGGCCAGCACCCCGCAGGTGATAAACAGCACTGGCCAAAGCAGCACAAACGGCAGCCCAAGGCGCAGCAACCGATTTTTGATCATGCCAGTCGCTCCCCGGTTCTGCACCAGCAGGGCAACGAAGAAGCCTGCAAGAATGAAAAACAAGGGCATGCGGAAATTGTGGATCACCAGTAACAAAAAGTCAGCGAGGCCAGTGGTTTGGATATCGTGCCAGGGAATTGGCAGCGGAACCACCACATAGATAACCGCGACGTGCAGCACGATGCCTAGCCACATCATGACGGCGCGAAGGTTGTCCAACGCATGCAGACGTTCGCCACTATTGGTGGGCTCGGTTAGGGGCGTGATTGTTTCTTTCATGCGGCGTACTGTGGGCCCTCACGTAGGGTTAGGGTCAATCGTTTCATAAAAACCGCGGCATGCAATCGCTGTTGGAAGCCTTTCCGGGCAACTAGCGTTTAGACCCGCCAAAAATGCCACCCAGCACGCCACGGATGATTTGGCGCCCCACCTCGCGGCCGATGGAACTGGCAGCGCTGCGGGCCAGTTGCTCGCCGACGCTGGTGCGCGTACGGCGGGTGCCGCCGCCCAGCATGTCGCCGATGCTGTCGAAAATGCTCTTTTCTGGCGCAGCGGGTGTGCCAGATACAGGAGTGCCCGTCGACGCGTTTGGAGCGGGCGAGGGTACGCCGTTTGGCGCGGGCGCAACCGTGCCAGCCGGTTGGCGCGCCTGGGTGCGCCCCTTGATCGCCTCAAACGCCGAATCTCGGTCCACCGCCTTCTCATAAACCCCAGCTACCAGCGATTCGGCCAATAGAGTCTTGCGTTGCTCGGCGGTGATGGGCCCGATCTGGCTGCACGGCGGCAGCACAAACACGCGTTCGGTCACGCTTGGCCGGCCCTTGTCGTCCAAAAAGCTCACCAACGCCTCGCCCACGGCCAGCTCGGTGATGGCCGTGCCAATGTCTAGCCCTGGGTTGGCGCGCATGGTGTCTGCCGCCGATTTGACGGCCTTTTGGTCGCGCGGCGTGAAGGCGCGCAGCGCGTGCTGCACGCGGTTGCCCAACTGGGCCAGCACGGTGTCGGGAATGTCTAGCGGGTTTTGGGTGACGAAATACACGCCAACGCCCTTGCTCCGCACCAGGCGTACCACCAGTTCGATGCGTTCCAGCAGCACCTTGGGGGCGTCGTTGAACAGCAAATGGGCTTCGTCGAAGAAGAACACCATCTTGGGCTTGTCCAGGTCGCCGACCTCGGGCAGGGTTTCGAACAGTTCGCTCAGCATCCACAGCAAAAAGGTGGCGTACAGGCGGGGCGCGTTCATCAGCTTGTCGGCAGCCAGGATGTTGACCATGCCCTGGCCCTTGGCGTCCGTCTGCATGAAGTCGGCAATATTGAGCATGGGCTCGCCAAAGAACTTTTCGCCGCCTTGGGCTTCGATCTGCATCAGCCCACGCTGGATGGCGCCAATGCTGGCAGCGCTGATGTTGCCGTATTCGGTGGTGTACTGGCTGGCGTTGTCGCCCACGTCCTGGCACATGGCGCGCAAGTCTTTCATGTCCAAAAGCAGCAGGCCGGCGTCGTCGGCGATCTTGAACACCAGCTGCAGCACGCCGGCCTGGGTTTCGTTCAGGTTCAGCATGCGGGCCAGCAGCAAGGGGCCCAGGTCGCTGACGGTGGCGCGCACCGGATGGCCCTGTTCGCCAAACACGTCCCACAGCGTGGTGGGGAAGGCTTGGTAGGCGGGGTCTGGCAGGCCACGCTCTTTGATGATCTGGCTTAGCTTGGGGCTGGGGCTACCAGCCTGTGAGATGCCAGTCAGGTCGCCCTTGATGTCGGCCATGAACACCGGCACGCCCAGGCGTGAGAAGCCTTCCGCCATGGTTTGCAGCGTGATGGTTTTGCCGGTGCCGGTGGCGCCGGTGATCAGGCCGTGGCGGTTGGCTTTGTTCGGTAGCAGACAGCACTGCGTGTCGCCATGCTGTGCAATCAGGATGCTGGTGGTGTCTGGAGCGGCCATGGGATTCTCAAAAAGTACAATTCAAACTGTAGCGTAACGATTTTTCTAAGGATTCACGTGGCAGGACACAGCAAATGGGCCAATATTCAGCACCGCAAGGGTCGCCAGGATGAGAAGCGTCAGCGCGTCTGGACCCGGGTGATGCGTGAAATCATGGTCGCGGCGCGCATGGGCGGGGGCGATCTGGGCAGCAATCCACGGCTGCGCCTGGCAGTGGAAAAAGGCAAAGCCGCCAATATGCCGGCCGAGAACGTGAAATACGGTATTGCCAAGGCC
Organism: Rhodoferax sp. ZS1R8; assembly: GCF_056521325.1. NCBI lineage: Bacteria > Pseudomonadati > Pseudomonadota > Betaproteobacteria > Burkholderiales > Comamonadaceae > Rhodoferax > Rhodoferax sp. ZS1R8. Next base: position 626,146 of record NZ_JBWMBA010000004.1, on the reverse strand, counting down.
ACTGGCACGCTGGAAGGCATTGTTTACGAAGAAATTCGGTATGAGGGCTACGGCATCGGTGGCGCCGCCATCATTGTGGACACGATGACGGACAACAAGGTGCGCACTGTGGCCGAAGTGCGCCATGCGTTTAGCAAGCACGGCGGCAATATGGGCACTGAGGGGTCGGTGGTGTTCCAGTTCAAACATTGCGGGCAACTGATTTTTGCCCCCGGCACCAGCGAAGACAAGATCATGGAAGTGGCGTTGGAGGCTGGTGCCGAAGACGTCATCACCGGGGACGATGGTGCGATCGAGGTTTTGACGGCCTATGCCGACTACGAGGCTGTCAAGCAGGCGCTGGAAGCTGCGGGCCTGGTGGCCGAGATTTCGGGCGTCACGATGCGTGCCGAAAACACGATCGAATTGAGTGGAGACGACGCCGCACGTATGCAAAAGCTGCTGGATGTGCTGGAAGACCTGGACGACACGCAAGAGATTTACCACAACGCTGCGATATGACGAACTACAACAACACTTGCAACAACCGCCAATTGGCGCGTCGGAGTCCTACATGAATGTTCTGGTGATCGGGGGAGGCGGCCGCGAGCACGCCATGGCCTGGAAGTTGGCAGAGTCCGACAAGGTCCAAATGGTGTACGTGGCGCCAGGCAACGGCGGAACCGCGCTGGACAGCCGGCTGAAAAACGTGCCCATCACCGATGTGGTGGCGCTGCGTGAATGGGCACAAGAGAACAAGATTGGGTTGACCGTGGTAGGCCCCGAAGGTCCGCTGGCAGCCGGCGTCGTGGATGAATTTCGCGCCCACGGCCTGCGCATTTTTGGCCCGACCAAGGCGGCCGCGCAGCTGGAAAGCTCCAAGGCTTTTTCCAAGGCCTTCATGCAGCGGCACAACATTCCGACCGCAGCTTACGAAGCGTTTACAGATCCCAAAGCAGCCCACGCCTACGTGGACCGCATGGGTGCGCCCATCGTCGTCAAGGCCGATGGCCTGGCCGCTGGCAAGGGCGTGGTGGTAGCGATGACGCTGATTGAGGCCCACGACGCGATCGACTTCATGCTGCTGGACAACAAGTTGGGCGTGGTGCACAACGCGGGCGAGGGTGGTCATGCCGTGCCGCGTGTGGTCATCGAAGAGTTTCTGGAAGGTGAAGAAGCCAGCTTCATGGTGCTGTGCGATGGCAAGGACGTGGTCGCATTGGCTACCAGCCAGGACCACAAGCGCCTGCTGGACGACGACCAGGGCCCCAACACGGGTGGCATGGGTGCCTATTCGCCGGCACCGGTGGTTACGCCCCAGGTGCACGCCCGCGCGATGCGCGAGATCATCCTGCCCACACTGAAGGGCATGGAGCAGGACGGTATTCCGTACACCGGCTTTCTGTACGCCGGTTTGATGATCGACCCCCAGGGTCATGTCAAGACGCTGGAGTTCAATTGCCGCATGGGCGACCCGGAGACCCAGCCCATCCTGATGCGCCTCAAGACTGACTTCGTCGACGTGCTGCTGGCCGCTACCGAACACGGTGGTCTGGAAAACATGGAGCTGGAGTGGGACCGCCGCACGGCGCTGGGCGTAGTGCTTGCCGCTTTTGGCTACCCCAGCACACCGCGCAAGGGCGACGCCATCCACGGGCTGCCCGCCGCGCAGGAAACCTGCATGGTCTTCCACGCCGGTACCGAGGCGCGCGATGGCGCCACGGTGACCAGCGGTGGCCGCGTGCTGTGCGTGACCGCGCTGGCGGAGAACGCCAAGGCGGCCCGCCAGGTGGCCTACGAGGCGATTCCAGGCATCCGATTTGACGGCATGCAATACCGCCACGACATCGGCCACCGCGCCATCAAACCCGGCGGGGACGCCAAGGCCGGCCGATGAGTGACGTGCGGGTGGCGCAAGTGCGCGCCTATCTGCAGGCCCTGCAACAGCGCATCACCGTTGCCGTTGCGGACATGGACGGCGGCACGCAGGCCTTTGTGTCGGACACCTGGGAAAAGGCACCGGGCGAACCGCTGCAGGGAAATGGCATCACCCGCATTCTGGAGGGCGGCGCCGTGTTTGAGCGGGCAGGTTGCGGTTTCTCGCATGTGCGTGGCCCCAAGCTGCCACCATCTGCCACGCAACACCGGCCCGAGTTGGCCGGTGCGCCGTTTGAGGCCATGGGCGTGTCATTGGTCTTCCACCCGCGCAACCCCTATGTGCCCACCGTGCACATGAATGTGCGCATGATCTCGGCAGGCCACCCCGGGCAGGAGGCGGTTTGCTGGTTTGGCGGCGGCATGGACCTGACGCCCTTCTATGGTTTTGACGAAGACGCGCGCCACTTCCATACGACGTGCCGCGATGCCGTGCTGCCCTTTGGCGCCGACAAATACCCTCACTTCAAAAAGTGGTGCGACGAATACTTTTACCTGAAACACCGCGACGAGCAGCGCGGCATTGGCGGCATCTTTTATGATGACTTTGCCGAGGGCGGTTTTGACAATGGCTTTGCGCTGATGCAAGCCGTGGGTGATGCCTTTCTGAAGGCCTACATGCCCATCGTTGAAAAACGCAAGGACACTGCCTACGGCGAGAGAGAACGCAATTTCCAGCTCTACCGCCGTGGCCGGTATGTGGAATTCAACCTGGTTTGGGATCGGGGTACGCACTTTGGCTTGCAATCCGGTGGCCGTACCGAGTCCATCCTGTTGTCGATGCCACCCCTGGCCAGTTGGGCCTACCAGGCCGTGCCCGAAGCCGGCACGCCCGAGGCGGCGCTGTACACGCAATTCTTGCCCCGGCGAGACTGGGTCGTCTGAGCGTGGCAGCAGCTTTGCCGCGGCGCATCGGCATCTTCGGCGGTGCCTTTGATCCACCCCACATCGCCCACGTGGCCCTGGCCCGCGCGGCCATTGCACAGTTGCGGCTCGATGTGTTGTTGGTCATCCCCACGGGTGAGGCCTGGCACAAGAGCCGCCCGCTAACCCCTGCGGTGCACCGCCTGGAAATGGCCCATCTGGCCTTTGCCGAGCTGGACTGTGTGTTGGTCGACCCGCGCGAAACGCAGCGCACCGGCCCCAGCTACACCGTCGACACCTTGCTGGAATTGCACGCCGAACATCCGGGGGCCCAGTTCTTTCTGGTGCTGGGCGAAGACCAGGCCCAGGCGCTGGGTTCGTGGCACCGAATTGGCGAGATATCTGAACTAGCTACAATATGTGTAGCTGACCGCGCCGATTCCACGAGGGCTCTAGGCACATCTGATGCATTGCCTGCCCGGATTTCAGGCTTGCGACAGCTGGAAATGCCTCCCATGGAGGTCAGCGCCACCGAAATCCGCCAGCGTTTGGCCCACGGCCAGCCTGCCGTCCCACTGGTTTTTGATCCCGTTGCGCGTTATATTGCCCAACACCACCTTTACCGAATTGCCTGATGACTACACCTACCGTTGCCAAAAAAGACATTACCAAGCTCCAACGCGCCATCGTCGATGGCCTTGAAGACGTCAAAGCCCAGGACATCCAGGTGTTTGACACGGAGCATTTGTCCGCATTGTTCGAGCGGGTTGTCGTGGCATCCGGTACCTCCAACCGCCAAACCAAGGCCCTGGCCGCCAGCGTGCGCGATGCCGTGCGCGAAGCTGGGTTTCCCAAGCCGCGCATTGAGGGTGAAGAAAACGGTGAATGGATCATCGTGGACTGCGGGCAGGCCGTGGTGCACGTCATGCAGCCCACCTTCCGCCAGTATTACAACCTCGAAGAGTTGTGGGGCGAAAAGCCGGTACGCCTGAAACTGGGTGCCGCCAAGCCTGCAACGGCCGAAAGCGCCAAGCCAGCGGCCAAGGCTGCTCCGAAGGCTGAGCCTACAACGCTGAAGCGCTCCAATGCCGCCAAAAAGGGTGTGGCCGAGGCCTTCCCCTCCAAGGCGCAGTTGAAGAAGGATGCCGACAAGGCCGCCAAGGCCAAGGCACCGGCCCGTAAAACGGCAGGCCCCAAATCTGACGCAGCCGGCGCAGTTGCCCCCGCCAAGAAAGCGGCTGCCAAAAAGGTGCCGATTTCTGCCAAGCGCACCGTGGTCGGCAAGCCTGCCGCCAAGCCAGCGGCTAAGTCAGCAGCAAAGCCTGCGGCCAAGAAGGTCGCCGCCAAGAAGACCGCTCCCCGCAAAGCCTGATTCCCGCCATGCGGCTGGCTATCGTCGCCGTGGGACAGCGGGTGCCCGACTGGGCGCAAACGGCGTGGGACGATTACGCCAAACGCTTTCCCCACGAGCTCAAGGTTGAACTCAAGGCCGTCAAGACCGAGCCGCGTGGCTCCAAGACACTGGAAACCCTTTACGCCGCCGAACGCGCCCGCATTGAAGCCGCCATTCCCAAGGGCGCGCGCATCGTCGCGCTGGACGAGCGGGGCACGACCGTCACCACCTTGGCCTTGGCTGCCAAGCTCAAGGAATGGCAACTGGGTGGCACCGATGTGGCCCTGGTCATCGGAGGCCCTGACGGGCTGGACCCGGCATTTCGCCAGGCGGCGCACGAGCGCATCCGCCTCTCCGATTTGACGCTGCCCCATGCGATGGTGCGGGTGCTGTTGATCGAGCAGCTCTACCGCGCCTGGTCCGTCAACGCCAACCATCCGTACCACAGGGAATAACCATTAAAATGCAATCCGTTCTCGACTTCATTTACCTGGCGTCCCAAAGCCCGCGGCGCAGTCAGTTGCTGGAGCAGCTTGGCGTACGTCACGCCCTGTTGTTGGCAGACGCCGATGAGGATTCGGAAGCACTGGAGGTGGTGCTGCGCAACGAGGCGCCCAAGACCTATGTGCAACGCGTCACAGCCTTGAAGTTGCAGGCCGCCCAACAGCGCCTGGTGCGCCGCCATCTGCAGCCCGCACCCATCCTGTGTGCCGACACCACGGTGGCCATGGGGCAGACCATCTTTGGCAAGCCGGAGGATGCGGACGATGCCAAACGCATGTTGCACGCGCTGTCCAACCGGCCACACCGGGTGCTGACTGCCGTCGCCATTGGCATTGGCGATCAATATGCAGCGGCCTGCAGCGAATCCTGGGTTACGTTTGCAGAGTTGAGCGAGGCCGACATCGACGCCTATGTGGCGTCCGGCGAGCCCATGGGCAAAGCCGGTGCGTATGCGGTGCAGGGCAGGGCGGCTGCCCACATTGCCCACATGAGCGGCTCCTACTCTGGCATCATGGGGTTGCCAATCTACGAGACTGCGCAGGCGTTGCGGTCCTTGGGTTTCAGACTCTGAATCAAACCGGACTAGCGACGATGCAAAACAATGACATCTTGATCAATTGGTCCCCCCAGGAAGCCCGTGTTGCCATTTTGGAAAACGGCGCGCTGCAGGAGCTGCATGTGGAGCGCACGCTGGAGCGCGGTCTGGTTGGCAATGTCTACCTGGGCAAGGTCGCACGCGTGTTGCCCGGCATGCAGTCCGCCTTTATCGACATTGGCCTGGAGCGCGCGGCCTTCTTGCACGTGGCCGATGTCTGGCACCGCCAGCCCGATGGCGAGGCACCCTTCGTCGCCAAGGGCGCGGCCCCCGTCATTCCGATTGAAAAGCAGATTTTCGAAGGTCAGGCGCTGATGGTGCAGGTCATCAAAGAGCCTATCGGCACCAAGGGTGCCCGTCTGTCCACCCAGATCAGCATTGCTGGTCGGCTGCTGGTGTTTTTGCCGCAGGACGACCACATCGGCGTGTCCCAGAAGATTCCCAAGGACCAGCGCGACGAGTTGCGCGGGCGCATGCAGGCGCTGTCCGGCACGCAGGGCGGCGGTTTCATCCTGCGCACCAACGGTGAAGAGGCAACGGATGCTGAGCTGGCCGACGACATAGGCTACCTGCGCAAGGCCTGGGCGCGTATCAAGGACGCATCGACCCGCCTGCCACCACAGTCGCTGCTGCACCAGGATTTGAGCCTGTTGCAGCGCGTACTGCGCGATATGGTGGGCGAGTCTACGCAGACCATCCGCGTCGATTCGCGCGAGCAGTTTGACGCGCTGAAGTCCTTTGGCGCCGAATTCATGCCGATGGCGGCGGATAAGCTGCAGCATTACAAAGGCGAGCGCCCCATCTTTGACCTGTTTTCGATTGACGAAGAGATTGCGAAGGCGCTGGGGCGCAGGGTAGACCTCAAGTCCGGCGGCTATCTGATCGTCGACCAGACCGAAGCCTTGACCACGGTGGACGTCAACACCGGCGGTTTTGTTGGCGCGCGCAATTTTGACGACACCATCTTCAAGACCAACCTGGAAGCAGCACAAGCCATTGCGCGCCAATTGCGGCTGCGCAACCTGGGCGGCATCATCATCGTGGACTTCATCGACATGGTGCGCGAAGACCACCGCGAGGCCGTGCTGGCCGAGTTCCGCAAGCAGCTGGCGCGTGACCGCGTGAAGACCATGGCGGGCGGCTTCTCGCAGCTGGGGCTGGTGGAGATGACGCGCAAACGCACCCGCGAGTCGCTGGCCCACATGCTGTGCGAACCCTGTCCCATGTGCGAGGGCAAGGGCATCGTCAAGACGCCGCGCAGCGTTGCCTATGACATCTTCCGCGAGATCCTGCGCGAGGCACGGCAGTTCAATCCGCGTGAGTTCCGCGTCGTCGCCTCACCCAAGGTCATCGAGCTGTTTCTGGACGAGGAAAGCCAGCACCTGGCAGGCCTCAGCGAGTTCATCGGCAAGCCCGTATCGCTGCAAAGCGAGGCCGCGATGGCACAGGACCAGTACGATATCGTGCTGCTGTAAACCTCCGATCCCCGCCCAGCCTTGTCCACCGTGCACTCCAAGATCAAAAGCCGCTCACCGGTCCCAATACTGACCTACCACCAGATCGCGGAGGCTTCGCCCCGGGGCGCGGGCTTTCGCAGCCTGAGCGTTGCGCCTGCAGACTTTGAGCGCCAGATGGCGTTTCTGCACGGCCTGGGTTACCACGGCCTGTCTATGACGGCGCTGCAGCCCTACCTGAATGGTGAACGCGAGGGCAAGGTCTTTGGCATCACCTTTGACGATGGCTACCTGAACAACCTGACCCATGCGCTACCCGTACTGCAGTGGTACGGGTTTTCATCCACCTGCTATATCGTCAGTGGCATGCTGGGCCAGACCAATAGTTGGGACACGGCCATGGGCGTGCCGCCGTCCGAGTTGATGTCTGCTGCGCACTTGCGGCAATGGGTGGCGGGTCGACAAGAGGTCGGTGCCCATACGCGCAACCATGTGCGGCTGCCGACCTTGGACGCCGCGGCCTGCCACACGGAAATTGCGCAGTGCAAGGCAGATCTGGAGTATTTCACCGGCACCGCAGTCAATCACTTTTGCTACCCCTATGGGGAGTTCACGCCCGAGCATGTGGCGATGGTTCAGGAGGCCGGCTACATCAGCGCCACCACCACCCGGCGTGGCCGCTGCCGCTCGGGCGATACGCTGCTGGAGTTGCCCCGTGTACCCGTACTGCGCAGAACCAACCGGATGCTGCTGTGGTGGAAACTGGTGTCGCAATACGAAGACCGGCGGCGGGAATGACGGCGGATGCCACGCCCAAACGCCTCCGCATTGCAGTCCTGAACCGGATTTTTCGACCGACCGGGGGCGGGGCTGAGCGCTATTCGATTGCGCTGGTGGAGCAGCTCGCAGCACGCCACGACATCCACGTCTTTGCGCAACAGATAGACCACCAGTGGCCTGGCGTCACCTACCATCGCATTCCATTGCCGTTTGACAAACCCCGCTGGATCAACCAGCTGTGGTTTGCACTGGCCACCTGGTGGCAGACCAAAAGCGGCTTTGATGTGGTGCATTCCCACGAGAACACCTGGCATGGAAGCGTGCAGACCGTGCATGTGGTACCGGTACGCTACAGCCTGCTGCACGGACGCCACGGCTGGCGGCGGGCGTTGCGTTGGCTCAAAATCATGTCCAGCCCGCGCCTGCTGGCCTACCTGGCGCTGGAGTGGGGTCGCTATCGGGTTGCGGACGGGCGCTGCATTGCGCTGGCATCCCGCATCCAGTTGCCGGTGATGGCCGAGTCCTTTCCCCATGCGGTGACCGCATGCCAGGTCGTATCTCCCGGTGTTGCCTCCGTACCCGGACCGGCCAGTGCTACCCAGCGCGCGCTAGCCCGCGCCCAGCTAGGCCTACCGCAAGCCGGGCGATGCATACTGCTGGTGGGCAATGATTTTCGCAAGAAGGGTTTGCCGGCGTTGCTGCAGGCCCTGCCGCAGTTGCCAGCCGATGTCTATGTGGCGGTGGTGGGCAATGCCGCACAGCAAAGCCTGGTGCAGGCGGAACTGCAGGCCAGCGGCCAGGCCCAGCGGGTGTTCTTTCTGGGCGCCTTGGCAGCCGTGGACGTGGCCTACCAGGCTGCGGATTGCCTGGCCCATCCGACGCTGGAAGACAGCTTTGCGATGGTGGTGCTGGAGGCCATGTCCCATGGCCTGCCGGTGGTCGTCAGCTGTGCGGTCTATTGCGGTATCGCTGCTGAGCTGCGGGATGGACAAGAGGCCCTGCTGCTGCCCGACCCGCGCGATGCCCGGGCGCTGGCCCATGCGTTGAGCCGCGTTCTGGAGGACACGGCCCTGGCAGCGCATGTGCGGGAACACGGACTGGCATTTGCGCGTCGCCATCTGTGGTCGGAGATCGCCGTGCAGCAGGAAGCTGTGTACCAGCGGCTCGCCATGGTCCGATAAATGCTATTGTTTTAGTAGCGGCTTACGCGCTCTGCACGGGGGCTGCAGCCTGATTTGGCATATGGCCCGAGCTAAGAAGCCTTACGGGGCTCAGCCGGCTTCGGCTGCGTCCAGGCTGCCACCCAGGCCCAGTTGGTAGAGGCGGGCGTAGTGGCCGTTGCGCTGGATCAGCTCCTGGTGGGTGCCGGTTTCCACAATGCGCCCGGCGTCCATCGTGACGATGCGGGTGGCGTGCATCACGGTGGACAGGCGGTGGGCGATGACCAGCGTCGTGCGGTTGCGCATCAGGGCTTGCAGGGCGTCTTGCACGGCGCGTTCGGATTCGGTGTCCAGCGCGGAGGTGGCCTCGTCCAGGATCAGTATGGGCGCATCCTTGTACAGCGCCCGGGCAATCGCCAGGCGTTGCCGCTGGCCGCCGGAGAGCTGCATCGCGTTGTGGCCCACGACCGTGTCCACGCCCTGGGGCAGGTCGCTGACCAGCGCACCCAGGTTGGCGGCTTGCATGCATGCCATGACCTTGTCACGGTCCAGCGGCAATCCCAGCGCCACGTTGGCCGCAATGCTGTCATTGAGCATGATGACGTGCTGGCTGACAAAGGCGAATTGCGCACGCAGCGCTTTCAGATCCCAGTCCCGCAGGTCCTGGCCGTCCAGCTGGATGCTGCCGCCCTGCAAATCGACGAAACGCGGCAACAGGTTGACCAGCGTGGACTTGCCGGCGCCGGATGCGCCAACCAGGGCAATGGTCTCGCCACTGTGCACGTCCAGGCTCAGGTTCTGGATGACGGGTGCGGCGTCAGCTGCGTACTGCACAACCACGTTGTCGAACACGATCTCGCCCTTGGCTCGTGGCTCGGAGAAACCGCCCTGGCTTTCGGACGGCACATCGTGGATCAGTTCCAGGCCGCGCTCCAGCGCCGCCAAGCCGCGGGTGATTGGGCTGGAGACCTCTGACAATTGGCGAATCGGTGCGATAGTCATCAGCATGGCCATCAAAAAGCCGACGAAGTCGCCCACCGATGTTTCGCTGGCGGCGCTTTGTACCAGGGCCACAGACACTACGGCCGAAAGCGCCATGGCTGCCAACATTTGGGTGAGGGGCGTCATCGCGGCACCGGCCACCGTGGACTTCATGGCCAGACTGCGCAGGGACAGACCCAAGTGCTCAAACCGTTCGGCCTGCGAGGCTTGCGCCCCGTAAAGGCGGATATCACGGTGGGCTAGCACGTTTTCCTCGACCACATAAGCTAGGCCATCAGTGGCGTCCTGGTTTGCCTTGGTCAGACTGTGCAGCCGCTTGGTCAGCACACGCATGACCCAGGCCAGCGCCGGAAACACGGCGATGACGATGAGCGTCAGCTTCCAATTTTGCAGCAGCAGGGAAACAAGGAACGCGACCAATGTGAGCGCGTTGCGCATCAAGCTCAGCACAGAGTTGACCAGCATAAAGGCGCCGTTTTGCGTTTCATACACGATGGCGTTGGACAGAGCGCTGGATGTTTGCTTTTTGAACAATCCCAGCTCCGAGACCAGTAGCTTGGCAAACATTTCGCGGCGCATCAGCAGCAGCCCGTTGTTGGTGACGTGCGACAAGCCTAGTTGCGCCACATAGCTGGCCAAGCCGCGCACACCAAACACCGCCATCAACACCACCGGCACGATCCACGGGTCCAGGCTGCGTTTAACGAATCCTTGGTCCAGCAGATCTGCAAACAGTTTCGGAATAAAAGGTTCGGTGATGGCCGCGACGATAGTGGCCAACACGACAATGAACCACGTGCCACGGTAAGCGCCGAAGTAGGGCTGCAGCGCACGCATGCGCTGGAGCAGGCCGCGTTGCGGTTGCGACGGAGCGGCAGTGGATTCGGGTGTTGGCTTGGTCATGCGGTCACTGGTGTGTTGGGGCTTGATTGAAGGCGGGTGAGCCGCTGCGCAGCCCCAGCGCCAACAGCAAGCCCAGGCTGACGCAGAAATAGTCGCCCATCAGGTCGTCGTACAGCGCCGAGTTGAACAGGCAAGCCACCGCAGTAGCGGCCACCACGCCCAGCAAGGCCTGCTGCACCGGCGGGGGAAAGCGCAGCGCATCCCGGGCGATGCACAGGAACAGGCCCAGCAGCAGCAAGGCTCCGCCCACACCCAGTTCCACCGCCCACAGCAGGTATTCCTCATGCGGGTTGCTGTGGTTGCCCACACCAAAGATCGCATCGGCATTGCTACCCTGGATGCGCTTGACCACCGGAGCCCAGTTGCCGACGCCGTGGCCTTGCAGGGGTTTCTCTTGCAGGGCCTGCACCGAGCGCAGCCAGGCATTGAGGCGCCAGCCAGAAGAGTCGCCTTCGGCAACCTGCTGCGTCTGGGCGAAATTCTGGCTCTCGGCAAAAATCTTGGTCACGCGCTCGTGCACCTTGGCCGAACCCAGCGACAGGCCCAGCAGCAGTACCGCAGGGGTGATGACCAGGGCTGCAAAGCGCAACCTGCGCGGCATGGTCCACATGATGGCAAGCGCTATGGTGGTCAGCGCCACCAGGTAGCCGCTGCGGCCCTCCAGCAGCAGCAGCGTATTGACCAGTGCCAGCACAGCCAGGCCAATGCCCACCCACTGCGGCCACAAACGCTCGGCCCGCAGATACCAGAACACGCCGGCCGACGTGGCAAACATGAGGGACTGGTCCAGGTAGGTGGAAAACACCTCGTATTTGATGGCGGAACCCGCTTGCCAAGGAACGGGCACGCCGACAAACAACAGCCACGAACTCAGCAGCAAAAACCCCTGGCCCAGCACATAGGCGGCAATGGCTATGCGCGCCTCCGCAATGCTGCGCACCAGCACGGCCAGCAGCGCAATCTCGACCAGCTTGGTGTGTTTGACCAGCGTATTGAGGGCTGATGGCATATCTGCACCAGTCCACAGCAGGCTGGCTGCGAACACAACGGTGATGGCTACCAGCATGCGCGGTGTCCACAGTGCGCCCAGCGCGGTGTCGCGCCGTCCGCGCACGGTATCAAAAATCAGATAGCCCAGACCAGCGACCAATACCAGCACCTTGGCAAGGCTGATCCAGGCCATCGGCAGGCTCACCGATACGGCCGACAGACAGACCAGGGCCAGCCGCGCGTTCCACACGCCTGTGGGGGGGGCGCGGTCCTCAGGCATTGCGGGGCGGCGCCTTGGGTGCCTGCCACTCGGCGCCCTTCTGGATTTCCAGGGCCTTGGCGTAGCGGTAGAAGGTGCCTTCGAAGTTGCCCAGTGCAATCACAAAGCCGGCCCAGCCATCGAGAAACCCGCGCTTGAAGATGTAGTGTTTGACGAAGGACCAGATGCCATGGCTCAGCGCCATGCCCATGCTGATCTTCTTGTGCTGGATCTTCTCCGCACCCAAGGTCGAGTAGCGGTTGGACTTGTGCATGACCTCGGCCATGTTCTTGAACGGGAATTGCCAGATCGGGTTCTTCAGATGGCCGATGGGCTTGTCCGTCTTCAGCACATAGCCTTCGTGCACCGGCTTCAGGTCATATTCCATGGCCCCGTTGCGGAACAGTTGGGGTTGGCGGTAGTTGGGGTACCAGCCGGAGTGCTTGATCCAGCGGCCCATGAAGTAGTTGCGGCGGGGCATCCAGTACACATCCAGCGCGTCGGGGCTGTTGGTGATGGCGCGTATCTCCTGCTGGGCCTCTGGCGTGCAGCGCTCGTCAGCGTCCAGGCTGAAAATCCATTCGTGGGTGCAAGCGGCCAGGGCGCTGTTGCGCAGTGCGCCGAAGCCTTTGAAGTCCACCTGCACGACCTTGGCACCCATGCGCGTCGCGATCTCTGGCGTGCCGTCGGTGCTCCAGGAGTCCACCAGCACCACCTCATCGGCCCATTGCACGCTCTCTATCGTGGCGGCAACTTTTTCGGCTTCATTGAAGGCGATGATATAGACGGAAATTTTGCTCATCGGGGGTGGTAGTATTCGGCCACTTGGCGCGCAGCAGGCGGTTGCCAGCCGCGTAGTCTAGTTCAAAATGAATGCCTCCCACCTTGTTTCCGTGGTCATCACGACCTACAACCGCAGCGACGCCTTGCTCGCGGTGCTGGCCGGTTTGGCGCGGCAAACGGACCGCCATTTTGAGGTGCTGGTGGCAGATGACGGCTCCCGGGCCGAGCACCAGGCCGCGATAGCGCAGTCACCTGTCGCCAAAGCCCTGCACGTGACCCACGTCTGGCACCCCGATGTCGGATTTACTGCGTCACGTGTCCGCAACCTCGGCGTGGCCGCATCCCGCGGAGACTACATCGTGTTTCTGGACGGGGACTGCGTGCCCGAGGTTGACTTCATCGCCCGGCATCGCCAACTTGCCCGTCCTGGGTTTTTCCTCAATGGCAGCCGCGTGCTGCTGTCGCCGGAATTCACGGCCCTGGTTCTCACTGGCGCAGAGCAGGTCAGCGGGCGATCCGCATGGTATTGGTTGCACCGCAGGCTGGGCGGCCAGGCCAGTAAACTCAGTGGTCTGCTGCGCTTGCCGGACATGCCCCTGCGCAACCGAAAAGCCTTTTCCTGGAAGGGCATACGCAGCTGCAACTTGGGGTGTTGGCGCACAGACTTTGAGCGTGTAAACGGATTTGATGAATCCTTCGTTGGGTGGGGGCATGAGGATGCGGACTTCGTCTTGCGCCTGCACAACAGTGGTGTGGCACGCAAGAACGGTTTTTGTGCGACGGAGGTCTTTCACTTATGGCACAAGGAAGCGGCTCGCAACCAGGAGTCGCACAATGCGGCGGTTGTGAAAGCCCGTGCGGCGACAACGGTGACCCAGCCCACGCTGGGTTATTCACAACAACGGATCAACGATGATGTGCTCATCACAACACTGGGATAATGCAAAGATGTTGAAGCGTCACCTGTTAATTTTGATAGCCGGTCTGGCCTGCGGTTCTGCCTTTGCGCAGTTCCGCGTAGAGGTCACCGGCGTGGGTCTGACCCAGGTTCCCATTGCGATTGCTGCCTTCCGTGGCGACGACGCAGCCCCTCAAAAAATCGCGAGCATCGTGCAGGCCGACCTGGAGCGCAGCGGCCAATTCCGCGCCGTGGACAGCAGTGGTGCCGCGATGGACGAAGGCTCCCGCCCCGAAGTGTCTACCTGGCGCCAGAAGGGTGCCGACTCACTGGTGACCGGCAGCATCACCCGCCTGGCCGACGGTCGGTTTGACGTGCGCATGCGCCTGTGGGACGTGGTGCGCGGGCAGGACCTGGGTGGACAGAGCTATGCGGTGGTTGCCGGTGACCTGCGCCTGGTGGCCCACCGCGTGGCCGATTTTGTCTATGAGAAGCTGACCGGCGACAAGGGCATTTTCTCCACCCGCATCGCCTATGTGACGAAGTCGGGCCGCAATTACAACCTGTGGGTGGCTGATGCCGATGGGGAAAGCGCACAGAGCGCGCTCAACAGCGCCGAGCCCATCATTTCGCCGTCTTGGGCGCCCAATGGCCAGCAGCTGGCGTACGTGTCGTTTGAATCCCGCAAGCCCGTCATCTTTGTGCACGACGTGGCTTCTGGCAAACGGCGTCTGGTGGCCAATTTCAAGGGCTCCAACAGTGCGCCGGCCTGGTCGCCCGATGGCAAGACGCTGGCCGCGACGCTGACCCGTGACGGCGGCTCACAACTCTATCTGATGGACGCCAACGGTGGCGAACCGCGCCGCCTGGCACAGAACAGCTCCATCGACACCGAGCCAACCTTCACGTCCGACGGCCGTTTCATCTACTTCGTTAGCGACCGCGGTGGCGCACCCCAGATCTACCGCATGCCTTCCAGCGGCGGTAACGCCGAGCGCGTGACATTTACTGGCACTTACAATATTTCTCCTTCGGTGAGTCCCGACGGCAAATGGCTGGCATATATTTCGCGAGTGAGTGGCGTGTTCAAACTGCATGTCATGGACCTCGCGACCGGTACAGCCAATGCCATCACCGACACTACTGCCGACGAAAACCCCAGTTTTTCACCCAATGGCCGTCTCATCATTTACGCTACCCACCAACAAGGTCGCGAGGCGCTGATGACAACAACCGTGGATGGAAAGATAAAGGCCCGTCTGGCGGGCCAAAACGGTGACATTCGGGAGCCCGATTGGGGCCCGATGCAGAAGTAATACACACAACGGAATTTCAAAAGGAGTATTGGATGAAACATTTGGTATTGGTGGCTTCCCTGGCCGTTCTCTTGAGCGCCTGCAGTTCGACAAAGCTGGACAATGCTCCGGTTGAAGACAAGTCCGGCAGCAAAATTACCCAGCCCGGCGGACCCGGCACCGGCGGTGTTGCCGAGAGCAGGGTAACCTCCGTCGCCGTGGACCAGAACAAGGTCCCTGATGTGGCCAACCGTGTCGTCTATTTCGACTACGACAGCTACACGATCCGCCCGGAATTCCAGGCCCTGATCGAGACCAATGCCAAGCTGGTCAAGGCCGACAAGAACAAGAAGGTCGCGATCGAAGGTCATACCGACGAGCGTGGTGGCCGTGAATACAACCTGGCCCTGGGTCAGAAACGTGCAGAAGCGGTGAAGCGCGCGTTGAGCCTGCTGGGTGTGGCCGAGAGCCAACTGGAAGCCGTCAGCTTTGGCAAGGAAAAGCCTGCTGTCTCGGGTTCTACCGAAGACGCTTTTGCCAAGAACCGCCGCGCTGAAATCTCTTACCGATGAAAACTGCCGCCGCTTCCTCCGTCGTGCAGCTGAGCCGCGTGGCGGCGGCTGTGGCTTTGATGGTGGCTTGCATGGGTCACGCCTCTGCCGGCCTTTTTGATGACGATGAGGCGCGCAAAGCCATATTGGACTTGCGGGCAAAAGTACAGGCGACCGAGCAAAAGTTGGCCGAGGAAACACGGCGTGCGTCGGAAGAGTCTGCCCAGCTTCAGCGTGGAATGCTGGATCTGCAGAACCAGCTGGAAGCAACCCGCGGCGAACTCGCGCGCATGCGCGGGCAGGGCGAGCAAATGGGCCGTGATGTGGCCGAATTGCAGCGCCAACAAAAGGACGCTGTACAAAATGTCGACGAGCGTTTGCGCAAATTCGAACCCTCGCGCATTACAGTGGATGGACGCGAGTTTGTCGCGGAGCCTGCCGAGAAGCAAAGCTATGACGCTGCGATGGCCATCTTCCGCAAGGGTGAATTCGCCGCGGCCCAGGTGGCGTTTGTCGATTTCCTGAACCGCTATCCCAAGACGGGTTTCCGGCCGTCTGCGCTGTTCTGGTTGGGCAATGCCCAGTACGCGACCAACAATTACAAGGACGCGCTGGCCAGCTTCCGTGCACTGGTTGCCATGGGCGGCGACCACATGCGGGTGCCAGAGGCTATTCTTGCCATTGCCAACTGCCAGTTGGAATTGAAAGACAACAAGGGCGCACGCAAGACACTAGACGAACTGATTGCCAACTACCCGGCGTCCGAAGCCGCGCAAGCCGCTAAAGACCGACTGGCGCGTCTGCGCTAATTCACCGGCCCAGGCGACCACACCATGCGCGTTGATGGCGGCGAAGATGCCGATGTGCTTCGTCGGTTCTCCGGCATGGAGCGCCTGTATGGCATGGCGCCCGCGCAAGCCATCCGCGAGTCCCATGTTGCCGTGGTCGGCATTGGCGGCGTGGGTTCGTGGGTTGCCGAAGCGCTGGCCCGTAGCGGCGTCGGGCGGCTGACACTGGTCGACTTGGACCATGTCGCCGAGTCCAATATCAATCGCCAGGTCCACGCGCTCAGCACCACCGTTGGCATGGCCAAGATCACCGCGATGCAGGAACGTATTGCGCTGATCAATCCGCTGTGCGAGGTGCTGTGTGTGGATGCCTTCGTCGAGCCCGACAACTGGCCCGCCGTTTTACCCGCAGGTGTGCATGCCGTGGTCGACGCCTGTGACCAGATCAAGGCCAAGACTGCGATGGCCGATTGGGCACGCAGAACAAAATCGTTGTTTGTGGCAGTGGGCGCGGCCGGCGGCAAACGCCATGCGCACAAGGTGGACATAGCCGACCTTAGCGAGACCACGCACGACCCGTTACTGGCGCAACTGCGCTACCGCCTGCGTAAGGCGCACAATGCACCAAAGGAAGGTAAACGCATCGGAGTGGCCTGCGTCTTCAGCCGTGAAGCGGTCAAGCCCGCCGACGCATCCTGCCAGATAGAGCAGGGGGACAACTCGCTGAACTGCCACGGCTATGGTTCGGCAGTGTCTGTGACCGCAAGCTTTGGCATGTGCGCCGCTGGCTGGATACTCGATAAAATTTCTGAAACCGCGTAGCCGATAGAATAAAAACGCTATAATTGAAAGCTTCGCAGGAAGTACACAGTAAATTGTTACTTCTTGTCGGGACCTTAGCTCAGTTGGTAGAGCAGCGGACTTTTAATCCGTTTGTCGTGGGTTCGACCCCCGCAGGTCCCACCAATTTTTTTTAAGGGATCTTAGCTCAGCTGGTAGAGCAGCGGACTCTTAATCCGTAGGTCGAGAGTTCGAATCTCTCAGATCCCACCAGATTGCCCCCGTGGCATATGAAAAGCCTGCTATTTAATCGATAGCAGGCTTTTTTATTTCCCCTGCACCGTAGCTAAATCGTAGCCAAAAATCATTCCATTGATTCTTCCGGCGGCGACAGACAGATTGTCTGGTGCCAAGTGGGCATACCGCTCCACCATGGTTGCAGATTTCCACCCTCCTAATTTCTGTAGCTCATAAGTCGGCGTTCCCGACTGCCGCTGCCAGGTCGCCCAAGTGTGGCGCAGGTCGTGCCAGCGGAAATCGGAAATTCCAGCTCTTACCAGGGCGCTACGCCAAGCCTTTGTATTGGCGTTGGCGATGGGCTTGCCAGCATAGGTAAACACCCTGGTGGAATGCTTTCCTTTTTGACGCAGCAACACTGCCATGGATATGTCATTCAAAGGCACCGCAATCGGCTTGCGATTCTTTGAATTGATTGCCGATACCCAAGCGTGCCGCCGTTCAATGTCGACGTTGCTCCACTCCAGCTTTAATACGTTGCTTTGCCGTAGCCCCGTCGCGAAGGCAACGCGAGGCGTGTGCCGTCTGACTTTTCCACCAGCAGCCGGTCCTGGGCGGGCTCCACCAACAGCACCACGGCACGCTCGCCATTGACAATGCCCGACCGATGGTCATTGTTGGTAAAGCGCAGCACGTCGCCCTCAGCCACTTCCCGTTGATGCTCAGTGAAGGCGCTCATGTGCGGCTGGTTGGCCGCGCGCCATGGCACCCGCACACCGTCCTGGCGCTCCAAGGTCACAACCCCTTCCGGTCCATCGACAACGCGCGCAAACTCGCCACGCTGCAGGCCCATGCCTTTGTATTCGCGATCAGCACGCAGCACATCGCCTTCGTGATAGCTCACCGTGCGCAATGCCTGTGCCTGGGTCAAGTCCTTGCGGCTCAACGTGTTGAGCACCTCGCCTTGGCCGCACAGTCGAGCGCCTGGCGCACCTCCTGGTTGATGGCCTCACGCCCTAGGTTGGTCCCGGCCACGATCAAGGTGGCCGCGCGCTGCTCGGGCGTGAGCGCTGCAAAGTCGGACGCAATGCGGGCATGGCGGTCCTGGTGGCGCTCGATCTCCACCATGTGACTTCGCAAGCGCTCCAGTGACGCGGGTATCTGAGCATCAATCAAATGCTTATTCAGGACACGCGGCTCATTTGGCCAATGCTCTTGCGTGCTGAATGCTGGCTTAGTTCTCGCCAATTAAGAAAAAAAGGGTGGGGAGGAAGTCGAAAAGGGACTACCGCAATGCCTATTCCAATGCTTAGGCGCTGTCTCAATCAGCTCGTGCAGCTCCACCGTAACGCGAACAGCTTGGCTGACGAGTCCAAATGCCTGGTTGCTTACTCGCCACCGTTCCCCTTCTAGCGCGTCGTGCGTCAAGACCGAAAGCGAACTTTCCAATTGGCTGAGCTGATTTTTTGTCTTCTGAATTTCCTCGAGAATTGCTTCAAAGTCTATTTGCATAATAAAAACAGGTTTTAGTGGGAGCTAACTGCTGAAAATTATTCTACGCGGGTGGGGTCAAGTGAGACGGCGCTAAGCGACCACCCGCCACCAGCTCATGCCCATTGGTGAAGGTCACCGTGTTGGTCAGCGCATTGATGTCGGCCACCACAAAGCCCCGGTATTGCTCCAAGTCGCCCGACAGGTCGAACAGGTTGCAGGCGCGCGGTTGTGCCCGCAGTGGCACGTTCCGAGACTGCAAGGGATAGCCATTTGCTGTCTGACGAGAATGAAGATGACGACAGCAAGTAGCTCGATTTGCTTGGCGCCAAGATGGCAGTTTTCATCGTCGATGTTTTAGATAATCAGGCACGGGCGGCAGTGCTCAAGACTCTGGCCACTTGGGGACAGCACCCGGCCGCCGTGACGCACGCGATTGTCGAGGTCATCACAGAACGCGCATTGCATGGATTTGATTCTGGCACAGGTCTGGATAGTCCTCAATCTTCTTCCGTTTCTGTCAAATGCAGACCAAACTGAAACCAGCTATTTAACCAAAATGTTGGATGGAAACACCAAAAACCATGGATGAATACACAGCAATGACCGTGTTTTTAGCTGTATTATTACCACCATGGTAACTTTTACTATCGTTTCGGAGTACAGTTTGACTTCGCCGTCAACTGGCGGTGGTGAAAAAATCACTGGCGGGCCACTGTATGACCTTGATCGGGTCAAAGCGATCATTCATGACGGAAAGGGGCTACAACTATGGACAAGAGATTGCGTGACGAGCGTCCGAGAACTTGGATGGGACGCATCGGATGTCATTGATCTGGTTCTTCAATTGCGCCAAGCGCACTACATTGATTCGGAATGGTGCGAAAACGGCAGAGGTGCCTATGCTGCCTGTGATGCATATTCGATAAATATCAAGGAGTGGATTGAAGCGGTCAACAAACACATGTTGATCCAGTATTTCGTCAAGTTTGCTGTTAACAGACTTGGCACGATGGTCATGACGATTTCTTGTCATACCTAGATTGGGGAAAAAATGAATACCAAAGAGCTCTGCCCAATATGTGGCGAGGGGTACGTGACGGATCATGTGGATCAAGTTGAGAGCGAGTACAAGGGACACAAGACTCTGCTCCCTTTGCACTACCAATTGTGTGATGTGTGTCATTCTGAGTCGGCGGGTGCGAAAGAAAGCAAGTTGAATAAGCGCGCCGTCCTTGCGTTTCGCAAGTCGGTGGACGGACTGCTAACCGGGATTGAAATTTGCGCCTTGCGCGACAAATACAAATTGACCCAAAGCCAAGCTGCTAATTTGTTTGGTGGTGGTCCGGTTGCGTTCAGCAAGTACGAAAACGATGACGTGTCGCAGTCTGAGTCGATGGATACCCTATTGCGATTAGTACGTCGTAGTGAAGCAGCTTTTTGGGAATTGGTTGAAGAGAAGAGGATGACTGCCGAATTCTCCAAAGAAATGCACGTGTCTACGAAATCGGTGACTGCCAACGTCATCGTCATGGCAGATTACCGAAATGGGCCACCACGTGGGCCGAGCACGACAACTCTGCGGCCCTACCGGCAGGAGAGCCAGAAATGGAAATGACTAGGCGCCCAAAGCTAGTGTCCTTCCGGGCATTGGCTTTTCATGGTGAAAACAAGAGCCCGGTGAATGGTACAGATGCTTGGTCAATTCAACTTACGCAAAACATTGAAGTCGGTTTAGCTGTGCCCAACGTATCGGGCGGAATTTTGCAAGCCGTCGTAAAGATCGAGTTCATTGCCGAAGCCGCTAACGATGGTAAGGCAGATGACAAAGCTACATTCAATGCAGAGTACGAGGGGAAGTTTGACTATCTGCCGGCTGTCACTGAGGGGGACGTACTAGCGGACCTCGATGACGAGCACTATCAGTACATGCTAGTTGCGCAGGCTTTTCCTCTAGCAATGACTCATTTCCGCCGCGAAATGCAATCCATGGGATTTGATGCCCGCAAGATGCCATTGGGAATTTAGTCGATTGTCATAACACCGTAGCTAGAACGTAGCTACGCACAACGATTTTTGACTGATTGGGACTAAACGTAGCTGACTTCAACACTAGGCAAGCGACGCAAGATGTTGATTTTATTGAGTTTTGTTAAAGTCAGCCATTCTCTTAATCCGTAGGTCGAGAGTTCGAATCTCTCAGATCCCACCAGATTGCCCCCGTGGCATATGAAAAGCCTGCTATCACATCGATAGCAGGCTTTTTTCTTGGTCGGGAGGGGTGCTAAGCCGACTTAACGTCCTCTTCCCTAGTCATGATTTTGAGTTTCACAGACTCAAAGATTTCGTCTCCGAGGTCAGCTCTTACCTGTAGCCACTTGAGACCTTCTTTCAGTTCATAGGGACCAAAGCTGAAAACAAATGATGCGAATAATCCGGCGAGCAAGCTATCGCCATCATCCTTGCTTTGTGCTTGCGTCCTCGAATGTTCGTTTAGCTTTGCCACATCGGCTTCAATTGCCTCAATTTCGCCAAGAGGCTTGTCGGAAAGGTTGTCGAACACACTCAGCTTCAGTTTCTGGAACGGCCTTTCGTAGGGCGTCTGCACTTGCACGTGTGCACTCAAACCGGGCAGCGCAGCTGGAATTTTTTCAACGACCAACCGCGACGCATATATTCCCATGAAGGATAGCTTGTTGTTAGCTTCTTGGCGAACGTCATCAC
The DNA here is from genome assembly GCF_056521325.1 of Rhodoferax sp. ZS1R8. Lineage (NCBI taxonomy): Bacteria > Pseudomonadati > Pseudomonadota > Betaproteobacteria > Burkholderiales > Comamonadaceae > Rhodoferax > Rhodoferax sp. ZS1R8. The sequence continues at coordinate 604,781 of NZ_JBWMBA010000004.1, read as the reverse complement.
ACCAAGTGACATTAAGGACGCGTTGGTCTCCCATGCGTACTATCTTAGGAGCGGTCATTTTTTAGAGTCCTTTTTCACCAGGGCTTCCTGAATGGCCTTTAGTTGCTCTTGGGTTTGCTTCAGCTGTTCGGCTGTTTGAGCAATTACCGTTGCTGTGTTCTTACCAGATTCAAACGAAGCGACGATGTTCGACAATACTGTTGCATTGAACGCCGCAACGCCAAACACAATAGCCAGAACTGCTGAAATCGCTGTGACGACTGTCGTCGTCTTCAAGTTACTGATGGATGCTTTGAGATCGGCGGTTTCACGCCGCATCTCACCGATGGATTGGTCTAATCGCTCTTCAAAGCGTGCGAGACGACTTTCCGCTTTAGCCTCCACGAGCTCAAGCCTTGCAGTCATCTCTTCGCGTGTCATTGAAGTTGCCATATCGGTTTTCTTTTCGGTTTGCTGTGCCCCAAATATGTGTCTCAGCATTAATGACTCATGCAAGTCGCCACCCGTTGCAGTTGTCAACGGCGAAGTGACTGCGGAGTCGGACAAATTAATAAATCGTGTCGCCTCGCTCACATTGGTCTCATTTCAAGAATATCAACTCGATTTCTAGACCCGCGGCATTTTGTCTTGGGCTATTTCGGCATATCTTAGCCTTAAGTTTGTCCTTCGGCTCTCGGTCCGACCGTCAGCCGCTATAGGTCCTAAACGGCTCTGCGCCCTTACACTTTAACCGTTGTCTGGTGGATCAATTGCCCAAGCTGCTCGACAACTCCAGCCACTTATCCTCCAGCACCGCCAGTTCGTCGTTGACCAGCTTCAGGCTACGGCCGATCTCGGCGATCTCCTGGGGGTGAGGGTTGGTCGACAAACGGTTTTCCAATTCTGCACCTTGGTTGTTGAGCGCCTCCATGCGGGTCTCCACATCCTGCAATTCCTTCTTGGTTTTGGGCGACGTGTCGCCCTTGCCTTTGGACTTGCCGGCGGCAGGCGAGGGCGCAACCGCCTTGGCTACCACTGGCACCTTGGCGGCTTCCTTGGCCTCCTCGCGCTGGCGCTTGGCTTCATCCAGCAGGTACTTCTGGTAGTCGTCCAGGTCGCCGTCGAAGGGCTCCACACCGCCGCGTGACACCATCCAGAATTCGTCGCAGACCGAGCGTAAGAGTGCGCGGTCGTGGCTGACCAGCATCACGGTGCCTTCGAACTCGTTCAGCGCCATCGACAGCGCTTCGCGTGTTGCCAGATCCAGGTGGTTGGTGGGCTCGTCCATCAGCAAGAGGTTGGGGCGCTGCCATACCAGCATGCAAAGCACCAGGCGAGCCTTTTCGCCACCGCTCATGCTGCCGACGGACTGCTTGACCATGTCGCCGCTGAAGTTGAATGTGCCCAAAAAGCTGCGTAGGTCTTGCTCGCGTGTCTGCTGGCCTGCGATCTTGCCGGCGGCCGTGATCTCGCGCACCAGGCGGATCATGTGGTCCAGCGGGTTGTCTGCGGGGCGTAGTACGTCCAGTTCCTGCTGGGCGAAGTAGCCGATGTTCAAGCCTTTGCCCTCGGTGATTTCACCCTCCAGGATGGCCAGGTCGCGTGCAATGGTCTTGACAAGCGTTGACTTGCCCTGGCCGTTCGCACCCAGGATGCCGATGCGTTGCCCGGCCAACACCGATTTACTAATGTTGCGCACGATGGTCGTGGGCGGCGTGCCAGCGGGCGCATCTTCCGGTGCGGGGTAGCCCACGCTGATGCCACTCATCGACAGCATCGGGTTGGGCAAATTGGCGGGTTCCTTGAACTCGAATGTGAAATCCGCTTCGCTGAGCAGCGGCGCAATCTTCTCCATGCGGTCCAGTGCCTTGACGCGGCTCTGCGCCTGTTTGGCCTTGCTGGCCTTGGCCTTGAAGCGGGCAATGAACTTCTGCAGGTGGGCGATCTTGTCTTGCTGCTTGGAATACGCGTTTTGCTGCAGCTCCATCTGCTCTGCGCGCATGTCTTCAAACTTGCTGTAGTTACCGCCGTAGCGCACAAGTTTGCCTGCGTCAATATGCAGTGTGACGTTGGTCACGGCATCCAGAAATTCGCGGTCATGGCTGATGACGACCATGGTGCCTTCGTACTTCTTGAGCCAGGCCTCCAGCCAGACCAGTGCGTCCAAGTCCAAGTGGTTGGTAGGTTCGTCCAGCAGCAGCAGGTCGCTCGGGCACATCAGCGCACGGGCCAACTGCAGGCGCATGCGCCAGCCACCAGAGAAGCTGTTGACCGGGTTCTCCAGCTCGCTGGTCTTGAAGCCCAACCCCAGGATCAGCGCCTGGGCGCGGGCGGCAGCATCGTACTCGCCGGCGTCGTGCAAGCCGGTGTAGGCGTCGGCCATGCGGTTGTAGTCTTCGGTGGCCTCGGCGGCTGCCACTTCCTCGCGCGCTGACAGCAATACGGTGTCACCTTCGATGACAAACTCTGTGGCCGATTGGTCGGTCTCGGGCATGTCCTGGGCCACCTGGCCCATGCGCCATTGCGTCGGGATGTAGTACTCGCCGGAGTCCTCATGCAGGTTGCCGTTGAGCAGCGCAAACAGCGAGGATTTGCCGGCGCCATTGCGGCCTACCAAGCCGACTTTTTCGCCGGGGTTCAGCGTTACGGACGTACTGTCCAGTAGAACCTTGGCCCCGCGGCGCAGGGTTACGTTTTTTAAGGTGATCATTCTTTACGGTCGTAGCTATTAATTCAATTTATCTCGGACGTCATGTAGACGTCATCTCGGCGGGCGGTGGTGGCGGGAGGCTGGGGCACTGCGAAGCTCCGTGTCCCCCGGCCTTCGGCCTCCTCCTTTACCTGCGCTTCGCAGTGCCCCAGCCTCCCGCTAAGTGGCGGTCGTTATTACTCGGGCAGGAAGAGCGCGAAATTTCTCGCAAAAAAAAGGTGAAACTGTCTGAGCAGCAGGCTTGGGGTATGGGGCGCAGTGAGGTAAAGGAGGAGGCCGCAGGCCGGGGGACACGAACGGAGGCCCGTACCCCAAGTCTGCTGCGGGCTCGGCAAAGGCGCTAAAGCAACAAGGCCTCCTTGGTCACCAGCAACACCTGGTCATCCCCCGCACTGGTTTCCAGCCAGACGACTTCCAGCTGCGGAAATGCGGTTTCAAAGTAGGGCCGCTCATTGCCAATTTCCAGCACCAGCACGCCATCTTCGGTCATCTGCCGCGGCGCTTCTTGCAACAGCACACGGATGAAATCCATGCCGTCGCTGCCACCAGCCTGGTTGCCGCTCAGTGCCATTGCCGGCTCAGCCTTGTACTCCGCAGGCAGGTCGGCCATGCCCTGCGCGTTTACATAGGGCGGGTTGCACAGGATCAGGTCGAAAGGGCCGCGGTTCGCCAGTGCCGGGGCGGAAAAGCCGTTCGACTCAACCAGCGCGATACGCTGCTGCAAGCCATGCTTGTCCACATTGATGCGCGCCACAGCCAGCGCGTCGGCAGACAGGTCTGAACCGGTGACGACCACATCGGGATAGGTCAGCGCGGCAATCACCGCCAAGCTGCCATTGCCAGTGCACAGGTCCAGCACGGTGTGCGTCGAGGCCTTCAACCAATAGTCAATGCTGCCGTCCACAATGAGTTCGGCGATCAGCGAGCGCGGCACGATGGCCCGCTCGTCCACATAAAAGGCAACGCCCTGCAACCACGCTTCTTTTGTCAGGTAGGCTGCAGGCTTACGGGTGCTGATGCGTGCTTCCAAAATGCTAGCGGCTTGCGCGCGCTGGGCGGGGGCTACAGCCTCATTTGCCTTGGAGTCCTCACCATCCAGCGGGGTGTCCAGCGGCAGGCCCATGCTCCACAGCACCAGCCAGGCGGCCTCGTCAAAGGCGTTCGTCGTACCGTGGCCAAACGACAGCTTCGCATCCTCCAGTTGCTTCGCGCCGGACTCAATCAATTCCAAAAGTGTCATGCGCGGGCCTGACGTTCCAGGTTTTCCAGCACCCGGCGGTAGATATTCTTCAGCGGCTCAATGTCGGCCACGTTGACGTACTCGTTGATTTTGTGGATGGTGGCGTTGGGCGGGCCCATCTCTATGACCTGCTGGCAGATCTGTGCGATGAAGCGCCCGTCGCTGGTGCCGCCAGTGGTCGACAGCTGGGTCTGGATGCCGGTCTCGGCCAAGATGGCCTCTTGCACAGCGCCCACCAGCGTGCCGGGGGTGGTCAGAAAGGGCAGGCCGCCCACGGTCCAGGTCAGGTCGTATTCCAGCTCGTATTTCTCCAGCACGCGTGTCAGGCGTGATTGCAGCGATTCTGGCGTGGACTCGGTGGAGAAACGGAAGTTGAAATCGATGACCACAGAGCCCGGAATCACATTGCTGGCACCGGTGCCGCCATGGATGTTGCTGATCTGCCAGGTGGTCGGCGGGAAGAAAGCATTGCCCTTGTCCCACTCCACGCCCACCAGCTCGGCCATTGCGGGCGCTACCAGGTGGATGGGATTCTTGGCCAGGTGCGGGTAGGCAATGTGGCCTTGGATACCCTTGACGGTCAGCTTGCCGCTCATGGTGCCGCGGCGACCGTTCTTGATCATGTCACCGGTTCGCTCCACCGATGTCGGCTCGCCGACGATGCAATAGTCAATCTTCTCGCCGCGGGCTGTTAAAGTTTTGCAGACGACGACTGTGCCGTCGTTGGCGGGGCCTTCCTCGTCGCTGGTCAACATCAACGCAATGTTCAGCTGCGGGTCGGGGTTGGCGGCCAGGAACTCTTCAATAGCGACAACGAAAGCCGCCAAAGACACCTTCATGTCGCTGGCGCCGCGGCCAAACAACTTGCCGTCGCGGTGCGTAGGGGTGAAGGGCGCGCTGTGCCACTCCGCCAGCGGCCCGGTGGGCACCACATCGGTGTGGCCGGCAAACACCAGTGTCTTCGCGGGCATGTAAGTTGCTACAGAATCAGTAGCGGCTTGCGGCCGTTCCACGAGGGCTGCAGCCCGTTTTGCCCAAAGGTTGGAGACCAAAAAGTCGGCCGGGCCGCTGACAATGGTTTCGCAGTTGAAACCCAGCGCGCTGAGCCGCTGTGCGATCAGTTCCTGGCAACCGCCATCTAGTGGAGTGACCGAAGGACGCGCAATCAGCTGTTCTGCCAAATGCAAAGTTGCACTATTTGTTGCTGCATGCATCAATGCTTGACGTCCAGGGTAATTTCTGTGAACGAGGCTTCTTCGTGTTCCTCGGGTGCGTTTGCCGGTGCTTGTGATTTGGTGAAGTCGTTTTGCATACGCCACATCAGATTTGTGGGGGAGTCGGCATTGGCCAGACCTTCCTTGCGGTCGACCACACCTTCGACAATCATGCGCGCGATGTCGTGCTCAAAAGACTGCGACCCGTCGGCCATGGAGTTTTCCATAGCCTCCTTGACACCGGAGAAGTCGCCTTTTTCGATCAGCTCGGCAATCAGCTTCGTGTTGAGTAAAACTTCAATGGCAGGGACGCGCGATCCGGCCGTGTTGCGTAGCAGGCGTTGCGACACCACGGCCTTCAGCGCGGCGGCCAAGTCGCCCAGCATGGTGGGGCGCACCTCAACCGGGTAGAAGCTCAAGATACGGTTCAGCGCCTGGTAGCTGTTGTTTGCGTGCATGGTGGCCAGGCACAAGTGGCCCGATTGGGCGTAGGCAATGGCCGCGGACATGGTTTCGCGGTCGCGGATTTCACCGATCAGAATCACGTCGGGCGCCTGGCGCAGCGCGTTTTTCAGCGCGACCTGCAGGGATTTGGTGTCGGAACCGATTTCACGCTGGTTGATGACCGATTTCTTGTTCTTGAACAAAAATTCCACTGGGTCTTCAATGGTCAGGATGTGGCCGGACACCATGCCGTTGCGGTAGTCGATCATCGATGCCAGCGTTGTGCTCTTGCCGGCGCCGGTGGCACCTACCATCAGCACCAAACCGCGCTTCTCCATGATCAGGTCACCCAGAATGGGCGGCAAAAACAGATCCGCCAGCGGTGGCACGTCGACCGAGATATAACGGATCACCGCCGCAATGCTGCCGCGCTGGCGCATGGCACTCACCCGGAACCGGCCCACGCCCGCGATGGGGAAACCCATGTTCAGCTCACCCTCGGCATCCAGCTCGGCCATACGGTCTGGGGGCAAAATTTCAGCCAGCAGGTTGCGTGTGGCGTCGTTTGGCAGCGACTGGTTGTTGATAGGCACGCATTGGCCATTGATCTTTATCAGCGCCGGCGAGTTGGCCGACAGGTAGACGTCCGATGCCTTCTTCTCGCTCATCAGGCGCAGGATGCGCTCCATGGTGCCGGATGCGGGTGGTGTCGTCGTGGCCATAGGTTCAACCTCGGTTGGTAATCAACTAACTTACGTGCTACCTGGTGCTAACGCGGGCTGACAGTCTCAGTCGCGCAGCAAATCGTTCAGGGATGTCTTGGCGCGGGTCTGCGCGTCGACACGCTTGACGATGATGGCGGCGTAGAGGTTGTATTTTCCTCCGTCTTTCGGCAGCGTGCCACTGATAACGACTGATCCGCTGGGGATGCGGCCATAGCTCACCTCGCCGGTGGCGCGGTCATAGATGGGCGTGCTCTGGCCAATGTAGACGCCCATGGACAGTACAGAGTTTTCCTCGACGATGACGCCTTCGACCACTTCGGAGCGGGCGCCGATGAAGCAGTTGTCTTCGATGATGGTCGGGTTGGCCTGCATGGGTTCCAGCACGCCACCAATGCCGACGCCGCCGGACAGGTGTACGTTTTTGCCGATCTGCGCGCAGGAGCCGACTGCTGCCCAGGTGTCGACCATGGTGCCGTCGTCCACATAGGCGCCGATGTTCACAAAGCTTGGCATCAGGATGGTGCCCTTGCCAATGTAGCTGCCGCGGCGTGCAACGGCGGGCGGCACAACACGGGTGCCGCTGGCGCGCATTTCCTCAGCCGACAGGCCGGCGAACTTGGTCTGCACCTTGTCATAAAAGCCCAACTGGCCGGCCTCAATGACTTCGTTGTCACGCAGGCGAAAGCTCAGCAAGACGGCCTTTTTGATCCACTGGTGCACGGTCCATTGGCCCACAGCTTCGCGGCTGGCCACGCGCAGTTGGCCGCGGTCCAGCGCGTGGATCACGGTCTCCACGGCTTCGCGCACTTCGGCGGTCGAGGAGCTGACGGAGATATTGGCACGGTCTTCCCAGGCGGCGTCAATGATTTGCTGGAGTTGTTGGCTCATGGAAGTCTTTCTAATGGATCAATAGCTGAGGAGGTCGGACCCGAGGCGTTAGCTGCGAGATTTAACAAATTGGACGATGCGTTGGGCGGCTTCCAGGCATTCGGCGGTTTCGGCCACCAGCGCCATACGGATGCGGTTGGCGCCCGGGTTGTGCCCCTGCGCCTCGCGGGCCAGAAAGCTGCCGGGCAAGACCGTCACATTGTAGAGAGCGAGCAGGTCGCGGGCGAAGTCTGTGTCCGGCCCTTTTACCTTGGCCCACAGGTAGAAGCCGGCGTCGGGCAGGGCCACATCCAGCACCGCGGCCAGCACGGGGGTCACCTGGGCAAATTTGGTGCGGTACTGCTCGCGGTTGTCGCGCACATGGTCTTCGTCGTTCCAGGCGGCGATGCTGGCGGCCTGCACCACGGTGCTCATCGCGCTGCCGTGGTAAGTGCGATACAGCAAGAACTGCTTGATGAGGGCTGCATCGCCCGCCACAAAACCGCTGCGCATGCCGGGCACATTGCTGCGCTTGGACAGGCTGGTAAACGCGATCAGGTTCTTGAAATCAGTACGGCCCAGCTTGGCTGCGGCTTCCAGGCCGCCCAGCGGTGGCTCGTCGCGGAAGTAGATTTCGCTGTAGCACTCGTCGGATGCGATGACAAAGCCGTGGCGATCGCTCAAGGCGAACAATTTCTTCCACTCGTCCAGCGGCATCACCGCGCCAGTGGGGTTGCCGGGTGAGCAGACAAACAGCAGCTGGGTTCGCGCCCAAACCGACTCGGGCACGCTGTCCCAGTCCTGCGCAAAATTGCGCTCCGGGTCCGACGGCACGTAGTAGGGCTGCACGCCCGACAGAAAGGCCGCACCTTCGTAGATTTGGTAGAACGGATTGGGACACACCACCAGCGCAGACTGGCCATCGGCATGGCGCACGGCGGGGTCGATAACGGCCTGGGCAAACGCGAACAGCGCTTCTCGCGAACCGTTGACTGGCAGGATCTGGGTGTTGATGTCGAGTTCTAGCCCATAGCGGCGCTGCATCCAGCGGCCAATCGATTGGCGCAGAGCCACAATGCCACCGGTAGCCGGGTAGACCGACAGGCCACCATGCGGGTCCATGATGGCATCACAGTAAGCCTGCTTGATCAGCTGGGGTGTGGCATGGCGGGGTTCACCAATGCCCAGGCTGATGGGTGCGTAGGCGGGATTGGGGATCACCGCGGCAAAGAGTTGCTTTAGGCGCTCAAACGGATAGGCCTGCAGGCGGTGCAAATTCGGATTCATGGGCGCCCATTATCCCTGAGCACTTGCATGGATTTTTGCCCATGCACCCACACGCTATCATTGCAGGCCGTTGATGGCCGTGAACACCCCACAAAAATCAATGAAATCAACCGCTTAGATTAGCCTTTCGTCCCGTGCGCCTCAATTCCATCAAGCTGTCCGGATTCAAATCCTTTGCCGAGCCCACCAACTTCCTGTTGCCGGGCCAATTGGTGGGCGTGGTCGGGCCTAATGGTTGCGGCAAGTCCAACATCATGGACGCGGTGCGCTGGGTGCTGGGTGAGAGCAAGGCCAGCGAGTTGCGTGGCGAGTCCATGCAGGACGTCATCTTCAATGGCACGACCACCCGCAAACCGGCCAGCCGCTCCAGCGTTGAACTGATTTTTGACAACGCCGACCACCGCGCCGGAGGCCAGTGGGGCCAGTTTGCCGAAATCGCCGTCAAACGCGTGCTGACCCGCGATGGCACCAGCAGCTACTTCATCAACAACCAACCCGTGCGCCGCCGCGACGTGCAAGACGTTTTCCTGGGCACGGGGCTGGGGCCACGCGCCTACGCCATCATCGGCCAGGGCACTATCAGCCGCATCATCGAGTCCAAGCCCGAAGAGCTGCGCCTGTTCCTCGAAGAGGCCGCAGGAGTTTCCAAATACAAGGAGCGCCGCCGCGAGACCGAGAACCGTCTGTCCGACACGCGCGAAAACCTGACCCGCGTTGACGACATCCTGCGTGAGCTCAACGCCAACCTGGAAAAGCTGGAAAAGCAGGCCGAGGTTGCGCAAAAGTACAACGCGCTGCAGGCCGATGTGACGCTGAAACAGCACCAGCAATGGTTTTTGAAGCGGGCCGAGGCGCTGGCTGACCAGTCCAAGGTCAAGATGGACGCAGAAGGCGCAGTCAACGCATTGGAGAGCCGCATGGCCGATCTGCGCCGTATTGAATCCGATCTGGAAACGGTGCGCCAGGCCCACTACGCGGCCGGTGACCAGGTCAACCAGGCCCAGGGTTTGCTGTACGAAGCCAGCACCGATGTGGGTCGCTTGGAAGCCGAGATCCGCTTTGTTGTAGAAGGCCGCCAGCGTGCCGAGCAACGCCTGGCGACGCTGCAAGAACAAATCGGCCAGTGGGCCGCCCGAAAAGAAGACGCCGCGGCCGAGATCGAACGCTTGGCCGAGCTGGCGCTGTTGGGCGACGAACAGACCGAATTGTTGGCCGCACAGGTAGAAGAACAGGCCCAGCAGTTGCCCGATCTGGAAGACGCGTTGACCGCCGCGCAATCGGCCGCCAACGACCAGCGTGGCAGTGTCATGCAGGTGCAGCAACAAATCCAGGTTCTGGCGGCCGAGCAGCGGGGCATCGAGGAGCAATTCCGCCAGGTGACCACCCGACGTGAACGCCTGGCCGTGGACCGCAATGCGCTCGCTCCCCCGGATGAAGCCAAACTGCAAGAGCTGCAGGCTCAGCTGGACGAAGCCCAAGAGGCAGCGGCCGTGGCTGATGCGCGTTTGCAGGAGCTGCAAGACATGCTGCCGCAGCGCGATGAAGCCCGGCGCAATCAGCAACAAACCGTCAATGACGAATCAGCCCGCCAGGCCGACCTGTCCGCCCGCCTGGAAGCGTTGAAGACGCTGCAGGAAAAGGTCAAGACCGACGGCAAGCTGCAGCCCTGGCTGGCCAAGCATGGGCTGGACCATTTGCAGGGTTTATGGACCCGAATCCATATTGAGCAGGGTTGGGAGAATGCGTTGGAGGGGGCGCTGCGTGAGCGGCTGGCTGCCTTGGAGGTTTCGCGCCTGGAACTGGTGCGCGCCTTCGCCAACGATGCACCACCGGCCAAGCTGGCCTTTTTCAGCCCACCCATGGCCGCCGTGCCGGAGTCCGCATCTGCTTTGCCGCGATTGTCCGACCTGCTGCGCATCAACGATGTGGGCCAAAAGGCGGTGTTCAATGAGTGGCTGCACGGTTGCTACACCGCCGGCAGTATCGAAGATGCGCTGGCCCAGCGCGAATCACTGAAGCCCGGCGAAAGCATCTACCTCAAGTCCGGCCATGTGGTCACGGCGCACAGCGTCAGCTTTTACGCGCAGGACTCCGAGCAGGCCGGTCTGCTGGCCCGCGCCCAAGAGATTGAAAACCTCGAAAAAGAGTTACGCGCCCAAGTCATGATTGCCGAGGAAGCCCGTACCGGGCTGGTTCGCGCTGAGGCGGCGTATGCGGAAAGCTCGCAGCGCCTGGTCAGCGTACGGCGCGAAGCCACCGAGGCGCAAACCGAGGCCCATGGGCTGCAGGTGGAAACCTTGCGTTTGTCGCAGCTGGCAGAACAGGCCCGCACCCGCAGCGCCCAAATCGACGCCGACATTGCCGAGGTGCAGACACAACTCGATGACTTACAGGAGCGCCGTGAGACCGCCGAGGGCCGCTTTGAATCCCTTGACATGCAACTGGCCGACAGCCAGGAGCGCCACGCCCAGCTGGACGAGCGCGTCATTGAAGTGCAGCGCAAGCTGACGCAATGCCGTGAGCAGCAGCGAAGCCTGGAACGCCAGGCGCAAGAGGCGCAGTTTGCGCAACGCAGCCTGCAGGCGCGCAATGCCGAACTGGCCCGCACCATAGACACCGCCACGCAACAAACCGAATCTGTCCATTCAGAGGCCCAGCGTGCCCGCGAAGAACTGGCCCGTCTCAGCGACGCGGCGGCACAGGCCGGCTTGCAAAGCGCTCTGGCGCTCAAATTGGAGCGTGAGCAGGCCCTGGGCGCCAAACGCAGCGAGTACGACGACCTGACCGCCAAGCTGCGCGCCAGTGACGAGCGCCGCCTGCAACTGGAGCGCGAGCTGGACCCGCTGCGCCAACGCATCACCGAATTCCAGCTCAAGGAGCAGGCCGCCCGCCTGGGCTTTGAGCAGTATGAACAGCAATTGCTGGACGCGCAGGCCGATCTGGAAGCGCTCGAACTGTCGATCAAAGAGGGCAATGTGCGCCTGACTGGCATGCAAAGCGAGATCGACCGCCTGCACCGCGAGATTGCGGCACTGGGCGCTGTCAACTTGGCTGCGCTTGATGAGCTGGCCGTTGCGCGTGAGCGCAAGCAATTTCTGGATTCGCAAAATGCCGATCTGGCCCAGGCCATGCAGACATTGGAAGACGCCATCCGCAAGATCGACGCTGAAACGCGCGAAATGCTGTCGGGCACGTTTGACCAGGTCAACCAGCACTTTGGCCGCATGTTCCCCGAGCTGTTTGGCGGCGGCAATGCGCGCCTGGTGATCACCGGCGATGAGATTCTGGACTCCGGCGTGCAGGTGATTGCGCAACCCCCGGGCAAGAAGAACCAGACCATCCACCTGCTGTCAGGCGGTGAAAAAGCGCTGACCGCCATTGCGCTGGTGTTTGCGATCTTCCAGCTGAACCCGGCGCCGTTCTGCTTGCTGGACGAGGTGGATGCGCCGCTGGACGACGCCAACACCGAGCGTTATGCCAAACTCGTGCGCAGCATGAGCAAAGAAACCCAATTCCTTTTCATCAGCCACAACAAGATTGCGATGGAAATGGCCGAACAACTGATTGGCGTGACCATGCAGGAACAGGGCGTGTCGCGCATTGTTGCGGTCGACATGGAGTCCGCTCTCACCCTGGCCGAGCTGGCCTAAAACACCTATGAACCCCCACGCTCATATCCATTCGCTGCCCCCCGAGGGGGCGTGCACCACCTTTGAGGCGGCTCGGCAGGAGGCGTCATGAGCAATTTACAAATTGGTTTGGCGATTGCAGGTGGCGTGGTGCTGGCCGCGGTCGTGGCCCACGGTGCCTGGAATTCGCGCCGCAACGCACCCCGCCAGGCACAACCGGAGCCCGGCGACGCATCGCAGCAGTCCCCGTTGCGCGAGCCGGCGTTAGACGATGACGGCGTTCGCGACACGCAACCTATGTCTGTTCCGCCCGTGGCACGCCGATCGGCGATGGATTCGCTGATCGACGTGATTGCGACCATTGCCCTGGACGGCCCCAGCATGGTGGTATCCGGCGAGGCAGCCATTGCCGCGATGCCGGCCACCCGCCGTGCCGGAACCAAGCCCTTTGCCATCGAAGGCTACAACCTGACGACGCTGAACTGGGAAGTACCGATGCCGGGCCAGCGCTACGGGGGGTTCCAGGCCGGCGTGCAGTTGGCCAACCGCTCCGGCGCGCTGAACGAAATCGAATACTCGGAATACGTCGTCAAGACCCAGGCCTTTGCCGATGCCATCAACGCCACGCCCGAGTTTCCGGAAATGCTGGAAGAGGTGGCCCGCGCCCGTGAGCTGGACCAGTTTGCCAGCGCGCACGATGCCCAGCTGGGCTTCACGATTCGAGCCCGTGACGCATCCTGGAGCCCCGGCTATGTGCAGCAGAATGCGGCACGCCTGGGCTTTGTGGCCGGCGTGATACCTGGGCGCATGGTGCTGCCAGCCAGCACCGAGGGCCTGGCACCTGTGTTGGTGTTGAGCTTCGATTCGCAGGCAGCACTGGCCGAAGACCCCGCCCAGTCCGCGATACGCGACATTGCCCTGCACCTGGACGTGGCCCAGGTCGACCGCAGCGAGCAGCCCTTTGTGCGCATGCGCGAAGTCGCCGCCGCGCTGGCCCAGACCATGGACGGCGTCGTCACTGATGACAACGGCCAGCTGCTGACCGCAGCCACCATGGACGTCATCGGCTCCGAACTGGAAAGCCTGTACGACACGCTGGAGCAGCGCGACCTGGCAGCTGGCTCGCTGTTGGCCCGCCGCCTGTTTGCCTGACTCGCACAGGGGCTGAGGCGGCAATGGCCAACACACCCGATCACGCACGTGTGCAGGCGCTGCACGAGATCTTGCACCGCTACGCCCACCAGTACTACGTGCTGGATGAGCCCACGGTTCCTGATGCTGAGTACGACCGGCTGTTCCAGGAGCTGCAGGCGCTGGAAGCGGCACACCCCGAGTGGGTAACGCCCGATTCACCGACCCGGCGCGTAGGCGGCAAGCCGCTGGACCAGTTTGCGTCGGTGCGCCATGCCGTGCCCATGCTCAGCATCCGCACCGAGACTGATACCGAGGCCACCGGTGCACAGAATTTTGATGCCCGTGTCCGTAAGGAACTGGGCTTGACCGAGACCGATCCGCCTGTCGACTACGTGGCCGAACTCAAGTTTGACGGACTGGCGATGAACCTGCGCTACGAGCATGGTGTGCTGGTGCAGGCTGCGACACGCGGAGATGGCGAGACCGGTGAAGACGTCACGCAGAACATCCGCACCATCAAGCAGATCCCCTTGAAGCTGCCCCAGGGTGTGCCACCGGTATTGGAAGTCCGCGGCGAGATTTACATGCGCCGCGATGCCTTCGAGGCCATGAATGAAAAGCAGCGCGACAAGGGCGACAAGACCTTTGTCAACCCGCGCAATGCCGCAGCCGGTGCTGTGCGGCAGCTGGACCCTGGCATCGCAGCGCAGCGCCCGTTGAGCTTCTTCGCCTATGGCCTGGGCGAGGTGACGCCAGCAGGGCAGGGCGGCCCAAGCTTTGGTACGCACCACGATATGCTGCAGACCCTGAAGTCTTGGGGTTTTCCGGTCGCAGCCCTCGTCCAGCGCGCACAAGGCGCTCCTGAATTGATAGCGTACCACCAGCACATCGGCCAGACACGGGACCAGCTTCCCTACGACATCGACGGTGTGGTCTACAAGGTCAACAGCCTGGCCCTGCAGCAGCGCCTGGGCTTTGTCAGCCGCGAGCCGCGTTGGGCCGTGGCGCACAAGTACCCGGCACAAGAGCAGCTCACCACCGTACTGGGCATTGATGTGCAGGTCGGCCGCACCGGCAAGCTGACGCCTGTGGCCCGGCTGGCGCCGGTGTTTGTGGGCGGCGTGACTGTGACGAATGCCACGCTGCACAACCTGTTTGAAATGCGCCGCAAGAAGGTGCGTGTCGGCGACCAGGCCATCGTGCGCCGTGCTGGGGATGTGATCCCCGAAGTTGTAGGGGTGGTTAGTAGTGGCCCTCGCGCGGTCTACGTGCCCAACTTCCGCATGCCCCGTAGTTGTCCCATTTGCGGCAGCGCCGTCGTGCGCGAAAAGGCCGAGGTCAACCACCGCTGCAGCGGCGGCCTGTTCTGCGGCGCCCAGCGCAAGCAGGCCATCCTGCACTACGCGCAGCGCCGTGCGGTCGAGGTAGAAGGCTTGGGCGAAAAACTGGTGGACCAGCTGGTGGAGACCAACACCATCCGCACGCTGCCAGATCTGTATAAACTGGGTCTGACATCGCTGGCGTCACTGGACCGCATGGCCGAGAAGTCGGCCAAGAACATCGTCGATGCGCTGGAGAAATCCAAGCAGACAACACTGCCGCGCTTCCTGTTTGGCCTGGGCATACGCCACATCGGCGGGGCCACGGCCAAGGATCTGGCCCGCCACTTCGGCACGCTGGACGGCATCATGGACGCTTCAGAAGAGCAACTGCTTGCCGTCAACGACGTAGGGCCCATAGTCGCCAAAAGCCTGCACACCTTTTTTGCCCAGCCCCATAACCGCGAGGTGGTTGAGCAACTGCGCGCGTGCGGCGTCACCTGGCAAGAAGGCGAGCCCGCAGCCCAGGCGCCCAAGCCGCTGGCCGGCAAGACCTTTGTGCTGACCGGCACCTTCCCCACACTGAGCCGAGACGAAGCCAAGGATTTGCTGGAGGCCGCTGGCGCCAAGGTATCGGGCTCGGTCAGCAAGAAGACCGACTATGTGGTCGCCGGTGCCGAGGCGGGCAGCAAGCTGGAAAAGGCGCAGACACTGGGCGTGGCCGTCATCGACGAGGCGTCGATGTTGGCCTTGCTGCAAGCGTCACCCGCGTGAGCACCAGGAACCGGGCCGTTCATCCGGGTGGCAAGGCACGCTCCGGCCTGCGCCATAACCAGACCAGTACAGTGACCATGCAACCAATGGCAATGACGGCTGCCCAAGGTTTGGACACGGTCAACAGCAGAAACACCGTGCTGGCAGACATGGCGGTGGTGGCTGCCCACTTGGCCTTGCGGCTGACCACGCCCCCTTGGCGCCAGTCGCGTAGCATCTTGCCAAACAGTCGGTGCTGTTCTAGCCATGCCAGCATGCGCGGAGAACTGCGCGCTGCGGCCCAGGCGGCCAGCAGAATGAACGGCGTGGTAGGGAGCAGCGGCAAAAATATGCCCAGGAAACCCAGCGCCAGGCTTACCGCAGCCAGTCCGCGCAGCAACCATTGCAGCCAGCGCGGCAATGGCTTTTCCGTGGCGGTGGCAGGCGGTGGACTGGTTTGCACAGACATGCCCGGATTGTGCCGGGTGAACAGAAAGGTTTGATACATGACCGTACGCGACATCCTCAAAATGGGCGACCCCCGCCTGCTACGTGTGGCGCAAACCGTGCCGCAGAGCGACTTTGACTTTGACGCACTGCACCTGCTGATCACCGACCTGCTGGACACCATGCGTGCCGCCAATGGCGCCGGCCTGGCCGCGCCGCAGATTGGCGTGGACCTGCAGGTCGTCATTTTCGGCAGCCGCGACAAGAACCCGCGCTATCCGGACCGGCCCATCGTGCCGCCCACGGTGCTGGTCAATCCTGTCATCACTCCGCTGTCTGCTGAAGGCACCACCTCGGGCGAAACACCTGAGGAAGACGACTGGGAAGGTTGCCTGTCCGTGCCCGGCCTGCGTGGACTGGTGCCGCGCTGGTCTCGCATCCGCTACACCGGCTTTGACCAGTATGGTGACCCCATAGACCGCACCGTGGATGGCTTCCACGCCCGTGTCGTGCAGCATGAGTGTGACCACCTGTGGGGCAAGCTGTACCCGATGCGGGTTCGCGATTTCAGCCAATTTGGCTACACTGAAGTTCTGTTCCCTGAACTGAGTTGATGCCATGAGCCCAGAACTGACCAAAAAGCTCACCGCTGCGGTGGATGGCATGCCGGCCTTTCCCAAGAGCGTGCAACGGGTTCTGGAGCTCACGCGTGATGTCAACAGCACGCCCAAGGACCTGGTCGAGGTCATAGACAAAGACCCGGTGCTCACCGTCAAGATCCTCAAGGTCGTCAATTCAGCCTACTACAGCCTACCGCGGCAAATCACATCGGTCGGACACTCTGTTGTATACCTTGGCTTTAACACCATCAAGAATGTCGCGCTGAGCATTGCTGCCATCGGCATGCTTCCCAAGACCAACGAAGCGGGTTTTGACGGCCAGCAGTACCTGCTGCACTCTTTGGCCACCGCAGCTATCGCCAAACAATTGGCGCCTAAGCTGGACGACGCCGACCCCATGGACTGCTTTATCGCCGGCCTGCTGCACGATTTTGGCAAGGTAGTGCTGGCCCAGTTCATGCCCAAGGAGTTCCGCATTGCGCTGGATGTCAGCAAGCAGCAGGGCACATCGTTGCACCTTGCGCTGCGCGACGTCATTGAGGTGGACCACGCCGTGGTGGGCGCCATGCTGGTCGAAAAATGGCGCTTTGCGCCCAAGCTGGTAGAGACGATTCGCCACCAATACGGCCCCGAGCTGGCTGACTCCGACATGATTGCCTGCGTGTTCGTGGCCAACCAGATCAGCAAGCAGCTGAAGTTCGGTTTTGCCGGCAACCACCTGGTGGAGGACTTCCCGCCCAACGTGGCCAAGCGCCTGGGCGGCACGCTGGAAGAGGTAACGGCGAGCTTGGGTAACCTCACGCCGCTGTTTGAAGAAGCCCAGGTCTTCTCCAAGATCTAGCAAGCATATGGTTTCTGGGCGAATGCTATATGCCAAATATGGCCGTAGCCCTCGTGCAGCAAGCGTAAGCAGCTATGAATTCAGGAGCACTGTGCTCGATCGCACAGCGGCCCGCGTAGCTGCTACGTAGAGTGTCTCGGGTGATGCCAACCTCCCACAAACGCCAGGACCTCGTCATCGCGCGCCCCGAAGGACTCTATTGCCCGGCGGGTGACTTCTATATCGACCCTTGGCGCCCTGTGAGCCGCGCAGTTATCACCCACGCCCATTCGGACCATGCCCGCATCGGCAACACCCACTACCTGGCCCAACGCTTAAGTGCCGGCACGCTGCGCCAGCGGCTCGGCGCGCACATCACGCTGCAGACGCTGGACTATGGCGAGGCGATTGAACACCATGGCGTGCGCCTGTCGTTGCACCCAGCTGGCCATGTGCTGGGGTCCGCGCAGGTGCGGCTCGAGCATGGCGGGCAGGTGTGGGTGGCCTCCGGCGACTACAAGACGGAGGCCGACGGAACCTGCGCGCCGTTCGAGCCGGTGCGCTGCGACACCTTCATCACCGAGTCCACATTTGGCCTGCCCATCTACCGCTGGCCCACGCAGCCCGCACTGTTTGCAGAAATCAATGCCTGGTGGCGTAGTAACGCGTTGGAGGGGCGCACGTCGGTGATCCTCTGTTATGCCTTCGGCAAGGCGCAGCGTTTGCTCAGCGGCGTGGATGCCAGCATCGGCCCTATCGTCGTGCATGGTGCGGTGGAGCCGCTGAACGCCGTGTACCGAGCGGCTGGCGTAGCGTTGCCAACCACCCATCGGGTAACAGATCCCGCAATGGACAAGGCTGCACTGAAGCGTGCCCTGGTCATTGCACCCCCATCCGCCCAAGGCACGCCGTGGATGAAGCGCTTCGGCGCCGATGCGGTTGACGCCTTTGCCAGTGGCTGGATGCAGGTGCGCGGACGGCGCAGGCGGCGCGGTGTGGACCGCGGCTTCGTGATGTCCGACCACGCCGACTGGCCGGGCCTGTTGAGCGCCATCGCCGGTACCGGCGCGCAACATGTGCGTGTCACCCATGGCAGCGTGCCGGTACTGGTGCGCTGGCTCAACGAACACGGGCTGGACGCGCAAGCCTTTGAAACCGAATACGGCGATGAAGACGCCGGTGGTGCGGAGACAACGATTGAGGGCGCTGCGGAAGGTGATGCGAAAGACGGCGTGAATGGCGATGTCCATGACGATGTGAATGACGATGTAAGAGGCGATGCGGAAGGCGACCCCAGCACATGAAGGCCTTTGCCGACCTCTACCGCGAGCTCGACGCCAGCACCGCCAGCCGCAGCAAACAGGCCGCATTGCAACGCTACCTGCGCCATGCAGCCCCTGCAGACGCCGCGTGGACCGTGTACTTCCTCGCCGGTGGCAAACCGCGCCAACTCGTGCCTACGCGACTGCTGCGCGAGCTGGCGCTGAAAGCCTTTGATCTGCCGGAGTGGCTGTTCGAAGAGAGCTACCAGACCGTCGGCGATCTGGCCGAAACGGTTGCCCTGCTGCTGCCGCCCGCCAGCGCGCCGCAGGAGCGCGGCCTGGCCGATTGGCTGCTGCACCACCTGCTGCCGCTGCGCGGCATGCCCGCTGAAGAACTCACGGCCAAGCTGCAGCAACAGTGGCGCGAATTGCCGGATGACCAGCGCCTGGTGTATTTCAAACTCATCACGGGCGGCTTTCGCGTCGGCGTGTCGCGGCTGCAGGTGACCCAGGCTCTGGCAGCGGTGGCCGGTGTGGACGCACGGCGTTTGGCGCAGCGCTTCATGGGCTACACGCTGAGCGGTGCCCAACCCACGGCGGACCATTACCTGGCGCTGGTTGCCCCTGAGAGCACGCACGAGCAGGACCGCGCCACCAACGGCCAACCCTACCCCTTCTTCCTGGCCCACCCCTTTGCCGAGCCTGTGGATCGGTTCGATACCCTGCTGGGCGCGCCGGCCGACTGGCAGATCGAATGGAAGTGGGACGGCATACGCGCCCAACTGGTGCGCCGCGCCGGCCAGGTGTGGCTGTGGTCACGGGGTGAAGAGCTGATCACCGACCGCTTTCCGGAACTTGCCGCTTTGGGCGAGGCGCTGCCAGACGGCACGGTTGTGGACGGTGAGATCGTGATTTGGCGTGAAGGGTCCGCCGATGCTGCCGCAGGCGTCCAACCGTTTGCCGAACTGCAAAAACGCATCACCCGCAAGACGATTGGCCCCAAGATGCTGCGCGATCTGCCAGCTGCGCTCATCGCTTACGACCTTCTGGAGTCGGGTGGCGTCGATCTGCGGATGCAGCCCCAGCACGAACGCCGCGCCGCGCTGGAGTCGCTGGCCCAAGAGTTGAACCACCCGCGCCTGGTTCTCTCCCCATTGATAACAGGCGCCGATTGGCAGGCGCTGGCCAAGCAGCGCGAAGCCGCGCGCACGCTGGGCACCGAGGGCTTCATGCTCAAGCACCGCGACAGCCGCTACGGCGTGGGCCGCACCAAGGCAGAGGGCGTGTGGTGGAAGTGGAAGATAGACCCCATGAGCGTCGACGCCGTGCTGATCTATGCGCAGCGCGGCCACGGCCGCCGCGCCAGTCTGTACAGCGACTACACCTTTGCGGTGTGGGAGGCTCCGCCGGATGTGGCAGACCGGAAGCTCGTGCCCTTTGCCAAGGCCTACTCCGGGTTGACCGATGCCGAGATGGCGCAGGTGGACGCCATCATCCGCAAAACCACGGTGGAGACCTTTGGCCCTGTGCGCAGCGTACGGCCCACGCTGGTGTTTGAGCTGGGTTTCGAAGGGATTGCGCGCAGCCCGCGCCACAAGAGTGGCATCGCCGTGCGCTTTCCGCGCATGTTGCGCTGGCGTGAGGACAAACCGGTGGCCGAGGCTGACACGCTGCAAACCTTGGCCGCCTTGCTGGCCCATAGCGACCCATGAGTCGCTTATGAACCGTTTCCCCAGGCCGCGAAAGATACCCGCGCCACAGCCCGCGTCTGCACCTCCGCTGGTGCCTGTGCTCCAGCCGGTAGCTGTACCCTTGTTGCGCGACGCCAGCGCCTGGATGGCCACACGCGGCTGGCAGCCGTTTGATTTTCAGCGCGAGGTCTGGGCCGCCATCGCGGCGGGCGACAGCGGCCTGTTGCACGCCACCACCGGCGCCGGCAAGACCTATGCGGTGTGGCTGGGCGCGCTGCAGGCGCTGTCCAGGGCTGGTGCCTCTGGAACCGCTTCCGCCCCTGCCAAGACCACCCGCAAGCCTGTCGCGCCGCCGCTATCCGTGTTGTGGATCACGCCGATGCGTGCGTTGGCTGCAGACACCTTGCGCGCGTTGCAGGAGCCACTGCCCGCACTGGCACCCACGTGGACCGTGGCCGCGCGTACCGGCGACACACCCAGTGGTCAACGCGCGGCGCAAAACAAGCGCCTGCCCACTGCCTTGGTCACTACGCCCGAGAGCCTGAGCCTGCTGCTGTCGCGTGCCGATGCGCAGGCTGCTTTGGCCAGCGTGCGCATCGTGGTGGTCGACGAATGGCACGAACTGCTGGGTAACAAGCGCGGTGTGCAGTTGCAGCTGGCGCTGGCACGGCTTACACGCTGGCAGCCTGGGCTCATTGTGTGGGGCATGTCGGCCACGCTGGGCAATCTGGACCAAGCGCTGCACACGCTGTTGGGCCCGCTCCGCAGCGGTCACTTGGTGCGGGGCCAAACCCCCAAGACCCTGGTCGTCGACACTTTGTTGCCGCAGCGCGCCGAACGCTTCCCGTGGGCAGGCCATCTGGGCATGGCCATGCTGCCGCAGGTGGTCCATGAGATCGAAAACAGTGGCAGCACGCTGGTCTTCACCAATACCCGCGCGCAGTCCGAGCTGTGGTACCAGGCACTGCTGGAGGCCCGGCCTGAATGGGCGGGCGTGATTGCGCTGCACCACGGCTCGCTGGACCGTGGCGTGCGCGATTGGGTCGAGACCGGTATCAAGAGCGGTGCGCTGCGCGCCGTGGTCTGTACCAGCAGCCTGGACCTCGGTGTGGACTTTTTGCCAGTGGAGCGGGTGCTGCAGATCGGCTCGGCCAAGGGCGTGGCGCGGCTGCTGCAACGTGCTGGCCGATCGGGTCATGCGCCCGGGCGACCCTCGCGCATTACGCTGGTGCCCACACACAGCATGGAGTTGGTAGAGGGGGCGGCCGCCCGCGCCGCGGTGCAAGCAGGGCGGGTCGAAGCGCGCGACACACCGCAACAGCCACTGGACGTGCTGGTACAGCACCTGGTGACCGTAGCGCTGGGTGGCGGCTTTGTGCCCGATGCGCTGCTGACCGAGGTACGCAGTACCGCGGCGTATGCCGGGCTGTCGGCAGAGGCCTGGCAATGGTCTCTGGACTTTGTGTCCCAAGGCGGTGCATCGCTCGCCGCCTACCCGGACTACCACCGCGTGCACCCCGATGAGGAAGGCGTCTGGCGTGTCCCGGACGCGCGGCTGGCAAGGCGGCATCGGTCCAACATCGGCACCATCGTCAGCGATGCCAGCACGGTGGTGCAGTACCGGGGCGGCGCCAAGCTCGGTTCGGTGGAGGAGAGTTTCGCCGCGCGCCTGAAACCCGGCGACTGTTTTCTGTTCGCCGGCCGGCTGTTGGAACTGATCCGTGTGCACGAAATGACCGCCTGGGTCAAACGCGCCAGCGGCAAGCAGCCCGCCGTGCCGCGCTGGAATGGCGGGCGTATGCCCCTGTCCACGACGCTGGCCGATGCGGTCGTCGAGCAACTGGCCATCGCAGGGCAGGGCGGCACGCCGGCCAACCCCGAGATGCAGGCCGCGCAGTCCATGCTGTCCATCCAGCGCGAATGGTCGGCCCTGCCCACGCCGCAGACGTTGCTGGCCGAAACCTTTACGTCGCGCGAAGGCAGCCATCTGTTTCTGTACCCGTTCGCCGGGCGCCATGTCCACCTGGGCCTGGCCAGCCTGTTCGCCTGGCGTGTGGCGCGCCACACGCCGCGCACCTTCTCGATGGCGTTTAACGATTACGGCTTTGAGTTGCTGTGTGCTGATGACGTTGACTGGCCCGCGCTGCTGCCGCAAGTGCTGGCCGCGCCGCTGGATAACGATTCGCTGATGGCAGAAGTGTTGGCCAGCCTGAACGCAAGCGAACTCGCGCAGCGGCGCTTCCGCGAAATCGCCCGCGTGTCAGGCTTAATCTTCCAGAGCCACCCCGGCGAGGCGCGCAGCAGCAAACAACTGCAGGCTTCGTCATCTCTGTTCTGGGAGGTGTTCCGCAAATACGACCCCGCCAACAAGCTGTTGCACCAAGCCGAGTCCGAATTATTGCAGCAGGAGCTGGACATAGCGCGCCTGCGCAAGACGCTGCTGCGCATGGCGGGCCAGACGCTGGTGATCAAGCCGCTGAAACGCCCAACCCCGTTCGCGTTTCCGCTGTTGGTGGAGCGCTTCCGCGAAAAGCTGAGCAACGAACAGCTGGCGGACCGCATCGCGCGCATGGTGGTGCAGCTGGAGAAGGCAGCCGGCTCCGCAGCCAACGCGCCTGCGGCTGATGCGGTGCTGGCGACGCTGGCGCACGGCCGTGATGCGTTGGCGGATGGTTCCCCAAAGCGTCCGCGGCGCGAACGCAAGAAATCCCGACCGCTGCCGCCGCTGTGAGGGCTTTGTAAGATCGGGTGCAATGGATGACCCAAACGCGCCCCCAAACCCATCTCTCAACCCGTCCCACTGCGTGGTTCAATGGTCTGACGAGACCCTGTATCTGTTGCCTGAGCATGCGCTGTGGTGGCCCGCAAACCGGACCCTGTTCATCGCCGACCTGCACCTGGGCAAGGCCGCCAGCTACCGCAAACTCGGCCAGCCCGTGCCATCAGGCAGCACACAAGACAACCTGCAACGCCTGACCCAGTTGGTAACGCAGCACGCGCCACGGCACATCGTGTTCCTGGGGGACTTTTTGCACGCCGCCACGGGCCGGACCGCGGCAGTCCTGGCAGCACTGCGGGCTTGGTGCGACCAGCACGCCGCCGTACGCATGACGCTGGTGCGCGGCAACCACGATAGCCACGCCGGTGACCCGCCAGCTGAATTGGGAATAGTGGTGGTCGACGAACCATTCTTGATCGGGCCATTGGCCGCCTGCCACCACCCGCAGACGCACGCCACCCACTTTGTGCTGGCCGGCCACAGCCACCCGGTCGTCCACTTGCGTGGTGGCGCGCGCGACAGCCTGCGCCTGCCGTGCTTTGTCCAGGAGGGGGGGCAGGCGACCCTGCCGGCCTTTGGCTCTTTCACAGGCGGTCATGCGGTGCAAGCGCAACCGGGCCGCTGCCTCTATGCCGTGGGGGGTGGTCGGGTCTGGGCGATTCCCAGGCCGTAAGCTTATGAAGAAATGGGCTGTAGCCTTCGTGGAATGAGCGTAAGCAGCTATCGAATGTATAGCAGGCCTACTGCGCCGCCAGGGCTTCCAGCAATTCCGTTTCGATCTCAATCTGCTTTTTGTTGTGCTGCAACTCCGGCCCATCGATCAAAAACGTGTCTTCTACACGCTCGCCCAAGGTGGCAACCTTGGCCAGCTGTACGTTGATTTGGTGGCGGGCCAGCACCAGGGCCAGGCTGTAGAGCAAACCCACGCGGTCGCTGGCCGACACATTGAGCAGCCAGCGTTGGCCTTTTTCATCCGGCGTCAATGTCACGCGCGGCGCGATCGGAAAGCTCTTGACCCGGCGCGACACCCGGCCGCGGCTGGGCTTGGGAAGAGGGCCGGCATCAGCGATCACCTTGGCCAGGCCGTTCTCGATCATGCTGGTGATCTCACGGTATTCGTCAGGGCCGGCCGAGGTGACGACCTGGAAGGTATCCAGCGCATAGCCGTTCTTGGCCGTGTGGATGCGCGCATCCAGAATGCTGAAGCCGCGCTGCTCAAAGTAGCCGCAGATACGGGCGAACAGGTCGCTCTGGTCCGGCGTGTAGACCATCACCTGCAAGCCCTCGCCAGCAGGTGAGCGGCGCGCCCGCACTACGGCCTTGCCGGTGCCGACCACGCGCGACAAGTGGCGGGTGTGCCAGGCGATGTCGGCCGCGTCGTGGCGCATGAAGTAGCCCACATCCAGTGTGTCCCACAGCGGTTTGTGCGCCTCAAAGGGCAGCGAGTGCATGTTGACGATGACCAGGGCCTCGCGCTTGCGGGCCTCCACCTCGGCATCGGGGTCGGGCGCGTGGCCGCCCAGCGCGCGGCTGGTGTAGCGGTACAGGTCTTCCAGCAGCTTGCCCTTCCACGCATTCCACACCTTGGGCGATGTGCCACGTATGTCGGCCACGGTCAGCAGGTAAAGCGCGGTCAGCTGGCGTTCGTTGCCGACGCGCTTGGCAAAGTCGGCAATCACCTGCGGGTCGCTCAAATCGGCCTTTTGCGCGATGCGGCTCATGGTCAGGTGCTCGCGCACGACAAACTCGATCAGCTGCGCATCTTCGGTGGGGAAACCGTGCTGGCGACAGAAGCGCCGCACCTCGGCGCCGCCCAGGTCAGAGTGGTCGCCACCGCGCCCTTTGGCAATGTCGTGGAAGATGGCGGCAATCGACAGCAGCCACGGTTTGTCCCACCCCGCGGCCAGCTGCGAGCAGAACGGGTACTCGTGCGCATGCTCGACGATGAAGAAGCGGCGCATATTGCGCAGCACCATCAGGATGTGCTGGTCCACCGTGTAGACGTGGAACAGGTCGTGCTGCATCTGGCCGACGATGCGGCGAAACACCCACAGGTAGCGCCCCAGCACCGATGTCTGGTTCATCAGCCGCATCGCGTGCGTCGTACCCTGTGGCTCCATCAGGATCTTGCGGAAGGTCTCGCGGTTGACCGGGTCGCTGCGAAAACGCGCGTCCATCAGGTTGCGGGCGTTGTACAGCGCGCGCAGCGTGCGGGCGGACAAGCCCTTGACCCCCACGACCGTCTGGTAGACCAGGAAGGTCTCCAGAATGGCGTGGGGCTCGCGCTGGTACAAGTCGTCGCTGACCACGTCGATCATGCCGGCCTTGTCGTTGAAACGGTCGTTGATGCGGCGTGGTGCGTGCGTGGACGGGTTCAGCCGCTCTTCAATGTTGAGCAGCAAGATCTGGTTGAGCTGGGCCACGGCCTTGGCGGCCCAGTAGTAGCGCTTCATCAGCGCCTCACTGGCGCGTACCAGGGTGCGCTTGGGCGTGGCGCCGGTCGATATCAGCGTCTGCGAGGTGTAACCAAAGGACTCGGCGACTGCGTTCTGCATGTCGAAAATGAGTCGATCCTCTCGGCGGTTGGCGATCAGGTGCAGCCGGGCGCGCACACGCATCAGCAGCGACTCGTTGCGCTGGATCTGCCGTACCTCGAACGGCGTAGCAAGCCCGTTGACCGCCAGCGCGTGCCAATTGTCGCCAAAGCCCGCCGCCTTGGCCACCCACAGAATGACCTGCAGGTCGCGCATGCCGCCCGGCGATTCCTTGCAGTTGGGCTCGAGCGAGTAGGGCGTGTTTTCAAACTTGGTGTGGCGCTGGCGCAGTTCCAGCGTCTTGGCCACGAAGAAGGCCCGTGGGTCCATGGCCTTGAAGAAGGCGCTTTGGAACTGCTGCAACAGATCGGTGTTGCCGGTGATCAGTCGGCATTCGAGCAGCGCCGTTTGTATCGTGACGTCCTTGGCGGCTTCGGCCAGGCAATCGCTCAGCGTACGGACGCTGGAGCCAATCTCCAAGCCCACATCCCAGCAGCTGCCGATGAAGGCCTCTATGCGTCCCTTGAGCGCGGTGTCGCAGTGCGGATCAAAGCCGTCGGGCATCAGCACCAGTACATCCACATCGGAATGTGGAAAAAGCTCGCCGCGGCCAAAGCCGCCTACCGCCAGCAATGCAAATGGGTGCTGCAGGCCGGCGTGGTCCCACAACTGCTTGAGCACGCCATCGGCCAGATGGGCCAGCCGGACCAGGGCCTTGCGTACATCGCGACCGGTGGCATCGCCCTTGCCCAGGTTTTGCAGCAACAGGCCCTTGTCGGCGCGGTAGGTGTTGCGGATTGCCTGCAGGTCAGCCATGGGTGCGTGCCGTGCGGTCGTTGCGCCGAGGGCTTAGGCCGCGGCGGTGGCGGCTTGCGCGGGCACGAAGGCCGGTATAGGCGGCGAGCCGGCAGACAGTGTCATCACTTCATAGCCGGTAGGCGTGACCAGTACGGTGTGCTCCCATTGGGCGGACAGCGAATGGTCTTTGGTGACGATGGTCCAGCCGTCTTTCTCGGGGCCTTCCTTGATCTCTTTTTTGCCGGCGTTGATCATGGGTTCGATCGTGAAGGTCATGCCCTCTTTGAGCTTCTCCAGCGTGCCGGGGCGGCCATAGTGCAGCACCTGGGGCTCTTCGTGGAAGATCTGCCCAATGCCGTGGCCGCAGAATTCGCGCACCACGCTGAATCCATGGCCTTCGGCAAACTTCTGGATTGCGAAACCGATATCGCCCAAGTGGATGCCGGGCTTGACCAGCATGATGCCCTTCCACATGGCTTCGTACGTGATGTTGGCCAGGCGCTTGGCCGCGATGGACACTTCACCCACCATGAACATGCGGCTGGTGTCGCCATGCCAGCCGTCCTTGATGACGGTGACATCGATGTTGACGACGTCGCCCTTTTTCAGCGCCTTGTCGTTGGGGATGCCATGGCAGACCTGGTGGTTGACCGATGTGCAGATGGACTTGGGGTAGGCGATATCCCCGCCGCCCTTGTAGTTCAGCGGGGCCGGAATGCCACCCTGCACCTGGGTGATGTAGTCGTGTGCCAGTTTGTCCAGTTCGTTGGTGGTGACGCCGGGTTTGACGTAGGGGGTCAGGTAATCGAGCACTTCGGAGGCGAGGCGGCCTGCAACGCGCATGCCAGCAATGCCCTGGGCATCTTTGTAGGTAATGGTCATCCCTGGATTATCCCAGAGAGTACCGCTACGCCGCTAGGGACGGCGAACACCCCCCGCGTCTTTCCACTGCGATGCACCGATCAGCACCAGTTGCAGCTGTTTGACAAAGTTTTCCGTCATCTCGGCCTCCAGCATCGGCTGGTCGGGCGGCAGGTCCAGAATCTCGGGCGCCGCTGCCAGCATGCTGGTCACGATCAGACCGCAGACCATTTGCAGGCTGGCGGTGGACAGGTCTTTGTAGGCACCCAGCCGGCGGAAGTCTTGTGCCATTTCATTCGTGAAGTGGGTCACCTCGTTGCGAATGGCCATGCGCAGGATGCGGCTGCCGCCAGAGCGTTCGCTGGACACAAACAAAAACAGCAGGCGGTTGTCCACCACGTAGTGGCGGTAGACCTGCACGGAGCGGCGCACGATGTCGGTATCGGTGGCGTCCGCCTGGCGCGCTTCGCGTAGCAGGCGGCGCAGTGCGACACCCATTTCCTCCACCAGTTCCAGCCCCAACTCGTCGGTATTGCGAAAGTGCCGGTAGAAGCCGTTGGGCACCATGCCGGCCTCGCGTGCGATCTCGCGGATCCCTAAGCTGGTGAAGCTGCGGCCTTCGCCCATCAGCGCCAGGGCAGCTTGCAACAGGCTGTTGCGCGTGATGTCCTTGCGCTCGGTACGGGTCAGCTTGTCCTTTGGTTCCGGGGCGGCGGTGGGTTTTGTCATCGCTATTTAACTGTGTACGTTTGTATTCTATGGTGTTTGGCGTATGGAGTTGGCGTATCTCTCTAATAAAGCGGGGTGTGATTGACTATTGGTGTACATATGTACACAATAAAGCCATCGCAACCAGGAGCCACCATGCAGCCGTCTCTCGCAAGCCCTACCAACCCGTCCACAGGCAACATCCATCGCCTGGCACTTGCAGTTAACAAGCCGGTGGTCAAGGCTCTGCACCACCCCTGGGTGGAGCACATTGTTCGACTCAGTGCGGTGGAAGATGCGCTTAGCGCGCTGCATCCCTTGCTGTCGCTGACGGATGTGCGAGCCCGCGTTGTGCGCATCATTGATGAGACTGCTGGCACCAAGACCTTTGTGTTGCAGCCCAACGCGCTGTGGGCCGGTGCACAGGCGGGGCAGTTTGTGCAGGTGCAGTTGGAGATTGATGGCCGCCGGGTGGAGCGTGCCTACAGCCTGTCGTCGCGGCCCGGAGCACGGCGCATTGCAGTTACCGTCAAGCGCCAGGAACAAGGCTTG
This sequence comes from Rhodoferax sp. ZS1R8, assembly GCF_056521325.1. Classification (NCBI taxonomy): domain Bacteria; kingdom Pseudomonadati; phylum Pseudomonadota; class Betaproteobacteria; order Burkholderiales; family Comamonadaceae; genus Rhodoferax; species Rhodoferax sp. ZS1R8. The sequence goes on along the minus strand of NZ_JBWMBA010000004.1, from coordinate 576,408 downwards.
GTATCGCAATTCATGCACAAGACCGTGCGCGTCGGCGACGTGCTGACCATCAGCCAGGCTCTCGGTGATTTCACAATGCCTGCCGTATTGCCGACCAGGATATTGCTGCTGAGCGCGGGCAGCGGCATCACGCCGGTGATGGCCATGCTGCGCGATTTAAAGGCGCGTGACTACCGCGGTGACGTAGCGTTTGTGCATATATGCCGTGCACCGGACGACCTGATTTTCGCGTCGCAGTTGCAGGCCTTGGCGGAAGGATTTTCTGGACTGCGTCTGGTGCTGCACCATGACGCGAGTGCCGGGTTTTTCTCTGCAGAGGTTTTGGCCCAACGGGTGCCGGACCTTGCAGAGCGCAGCACCTGGATGTGCGGGCCTGCCGGTTTCATGGATGCGGTCTGCGCACATTGGCAAACCCAGGGCCTGACCGCGCCGCTGTTCAGCGAGCGCTTTGTCGGTGCGCCATTGCTACCCAGCACCGCAACAGGCACACCCGTGCAGGTGGCGTTTGCGAACAGCGGCGCCACATTTACGACCTGCGGTACAGACCCCTTGCTGTTGCAGGCCGAGCGCGCGGGCCTGTCACCCAAACACGGCTGCCGCATCGGCATCTGCCGCTCGTGCCAGTGCGTCAAGACCAGCGGCACGGTGGAGAACCTGCAGACCGGCGAGGTGTCGTCCGCACCGAACGAACTGATCCGCCTGTGCATCTCGACCGCGCGCTCTGATGTGGCGCTGGCGCTGTAAACACACCAACCCCCAACATCTGAAAATTAACTGGAGCCCGCCATGAGCTTTGCCAAACCCACCACCCTGAGCCGCGACCAAGTTGCCGAATTCGAACGCGAGGTCAATGCCATTCGCGACAGCGTCATGAACAACCTGGGCCAAGCCGATGTGGACCACATCCGCAGCATGGTCCGCATCAGCCGCGCCAGCGAAATCGGTGGCCGCGCCTTGCTGCACTTTGGCCTGGGGCCACTGAGCTGGGTGGCTGGCGTGCTGGCATTGGCCAGCGCCAAGATTCTGGACAACATGGAGATCGGCCACAACGTCATGCACGGCCAGTACGACTGGACCGGTGACCCGGCGCTGAACTCACAAACCTTTGAGTGGGACATTGCCTGCGACGGCGAGCAATGGCGCCACTCGCACAACGTCACCCACCACACCTACACCAATATCCTGGGCAAGGACCGCGACCTGGGTTATTCGCTGCTGCGTATGACGGACGAGCAGAAGTGGAAACCGCGCCACTGGTTCCAGCCACTGGCGAATTTGATGCTGGCCATGGGTTTCCAGTACGGCGTGGGTTCGCACGATCTGGAGATCGGCCGTTATAAACACGGGGCCATGCCCAAGGCCGAATTCAAGGCGCGGCTGGACCGCTTTCTGACCAAGGTGGGCAAAGTCTGGTTCAAGGACTATTTGTTGTTCCCGGCGCTCGCGCTATGGAGCGCACCGCGTGTATTGGCGGGTAATTTCTGCGCCAATTTGATCCGCAACCTGTGGACCTACCTGATTATTTTCTGCGGCCACTTCACTGAGGGGGTGGCGATCTACCGCGAGGAAGATACGCGCAACGAGACCAAGGGCGATTGGTATATCCGCCAGCTCTCCGGGTCCAGCAACCTCACGGGCGGCAAGTTCTTTCACATCATGAGCGGCCACCTGAGCCACCAGATCGAGCACCATTTGTTCCCCGACATGCCCGCGCACCGTTACCCGGAGGTGGCTCCGCAGATCCAGGCGCTGTGTCGCAAATATGGCCTTTTCTACAACACGGGCAGCCTTTTCAAGCAGTATTTGACGGTCATGAAACGCATATTGACGTACACCTTGCCGCCCAAGCGCGTGCCTATTTGACGCACTGCAATATTCGGTTAGGCGGAACGCTCTAGGTTAAATGACCAATTGGTCGGTACCATCGCGCCCCAAAGGAGCTCCCTCTCATGAACGATTCGTACCTTGGCTTTGCCAACTCAACTTTAGGCTCACGTATCGCAGCGATGCTGGGCTTGCCACAACCCTTACCTTTGGAGCGCTTCAAGCCCGGCCAACCAGTCATTAAAGGCGGTGTGCTGATCGGTGGCGGTGGCACTCCGCAACTGCTGAACGCATTGGTAGCGGCCTTCAAGTCCATGAACGCCCAAACCGTGGCCCACAAGAGCCTGCCGCAATGGATGGGTTTGGCCAATGAAGCCGGCATGATGACTGGCCGCTGGGGTGTGGCTGACCAGCCCGGTGAGAAGGTCAAGGCCTTGGTGTTTGACGCCACGGGTCTGACCGACAGCGATCAATCGGACGCCATCTACAACTTCTTCCACGATGCCGCGCGTTCCGTGTTGCCCTGCGGCCGTGTGGTTGTGCTGGGTCGCCCCCCGGAGGCGTGCACCAATCCCCGTCAGGCGACGATCCAGCGCGCGCTAGAAGGCTTGACACGATCGTTGGCCAAGGAACTCAAGCGCGCCATCACCGTGCAACTGGTATACGTGGCCGAAGGAGCCGAGGACCAGTTGGAGAACACATTGCGCTTCTTGCTGTCGCCGCGCTCGGCCTATGTATCGGCCCAGGTCGTGCATTTGGCTGTACCCAGCGTTGCCTCTAAGACGGCTATCGATTGGGCGCAGCCCCTCGCCGGTAAAAAAATTCTGGTAACAGGTGCATCCCGCGGCATCGGCGAATCCATAGCCGAAGTCATGGCACGTGACGGCGCGCAGGTCATCTGCCTGGATGTGCCGAAAGCCAAAGAAGGATTGGACGCAGTGGCACAGCGCCTGGGTGCCAAAGCCTTGGCCCTGGACATCGGTTCCGCAGAAGCACCCCAGGCATTGGTCGAGGCAGCATTGGCTGATGGCGGCTGGGATGTGGTCGTGCACAACGCCGGCATCACGCGCGACAAGACCATTGCCAACATGAAAGACCATTTGTGGCAGGCGGTTGTCAACGTCAACCTGTCCACCCAAGAGCGCATCAACGACGCGCTGGTGGCGAGCGGTGCGCTAAAGGCCGGCGCGCGCATTGTGTGTGTGTCGTCCATCTCCGGTATTGCCGGCAACCTGGGCCAGACCAACTACGCGTTGTCCAAGGCCGGAGTCATTGGCATGGTGCAAAGCATGGCGCCAGTGCTGGCAGAGAAGGGCATCACCATCAACGCGGTGGCGCCCGGATTTATCGAAACCCAGATGACGGCCGCCGTGCCGTTTGCGATCCGCGAAGCGGGCCGCCGCATGAACTCCATGGGGCAGGGCGGTCAACCGGTGGACGTGGCTGAGGCCATCGCCTGGTTTGCATCCCCAGCCTCCGGTGGTTTGACCGGTAATGTGGTGCGCGTCTGCGGCCAGAGCCTGATTGGTGCTTAACAACATGACAACCACCCAAGAAATCACCGAATCGCCAAGTCTGGCCGCTACCTTCTTCAGAGCGCTGGGCACTGGCGGCAAACGCCCCGGTTTGGTCAAGACCTTGCCCAAGGTCGAGCTGGCCATTCCCAGCGTCACGCTGGACGCCAAACACATCGCGCGCTACGCCGCACTGACCGGATTTAGCGCATCGCAAGGTGTGCCGCTGATCTACCCGCAGATGCTGACCTTTCCGCTGGTGACCGCGTATATGTGTTCGCCCGAATGTCCGTGGCCAGCAATGGGCACCGTGCACCTGGCCAATAGCATCGAGCAATACAAATCCCTGCGCGCCGGCGACACCGTGCGTGTGGAAATGGACTCGGGCCAACTGTTCACCCATGAAAAGGGCCAGGGCTTCACGCTGGACCTGCGCATCCTGCGTGATGGTGAACTGGTGTGGAGCGCCACACAAAGCCTGCTGCGCGTAGGTGTCAAGGAAACCGCTGGCCAGCCGTTCACCAGCCAGCTGGCGCTGGACACATCGTTGTCGTGCCAGACCGAATTCACGGCACCTGCCGACATTGGCCGCCGCTACGGCACTGTGTCAGGCGACCGCAATCCCATCCACCTGACCGCGGTGACCGCGAAGCTATTCGGCTTCAAGCGCGCCATTGCACACGGCATGTGGACGAAGGCCCGCGCCTTGTCCTATCTTTTGCCAGCCGATCCGCTGGAGCGTGCTTCCGCCGCGGTGGAATTCAAGACCCCGTTGCTGCTGCCCGGACGCGCCGCGCTGTGGACCGAGCGGTCCGCACACGGTGCGCAGTTTGAAGTGCGCGACAAAAAGGGCATGCGCCCCCATCTGCGCGGCCAACTTAGCTACTAAAACTGTAGCAAGACCATCGATTTGTTTGTCTAACGATACGGAACAACACCATGACAACCCCTATTCGCCGCGTCGCCATCCTGGGCGGCAACCGCATTCCCTTTGCCCGCTCCAACACCGCTTATTCGCAAGCCTCCAACCAGGAGATGCTGACCGCCACGCTGCAAGGCCTGGTGGACCGCTTCAACCTGCACGACGAGCGCCTGGGCGACGTGGTGGCTGGTGCAGTGATGAAGCATTCGCGTGACTTCAACCTGGTGCGCGAATCCGTGCTGTCCACCACGCTGGCCCGCGAAACACCGGCCTTCGACATCCAGCAAGCCTGCGGAACGGGCCTGGAAGCCGCGATGATCGTGGCCAACAAGATTGCGCTGGGCCATATCGACAGCGGTATCGCCGGCGGTGTGGACACCACGTCCGACGCGCCGATCGCACTGAACGAAAAGCTGCGCAAGATTCTGTTGGACCTGTCCCGCGCCAAGACCGGCGCACAGCGTCTGGCCATCGCCGCACGCGTGCGCCCGTCCATGTTGCTCAAGCCCGCCTTACCCCGCAATGGCGAGCCCCGCACCGGCTTCTCGATGGGCGAACATGCCGAGATCATGGCCCACGAATGGGCCATCAGCCGCGAAGCACAGGACGAGTTGGCGTTGAAGAGCCACCAGAATCTGGCCAAGGCCTACGACCAGGGTTTCTTCACCGACCTGATGACACCGTTCAAGGGAGTCACCAAAGACAACAATCTGCGCGCTGACCTGACGATCGAAAAGCTGCGTTCGTTGAAACCCGTGTTCGACAAGAAGGTTGCACCTGGCCAAGGCACCTTGACCGCCGGCAACTCCACACCACTGACCGACGGCGCATCTGCGGTGCTGCTGGCCTGCGAAGAGTGGGCTGCCGAACGCAAACTGCCGGTGCAGGCCTACATCACGTTCAGCGAAGTAGCTGCCGTAGATTTCTTTGACAAGAAGGAAGGCCTGCTGATGGCCCCGGCCTATGCCGTGCCACGCATGCTGGAGCGCGCCGGACTGACGCTGCAAGACTTTGACTACTACGAAATCCACGAAGCCTTTGCTGCCCAGGTGTTGTGCACGCTGAATGCCTGGCAAGACAAGGTGTTCTGCAAAAACCAGTTGGGTCTGGACAAGCCACTGGGCAAGATCGATATGAGCAAGCTCAACGTCAACGGCAGTTCGCTGGCAGCGGGCCACCCCTTTGCCGCAACGGGCGGCCGCATTGTCGCCACGCTGGCCAAGATGCTGGCGCAAAAGGGCTCCGGCCGCGGTTTGATCTCCATCTGCGCCGCAGGTGGCCAGGGCGTCGTCGCCATCATCGAAAGGTAATTCTCGCCATGCTGCAATACAAAGCCCCCCTGCGCGACATGCGCTTTTTGATCAACGAAGTGCTGGACTACCCCCAGCACTACAGCACGATGTCCAATGGCGCGGACGCCACACCCGAGATGGTGGACGCCATCCTGGAAGGCGCGGCCACGCTGTGTGAAGAGGTGCTGGCACCGCTGAACGCATCTGGTGACAAGGAAGGCTGCCATTTGAACGACGGTGTGGTGACCACGCCCAAGGGTTTCAAGGAAGCCTATGCGCAATTCATCGCTGGCGGATGGCAGGGCCTTTCCTTCCCTGCAGAATACGGCGGCCAAGGCCTGCCCATGTCGCTGAACCTGATGAAGTCGGAAATGATGGGTGCGGCCAACTGGTCGTTCAACATGTACCCGGGCCTGAGCATTGGCTGTATCAACACGCTGCTGCAGTACGGCACCGATGCCATCAAGACGGTGTACCTGCCACGCCTGGTGGCGGGTGAATGGACCGGCACCATGTGCCTGACCGAACCCCAGTGCGGTACCGACCTGGCCCAGGTCAAGACCCGCGCCGAGCCGCAAGCAGATGGCAGCTACGCGCTGACCGGTACCAAGATTTTTATCTCGTCTGGCGACCATGATCTGGCGGAGAACATCGTCCACATCGTGCTGGCCCGCTTGCCCGGTGCACCCGAAGGCACACGCGGCATCTCGCTGTTTGTGGTGCCCAAGTTTGCGGTGGCCGCTGACGGTAAAGTGGGTGATCGCAACGGTGTTAACACCGGCTCGCTGGAGCACAAGATGGGCATCGCTGCCAACGCGACCGCGGTGCTGAATTTCGACGGCGCCATCGGTACCTTGATTGGCGAGCCGAACAAGGGCTTGGAAGCGATGTTCACCTTCATGAACACGGCCCGCATCGGCACCGCCATCCAGGGCGTGGCCCATGCTGAGCTGTCGTTCCAGGGCGCCTTGCCCTATGCACAAGAGCGCCGCTCCATGCGCGCACTGTCGGGCAAGAAAGAGCCCGAGCAGGTGGCAGATGCCTTGATCTGGCACCCTGATGTGCGCCGCATGCTGCTGACGCAAAAGGCGATTGCCGAAGGCGGTCGTGCCATGATTTACGGTGCGTCCAAGATTGCCGACAAGATGTTCAACGCCGTGACGGAAGGCGACCAGGCCAAGTACAAAAAACACGACGACGAGCTGGGCTTCTACACCCCCATCTTGAAGGGCTTTTTGACCGAGATGGGCCTGGAAGCAGCCAACCTGGGCATCCAGGTGTTTGGCGGCCACGGCTATATCGGCGAACACGGCATGGAGCAGATCGCGCGCGATGCCCGCATCTCCACGCTGTACGAAGGCACAACCGGCATCCAGGCGCTGGACCTGCTGGGCCGCAAAGTGCTGCTCAACACCAAGGGCAAGTGTGTGCGTGATTTCAGCGGCACCATGCTGCGCATGGTCAAGCCCTATGCACTGCAGCGCACGCCCATGGGCCAGATGATGCGCACATTGGCGCGCCGCACCGCGCAGTGGAACGTGCTGACCACACTCATCATGCTGCGCGCGTCCAAGGACCGTGAGCAGGTGGGATCCAGCAGCGTGGACTACCTGATGTACTCCGGCTTTGTGATGATGGCCTACTTCTGGGCGCTGCAGGCATCCAAGGCAGTCGAGCTGTTGGCCAGCGGCAAGGGCAAGGAATCGAATGACTTTTACACGGCCAAGATCCAGACCGCAGAGTTCTACTTTGCGCGTTTGTTGCCCCGTGCAGATGGCCACTACAGTGCGGCGCTGGCACCCACCAGCGCAGTGATGCAGATGCCGCAGGAGCTGTTCCAGATGGCGTGAGGCGGTTGGACGCGGGGGACCATGCGAACTACAATACACCCATATTCTCAAATATGGGTACCCCTATGAAGACCACCATTGAAGTGTCTGACGCTCTTTTCCACTCGGCCAAGGATTTCGCGCAGCAAAGCCATACCACGATGCGCGCCTTGGTTGAGGAGGGCTTGCGTCGCGTCATCAGTGATGCGCAAATCAAAGCTAAACCGTCTTTCAAACTCAAAGACGCGCGCGTACATGGCAAGGCGATGCTGATGTCTGATCCGCGAGACTGGCAAAAGCTGGAGGAAGAGCAAGTCATTAGCCGTGTCACGAAGCCCCATCCATGATTGCGGTTGACACCAATATCTTGGTGTATGCGCACCGGGGCGAATCCGCATTTCACCTGCCAGCTTTTGATTGCCTGAAGTCGCTGGCAGAAGGCCGTCAGCCGTGGGGAATTCCGGTGAGTTGTCTGCACGAATTTCTGTCCGTGGTCACCAATTCTAAAGTTTTCAATCCACCCAGCAGCTTCGAGCAGGCGTTGACACAAATTGACGCTTGGCTGGCATCGCCAACAGCCTTGCTGTTACACAGCGGACCGCAGCACTGGCGAATATTGTCGGATCTAACCCGCAAGGCCAAGCTGCAGGGAGGGCAATTCCACGACGCGCGCATCGCGGCCATCTGCGTTGAAGGTGGGGTGTCAGTGCTATGGAGCGCAGATCGCGACTTTGGGCGCTTCAAGGCTTTGAAAACAGTTAACCCCCTGGTTTGAGGTGTCACTGGCGTGCCAGCTGAGAAAGCTCCCCGCACAAAAAGCCTACCCACAAGGTCGGCTTTTTTTTGGGGCCTGTGCGAATTACGCAGCCAGCACGCTCTTCAGGTAGGCGGAGATGGCGGCGTCCTGGCTGTTGGCGAAGAAGTATTCCTGGAACTTCTCGCCTGCGATAGCGGCCTTCAACAGGTCCTGGTCCACGGTCTTCAGCACGGTCAGCATGTCTTTGGTGGCCGCAGCCTTTACATCTTTGAGGATGCTGCGGTTCTTGGCCATGATGGCGGCGCGTTCCTTTGGGTAGCCGGCGCCGCGCTCGTTTTCGAGCAACTTGCGGTAGCAGTCCTGCAGGTTCAGTTCGGCGGCCCAGCCAAAGCCCTTGGCGTAAGGCATGGACATGCAGTTGCCATCGTTGATCTGGCCGAACAGGAAGGCGTCGGTCGGATCGATGACCAAGCCGCAGAACACGCCCGGCATCGCGTTGCACGCCAGCATGGAGCCCATGCCCGTGCCACAGCCGGTAACGACAAAGTCCGCCGCCTTGGAGTTCAGCAGGATGCCGGCCAGCAGGCCATTCATCACATACGTGAGCGATGCCTTGTCGTCCGCGGTGTACATGCCGTAGTGGTGCACAGCGTGGCCCAGCGGCTCAGCGACGGTTTTGAGGGCAGTGGCGATGATTTCGCTCTTAGCGGCCTGGCTGTTTTCGATGATCAGTGCGATTTTCATGGTCGATTTGTTCGGGTGGTTGTTTCGTAAGAAATGAAATGCAATTTCAATTAACGGACCGATTGTCGCAAATTTAGGGGCACTCTGTCGTTTTCGCTCTAATTTCTTCACAACCGGACCTCAGCGTATCCGCGACGAGTGCCCGTTGCCTGAGGACTCTTAGGAGGACAAAAATTCACACACAGTGTGCGGTAGCGCACTTCATGCCTGCCGGGTGCAGGTCAATAATTTGTCGCGTTGACTGCGCTAGGCAGTCTGGATGTACAGGTAAAGGAAGCAACATGCGAAAACTATTAGCGGTACTTGCGGCAACGCTGGCACTGGGCCTCTCGGGCTGCGGTTACAACACATTCCAAACCAATGACGAGCAGGTCAAGGCGAGCTGGTCCGAGGTGGTAAACCAGTACCAGCGCCGGGCGGATCTGGTTCCCAATCTGGTCAACACGGTCAAGGCAGAGGCCAAGTTTGAGCAGGATACGCTGACCAAGGTAATCGAGGCCCGTTCTAAAGCAACCTCCATTTTGGCCACGCCAGAGTTGGTCAACGATCCGGCAGCCTTTCAAAAATTCCAACAGGCGCAGGGCCAATTAACCGGGGCGCTATCCCGGCTGATGGCAGTGTCTGAAAACTATCCATCTTTGAAAGCCAATCAGGCCTTTCGCGATCTTGCCGCCCAACTGGAAGGCACCGAAAACCGCATCACCGTGGCGCGCAACCGCTACATCGCATCGGTGCAGGCCTACAACGTGACGGTGCGTTCGTTCCCATCCAATCTGACGGCCATGGCCATGGGCTACAAGGAAAAGCCTAATTTCACTGTCGAGAATGAAAAAGAAATCGCCCGACCACCCACCGTCAATTTCGACACTGCGCCGGCCAAACCCGCGGGCCCAGCGTCCGGGGTGGCCCAGTGATCCTCTGGGAGCAGTTCAAGGCGGTTTGCCGGGCATTTTTGCTGGCGGGGGTGTTGGGTTGGCTCGTACCAGCCACTGCGCAGGTTCCCGTTCCCCCTTTGATGGGGCATGTCACTGACCTGACCGGCACGCTGACGAACGAGCAGAAAGCGAGCCTGGAGCAAACCCTGGTCGCGTTTGAAGCCAAAAAGGGTAGTCAGCTTGCCGTCCTGATGGTCGCGACTACTGCCCCGGAAGAAATTGAGCAATTTGCATTGCGTGTTGCCGAAAAATGGAAGCTAGGGCGCAAGCGGGTCGATGACGGTGCCATCGTGGTTGTCGCCAAGAATGACCGGGCGGTGCGCATCGAGGTAGGCTATGGCCTCGAAGGGGCACTCACGGACATCACCAGCAAACGCATCATCAGCGAGACCATGCTGCCCCCATTCAAAGCGCAAGACTTCTTTGGCGGTATCTCAGCGGGGGTTGGTCAAATCATCCGCGTGGTGGACGGCGAACCCTTGCCCGCGCCCAGCGCCTCGCGCGGCCCAAGCCAAGGCGGCATTCAACAGTCTTTGCCCATGTTTTTCATCGTCGCCCTGGCTGTTGGCGGTGTGTTGCGGGGCGTGTTGGGCAAGCTCCTTGGTTCGGTCGTCACCGGTGGCGTCGTAGCTGTGATAGCTTGGTTCGTGGTGGGCACTGTGGCGATGGCAGTCGGTGCTGGCGTGGTTGCGCTGCTGGTTACGCTGATGGGTGGTGGCCTGCTGGGCCGCGGCGTGGGCGGGTACTACGGCGGCATGGGTGGTGGGGGCGCAGGGGGAGGCATGGGAGGAGGCGGGGGCTTTAGTGGTGGCGGTGGCAGTTTTGGCGGCGGTGGCGCGTCGGGGAGGTGGTAGCTATGGCAATCCAACGCATCTTCAAGCACCTGTTGACAGGCCAGCGGCAGCTAAAAGCGGCCTTTCCAGCGCACGTATTGGAGACCATTGAGCAAACGATCAGTGGCAGCGAGGCAAGCCACACCGGAGAGCTCCGGTTCGCGGTCGAAGACGCGCTGGACGGCAGGGCATTGTTCAAGGATCAGACTCCGCGAGAGCGGGCGATCGAGCTGTTTGCACAACTGCGCGTGTGGGATACAGCGCACAACAATGGGCTGTTGGTCTATCTACTGCTAGCGGACCGGGCGGTCGAGATCGTAGCGGACCGCGGCATCCACGCCAAGGTGGGTATACAAGCGTGGAGCACAGTCTGCCAGCAGATGGAGAGCGATTTCAAGCAATCGAATTATGAAGCTGGTGTAGTCCGCGGTGTGCAGTCCATCACCCAGCAACTGGCATTGCATTTTCCTGCGGATGGTCCATCTAGGAACGAATTGTCGAACCGACCGGTGCTGGTCTGAGCCGTTTATTTCAAGAAACGGATTTTTTGAAGAACGGTGGTTTTATTTCTGCTTGGCCAACCACCGATCAAACTGGGCAATCTCTTTCTTTTGCGCCGAAATAATTTTTTTCGCCATGGCTTTCATCTCTGCCGACTTACCATGTGCGAGCTCCATGTCGGCCATGTCCAGGGCTTGCTGATGGTGCATTTTCATCATCATCGCAAAGTCCTTGTCTGTGTCGCCGGACATCTGCATCTTTTGCATGTCGTCCATCCCGGCCTTCATCGATTGCTTCATGTCGTGCGAATCCATCATGCTGCTCTGCGACCCAGCTTTGGGCGTCGCGCTGGCAGTTGCGGCCATAGGCATGGCGGGCTGAGCCTGTACGATCGTAGTGGCGAGACAAAACGCGGCCATGGGAATGAGGCACCGAATTTGGACGGATTTGCGTACTGCGTTGGTCATGGAAATTCCTTGATTGATAGTTAAGAGTTACTTTGCCGTGCTGCGGCAGGCAGAAGCGCAAAGCTTGCACGCCTCGGCGCATTGTTGGCAATGGTTCATCGCGTGCTTGGCACATTCGGTTGCGCAAGCTTCGCACGCTGTCGCGCAGAGGGCGCACACGGCCGCCAGGTGCGTACCTCTTGAGGCGATAGACGTTGCGGCCAGACGGCAAATCTCTGCGCACTCTAAGTCCAATGCAATGCAATGGGCCATTGGCTTGGGGTTTTCCTCTTTCAAGCAAGCCGCTGCGCATTGAAGGCAGGCCGCAGCACATTCGTTGCAGGCACGAAGGCATTCGATTTCTCTCTGAGTGAGCATCTTGATCTCCAGACTATGTTCGTTGATTGGATGTCCATAGTCTGCCTATCGGTTTATGCAGACGGTGCGGCAGCGCACGCTTGGGGCGTGCGATCGATGCTAGGTTGTGAGCACTAGGGGATCGCGGGATTGCAGCCGAAGAAGACCAGCAATTCAGAAACCCCATGCAGCCGAGTTTGGTCGACCAGGGCACGCATCACTGCGTCCGTTTCCAACACTCAGCACGGAGTGACGCGGTAGCCGCGTGTGCACCAAACATTGGCGCACCGCTGGCATCACTCGCACGATTACTGTTTGTGTGATGACCAATGCACGTGCTGGATCTTCCAAGCGTCGCCCTCCCGGCGAAACACCATGGTCTCTTGGCCCACATAGCGCACACTTTTGCCTTTGACAGTCCCGGTTGTTTCGCTGGACTGCATGAGTACGCACGTCGATTCGTCGCACTGCTGCCGCGTGTTTTTTATCGTTCGTTGTGTAGCCTTAGCAAACGCTATGTCGGCTGCGAGATGGTGGGATATGTATTCATCGCGCGTCTCGGCGTGACCCGATTCGTAGATCAGCGCCGTAGCGGACAGCAGGGCACTGGCGCCATCCGCATTTCCCGACGCTAATGCAGCGTGGAATTTGGACGCTACCTCGCTTGCTGCATCGCCCAAGGTGGTTTCGGCACCATGGGCCACGCTGGCTATCACCAGCATTGCGGTGCATATAGTCCTGATTGTGAATTTCGTTCCAAGCATTGTTTTATCCAGTTTGAGCATTGATTACTTCGGACAGCGTTACTTTGCGGTTTGAATATCCGTCACCACAATCGCTCCGCCCGTTTTTTCCGCCGTAAAACGCACCTTGTCTCCGGCCTTGACGCGGCTCAGCATGGCTTCGTCCTTTACCTGAAACACCATGGTCATGCCGGGCATGTCGAGGCTCTTGATCTCTCCGTGTTTGATTGTGATCTTTTTGTTGTCCATATCGACCTTGCGAATTTCTCCTTCGGTCATGGCACCAGGTTCAGTCAACGTCGGGGTTTCTTTCTTGGTGTCTGCAAGCGCCATTGAGCCGCCCCCCACGGTAACGATGCCCTTCATGCCGGCATCGTAGTGACCCGGTTGCAGGCAGGCGAAATTCACTTTGCCGGCCTTGGTGAATTGCCAAATGATTTCGCCGGTTTTACCCGGTGCGACCGTCACCATGTTGGCATCCGCATGTTCCATCTCTGGGTTTTTCTTCATCACCTCGTTGTGTGCTTTGAGTTCTTTCTCGGAACCCAACACCATTTCGTGCTTGATGGCTCCAGAGTTTTTAGCAACGATTCGAATCGTCTCACCTTGCTTGACGGTGATGCTGGATGGTGTGAAGCGCATGGCGTCGCTCATATCGACGGTTACCGTGCGGCTTACCTTGGCGGCGTCGCCGGCTTTGCCAATGGATTCTTCAGCGTGGGCATGGCCTCCGGCATGGTTGCCAGAAGCGAAAGTGGCTGTAGCCCCCGCTAACATTGCGTAGGCAGCTATCAATTTGAGAGTTTTGGTGGTTTTCATGGTGTTTCCTTTTGGTTGGTGGTTGATTAATGTTGCATGTTGCCCATGCCGCCCATGACTGGCTTGCGGACCTGGACTTCGACTTCTTCGGCTGGCATGTTCTGGGCCTTCATAGTCTGGCCGCCCTCGGCTGCAAACCGTGCCGGGTTGGGCAGCGTGCCGGTCCACTCGTAGGCGACTTCGCCGCTGGGGTGTTTGTACCAACCAGGGTCTTTGTAGTCACCGGCCTTTAGGTTCTTGCGCACCTTCAGCACTGAGAACATGCCACCCATTTCCACCGATCCGAACGGGCCTTCGCCCGTCATCATCTTGGCGGTGTTGTCGGGTATGGGCATTTCCATCTCGCCCATGTCGGCCATGCCGCGTTCGCCCATGACCATGTAGTCGGGAATGACGTTGGTAATCTCGCGTACCACCTTGCGGTGGTCCACGCCAATCATCGTGGGTACGTCGTGGCCCATGGCATTCATCGTGTGGTGGCTCTTGTGGCAGTGGAAGGCCCAGTCGCCTTCCTCGTCGGCCACAAACTCGATCTGGCGCATCTGGCCTACCGCCACGTCGGTAGTCACCTCGGGCCAGCGCGCGCTGTGGGGTACGGGCCCGCCATCCGTGCCGGTCACCGTGAACTCATGGCCGTGGATGTGGATGGGGTGGTTGGTCATCGTCAGGTTGCCCATGCGGATACGCACCTTGTCGTTTTTGCGAACTACCAGAGGGGCTATGCCGGGGAAGACACGGCTGTTCCAGCTCCACAGGTTGAAGTCCAGCATCGTCATGGTCTTGGGGGTGTACGCACCAGGGTCTATGTCGTAGGCATTGAGCAGGAACACAAAGTCCCGGTCCACCGTGCTGATCTGCGGGTGTTGTGCCTTGGGGTGGGTGATCCAGAAACCCATCATGCCCATGGCCATCTGCGTCATCTCATCCGCATGCGGGTGGTACATGAAGGTGCCAGGCCGCCGCGCCACAAACTCGTAGACAAAGGTCTTGCCGGGTTGAATGGACTTTTGCGTCAAGCCGCTGACACCGTCCATGCCATTGGGCAAGCGCTGGCCGTGCCAGTGCACGCTGGTGTGCTCGGGCAGCTTGTTGGTGACGAAAACGCGCACCCTATCGCCCTCAACCACCTCGATGGTGGGGCCTGGTGACTGGCCGTTATAGCCCCATAGGTGGGCTTTGAAGCCGGGGGCCATTTCGCGCACCACGGGTTCAGCCACCAGATGAAACTCCTTCACGCCCTGGTTCATGCGCCAGGGTAGCGTCCAGCCGTTGAGGGTGACCACTGGGTTGTAAGGGCGACCGGTGGCAGGGACCAGCGGCGGCATGGTGTCCGGCTTGGTTTGCAGCACCGGCTCGGGTAGCGCGGCCATGGCCACTTTGCTGACCGATGCGGCCAGTACGGCGCCGGAAATAGCGCCGGTAAGGGCGCCAGCGCCACTTAAGAAATTGCGTCTGTTGTTCATGGTGTGATTTGTGTTTGTGGTTTGCCCAGCAAGGCTGTAGATAGGCCAGCATCGGCCAGCCAGAACTGTTGCTGCGCGTTGATGGCGGACATCACGCTGGCGATTTGCTCTCGGGTCTCGGCCAGTAGTTCGAAAACGCCAATCAACATGCCGTTGTAGCGCAGCACGTTTTCCTCAGCCATGGACTTACGTAACGGCACGATCTCGTCGCGGTAGTGCCGGGCAAGGTCGTAGCTCGTGCGGTAAGCGGAATAGCTGGTCCGCAGTTGCGGCGCGGCGGCGCGGATCACGCTCTCGTAGTGGTTGGCAGCGGCCAGCGTTTGGGCATTCATGGCCGCGCGCTGATCACCGCCCCAGTCAAACACCGGCAGGCGAATCGCCAGCGAGTAGCCGTTGCGATCGGCCGATGTGCCGCTGCTGGTGTCCGTCACGGTGTCACGGCGCACGCCGACTTCCACATTGGCCAGCGTGCCCAGCAGGGTCAAGCCCTGGGCCTTGCCTGCGCCCTCCAGTTGTACTTTCGCTTGTCGCACATCCAGACGCTGTTCCATGGCCGTGGCGCTGAGCTCGCCAGCATCCCGCGGTTGATCAGGTAGGTCCGGCAGACGATCGGGCAGCTTCAACATAGCGGTCTGCGCGTCGTCCAGACCCAGTTGTCGGACCAATTCCTCGCGTGCCGCCAGGGCCGCATGCCGGGCCAGGGCCAGTTGCGCGATGGCGTCGGCATAAAACACATGTTGGCGTGCGCGCTGTAGCTTGTTGAAGTTGCCGACTTGTTGCATGCGTTTGGCCAGCTCTGCACTGGCTTGGGCCGCTTTGTTGACCTGCTCGGCATACTGGGCCGTCTGTTCGGCCGCTACCGCGCGCACCCAGGCTTGCCGCACTTCGGCGACACGGTCGACTACGTTTGCACTGAGTTGAATATTCGCCTGCGCCAGTTGGTTGCGCGCAATGCCCTGACGCCGGGGCAGGGTCAGCAGATCCAATAGGCCTATGGACAGTGATCGGTTCAACTCCACTTCATTCAAGAGCTGGGTGCGCTCAAACGTTAGCAAGGGATTGGCTATCCTGCCTGACTGGTTGATGGTCGCCATGTCGGCCCAGCTTTGCGCCAGTAGGGTCTGCAAGGCCGGGCTGTTGGTAAGTGCCAGTTGCACAGCGTCGGGCATGCTCAGCGGTTGGGACAGCAGTTGTTCGCTGCGCTTTGCGCTGGCTCGGCGTTGCGCGTCAGTTTGTCGCAGTTCCAGTGTGTCGGGGACGAAACCTTTGCTGTTCTGGCGGGCTTCGTTCAACGTCTGGTCGAAGTTCACCGCTGCACAGCCTGTGAAGAGCAACACGGCAGCGCTGACGGAGATGAGTCTAAATGGTGTTTGCATGGTGGTTCCTGTCACTTTTTTCCATGGCCAGCATGGGGGTTAGCGGCGGGAGTGGTTGAAGCTGCGGGCGCCGGTGTGTCTGCAGCGGCTGGTTCCGCTGCTTCTTTGGCATAGGCTCGCCATCCACCAATTTTTTCGACCGTGGCGTTGGTTTCCTTCCACGGCAATACCTTCTGGTCCGTGAACGGTTGGTAGCCGTCAAATACAGATCGGTAGGGCGGGGGCGTAGCAGCGGTTGAGACCACTGCTGGGGCTTTAGCGGGTGCAGGCGTTGGCGCGACAGGTGGTGTGTTCACCTGGGCCGTACCCGTCAACGCGGCCAGCGCAGGCAGAGCGCTTAGCCATGAAATGGTCAATCGTAGGGGCATGAAGTCCTCGCACAATGAAAAAATGAAAGCCAGGGTGGCCAGCACGATGCTGGGCAATGGCAGACGTAGCAATGCATCCGCAGCCCGCTGTTGCTAAAGGCAGCGGGCCGGGTGGGGCTCAGGCGCGAGGCGGTTTGTCGGGGACGGGGGAGGGGATGGTGTGAATCAGCACCAGCGGTTCGGCCAATTCAGACTGAGCAGCAGGTGCTACCGCCATCGATTGCTGCAGCCCGATCAGGGCCGCACCATTGCAACAGGCAGCGCAGATGCTGCACTTGTGCTGCTTATTGTTCTGTGTATCGGGCAGGGCGCCGTGCGTGGAACCCGTTGCCTCAGTATGTACATGTGCTACGGCTGACTGGCCGAGCATTGCAGCGTGGTCGTGTGGTGCATCGGCGGCTGGGGCGCTGTGGTGTTTTGCACCCATGCCGCAAAACAGCATGGACGCGGCAGCAAATCCCTGTATAGGGAGTGCAGCCATCAGTAGCCAAGCGAACAAAATGCGCAACCGGATCATAGGTTTTGCATTTTACTGGGCGTGGGCTTTCGCCGCACCCCGCATTCAGGCCATCAGGTCAATATGGCTGCCGGGGCCGGCAGACGGCTGCTTGGTGAAGCTGTTGACCAGTTCGCCGTCTTTGCGCTTGGCCTTGTTCACTGTAGCGCTGTGCTGGGGTGCCGTGGGGCTGTCTACCGCCAGATTGTCCAGAATGGCGCAGGCGGCGTGGTCATCGCCCTTGCATGCCGTGACCAAATGCTGCAACGCGTCTTTCATCTCGGTGATCTCGCGCATTTTTTCTTCCAGCTCATCCAGGTGGCGCTGCGCCACGGCCTTAACCTCACGGCTGGTGCGTGCGTTGTCACCCCACATACCTATCAACTCGGCAATCTGCTCCATCGAAAACCCGAGTCGGCGCGACTGGCGTATAAAGCGCAGCACCGATAAATCACGAACCCCGTACAAGCGATAGCCAGAGTCGCTGCGCTCGGCCGGCGGCAACAAGCCAATCTGCTCATAGTTGCGAATCATCTTGGTCGAGACGCCTGCGGCTTTGGCTGCTTCTCCAATGTTCATCAAGGGGTTCATGGTCTGCTCCTCGTCCGTTACTTGGGACCGATGCCTGCACTATCAAGCTTTCCACGGTGGGAAGGTCAAGTGCCCCTGATTGTGCAGGGGTCTTGCAATAGCAAGCGATCAGGCGGGTGGATAGCCCGCTTCGGTCAAGGCTTCTACTAAAGCAGATTTTTCCTCGGTTGTCTGTACGCTGACCTTGCGCTGCGCCAGGTCGACACTGACCTTGCAGTCCGGGTCTGCGAAAGCAAGTGCGGCACTCACCTTGGATACGCAGTGGCCGCAGGTCATACCGGGGATTTGAAATTCGATCATGGAAGGCTCCGAAAAAGTTAAGAGAACTGCAGTCTGGTGCTTGCCACGGGGGAAAGGTCAAGCAAGTGCAGGGTGTGGGGGCGGTGCTTGACCTTGCCATCGTGTAAAGGCCAACAGTTCGCTCCATGCCCACCGGGTACTTATCCACTCAAGGAGATCGAATATGGAAACAACCAACAGTCTTGCAACCCATGCCCTGAACCTGAGCATTGAGGGCATGACCTGCGCGTCTTGCGTCGGGCGTGTCGAAAAGGCGCTCAAAAAAATGGCCGGCGTTGTAGAGGCCGAAGTGAACCTGGCCACAGAAACTGCGCGTATTGTGGTCACCGACGCTGGCATGGCGGGCGCCCTGATCGGAGCAGTCGACAAGGCCGGTTACCAGGCCAGTGTCATACAAGCCCAGGACGAAGGTGGCGTGGCCGAGCGTCCACGCAGCAAGGGTGAGCCCTGGTGGCCCGTAGCCCTGGCCGCGGCACTGTCCACTCCCCTGGTGCTGCCCATGCTGGCCATGGTGTTCGGCCTGGATTGGACGCTCAGACCTTGGCTACAACTGGCTTTTGCTGCTCCTGTGCAGTTCTGGCTGGGTGCACGCTTCTACCGTGCGGGTTGGAAAGCCTTGCGTGCCGGTGCCGGCAATATGGACCTGTTGGTGGCGCTGGGCACATCCGCGGGTTTTGGACTGAGCATCTACCTGATGTTCCAACATGCCGACCACGGCATGCCGCACCTGTATTTTGAAGCGTCGGCGGTCATCATCACGCTGGTACTGCTGGGCAAATGGCTGGAGGCCAGGGCCAAACAGCAAACCACGGCCGCTATTCAGGCGCTCAATGCCCTGCGTCCCGAGCTGGCGCTGGTACGCCGGGATGGGGCAGATGTTGAACTGCCGGTCTCGCGCGTGGCCGTGGGTGATGTGGTGGTTATTCGGCCTGGCACGCGCATTCCGGTCGACGGCATCGTATTGGAGGGTGCAAGCCAAGTGGACGAATCATTGATCACCGGGGAGAGCCTGCCGGTCAGCAAACTCGTGGGTGACCGGGTCACCGGCGGTGCGGTCAATGCCGAAGGTCTGCTGCTGGTGCAAACCACGGCGGTAGGTGCGGAGTCCACGTTGTCGCGCATCGTGCGCATGGTGGAATCTGCCCAGGCAAAAAAGGCGCCTATCCAGCGCATGGTGGACCAGGTGAGTGCCGTGTTTGTGCCGGTTGTGCTGTTGTTGGCGCTGCTCACTCTGTTGGGCTGGGGCATCTACAACGGCAACTGGGAGCAGGCCATTTTGAACGCGGTGGCCGTGCTGGTCATTGCCTGCCCCTGTGCGCTGGGCTTGGCCACACCCACCGCCATCATGGCGGGCACCGGTGTGGCCGCACGCCACGGCATTTTGATCAAGGACGCCGAGGCGCTGGAGATCGCCCACACCATCGACGTCGTGGCATTTGACAAGACCGGCACCTTGACGGAAGGCAAACCCAAGCTGGTTGCTGCCGTCGCCGCCCAGGGCCAAGCCCATGACTTGTTGCCCTTTGCCGCGGCGCTGCAGCAAGGCAGCGAGCACCCTCTGGCCAAGGCCGTGCTGGACGAGGTGCGGGCGACCGGGATCAGCGTGCCGACGGCCAGCGATGTGTCTGCAGTCCCCGGGCGCGGTATGTCGGCTACGGTACGCCGACGCCTGATACGCCTAGGCAGCCCCCGCTACATGCAGGAGCTTGGGGTTGACACCACCGAACTGGACCAAGAGGCTGCCGAGCTGCAGGCGCAAGGGCGCACGGTATCCTGGCTGGCCGACGTGACCGATCAGCCACGCTTGATCGGCATGCTGGCCTTTGGTGATGCGGTCAAAGCCAGCGCATTACAAGCCGTGCGCAAGCTGCAAGTCCTGGGCGTGCGTGCCGTGTTGGTCACGGGTGACAACAAGGGCAGCGCTGCGCTGGTGGGTAGCGCCCTGGGCATGGACGGCATTGAGGCCGAGGTGTTGCCGGCGGACAAGGCCGCCATCGTTGGCAAGCTCAAACAACAGGGCGCCACCGTTGCCATGGTGGGGGACGGCATCAACGATGCACCGGCCCTGGCCGCCGCAGATGTGGGTATTGCCATGTCCACCGGCACCGATGTGGCCATGCACGCCGCAGGCATCACGCTGATGCGCGGCGACCCGGCGCTGGTGGCCGACGCTATAGACATCTCGCGGCGCACCTACCGAAAGATCCGCCAGAACCTGTTTTGGGCGTTTGCGTACAACATACTGGGCATTCCGCTGGCGGCTTTTGGCCTGCTCAACCCTGTTGTGGCAGGTGCGGCCATGGCGCTCAGCAGTGTGAGTGTGGTCACAAATGCCCTGATGCTGCGGCATTGGAAGGCGGCACCACCGGCGCAGGCCGATCGGCGGTCGGTCTGACAGGACGGGGACTGTCGGGCGGCGTCTGCGGGGCGGGTAAAATCGGCGGGCTTGACCCCATGCCCATTCAGCGCAGGGGGATGAGTTGGATTTTCAACCCAAAGCCCACCCTCAGTCCACACTTCCAGGCCGCCCCAGTGACTCTGCACATCACCCAATTCGAGGGCAGCAACGCCCTGAGCAGCTTCCGCGTTCAACAACTCCTGCCCGCCTTAACGGCGATCCACGAGAAAATCTCCGGCATTTCGGCCCGCTTTGTCCACCTGGTGGCCAGCGATACAGCCCCTGATGCTGCGCTGAGTGCCCAACTGGCGGCCCTGCTGACCTATGGTGACCCTTACACCGGCCCGACCGATGGCCCGCTGATCGTGGTGTCGCCGCGCCTGGGCACTGTGTCGCCGTGGGCGTCCAAGGCGACGGACATTGCGCACAACTGCGGCCTGGCCGTCAAACGTATCGAACGCCTGGTTGAATACCGCCTGACATTGAAGAACGGTCTGCTGAGCAAGACGGCTTTGACGGCTGAGCAACTGCAGCAGATCGCCGCCGTTTTGCACGACCGCATGACCGAAAGCGCCATGCTGGAGCGCGCCCAGGCCCTGGGCCTGTTTGGCGCGCTGCAGGCCGCGCCCATGGACCATGTGGATGTGCTCAAGGGTGGAAAAGATGCCCTGGTCAAGGCCAACACGCAGTTCGGCCTGGCCCTGGCCGCCGACGAGATCGATTACCTGGTCAACGCCTTCACCACGCTGGGCCGCAACCCCACCGACGTGGAGTTGATGATGTTTGCCCAGGCCAATAGCGAGCACTGCCGCCACAAGATTTTCAACGCCCAGTTCACGATCGATGGCGTCGCGCAGGACAAGAGTATGTTCGGCATGATCCGCCACACGCACCAGGCCAACCCGCAGCACATGCTGGTGGCGTATTCGGACAATGCCTCCGTGATGGAAGGCGTGGTGGTGGAGCGGTTTGTAGCCAAATCAGCAGGCATCAAGAGCCAATCGGGCTCTAGCCCTGGTGGAATGAGCGTAGCCAGCTATGAAAAACATAGCGAAACCAACCACATCCTGATGAAGGTGGAGACCCACAACCACCCGACCGCCATATCCCCATTCCCCGGCGCATCCACCGGCGCGGGCGGCGAGATCCGTGACGAGGGCGCCACCGGCCGCGGCTCCAAGCCCAAGGCGGGTTTGACCGGTTTCACGGTTTCCAAGCTGTGGGGTGGCGATTTCGGCAAGCCCGAGCACATCGCCAGCCCCCTGCAGATCATGGTCGAGGGCCCCCTGGGTGGCGCGGCCTTCAACAACGAATTTGGCCGGCCCAACCTGCTGGGCTACTTCCGCGAATACGAGCAAAGCGTGGTCAGCAATGTGGACACCGTGCAGCGCGGCTACCACAAGCCCATCATGATCGCCGGTGGCCTGGGCGTCATCGACGCCACGCAGACCCACAAGATTGAGTTCCCCGCCGGCAGCCTGCTGATTCAGCTGGGCGGCCCAGGCATGCGCATCGGCATGGGCGGCAGTGCGGCCAGCTCCATGGCTACAGGTGCGAACGCGGCCGAGCTGGACTTTGATTCGGTGCAACGCGGCAACCCCGAGATCGAGCGCCGGGCACAAGAAGTCATCAACCAGTGCTGGATGCTGGGAAGTGGTGAAAGCCCCTCCGGTAGCGGCGCCGCTGGCGTCGGCGGCAACCCAATTCTGGCGATCCACGATGTGGGCGCCGGTGGCCTCAGCAACGCCTTCCCCGAATTGACCAACGATGCCGGCCGTGGTGCCCGCTTCGATTTGCGTGCCGTCCAGCTGGAAGAGTCCGGCATGGCACCGAAGGAAATCTGGTGCAACGAGAGCCAGGAACGGTATGTGATGGCGATTGCCCCGGAATCGCTGGAGCTGTTCACTGCCATTTGTGAACGCGAGCGTTGCCCGTTTGCGGTCATTGGCGTCGCCACCGAAGAACGCCAGTTGAAGCTGGTGGACGAGGGCGCCGAATCCCCTGTAGATATGCCGATGAACGTGCTCTTGGGCAAACCGCCCAAGATGCACCGCGACGTTAAAACCGTGGCCCGCAGTTTCAAGCCGCTAGACCTGACCGGCGTGGACGTGCAAAAGGCCGTCATCGACGTGCTGGCCCACCCCACGGTAGCCTCCAAACGCTTCCTGATCACGATTGGCGACCGCACCGTCGGTGGCCTGACCCACCGCGACCAGATGGTTGGACCTTGGCAGGTGCCGGTGGCGGATTGCGCCGTCACGCTGGCCGACTTCAAGGGTTTTGCCGGCGAAGCCATGTCCATGGGCGAGCGCACACCGCTGGCTGCGTTGGACGCACCCGCATCGGGCCGCATGGCCGTGGCCGAGGCGATTACGAATCTGCTGGCTGCGCCCATCGAGCTGCCCCGCGTCAAGTTGTCTGCCAACTGGATGGCCGCCTGCGGCGAACCCGGTGAAGACGCCGCGCTGTACGCCACGGTCAAGGCCGTGGGCCTGGAGTTGTGCCCGGCGCTGGGTGTGTCCATCCCCGTGGGCAAGGATTCGCTGTCCATGCGCACGCAGTGGAAAGATGCACAGACCGACAAGAAGGTCACATCCCCCGTCTCGCTGATCGTCAGCGCCTTTGCCACACTGGCTGATGTACGCGGCACGCTGACCCCCCAACTGAACGCGACAGAAGACACCACCTTGGTGCTGGTCGATCTGGGCCACGGCAAGAACCGCATGGCCACCAGCATCCTGGCGCAGACGCTAAACCAGGTGGGCGACGCTGTGCCTGATCTGGACGATGCCAAGGATTTGGTAAATCTGGTGAATGCCGTCAACGCCTTGCGCGCCCAGGGCAAGATACTGGCCTACCACGACCGCAGCGATGGCGGCCTGCTGGCCGCCGTGGCCGAGATGGCCTTTGCCGGCCGTGTCGGCGTGTCGCTGAACGTGGACATGCTGGTCACCGAAGGCGACGGCATTTCCGATAGCCGCATGGATGTCGGGGACAGCAAAAACTGGGCAGGCCAAGTCGGCGCCCGCCGCGAAGAGCTGACGCTGAAGGCCTTGTTCAGCGAAGAGCTGGGTGTCGTGCTGCAGGTGCGCACCGCAGAGCGCTCCGAGGTGATGGCCACGTTGCGCGAGCATGGCCTGTCCGCACACAGCCACTTCATCGGCAAGACCCGTCCCGCTTCCAGCGAGATCGACGCCGGCAAGAACGAGCTGCAAGTCTGGCGCGATGCCAAGGCCATTTTCAAGGCACCGCTGGCCGACTTGCACCAGGTCTGGGACGCAGTGAGCTGGAAGATCTGCCAGCAGCGCGACAACCCAGCCTGCGCCGATGCAGAGCACGCCGCCGCCGGAGCGCTGGGCGATCCCGGGCTCCATGTTTATATGCCAAATCAGGCTGTAGCCCTCGTGCAGAGCGCGCAAGCAGCTACAAAAAATGTAGCACCCGCCATTCTCACAGCCCGTCCCAAAGTGGCTGTGCTGCGCGAACAGGGCGTTAATTCCCATGTAGAAATGGCCTATGCCTTCACCGAGGCTGGCTTTGAAGCCTTTGATGTGCACATGACCGACCTGCAAACCGGCCGTGCGCAGTTGGCCGACTTCAAGGGTATCGTGGCTTGCGGTGGTTTCAGCTATGGCGACACCTTGGGCGCTGGCATTGGCTGGGCCCGCTCCATCACCTTCAACCCGGCACTCGCCGACCAGTTCAAGGCTTTCTTTGGCCGCACGGACACGTTTGGCCTGGGCGTGTGCAACGGCTGCCAGATGTTTGCCGAGCTGGCTGACATCATCCCCGGCGCGCAGGATTGGCCACGTTTTACCACCAACCAGAGCGAACGCTTCGAGGCGCGCCTGTCCATGGTGGAGATTCTGGAATCACCGTCGATCTTCCTGTCGGGCATGGCCGGCAGCCGCTTGCCGGTGGCTGTGGCCCACGGCGAGGGTTACGCCAACTTCAAATACCGTGGCAACGCAACAAAGGCCGTTGCGGCCATGCGCTATACCGACAACCATGGCGTGGCGACCGAGGCCTATCCGCTCAACCCCAACGGCAGTCCTGGCGGCCTAACCGGCGTAACCACGGGCGATGGCCGCTTCACCGCATGGATGCCCCATCCAGAGCGCGTGTTTCGCAATATCCAGATGAGCTGGACCGATGCCGACCGCAGTGCGCACAGCCCGTGGATGCAGCTGTGGCACAACGCGCGGCGTTGGGTGGGTTAGCTGTAACGCGTTCAGCGCAAGCCGAAGAACGACAGGACAGCAATGATGATGACGACTGCGCCAACCAGGTAAACGATGCGGTTCATGGATAACTCCTTTTGAAAAATTGAACAAAGCTTGAAACGAGTGGGTATTGAAACCCGCGCCGACGGGTTGGTCCGTTTGCAAACGCACACACTGTTTCCACGCCTGTGCCTAGAATGGTTCGTTGTCGCAGCTTGTTCGAGACGTACGCTCGGTAGGATTCGCGACCGCGGTTGTAACCCTATCTCGAAACTTGGCGTGGTTCCCGCCACGAAGAACGGCTATGGCAGATTTGTCAAAACCTGACGATACGGTGCCCGCCCCAGGCGGTGTCTGGGCGGCTATCAAGAAGGTGTTCACTTGGTTGCTGGACTGGTTCACGGTCCAGCCCCTGGGCATTCGCGTGATGGTGCTCGTTGCGGCGGCACTGATACCCGTCACGGGTATTTACTCGATCACAGTTCTGCACAAACAGTCCGCCTTAGCCGCCGAGGTGAAGGCCATGGTCGCCGCCGGGAGAAGTGGCGAGCAAATGTGGACTTTTAATGATCAGCTACCGGTTGTGTTTGGCACCGGTTCCGTGCTGAATTTTTTGGAAGCGAATCCGGTAGAGCACATTACGGTTGTCTATGAACCGCGGCTGTGGAACGCGTCGGAACGCATTTTTCTGATCGAATCGCAAGGTAAGCAATATGCCTATTACCTCAGCGACATGGAGAGCAAGATCGTGGCCGACAAGGCGGTCAATGCCCCTTGGGGCAGCAAGCTGGTATTCATTCCTCGCCTAGAACTGCAGCCCAGCGCTCGGGAGTTGTTCGCGCGCCTGGACCAGCGTTTTGCCGACGCGCGACCGCAGGCGGAAAAAGACAGTTGGCGGGCGGGTGTCAGCGGGGTCTTGTCGGTTGCCCTGACATTGGGGGTGCTGGCCTTTTTGTATGTTCAGCTCAAGGCCCAATACAAGTCGCTCACGTTCATTGAGCCTGAGCAGGTGAGCGGCTCCATCGATGATCTTGTTGGCATGGATGACATCAAAGCAGAGGTTGCGCAGATCAAGGATCAGTACCTGCGCCGAACCGCGTACGCTGAATACGGTATCAGCAAACCGTTCAATGTCATGTTCAGCGGCCCTCCAGGCACCGGCAAGACCAAACTGGCCAGTTACCTGGCCAAAGAATTGCGTTTGCCGATTCTGTTTCATTCAGCGGCCAACCTCGAAACCGGCTTTGTTTCCGGTGGATCGAACACGTTGGGTCGCATCATCACCATGGCCAAGCGACGCCAGCAATGCATCGTCTTTCTGGATGAAGCCCAGGATTTGTTCATGAAGCGGGGTGGTCGCCGCAAGTTTGACGATGACACCGCCAATACGCTGCTTTCCGTGCTGGACGGTGTGCGAAGCAAAAACGAAGCCGAAGTTATCTGGATCGTGGCCAGCAACTTCAACAGTGAAACGATGGAGATGGACGAGGCCATGCTGCGCCGTTTTCAGATGAAGGTCGACTTTCGCATGCCCAACCGTGATGAGCGACTGGCGATCATCGGCCATTACCTCAGCCTGCGCGCAGACAAAGTGTTGCCGGAATTGGATCTGCGCCATCTGGTGGACATCACCGAGGGCCGTAGCCCGGCAGACCTGGAAACGATTGTTAACCAGGCCGGCATTACCGCTGTACAGGGCGGGGACATGATAGGTGCCGACACCCTCATGCAAGCCGCCGAGCGGGTACTGGTAGGCAATGTCAACACTAATACGACCGAGGAACGTGAGCGCGATCGGCGCATCATTGCCATACACGAGCTAGGCCATTTTTTGGTGGACTTTGAATATGAGCGGCGCCTGACCCGTGGCAGGTGGGAGCAGATCCAGGCCGACATGAAGACTGTAAAAATTTCGCTGAAAGCCAATGCGCGAACCAACGCGTTGGGATTTGTCATCCACAAACAGGGCGCTAACCTGCTCAAGTCCAAGAGCGATATCGAACACGATGTGCGGGTGCTTCTGGGCGGAATGGCCAACGAGGAACTGTTTTTTGGCGAGGACGGTACCACCAACGGTGCGCACAATGACATCACACGGGTGACCCAGTTGCTGTACCACGCAGTGGGCGAAATGGGTATGTACCGCAAAACCCGGCTTAACTTCGGATCCTTGGCCAAGGACCGTTCCGGCAACGGTCGTGATTTGGATGAGGAAACGCGCAACCTCATGGAAGCCCAAAGCGAACGCCTCTACCGGGAGACCATGGCTGTGCTGCTGCCGCTAAAACCGCTGACGGAGCACCTTGTCGAGAGGTTGCTGAAAGCCGGAGAAATGGGTCTGCATGAGGTGTTGTCAGAGATACGCAGCTTTGAGGCCAAGCCGGCTTGAGGTTGCCGCGCGGTGACTTCCTTCCGGCTAAAACCGGAAGCTACCGTCGTTTCGGATCACAGGGCTGGCGCAACTGGCCGGTGTAGTCATCTCCCGGTTCCCCGAGGCGCTCGTCTGGTTGCTCTCCCACACCGCCGTGCTGCCATTCCACTTCACATACTTGTACTGGACGGCTGTGCTCAGGGGCAGTGAGACCGTGCCGGACCATGGCACATTGGCACCGCTGCCTTGTATGACCAGCGCAAAGCCTGATGCGGGTGTCCAGTTGCCAATGGCGGTCTGGTTGCCGACCACATACAGGTTTTGCCCCACCGTGGTGTTGGCGTTGGCAATCGTGAACGTCACTTGGCAACCCGCAGGTGCTGCCAGTGTGGTGACGGACAAAGGGCTACTGGGGGCGGATACGTTTCCCGCTGCATCTAGCGCCTGCACGGTGTAGCTGTAGGTGGTGGCGGGCAACAGGCCGGTGTTGGTGGCGGTGGTTGCTGCCGAGGTCGTGACCTGCCCACCATTGCGCAGCAGGCGGTAGGTGGACACGCCCACGTTATCGGTCGATGCGTTCCAGCTGATGGTGGCGGCGCTGGATGTGACATTGCTCTTGGTCAAGCCGGTGGGCACGCTGGGAGGCGTGGTGTCGGTGTTGTTGAGCTTTTGGTTCACGTGGATGGCCACCGCCGGAACGGCACTGCCGCCATTGGCGGGCAGGTTGATGCTGATCTGGCCGCTGGCGCTGACGACCACGGTGCTGCCCGTGCAGCCGGTTTGGGTAGCGTTGACCTGGCCATCCACTACATTGCAATAACTACCGGCCGGCATCTGGGTTTGCAGTGTGGTGGTCCACGCAGAGAACTCGTTGTTGATGGCGACAAAGCCCTTGTTACCGCGGCCAAAGGCGATCTGGTTGGCGGTGCCGCTGACGAAACTGTTGACGTCCTGGCCCGACGTGGTGGAGCGGAACTTGACCATGTTGGAGATGTCGCCCCAGCGGTGGATGAAGTCCCAGTTCACGTTGATCTGCGGGTTGCCATTGGCATCAAACGGGCTGGCGCTGGGGCTGGTCTGGTCCTTGTTGGTGAAGCGAAAGCCGGAGTGCAATTGCGCATGGCCATAGGGCCAGGCCAGCATGAAGATGTTGGCCAGGTCGTAGCGCTTGGAGCCCTGGGTGTCGTTGGTCAGGCCGGCGTAGTTGCTGGCCATCAGCGAGTCGCCGCTGCGTTCGGTGTCCCAGTTGTTGACGAACACCGTGGCCTTGGCGCTGTCCACAAAGCCCCAGGTGCCGCCCCAGTTGCCGGGTGTGCCCATGTAGGTACGGATCTGCGATAACTGGTTGCCATTGGTGCCGCGGAAGGTCTCGCGCATGGCGTAGGTGAACTTGAATTCGTTGACCGTGCCGCTGGTGAAATAGTCGGCGCGGTTGACGTTGCCGTCCGGAATGATCTCGTGTGTGACCCACACCGGTGCGCCCGTCAGCGTGGTCTGCGACACGCCGCTGACCACCGCCTGCAGGTCGGCCGGTTGCATGTGTTTGGAGGCATCAAAGCGGAAGCCGTCAAAGCCCATGTTCAGCAGCTTGGTCAGGTAATTCTTGATCTGGCCGCGCACGTAGGTTGATTCTGTGGCCAGATCCGGCAGGCCGACCAGGCGGCAGTTGCGGATGTTGCTCTGGTTGCCGGGGTTGCCGTAGTCGGCGTCTTGTATAGGGCAGTTGGCATGGAAGTCGTTCGCGCTGAAGAAGGGGTAGGTCAGCGTCGTCGAGTTCCAGCTCTGGCCATTGGTGGCCGTGCCGGCACCGGCCGCCATGTGGTTGACGACCACATCCGCGTAGACCCGGACACCGGCGGTGTGGCAGGTGTTGACCATGGTTTGCAGCTCGGCCTCGGTGCCCATTGCACTCTTCAGGTCAGAGTAGTTCACAGGTTGGTAAATGTCGTACCAGAAGCCAAGGTTGGCTGCGGCGTGGGGTGGCGAGATCTGCACGGCGCCATAGCCTTGGGGCCCA
Source organism: Rhodoferax sp. ZS1R8 (assembly GCF_056521325.1). Taxonomy (NCBI): domain Bacteria; kingdom Pseudomonadati; phylum Pseudomonadota; class Betaproteobacteria; order Burkholderiales; family Comamonadaceae; genus Rhodoferax; species Rhodoferax sp. ZS1R8. The sequence continues at coordinate 547,289 of NZ_JBWMBA010000004.1, read as the reverse complement.
AGCCAGTTGGTGCATTCCTTGGCGATGTCATTCCACTTCCAGCGGAACATCTGCAACGAGGTGTCGCTGGGGTTCAGGGCGGCGTGGGCCGGGGGGGTGGTGGTCAAGGCGCCGCAGAGCAGGGCGCCTGTGGTGAAGAGCGTCTTTACCAGGGCGGATCGGATACCAGTTGTCATGTCTACTCCATCTAATTGTTGATTTCGTCTGCAACGGTGCAACCTCGATCAAGCATTCCTGGTTTGAGACTTTCCTGCACGTCTGCCCTTGTGGGTTGCGTGGGTTGTATGTGGCGGGGGCTGATGAGGTTGGCGGAGTGTAGTTTTATTACTAATTTTTTTCAGTTAGTGGAAACGCTTAGTTTTAAAAAATATCCAAATTGCTTGTTGAATTAGTTCAGGTGGATTTTATGATTTAGTAAAACTACATTTCTGGAGACGCCCATAATCAAGGTATGAAACTTTCACCATCCCTCTTGAGTCGGGCCTTGGCGGCCTTTGCACTGGGCCTGCTGTCCGCATCCGTGATGGCGCAGAAACCAGCCCAGGCTGGGTCCCCTGCGACCAATCCGGCGGCGTGTCCTGCGATCCTGAAACACGAATTTGCGCGCCTGCAGGACGATGTTCCGCAGAACCTGTGCCAGTACGCGGGCAAGGTGGTGTTGGTCGTCAATACTGCCAGCTTCTGCGGCTTCACCAAGCAGTACGAGGGGCTCGAATCTCTGTACGCCAAATACCGGGGCAAAGGCCTCGTGGTCTTGGGTTTTCCGTCTAATGAATTTGGTGAGCAGGAGCCGGGGTCGGCAAAGGAGATTGCCGACTTTTGCTTCAACACCTATGGCGTCAAGTTCCCGATGTTTGCCAAGACAGAGGTAGCCGGGCCACGCAAGAATGCTCTCTACGCCGAACTGGCCAAGGCGACGCAGGCCGAGCCCAAGTGGAATTTCAGCAAGTACCTGATTGATCGCCGCGGCAAGGTGCTAACCTACTATCCCAGCGCTGTGGAGCCCGAAAGCAACACCCTGGTGGCCGCTGTTGAAAAGGCAATCAACAACCCGTAGAGACTGGCCGCTGATTCACAGCAGGAACGCCAACGCGGCGATTACGGTGGGGGCCAGCGCCCCCAGCAGCAGCCCCCCAGCGCCTATGGATTCATCGTCGAAGCCCCGCTTGAGAAGCGCTACGCCGGCAGGGTTGGGCGCATTGGCAATCACTGTAAGCCCGCCACCCGCCACCGCGCCGGCTACCAGCGCATATTTGGCGGGGTCGGTCATGCCGACGATCAGGGATCCCAGATAGGTGAGGGCGGCGTTATCGGTCAGAGCCGTCAGGCCTACGGCCCCAAAAAATAGAGCCGTGGGCTGAAGGCCGGAAACGATGGGCTGCAGCCACCATTGCTGCATGCCGCCCAGCACCACCAGCCCCGCCAGGAAGAAGCCCACCAGCAGCCCTTCCTTGAGGATCAGCGGGCTTTGGTAGCGGGCGTACGCCTGCGTAAAACCCAGGAAGAGTAGGAACAGACCGAGAAAAATAACCGGATGGTGTGCAAACACGACCACGCCGGCCAGAAAAATAAGGTGAATGGCCCTGACAGCGAGTGGAACCGCTAGCGGTGGGGTATCGGTTGGCTGTGCCACCGTGGCTACCAAATGTTTACGAAGCAACAGCGTCACCACCGAGGCATTGACCAGCACCGCAATGCAGGCACGCCATCCAAAGGTGGTTGCCATGTAGGCGCTGTCCCAATTCCAGGTGCTGGCGACCATCAACACGGGGGGCGCGGCAAAAGAGGTAAGCGTGCCGCCGATCGAGATGTTGACAAACAGCACGCCCAGCGCGGCGTACTTCAACCACTCAGGCATGCCGGGCCTGAACACCAGCGGCGCGAGCATCAGCGCTGCCAGTGTCATGGCGGCTGGTTCGGTGATCAGAGAACCTATCAGTGGGACTGCGGCCAGGCAGAGCCAGGTCTGCGCGAGCACGTTGCGCACCGGTGCCATACGCGCCAGCGCTGCAACCAGGCCTTCAATGCTGACCAGCACCGGTCGGGACGCGGCCACCACCATGATGACAAACACAAACAGGGGTTCGGTGTATTTGAGGGATTCCGCGTAGCGTATCGCCCGGTCGCCACCGGCCACCAGTGCCATGGCCGCCACCAACACAAAGGCCCAAAAGCCAAAGACGACTTCTACCTCACCCAGCAGGTGCCACAGCCCCGCGTGGTGCGGGTTGCGGTGGGCCAGCCGCTCAAAAAATTTGGTGGAAAACGTGTGCAGCAGCGCCAACGCAAAAATGCACGCGGCGAGGACCTCCATGCTGGGCATCGCTAGTACCAGGTGAGGAGCTCAGGGCGCATCCACACCCACCAGCTCTGCCAACGCGGCCGTGGCCAAGGCGCCATCCCGGCGCACGGTTTGGCCTGTGCGGGCATTCTTGGCCACAACAAAGGGCACCGATTCGGCGCCGAAGCTATTGAGCAACTTGGTATTGGCCTTGATGGATTGCTCGATCTCTGGCGGCACATTGGCGGGGGCGGATGTGCCGCCCTTGCCGGACAGCAACAATGCCTCGTGCTCGGTCATCAGTTCCAGGGGGTTGGCGGCCGTCAACAGGGCCGCGCCCTGGGGCAGGCTGGAGGCGTTGATCCACGCCACCGGAATCCAAACGAACTTGACTTTCTTGTGCAGCGGCACGGATGCCTGCCACAAGTGTCCACAGTGCGGGCACTGGGGGTCGAAGAACACATATACCGTGTGGGCGCTCATGAATGCACCCACGGTAAAGCCTTTGGCCTGCGCCGCAACGGCTTCTACGGAAACCTCTTGTTTGCTGGCTTGGGCCGCGGGGCCAGGCTTGTCTTTTTGCGAGCAGGCCCCCAGCACGAGCAGTGCGGAACAGGCAAGGATGGAGAAAAACAGTCGGTTCAACGGCATAAGAAAAGCAATCTATTCGGTTCGTTTGCGCACAGTGGCGGCCAGTTCTTCGTCCAGCATAGAGGCCGGCACGGTGTCCAGAAAGTCCGGCTCCGGCTGCCGCTGCACGTCACTGAACAAGGCCCAGGTGGACTCGGTATTCGCCTCACTTGCGTCCGGCACGGGAATGGGGTCGCCCGGCATGTAGCGTTGCTCCTGGCTACGCTCCGGGGTATTGGATGGGGAGGGAGAGGCGGGTGCGGGGGGCTTGCTGTTGTTCACTACGGTTCCCTCTGTAAGCTGGGCTGGTTGCACTTTAGCGGATTCACAGCGGACTCGCAATTTCTGCGCCGCAATGCCGGTTTACGGGGCGATATTGCACTCGCGCCGCAGCAAGGCCAAAGCGTCGTGCAATGCATAGTCGCGGTCGCTTTGCAAGGTGGCTTGCGCATCTTCGATAAATGCGTCCCACAGTTGGGCGTAATCGTCGTGGTGGTGGTGCGGCGCGTGCTCAGCGATGTACTGGCTGGCCAGCGCTGCATTCAACCCTGTCTTGCGGATCTTGCGCACCAGTGTTGCGGCCGATTTTTCGGTCAGCACCGTTTTGGGTGTACTGCCTGCGGATACACACAGGAACAGGGTCAGCAGCGAGCCATCGTCACCATGCCCACCCGTGGCCTTGTTCCAGGCATCAGAGGCGGTACGGTCAAAGTGGTCTACCTCACTGACGGCATCTTCCAGCCAGAAATAGCGGCCCATGAAGGCCGGCGTCTGGTCGAAAAGCTTGCGCACGGTCAGCTTGGTGTCCAGTACCTTGGGCATGTCTGCCAACACAGACTGTTGCACGCGCTCCACCACCGGCTTGAAGCGCGCTGGCAGGTCCTTGGGCAACGGGATCGGCGGCGCACCATCGGTCGATGGGTACTTCTTGCGCAACGCGGTAATCAATTTTTCAAAAGCCACCCAGTCGGGCATCTCTGTGCGCCGCGCAAAGCGTGCCAGCAGTACGGTGCGGATCACGGCCTCTGCGTCCTTGCCGGCTTCTTCCAGATCGTCGGCACCCAAACCGAGTGTGTCGGCCATCCAGATGGCGGCGTCCACCAGCAGAGCGGCCTGGCTGCGCTGGGCAAGCTCCTGCTGGTATTCCGGCAGGCTGCGCAGCGACCATTTGGCCAGCAGCGGGATGTGCTCGTCGGTGAAGCCTGTGCCTTCGTTCATGCCGAAGTGGCTGTTCTGCGGCATGGCGATCAGTGCCTTGAGCATGTCCGAACCACCTTTGGAACGTGACAAAAATGAGTGGTCGCGCAGGGACTCTGCGGCCAGGCGCAGGTCGCCCCCGCTGGTGTGCTCGAGGTAGAGGCTGACGAGGTTGACCATGCGGTCCCGCGCCTTTTCCAACTCGGGGCGCAGAAATTCGGTGCCAAAGTAGCGCGCAATCTGCACCATGCCTTTGGGGGCATCCTGGCATATGGCATCGCGCTTGGCCTGGTCGATGAGGCCATGTTGCACACCGTAGGCCAGCGCCTTCTCGAAAAACGGGCGCCCGTCAAACAGCGATACGGACTGCGACATCAGATCGCGGATTCCTCGTCGTCCTCACGGGCGGCTGGCGTGGCCTTGCCGCGGTCGGTGTCGCCGGTCTCGACCTTGCCATCGTCCTCTTCTTCGTCAGCCGCGTCGGCTTCGTCGTCGCCGTCCAGACCCAGATCATGGGCACGTGCTTTGGCCCGCAGCACCATGACGGTTTCTGTGAACAGGTCCGGGCATTCGTGGCGCAGCAGCCAGGCCAGTTGCATCCAGTCTTGGTCAGTGACTTCGTCCAGTTCGATGCGGGGTGGTGCATAGGCCAGGGACAGCAGGGCGTTCTCGGACAGGATCTCGCCATCTTCTTCAACGGCGTCAAAGGTACCGGTACGGGCGAACGCCTCAATGCGGCCCCATTTTTCGGAAAAGTAGTCGGCCAGTGCTTCGCTACCGCCTTCAAGCTCGCCGATGGCGGTTAGAAACTCGACCGGATCGGCATCGTCGCGGAAGATGACAGAGTTGACCATGCCGCGTAAGTGAGTGCGGGTCAGGTCTTTGTACTGCTTTTCGATGACCACTGCGCGGGCAAACATTTCCGGCGTGACCAGCAGGTTGATGACGGATTCCTTGGAGTTGTCGTACTCGCGAATCACCGCCAGAATATCCTTGGGCGGCAATTGTTCCAGCACCACCAGCAGAGCGCTGTCGCCTTCGGCATCGGCCAGTTCCACGAGTGCGGACTCGGCGCCAACGATGTCGCCTGCGGCGATCAGGCTTTGGGTTTTTTCGATCAGTGCAAGGTTGCTGTTCATGCCATCATTCCTTGCGGTCAAAGCCTTGCTCGACCATCCAGTCGGCACCGGCTTCTTCACGCGTGCGGGCTTCTGCCTCGTCGGCGTCTTCCACTTCTCCATCCTCGTTTTCATTGTCTTCTTCGTCGTCGGACTCCGATGCTTGCGGGTGCTCGGGCTTGCTGTGCATGTACTCCAGCGCCGCCGCGACGGTCAGAAACCATTCGCCCATGGGCTGCTTTTGCAATACGTGGACCAATTCCTGGGTCCACGGTGCCATATCAATTGCATGGGCCAAACTGTCCCACTCGGGCAGGGCGTCTGCGTCATGGCTTAACAGGTCATCCATGGCGGCCAGCGAAGTGAAACGGAAACCCTTGTGGAAGACCACGGCCACCATTTCCGGGCTGATCTCCATCATGTGAACCAGAAATTCCATTTCCTTGCGACGCTGCTTCAGGCGCTTGTCCAGGATGTGGACGCCCTCCGAGTCAAAAGTCAGGTCATCCAGTTCTGCACAGTAGGCTGAACGCAAGTTGCGAAAGTAGGGAGAAATGTTCATTCAGTGTGGGTCTGGATGGATGCGGTTGAAATAGTTCTGCCAAATTTCTCGGGCCGTGTCGATCGGGCTGTCCAACAGGTTGCGGCGGCGGTTGTCGTCATAGGCCTGGCGCTTGCTGTCGTCCGATAGCACGTCATAAGCCTCCTGCACGGACCTGAAACGCGCTGGCGCTCCGGGGTCGTCGTTACGGTCCGGGTGGTGCAGGGATGCTTGCTGGCGGAAGGCTTTCTTGATATCGGCAATGCTTGCCGAACTGTTGAGCCCCAGGGTTGCGTAGTGGTCGTTCACCTCAGATGTTGCACAGGACGGCGTTCACGGCTGGCGGTACGCTAACTAGCATGAAACGACTCCAAAAAAATGTGCGTCTGCTATTTTACCCAGTTATAGAGAGGCCAGGGCTGTAAGGCTGTTCTTATTGCGTGGGTTATTGGGCGAATGGCCTGGTTTGGCATCAAAGTTGCTAAGCAATTACTGCGACTGAGGGTCGTCTCCTGGCGGGGTTATTCGTCTGACCCCGCTTTATCCCCTAGCCTTCGGTGGCTGGGGGATTTTTTATGGGCTTAAGCTTTCTGGTCCAACAGCGCCCCGGCCATCTGGTTGCTCGTCTTGAACACGGCGAGGTTCACCAGAAAAGCGTTCTTTGCCTGCAACTGCGCGACCATGTCGGTCTCCTGCGCCGATCCTTCCGCGGTGGATTTGCTCAGCGAAGTGGAGACACCGCCATCTTTTTGCTCCGTCTGAACAACTTCCTGTCGTCGAAACGGTGTTGTTTCAGTGTTGGCGACGTTGTGCGCAGACGAATCCAGGCGCGTCTGCGCAGCCTTCATACCGGACAGCGAGATGGAGGAGACCGATACCATATGTGCAAGCCCGTGGTTTGGTGTGGAAGTTTGCACAATAGTTCAAATGGGCCCGGTATACAAGTTCGATAAAGCTGTGACACCGTAGGGCATCAGCTGGGCCGCGTGCATCGGTCAGGTGTGCGCCGAATGCGGTTAAACTCAGACAATCAATTTTGTATAAGAGCGAGAAAGGCAATCTGGTTATGACACCGCGAACTACCCCGGCGACATTCACAACAAGCGAATAAGGCCGTAGTCCGCGCGCCTTGTGCGTAGCCAGCTACCAAATTCATAGTAAAGCGCGGACCTTTCCGCGCTTTTTGCTTTTCTGATTGACTCTTTTTAGGCTCTGACCATGATTCAAATTACTCTTCCCGACGGTTCCCAACGTGAATTTCCAGGCCCGGTTACCGTGGCCGAAGTCGCCGCGTCTATCGGCGCGGGGCTGGCTAAAGCCGCGCTGGCAGGTAAGGTCCGGGCCGCAGGCGAGTCTGCGGAAGCTGCCAAGGTGGTGGATACCAGCTTCCAGATGACAGGCGATAGCGCCTTGTCCATCATTACCGGCAAAGATGCCGATGGCTTGGAAGTTATCCGCCACTCCACCGCCCACTTGTTGGCCTACGCTGTGAAAGAGTTATTTCCCGAGGCGCAGGTCACTATCGGCCCTGTCATTGAGCACGGTTTTTTCTATGATTTCTCCTACAAGCGCCCGTTCACACCCGAAGACCTGGCTGCGATCGAAAAGAAGATGAGCGCACTGGTCGCGCTGGACGAGCCCGTAACGCGCCGCGTGTTGCCGCGTGATGAAGCGGTCGCCCATTTCAAGAGCCTGGGCGAGCACTACAAGGCTGAGATCATCGAAAGCATCCCGGCGGACCAGGACGTGTCGCTGTACCGCGAAGGGAAGTTCGAGGACTTGTGCCGCGGGCCTCACGTGCCGAGCACTGGCAAGCTCAAGCATTTCAAGCTGATGAAGGTGGCGGGAGCGTACTGGCGCGGCGACCACAAGAACGAAATGCTGCAGCGTATTTATGGAACAGCCTGGGCGACCAAGGATGAGCTGCAGCAGCATTTGACAATGCTGGAAGAGGCCGAGAAACGCGACCACCGCAAGCTGGGGCGTGAATTGGACCTTTTCCACATTGACGAACACTCGCCTGGGACCGTGTTCTGGCACCCCAAGGGCTGGACGCTGTGGCAAGGCGTGGAGCAATACATGCGCAAGGTCTACCAGGACAACGGTTACTTGGAGGTCAAAGGCCCGCAGATCATCGACAAAAGCCTGTGGGAAAAGACGGGTCACTGGGATAAATACCGCGAGAACATGTTCGTCACCGAGAGTGAAAAGCGTGATTACGCGCTGAAGCCGATGAACTGCCCGGGCCACATCCTGATCTTCAAGCAGGGCATCAAGAGTTACCGTGATTTGCCGCTGCGCTTCGGCGAGTTCGGTGCCTGCCACCGCAATGAGCCCTCGGGTGGCTTGCACGGCATCATGCGTGTGCGCGCGTTTACGCAAGACGACGGGCACATCTTCTGCACCGAAGACCAGATTCAGGACGAGGTGGTCGCATTCACGACGCTGCTGCAAAAGGTCTACAAGGATTTTGGCTTTACCGACATCATCTACAAGCTCTCCACACGCCCTGAGAAGCGCATCGGCAGCGAAGAAAGCTGGGACCGCGCCGAAAACGCGCTGGCCGAAGGACTGCGCGCATCGGGCTGCGAATTTGAATACCTGCCGGGCGAGGGCGCTTTCTACGGCCCCAAAATCGAGTACACGCTGAAGGATGCGCTCGGCCGTCCTTGGCAGTGCGGCACCATCCAGGTGGATCCCAATATGCCGGAGCGGTTGGATGCTGAGTTTGTGGGCGAAGATGGCGCTCGCCACCGCCCCGTCATGCTGCATCGCGCCATCGTCGGCAGCTTGGAGCGCTTCATCGGTATCCTGATCGAAGAGAGCGCTGGGGCCCTGCCAGCCTGGCTGGCGCCGGTCCAGGTGGCGGTGTTGAATATCACCGATGCACAGGCCGAATACGCCCGCTCCGTGGCTAAAACGCTGCAAAATCAAGGGCTTAGAGTTAATTTAGACCTGCGCAACGAGAAGATTACGTATAAAATACGCGAGCATTCGATGCAAAAACTGCCGTATCTCGTCGTCATTGGCGATAAAGAGATGGCAGCAGGCGCTGTCGCAGTGCGCGCCCGGGGTGGTCAAGACCTCGGTGCAATGCCCCTTGATGCCTTTGTGCAAAAAATCCTGGGTGACATTGCCAACAAGTCGGCTTAATGAGTTGGTTTGTCCGCGTGGACTGTGCGGTTGTAGCTACTTTTTTGGTAGCAAAGATATTGTGAAGGATTGAGCCATCGCTACTGAATTTCGTGACCGTCGTCACCGCGAAGAACGCAAACACCGCCTCAACCGGGAAATCATGGCCCCGGAAGTTCGCCTCTCAGGGCAAGACAACGAACCTTTGGGCGTTGTCAGCATTTCTGAGGCTCTGCGCATGGCAGGTGAGTTGGATGTTGACCTGGTAGAGATTGCCGCGACCGCAATCCCGCCGGTTTGCCGGTTGATGGACTATGGAAAGTTCAAATACCAAGAGCAAAAGAAGGCGGCTGATGCGAAGTCGAAACAGACGGTTATCGAAATCAAGGAAGTCAAATTCCGCCCCGGTACCGATGATGGCGACTACAACATCAAGATGCGCAATATCAAGCGCTTCCTGGCCGATGGCGACAAGTGCAAGATCACTTTGCGTTTTCGGGGGCGTGAAATTACGCACCAGGAAATTGGTATGGCGTTGTTGAACCGTATTCGTACCGATCTGGTGGATTTGATTGTGGTGGAGCAGTTCCCCAAGCTGGAAGGGCGTCAGATGATCATGATGATCGCCCCAGGCAAGAAAAAGCCGGCCTCTAGTAAGCCGGCGGCAGAAGCAGCAACACCTGCTGCTTCGTAAAGGAATTGGAGGGCGAGAGCCCTCTAAGTGCATGGAATGCCGCAAGGCGCCGCACACAAGTGGAGTACCGAAAGGTGCCACTTTAAAAATGGTGGGTTGTAAAACTCGCCACACAAGTGGCTCGGGGCCAACAAGGCTGGAAGTAGTTTCCAGACGCCTCACGAGCACAAGCAAGAAGGAGCATTAATATGCCCAAAATGAAGACCAAAAGCGCGGCGAAGAAACGCTTCCGCGTCCGTCCAGGTGGAACCGTCAAGCGCGGCCAAGCCTTCAAACGTCACATCCTGACCAAGAAGACCACCAAAAATAAACGCCATCTGCGCGGTGCAGTAACTGTCCATCCGACCAATATGGGTCATATGGCACAGATGCTCCCAGGCCGTGGTATTTAATTAACGACGAACAAGGAGTAATCACATGCCTCGCGTCAAACGTGGTGTAACGGCTCGCGCCCGCCACAAAAAAGTTCTGGCCCTTGCAAAAGGTTTTCGCGGTCGCCGCGGTAATGTCTTCCGCGTCGCCAAAGAAGCGGTAATGAAGGCTGGGCAATATGCCTACCGTGACCGTCGTACCAAGAAACGTGTCTTCCGTCAGTTGTGGATTGCCCGTATCAATGCTGCTGCACGTCAGTGCGGCATGACATACAGCCAATTCGCCAACGGTCTGAAGAAAGCCAATATCGAGATCGACCGCAAGGTTCTGTCCGATATCGCCATTCACGACATGGCGGCTTTTGCCGGTATCGTGGAGCAAGTCAAGGCCAAGCTGGCTGCTTGATTTTCGCCCTGTGATGCTATCGTTTTGGTAGCTATCAGTGCAAATAGAACAAGGGCTAGAGCTTGAAAGAGCGCTAGCCCTTTTTCATTGACCCCAAGAATATATGAACGATCTGAACGCCATCGTCGAGTCTGCCCAAACGGCCTTTGCCGAAGCTGTCACGCCCGCTGACCTGGAGAACGCCAAAGCGCTGTTCCTGGGAAAGTCAGGCCGTATCACCGAGCTGATGAAAGGCATGGCCGCCTTGAGCGTGGACGAGAAGAAATCCCGCGGCGCCGCCATCAATATCGCCAAGCAAGCAATCGAGAGCGCGTTGACGAATCGCCGCCAGGCCTTGGCCGATGCCGAGTTGCAGGCCCAGTTGCGCGCAGAAGCGCTGGATGTGAGCTTGCCAGGCCGCCAGCGCGGGCAGGGTGGTTTGCACCCCGTGTCGTTGACGCTGGAACGCATCGAGGCGATTTTTGGCTCCATGGGTTTTGACGTGGCGCAAGGCCCCGAGATCGAATCCGACTGGTTCAATTTCACCGCGCTCAATACGCCCGAAGACCACCCCGCGCGCTCCATGCACGACACCTTCTATGTCGAAGGTGGCTCGGAGACTGCGCCCAATTTGCTGCGTACCCACACCAGCCCCATGCAGATCCGCTACGCGGTGCAGCATGTCAAAAAATATAGCAGCAAAGCCAATGGCGGCGAGGGCAAGGGCCTGTTTTCGGGTGATATGCCTGAGATCCGGGTTATCGCGCCGGGCCGTACCTACCGCGTTGACAGTGATGCGACCCATTCGCCCATGTTCCACCAATGCGAAGGCCTGTGGGTGGGTGAGAACGTCAGCTTCAAGGACCTGAAATTCGTCTTCACCGATTTCTGCCGCACGTTTTTTGAATCGGACGATCTGGTGCTGCGCTTCCGCCCCAGTTTCTTCCCGTTCACCGAGCCTAGCGCCGAAATCGACATCCAGTTCCAGACCGGCCCCTTGGCTGGCCGTTGGCTGGAAGTGGCTGGCTCTGGCCAGGTGCACCCCAATGTGGTGCGCAACATGGGCCTGGATCCTGAAAAATACATTGGCTTCGCCTTTGGCATGGGCCCCGATCGCCTGACCATGCTGCGCTACGGCGTCAACGATTTGCGGCTGTTCTTCGACGGTGACGTTCGCTTCCTGTCGCAGTTCCAATAAAGACGCCCCAGCTCAGCACGCCCTGTTCCGAATCGATTAAGTACCATGCAATTCTCTGAATCCTGGTTGCGCAGCTTCTGCAACCCGTCCATTTCCACGCAGCAGTTGGCGGATACGCTAACCATGGCCGGCCTGGAGGTCGAAGACCTCAAGCCTGTGGCTCCGCCGTTTACGAAAATCGTCGTGGGTGAGATCAAGACCGCTGAGCAACACCCCAATGCCGACCGTCTGCGCGTCTGCACCGTGGATGTCGGCCAGCCGGAGCTGTTGAACATCGTTTGCGGCGCCCCCAATGCCCGCGTCGGCATCCGCGTGCCCTGCGCGCTGGTCGGCGCAGAACTGCCTCCGGGTGAAGACGGCAAGCCCTTTCTGATCAAGGTCGGCAAGCTGCGCGGTGTTGAAAGCCAGGGCATGTTGTGCTCTGCCAAGGAATTGCAGATTGCCGATGACCACGGTGGCTTGTTGGAGCTGGCTGGGGACGCGCCCTTGGGCCAGGACATCCGCGAACACCTGAACCTGGACGACACGCTGTTCACACTCAAGCTTACGCCCAACCTGGCCCATTGCCTGAGCGTCTACGGCGTGGCCCGCGAAGTGTCCGCCTTGACCGGCGCGCCGCTGGTCTCGCCCACGTTCCCCGCGGTGGCTGTTGGCAATAACGACAAGGTCGCTGTCAAAGTCAGCGCACCTGATCTGTGCGGCCGTTTCTCCGGCCGCGTGATCCGCAACGTCAACACCAAGGCCAAGACGCCACAGTGGATGGTGGACCGTCTGGCGCGCTGCGGCCAGCGCAGCGTGACAGCGCTGGTGGACATCTCCAACTACGTGATGTTCGAACTGGGCCGCCCGTCCCATATTTTCGATCTGGACAAAATCCACGGCGGCTTGGACGTGCGCTGGGGCAAGCCCGGCGAACAGCTCAAGCTGCTCAATGGCAACACTGTCACCGTCGATGAAAAGGTGGGCGTGATTGCCGATGACATCCAAGTCGAATCCCTGGCCGGCATCATGGGTGGCGATGCCACCTCGGTGACCGATGACACCCAACACGTGTACGTGGAAGCCGCCTTCTGGTGGCCCAAATCCATCGCCGGCCGTTCGCGCCGCTTCAACTTCTCTACCGATGCGGGCCATCGCTTCGAGCGCGGTGTGGACCCGCAACTGACGGTTGAGCACATCGAACGCCTGAGCCAGCTCATCATCGATATCTGCGGCACGCCCAGCACCAGCTGTGGCCCGGTGGATGACCACCAACCCCGCATGCCGGTGCCCGCGCCGGTCAGCGTGCGTGTAGCCCGTGCCAACAAGGTCATCGGCATGCCGTTGACGCAAGCCCAGTGCGTAGATGCACTGGAGCGGCTGGGTTTGACCGTTACACAAGTCGATGGCGTGTTGACCCTGGTGCCCCCGTCCTACCGTTTCGATCTGCAGATCGAAGAAGACCTGATCGAAGAGATCGCGCGCATGGTGGGTTACGACAACCTGCCGCACACGCCACCGTTGGCACCGATCACCGCCAAGATCCGCACCGAAGCCGCACGCGGTCCGTTCGCCGTGCGCCGTTCGCTGGCCGCTCTGGGCTACCAGGAAACCATCAACTTCAGCTTTGTCGAAGAAAGCTGGGAGCACGGGTTGGCGGGCAACCCCAACCCCATCAAGTTGCTGAACCCGATTGCCAGCCAGATGAGTGTGATGCGCTCGTCGTTGCTGGGTTCGCTGTTGCAGGTCTTGAAGTTCAACCAGGCGCGCAAACAGCCGCGCGTGCGCGTGTTTGAGCTGGGCCGTGTGTTCCTGCGCGACGCAACGGTCAAAAGTACGGACACCACCGTCGAAGGTTTCGACCAGCCCATGCGTGTGGTTGGCCTGGCCAGCGGCGGTGCCGATGCGCTGCAGTGGGGTCGCAAAGAGCAGGGCGTTGACTTCTTTGACGTGAAGGGCGATGTGGAGGCCTTGCTGGCACCGCTGCAAGCCCAGTTTGTGCCCGGCAACCATCCCGCCATGCACCCCGGCCGTTGCGCTCAGGTGTTGATGGAAGGCAAGGCCATTGGATTTGTTGGCGAGCTGCATCCCCAATGGCGCCAGCAGTTTGAGCTGACCCAGGCACCGGTATTGTTCGAGCTGGATCTGGACGCCGTGCTCCAACGCCGTGTGGCCGAGTTCAAACCTGTTGCCAAGCTGCAACCTGTGCAGCGCGACATTGCGGTAGTCGTTGGAGATGAGGTGACCCACGCCGCCCTTATGGCTGCGATCTGGGCAGCGCCTACCTTTGGGCTGTTGCGCGACGCGCAATTGTTTGACGTCTACCGCCCTAAGCTGGCCAAAGACGCGATACCCGCTGCCGATGGCGCGGCGGACCGCAGCCTGGCCGTGCGCCTGACGCTCAACAGCGAAGAGTCCACGCTGTCCGAAGACCAGATTGAATCGGCTGTCAAAGCCATTGTGGAACAGCTGACGGCGTCCTTGGGCGCTCGCCAGCGTGTCTGACGGGGGTCATCGTGTTACAAGAAAAGGATAGCGCCGCCATGGATTTTTCTGTTGAAAGCCTGGAAACCCCGGCGCTCACCAAAGCGCAACTGGCCGACTTGTTGTTCGAGCAGATCGGCCTGAACAAGCGTGAATCCAAGGACATGATCGACGCATTCTTCGATTTGATTGCTGCCAGCCTCGTGGATGGTACCGATGTCAAGATCTCGGGGTTTGGTAATTTTCAGATCCGCACCAAGGCGCCGCGGCCCGGCCGCAATCCACGCACAGGTGAAGCGATCCCGATCCGGGCTCGCCGTGTCGTGACTTTCCACGCCAGCCACAAGCTCAAAGAGCAAATCCAGGAAGAATCCTGACCGCTGCTTACGTTTGTGACGCAAACGTAACAATTTGTGCGGCAATGCCGCAATGAGTCTTTGCACTGAGGCAAAACTTAGAGTAACCTCTACGCTTTCCCTCGTACAGCATTGATTTCAATGGAGAAAACTCTCCCCCCCATTCCCGCCAAGCGTTATTTCACCATCGGTGAGGTGGGGGACTTGTGCGGCGTAAAACCCCATGTGCTACGGTATTGGGAGCAAGAGTTCACGCAACTGCGCCCTATGAAGCGACGCGGCAACCGCCGCTACTACCAGCACCACGAGGTTTTGATGATCCGCCGGATCCGCGATCTGCTGTACGACCAGGGTTTTACGATCAGCGGCGCACGCAACAAGATGCAGGAATTGCTGCAAAACGAACGCGACAAAAAACGTAACGGCGAGGTCATGCTCGATGGCGTCGAGGTTTTAGAGGTCGATGATGTCGATCTGGAAGACTTCGAAGACAGCCAATCCCCAGATTTGATGGACGAAAACTCCGCGCATTTGCTGCAGGTGCGCCGAGAATTATTTGAAATTCGCGAGTTGCTACTGGCTTGAGCCGGAGAGTGCGGTTTAGCCGGGTTATAATTTAAGGCTAGATCGGTGTGTGGCGCAGCCTGGTAGCGCACTTGCATGGGGTGCAAGGGGTCGAAGGTTCGAATCCTTTCACACCGACCATTTAGATACGACAAAAGCCTTCGAAGCGAAACCTTCGAAGGCTTTTTTCATGGGTCGCGCCGATTGAGTGTTGCTAGCTGCCACTGCGCTACCTTCAATGCGCACTACAAAAATGATAGCTGCTTACGCTATTTGCACGGGGGCTACAGCCCGAATCGGCATAAATTTTTAGCCAACGCAGCTTTCCGTATGGCGTTACGCAACAGCCGCTGCTTGGATGGCCTGGCGGGCCCAGTCCAACATCCGTGCCTGGTCTTCAAACAGTTCCCCAGGGACGGAAAAGTAGCTGCGCACATGAACCACTTTGGTCTTGGTCGGGTAAGAGAAAGCGTCGAACCCAGCTTCTCGAAGGCCGGCCGTGTGGCATCGTCGACCCTGAAGTACAAGGTGTTGCCCATAACCATCGCGAACTGCCGTCCGCCGTGCTTGATGGCGTGGCCGCCGAAGAACTTGCCGTCGCTCAATCCACCCAACGGCGCTAAAAGTTCACGTGTGTAGCTCACAAATTCAGCGCTGGCGCTCATGCTATGCGCTCCTGCACCAGCCGGGCCAACACAGCTGTAGTAGCGTCGCTCTGGTCCGTCAGCCCGCTTTCCACGGTGCGCGCCTTGCTGCGCGCACGTACGACCGTACAGTGGTGGGGCGGGAGGTACATCCGTCGTCGGTGGTTTAGTTCACCATCACCAGCTTGCCCATGACGCCACGCGAGCCCATGTGGGCGTAGGCAGCTTTCAGGTCTGCCATGGGCATGGTGCGGTCGATGACCGGCTTGATCTTGCCCTGGCCGTACCACTGCGCCAGCTCGCCCATCATCGCTGCATTGGCCTTGGGTTCCTTTTTCGCAAAGTCGCCCCAGAACACGCCGACGATAGACGCACCCTTGAGCAGCGCCAGGTTGAAGGGCAGCGCGGGAATGGGTCCGGACGCAAAACCTACGACTAAATAGCGACCGCGCCAGGCGATGGAGCGAAACGCCGGTTCAGCAAAGTCGCCGCCTACGGGGTCATAAATCACGTCCGGGCCCTTGCCATCGGTCAGGGATTTGAGTGCATCACGCAGGTTTTCGGTGGAGTAGTTGATGGTGGCGTCCGCGCCAATCTTTTTGCACAACTCGCACTTCTCTTGCGTGGATGCCGCCGCAATCACCTTGGCGCCCATGGCCTTGGCGATCTGGATGGCCGAGGTGCCCACGCCACCGGCAGCGCCCAGCACCAGCACGGTTTCACCAGCTTTCAACTGGGCCCGGTCCACCAGCGCGTGGTAGGACGTGGCGTAGATCATGATGAAGGCTGCTGCATCCACCATCGGAAAGCCGGGCGGCAGCGGCATGCACAATGCAGCCGGGGCAATGGTGTGGGTGCCAAAGCCGCCGGTACCGCTCAGGCAGGCCACGGCTTGGCCGACCTTGAGGTGGGTCACGCCTTCGCCCACGGCTTGCACGATGCCGGCATATTCCGAACCCGGTACAAAGGGCAGGGCAGGCTTCATCTGGTACTTGTTCTGCACGATCAGGATGTCCGGGAAGTTCAGGCTGGCGGCCTTGATCTCGATCAGCACTTCGCCGGCCTTGGGCGCGGGTGTGGGCAATTCTTTCCAGTTCAGCGCGTCGATACCGGTGGGGTTTTCGCAAAGCCAGGCGTGCATGGGATTCTCCAAAAAATATGCCCCGCATGATAGGCCGTGGTTCGGGCAAAAAATGTCTCTGGGGAGACCCAGGCTGGTTACAAAGGGTGTTCGGTGCGGCCCCCTACAATGGGTATTCAACCCCCAAGATCTATGAAAATTCTGATTTCCAATGATGACGGATACCTGGCCCCGGGCCTGATGGCGCTCTACGAGGCGCTGAAGGATGTAGCTGAGGTGGAGGTGGTCGCGCCGGAGCAAAACAACAGCGCAAAGTCCAATGCGCTAACGCTGCATTCACCGCTGTATGTGCACAAGGCCAGCAACGGATTTCGCTACGTGAATGGCACGCCGGCCGACTGCGTGCACATTGCGCTCACGGGTTTGCTCGATTACCGACCCGATTTGGTGGTGTCCGGCATCAACAATGGCGCCAATATGGGGGATGACACCATTTACTCGGGGACCGTGGGTGCGGCCATGGAGGGCTTTTTGTTCGGTATTCCGGCCATAGCGTTCTCGCAGGTAGAAAAAGATTGGCACCACCTGGACAGCGCCACGCGCAAGGTGCGTGAGTTCGTGCAGTCCATGGTGCAACAGCAGATGATTGGCCCCACGCCATTTCTGTTGAACGTCAACATTCCTAATTTGCCGTTTGAGCAGATCGGCAAGACCAAGTTGTGCCGCCTGGGTAAGCGCCACGCGGCAGAAAAAGTCATCCAGCAAAAGAGCCCACGCGGCGACACCATGTACTGGATCGGAGCGGCCGGTGCCGTCAAGGACGATGCCGATGGCACGGACTTCCACGCTACGGCGCAGGGCCATATGTCCATCACGCCATTGAAGGTCGACCTGACCGACCACGACAGCCTGGGATACTGGGCGCAGACCGCTTCGCGCCTGGCTGGTGCTGCATGAAGCAGCGCCCCTCGTTTCCCGCTCGACTGGACGCGACACTGGCTCAGAACCGGCCCAATGCCCATGGTGTGCCTATGCCGCCAGTAGCCACCCAACAGCAGCCCGCCAAAGCCAAGCCTGCGCCGACAGCCCAACAAGCCGTAGCGCCCAAGCATGCCGCCCCGCAAGGTCACGGCATGGAGTCCGGCGCCGTGCGCGCACGCATGGTGCAAAAGCTGGCGGCTGGTGGCATTACCGATGCCCATGTGCTGACCGCGATGGGCGCGATAGAGCGTCACCGCTTTGTCGACAGTGCGCTGATCAACCAGGCCTATGAAGACACCAGCCTGCCGATCGGCCTGGGCCAGACCATCTCCAAACCCGGCGTTGTGTCGCGCATGCTGGAGCTGCTGCGCAATGGGCACAACGGTAAGCTCGGCCGCGTGCTCGAAATTGGCACCGGCTGTGGCTATCAGGCTGCCGTGCTGAGTTGCCTGGCCACCGAGGTTTACAGTATCGAACGCCTGCGCGGCTTGCATGACCGCGCGCGCGACAACCTGCGCCATTTGCGCTTGGCCAATCTGCACCTGCTGTTTGGCGACGGCATGGTCGGCTACCCCAAGGGCGCGCCGTATGCCGCCATCATCGCCGCTGCCGGCGGCGAGGCTGTGCCCCAGGCCTGGGTCGACCAACTGGCCGTGGGTGGCCGCCTGGTGGCGCCTGTGGTCACCGTCGGCGCCCCGGGTGGAGCCGGCAGCGCGCAGGCCTTGCTCGTGCTGGACAAAACGGCACAAGGGGTACGCCAGACCATTTTGGAGGCCGTGCACTTTGTCCCCCTAAAATCGGGTGTTGCTTGAAGGAAGAGTTTATGTTTGGTTTTTCGCGTTCCGTTTGTTGGTTATCCGTTGCTGGGGTGGTGCTGTTGTCCGCGTGCGGCTCCAGGCCTATCAACCATGCACCGGTAGAAGACCGCGCTGCGGTCTCCAGCAAGATGGAAGTCACGCCGCCAGTGGCGCCGGTCAAACAGCCACCGGGCTTTGAAAATGCAGGCAAGGCCGGTTACTACACGGTCAAGCCCAAGGACACGCTGATCGGTATCGGCCTTGAGGCAGGCCAAAGCCACAAAGACATCGCGCGTTGGAACAACCTGGAGAACCCCAACCGTATCGAGATCGGCCAGGTTTTACGGGTGGCACCGCCCGTTGTATCTACGGCGTCTGCGCCAACCACAACTGCGGATAGCGGCGTTGCCGTGACCAAACCGGTTGCATCCGGCGCAGCCACTGCAACACCCATCGCGCCCGGTACACCCGGAAGTGCCGCCAAACCCGCATCGGCGCCGGCCTCTGGCACCGCAAGCCCTGCTTCGGCACCCGCAGCGACTACCGCTGTGGCCGCCAGCACATCGGCCAGTGAAGAAGACTTGGGCTGGATCTGGCCCAGCCACGGCCCCGTGCTGGCCGGCTTTGACGAGGCCAAAAACAAGGGCCTGGACATTGGCGGCGCTGCCGGTGAGGCCGTGCTTGCGTCGTCGGACGGCAAGGTTGTTTATGCCGGTGCCGGGTTACGGGGATATGGCAACCTGATCATTCTGAAGCACAACAACACCTACCTGACCGCCTACGCCCACAACCAGACCCTGCTGGTCAAGGAAGACCAGACGGTCAAAAAAGGCCAGAAGATTGCCGAGATGGGCAATAGCGACTCCGACCGGGTCAAGCTGCACTTTGAGGTGCGCCGCCAGGGCAAGCCGGTCGACCCGTCCAAATACCTGCCCGCCCGCTAGCAGCGCTTTCCATGAAAAAACCCCGCAACCATGGTGTTGGCAGCAGTCCTGCCGACCATGGGCTGGGGGGTATTTCTCTTAAGACAAATAGCCCTGTAGCCCCCGCGGGGAGCGCGCAAGCAGCTCCTGATTCCATAGCACTCCATGCGATGGAGTTGACGGGACAGGAGCTTGCCGCAGACGAGTCCACTGCGGACGAATCGGGCGACGCACTGTCGCTGTACCTGCGCGGTGTGCGCCGCACCGAGCTGTTTACCCCACAAGAAGAATTCGACACCGCCACCCGCGCGCGCGCCGGTGACTTTGCGGCCCGCCAGAGCATGATCGAGCACAACCTGCGCCTGGTCGTCAGCATCGCCAAGGGCTATATGGGCCGCGGCGTGCCCATGGCTGATCTGGTGGAGGAGGGCAACCTGGGTCTGATGCATGCCATCGACAAGTTCGAGCCCGAGCGGGGGTTCCGTTTTTCGACCTATGCCACGTGGTGGATACGCCAGTCCGTCGACCGCGCGTTGATGTACCAGGGCCGGGCCGTGCGCCTGCCGGTCAACGTGGTGCGCGAGTTGCAACACGTGTTGCGCGCGCGGCGTCTGCTGGAGAACGACTCCGAGTTGGTCGCCAAACGACCCGAAGGCATACGCGTGGAAGATATAGCCGCCTTGCTGGGCCAGGACCCGCACCACGTGGCCGACTTGCTGTCGATGGCCGAGGCGCCACGCTCGCTGGACGCATCGCTGGACCGCAATGGCGACGACATGACCATGGGCGACGGCTTGATCGACGAGTTGACGCTGGCTCCGGAAGACGTGACGCTGGCCCATGAGGTGGACCTGTTGCTCGAAGAGTGGATTGGCACGCTGAGCAACCGCGAGCGCGCCGTGCTGGAGGGCCGTTTCGGCCTGCACGACCAGGAGCCTGAAACCCTGGACGTCATCAGCCTGCGCCTGGGCCTCACCCGTGAGCGCGTGCGCCAAGTGCAAAACGAAGCACTGTCCAAACTCAAACGCTACCTGATGCGCCGCGGTATCACGCGGCAATCGTTGATGTAAAACTTTGCGCTTCGGACCGCAGCGCGTAGCGCCAGCACCGTCACTAACTGATCAGAGAGAACACGCTATGCAGAACCGCCTTGCCCGCGCCGACGTCCCGGTGGACATGACATGGAACCTGGACGACTTGTTTACATCGCAGGCCGATTGGGAGGCTGAACTTACTGCCGTAGATGCGGCGCGCAGCAGCGTCACGCCCTTCCAAGGTCACTTGGGCGGTAGTGCCCAGGCGCTGCTGGCTTGCCTGGACACCGTGGAGGCGCTGCAGCAGCGCTTCATGCGCGTGGCTTCCTATGCCCACTTGCGCAACGCGCAGGATGGCACCAACCCAGAGCACCAGGCGTGCATGGCGCGCGTGTCCACGCTTGGCGCACTGCTGAACACCAGCATCGCGTTTGTCGACTCTGAAATTTTGCAGTTGCCGGATGGTGTTGTGGAGCAATTTTTGGCGGCTGCGCCCGGCCTGGACGCGCATCGCATTTACCTGCAAGACCTGCTAGAGTTAAGGCCCCACCGCCTGAGCGCCGATGCTGAGCGTGTGCTGGCCGCGCTGGGGGAGCCGCTGGCCGCACCCTACATGGTCTACAGCCGATCAAAGTCCAGCGACATCCAGTTTGTGCCCTTCACCGATGCGGCTGGCACGGTGCACCCCAATTCCGTCAACCTGTTTGAGTCCAGCTACGAGGCCAGCAGCGACACCAGCGTGCGCCGCGGCGCCTGGGCATCCTTCAGCGCGGGCCTGAAGGCCTACAACAACACTTACGCGGCCACCTTTGCGACCGAGGTCAGCAAAAACGTGGTGCTGGCCCGGCTGCGCAACTACCGCAGCACCGAAGAATTCTTGTTGCAGTCCCACAAAATTCCGCATGCGGTGTACAGCAACATCCTGAACATCATCCAGGCAGAGCTTGCGCCGCATATGCAGCGCTACGCCCGTCTGCGCCGACGCGTGCTCGGCCTGGACAAGCTGCTGTACTGCGACATCAAGGCACCGCTGGACCCGGAGTTCAACCCCTGTGTTTCATACGATGAAGCCTGTGCGCTGATCCTGGATTCGCTGTCGGTGATGGGGCCGCAGTACCGTGATTTCGCCCACAAGACGCTGACCCAACGCTGGGTGGACCGGGCCGACAACATCGGCAAGTCGTCCGGCGCCTTCTGCGCGTCACCCTACGGCGTGCACCCTTACATCCTGATCACATGGTCCGACACCATGCGCAACGTGTTCACGCTGGCCCACGAGCTGGGCCACGGCGGGCACTTCGGGCTGGCCATGCAGCACCAGCGCTTCAACAACACCCGGCCGGCCATGCCCTTCATCGAGGCACCGTCCATCATGAACGAGATGTTGCTGGCCCAGCACATCCTCGGCAAAAACCAGGACGTGCGCATGCGCCGTTCCGTCATCATGCAGGTACTGGGCACCTACCACCACAACTTCATCACGCACCTGCTGGAAGCCCAACTACAGCGGCAGATCTATGCGATGGCAGAGGCTGGTAAATCTGTCACCGCATCCGTGCTGAACCAATGCAAGGGCGACATCCTGGCGGGCTTCTGGGGCAACACGGTCGAGATCGATGACGGTGCCCGCATGACGTGGATGCGCCAACCGCACTACTACATGGGCATGTACCCCTACACCTACTCGGTGGGCCTCGTGGCATCCACTGCGATGGCAGGGCTGGTCAAGGAAGAGGGCGACGCTGCTGTACAGCGCTGGCTGCAGGTGTTGCAGGCCGGTGGCACGCGCAGACCGCTTGATCTGTTGCAGATGGCAGGCATTGACATGCACTCGCCCAAACCCATTCATGACGCGGTGGCCTATGTGGGCGGTCTGATAGACGAGCTGGAGCGCAGCTTTCCCCAGTAAGGGTTAACGATGGGCATGGTTTTTGCGAGCTGTGCCACACTGCGCGCGAACCCATGATCTGGGTTCCTACCACTGCCAATTCTGCGGCGGCCACTTCTGTTTACCCAGGGAAGCGATTGATGAAATCTGTTGTTCACAAAACACTTATTGCTGCGGCCTTGCTCTTGCCGTTGCTGAGCTCCACGTCGGCCCAGGCCCAGGGCGTAAAAGATACGCTGACGATAGGCATGTCGCAATACCCACCTAGCCTGCACCCCGGCATCGAGCCCACCGTGGCCAAGGTCTACGCTATCCGTTTCGGCTACCGCCCTATTGCGACCTACAACGACAACCGCAAGATGGAATGCTTCTTGTGCACCGAAGTACCCACCGTGGCCAATGGCCGCGCCAAGACGGTAGATCTGGGCGGTGGCAAAAAGGGCATGACGGTCAAGTTCACGTTGCACCCGCAGGCCAAGTGGGCCGACGGCACTCCCATTACCAGCAAGGATGTGGCGTTTAGTTGGTCGGTCGGTGTCAAGCCAGAAAGCGGTTTCGCGCGCCCCGACGTGTTCCAGCGCATCACCAAGGTTGAGACTGTAGACGCCAAGAACTTTGTGCTCCACATGAACAAGGCCGAGTACGACTTCGCTGACCTGGCTGACTTTGCACTGATACCGGCCCACTTGGAAGAACCTGTCGTCAAAGGGCTTGCTACCCTGGCTGACTACAACAAAAACACGATCTACAACCGCACGCCTACCACCGCAGGATTGTGGAACGGTCCCTACAAGCTGGCACAAATCCAGTCCGGCGCTTTTTTGGTGTTTGAACCGAACCCACACTGGTGGGGTCAAAAACCCCACTTCAAACGCGTCACCATCAAGACGATTGAAAACACCGCCACGCTGGAAGCCAACCTGCGTTCAGGCGACCTGGACTTCATCTCGGGTGCGTTGGGCCTGTCCATGGACCAGGGCTTGGCGATGTCCAAAGAACCCGCCCTGCAACAAAAGTATGACTTCGAGTTTCCGCTTGGCCTGGTCTACGAGCACATAGACCTGAACCGCAACCACCCAGGTCTGGTCGACAAGCGGGTACGCCAAGCTTTGCTGTTGGGTATCGACCGTGAGACCCTGGTCAAGCAGCTGGTAGACGGCAAGTTTCCTGTCGCACACAGCTGGGTTAATCCGCTGGAGCCAGGATTTGATGCCAATGCTACCAAGTACCCCTTTGACCCGACGCGCGCAAAGACCTTGCTTGACCAAGCCGGTTTCAAACCCGCTGGGGATGGTATTCGTGTTAATGCCGCTGGCCAACGTCTGTCATTTGAGTACATGACCACGGCGGGTAACAAGATGCGCGAATTGGTGCAGCAGGTGTTGCAGAACCAATGGAAGCAAATCGGTGTGGAAGTCGTGATCAAAAACGTACCGGCCCGCACTTTCTTCGGTGAGACTTTGAAGAAGCAGCAGTTCACCGCACTGGCGCAATTGGCGTGGACCAGCCTGCCCGAGGCGCCGCCAACCAATACCCTGTCGACTTCTGCCGTACCGACTGCAGCCAACAACTATGCAGGCGCCAACTATTCGCAGTTCAGTCACCCTGGCATGGATAAGCTGATCGATGGAGTCTTGCGCGAACTGGATCCGGCCAAGCGCAAACCCATGTGGGTTGAAATGCAAAAAATCTACACCGATGAGGTACCGGTGCTGCCGCTGTACTTCCGCACCGATGTGTACGTGGTGCCTAAATGGTTGACTGGGGTATTGAAGCCCGGTCAGTTGCCATCAAGCTACTACGGTCAGGAGAGCTGGGGTGTCCGCTGAAGCGGTGGCGGACTCACTGCTTCGCGTAGACCATCTGTCTATAGGGTTCCAGACCGACAAGGGCGTGCTGCGCGCCGTCGACGACATCTCGTACGCCATTGCGCCTGGCAAGACGCTGGGCCTGGTGGGGGAGAGCGGTTGCGGCAAATCGACGACTGCGCTGGCTTTGATGGGCTTGCTGCCATCCAGCGCACATGTTGGCGGCAAGGCCCACTTCGCTGGGCAGGAACTGTTTGGCCAGTCCGAGGCTGAGTGGCGTGCTGTGCGCGGCAACAAAATCGCGATGATTTTCCAGGAGCCGATGACGGCGCTGAACCCGGTGATACGCATCGGTGAGCAAATCGGCGAGACCTTTGTGCTGCACCAGGGTTTGGACAAGCGCGCTGCCTATGAGCGGGCGGTCGAGATGCTGGATGAGGTGGGCATTCCGTCGGCTCGCACCCGGGCGGCGGCCTACCCGCACCAGCTGTCCGGCGGCATGCGCCAGCGCGCAATGATTGCCATGGCGCTGGCCTGCAGGCCGAGTCTGCTGATTGCCGATGAACCGACCACTGCGCTGGACGTGACCATACAGGCCCAGATTCTGGAGCTGATGCTGGAGCTGCAGGACCGCATTGGCATGGCCATCCAGTTCATCAGCCACAACCTGGGCGTGGTCTCCGAGCTGGCCGATGACATCATCGTCATGTATGCCGGACGCATTGTGGAGCGTGCCCCGGCCGCACGGCTGTTCGACCAGCCGCGGCATCCGTATTCGGTGGGCTTGATCCACACCCTGCCCAATCTTCAGAACCGCCAGCCACGCCTGCCGGTGATTCCGGGCGGTATGCCTAATTTGGCGGTGGCCGCACCCGGCTGCCGTTTTGCCGACCGCTGTACCCGTGTGGTGGCTCAGTGCCGCGAACAGGTGCCGCCCTTGGTGAATGTTGCGCTCGGTCACGATGTTGCCTGTTTCAGGGCCGACGCATGAACGCCACTACAACACCCCTGCTGCAGGTCGACCAACTGGCCGTGCACTTCCCTATGCCCCGCAACGGCTGGCTGCAACGCGGGCCGTCGCCCGTGCTGCAGGCCGTGTCTGATGTAAGTTTCTCCATTACTCCGGGCGAGACGCTGGCGCTGGTTGGTGAGAGCGGCTGTGGCAAGACCACGCTGGGCCGCGCCCTGGTGGGCCTGTACGCCGCCACCCGTGGCACCATCCGCTTCAAAGGCGAAGACCTGGCAGCCATGACGCCCGTGCAGCAACAAAAGACACGCTGCGCGATCCAGATGATTTTTCAGGACCCGTACGAGTCGCTGAACCCGCGCCTACCGGTGTCTGACGTCATCACCGAGCCGCTGCTGATACACGGCATTGGCAACCGCGCCGAGCGTGCCGACCGTGCCCGTGAACTGATCGCACAGGTCGGCCTGCCGGTGGACGCGCTCAACCGCTACCCGCACCAGTTCTCTGGCGGCCAGCGCCAGCGCATTGCTATTGCCCGCGCACTGGGCCCCGCGCCGGAGCTGATCGTCGCAGACGAGCCCCTGTCGGCGCTGGACGTGTCCATCCAAAGCCAGATCTTGAACCTGATGAGCGAGCTGCGCGAGCAGCGGCACCTGAGCTACCTGTTCATCAGCCATGACCTGTCGGCCGTGCACCACCTGGCCGACCGCGTGGCGGTGATGTACTTGGGCCGCTTGGTGGAAGTGGCGCCACGCGAAGAGCTGTTCGCGTCACCCAGTCACCCCTATACCAAGGCGCTGCTGGATGCGATTCCACGCATTGGTCAGGGTCGACGGGCCCGTGGCCGCACGATACAGGGCGATTTGCCCAGCCCGCTGAAGCCACCGTCCGGTTGCGCCTTCCATCCGCGTTGTCCCAAAGCCCAGGCCATTTGCAAGGTCGAGGCACCGGTGCTGATGCCAGCACCCGGACGGGTGCAGCAGCTGGCGGCCTGCCATTTCAAGGACTGACGACGATGCTGCGTTTCATATCCTCAAGACTGTTGCAGAGCGCACTCGTGCTCTTGGTGATGTCGTTCATCATTTACGGCCTCATCGGCCTGATGCCCGGCGACCCGATTGACATCATGGTCAACTCCAACCCCGGCTACACGGCGCAGGACGTGGCCCGCCTGCGTGCCCAATACGGGCTGGACCAGCCGTTGGTCACACGCTACTGGAACTGGCTGCGGGCTGCAGCCGTGCTGGACTTCGGTTACTCGCGTACCTATTCCCAGCCGGTTTTGGTGGTGCTGGTGCCGGCGCTGATCCAGACCGGCAAGCTGGTGGGCGTATCGTTTGTGGTGTTCACCGTGCTGGCGTTGACGCTGGGCGTGATCGCGGCGCTGGCCAAGGGTTCGGCCTTGGACCGTGTCATCAATCTGCTGTCCTTCGCCGGTATCTCCGTGCCGGTGTTCTTTTTGGCACTGATGCTGATCTACCTGTTTGCGGTGCGGCTGGGCTGGTTGCCGGCCAGCGGCATGTTCACGATTGGGGGTGATGGCAGCCTGGCTGACAGCACCAAATACCTGGTGCTGCCGGTGCTGACACTGACGGCCGCCTTTGCCGGGCGCTTTACCCGCTTCACCCGCGCATCGATGGTGGAGGTGCTGCGCATGGACTACATCCGCACAGCCCGCGCCAAGGGTGCAGGCAAGCTGCGTGTGGTGTTTCAGCATGCGCTGCGCAATGCGCTAATTCCCGTCGTCACGGTGCTGGCGTTGAGCTTTGGCGCACTGCTGGGCGGGGCGCTGATCACCGAGACCATGTTTGCGCAGCGCGGGATGGGCAAGCTGATCTTTGATGCCATCATGGGCAATGACTTCAACCTGGCGCTAATGGGCCTGCTGTTTGCGACCACGGCCACGCTGGTGTCCAACCTGGTAGCCGATATTGCCTACGCCTGGCTGGACCCGAGGATTTCGCTGTCATGACAGACTCCATTGCATCGCCGCCCGCGGTACTCACCGCCATTGCCGACAAACCGCAATCGGTATGGCAACTGCGCTGGCGCCGCCTGTCTCGTAACCGCATGGCCATGCTGGGCGGTGTCGTGCTGGTCTTGCTGGCGCTCTTTGCCGCCAGCGCGCCGCTGTATGAGCGGGTGATGGGCGTCAACGTGAACGACACCAACCTGCTGCAGCGCTTTGCGCCGCCATCGGCCCAACACATTCTGGGCACCGACGAAGCTGGCCGCGATGTTATGGCGCGGCTGATGTATGGCGGGCGCATCTCGCTGCTGGTCGGCCTGCTGGGGGCCGTCAGCGCAGCCATGGTGGGCACGCTGATCGGTCTGCTGGCCGGCTACTACCGCGGCCGCACCGAGGCGCTGCTGATGCGCGTCACCGATGGCGTGATCTCATTGCCGCTGCTGCCGCTGTTGATCGTCTTTGCCGCAATCGACTTGCAGAAGCTGGGTTTCTCCGAAGAGTTTGTACGCTCTAGCGCGGCCAATTTCTACCGCATTGTGTTCATCATCGCGCTGGTGGAGTGGACGACCGTGGCCCGCCTGGTGCGTGCCTCCACGCTGAGCCTGATGACGCGCGAGTTCGTGCTGGCGGCCCGCACCCAGGGGGCCAGTGCCCGCCACATCCTGAGCGTGCATGTGCTGCCCAACACCACATCGCCCATCATCGTGGCGCTGAGCCTGGCGGTGGGGCAAATCATTTTGCTGGAGAGCACGCTGAGCTTTCTGGGCCTTGGCATACAGCCGCCGACGCCTAGCTGGGGCAATATGCTGAACAACGCGCAGGAGCTGATCTCACGCGCGCCGGAGTTGGCCTTCTACCCGGGCTTTCTGATCTTCATCACCGTCATTGCGGTCAATTTCCTGGGTGATGGCCTGCAGGACGCGTTTGACCCCCGCGCTGAATCGCACTAAGGCCGCGCTTGAAAAGTCGGGTGCCGTGACCTGAGACAATTCAGGCATGACCGACAACACAAAAACTTCTGAACAAGCGACCGAAAAACCGCTGCCCGAGGGCTGGCTCAAAGTGAAATCCCTGGACCTGGAAGCCCAGGGTGTGGCCCACAAACCCGACGGTAAGGTGGTGTTCATCGACGGCGCGCTGCCCTTTGAGGTGGTCAGCGCCAATATCCACCGCAGCAAGAACAGTTTCGAAAAAGGTACGCTGACTGAGATCCATGTGGAATCCTCGCAGCGCGTGCGCCCGGCTTGCCCGCACTTCGGCCTGCACGAAGGGGCTTGCGGCGGCTGCAAGATGCAGCATCTGCATGTAGGTGCCCAGGTGGCGGTGAAGCAGCGGGTGCTGGAAGACAACCTGTGGCACATCAGCAAGGTCAAGCCCGACAACATGCTGCGCCCAATCGAAGGACCAGCCTGGGGCTACCGCTACCGCGCACGGCTTTCGGTGAAGAACGTGCGCAAAAAGGGATATGTGCTGGTGGGCTTCCACGAGCGCAAGAGCCGTTATGTGGCGGACATGCAGCAGTGCAAGGTGCTGGCACCCCACGTCAGCGCAATGCTGGTGCCGTTGCGCGAACTGATTGCATCAATGGACGCCGTGGAAACTTGCCCACAGATCGAACTGGCAATAGGTGACATGGACGGTGCTGCTTCGGGTGGAGGGGTCGACGTGACGGCCATGGTGCTGCGCCACATGGCACCTCTGAGCGACGCCGACCTGAACCGCCTGCGCCAATTTGCGGCGGCTCGCCCAGGCCTGCAGTGGTGGCTGCAACCCAAGGGCCTGGATACGGTGCACCGCCTGGATGAGTTGCCCGGCCACGAGACCGGCCAGCTGGCCTACAGCCTGCCGGACTTCGGCATCACGATGCCGTTCAGACCCATAGACTTCACACAGGTCAACCCGCACATCAACCGCGTGCTGGTGTCGCGCGCGCTGGGTTTGCTGGCAGTGCAAAAGCATGAGCGGGTCATCGACTGGTTTTGCGGTCTGGGCAACTTCACACTGCCGCTGGCCACACAGGCGCGCGAGGTGCTGGGCGTGGAGGGCGCCGAGTCGCTGGTCGTCCGTTCACGCGAAAACCTCACGTTCAACCAGGCTGCAGCCCCCGCGCAGCAAGCGTGGGCAGCTACTAAATTTGTAGCACGCAATTTATTCGAGATGACGCCGGAAATGCTGGTCGGTGACGGTGCCGCCGACAAGTGGCTGGTTGATCCCCCACGCGAAGGAGCCTTTGCGTTGGTTCAGGCGCTGGCTGCCGTGCGCCAACGGGTGGCGGACGGGGTGGCCACGGACGCGGAGCGCAACTGGACGCCACCCAAGCGTATCGTCTACGTCAGCTGCAACCCGGCCACGCTGGCGCGCGATGCGGGTGTGCTGGTGCAGCAGGGGGCCTACACATGTTCGTCGGCGGGAGTGGTCAACATGTTCCCGCACACTGCCCACGTGGAAAGCATTGCGGTGTTTGACCTGGAAGGCTGATCGCCAATCCTAGGGCTTGGCCTTGGTTTTAGGCTTGGTTTTGCCGTCGCTGGCCTTCTCATCAATGACTTCTTCTACAGGCGGCGCAGTAGGTGCATCTACCTTGGATGGCACACCGTCGATCTTGTTGTCCCGCATGTACTGGTCCATCTCCTTCCAGCCGTCAAATACGGCGGCTTTGGACGCCTTTTCGTTCTTGGTGTAGCAGTCTTCAATGCTGCGCATGCCATATCGGCAGGCGCTGCCAATAGCCTTGGAATCGGCGATGCGCTGGGCCACCTTGGGGTCGGCCAGCATCGTCTCCAGCTTGTCGCAGCCCGCGAGCATGGTCGTCAGCAATGCCATGGAGAGAAGAATCGGGCGCGCGGCAATCATGGATAGTTGGGGTGGGGAAGGTTTGTATCGGTCATGTGGACCATAGCCAGAATGATCGCTTGGTTTCAACGTAGAAAAAGCCCGAAAAGGGCCTTTTTTTGGGGGTTAAAGCGGCTCTGCCCGCCGCAAAGAGAAACGTTCAGTCTCTGTCGCCACCAAAGATGCCCAGCAGGGCCAGCAGGCTCTGGAACACATTGATGATGTCCAGGTACAGGTTCAGCGTGGCACTGATGTAGTTGGTCTCGCCGCCGTCGATGATCTGCTTGATGTCATACAGCATGTAGGCGCTGAAGATACCGATGCTGACCATGGAAAGCGCGATCATGCCGGCGGTAGAGCCCACGAAAGCATTGATCAGGCCACCGATGATCAACATGATCAGGCCGACAAACAGGAACTTGCCCATGCCGGACAGGTCGCGCTTGATGACGGTAGACAGCGCAGCCATGCCCATGAATACGCCAGAGGTGCCGGCAAAAGCGGTCATGATCAGTTGCGGTCCGTTCTTGAACCC
Organism: Rhodoferax sp. ZS1R8; assembly: GCF_056521325.1. Classification (NCBI taxonomy): domain Bacteria; kingdom Pseudomonadati; phylum Pseudomonadota; class Betaproteobacteria; order Burkholderiales; family Comamonadaceae; genus Rhodoferax; species Rhodoferax sp. ZS1R8. The sequence continues at coordinate 516,900 of NZ_JBWMBA010000004.1, read as the reverse complement.
CAACGTCGACTGGATGATGGACGAGAGCATCAATCCCATGAAAAACGTGAAGCCCAGCAGCATCGGCACGCCCGCCGCGGAGTTTTTGGTCTTCTCGATGCCGTAGATGAAGCCAAAGGCCACACCCAGGAACACGATCATGCCAATCCAGCCCCTGAACAGGGGTGCTAGCCCCAACGAGACGCCCAGCCACGCGCCCAGTACAGTGGGAACAAGGCTCAAAGACAAAAGCATGTAGGTGTTGCGAAGTACCTTGTTACGCTGCTGCGCATCCGCAACGGCATAGCCTTCGCCCGGGTTCAAAGTGGTGATGTTGTCTGTCATGGTTCAAACTCCTTCAATGTCTGCTGGGTGCAGATGGTGCGATTCTAGGGTTTATCAAGCCCATTGCCAGTCCAATTTACTGGCTTGACCTCTTTTTAAGCGGGGCTGTTGCGTGCGAAGCGGTCCAATGGGGGTTTGCGCGGGACGTTATGCTCCAGGTTTCATCCCAACCCTAGAGTTTCTTGCCATGAAAACCAAATCCGTACTTGAATTTGCAGACGTCAAAGCCATTGCAGCAGCAGCCGAAGCCGAGGCGCTAAAAAACAATTGGGCCGTCAGCATCGCAATCGTTGACGATGGCGGCCACCTGCTGTGGTTCCAGCGGCTGGACGGTGCGGCCCCTATTTCATCCCACATTGCACCCGGCAAGGCCCGTACTGCAGCCGTTGGTCGGCGAGAAACCAAGGTGTATGAAGACATGATCAACGGCGGCCGCGTATCATTTCTGAGCGCACCCACATTGGACGGCATGCTCGAGGGCGGCGTACCGATCATGAAGGATGGTCAGTGCCTGGGCGCCGTGGGCGTCAGTGGGGTTAAGTCCAGCGAAGATGCGCAAATCGCAAATGCAGGTGTGGCCGCCATAGGCCTCTAACTGCCCTGGCGGCCACCACGGTTGCCGTCGATGTTCGGCACACGGTACCTGCGTTCAGTCGAGGTAGTCTGAATAGTCCTTGCGCGAATAGTCCTTCAAGCTGTCCCACGGCAGGTTTTTTGCCAGCGAGGCCACCTCAACCGTGGTGCGCTTGCTGGACGCGCCGCTGACCGACTCCACCAGCAAAGGAAGCTTCAATTTCGCGTTCCAGACTATCTTGAGCTGACGATTGGGGTCGGTTACGGCATACGTAGCCAAATCGCCGTCGGTGGACAAAAGTTTCATGCGTTTGAGGGCGGCCGGATCGATGAGATAGTAGGCGGATGCCCAAGACCCATCGAAACCAACGTTTTCAAAGTCTGGCTTTGAGACGTCTACCAGCACCTTGTCTTCCCGAGACGCCAGACGGATAGCCGTAGTGCCATCTGCGCCGCGGGTGACCCAGCGTGCGGCGGCAGCGGTATCCAGATGCTTGTGCGATTTGTCTGCCTTCCCGTGGTCGTCGGCAGTGTGCCAGCCTGCCGGCACCACCCGCTCGATCCAGACCTGGTTCTGTCGGCGCACCATGCGCTCCGTGAACTCGGTCGTACGCTTGATACCGTCTGCGCCGGCCGAGATGGCGATGTGTTTGACGAGCAGGTCAGCGTCTTGCGCAAATGCTGGCAGAGCGCTCATCGCATACCCCAGCACCACACCCGCCGCCAACCAGCTGATTTTTGCGGCCTTCATCAAAATCCAAACGCCGTTTTCATCAGGCCGTACACCCGCGTGTTGTCGAGTGTTCCCTTGAAGATACTGCTGCCAGCACCTGTCGCGAACAGGTTTACGTCGCCACCGCCATGGGTTTCGCTGCTCAAGGGCACGCCTACTTCCTGTTGGTAGTCCTTGTTTCCGGAAGTATCAACGTTGGTCAAATCGTCTCGGGTGGCCTTGCGCGGGCCACTTCCGTTGCCAAACACCAGCGTGGTGTAAGGCAAACCGTCTGCTGCCTTGGCCAATTTCTTTGTCTTGACATCAGTAGACTTACCCAAAATGTCGTTGCCGAGGTGTGAGTAGCCGTTGAACGCCATCGTGTGATCGTGATCCGCCGTCACCACAACCAGTGTGTTGCTCAGGTCAACCTTTGCCAATGCAGCTTTGATGGCGTCGTCAAATGCGATGGTGTCCGCCAATGCGCGCTTGGCGTTGCTACCGTGCAGGGCGTGATCGATCCGGCCGCCTTCGACCATCAAAAAGTACCCGTTTGTGTTTTTGGACAACGCATCAATAGCCTTGATCGTCATTTGAGACAGGCTGGGCTCTTTGGCCGGGTCGCGGTCCAACTCGTAAGACATGTGGCCTTGCGATCCCGCCTGGTCGAACAGCGCAATGATCTTTCCGCTGGGGGCGGCGTTCAGGGAGGTCAGGTCGTTGGCATAGCTGTAGCCTTTGGCTTGCAGTTCCGCGACCAGGTCGCGCCCGTCGGGCCGGCCCTTGGGCATGGTCGTGGCGTCAAACGGTCGCCAAAAGTAGCTGGTGCCGCCCATCAGTACATCTACGCCTGCGCCCAGGGCACTGTTGTAGCCTGCGCCACCGGGTGTCGCCTGGCGTGCAATTTCGTACTCGGCGTTGCGATTGCAGTGGTGGGCATAGGTCGCCGCTGGGGTAGCGTGGGTCAGCCGAGCTGTCGTGACCACGCCGGTGGCTTTGCCTTTGGCAATAGCCTGCTCCAGGATGGTGGGAACCGATGCCCCGTTCCCGGTTGCGGGACAGTTGGTCTTGGCGTTTGCTACCGCCGGCGTCACGCTGGTGTCGCTGGATGGCTCTTTCGAGAACGTATTGCCGTCCATGGACAAGGTCTCGTTGCGTGACTTGACGCCAGTCATGTAAGCGGCCATGGACGGAGCACTATCCGTTGTCTGACCGTCTAGTGAATACGTCTTGATGCGGGCCGTGCGTGGCAATGATTCCATAGTGAGCTGACCGGCTTCGCCGTATTTGTAGATACGGCTGGCAGTCACTGTGACCGGACCCATGCCGTCACCCAGAAAGAAAATCACGTTCTTGGCTTCGCCTGCAGCGAACGAAGGGGCGCAGAGCGTGGCGGCAAGGCAGGTGGCTGCGACAGCAATAGAGTGGCGTGAAAAATGCATGATGGATAAACCTTGGTAATACCGGAATGTGAAGCTATGGGGCTGGACGAGCGCAGTAGTGTTTGCGATCACAGGCCCGCGGTCTTGCGAATCAGGCCGAACACAGCCGTGTTGTCTATGACGCCAGAAAAGCTCTCCGAACCTTTGCCTACGGCACCCAGGAATACGTTAGCGCCCCCATGGGTTTCGCTGCCCAAGGCGGTAGGGATCGTCGCTTCTTGGTGATAATTCTTGTCGAAAACCATCGCGTCGGTGAGGGCAGTGCGCGTGCCCTGGCGGTTCTCGCCGTTGCCAAAACCGATGATGGAGAAGGGGTTGCCGCCGGTGTCTTTGCCCAGCATGCCATCCACATAGCTGCGCAGCAAGCCCAGCACGCCGGGGTTGGCTTCGGTGGTTTTGCCAGTGCGGGCCGCGTAACCGTTGAGCACCAGGGTGTGGTCATGGTCCGCGGTAACGACAATCAGTGTGTTCTTCAGGCCAGGGTCGATTGCCTGCATTTTGTCGATGGCGGTCTTCACTGCCGTGTCAAAAGCCACTGTGTCCTGCAGCGCCTTGCGGGCGGTGGTCTCATGCAACGCGTGGTCGATGCGCCCACCTTCCACCATCAGGAACATGCCTTTGCTGTTGGATTTGAGCTGGTCAATAGCACGCCCGGTCATTTCAGAAAGGCTGGGTTCTTTGTTTCCGTCTCGGTCCAAGTCATATGACATGTGGCTGGAGGTAAAAAGACCCAGCAGCTTGCCCGTTGCTGGCAGTGCGTTGAAGTCAGTCTTGTTTGCCGCGAAGCTGTAGCCGGCTGCCTTCATCTCCGATACCAGATCGCGGCTATCGTTGCGCGAACTGCCCGTGGTGCCCTTGGGCAAAAAGTGCCGCAGGCCTCCGCCCAGAACGACGTCAACGCCGTCGCCCAGCGCGGTGTTGAACCCCGAGCCCTTCGGTACCATTTGCGCGGCGATATTGTTTTCACCATCGCGGTGGCAAATGTGTGCATAAGTAGCCGCAGGCGTCGCGTGGGTGATGCGCGTGGTGGTCACGACGCCGGTCGCCAGCCCTGCAGTTTTTGCCAGTTCAAGCAAGGTCGTGACCGGCGTGCCGTTACCGGTAGCGGGGCAGGTGGAGTCTGCACCACTGACGTAGTCGGCACCGGTCGCCTGGTCATATGCCGAGGTTCCCGCGGTCATTGAGATGACCTCGTTGTTCATCTTCACACCGGTCATGTAGGCAGACATGGACGGCGCACTGTCGGTGACTTGCGAGTTTGCGGAGTATGTCTTGACGAACGCTGTCTCGGGAAGTGTGTCCATCGTCAGTTCACCCTCTTCACCTACCGCATATATGCGCGCCGCGGTCATGGTCGTCATGCCCATGCCGTCTCCCAGGAAAAACAACACGTTCTTCGGTGCCGCGCTTGTTGCCGTGCCCCCGGTGCCTCCGCACGCTGTAGTCAGAACCGTGGCCAGTGCCAGTGATGCGGCAATCGCAATCGTGTGGTGCTTCATGAATATCCTTGACGTTCAAATTTGAAAACCGAGAGTTTCGCGTTCGAAAATGTCAGTTACATGAAGCTTGGATGACGAAGTAGTGACAAAACCGCTGCACCGTGCTGCAACGGGTGTCGATGGATTCAAATTGGTGCCGCTGCGCTATCGACCAGGCAGCATGTGGAGTAGGCTACTTGGTGGGATCCGTGATGAACCCAATTTTGCGCAAGCCAGCCTGCTTGGCAGACGCCATCGCATGTGCGACGAATTCGTAACGCACAGCCTTGTCGCCGCGGATGTGGAGCTCAGCTTGGGGTTCCTTGCGGGCTTCGGCTTCCAGCATCCCCGCCAGTACATCCCGCGAAACAACGGTCTGGTTCCAATAGTAATCACCTTGCGCATCCACACTGAGCTGAATGGTCTCGGGTTTGATGTCCTGGCGCTGGACGGTGGCACTGGGTAACTCGACCTTGATTGCGTGTTTCATGACCGGCACGGTGATGATAAAGATGATCAGCAGCACCAGCATGACGTCGACCAGCGGCGTCATGTTGATCTCGTTCATGACCTCGGTATCGTCACCGCCGGTGGCTTCTTGCATTCCAAAGGCCATGGTTCTAAGCTTTCTTCATGGCGATGATTTTGCCGTCTGCCGGGTTGCTGCCGACGCGGGCGCCGGTCACGAAATAGGCGTGCAGGTCGTGGGCGAAGCGGTTCAGCTTGGTCAGGATGGATTTGTTGCCGCGCACCAAGGCGTTGTAACCCAGCACGGCAGGTATTGCCACTGCCAGGCCCAGCGCAGTCATGATCAGTGACTCGCCAATGGGGCCTGCCACCTGATCCAACGTGGCCTGGCCCGAAACACCAATCCCCATCAATGCGTGGTAGATGCCCCAGACGGTGCCAAACAGGCCAACAAACGGTGCTGTGGAGCCTACCGACGCAAGCACGGCAAGGCCGCTCTGGAAGCGGGCTGTGCTGTCGTCAATGGAGTTGCGCAGCGAGCGGCTGATCCAGTCGCTAATGTCCAGCGTGTCGTGCAGTTGGGTTTGCGTGTGGCGGTGGTGGGCCGTGGCCTCACGGCCAGCGTTGGCCAGTTGCACAAACGGATTACCGGCTTGCGTACCCAACTGCGCTACGCCGTTGGGATAGTCTGCGCTGTGCCAAAAATCTTCGGTGCGCTGCGCCAGCGATTTGTATTTGATGATGTCCAGCGCTTTGATCAGGATGACCATCCACGACGCTAAGGACATGACCAGCAGCAGCAGGGCCACTGATTTGGTGACCCAGTCGCCCTGGTTCCAGACGGCGATTAATCCGATTTGCGATTCCATAAATACTCCACTAAAAAATGATGGGACCGACCGGGGCGGGTTGGTTACTCAAGAACAAAGGTAAACGGCACGTTGAACCACATGGCCTCGGCAACGCCCGCGCGTTTGCCGGGCACGTAGCGCCACTTGCGTGCCGTGGCCAAAGCGGCCTGGTCCAGGCGCTCGAAGCCGCTGGACTGTTGAATGTTGGCGTCCTGGGCCACACCGTCAGCACCAATCAGTGTGCGGATCACGACCTTGCCCTGTTCACCCATGCGCTTGCTCAGTGGCGGGTAAGGGGGTTTGGGATTGTTCAGGTAGTCCGCGTCACTCGACGGCAGCTCCAGCTTGGGCGGAGCTGGGGCTACCGCCGTGCTGGTCGTTGCCGTGGCGGTGCTGGGTGTCTTCTCGCCGGTGTTCGTAGGCGCAGATGGGGCTACTGGAGCCGGCGCCAGTTCTGATGGCTGTGGCGCGGGTGTTGCCACCGCCAACGGTGTGGGCGGGGCGGCCGGGGCCTGCTTGGTCTGCACCGGCGTTGGCGCTGCGCGCGGTGGCACGGGTGTGTCGACCGGCGGGGTGTACATCTCTACCAGCACTTGGGCGGGCACAAACACTTCAACAACCCGGCGCAAAAGCCCAGCCTGCAACGCCCACAGTGCGCCCATGTGCAGCAGTAAAACGGCAGTAACGATACGGAGATTACGGCTCATCGGTGGTACTTCAGGTATCGGCCCACATGCGCAGCAGGTTGTGGTAAACGCCAGTCAGCGCAGTGGTCTCAGCGGAATCGCCATGGCGCTGGCGTAGTGCCAGCAAATTCATGTCCAGCTCGTACAGCAGGCGGCGCTGTTCATCGCCGCGCACCATGCTCTCGATCCAGAAAAAGCAGGCCAGGCGGTGACCCCGGGTGACCGGTTTTACCTGGTGCAGGCTGGTGCCCGGGTACAAGATCATGTGGCCCGCAGGGAGCTTTACCGCCTGTTCGCCGAAGGTGTCGGCAATGCACAGTTCGCCGCCGTCGTAGCTGCGGGGGTCCGACAAAAAGATCGTGCACGAAACATCGGTGCGCACGCGTTGCCCGTTTTCGGGCAGGTAGCGCACCGCGCCGTCGATGTGATTGCCGTAGTAGTTACTGTCGCCGCCATAGCGGTTGAAGCGCGGTGGAAACACCCGTTTGGGCAAGGCAGCAGAGAAGAACAAGGGACTGCGCTCCAGTGCGCCCAACACCACGGTGCGCAAGCTGCGGGCGGCTTCGCAGTCGTGGTCCAGCTGCTCGTTGTTCTTGACCTGGCGGGCCAATTCGCCGGTGCCCTTGCGCCCATCCGCCCACGGCGCAGTGGCCAGCGCGGTTTGCGCCTGTTGCACCTCTTCAGGCGTCAGTATGTTGGGTAGATGGAGCAGCATGGTGCGGGTATCAGAACTTCACATTCAGCGTGAGTTGTGCATTGCGACCTGCACCGGGGATGTAGTGGCCGGTGTACAGGGAGTCGCCGTACACAACATTGTTGATGTTCGCCACGTTGCCCTTGAGAGATACCTTTTCATTGAAGGTGTACTCGGTCATCAAGTCCACGGTGGTGAAAGCAGGTGCGGACCAACCGGGGTTGCGCAGCGGCGTTTGTTCGCTGCGGAAATTGATGCCGGCTCCGACGCGCCACTGCGCATCGATCTGGTAGGTGGTCCATACGGTGCCGCTGTGGACGGGCGTCAGGGCAGGGCGTTCGCCCGCGCGGTCACCCACGCCAGCAGTGGGTGCCGCCACGTCGATGATCGCGTCAGGCATCCACATGTAAGAACCAAACACTTCCCACTTGGGGCTCAGGTGCCCAGACAGATCGATTTCGAAACCGCTGCTGTGGCGCTGGCCGGACAGCAAAAACTGTTGGGCCGCAGAGTCTGGGTCGGTGTTGCGCTCGTTGAATTTGGTGGATTGGAAAATTGCCAACCGGGTCGTGAAGCGTTTGTCCGATGAATCCAGCTTGGCGCCGAATTCGATGTTCCTGCTTTGCTCGGGCGGCGTGTTGGCGCTCAGGGCGCTGTAGGAGTAGGTATCTGCCGAGGTATTGAATGACGTACCCCAAGAGAAGTGGTATGAGGTCAGGGAATTGGGTTGGAACAGCGCGCCCAAGCGTTGGCTCCAGTCACCAATGTTTTGTGCATAGCTGGAACTTACGGCGCCAGTGGCCGTGGTCAGCGTGTTGTAGTCGCCACGCATACTGTCAAACCGCAGGCCGCCCAGCACCTTCCAAGCCGGAGCCACCTGCACCATGTCTTGCGCATAGACGCCCAGGTTTTGGGCCTGGAAAGCGCTTGCACGCAAGACGGTGCGGGCGCCTTCGTTGATGGCTGCGCCGTCAAAAGGCGTACCGGCCAACGTGGTGGGCTTGGGAACAGCGGCGACAACGTATACGTTCTTGGACTCGCGGGCAAAATCCAGCCCAGCCAGGATCTCGTGCTTGACACCCCATGCGGTGAGTTTGTTGCTGTAGTCACTTTGTGCGTACAGCGAGTCCAGGTCCTGGATCTTGGCATTGTTGCCGCGGTTCAAAATCGTGCCAGGACCGAAGGTATCCAAGGCCACCGTAGTAGGGCACTGGGGGTTGGTCACCACACCGGTAGCGGCATTGGTGCTGCGGACACAGTGGCGGACGGTGCCGGCGCGCTGGTCGCGCTCGTAGGAACCCTTGCGCACCACGGTCTTGATTTCACTATCGTGGTCAAAGCGGTGCAGGTGGCTGGCGGTGATGTACTTGGCCGTACCGTTGTTGTAGTCGCTTGCCAAGCCGAAGTAGGCGCTGGGGTCGAGCTTGTCATTCACAGTGACGGCCGACACCGGCGCGCTAGCGGTGGGCCTGATCCATGGCAAGCCATAGTTCATGCCGTTGTTGTTTTGCAGGCTGTACAGACCCACCGAGAATTCATCTGCGGTGCCAATGCCAAAGCGGTAGGCGCCAGCAATGCCTTTTTTGTCGATGCTGCTGCCCGCGCCATTGTTGTCGGCCTTAGTCACCATGGCGTTGACGCGCACGGCAGCGTTTTCGCCGGTCTGCACATTGAAATCACCGGTGACACGGCGGTAGTTGAAGCTGCCGACGGTGGTGGAAATATCGTGTTGGTCAATCGCGCGTGGTGCTTTGGACACTTGGTTCACGGCGCCGCCGGTGGAGCCGCGACCAAACAGCATGGAGGCAGAGCCGCGCAGCAATTCAATACGGTCGTTGTTAAAGGTGTCGCGGTCGTAGAAGGCGGGGTCGCGCATGCCATCCACAAAAATGTCGCCGGTGGTGGCTAAAGAAAAGCCGCGCAGGCGGATGTCTTCTTCGCCGCCTTCGGCCGCCTGAAAGGTTACGCCGGCGGTGTTGTGCAGGACATCCTTGAGGGTGTCCAGGTTGCGGTCATCGATCAGTTTTTCAGTTACGACAGTCACGGACTGGGGAATGTCGCGTAAGGCCTGGTTGCCCTTGCCGATGGTGGTTGTGGTGGCGCGCACGCCGTCTTTGCCTTCAGGCGCTACCGCGGTCTCTTTGATGACGACCGGTTTGAGCGTCTTGGTTTCCAATGCGCCGGTGTTTTGCGCCATAGCACTGAGCGAGCCCATCAACAACAAGGCGCCCAGCGGAAGTTGTTTGGAGTTTCGTCCGGATGCTATTGTTCTACGAGCTGCCATCGCCGTGCGGATGAGGGCTGGAGGCTGGTTTTGCTTGGAGGCTTTGCGGTGGGTCATGGTGCGACTTGGGTCGTATAGGGCTAGGGGGAAACTCACCGGAGCTCGTAACTCCAGCGGTATGGCTGACAAAAATAGCGTTGCGTTATTCTAAATGCGAATCGTTGTCATTAGCGGTAACCCTGAAACATTTTTGGGCCCGTCGAGACTTCGGTGCGGTTGTGCGAGAAAGCCCCCCGCAGGCTAAGGGGCGTTGATCGGAGCGTTTGGTGCGCGCTGTTAAAACTGGCGCCTCCACGACAGGGTGTAGGTATGCCCACGCCCGGCAAAATAGTCGTCGCTGGTCCCCGATGGGCGAGATTGGGCGTAGTAGCCGATGTATTGGCGGTTGAACAGGTTTTCGATACCCAGACTCCAATCACCGACCGGCGAAGACCAGGCCAGCGAAGCGTCCGCCTGCGTGTAGCCGTCGAAGTGTTCCTCCAGGTTTGCGGTACCGGCTGTTCGGCCGATGTTGATGTGGCGCGACGCGTAGTGCGAGGCTTGCAGCCGCGCCGAGGCGCCCGGCGCGAAGGCCCAGCGCGTGGCAAGCACCAGTTTTTCCGGTCCCTGGTAGCGCGAGCTCAGGGCCACGTCCAAGGGCTGCCCTTCGGCGGCGGCCGTCACGCTGTCGGTGCGGGCATAGGTGGCGGTGAGCGTCCAGTCGCGCGACGGACGCAGTTCGCCTGCTAGTTCCAGGCCGCGCACGCGCACCGGCACGCGCACCGCCGAGCCGATGCCGGTGGCAGCATCGATACGCACCTGTCCGCTCAGGTCCGACGATGACTCGTATACCGACGTGGTGAGGCTGCCCAAGCGGTGCTGCCAGGTGAAGCCGGCCTCCTTGTTGCTGGTGACGATGGGTTGCAACGCCACAAGGTTTTCTACCGAGCGACCTTCGACGTTGACGGCGCGCAGCACCAGGCCCACGTCGGGCAGGCCGAAGCCTTCACTGTAGGCGGCAAAGCCGGACCAACCTGGCGCGAAACGCCACACCGCGCCGAGGTTCTTTACCAGCGCGTCGAAGGAGCGTTCACCGCCCTGGACCTGGCGGCGGCCGTAAGCGGCCAGCGAGGTGTAGGTGTCAACCGCGAGTGCAGCGTGCTCGCGGCGCAGGCCGCCACGCAGCGTGACGGGACCGACCTCGTACTCCAGCTGTGCGAACGGTGCGATGCTCTGGAATGCAAGTGGCGGCACCCAGTCTCGCCCGGTCAGCGCCAGGCGCTGCTTGGAGGTGTCGGAGAGCCAGTCGAGGCCACCGGTGAGTTCCAGGCCGCGCACAACGACATCGGGTCGCACCCAAGAGGCGCGCAGCCCGCGTTTGTCGGCGACGATGTCGCTTTGGTCCACCAACGTGCCGTTGGGCGCGATGCGCGCGTCCTGGAAATTGGCGAAGGTGCCGGCGCCGTACAGCGACCGGAAGTCCTGCTTGTACACCTGAACGGTGGCCGAGCCACCGGCCAGCGCTTCGTGCGTCCAATCCAGTGACGCAGTGCGCACCTCGTTGCGCGGCGTGTTTCCCCGCACGGTGCCGCCTTTTTGGGCGGAGGTTGGCAGGCCTGTCGCGCGGTTGCCGCTGACAAGTGTCCAGTCGCCGTTGCCGGTGATGCGGAACTGGTTGAACGAAGCGCCCACGCGCTGGTCGGGCGCAAAACGCCAGCCGACCTTGGCGAAGATGTCCTGGCCGGAGCTGTCCTGCAAATCACCCTGGGTGGTTTCCACGCCGAGGCGACGGCCGTCACCATCCACGCTCACGCCGCGCTGCACGCCGCCGAGGTAGACCACGGCATCGAGGGCGTCGCGTTTGTGTTCGAGCAGATAACCGAGCTTGACCGTGGCGTCGTCGGAGCGGCCCTGGGTGCCGAGCTTGGCGTCCACTGTGTGGGTGGTGCCTTCCTTGCGCGGCGTGCGCGAGATATAGTTGATGATGCCGCCAGTGGCGCCGAGGCCCTGGACTGCCGAGGGCCCGCTGATGACTTCGATGCGTTCGATTAGCGCGGGGTCGGCGAAGTAACCCTCACGCGCACCGGCGCGCAGCGGATTGCTTTGCGGAATGCCGTCGAACAGAATCAGCGCAGTGCGCCCGCGCATGGACTCGCCCGCGCTGGTGAGTTTCTGTGTGGATGGTGCGTAGCCGGGAACCTGGCTGGCAAGCACCGCGCTGAGATCCTCGGCCACGCGCAGTTGCTCGTCAAGATCGGTGCGCGAGATCACGCTCACCGCCCCCGGGATGCGGTCAACCGCCTTGCTGCCGCGCGTAGCGGTAACAACCACGGGTGACATCGTCTCCCTGTCGGCGGAGGCGAGTAGGGTGGGCTGCATCTGGGCCGCTTGACTCGGGGCCTCCGAGGACACCTGGGACCAGGATGGCGTTGACAGAAACGTGGCAGCGAGCGCGATGGCGGTGCGTTGAAAACGGGTGTAAATATTTGCCGAATGCATGGTACGGAATCGTTTGGATAGTGAATAAAAAGACGCGGCGAGCGCCGCCCTGAAGCCCGCTCGCGAATAAATGACTGCTCAAGGGAGTGGACGTCGCTCCAAACGGCGGACCACATTGCCCACGCCACGCAACCAGTGCGGGCGCCAGGTCAGCGTCAACGCCACGGCCATGGCCGCCGCGGCCATCTCCAGCATCCAGAGCAGGCTGCCGAAGCTGGCGCCCTGGCTGATGCAGCAAACCACCAGGCTCAAGCTAATTGCTATAAAACCAATAGCGCGCTGCGCAGTAGGGGCGAGGGCTACAGCGCAGTTTTCTCCAAACACCCGTTGAAGGTGGCGGGGCTGACTCAGCGCCAGCAGCGCGAAGCCCAGCAGATTCAACAGCAATGCGATCAGCATGGGAATGCTCTCTCCGCAGTGGCTAGCTGGGCGGTCGTGTCCGGTGCGCGGCGTGTCAAACGCCGCGCGACCAGGCCGGCCAACGCGGCCAACCCCAACAGCAGCAGGTCCACACCTGCGACCGCCCACAAACCCCGCTCCAACGTCGCGCCCAAGTGGTGGCCGGTAGTAACCCAGTTGAGGGCCACGGCAAACAGTGCCAGACCCGCTACGGCCATCGCCTGCTCACGCCAGGCGGCGCGTTTGCGCAGCGCAGCGTGGGCCAAGGCAACCAGCCAGGTCACGAAGAACGCCCAGACTTCCCAGTCCGCGCGCCCGTATCCGCCCAGATTCACTTCGGCCGGCAGCAGCCGGTTGGCGATCAAAAATCCCATTGTGGCAAGCAGGATGCCCGGCACGCTGAACACCGTGAGCGCCTCCACGACACGCACACCAACCAAGCCTTTTTTGGCATGGCTGGCGCGCCGGCTTTCCAGCCAGAACAAGAAACCGGTGGCGATCATCACGCATCCGGCCAAGCCCGCCCAGAAGTACAACCAGCGCAGCGTCCAATGCTGGAACTGGATGAAGTGCATGCCGTTGGTGAAGCGCGAGGCCGTGGCAATCGGCGCGGCTTCAAAGCGCTTGAGCACGTCGCCCGTGGCCGCATCCAGGTACATCTGGTCCAGGTGCATGGTCACGCTGTCGGCGTAGCTGCGGCGCAGTTCCACATAGCTGTTGGCATTGCCCGGATGCCAGACCCGCACGAAGTTGACCTGCCCGCCGTGCCAGTGGTCCTGGGCTTGCGACACCATGGCGTCCAGCGAAGCCATGGGTCGGGACGGGGCTTGTTTGGCTGGCTTTGTTTCCGGCGGCTCGGCCTTCGCCCGCCGGTATTGGCCCAAGGCTTCGGAGTGGAAAACCTGGCGCGCATCGCTGGCCTCTGGGTACGCAGCCAGGGCACTGGGCCAATAGATGCTGAACAAAATCATCAGCCCTGACAGCGCCACCACAAAATAAAAAGGCAGGGCCAGCACGCCGGTCAGGTTGTGCAGGTCCAGGCTGGCGCGTTGCACACGCTTGTGGGGGCGAAACAAGAAGAAGTCGGCAAATATCTTGCGGTGAATCACCACGCCGCTGACCACCATGACCAGCATGGCCATGCCAGCCAAGCCGACCAGCCAATAGCCCACATCCATCCACTTGAGGTGCAGGCTGTAATGAAACGGGAAGATAAATCCAGTGGCCGCCAGGGTATCGGTGTGCGCCAGCACGGCACCCGTCTGCGGGTGCAGGTAACGGCGCTCCGTGGTTTTGGTGGCTTCGTCGCGCCAACGCAGTTCAATGTACGGCGTGCGATCGCTGGGCAGGCGAATGAACCACTGCGAAGCGCCATGGGCCAACCGATTTGCACTGACGGTGATAGGGCCGTCCAGTTGCACTGCGGACGGATTGGGCGCTGCGACCAGGCGCGTTCCGGGCCGCATCCACTGGTCCAACTCGCGGTCGAACACACTCAGCGAGCCCATCCAGAAGATGGCAAACAGCAAGCTGCCGATGACCACCCCAGCCCAGGTATGCAGCCAGGCCATCGATTTGCGAAAAGTCGTCTCCATCCTTACCTACGCTCCGTATTCGTCATGCGATCTGCCGTTGGATCGCCAGCATCAGCCCGTACGCCAGTGCCGTGCCACAGCCCAGGCAAAGCCAGAGCCGCGCCAGACTTCGCACACTAAAGGCCCACAGCAGCACCAGCAGATACAGAACAAAACCCAATAGGGACGCGGCCACCACGGCTTCGCTGCGGGCCAGGCCCAGCGCGGTCAGGCTCACTGCAACCAATGCCACCAACGCGGCACTGAATCCATAGCCGCCCAGCACCGCACCGACCACCCGCAGCAATATCGACACCGCCGTGGCGACCGTGACGCGTTGCATGCGGTTGGGCGGTGAGTGGAGCGGCGACGCCATCAGTGCATGGCTCCGGGGCCGGATGCTCCACCACCCGTGCCCTTGGTACTGATGCCGCGTGCCTGAACTACCGTTAACGTGGCGCGGTGGCGAATGGCGTCAAAGGGCTTGCCCTCAAACTCACCGGCTTGTGCCTCCTTGTAAATGGCTTCCAGCACATATTGCCCGCGCCAGGGCAAAGTGAACCGCAGGCGCCCGGCATCGTCCGTCTTGTGCTCCTGCTGCCAGTCGTTGGGTGCATAGACGACGAGCTTGGTGTTCGCCAAAGGCTTGCCATTGAACAACACCAGAATCGTGTCCTTGCTGCCAGGTACCGGTTGAATATCCAGCGGGAGCTCGGTAGTGGGTGCAATGGGCTGTTTCAGCGGCCATACGCTATGGCGCGCGTAATACATGGGCTTGACGACGCCCAGCCCGTGGGCGGTCCAGTCCTTTACCGGGTATTGGGTCTCGCGGGCTATGAGCTGGTGTGACAGAGGGCCGCCCAGCGTGAAGTAGTGCTGGGTGCGCTCTACGGTGAGCGTATGGTCGGAGCCCGCCGCGCCGGGCAGTGCCCCACCCAAGGCCCAGGCCTCGGGCGAGCGGATGTCGTCCATGCGCCCAGGCGATTGTTCACGCACCTCGGCCACTTCTCCGAAGTAAATGTGTGCGGTGTTGGCGCTGCGTTCAATCCAGATGTAGTGGGCCTGCGCCACCGATGGCAATGCGCACAGCGCAGCGACGCTAAGCGCCGCGAGTGTGGAGGATGCAAGAGCTTTCAACATGGTGTTTTCGCCGTGTCGGTTTAAAACTTCACGCGCAACGTGAGCTGAACCTCGCGCGGCGAGCCGGGCACGATCAGGTTGTCGTTGCTGCCGTGGCTGGAGACGATGTACTTCTGGTCCGTGACGTTCTTTACGTTCACGCTGGTTTCAAACCGTCCCGCCTTGTAGACGGCGGCCAAGTCCGCCGTCACATACGACGGCAGCGTGACCAGGTTGGTCAGCGAGGTGAAGCGTTCACCCACGTAGTTCAAACCTCCGCCCAGGCTGAATCCCTGGCCCAGGTTTTTCATGCCCCAGATGAAGGCGCTGTGGCGTGGTGTGAGCGACGGGACCTTGCCCAGCGATGCCACGGACACCACCGGCAATTGTGATGACGTGACCTTGGCCACCGACTGCGTCATCTGGCCATCCAGGAACGCGTAGCCTGCGCTGGTATCCCAACTTCCGGGCAGACGGCCATTGGCGGTCAACTCCAGGCCGTTGGTGCGCTGGGTGCCGACATTGATTTGCTGCGCCGGATTGGCCGGATCGGTGTTTTTGATGTCGCTGCGTTCCAGGTTGAACACGGCGGCGGTCACGGCCAGCGCACCATCCAGAAAGTCCAGCTTGCTGCCGGCTTCAATGTTGCGGGTGAATTCGGGCGCGTTGGCCGCATTGTTGGCCGCCAGCGCAAACGCCTCTGCCGACGGTTGGAACGAGCGGCTGTACGACAGGTAGTAGGACTGCGACTCGGCGGGCTGCCACACCAGCCCGGCGCGCGGGCTGAAGCTGGTGTCCGTACGGGCCAGGTCGGCGAGCTTGCGGTCGAAGTTGGTGGCCTGCTTGAATTGGTCGAACCGCACACCAACGAGGGCTTTCCAATCCTTTGCCAGCGTGACGCGATCTTGCAGGTACACACCCAGCACGTCCTGTTGGGTATGGCTGGGAATGGCGCTGTCGGCGAGGTAGCTGGCTGCGGGAATGGCCGGCACTGGCATGCTGCCGGGGTTCAGGATGGACACGCGGTCCACCGTGCCACCAGCGACTGATTCCACGCGGCGCGTCTGTTGACCCAGTTCCAAGCCGAATAGCCACTCTTGCTGCAAGCCGCCAACCGCATTCTTGTAGGTGAAATCCGTTTGGTTGAACCAGCCTGACTCGTCGCGCAGGATGAAGCTACGGGTGCGCCCCACGGTCAGCGCCACGGGATCTGTGGTGCCGCCCGTCAAGGTGTTGTAGCGGTCGAGTTCGTAGCTGGAATAGCGGGTGGTGTTGCGCACGCTAAAGGAGTCGGTGAAGCGGTGGTTTAGCGTGGCGGTAACGGATTCGACCTGGCTGGTCGTGGTGTCGTCCTTGCGGGCGGTGCCTGAGCCGTAGTAGGTGTTTGCTGAGACGTCCACCGGGCGGCCGTTCAGCGCGGGGATGCCAAAGTCGGTGAGGCGCTGGTCGCGCGCCTTGGTGTATTGCAATGTCAGGTCGGTTGCGCTGGCCAGCTTGAGCGCCAGAGACGGTGCGATGCTGTAGCGGTCCAAGAACTGCTGGTCGCGGTAGCTGCCAGAGTCTTCTCGGGCTAGGCTCAGGCGAAAGGCGGCCGACTCGCCGGCGGCGATATTGAAATCGCCTTCGATGCGCTTCAGGTCAAAGCTGCCGACACTCAATATCGCCTCGCCGGACGTGTCGCCAAACTTGGGTTTCTTGGTGACGCGGTTGATCAAACCGCCCGAGGAGCCACGCCCGTACAGCACGGCCGACGGACCCTTGAGCACTTCCACGCGGTCGATATTGGACAAGTCGCGAAAGTACAAGGCATCGTCACGCACGCCATCAATGAACTGGTCGGCAATGGCTGAAAAGCCGCGGATGACGACCTGGTCGCGCTGGCCGTCGCCGCTACTAAAGGCCACACCAGGAACATTGCGCAGGGCGTCCTGCATGGAGCGTGCGGCCTGGTCCTTCAGCAACTGTCCCGGAATCACATTGACGGCCTGCGGAATGTCGCGCAGCGGCGCGCTCCCCTTGGTGGCGGTGCTGCTCGCAGCGGGGGAGTAGCCGTCGTCGGCAGAAGCCGTAACCGTAACCGTAGGGAGGGTTTGCGCCCGGACTGCCTGGGACACGCCCAGTGCCACGGGCGTAAGCGCCAGGATTGCTATTAATTGTGTAGCTCGTTGTGAAGGTTTTGTGGGGGCCTTGGAGGATTTACTCTTGATAGAAGTTGGGAACTCAAAGAGCGAGGAGGAGGAGGGCGCAATGCGCGAATACGTCAGCATGTTGAAAACTCAGGCCAAGATTGCTGGCTGGCTGCGCCACGCTTGGTGGAGCTGGCTGGCTGTTAACATATCTTAACATATAAATGAGAATCATTTGCATCCAATGACTCGTTCATTGACCTATTGACTCGCCGCCCAGCTATGGACTCGAAATGTTCCACATCTGCAAACTTTTCCCATAAATGCGAACGATTCTCATTTATAATTGAAGCTATGCAATCCAACCGACCTGATCTCGACAACCCATCACAAAAGCCGAACACGTGGCCATCGGACGGCGCTGGCGGACTGTCCGCGCCAACGATGCGGATCTCCAGCCAGGCGTTACTCCGGGGAAACAACCAACTTGAAATCGAGCACAACGGCGCGCTATACCGATTGCGCCAGACGTCATTGGGAAAATTGATCCTGACGAAATAAGGCGCGCGCCCGCTAATTCGCACACTGCACCAGCCAAGCCTTCGCCAGCCAGTGCCTAAAACAACTTTTAGGACTCACCATGCTGCGCAAGACGCAAATCGCACTGGCTCTAGGTATCGCTTGGGGACTGGCTCCCGCACTGGCATCGGCCCAGGTTCCGCCAACCGTTTTTCCGGTTGCTGAATCAGATGTTTCCACACTGAGTGAAATTACCGTCAGCTCAACACGTACGGAGCGCCGCGTTGATAAGGTGCCCAGCACTGTCACCGTCACTCCCGCGGCCAAGATCGAGCAAGACGGCGCCCGTGACATCAAAGATGTGTTTCGCAACGAGCTGGACGTGACCGTGCGCGCGGCTCCCACGCGCTTTACGGCTGCTGGTGCCGCGACGGGACGTGCTGGCAACGAGGGCATCAATATCCGGGGGCTGGAAGGCAACCAGGTGCTGATGATGGTGGACGGTATTCGTGTGCCCAACAGTTTCTCATTCGGTTCGTTTGCAACCGGACGGGGTGATTTTCTGGACGTAGACGGCATCCGGACCGTTGAAGTACTGCGCGGCCCAGCGTCCACGCAGTTCGGTAGTGATGGCCTGGCGGGCGCGGTGGCTTTCCGCACGCTGGACCCTGCTGACCTGCGCAAGCCGGGCGAATCGGTTGGTGGTTTTGTGCGGTCCAGCTACGCCGGTGTTGACCGTTCGGGGTCCAACACCGTGGGTGTGTCGGGCGCCAGTGGTGGCTGGCAGGGTCTGTTGTTGGGTAGCTTCCGCCAAGGCCACGAGGTTACCAACAAGGGGGACAGCGAAGCGCAGAACGCCAGTCGCACGGCCCCCAACCCGGTGGACTACAGCAACCGCTATCTGCTGGCTAAAGCGGCATTTTCGATAGACCCCGCGCAAACTCTGGTCGTCAGCTGGGAGAGCCAGAAGCGCCGGCAAAACACAGAAGTCTATTCAGGCCGCTCAGTGCCGCCGCTGGCTGCGGCCAGTGTTATCGACCTGGACACGCGCGACCTGGTGGACCGTGACCGCGTGTCGCTGGAGCACCGCTTCAACGATCTGAACGCAACCCTGGTGCAGCGTGCAGAAACCCGCTTCTACGCTCAGGATGCCAAGGTCAACCAATTGGGTATAGAAGACCGGTTAGCGTCAGCCGATCGCACACGCGACAACACCTACCAGACTAAAGTGGTGGGTGCATCCACTCTGCTGGAGACCAACGTAACCACGGGGTTTAACCAGCGCCTGACGTATGGCCTCGACTGGAGCCGCGCGGAGGTGAGTGGGGTGCGCGACGGTACCGTGGCGCCCTTTGGAGAGACTTTTCCGACCAGGCCCTTTCCCGATACCACTTACACGCTTGTAGGCGCCTTCGTTCAAAGTGAGATCGAGACCGGCTCGCTGAGCGTAATCCCCGGTTTGCGCTATGACCGCTACGACCTATCGCCCTCTACCGCGGGTTACACCAGTGGCGCTGCGGCCGCACTGTCGGGCCAGGCCGCGACACCGCGGCTGGGCGTGGTGTGGCAATTGGCGCCGGCATTTGCGCCGTACGGACAAATCGCCCGGGGCTTCCGGGCACCGACGCCAGACCAGGTCAACAACGGCTTTACCAATCTGGCCTCGGGCTACACCAGCATCGGCAATGCCAGTCTGAAGGCCGAGCAGGCCGACAGCTTGGAAATCGGCTTCCGAGGCAAGAGCGGTGGCCTTCGTTACGCGGTTGCTGCGTTTAACAACCGCTACCAGGATTTCATCAGCCAGCAGGTCGTGGGGGGTGCAGGAACACCAGCCAACCCCACGGTCTTCCAGTACATCAACTTGGCCAATGCGCGCATCCAGGGGTGGGAGGCGCGCGCGGAATGGCAACTGGACACCCGTTGGACCACCAATGCTGGCGTAGCCTTTGCAAAGGGCGACAGCGAAGCCTATGGCATCAGCACGCCGCTGACTACCGTGCAGCCGCTGAAGGCGGTGTGGGGCCTGCGGTTTGACGACAGTACCTGGGGTGTGCGTGCCAATGTGGTCTACAGCGAAGGCAAGGACGCCGGGCGCATTGCACCCGCGGCGGCTACGCCCTTTGCACCATCGGCTTACACGGTATTGGATATGGGTCTGTACTGGAAACCCGTGCGCAGCCTGACGCTCAACGCCAATGTGAACAACGTGCTGGATAGCAAGTACTGGCGCTGGTCCGACGTCAGCGGCCTTGCCGACAACAGCATGGTGAAGGATGCCTACACCGCACCCGGCCGTACCGTTCAAGTTTCCGTTCGCTACGACTTCTAAGGAGATTTCCATGTCCGTACTGCACGCATCCATTCGCGATACCTTTACCGAACTGCGACGCACCAGCAAGGCGCGCCACCGCGACATTGCGGACAGGCTCCGAATATCCGAAGGTGAGCTGATGGCCGCGCACGTCGGCATTGCGAGTGGCCACGCCAATGCTGTGATGCACGCCACCCGCCTGCGACCAGAATGGCCGTTCATCGTCGAAGCGTTGGAGCCGCTGGGCGAGGTGATGGCGCTGACGCGCAACGTGTCGTGTGTACATGAAAAAACAGGCGTCTACCGTAAGGCCAGCCACCACGGCCAGATGGGCCTGGTGTTGGGTGGTGAGATTGACCTGCGCGTCTTCTACAACCAGTGGGCTCATGGCTTTGCGGTGTCCGAGCAAACTGAACAGGGCGTGCAGCGCAGTTTGCAATTTTTCGACGTGGCGGGCGTTGCCATCCACAAGATATTTCTGAGGCCGCAAAGCGATGTGGCGGCCTATGTCGGCTTGGTCGTGCGCTTCTCTGCTGGAGACCAGACCACCGGCATCGCGGTGCAGGCCACGGAACCCAAGGCCGCTGAACGCCTTGATACCGACATTGATGTCGCAGGCTTTCGAAAGGCCTGGGATTCGCTGCGGGATACGCACGAGTTCTTCGGTTTGCTGAAGAACTACGGCGTGTCGCGGACCCAGGCCCTGCGCCTGGCTGAGCCCAAATACGTGCAACAGGTGGATGTGGACGACTGCCAGAGCGTGTTGCAGGCAGCTGCATCCGAAGGCGTTGCCATCATGGTGTTTGTCGGCAACCCCGGCATGATCCAGATCCACTCTGGCGTGGTCAAGAAAATTGCGGTGATGGGCCCCTGGGTCAATGTGTTGGACCCAGGTTTCAACCTGCACCTGCGCGAAGACCACATCGCCAGCGCCTGGGTCGTCAAGAAACCGACGGTGGATGGCCTGGTCACGTCACTGGAATTGTTTGATGCACACGGCGAAACCATCGCCATGTTTTTTGGCGAACGCAAGCCAGGCAAGCCAGAGCTGTGCGAGTGGCGGGCTCTGATCGAAACCATCGCGCAGGAGCCCCAACCGTGCGCGGCGTAGTTGATCGTCGTTCAGTCATGCAGCAAGTGGCCGCGCTGGCGGGCGGTGCGCTTGTGGCATCCCTTGCGCCAGAACGGGCCAGGGCTGCTATCTCAGCAAACGCAAGGCGCATAGTCAGCGTAGGTGGGGCTCTGACCGAGATAGTGTTTGCCTTACAAGCCGACGGGGAACTGGTCGGCGTGGATACCACGTCGCTTTTTCCAGCGCAGGCTCAGAAGCTGCCCAGCGTGGGATATGCGCGTACTCTGTCCGCCGAGGGCGTTTTGGCGCTTGCGCCAACCCTGTTGATAACCACGGAAGATGCGGGCCCTGCCGCCGTGTTGCGACAGTTGTCCGCGGCCGGCGTGCCGGTAACCGTGTTGGCTGCGAATCACCAATTCGAAGGTCTGTTGGAACGCGTGAAACGCGTCGGGGAGTTGACGGGAAGGGCGGCACAGGCCAGTGCGATGCAACAGGTGCTGCAAAGAGACTGGGAGCAGTCGCGCGGAGCTGTTGCGCGGCGTGCCGCGGCCAAGCCGGTGCGGGTCTTGTTTGTGCTGGCCCATGCACCCAACCAAACCATGGTGTCCGGGCTGGGGACCAGCGCCCACGCCATGCTGGAGTACGCGGGTGCCACCAATGCCATCACCGGATTTTCGGGCTACAAGCCGCTAACACCCGAGGCCGTTATAGCGGCTCAGCCCGATGTGGTGTTGCTCACCGACCAGGGGCTGCAGGCCGCAGGCGGTATCGATGGAATTCTCAAGCTGCCGGGCCTTGCACAAAGCCCGGCAGGTCGCGGTCGGCGCGTCATCGCGCTGGAGGCCATGTTTCTTCTGGGCTTTGGGCCGCGTTTACCCGCGGCGGTATCCGTCTTGGATACGGCAATTGCAAAGGCAATGCGTTCATGAACGCAGTGTCTCTGCACTTGCGCCCTTTTTTACAACTGGACAAGGCCCGCCCGGCGGCCTTGCTCCTTGCGGCGGTGCTGGCCAGCATTGCGGTTGCAGTGCAATGTGGCGCGGTTCCGGTGCGGGGAAGTGACTGGTTGAGCATCCTGGGCCAGGCGGACCAGCCCAATACAACTGCCGGCAGCTATGTGCTGTGGAATATCCGCCTGCCACGGGCAATATTTGCAGTGCTGATTGGCGCCAGCTTGGGCATGGCGGGCGCGTTGACGCAGGGTCTGTTTCGCAATCCACTGGCTGACCCCGGCTTGCTGGGCGTCAGCGCTGGTGCCGCGTGTGCGGTGGCGCTAACCATCGTGGTGTTTGCGGGTTTCAACTGGCCCGTCCCATTGGCTTGGCGCATTTGGCTGTTGCCCGCGGCCGCTTTTTGCGGAGCATTGGGTGTGTGTTTTACGTTGGACTGGGTCGCCCGCTGGGTGACACCGGGTTCTATCGCCGGCTTGTTGTTGACCGGCGTAGCTTTGAACGCCATGGCTGCAGCTGTCATTGGCCTGTGTACGTACCTGGCCAGCGACGAGCAGTTGCGCAACCTTTCGTTCTGGACCCTGGGTTCACTGGCGGGTGCCAACTGGGCGCTGGTCGCGTTGTTGTCTGCTTTGTTGACTGTGGCAGGCTGGCGTATGCACAAATTGGTGCGCGCATTGAATGCGCTGTCGCTGGGGGAACCTGCGGCCGCCCACGTGGGTGTGGACGTGCGGCACTTGCGGCGCAATGTCATTGTGCTGGTGGCGCTGCTGGCCGGTTTTGCGGCGGCTTGGTGCGGAATGATTGGTTTCATAGGTCTGGTTGCGCCGCACCTGGTCAGAGCCTGGGTCGGATCGGACCAGCGGCGCCTGTTGCCCCTGGCCACGTTGGCTGGCGGCTTGCTGCTGCTGTTGGCTGACACGGTGGCACGCACGGTGGCGATTCCGGCAGAGATACCCGTAGGTATCTTTACCGCGCTGCTGGGCAGCCCGTTTTTCTTGCTGCTGTTGCGTAGTGCGCGTGGCCGCATAGGCTGAAGGACGAATTCCCATGCTGATGCAAACCAGGTTATCCACCGTAGTGCTAGCGTTGGACGCAGCATCCACCACGCTTGCCTCCCAACGCTTCGGACCATTCAACGCCACCGTGCGCGGGGGCGAGCGTATTGCCATACTGGGCCCAAGTGGTGCCGGCAAATCAACTTTACTGAGTCTGATGTCCGGCGAGCGCGGGGCGGCTGGCGGGCAGGTTCAGTTCTTGGGGCGGCCCTATGCCCGCTGGAGCGTGCTGGAGCGCGCGCAGCATCGGGCCGTGTTGCCGCAATCCGCAGATGTAGCCTTTGGTCTGCCGGTAGAGCTAGTGATAGGCCTGGGCCGCGTGGCCCGAGAGCACGATCCTCTGCTGGACGAGGTGGTGCTGCAGGCCGCGGGTCTTGCGCGTGCCGCACATCTGCTAGGGCGGCGTTTTGGCACACTGTCCGGCGGCGAACGCGCGCGGGTGCACATGGCGCGGGTTTTTGCCCAACTGTGGGACGTGCGCGATGGCCTGGTCCTGGTCGATGAGCCCCTGTCTGCGCTGGACCCAAGCCTGCAGTTCGATCTGTTGGACAGTCTGGATGCCTATGCCTCTGAGCGTGGCCATGCCGTGGTAGCCATCCTGCACGATATCAACCATGCCGTGCTCGGATTTGAGCGCCTGTGGCTGGTGGCCGATGGCCAAATGGTGGGCGATGTGGCCTGCACAGCTGCCGTGGTGCCGGCGCTGGAGGCGCTGTACGGCATTGCTCTTGCCTGCACGACGAATACGCACGGCGACCTGGTGATCACACCCACGCGCAGGCGAGCCTGCAGCCTGGCGCACCAGCGAACGGAAACCGTGGTGGTATGAGCCTGCTTGGGCCATTCTTAGACACACGCGCCGCTCGTGCAGCGGTCGTGGTGGCTGTGGCGCTGCACGCGGGGGTGTTGGTTGGGTTGGTGCAGTACAGCCGCTCGGGCATCACGCCCAGCATCCCGCAGACCCGCGCTGGCAACTACCAGCCCATCTCGGTGGTTTTTGTCGAAGAGGTCCCGTCCGGTGTGTCAACGGCCTCGCATGCACCTACGCTCGCCCCTCTTGCACCAAGGCCCGTGCACACCCGGCCCGTAGAGCATGCGGTTAACCCGGTCACGCTGTCGGTGCAGGCGGGCCGCGAGCCCGTTGCGGAAACGGCGCCAATGGTCGCTGCGCAGGCCTTGCTGATGGCCAGCGCCGCCGACATCGCTGTGCGAGAGCCCAAATCGCCAGCCGCCGGTTACCCCTCGGACGACACGCGCGCCGACGGACCGCCTTTGCAGGCTGGCAAACCGGACTACGCCTACAACCCTCAGCCTGACTACCCCGTACTGTTGCGCGAGCAGGGTATCGGTGGTGTCGTGTGGTTGCGAGTATGGGTAGACACCGAAGGCCACCCCGGCGAGATCAAATTGGCCAAGGGCAGCGGCTACCGCTTGCTGGACGATGCGGCCTTGCGTGCCGTACGGCAGTGGCGTTTTGTGCCGGCAAAAAAGGGTGAACAAAGCCTGGCCAGCTGGGTCGAGTTTCCGATCCGTTTTACGTTGAATGGATAGTTGATGCAAGAACAACAAACCAACAGAAGTCTTTTATCGGATAGCTCTGTGCGTTCCGTGTTGGGCATGTTATTGACTACTGCCCTGGTAGGTTGCGCAGTGCAGCCCCCGCAGCCGATGGCGAACATCTTGCTGCTGGGCGAGGTGCATGACAACCCGCTGGGCCACACGCAGCGGTTTAAAGACCTGCGCCAGCGGGTGGAAGGCGGTTGGCGACCGGCCATCGTCATGGAACAGTTCGACCGTGAGAACCAAGCCGCACTGACGCAGGCACTGGCAACGTGTGCGGACGCGCAATGCGTCATTGCAGCTGCAGGTGGCAAGCGCTGGGCATGGCCGTATTACGAACCCGTCATTGCGCTGGCTCTGCGCTACCGGCTCTCGTTGGTGGCGGGCAATGTGTCGCGTGCGGATGCGACCATCGCCGTGAAGCAAGGCTTGGCCGCGGTGCTGGGTGCAGAGAACGCGGCAGCCTTCGGGCTGCAGGAGCAGCTTCCGAGTGACCTGTTCGACGGCCAGCGGCATGCCATCGAGACAGGCCACTGTAGCAAGATGCCCGACGCCGTGGTCAGTGGCATGGTCCGCGGCCAGGTGGTGCGCGATATCTGGATGGCCAAGATGCTGCTAGAGCATGCCAAACCCGCCGTAGTGCTGCTGGCTGGCAACGGCCATGTGCGCAAGGATCTGGGTGTGCCTCGTTGGTTGCCGCCTGCAATGCGTGTCGATACAAAAGTAATTGGCTATGTAGAGCAGGGTGACGCCCCTGACCCCGCGGCCTATGACGAGACCATCACCGTGGCAGCACACCCGCGCCCGGACCCGTGCCTGGTTTTTGCAACCCCCCTGGCTGCAAGCCGTCCACCCCAATGAGAGGAGACTCTGTCATGTGTGATCACGATGCAAAACTGGTAACCAAGCCCTCAACCGGATCACGCAGGCGCCGGCTGTGGGAGTTGGGCCACGAATGCCATTGCCCCGTGGTTGGCGTCTGCATTCCATTGGACACTCTGCGCCGCATCGTCAACAAGGCTCTGGGCGGCAAAGCGTTGGCCGATGACTATGAGGTACACGTGGGCGCAGTGGCTGAGTGCATGCACCGCAACCGGCTGTCTGAGGCGCTGCAAGATGAACTGGAGCGGCGCTACGCGCTGGAGATTCAGCGTTTCAGGGCCGCCAAGACCCCACGGTCCCTGGCTGAGCTTTGGAGTCAGGCCATACGCCAGGGCGATGTGGCGGGCGCTTTCTGGGCCGCGCTGGTGCACCCGCGCTGCGACGCAGTCCTGCAGGAGGTGTTGTGCCGCGACATGCACATGATCCAGCACCAGGCCGGTGCCAATGTGCGTATCGACGTGGCCCGCTTCACCGCCGTACTGGACGAGAACGCCGTGCTGACCCGCGAGCTGGGCCGCGTGCAGGAGCGCAGCACCCGCCTACTGGCCGAAAAATCCGCCGAGATCGCCCGCCTGACCACACAGCACATGCGTGTCAAGGCCGACAACATCAGCAAGGAAAGCCGCATCGCCTTTTTGTCGGAGGATTTGGCCGCACTCAAAGCGTCCAACCCCGCGCTGGACGCCAGCACGCGGCTCCTGAAAAAGATGGACCAGATGGCTGAGCGACAGGCCGAGTTGGAGGCGCAAAACGCCGCGCTTAGGCACAAGCTGCTCGTGGCCGCTAGGGCGCTGGAAGCAGTGAACACCGAACCACCCAGCGCACCGAGGCCGGCCAGTACCGAGCGCACAGAACCCCGCGTGTCTCCTGTAACGCTATACCTGAAGCAAAAGACCGTGCTGTGCGTAGGAGGGCGCACCGGCAACATTGCCAACTACCGCGATCTAGTCGAGCGCGTCGGGCGGCGGTTTGCGCACCACGACGGCGGCCTGGAAGACAACCAGAGCGTGCTGGACGCCAGCCTGGCTGCCGCCGACCTGGTGATCTGCCAGACAGGCTGCATCAGCCACAACGCTTACTGGAAGGTCAAAGACTTCTGTAAACGCACCGGCAAGCGCTGCGTCTTTGTCGAAAACCCCAGTACTTCTTCGCTCGTGCGCGGGCTGGAGCAAATATCAGACGCCGATAGAGAGCTTGTTACTGCATCATCCGTTGGCCTGCCGAACGGGGCCGCCAATGCGTAAATGGGCGGCAAAGCTAGTCATGAAATCGGGCTCTAGCCCTCGCCAGCCTAGCGTAAGCAGCTATCAAAATTATAGCGATTTTGAGCCTTGCCGCTGCTACTAGCGCCTATCAGCTTGTGCGAAAGCCCGACAGCGCCATTGACCCCGCAAGAAATATTGCTATTGCGAATGCGAGAAATTCGCATTTATAATGGAAACTCCATTACAAGCCACCCGTAGGGGGGCGTAGCGCCATGATTGTTTGTGTCTGCAAACGTGTTTCTGACCGAGAAATTCATCGCCATGTCCGTGCGGGCATGGGCTTTGACGACATTCAGTTCGAACTGGGTGTGGCCACGCAGTGCGGCAAGTGCGAAGAGTGCGCCCGCGATGTTGTCGCCCAGTGCCATCGCACGCACCCTGTAGCTGCCCTGGCTTGCGAAGCGCAAGTCATCATGTTCCACAGCAATCGCCAGGCCGCGCCGGCCCGGCAGCCTGCCAGCGTGCTGTCCTGATCGTAGCTGCCGCCCTAGCTGGACGCTTCCATCTGGCTTTGCAGGTAGTTCTGCAGGCCGACTTTGGCAATCAGGTCAATCTGGGTTTCCAGAAAATCGATGTGCTCTTCGGTATCGTCCAGAATGCCCTGCAGCAGATCGCGTGAGCCGTAGTCGCGCACCGATTCGCAGTGTGCAATGCCGGCCTTGATCGTTGCCTGAGCACCTTGTTCGCTCTGCAGGTCGCACGCCAGAATTTCCGGCACATCTTCACCCACCATAAGTTTGGATAAATCCTGCAAGTTGGGCAGGCCGTCGAGCATGAAGATGCGGTCCATCAGCTTGTCGGCATGCTTCATTTCGCCGATGGATTCTTCGTACTCTTTCTTCGCCAGCTTTTCGAAACCCCAGTGCTTCAGCATGCGGTAGTGCAGAAAGTACTGGTTAATGGCGGTCAGTTCGTTCTTCAACTGCGCTTGCAAATGCGTGATAACTTGTGCGTCACCCTTCATGGGAATCTCCTCAAAATAGTTCGTCCTTATTGTCGCCTCCATCGCGCAGGTTCCCAAGCGAAATCGCCAATAGCCACGTGTTGCTGGTCTTTTTACGTATGAGGTTGATAGGCGTTCGCATCCCACGGTCCGCACAAGTCAGTACACCAGCCGCTCGGGGTGGATCTCTTGCAATATCGTCGTGGCGATTTCCTCTATCGACTTGGTCGTGGTGGACAGCCAGCGTATGCCGGCGCGGCGCATCATGGCCTCGGCCTCGCTGATCTCCATGCGGCAGTTGTCCAGCGCAGCGTATTTGGAATTGGGCCGGCGCTCGTTGCGAATTTCGCTCAGCCGCTCGGGCTGTATGGTCAGCCCGAAAATTTTGGCCTTGTGGGGCACCAGGGCAGGCGGCAGTTGCTTGCGCTCGAAGTCTTCGGGAATCAGCGGGTAGTTGGATGCCTTGAGCCCGTATTGCATGGCCAGGTACAGCGAGGTCGGCGTCTTGCCGCTGCG
The DNA here is from genome assembly GCF_056521325.1 of Rhodoferax sp. ZS1R8. Lineage (NCBI taxonomy): Bacteria > Pseudomonadati > Pseudomonadota > Betaproteobacteria > Burkholderiales > Comamonadaceae > Rhodoferax > Rhodoferax sp. ZS1R8. The sequence goes on along the minus strand of NZ_JBWMBA010000004.1, from coordinate 488,616 downwards.
GCTCACGCCAACCAAGATCACGTCGGACTGTTCCAGGTCACGGTTCATTTGCCCGTCATCGTGGGCCAGTGAGAAGTTGATAGCCTCAATGCGGCTTTGGTAGGCCTTGCTCTTGCTCGCATCGCTGAAGCGGCCGATGCGGTGGTTGGATTTGAGCTTGAGTTCCTGCTCCAGCGGGTGCACGAACATGCCAAACATGTCCAGCAGCATGCCCTGGCAGCCGTCCTGTATGACCTTGAGCACCTCCATATTGACCAGCGTCGTGAAAACAATAGGGCGTTCGCCGTCCACCACAGCCGAATTATTGATTTGCCGCACCGCCTGGTGGGCCTTGTCCACGGTGTCGACAAAGGGCAGGCGCACGTGGCGGGCCTTGGTCTCAAACTGGGCCAATATGGCGTTGCCAAAAGTCTCGGCGGTGATGCCGGTGCCGTCGGAGACGAAGAATACGCTGCGTTGGGTCATGGTCGCGCTCGCTGGGTTGTTATCGGTGTGATCGTCAGTGATTTGCAAGCGCAGGCCTCAGATGGGCCGTATCGCCTGGGGTGTGCGGCCTCTACAATGGCTGCAATAGATGCATTTTCTCATTCCCGGACGTCCCAAATAGCAACAACAGAGGGCTGACATGGAATGATCGCTGCCGACTGGGCGCGGCGTGTGCCGGTGCAGGTGGCAGCGAAACGGTTTTTTAACCTCCGGAGCTTTGTAGCATGTCAAACCTGTTCGATCCGACCGATCTGGTCGTCCCCTTCGAAAATTTACGTATGACCGACGTCGAGTCGGTCGGCGGCAAAAACGCCAGCCTGGGCGAGATGATTTCCCAGCTGCCCCAGGGCGTAAAAGTACCCACCGGTTTTGCAACCACCGCGCACGCATTTCGCCAGTTCCTCGCACATGCGGGTCTGGCCGACAAGATCAGCGCCAAGCTGAAGACGCTAGATACCGAAGACGTGCGCGCACTGGCCGCCGTGGGAGCCGAGATCCGCGGCATGGTCGAGGCACAACCCTTCCCGGCCGACCTCGAAAAAGCCATCGGCGAAGCGTTTGCCAAGCTGTCCGCCGGCAACCCCCAGGCCAGCTTTGCAGTGCGTTCCTCGGCAACGGCCGAAGACCTTCCCGATGCATCCTTTGCCGGCCAGCAGGAAACCTTCCTCAACGTCGTCGGCATCGAGGACGTGCTGCACAAGATGAAGGAAGTGTTTGCCAGCCTGTACAACGACCGTGCCATCAGCTACCGCGTGCACAAGGGCTTTGCCCATGACGTCGTAGCCTTGAGTGCCGGTGTGCAGCGCATGGTGCGCTCCGATATCGGAGCAGCCGGCGTCATGTTCACGATCGATACCGAATCGGGTTTTTCCGACGTGGTCTTCATCACGTCCAGCTACGGCCTGGGCGAGACGGTGGTGCAAGGTGCCGTGAACCCTGACGAGTTTTATGTCCACAAGCCGATGCTGAAGGCCGGCAACCGGGCCATCATCCGCCGCAGCCTGGGCTCCAAACTGCTGCAAATGCAATTTGCGACCGCCGAAGAAAAAGCCGCCAGCGGCAAGCTGGTCAAGACCACCGATGTGCCCACCGAACTGCGCAACCGCTACTCGCTGACCGATGCCGATGTGGAGCAACTGGCCAAGTACGCGCTGGTCATCGAAGAACACTATGGCCGCCCGATGGACATCGAATGGGGCAAGGACGGCACCGACGGCGAGCTGTACATCCTGCAGGCCCGGCCCGAGACGGTTAAAAGCCAGGCGGGCAACCAGGCCGAGTACCGTTACAAACTCAAGGGCTCAGGTACGGTGCTGGTCGAGGGCCGCGCTATTGGCCAAAAAATCGGTACCGGCCCGGTGCGCATCGTGCATAACATCAGCGAGATGGATACGGTACAGGCTGGCGATGTGCTGGTGACCGATATGACCGACCCCAACTGGGAGCCGGTCATGAAGCGCGCTGCGGCCATTGTGACGAACCGTGGCGGGCGCACGTGCCATGCGGCCATCATCGCGCGTGAGTTGGGCATACCAGCCGTAGTCGGCTGCGGTGATGCGACCGAGTTGCTGAAGGACGGCATGCTGGTGACCGTAAGCTGCGCCGAAGGCGATACCGGCTTCATCTACGACGGCCTGCTGGAAACCGAAGTGACCGAGGTGGTGCGTGGCACTATGCCCGAGAGCCCGGTCAAGATCATGATGAATGTGGGTAATCCACAGCTGGCTTTTGACTTCTGCCAGTTGCCAAACGAAGGCGTTGGCTTGGCACGGCTGGAGTTCATTATCAACAACAACATCGGCGTGCACCCCAAGGCTATCCTCGACTACCCGAATGTGGATGCCGACCTGAAGAAAGCCGTGGAGTCCGTAGCCCGCGGCCATGCGTCTCCTCGTGCTTTCTATGTGGACCGCGTCGCCGAAGGCGTGGCCACGATTGCGGCCGCTTTCTGGCCCAAGCCTGTCATCGTGCGCCTGTCGGACTTTAAGAGCAACGAATACCGCAAGCTGATTGGGGGCAGCCGCTACGAGCCGGAAGAAGAAAACCCCATGCTGGGTTTCCGTGGCGCCGTACGCTACACCAGCACCGAGTTTGGTGAAGCGTTTGCGATGGAATGCGAGGCACTCATGCGCGTGCGCAACGAGATGGGCCTCTCCAATGTGCAGGTCATGGTGCCGTTCGTACGCACACTGGGGCAGGCCAAGAAAGTTACTGAGCTGCTGGGCCGCCACGGTCTGCGCCGCGGCGAAGGCGGGCTCAAGCTGATCATGATGTGCGAGATTCCCAGCAACGCCATCCTGGCGGAGCAGTTCCTCGAGTACTTCGATGGCTTCTCGATCGGCTCCAACGACCTGACCCAACTCAGCCTGGGCCTGGACCGCGATTCGGGCCTGGAGTTACTCGCAGCAGACTTTGATGAGCGCGACCCTGCTGTCAAAGCGCTGATCAGCCTGGCGATTGCAGCCTGCAAGAAGCAGGGTAAATACATCGGCATCTGCGGCCAGGGCCCCAGCGACCACCTCGACTTTGCACAGTGGCTGGTGTCCGAAGGCATCTCGTCCATCTCGCTGAACCCGGACTCCGTCATCGCTACCTGGCAAAAACTCGCCGCGCAATGACGCTGCCCCGGACCCCTCGCCAGTGGGGCCTGCACGCGGGTCTGCTGGCGCTGTGGTTCATGGCGTCGTTTGGTGTGGTCTTTTTCGCACGCGATCTGCAATGGACGGTCGCCGGTTGGCCAGTCGCATTTTGGTTCGCAACCCAGGGCTCGGTGCTGGTCTTTATCGCCATAGTCGTCGTGTTTGCATGGCGGGCCAACCGCCGGGAGAGCGCTCGGCCCGGTGCTGAGCGCATCGCCTACGCGGCCTACAAAAGCCGCTTGCACCGGCGCTTCGCCGTTTATGTTCTGAGCCTGTTACTGTTCTTGCTGGCCTTGGCGGTGGCCGAGCAGTGGGGGTTGTCTAAAGTGTGGGTGGCGGGCATTTTCTTGTCGTCGACACTCACGTTGTATGCCGTGATGGGCGTGTACGGACGCACGGCCGATGCCGCTGAATACTATGTTGCCGGCCGGCGCATCCCTGCGGTCTACAACGGCATGGCCACGGCCGCTGACTGGATGAGCGCGGCGTCCTTCATCAGCATGGCCGGGGGGCTTTACCTGCAGGGTTTTTCCGGAACCGGCGTGCAGGCTGGCGGCCTGGCGTATGTGCTGGGCTGGACCGGCGGGTTTTGCCTTGTGGCGCTGCTGGTCGCGCCGTATTTGCGGCGGCTGCGGCTGTACACCGTGCCCGACTATTTTGCCCACCGCTTTGGTGGCCGGTGGCCGCGTCTGATCGCCGCATGTGCGGCCGTGTTGTGCTCGTTCACCTATGTGGTTGCGCAGATCTATGGTGTTGGTCTGATCACATCGCGGTTGACGGGCGTCAATTTTGAGATCGGTATCCTCCTGGGGCTGGGCGGGGTGCTGGTGTGTTCGTTCCTGGGCGGGATGCGGGCTGTCACCTGGACCCAGGTCACGCAGTACGTGGTCATCATCCTTGCGTTTTTGATTCCGGTGTCGTGGCTGGCTTACAAACAAATCGGCAATCCGCTGGCGCCGTTGGCTTATGGTCAGCAATTGCAAAAAATTGCCGACATGGAGCAGACCTTGAGGGACTCGCCTGCCGAGAAGCAGGTCATAGAAGCCTATGCCCAACGTGCCAAGTCCTACGAAAAGAAACTACTGGACGTGGATGCTGCGCTGCAGACGGAACGCCTGGAGTTGCGCCGGCAATTGCAGGCGCTGGGTGACCAGAGGGCCAACGATGACCGCGCCATCGCTTTGCGCCGTGAGTTGGCTGCTTTGCCGAAAGATGCCGCCGCTGCACGTGAGCAGTGGACCCGCGCGATGGCAGAAGACCTGTCGCGCGCCCAGCCTCTGGGTGGTATGCCTGCCCACACGACGCCGTTTTCTGGCGATCCGTCGGGTACTGCGGAAGAAAAGCAGACGTTTGAAACCTCGCGGCTGAATTTTTTGGCGCTAATGTTTTGTTTGATGGTGGGCACTGCCGGCCTGCCGCATCTGCTGACACGCTTTTACACCACGCCATCTGTAGCGGAGGCCCGCAGCTCGGTGGCCTGGTCGCTGTTCTTCATTGCGCTGCTGTACCTGTCTGCTCCGGCTTTGGCGGTGCTGGTCAAGTATGAAGTGATGGCGCATCTGGTGGGTCAGCCCTTTGACAGCCTGCCCTCCTGGGTTGCGCAGTGGGCCCGCGATCCCAGTCTGCTGAGCGCCACCGATGTCAATGGCGACCATATCCTGCAGTTTGCCGAGCTGAAGATGGGTGCCGACCTGATCATGCTGGCCACGCCCGAGATTGGTGGCCTGCCGTATGTGGTGTCGGTACTGGTGGCCGCCGGCGGGCTGGCAGCGGCCCTGAGCACCGCGGACGGTTTGCTGCTGACCATTGGCAACGCCCTGGCCCACGACATTTACTTCAAAGGGGAGGGCGACAGCAACAAGGCGCAGGCCATGCTCCACGTCATGTGGTCCAAGTTCGCCCTGCTGGTCGTAGCGCTGATAGCAGCCTATGTGGCGGCGCAACGGCCCGCGGGCATCTTGTACTTGGTGTCCGCATCGTTTTCCCTGGCTGGCGCGGCTTTTGTGCCATCGATGGTGCTAGGTATTTTTTGGAAGGGCGCTACCCGGGCGGGCGCGGTTGCGGGCATGTTGGCGGGCCTGGGCGTCACCGTGTACTACATGGCCGTCAATTTGCCCGCTGTCCGCGCGGCCTGGGGCTTGGCCGGCGAGGGGCTGTGGTGGGGAATTCAACCCGTATCTGCCGGGGTTTTCGGTGTTGCGGCCGGATTCACCATTACGGTGGTGGTGAGCCTTTTCACCCGTGCAGAGCCTATGGAAAGCGTGCCCCTAGCCTAGACTGACCTATCTGGGCTATAATCTTGGGCTTCGCCTTGCTGCACCTCAATTAGACGCTGAGGGTAGCTTTTCTTAAACCCCCAACACACCAGTGGGGGATATCCATAAGGAGTATCAATGCGTCACTACGAAATCATCCTCATGATCCACCCGGATCAGAGCGAACAAGTTCCAGCCATGCTGGAGCGTTACAAAGGCATGATCACTGCCGGCGGTGGCAAGATCCACCGCGTTGAAGACTGGGGTCGTCGCCAGTTGGTCTACATGATCAACAAGCTTGCCAAAGCCCACTACCTGTGTGTCAACATCGAAGCCGACCAGGCTGTGATGTCCGAACTGGAACACGCGTTCAAGTTCAATGACGCTGTTCTTCGCCACCTTACGGTGTTGAAGAAAAAGGCCGAGACAGGTCCTTCGTCCATGATGAAGACTGTCGAGCGCGAAGAAACACGCAAGACACAACAGGCTGAATACAACGCCTAACGATACTTTTTACTGACGGAGAGTGCCTGCCAATTCCCTGATCCTGAGTGCCTGTATCGCTGAGCTTGATGCCATGCGTTACACACCAGCTGGAATACCCGCCCTGAACCTCAAACTCGAACACGAGTCTGAAACACAGGAAGCAGGTCTTGCCAGGCAAATCAAGGTGGCAGTGAAAGCAGTGGCTTTTGGCGCATTGGCAGAGCGGTTGGTCAAACAACCCCTTGGCAGTGTCTGGAGGTTCAGCGGTTTTCTAGGCAACACCCGTCACGGTAAAAGCATCGTTTTGCATATTCAAGAATTTTCGCAAGATTAGTTTTTTAGGAGGCCCACATGGCCACGTTCAAAAAATTCAGTAAAGACAAGCGCCCCAAGCGTCCCGCACAAAACCTGTTGTTCAAGCGCAAGCGTTTCTGCCGCTTCACAGTGACTGGCGTCGAAGAGATCGACTACAAGGACATCGACACGCTGCGTGATTTCATCGCCGAAAACGGCAAGATCATTCCCGCACGCCTGACCGGCACCCGCGCAATTTTCCAGCGCCAGCTCAACACCGCTATCAAGCGCGCTCGCTTCCTGGCGATGTTGCCTTACAGCGACCAGCACAAGATCTAAGGAGTACGAACATGCAAATTATTCTGCTCGACAAGGTCGTGAATCTGGGCAACCTGGGCGATATCGTCAAGGTTAAAGACGGTTACGCACGTAACTTTTTGATCCCTTCGGGCCGCGCTCGCCGCGCCACCGAAGCTGCCAAGGCTGCTTTCGAAGCCAAGCGCGCTGAGCTGGAAAAAGCTGCAGCCGCCAAGCTGGCCGAGTGCCAGGCTCTGGGCGAAAAGCTGGGTGGTACAACCATCAAGCTGACCCAAAAGGCTGGTGTGGATGGCCGTCTGTTTGGCTCTGTGACCAATTCTGACATCGCTGAAGAGCTGGTCAAGAATGGCTACAAGGTTGCCAAGTCGCAAATCCGCATGCCCAACGGTCCTATCAAGATCGTTAGCGACAGCACCGTTGCAGTCGCTCTGCACACTGACGTGGTGGTCGACATCACTGTGTCTGTGTACGGCGAAACTGCTTAACCAGCGTCAACAATGGGCCGGCCCGCAGGGGTTGGTACCGTTAGCCAAAGCCGCAAGGGTCCGCCCTGGCGGCTTTTGTTTTTGCGGGCCTTAGTTACCCACAGCATTTAGTTGTTGTCCACAGCCTTTTCCCCAGAGTTATGCGTTGCTGCGACAGCGGCTAGCGCCTAGCATGGAAGGCTTCAAGGAAAATCCATGTCCACCGTCCTATCCCCTGTAGACGAATACGGCCAAGACCGCCAGATCGCCCAGTTGCGCGTGCCGCCGCACTCCATCGAGGGCGAATCCAGCGTACTGGGTGGCTTGCTGCTGGACAACGCCGCGTGGGACCGGGTGGGCGACATCCTGCTGGACAACGACTTCTACCGCTACGAGCACCGGCTGATCTACGCGGCCATTGGCGCCCTGGTCAACGCCAGCAAGCCGGCCGACGTGATCACCGTGTTTGAGCACATGCAAAGCCAGGGCAGGGCAGAAGAGATCGGCGGTCTGGCCTATCTGAACTCGCTGGCCCAGTATGTGCCCAGCGCCAGCAACATTCGCCGCTACGCCGAGATCGTCCGCGACCGTTCGCTGTTGCGCAAGCTGGTCACTGCCAGCGACGAAATCGCCACCAATGCCTTCAACCCCAAGGGCAGGCCGGTGGCGGAAATCGTCGACGAGTCGGAGCAGAAAATTTTCAAGATTGGTGAGGCCGGCAAACGCAACAACCAGGGTTTTCAGGCCATGGATTCGCTGGTCGTCAAGCTGCTGGACCGCGTGCAGGAGATGGCGGACAACCCCAATGACGTCACCGGCGTGCCCACCGGCTTCATTGACTTCGACCGCATGACGGCGGGCCTGCAGGCCGGCGACTTGATCGTGCTGGCCGCGCGTCCCTCCATGGGCAAGACGGCGTTGGCCATCAATATTGCCGAGCATGTGGCTCTGAACGAAGGCCTGCCGGTCGCCATTTTCTCGATGGAAATGGGTGCCGCCCAGCTGGCGGTGCGTATCGTGGGTTCCATCGGCCGCATCGACCAGGGCCATTTGCGTACCGGCAAGCTCAGCGACGACGAATGGCCGCGCCTCTCGGAGGCGATCGAGCGGCTGCGTACCATCTCGCTGCACATTGATGAGAGCGCTGGCCTGACGTCCAGTGAGCTGCGCGCCAATGCGCGTCGCCTGTCACGCCAATGCGGCCAGCTCGGCCTGATCGTCGTCGATTACTTGCAGCTGATGAGTGGCAGTGGTGGTGACGGCGAAAACCGCGCCACTGAACTCGGCGAAATTTCCCGGGGCCTGAAGATGCTGGCCCGTGAACTGAAGTGCCCGGTGATTGCGCTGTCGCAGCTCAACCGCAGTGTGGAGCAGCGCCCCGACAAGCGCCCCATGATGAGTGACTTGCGCGAGTCCGGCGCCATCGAGCAGGATGCCGACATCATCATGTTCATCTACCGCGACGAGTACTACACCAAGGACCAGTGCAAAGAGCCAGGTGTTGCCGAGGTCATCATCGCCAAGCAACGTAACGGCCCGACCGGAACCGTGAAGCTCGCCTTCATGCGCCAGTTCACCAAGTTCGAGAATCTGGCCCACGGTGGTGGCGGCGACTATTGAAAAGGCCCCCAACGCTCCGCCGCTGCGCGGGTCGCTGCCCCCCAAAGGGGGCGCGGATTTGCGGCCTTAACGTTGCGCTGCTGCCTGCAAAGAAAAAGGCTAGAAGCCTAATCGGCCTCTAGCCCTCGTGCAGAGCGCGTAAGCAGCTACTGAATCTATAGCACTTCGCTGGCAAAGTCCGCCAGACGCGAGCGCTCGCCGCGCGCCAGCGTGATGTGCCCGCCGTGTGGCCAGCCCTTGAATTTGTCCACGGCAAAGGTCAGGCCGGACGAGCCTTCGGTCAGGTAGGGCGTGTCGATTTGCGCCAAGTTGCCCATGCAAATGATCTTGGTGCCAGGGCCGGCGCGGGTGATCAGCGTCTTCATCTGTTTGGGCGTCAGGTTCTGCGCTTCGTCGATGATGACGTACTTGTTCAAGAAAGTGCGTCCGCGCATGAAGTTCATGCTCTTGACCTTGATGCGGCTGCGGATCAGCTCGTTGGTGGCGGCGCGGCCCCATTCACCGGCGCTGGTGTCGGTCTTGCCGAGCACTTCCAGGTTGTCGTCCAATGCGCCCATCCACGGGCCCATTTTTTCTTCTTCGGTGCCGGGCAGGAAGCCGATGTCCTCACCCACGCTGACGGTAGCGCGGGTGACGATGATCTCGGTGTAGCGGCGGTCGTCCAACACCTGGGTCAAGCCTGCGGCCAACGCCATCAATGTCTTACCGGTACCGGCCGTACCGGTCAGCGTCACAAAGTCGACCTCGGGGTCCATCAGCAGGTTCATTGCGAAATTCTGCTCACGGTTGCGGGTGGTGACACCCCACACCGCATTCTTCAGGTGGGTGAAGTCGCGCAGCGTTTTAATGACAGCCGTGGTACCGCGGATCTCGGTCACACGGGCATACAGGCTTGGCTCACCGGGAGACTCAAAATACACAAACTGGTTGATCAGCAGGCTGGGCACTACCGGCCCATCGATCTTGTAGAAGGTGTGCTGGCCCTGCTGCCAGCTTTCCACTGCCTGGCCATGGGTAGCCCAGAAGTCGGAGGGCAGGGCTGTGGCGCCCGAATACAGCAAGTCGCCATCTTCCAACGTCTTGTCGTTCTGGTAGTCATCGGTCGCAAGGCCCAATGCGCGGGCCTTGACCCGCATATTGATGTCTTTGGACACCAGCACCACTTCGCGCGGCGCGTAGTGCTGCCGCAGGGCCTCTACCACGCCCAAGATTTGGTTGTCGGCCTTGCCCTGCGGCAGGCTGGTGGGCAGTGTGTAGTTCAGCGGCTGGGTCTGGAACAGCAACTTGCCGCGCGCATCGCGGTTGCCGGTGCTGGACAGTTGGAAACCTGCGGTGATGTCCGCGCCGGGCGCGCCGGCCAGCGCGTCCAGCGTGCGGCTGGTCTGGCGGGCATTGCGGGCGACTTCGGTCATGCCCTTTTTGTGGCCGTCCAGCTCTTCCAGCACGATCATCGGCAGGTAGATGTCGTGCTCTTCGAAGCGGAACAGCGACATCGGGTCGTGCAGCAGCACATTGGTGTCCAGCACAAACAGCTTGGTCGGACCGGTGCGCACCGGCTTGCGCGAACGGGCCGTGCTGGGGCGGGTCTCCACCTGAATCATGACTGGGGCTGCGACCGGTTCTACTACCGGCGGTTGCTCCCGCGGGGATTTGTCCAACAACGCGGCCGTCGCCCGCTTTGGGGCTTCCTTGACGGCGACTTTTTCCGCGACAGGCGGCCGTGCAGTGGGCGCCTTGGCGGGTTCGAAATGTTCTGCCTTTTGCGCGGGGCGGGCAGCACTGCGGGCTACCGCAACAAAAGCTTTGGGGGGAAGACGGTCAGCAGGTTTGGTGGGAGCGGGGGGCAGTGGCATGGATAGTAGGGCTCACGGACAGGGAAGTGGAAGAAAAAGGAATCGCAAAAGCAAAAAAGCCGCCCTGAGCCAAGGCGGCTTTTTGTTGTGGCGCGTTCGCGGTATTCAACGGCATTGGACCATTATGCATGACCCGAATGACACCACCAGAACGGCGTGTGGCAAAAACCACGTTGCCCAACTAGCGCTGAAATTCGCGCCACAGCCTGGGGGTGGCGATCGATCCTCAAACGGCTTTTTTCAATGCCTTGACGGCTTTAAGCACATCGTCCACGTGACCGGGAACCTTCAGGCCGCGCCATTCTTCCTTCAGCAGGCCGTCAGCGCCGATCAGGAAGGTGCTGCGTTCAATGCCCTTGACTTTCTTGCCGTACATGATCTTGTTCTTGACCACGCCAAACATGTGGCACATTTTTTCTTCGGTATCGGCGATCAGTTCAAACGGGAGTTCGAGCTTCGTCTTGAACTCGTCGTGCGACTTCATGTTGTCGCGGGAGACGCCGAATACGGCGGCGCCGGCCTTCACAAAATCCTTGTACTTGTCACGAAACTGCATGGCTTCGGTGGTGCAGCCAGGGGTATTGTCTTTCGGGTAGAAATACAACACCATGGTCTTTCCGACGTGGCTAGTATTGCTAACCCTAATGCCGCCGGTGGCGTTGGCTTCAAATTCAGGTAGGGGCTTGTTGACAACGATCGCCATATGGTACTTTTAGTCTCGCGTTCTGGATGTGTCAGTCAAAGTAGAGGGTGTACACGTGACAGCGTGTATTTATCCCCGACTGCAACCCACTATTTTACTCTGAAAAGCGCCTGCTGAGCCCTCAGGGTAAACGCGCTTACAACAAAAGCGCGGCAACCACCTTGCGGCCTTCTCCAGCCAGAAAGTTGTAGGTGCGGCAGGCCGCCTGCGTATCCATGGTTTCCACACCGATGCGCTTGGCGTACAAGACCTGCAACAACGCGGGCTGCACAAAGCGGATGCGTTCACCGCTGCCAAAGATCACCAGCTCAGCATCCAACTCGGCCAGGCGTTCGAAATGGCTGGCTTGCAGGCCGTCAAATCCGGTGCATTCCCACAAAAAGGGTGCGGCAAGGGTGCTAACGACAACGCTTGACGTGTATTTTTCGCCGTTTACGACCACCCAACCCGGACCATATCCCGTCACTGACGACGATTCTGTAGGGTCTGGGAGAAACTTCATGGTGGTGCCTGGGTGAAATTGAATGCTGCACCGCACTAAGTTTGTGCGGAACTGTGGTCAAATTATAGGTTTCGCCCTGTGCTAAAGACTTCTGGAGGGACTTTTGCGTACCATTCAAAAATCGGCCAAGCTGGCTAATGTGCTTTACGACATTCGCGGACCCATCATGGATGCGGCCCGCCAGATGGAGGACGAAGGCCAGAAGATCATCAAGCTCAACCTCGGCAACCTCGCCGTCTTTGGCTTTGATGCCCCGGAAGAAATCCAGCAGGACATGATCCGCAACCTGCCCAACTCGGCGGGTTATTCGGACAGCAAGGGTATATTCGCGGCGCGCAAGGCGGTGATGCACGAAACCCAGAAGCAGGGCATTGCTGGCGTCACACTCGATGACATCTACCTCGGCAACGGTGCCAGTGAATTGATCACGATGGCGACGAATGCGCTGTTGGACGATGGCGACGAGCTGCTGCTGCCCATGCCCGATTACCCACTGTGGACCGCCGCCACCAGCCTGTCCGGCGGTACACCGGTGCACTATCTGTGCGACGAAGCCAATGGCTGGATGCCCAACCTGGACGACATCCGCGCCAAGATCACGCCCAAGACCAAGGGCATCGTGGTCATCAACCCCAACAACCCCACCGGCGTGCTGTATTCCGATGGCTTGTTGAAGAGCATTGTCGAGATTGCCCGCGAACATGGTCTCGTGATTCTGGCCGATGAGGTGTACGACAAGGTGCTGTATGACGGCGTTAAGCACACGGCCTTGGCTTCGTTGTCGAACGACGTGTTGACGCTGACCTTCAACTCGCTGTCCAAGAGCTACCGCTCCTGCGGTTACCGCGCCGGCTGGTTGGTGGTCTCGGGCGACAAGAAGTCGGCTACCGACTACATCGAGGGCCTGAACATGCTCTCGAACATGAAGCTGTGCTCCAACGTGCCGGGCCAATGGGCGATACAGACCGCATTAGGCGGCTACCAGAGCATCAACGACCTGGTCTGCGAAGGTGGCCGCCTGCGCCGCCAGCGCGACCTGGCCTATGAGCTGATCACGGCCATCCCCGGCGTGAGCTGCGTCAAGCCCCAGGCCGCCCTCTATATGTTTCCCAAGCTGGACCCGGCGGTGTACCCCATCGCGGACGACCGGCAATTCTTCCTGGAGCTGCTGCGCGAGACCCGTGTCATGCTGGTCCAAGGAACAGGCTTCAACTGGCAGCAACCGGATCACTTCCGCATTGTGTTTCTGCCACACGAAGACGATTTGCGCGAGGCCATCAGCCGCATCGCCAAGTTCCTGGAAAGCTACCGCAAGAGCCACGGCACGCAGCCTGCACAAACGCAGGCTTCCGCCTCTGCTATCAAGTTGGTAGCGGCTCGCGCATGATCCACGGGGGCTAGCGCCCTGTTTTACCGTTAGAGAGTTTATGAAACCGATTCAAGTTGGCCTGCTGGGCATTGGCGTTGTCGGCGCGGGCACATTCAATGTGCTCAAGCGCAACCAGGAAGAAATCCAGCGCCGCGCCGGCCGTGGCATCGCCATCACCATGGTGGCCGATCTGGACGTGGCCCGTGCCCAGTCCGTGGTCGGCCCCGATGTCACTGTGGTCAGCGACGCACGCGCCGTCATCGCCAACCCCGATATCGACATCGTCATCGAACTGATCGGTGGCTACGGCATCGCTAAACAACTGGTACTGGAAGCCATTGCCGCCGGCAAACACGTGGTCACCGCCAACAAGGCCTTGCTGGCCGTGCATGGCACCGAGATTTTTGCTGCAGCATCCGCCAAAGGCGTCATGGTGGCGTTTGAAGCGGCCGTGGCCGGTGGCATTCCCATCATCAAGGCGCTGCGCGAAGGTCTGACCGCTAACCGCATCCAGTGGATCGCCGGCATCATCAATGGCACGACGAACTTCATCCTGTCCGAGATGCGCGACAAGGGCCTGGATTTCTCTGTGGTGTTGAAAGAAGCACAACGTCTGGGTTATGCGGAGGCTGACCCGACGTTTGATATCGAAGGCGTGGACGCCGCGCACAAGGTTACGCTGATGTCGGCAATAGCCTTTGGCATCCCCGTGCAGTTTGACAAGGCCTATGTAGAAGGCATCACCAAGCTGGGCGCTGCCGACATCAAATATGCCGAGCAACTGGGCTACCGTATCAAGCTTTTGGGCATCACCAAGCGCACGGCCAAGGGTGTGGAGCTGCGGGTCCACCCCAGCCTGATCCCGTCCAAGCGCCTGATAGCCAATGTCGAAGGCGCGATGAACGCTGTCGTCGTCAATGGCGACGCGGTCGGCAACACGCTGTACTACGGCAAGGGTGCGGGCTCCGAGCCCACCGCCAGCGCGGTGATTGCCGACCTGGTCGACATCACACGCCTGCACACTGCAGATGCAGCGCAGCGCGTGCCCCACCTGGCCTTCCAGCCGCATAGCATGAGCGACACACCCGTATTGCCCATGGGTGACGTGGTGACCAGCTACTACCTGCGCCTGCGCGTGGCCGACCAGGCCGGTGTGCTGGCCAAGGTGACCGGCATCCTGGCCGAAGCCGATATCAGCATCGACGCCGTGTTGCAACGCGAAGCGGATGAAGTGGGTGGTGAGGGCACCGGACCGGATGGGACGCGTGGCATCCCGCAAACCGACCTGATCATCCTGACCCACGACTGTGTGGAAGCCAAGATGAACGCCGCCCTGGCCCAGATGCAAAGTCTGACAACAGTGCTGGCCCCCATCGTGCGTATCCGCAAGGAGGAGTTGGCCTGATGTTGTATCTGTCGACCCGCGGCCACCCCGATCGCAAACGCTTCTGTGAAATCCTTCTCGAAGGCTTGGCGCCCGATGGCGGCCTGTATCTGCCGGAGTCTTATCCGCAGATCAACGCCACGGCACTGCAACGCCTGCGCCGCACTTACCGCCAAGGCGCGCCTGGCGGTTATGCCGATCTGGCGTTTGAAGTCCTGTCGCTGTTCATCGACGACATTTCTGCGGATGACCTGAAGGCCATCTGCAAGAAGACCTACACCGAAGACGTGTTTGGTACCTCCGAAATCGTGCCGCTGAAGACGCTGGAAACGCCGAACGCCAAAGCGGGCGAGCCCGGCCTGTACCTCGAAGCTTTGTCCAACGGCCCCACGCTGGCCTTCAAGGATATGGCCATGCAGCTGCTGGGCAACCTGTTCGAATACGAACTGGGCCGCCGCGGCGAAGAGCTGAACATCCTGGGTGCCACCAGTGGCGACACGGGCAGCGCCGCCGAATACGCGATGCGCGGCAAGAAGGGCGTGCGTGTCTTCATGACCAGCCCACACGGCCGCATGAGCGCCTTCCAGCAGGCACAGATGTTCAGCCTGATGGACGCCAACATCTACAACATCGCCGTCAAAGGCGTGTTTGATGATTGCCAGGACATGGTCAAGGCCGTGTCCAACGACCTGGAATTCAAACGCAAATACCGCATCGGCACCGTCAACTCCATCAACTGGGCGCGTTTGCTGGCCCAGGTGGTGTATTACTTTGCGGGCTATCTGCAGGCCACCGAAGAATCCGTACCCAAACCTCCAGGCCCCCGCGATTCGTTGGCGCCGCGCAAAGAGGTGGTGCAAAAGGTCAGCTTCACCGTGCCGTCGGGCAACTTCGGCAATGTCTGCGCCGGCCATGTGGCCCGCATGATGGGTCTGCCGGTCGAGAAGCTGGTAGTCGCAACCAACGAGAACGATGTGTTGGACGAGTTCTTCCGCACCGGCGTCTACCGCGTGCGCGGCAGTGCGGATACACACGAGACCTCCAGCCCGTCGATGGACATTTCCAAAGCGTCGAACTTCGAGCGTTTTGTGTTCGACCTGCTGGGCCGTGATGGCGCGCGCGTGAAGGCGCTGTTTGGCGAAGGCCTGTCCAAGACCGGCCAGTTTGACCTGAGTGCCGACCCCGCGTTTGCGCAGGCCGCCAGCCGTTATGGTTTTATCAGCGGCAAGAGCACGCACGCCGACCGGCTGGACACTATTCGCGCGACGTGGAACCAGCATGCGATGGTCATCGACACCCATACCGCTGACGGCCTGAAAGTGGCGCACGAGCACCGCAACCGGTTGGAGTTGCGCGGCGGGCCGATGATCGTGCTGGAAACCGCGCTGCCCATCAAGTTTGCCGAAACGATTGTCGAAGCCCTGGGCCGTGAGCCCGATCGGCCAGCCAAGTTTGACGGCATAGAAAACTTGCCCAAACGTGTGATGGTGATGGATGCCGATGTGTCCGCCATCCAGGCCTTGATTGCGCGTGAATGCCAGGTAATTTGAGCTAATCTGGGCTGTAGCCCCCGCGGGTCGAGCGTAAGCCGCTATCAATAGCGTAGCAAATAAAACGAGGAAACCAGCATGAACACCGCAGCCCGCGCCCCTTTGTTGCCGCTGGACGATGCCCTGGGGAGGCTGTTGGCCTTTGCCAGCCCGCAGCTGCCCGCGGAGCAGGTGCGGGTGGGCGACGCCGATGGCCGCGTGTTGGCACAGGATGTGGTGTCTGCGCTGCATGTGCCGCCACAGGACAACAGCGCGATGGATGGCTATGCGCTGCGCTGTGCTGATGTTGTGCAGCCTGGTGCCACGGCCTTGCCGGTGTCGCAGCGCATCGCCGCAGGATCCGCCGGCCAGCCGCTGCAAGCCGGCACCGTCGCCCGCATCTTCACCGGCGCGCCCGTGCCGCCTGGCGCCGACGCGGTGGTCATGCAGGAAGATTGCTCGGTGTTGCCGCCTGCTGTTGGTGTTGCGTCCGATGTTGCGGTCGTTCAGATTAATTCGATACTTAATGCAGGCCAAAACATACGCCGTGCCGGTGAAGACGTGGCACGCGGCGACGTGGTGCTGTCCAGCGGCCAGCGCCTGGGCCCGGCCGAGATGGGCCTGGCTGCCAGCATAGGCATGGCCGAGCTGGCGGTAACCCGCCGTCCGCGCGTGGCGTTGTTTTCTACCGGCGACGAGCTGGTCATGCCGGGCACCGTGGCCCCACAGGACATGGCACCCGGCGCCATCTACAACTCCAACCGTTACTTCCTGGCCGCGCTGCTGCGCCGCATGGGCTGTGTCGTCACCGATCTGGGCATCGTTCCGGACCGGCTGGACGCTACCGTGCACGCGCTGCGCGAAGCAGCCCAGTCGCACGATGTGATCCTGACCAGCGGGGGTGTTTCAGTCGGAGAAGAAGACCATATCAAACCTGCGGTGCAAGCCCTGGGAGCGCTGGACCTGTGGCAGATCGCGATCAAGCCCGGTAAACCCTTTGCGTATGGCCGCATTGGCAGCGCGCACTTCCTCGGCCTGCCGGGCAACCCGGTGTCCAGCTATGTAACTTTTTTGGTGCTGGTGCGACCCTTCTTGTTGCAACTGCAGGGTATGCAGGACGTGGCGATAAAAACGGTGGCCGCCCGTGCCAACTTCACCTGGGCCAAGGCGGACAAACGTCGCGAGTTCTTGCGTGTGCGGCGAGGAGCCGACGGTGGCCTCGAATTGTTTCCCAACCAGAGTTCGGGCGTGTTGACGTCGGCCGTGTGGGGTGATGGCTTGGTCGACAACCCACAAAGCCGCACGATTGCGCCGGGCGACACGGTGCAATTCATTTCCTTTGCGGAGTTGCTGGCATGAAGATCCACGTCAAATATTTCGCATCCATCCGCGAAGCGCTGGGCACCGGCGAGGCAGTAGAGACGGCAGCGTTGGACGTGGCCGGTTTGCGCAATGAGCTGATCGCCCGCGGTGGCGTGTACGCTGAATCGCTGGCCCACGGCAAGGCGGTGCGCGTGGCCATCAACCAGACATTGGCTGTTGAGGCTGCGCCTTTGGCCGAAGGCGCTGAAGTCGCGTTCTTTCCGCCCGTTACTGGAGGCTAGGGCCCGGGCGACAGAACGTTCTGCTCCACTTTTTTACATTTTCGCTCCGCCCGCTACGCGGGCTCCTCCTTTTACCTGCGCAGAACGCTCTGCCGCCCGGGCCTTCAGGCTGTAGTCACGCGCCCCATCACCGCTAGCAACCGCTCGGTTGCGCCTGCGCTGGCGGTCGTCATCGGTAGCCGTAGCCCATCCTGAATCAAGCCCTGCTGAGCCAGCACGGCTTTGATCACTGCAGGGTTGGGCTCGGCAAACGCCGCGTTCACTATAGGCACCAGGGGTTGCCACAGCGTGCGGGCCGTCTGCAGGTCACCGTTCTGCAGGCAACGTATCACTTGCACGAACTGCGTCGTGCACAAGTGGGCGCAGGCTGAGATAGCACCTGCTCCACCCATTGCCAGCATGTTGAAAATTTGCCCATCTTCACCGGTCAGCACGCGCAGGCGTCCATCGGCAACCAGAGCCTGCGTCTTGCCCGCATCGCCTCCGCAGTCCTTGATGCCCTGGATATTGGGGTGCGCGGCCAGCGTCAACAACGTCTCCAGCGTCATGCTTACGCCGGTTCGGTAGGGAATGTCGTAGATGAGCAGTGGCTTGGTCGACGCATCGGCCAGCGTGGTAAACCAGTGCACCAGGCCAGCCTGTGCGGGGCGGATGTAATGGGGTGCCGACACCAGCAAACCCGCGACGGGGCGCAGCGCCAGTTCCTTGTACCAAGCCAGGGTTTGGCCCATGTGGTAGCCCGACAAGCCCATGACCACGGGCAGCGCGCCGGCGGCTTTTAGCACGGTGTCCAGCACGGCCAGCTGCTCGGTTTTATCCAGCGCGGCGGCTTCGCCGGTGGAACCGCAGGCCACAAAACCGTTGACGCCTGCCTCGGCGTAGTGTTTCACCAGACCTGTCAGAGCAGGGTGGTCGACCGCGTCGCCCTTGAAGGGGGTAATCAACGCGATCCAGAGGCCAGAGAAGTCAACAGAGCTAGACATGCATTTTTCCTTTTCGAAAACGACCGATGGTAAAAAACCGCCATCGGATGCGCGCGAAAACCAAAAAAGAGGGGGTGGTAGTTTTGGTGGTTCCGTCGCTCATCTGAGAACGGAACCACGAAGCTCCGGTCAGATGAGCTTGGGTTTTTTTGCTTTGCTGGCAGAGGCCACCGTGCAGGGCACAACATGGCTTGTGAAGGCCATGGTGGGGATGCAGTGGTGGGTTGCGGGCATGGCTGGAGTGTAGCAGCGCGCAAGTGCCACAATTCGACCATGAACAGCAGCAGCCAGGCCCTCCGCGTTTCCATCCAGACACAAGACTTTGACCTGAGCGAGGTGGTGCATGCGCTGCGCGCGAATGACGCGCGGGTTGGTGCCGTATGTACCTTTGTAGGTACTGTCAGAGATCGCAACAAAACAGATGCGGTCGGGTCAGGCCCCGTGATGTCCATGGAGTTGGAACACTACCCCGGCATGACCGAAAAAGCGATCGAAGACATGATCGACGAGGCGCACCGCCGCTTTGACATCTTCGCCGCACGCGTCATCCACCGCGTCGGCCTGCTGCAGCCCACCGACCAGATCGTGTTGGTGGCGGTGACGTCTGCGCACCGCGGTGAAAGCTTTAAGGCCTGCGAATTTTTGATGGATTATTTAAAGACCCAGGCGCCGTTCTGGAAAAAGGAGCAGACGGCCGCAGGTGCCCAATGGGTTGATGCAAGGGTGAGTGATGATGAGGCCTTGGCCCGGTGGGGGATTGCGTCCAAAAACGCCTGATGAAAAAGGCGCCGCTCGGGCTCAATTCAAATAGGTAGGCCGCGTCGCATCCGGGCTCAAGTCAATTTCATCGGCCGCTTCTTCCGCCACCATGGGCGGCGGTACAGCGTGTTGGCCGATGTTCCAATGCGATTGCTCCAGCGCGTTCCCCAACAGTTTGATAACGGCAAACACCAGCTCGGTCGATAAATCCATCTGGAAGCCACGGGTGGAGGGTGGGTCTTCGAGCTTTTCGTTGAAGTTCAGTCGCAACTGGCCGTTGCCGTACGGCGTCAAGTTGACTTCGGTGACCAGCAAAGGGTTGTGGCCCAGTGGGTGCAGGGCCGCGCCGGCCTGGTAGGGCGTGTTGAAGTCTGCTTTCTGAATCACCTCTTCGCTTTTGAAATCGGCCAGCAAGGTCTTGGTGGGGGTGTCCATAGCAGCCAGATTCACAAAACCATCCGTCTTGGCATCTTGGGGGATCGCAAAATGGTCAACAACCACACGGTTCAGCAGCGGCCACAAGCGCAAAGTCATGCGCCGCGTCAGCCATACCTGCACTTCAGCGTCTGCACCGGTGTTAATGTCAACCAGAATACGATCTTGTTCCTGGCGGTAGCGGATCGATATCTGGCGTATGTCCATGGATTGATTTTAGTCAAGTCGTAGACGCGCGTTAGCACTTGAAATATGCCCTTGGAGCCCAAGCTCACTGCTAACCGGAGAATTTCAAAATGCGAATGGACAAACTCACCACCAAATTCCAGGAAGCCTTGGGGGAAGCGCAAACACTGGCGCTGTCCAACGACCACGCCTACATCACCCCCGCCCACTTGCTGGTGGCCATGCTGCGCCAGGACGACGGCCCAAAGGCCTTGCTGCAGCGCGCGGGCGTCAACGTGCCGCAGTTGTTGTCGGCTGCCGAGGCCTACGTAAAGAAGCAGCCCCAGGTGCAGGGGCAGGATCAGATATCCGTGGACCGCGACATGGGCGCCCTGTTGCAGGCGTCCGAGAAAGAGTCCATCAAGCGCAAGGACCAGTTTGTCTCCAACGACATGTTCCTGCTGGCGCTGTCCGACAGCAAGGCCGAGATCGGCAACATTGCCCGCGCCAGCGGCATGACCCGCAAAAGTCTGGAGAGTGCCATCGACACCGTGCGCGGCGGCCAGAGCGTGGACAACGCCGATGCCGAAGAACAGCGCGAATCGCTGAAGAAATACTGTATCGACCTGACCGAACGCGCCCGCATGGGCAAGCTGGACCCGGTGATCGGCCGCGACGACGAGATCCGCCGTGCCATTCAGGTGCTGCAACGCCGCACCAAGAACAACCCCGTGCTAATTGGCGAACCCGGCGTAGGCAAGACCGCGATTGTGGAGGGCCTGGCCCAGCGCATCGTGGCCGGTGAAGTGCCCGAATCGCTGAAGGGCAAACGCGTGTTGAGCCTGGACATGGCCGCGCTGCTGGCCGGTGCCAAGTTCCGCGGAGAGTTTGAAGAGCGCCTGAAGAATGTGCTGAAAGACCTGGCCAAGGACGAGGGCCAGACCATTGTGTTCATCGACGAGCTGCACACCATGGTGGGTGCCGGCAAGGCCGAGGGCGCGATGGACGCTGGCAACATGCTCAAGCCCGCGCTGGCCCGTGGCGAACTGCACTGCGTGGGCGCCACCACACTGGACGAATACCGCAAGTACATCGAAAAAGATGCCGCGCTGGAGCGCCGCTTCCAGAAAATCCTGGTCGGCGAGCCCACGGTGGAAGCCACCATTGCCATCTTGCGCGGCCTCAAAGAACGTTACGAAGTCCACCACGGAGTGCAGATCACCGACCCTGCCATCGTAGCCGCGGCGGAGCTGTCCAACCGATACATCACCGACCGTTTCCTGCCCGACAAGGCGATCGACCTGATCGATGAAGCCGCATCCAAAATCAAGATCGAGCTGGACTCCAAACCCGAGGTCATGGACAAGAAAGACCGTCGGCTGATCCAGCTGCAGATCGAGCGCGAGGCGGTGAAGCGTGAGAAGGACGATGCCTCGCAAAAGCGCCTGGAGCTGATCAACGAAGAGATCACCGCGCTGCAAAAAGAAATCGCCGATCTGGATGAGTTGTGGAAGTCTGAGAAGGCCCAGGCCCAAGGCTCCAAGACCATCATGGAAGAGGTGGAAAAGGTCCGCCTGCAGATCAAGGAGCTGACCGACAAGGGTGACTTCAACAAGGCTGGCGAGCTGCAATACGGCAAGCTGCCCGAGCTGGAAAAACGCCTGAAAGACGCCCAGGCCCAAGAGGCCGGCAAGGCCAAGAACGCCAAGGACGGTGGCCGTGCCCAACTGTTGCGCACCATGGTGGGCGCTGACGAGATTGCCGAAGTGGTCAGCCGCGCCACCGGTATTCCGGTCGCGAAGATGTTGCAGGGCGAGCGCGACAAGCTGCTGCAGATGGAAACCAAGCTGCACGACCGCGTGGTCGGGCAGGACGAAGCCATTGCCGCCGTGGCCAATGCCATCCGCCGCTCCCGCTCTGGCTTGAGCGACCCGAACCGCCCCACGGGTTCCTTCTTGTTCCTGGGCCCTACGGGCGTGGGCAAGACAGAGCTGTGCAAGGCTTTGGCGGGCTTCATGTTCGATTCCGAAGAGCACCTGGTCCGCGTCGACATGAGTGAATTCATGGAGAAGCATTCCGTGGCCCGCCTGATCGGTGCGCCGCCTGGGTATGTGGGTTACGAGGAGGGTGGCTATTTAACTGAGGCCGTCCGCCGCAAACCCTATGCCGTGTTGCTGCTGGACGAGATTGAAAAGGCCCACCCCGATGTGTTCAACGTGCTGCTGCAGGTGCTGGACGATGGCCGCCTGACCGACGGCCAGGGCCGCACCGTGGACTTCAAGAACACCATCATCGTGATGACCAGCAATATTGGCTCGCAGATGATCCAGTCCATGGTCGGCCAGGATTACGAGGATGTGAAGGATGCGGTGACCGGTGAGCTGAAGAACCACTTCCGCCCCGAGTTTTTGAACCGCATTGACGAGACGGTGGTCTTCCATTCCTTGGACGCGACCCATATCGCCAACATCGCCAAGATCCAGTTGCAGGTGCTGATGGCCCGACTGGCCAAGATGGACTTGACGCTGGCCGTCAGCGATGCCGCCGTGGCCGAGCTGGCCAAGGTGGGTTTTGATCCGGTGTTTGGTGCGCGGCCGTTGAAGCGTGCGATTCAGCAGCGGATTGAAAACCCGCTGTCCAAGCTGTTGCTGGAGGGCAGGTTTGCGCCCAAGGACACCATCCATGTGGGCGTGGACACGATTCAGGCGCCGGGGCAGTTCAGCTTTGCCTGAGGATTCCGTTTGGAGGAGGGCTATAGATCATTTAGGTCTCTAGCCCTCGCCGAATATGCGTGAGCAGCTATCTTTTCAGTAGCAAGTTTGCCAATGGTGTGCATAGAAGTACGAAGCCCCCCACATTGGCAAAAACGGTTGCCCAGAAGACGGACCGAAACGAAGCCTTGGACGACTTGTGCCGTAGCAGCTGTTGCGCGCACAAGGCTCCAGGCCAGCCGCCTGCCAGAGCCAGCAGATGCAGGGTTCTCTCGGGCGTGCGCCAATCGCCCCGCTTGGCGGCGGATTTGTCCATCGCGTAGGCAATGAAGGTGACGGCGCTCATTGCCGCGTAAAGGGCGGCTATCCAAACAAAGCTCATGCTGCGCCCCGGCCCTGCACCTGCTCTACAGCGCCATCGTCATGAAGACGCTGTAAGGGTCTTCGGCGTAGTCGGCAAACGGCCCGCACTCGGCGAAACCAAAGCGGCTATACAGCCGCAATGCGGACGCGAAGCCCGGTGCGGGACCGGTCTCCAGGCTGAGCCGCGTGTAAGACCGCTTGCGGGCCTCGGTCAGAATATGGCCCAGCATGGCTTGGCCCACACCCTTGCCGCGGTGCGCCTCGGCCGTGCGCATGGACTTGATTTCGCCATGGCCGTTACCCAGCGACTTGAGCGCACCGCTGCCCATCAGTGCGCCGTCTTCGGACCAGATCGTCCAGAACGTGATTTCCGGCCGGCGCAGAGCGTCCAGGTCCAGCGCATGCACGCTCCCGGGTGGCGAGAGCTGGTGCATATGCTGCAGGTGTTCTTCCAGCAGGCCGTGAATTTCGGGGCCGGTGAGGTCATCGGTTCGGATATACATGGGCTCATTATCCCCACGCGAAGGACTGCATCGAGATTGCCGCGCTCGCAGGTTGTGCACGGTGTTGCAGCTGCACACGGCCAGCACGCCGCGGGTCACGGCAAGGGGTTGAGCGCCTGCAGCAAGGGCAGGGTTGCAGCGAAAATGGCCGCTAGCCCTCGTGGAATGAGCGCATACAGCTATTGCTTTGATAGCGTTTTGTTTTGGAAATGGCTGGGCGCTTTGCCCATGGCCTGTTTGAACATGGCGCTGAAGGCGCTGTCGCTGGCGTATCCGCTGGCGGCTGCCACTTGGCTGATCGGCAGGCCGCGTGCCAGCAGCGGCAGGGCGTGGGCCAGGATGGCTTGCTGGCGCCATTGTTGGAAATTGGTACCCAACTCGTCCCGGAACAAACGCGCCACCGTGCGCTCGCTAGCGCCGACGTCTGCCACCCAGTCGCGCAGCTGCGAGCGCTCGGCTGGGTCGCGCAGCACCGCCTCACACAGCGCACGCAGGCGCTTGTCACCGTGCTCGGCATGGGGCATGGGCACGCCCAAGGCTTGCGTGGTGGCATTCGCCATTTCGTCCACGGTCAAGGCCATGATGGCGTCGTCGCGCGGTCCGGGTGCCGAGTCTTCCAGCGCGTGCACCAGTTCACGCAGCAGCTTGCTGACCATCAGCACGCGGCAATCGACCCAGCCCGGTGGCGTGACCGATGGGTCCAAATCCACCGTGCGCAGTTCGGCGTCCTCCAGCACCACCACACGGTGTTGCACCAGAGGCGGTATCCAAACGGCTCGGGTGGGCGGGACGATATAGGTGGTCTGCACACCACCCTGGGTGACCGTCACCTGCATCAGGCCGCTGGCGCAGTAGGTGAACTGCGACCAGGCGTGGTGGTGGGGTTCAATGTGGGCATCCATGGCCAGCGGGCGGGCCCGGCTGCGCACGGGGCGTTCGGGTGAGGGGGCACGGTTGGCGGAGTTATCAATGCTGACCGGCGTGAGCGTTGAGCGAGTCTTCGGGGCAGGCATGGTGCGTCTGAAAGTGAGCAGGGTGTTTGGCTGGATTTCGACGATTATTGTCTTATTGTCGTATTCCTGCATGCGGCACTGCGTCCTACTATTGCGCCATGAACACGACGACCTTCTCCAGTGCCCCCGCCGCGGCCCCGGCTGTGCCCATGCAACAAGACGCCACCATCATCGGCCTGGTCGGCTTGGCACACGCCAGTTCCCATTTTGGGCACCTGCTGCTACCGCTGATGTTTCCGGTGTTCATGAAGGAATTTGGCCTGAGCTATTCCGAGCTGGGCCTGCTGATGACGACCTTTTTTGTGGTCTCTGGCGTGGGCCAGGCCTGCGCGGGTTTTGTCGTGGACCGCGTGGGTGCACGGCCGTTGATGTTCACGGCCTTGGGCATTTTCATTGCGGCCTGCGTGGCGGCTTCCATGGTCACGGGGTATGTCGGCCTGATGCTGGTCGCCGCGCTGGCGGGCCTGGGCAATGCCACTTTCCACCCGGTGGACTTCACGATTTTGAACCAGCGCGTGTCGGCACCCCGCCTGGGCTATGCCTTCAGCGCCCACGGCTTGACCGGCAACCTGGGCTGGGCCGCGGCTCCGGTGTTTTTTGCCGGATTTGGCGCAGCGATTGGCTGGCGCAATGCCTATGTGGCCGCCGCATTGATGTACGTGGTCATCCTGGTCCTGCTCGTCTTGCAGCGCGACAAGCTCAGCACCCAGGTGGTGCGCCGCGACCCGCAGGCCGCGGGCGATGCCGAGCACGATATGGCCTTCATGAAGCTGCCGGTGGTGTGGTGGTGCTTTGGTTTCTTTTTGCTGTCGACGATGACGCTGGCCGTGGTGCAGAGTTTCTCTGTATCCATCCTCAAGGCCATGCACGGCATCAGCTTTGAGGCGGCCACCTACACGCTGACGGCCTACATGCTGTGCGGCGCCGTGGGCATGTTCGTGGGCGGCTTCATCGCCGCTCGCGCTGCCAATAGCGACCGCGTGGTCGCCATGGCGATGGCCACGGGAGCGGTGTTGCTGGCAATTTGCGGCACAGGCTGGCTCGGCGGTACGGCCACGATGGTGGTGCTGGCCATCACCGGCTTTGCGGTCGGCATTGGCGGTCCGTCGCGCGACATGATGATCAAAAAGGCCACGCCCAAGGGCGCAACCGGCAGGGTTTATGGCCTGGTGTATTCGGGCCTGGACACCGGTTTTGCGATTTCGCCCATCGTTTTTGGCGTATTCATGGACCGCGGTTGGTATGGCGCAACCCTGCTGGGAGCCGCGCTGGTGCTGCTGTTGAGCGTGGGTGCAGCGCTGGGCGTGGGCTTGCGGACGGTGGCGCGTTAGAGCGTTGTCAGGGGGGCAAACCCAATCGCTGGCATGATGGAGGGCTTTTTCGCCAGCTTTCATTCGTTTTCCATGACCGACACCTTGCCTCCTTCTCCTTCCGAAGCGGTTGAAACCGTAGCGCCAATTACCCCGGCTGAAGCCGTCGCCGTTGCTCCGGCTGATGCGCCCGCCGAGACCCTTGGGACCGCCAACGCTGCCCCCAAGCGTGCGCCCAAGCCCGACGTCTTTCCGGTGCTGGAAAAAATGGCGGCGCTGTACCCCCAGCTTTTCGGCGCGGTGTTTTTGCCGCTGAAGCGCGGCATTTTCCAAGACCTGCAAGAAGCGCATCCGGAAGTCTTCGAACGCGACAGCCTGAAGGCCGCGCTTTCGCTGCACACCCGCTCCACCCGCTACCTGACTGCTGTTGCGTCCGGTGCCGATCGGCACGACCTGCAGGGCAAGCCAGTAGAAGCCATGGCGCCCGAGCACGTGCACCACGCGCTGCTCGAAGTGTTTCGCCGCCGCCAGACGCGCAGCAAGGAAGACTTGCGCCCCAAACTGGTCCAACGCATCGTGACCGCCTGGGAAGCTTCAGGCCTGACGCCGCTGGCCTATGGCGAACTCGTCCGCAGCCGCGACGAAGCCGCCAACGCCGTGTTGGACGAGGCCGTGGTGGAGGCAGAGGCCCGCGCCGCCAAGACCGAAGCCTTGCTACAGGCATTCACGGCCAGCGGCAAACCGGTCGCAGTCTTCGCCGACATGTACGGCCTGGACCCTCGGACTGTCAGCCGCATGCTGGCGCGCGCCACGGTCACGCCACCCAGCGAAAAAGCCTGACCTCGCGCGAAAGGCGTGGCACCCGGCATGGCTGACGCTGCTCCTGAGCCGACACCCAACGCCGCTGTATTGCAGGCCCGAGGCTTGGTCTTTGGCTTTGGCAAGCAGGCGCTGTTCAACGGTTTCTCGGTCAACGTCCCGTCCGGCGTGACCTGGCTGGGTGGTGACGAGAGCACCGGCAAGACTACGTTGTTGCGCTTGCTTGCGGGCGAGCTGGCAGCCCACAGCGGCAGCCTGCTGATCAATGGCCTGCCCATGGCTGGCACCGCCCAGTCCTATCGCAGCCAGATCTTTTGGGTGGATCCGCGCACCGACGCGTTCGACGCGCTGACGCCGCAGGCCTACTGGGATGCCGTGCGCAAGCAGTACCCCAGCTTCGATAGCGCACTGCTGGCGGAATTGACCGAAGCCTTTGCGCTGCTGCCCCATCTACCCAAGTCGCTGTACATGCTGTCCACCGGCACCAAACGCAAGGTCTACCTGGCCGCAGCGTTCGCCAGCGGAGCCACCGTTACGTTGCTGGACGAGCCCTTTGCGGCGCTGGACAAGGCATCCACAGGAGCGATGCTGGAGTTGCTGGCCGACGCGTCCAGCCACCGCAGTCGCGCCTGGGTGGTTGCGAACTATGTAGCGCCACACGGTGTGGCGCTGGCGTCGACCATTGCGATGGCCTGATCCCACGTCACGCCATAGCGCCATGCCGAAAAACATCGAAATCAAAGCCCGCATCGACAGCGTAGAGCAACTCAAGCCCATCGCTGCCGCCATAAGCGGCGGCGACCCGGTCGAAATCCGGCAGGACGACACGTTCTTCCGATGTGCGACAGGGCGCCTCAAGTTGCGTGCTTTCGCAGATGGCTCCGGCGTACTGATCTTCTACCAACGGTCCGATGAAAAAGGGCCGAAGGAGAGCTTTTTCACCACCGCGCCCACCCACTCGCCGGATGCGCTGCGTGAGACGCTGTCCCTGGCTTGCGGCGAGTCTGGCCGTGTCAAAAAACACCGCACGCTGTTTGCAGCGGGGCAGACGCGCATTCATTTGGACAGTGTTGAAGGCCTGGGTGACTTCCTCGAACTGGAGGTTATGTTGACCGATGGCGAAGCTGCCTGGGCAGGTGTGCAAGAGGCCTACGCAATGATGGCCAAGCTGGGAGTAGCGCAGTCGCAGCTAGTTGAGGGTGCGTATGTTGATCTGCTAACTGGTGTGTCATCTACACCAAGTTTTCCAAGCCAAATCGGGCTGTAGCCCCCGCCGGACGAGCGTAAGCCGCTACCAGATTGATAGCGAATTCTGGTGCATCTAGGCTTGGATCAGCGTGCCAGGAAGCGACCTACCTCTGCGCCCTGCGACCGCAGAAACGCACACGGCCTGCAAACGGATCCCTGAGGTGTGCCAAATGACGATGCCGACAACGCCTTCATGCCTTGGCTTTCTTGGCAGGCTTGGACTTGGGAGCGCCATTCAGATCCACGGCCTCGCGGATGAGTGCCTTGAACGCGGTTGCGTCCACTTCGTCCCCTTCAAAGATGTCTAGTGTCCGGCGCGCGTTGCCGTCCAGGCTGGAGTTAAAGAGCTTTTTAGGGTCCTTCAACGACGCGCCCTTGGCGAAGGTCAGCTTGATTTTGTCTTTGTAGGATTCCCCGGTGCACAGGATGCCGTTGTGCTCCCAGACCGGGGTGCCCATCCACTTCCACGTCTCAACCACGTCCGGAACGGCTTCGGTGATGAGTTGGCGCATCCGGGCCAGCGTCTGCCCGCGCCAGCCTCCGAGTGCGGCTATTTTTTCCGAGATCAATTCTGAAGCTGACAGGCTTTGGTTCGTATCGGATGTCGTCATGTTCCACTCCCTACGTTTGCAAAGCCTGCAGCTTAAACCGGGCGCTGCGCCGCGGTACCTGGCGCTTACCGGACCACGCTGTAGTTCAGTGGCACCCAGGTGTAACCCTTGCCATTGGCACGCAAACGTCCCAGGCCTGGGAAAGATATGTGCGATGCGCCTACAAGGTAACCACCCTTGGCAGCGTCGGCATAGGCTGCCTTGCGCTGAGCGGCGGCGGCTTTGCTGTCAGAGTCAAACGCGATCGTGACCGATGGCTCGTCAAACTGTACGGCGGCCACGTGCATCAGGTCGCCCCACAGCACCAGCTTCTGGCCTTTGCTCTCCACCACATAAGTGCTGTGGCCAGCGGTGTGCCCGCGCGAAGCCATGGCCTTGACGCCCGGAACCAACTCGGTGTCGCCATCGAATGTCGAAAACCGGTTGGCCTTGACGTAGGGGTTCAACGACGCCATGGCGCCTTGGAAAAAACCTTTGGCATCGGCCGGCGCCTTGTCCAGGTTAGCCTGGCTGAGCCAGTAGTCGGCGTCGTGCTTGTCCGCACGAACGGTGGCATTGGGGAACGCCAGCTTGTCGCCGTCCATCAAGCCACCGACGTGGTCGGCATGCATGTGGGTGATGTAGACCTCGTCCACCTGCTCGGGTTGGTAGCCAGCGGCCTTCAGGTTGGCGGCCAGATCGCCCAGCGTAGGGCCAAACAGCTTGGCCGCACCGGTGTCGATCAGAACCAGCTTGCTGCCGGTATTGATCAGATAGCCGTTGACCGAGGTCTCCAGCGGTGCAGACTGGTACACCTTGCCCAGGGCCTTGTTGACCTTGGCCGGCGTGGTGTTGGTCAGAATCTTGTCGACCGGCAGCTTAACCGTGCCGTCGGACAGGGCGGTCACTTCAAAGTCGCCCAGCATCATGCGGTAGTAACCCGGGGCCGATGTCTTGACCATGGGTGCTGCGGCGTGTGCCGTGCCAACCACGCCCATGCCCAATGCGGCGACTGCCAACGCTGTGCTCAGCGCAATGTTTAAAACGGATTTCTGGATGTTCATAAGTCGTTTGAAGTTGAGGTTGAGGGGAAAACGATTAGGCCGGTGAGCCGACTTGGCGAGACGGCTCGGCCTGCGCAAAGGCATCATGCGCGTCACAGGCCTGCATGATGCGATCAATGGTGGGAATGTCGGGCACGTTGATTTTGAACACGCGCGTCATGACGACGATGCTGGACAACAGGATGTCGGCCATCGTGGGTGTGTCGCCGTGGCAGAACCTGCCGGTCTCTTTCTCACTGGCCAGGCGCTGTTCAACGGCAGCCAAGCCGGTGCCGAGCCACTGGATCTGCCAGGCGCGCCACGCGGCATCGTCAAAGGCGGCGTTCGATGTCAAGTATTTTTTGACACGCGGCGTGATCAGCGGGTGTGTGTCGGCGGCCAGCATGGCGGCCAAGGATCGGACCCGCGCGCGTCCGTGCAGATCGGTGGGCAGCAGGGGTGGAGTGGGCTGAAATTCTTCCAAATATTCCAGAATTGCCAGCGACTGGGTCAGCGGGGCATGGCCGGGTTCTACCAGCGCTGGTATAGCGCCCAGCGGGTTGATTTTCAGGAATTCCGGGCTGCGCTGCTCACCCAAATCGAGGTTGACGATGCGCTCATGCGCCATCAGTCCTTTAAGGTTTAGCGCCACCCGCACGCGGTAAGTTGCCGATGTGCGCCAGAAGGCAAAAAGTTCAAAGGCGGGGGGTGGTGGAGTAGGGGTCATACAAGCATGTTCGTGTGGTGAATGGAGCGCATCGGCAAGATTAAGGACTGACTGGTCCATAATGTAAACCATGTTGAAGCAGACCGAGGTTAACGCCCTTCCAAAGACCCCAAACTGCGCGGGTCGTCCGCGCCAGTTCACGCACGAGGACGCTCTGCAGAAAGCTATGGAGGTGTTCTGGCGCAAGGGTTTTGAGGCCACGTCACTGGACGATTTGCTTGCGGCCATGGGCCTAAGCAAGTCCAGCTTCTATGCCTGCTTTGGTTCCAAACAGGCCTTGTATGACGAAGCCATTCGTGCCTACGCGGAGCGGTTTCTGGAGGCCATGGGCGATATGGCCCGGTCAGGCGCCGACCCGATGGAGGCTGTACAGACCATTCTTGCCACGATGGCAGATACCCGGGGCGGGTCGGAGGGATGTTTCATCGTCAACACGGTGACGGAACTTGCGCTGCACGACGCGGAGCTCACCGCCTATTGCCAGGCCCACATTGCACGGATGACCCAAGTGGTGGCTGACCTGCTGGTGGAGGCGGGCTTTGCGCCCCCGCTCGCCAGCGACAGGGCAGCAGCAGCCCTGGCGCTGGTGTTTGGTTTGGTTACCTTGCGCAAAGCCGGATTCCCGGCGCAGCGCCTGGACGCACTGCTGGCGCAGGTGCAAACGCTGTTGGTCTTGCCTGAGGAATCGTCTTAACTACACCGCGTCTGGCTGCAGTTGCGGCGCGGCCTTGGCAAAGGCATCCAGCGCCAGGCAGGCTTGTTCAATCCGGCGGATCGTCGGAAAGGCGTCCAGCGGCGTCTCGAAGCGCCGTGAATTCGCGATCTGCGGGATCAGGCAGCAGTCGGCCAGACCAGGCGTCTCGCCATGGCAGAAGGTGCCTGTGTGCGGGTTGTCGGCCAGCATGGCCTCCACAGCGGTAAAGCCCAGCGTGATCCAGTGGCGGTACCAGGTGGCCTTGGTGGCTTCGTCCACTTTCAGGTCGTGCTCCAGGTACTGCAGCACGCGAAGGTTGTTCAGCGGATGGATTTCGCAGGCAATGCTTTGTGCGAGTGCGCGCACGCGAGCCCGGCCCAGCGCGTCACGCGGCAGCAGTGCGGGCTCGGGGTGGGTTTCATCCAGGTATTCCATGATGGCCAATGATTGCCCAATGGAATGCCCATCGTCTACGAGCGCTGGCACCAGTTCGGCCGGGTTGATGCGCTGGTAGTCCGCTGCGTGCTGCTGGCCGCCGTCTTTCAGCAAATGCACGGGCACGTATTCAAACGGCAGGCCCTTGAGGTTGAGCGCAATCCGCACGCGGTACGAGGCTGAGCTGCGAAAGTAACTGTAGAGCTGGAGCATGGACATCAACTCCTTCAAGCCAAGGATCGGGCAGGCAGCACCGTGCCGCGCACTTCACCAAAGCCAATGCGTGCCGCTCCGGGTGCCTGGCAGCTGCCACGGAAGATGATGGTGTCGCCGTCTTCCAGAAATGTGCGCTTCTCGCCGTTGGGCAGCGTGATGGCTTCCTTGCCGCCTTTGGACAGCTCCATCATGGAGCCTGCTTCATCCAACGCAGGGCCGGACTGCGTGCCACTGCCCAGCAGATCGCCGGGCTGCAGGTTACAACCATTGACTGTGTGGTGCGCCACCATTTGCGACACGGACCAGTAGGCGTCGCGGAAGTTGCTGTGGGATAGGCGGTGCTCGGCCAAGCCTTGTTCGCGCATCGCGGCGGTCTGGATCAGGACTTCCAGCCCGATGTTGACCGCGCCTTGTTCGCGCAGCCCTGGCGAATCCAGGTAGGGCAGGGGTTGTGGATCGCCCTCGGCACGGGTCCACGCCTGGCGATAGGGTGCCAGGGCCTCCATCGTCACGATCCAGGGTGACACCGTGCTCGCAAAATTCTTGGCCAGGAAAGGGCCCAGCGGCTGGTATTCCCAACCCTGCACGTCGCGTGCGGACCAGTCGTTGAACAGGCACAGGCCAAACACATGCTGCTCAGCCTCAACCATAGGCACCGGCTCGCCTAGCGCATTGCCAGGGCCGATGAAGATGCCCATCTCCAATTCGTAGTCCATGCGCGCGCTGGCCGCCAGCACAGGCTCGGTCGCGCCGGGGCGCATGACCTGGCTCACCGGGCGGCGCAGTTCCTGGCCGGATATGCCAATGGATGAGGACCGGCCGTGGTAACCAATGGGAATCCACTTGTAGTTGGGCAACAGCGGGTTGTCCGGGCGCAGCAGCTTGCCGATATTCGTCGCGTGGTGGACCGAGGTGTAGAAGTCGGTGTAATCGCCAATTTGCGCGGGCACGGCAAATTCGGCATCGGCCTGCGCGACCAGGCAGGTGCTCAGCGCGGACTGCAACGCATAGCCTTCTCGCAGCGCACGTGACAGGGCCAAGCGCAGTGCAGACCAGGCGTGGGTACCCAGAGCCATGTAGGCATTCAGCGTGGGCGCACAGCAGGCTTGGGCGGCAGTGCCAGCATCGCCGGTGAAGATGCTCTTGGTGTGGGCGGCGGTCAGGTCCAGTATCTGGTCTCCAATGGCTACACCGACGCGGAATGCCTCGGCGCTGCCATAACGGCGGAACACGCCAAAGGGCAGGTTCTGGATAGGGAAGTCAGTGCCTGCGGCGTTGGCAGAGGCGACCCAGCTGCGCAACTCCGGGTTATGGGTTTCGTTGGCGGATATTGTCATTGTGTTCGTCATGCTCATTGGCCGGGAATGCCCTTGCCGTTGTGCATCCACGCGGCGTGTTTGGGTGCTTTCTTGGTGCGGTCCCATTCGTTGAGCATGTCCCACTTCACATCGTCCAGCGCCTTGGTCATGGCCGGTGTGGCGACGTTGACCGACAGCTCCAGGCGGTGGCCGTTGGGATCAAAGAAGTAGATGGATTTGAAGATCGTGTGGTCGGTTACGCCAATCACCTCGATGCCTGCGGCTTCCAGCTTGGCCTTTTGCGCTTCCAGTTCGGCCAGCGTACCGACTTCAAATGCCAGGTGCTGCGTCCACGACGGCGTGTTGTGGTCGCGGTCCATAGGGGGGCTGTTGGGCAGCTCGAAGAAGGCCAGCACATTGCCATTGCCCGCATCCAGGAAGACATGCATGTAGGGGTCAGGCGCCTTGGTAGATGGCACCTCGTCCTCGGCGATGGCCAGCACAAAGCCCATGTCCAGGTGCTTGGTGTACCACTCCACGGTTTGCTTGGCGTTGATGCAGCGGTAGGCCACATGGTGGATTTTTTGGATCAGCATGGTTTTCTCCTGAGCAGCGCAGTCGGGGCGCAATGGCCGCTATTAGAGGGGAGTTTGATCTATCATTCAAACAGATTTTTCTGATGAATTTATACAGATAACTTATGAATATCACGCTGCGCCAGCTGCGGGCCTTTGTGGCGCTGGCCGACACCGGCAGTTTTACCGATGCTGCCACCAGCCTGCATGTGACGCAGTCCGCGCTCAGCGGCCTGATCAAGGAGGTGGAGCAGACGCTGGGCGTGCAGCTGGTCAACCGCAGCACGCGCAAGGTCAGCCTGTCGGAAGCAGGGCGCGAGTTCTACCCGCTGGTCGCGCGGCTGCTGCAAGACCTGGATGGCGCGCTGGACACCATCACTGATCTAAAGGCGCTCAAACGCGGCCTGGTGCGCGTGGCGGCGCCGCAGCTGATGTCGGCATCCGTGCTGCCGGAGGTGATAGCCGGCTTCAAGCAGGAGTACCCCGACATTGAGATCCGTCTGTCGGACTGCATGGTGGAGCATGTGCTGCCCAAGGTGCATAGCGGTGAGGTGGACTTTGGCGTCGGTCCGGAGCGCGAGCCATCGGCTGATATTGAAGCCCAGACTCTCTTCGAGATCCCGTTCGTCGTTGTGTTCCGAAGCGATCACCCCTTGAACAAGAAAAAGCGCGTGACCTGGGACGATGCCTTGCGCTACCCGGTGATTGCGCTCAAGGGCGAGTTCACACACCGCCTGCGGGTGGACCTGCACGACTCCCTGCACGACGAGGCGCTGAACCCGGCCAACGAGGTCGGCTTCATGACAACGGCCTTTGCAATGGTCAGCGCCGGACTGGGTGTGACCACCTGCTTGCCCTATGCCAGCAGCCTTATCCGCCTGCACCAACTGCAAAGCCGGCCCCTGCTAGACCCGGTAGCGCGGCGCAAGTTTTTGGTGTTCACGCGCAAAGACCGGCCGCTTTCGCCCGCCGCACGTCGCTTTTCTGAATACCTGATGGACTACGTGGGCCGGCAAGCGTGGAGCAGGGCGCAATAGCACAGCTGGGTCCCGCTGACGGGCGCCTCGGGACCTTATTGGACGGCGAAAGGCTCCAGTTCAAAGTATTCAGCCGGTACCAAGTGCAAGGTGCGCACTACGCTGCCGTCCCGCACGATTGCTAGCGAATCGCTGTTCGCAGGTGATATCAGGTAGTTGATATTGCGGCCTATCGAATCGCTGTCGGTCCATACGTAAAGTTCTTCTTGCCCGGGCAGGCCTTTGGACCAGCTCCACAGGTTGAACTGGCTGGGGCGCGAGGCGCGCGCCGTTCCAGCACGCAGGTAACCATCGGTGTAATAGATGATCTCGGCGCTGAGCTGGTGCGATGGGGTCATCGCGATGCGTTTGTCCGGGTACTTGGCAACCTCGGCTGCCAACTCCTTCCAGCCATAGAAATAGTTGGTGGCGTCGGCCGCGGCCAGCTCCTGCGAGAAACGGCTCAACGGAATCAAGTTGAATCGGGCATGCAACGACGAAACGGCCGACAGTGCCAGGCTCGAAACCACGGCAGTGGACCACAGCCACTGGCGCTTGGCTTTGCCCTGCGACGTGGCACCCAGGCAATACCATGCCACCAGTATGCAAAAGCTGACGTAGGCAAAGGCAGGCCAGTTGGGTCCAGCGGCTTTCTTGAGCGACGACAGGGCAAAGAACGCGATGACAGGAATAGCTGTGCAGACCAGCAACAGCGTATTCTTGTCCCTGCGGTAGAAGACACCCACAGCGGCCGCCCACAGGCCCGCGATCCACAGGATGGGACCGGTAACCAGCATCTGCCCGCCGATGTATTCGCCGACCTTGGCCAGTGAATAAGTGTCGCTGTCCAGGCCATTTTTCAATTGGAACGTAAACGATATCCACCCGTGCTGGCTGTTCCACACCACCACGGGCGAGAAGCACACGCAAGCGATCAGCACAGCCATGTAGGGGTAGCGCGTCTTCAGCCAGCGGCGGTGCTCGGTGGATGCAAGGTACAGCAGCATGCACGGCAGCATCAGGACGGCCGTGTATTTGGACAGCAGGGCAAGCCCCAGGATGACACCCAGCAGATACCACAGCCAGGTCTTCTCGCTGTGCAGGGCCTGCCAAAACACATAGATGCCCAGCGACCAGAACAACAGCACCGGCGTGTCCGGCGTCACCACCACCAGGCCCAAGGTGGTTAGTGGCAGCACGTTGAACAAGATGACGCTACCGGCGGCCACGCGTTCGCTTTTGTAGAGCTGCATGGCCAGGCGCCAGATCAGTACGCTCAGCGCCAGCGACACCAGCGTGCCCGACAGCCGCACCCACGGCTCAGACTTGGACAACAGCGTCGTGAACCAAATGAAATAGGCCACCATGGGCGGGTGGTCAAAATAGCCGATGTCCAGGTTGCGTGACCACAGCCAGTAGTAAGCCTCGTCGGGGTGCAATTGCAGCGTTGCTGACAGGTACAGGCGCCATAAAACCAAGGCGCCCACCAGGACGGCCGTATTGCGCCGGTTTAAAAAACTCTTCGTGTCAATGCACGGATTTACGGCCATCCCCATGCGTCCTCCCTTTTATTCGCTATTGAAAGGACGTTTTAGAGAGTTGTCGCAGGCGCTGTCAAGACGATTCCCTACACAGCGGAGCTATTCACGGGAGAAAACTTGCGAAGGTATTACCCGGCGATGCGTACCTTGCGCGCTGCACCGTCCGCCGCCTTGCCGATATGGCCCAACGGCAGCTCGGTGCTGGATTTGATGCAGTTCAGCACGATGTTGGAGCGGATATTGGCCACACCCTTGATGCGGGTCAGCACGCGCAGCACGGACTCTGACAGCACACCCAGATCGGCGGCGACGATTTGCAGTATGTAGTCGGATTCACCGGCCACTGCGTAACACTCCAGTACTTCGGGGATGGCCGTAATTTCGCGCTCAAAGGCTGAACCTTCGTCACCGCCGTGGCGGCTCAGCGTCACATAACTGATGGCACGCACACCCAGGCCGATGGCGGCCGGGTCTAGCAGCGCAACGTAGCGGCGTACTATGCCCATGCCCTCCAGCCGCTGGATGCGCCGGCTGACCTGGGACGCCGACAAATGGATCTGCTCGCCCACCTGCTGGTTGGTTGCGTGGGCATCCTTTTGCAATGCGGCCAGCAAGCTGATATCGAACTTGTCGAGCAGCAAATCGTCATATTTCTCTTGATTCATGCATGAATTATGCATATATTTAGTGTTCTATGGCGCAAATTGCTCACACTGTGCGCGTGCTTTTGTCCACAATCTAGACCATCCATTTCACAAAAAACAGGAGCAGCACAATGGCCGATTTGTTTGACAACCCGATGGGACTCATGGGGTTTGAGTTTGTCGAATTTGCATCCCCCACACCCGGCCTGATCGAGCCCATTTTTGAAAAGATGGGCTTCAAGCACGTGGCGCGCCACCGCTCCAAGGATGTGGACCTGTACCGCCAGGGCGACATCAACTTCATCATCAACCGCGAGCCCAAGAGCCACGCAGCTTACTTTTCGGCCGAGCACGGTCCCTGCGCCTGCAGCATGGCTTTCCGGGTGCGCGATTCACACAAGGCCTATGCCCGCGCGCTGGAACTGGGCGCACAACCGATCGAGATCCAACCCGGCCCCATGGAGCTGCGTTTGCCCGCCATCAAGGGCATTGGCGGTGCGCCGCTGTACCTGATCGACCGATTTGAAGAAGGCAAGTCCATCTACGACATCGACTTTGAATTCTTGCCCGGTGTGGACCGCCACCCCTTCGGCCATGGCCTCAAACTCATCGACCACCTGACCCACAATGTGTACCGTGGCCGCATGGCCTACTGGGGTGGTTTTTACGAGAAGATTTTCAACTTCCGCGAGATCCGCTTCTTCGACATCAAGGGCGAATACACCGGCCTGACCTCGCGCGCCATGACTGCGCCGGACGGCATGATCCGCATCCCGTTGAACGAAGAAGCATCGGGCAAGACCGGCCAGATTGAAGAGTATCTGATGCAATTCAACGGCGAAGGCATTCAACACATTGCCTTGATTTGCGACAACCTGGTTGCCACGCTGGATAGCCTGAAAGCGGCCGGCGTGCCACTGATGACGGCACCTCCCGCCACCTATTACGAAATGCTGGAAGGCCGACTGCCTAACCACGGTGAAGACGTGGGTGCGCTGCAGAGCCGTGGCATCCTGCTGGACGGCGTCAGCAAGGACGGCGACCGCCGCCTGCTGCTGCAAATCTTCTCGGCTACGGTGCTGGGCCCGGTGTTCTTTGAATTTATCCAGCGCAAGGGCGATGATGGATTTGGCGAAGGCAACTTCAAGGCCTTGTTTGAATCGTTGGAGCGCGACCAGTTGCGCCGCGGCGTCATCACGGCGGATTGATGATGGCCATTCAAAAACTCGATGGGCAAGAAGCTGCACAACAACTGAAGGCCTTGCCGCTATGGATTTTTGATGCCAAGCTGGGCGCCATCACGCGTGAATTTGTGCTGGCAGACTTCATGCAGGCCTATGCCTTCATGACCCAGATTGCGATTGCCGCTGAAAAGTACAACCACCACCCCGAGTGGAGCAACGTGTACAACAAGGTGCTGATCACGTGGACCACACACGATGTGCAGGGCCTTAGCAGCAATGACATCGCGCTGGCCCGCATGTGTGACCAGGCGTTTACCGGCTACAAACCAGGGGGCTGATATGCAAGCAATACCCGCGAAGGTTAAACACGGTCTGGCTGCAGGCCCTGCAGCCGCACCGCAGCGCGCCGACTGGACCATAGACCAGGGTTGGGATAACTACACCCCTGAGCAACACGCCGTATGGAAGACGCTGTTTGACCGCCAGACCAAGCTGTTGCCGGGCCTGGCCTGCGACGATTTTGTTGAGGGCATGCAGAACTTGCCGATGTCCGCCGACGAAATTCCTAATTTCGAGAAGCTGTCCGAAACGCTGATGCGCAAGACCGGCTGGCAGATCGTAGCGGTGGCCGGCCTGGTGCCTGACGATGTGTTTTTTGAACACCTGGCCAATCGACGTTTCCCCGCTGGCAACTTCATCCGCGGGGCACACGAGCTGGATTACCTGGAAGAGCCTGATGTGTTCCACGACGTGTTTGGCCACGTCCCCATGCTGATGCACCCGGTGATGGCGGACTTCATCCAGGCCTATGGCCAGGGTGGTTTGCGTGCCCAGAAGCTGGGCAAGCTGACGAACCTGGCACGGGTCTACTGGTACACGGTGGAGTTTGGCCTGGTGCAGCAAAAGGAAGGCTTGCGCATTTACGGCGCCGGCATCGCATCCTCGTTTTCCGAGAGCACCTTTTCCGTCCAAAGCGATTCGCCCAACCGCATTGGCTTTGAGCTGGAGCGCGTGATGCGCACCAACTACCGCATCGACGATTTCCAGGAAACCTATTTCGTGTTGGACAAGCTGGAAGACCTGCTGGCGCTGGCCAACACGGAGTTCGCGCCGTACTACGCACGCTTGGACAGCGGCCCCACCTACCAACCGGGCGACGTGTTGCCCACCGACGTGGTGCCACACCGTGGCACCGGCAGCTACCACCGCGCACGTGCTGTATTGGCGGCTGCCAAGGTGTAAACCCCAAGGGAAGGGGCGGCAAAAAGGGGGCCGTGAGCGTGGACAATAGTGCCCATGAATTTGACACCTACCCCCTCTACACCCGCTCCCCAGATTGCCGGCCACCTGCTCGTGCAATGCCTGATTGAACAAGGCGTTACCCACGCCTTTGGAGTACCCGGCGAAAGCTATCTGGCAGTCTTGGATGGCTTCCATCTCTACCGCGACCGCATCCAGTTTGTCGTCAACCGGCAAGAGGGCGGCGCAGCCTTCATGGCCGAGGCCCACGGCAAGCTGACCGGCCGCCCCGGCGTTTGCTTTGTAACGCGCGGCCCCGGCGCCACCAACGCCTGCATCGGCGTGCACACCGCATTCCAGGATTCCACACCGATGGTGCTGCTGATTGGCGACGTAGCCAGCGACCAGCGCGACCGCGAAGCCTTTCAAGAGATGGACTACCGCGTCATGTTCGGCCCCAGCGCGCTGGGCATGGCCAAGCGTGTGGAGCGTATTGACGACGCGGCCCGCATCCCTGAATACATTGCCCGCGCGTTTGCCACCGCGATGAACGGCCGCCCCGGCCCGGTGGTGCTGGTGCTGCCAGAAGACATGCTGACGCAAGCTGTTGCGGCCCACCACATGACCGGTGTGGTACCTGCCCCCCTGGCCCGTGTCGAGCCGTCGGATGCCTGGAGCGACCCTGGCGCTTTGCGCACGCTGCGCGAGATGCTGATGAAGGCCGAGCGACCCTTTGTAATTGCCGGTGGCAGCGGCTGGACACCCCAGTCCGCCCAGGCCCTGCAGCGTTTTGCCGAAGCCTGGCGCCTGCCGGTGGGCAATGCCTTCCGCTTCCAGGACACGTTTGACAACCACCACCCGCTGTATGCCGGTGATGTCGGTATTGGCATCAACCCCGCGCTGGCCAAGCGCATTGGCGAATCTGACCTGGTCATTGCCATCGGCCCGCGCCTGGGCGAGATGACGACCGGCGGCTACACGCTGCTGCAAGCACCGCGCAGTAAACAAACCCTGGTGCACATCCACTCCAGCGCCGAAGAGCTGAACCGTGTCTACCAGGCCGACCTGGCCATCCACGCCAGCATGCGCGCCGCGGCCCGCTCGCTGGAGGTGCTGGCTGCCCCCAAAGATGTGGTGTGGGAAGCATGGGCGCAGGCCTGCAATGCCGACTACGTGGCCAACCTGCAAGCCAGCCCCATCAAGGACCTGCCGGCCGATACCGAGCGCGGGCTGGTGGACATGCACAGCGTCATCGCCACGGTGCAAAAACATTTGCCGGTCGATGCGGTGCTGACCAATGGCGCCGGCAACTTCGCCAGCTGGCTGCACCGTTTTTACCGCTACAGCGGGCTGGCCAAGGGTTTCAAGACGCAACTCGCGCCGACCAATGGGGCGATGGGCTACGGCGTGCCGGCCGGCATTGCCGCCGCCATCACCAGCAAGGCGAGTCCAACGGCAGCCGGGCAGGGCAGGGTGGTGTTCACGATTGCCGGTGACGGCGACTTTCTGATGAACGGCCAAGAGCTGGCCACCGCTGTGCAGCACGGCGCCAAGACCATCATCCTGCTGTTGAACAACGGCATGTACGGCACGATACGCATGCACCAGGAGCGCGAATACCCGCAGCACGTGGCAGGTGCAGGCACCTCACTGCACAACCCCGACTTTGCCGCACTGGCCCGCGCATATGGCTACGCCGGTGTGCGCATCCAGCGTACGGCCGACTTTGAGGCCGAGCTGCTGGCGGCGCTGGCGCGGCCCGAGGGCACGTTGATTGAGGTGATGCTGGAGCCCGAGTTGATCAGCACCCGGGTGTCTTTGGCCGGCATCACGCAGGCGGCGCTGAAACGCTGATTGCCAAGGCTTCATATGCCAAATCAGCCGCTAGCCCTCGTATGGCAAGCGTACGCAGCTATTAAATCAGGAGCAAATCTTTGAAGCAATCCATCGGCCAGCTCTCCCTAGTCGTGCGCGACTACGACGAAGCCATCCGTTTCTACGTCCACCAGTTGGGGTTTACGCTGGTCGAAGACACGCTTATGCCCGCCCAGAACAAGCGCTGGGTGGTGGTGGCTCCGCCGGGCTCCAACGGACTGCGCCTGTTGCTGGCGCGTGCAGTGGGTGATGAGCAGGCGTCGCGCGTGGGCAACCAGACGGGTGGCCGTGTTTTCCTGTTCCTGTACACCGACGACTTCTGGCGTGACTTCAACAACTACCAGGCCCAGGGCGTGATTTTTGTGCGCGAGCCAAAGGAAGAGCACTATGGAACCGTGGCTGTGTTTCAAGATCTGTACGGTAATCTATGGGATCTGGTGCAATCCAAGGTCTGAGCCCTCTATGGGCCTCCAGGTAACGCATTTCCGCCCAAATCAAAGCTATGTGCGCTACCGCACATAGCAAAAAGTGCATCCCTATGTACGCTTGGCCCTTGTGCGCCCCCATGCATTCGTGCTAGGCGCTTCAGTTAATTGATGCAGGTTCGCTGAGCCATTTTCATGTTCAGGTAGGTATGCGCTATTTTGGAAATGGAACATGTCCGACACAGAACACACGCAGCCACAGCCTCCCGCTGTAGGCACCCTGGACGGCGCGGTTGACGCCCAGCACCAGGAGGTTCTGCTCAAGGCCGGGGCCTTGCAGAGCGCCATCTTCAACAGCGCCTACTTCTCGAGCATCGCCACCGATGCCAAGGGCGTGATCCAGATTTTCAATGTGGGTGCAGAGCGCATGCTGGGTTACGCTGCAGCCGACGTCATGAACAAGATCACCCCGGCGGATATTTCCGACCCGCAGGAAGTGATAGAACGCGCCAAATCCCTGAGCCTGGAGCTTGACACCACCATCACGCCCGGCTTTGAGGCCCTGGTGTTCAAGGCAGCACGCGGTATCGAAGACATTTATGAGCTGACCTACATCCGCAAGGACGGCAGCCGCTTCCCGGCCGTGGTGTCGGTCACGGCGCTGCGGGATGCGCAAAACGTCATCATCGGCTACCTGCTGATCGGCACCGACAACACTGCACGCAAACAGGCAGAAGAGGCCCTGCTGAAGGCCGGCGCGCTGCAAAACGCCATTTTCAACAGCGCCAATTTTTCTTCCATTGCCACTGATGCCACGGGTGTGATCCAGATTTTCAACGTTGGGGCCGAGCGCATGCTGGGCTACACGGCCGCCGACGTGGTCAACAAGATCACACCGGCCGACATCTCCGATCCCCAAGAGGTGATTGAGCGCGCCCAGACCCTGAGCCTGGAGCTGGACACCACCATCACTCCGGGC
Organism: Rhodoferax sp. ZS1R8; assembly: GCF_056521325.1. Taxonomy (NCBI): domain Bacteria; kingdom Pseudomonadati; phylum Pseudomonadota; class Betaproteobacteria; order Burkholderiales; family Comamonadaceae; genus Rhodoferax; species Rhodoferax sp. ZS1R8. The sequence goes on along the minus strand of NZ_JBWMBA010000004.1, from coordinate 446,320 downwards.
TTTGAGGCGCTGGTGTTCAAAGCTTCGCGCGGCATTGAAGACATTTACGAGCTGACCTACATCCGCAAGGATGGAAGTCGCCTGCCTGCGGTGGTGTCGGTCACGGCGCTGCGCGACGCGCAAAACATCATCATTGGTTACCTGCTGATTGGCACCGACAACACGGCACGCCAGCAGGTGGAAGACGAACGCAAGAAGCTGGACCAGCGTCTGCGCGACCAGCAGTTCTACACCCGTTCGTTGATCGAATCCCATATCGACGCGCTGATGACCACTGACCCTGCCGGTGTCATATCCGACGTGAACAAGCAAATGGAAGCCCTGACCGGCTGCACACGCGACGAGTTGATTGGTGCACCGTTCAAAAGCTTTTTCACCGACCCCTTGCGGGCCGAAGCCGGTATCAAACGCGTATTGAAAGAGAACAAGGTCGCCAACTACGAGCTGACAGCACGCACCCGGGACGGCAAGGAGACCGTGGTGTCATACAACGCCACCACCTTTTACGACCGCGACCGCAATCTGCAGGGGGTGTTTGCCGCTGCGCGCGACGTGACAGAGCGCAAGCTGCTGGACCAGGCGCTGCAAGAGAACAACATCGAGCTGGAGATGGCCAAGTCTGTCGCCGAGAAGGCCAATCTGGCCAAATCCGACTTCTTGTCCAGCATGAGCCATGAGCTGCGCACACCGCTGAACGCGATCCTTGGTTTTGCCCAGCTCATCGAGTCCGGAGACCCCGCACCCACCACCGCGCAAAAGCGCTCTACAGACCAGATCCTGCAGGCGGGTTGGTACCTGCTGGAGCTGATCAATGAGATTCTGGACCTGGCCCTCATTGAATCCGGCAAGCTGATGCTGACGCCTGAAACTGTGTCGCTGGCCGAGGTGATGGCCGAATGCGAAACCATGGTCGAGTCGCAGGCCAAACGGCGTGAGATCCGAGTGGATTTCCCTGTCTTCGACCGCTTTTACTGTGTGAATGCGGACCGCACGCGGGTCAAGCAGGTGCTGATCAACCTGCTTTCAAACGCCATCAAGTACAACCGGTCGGGCGGCACGGTGGTGGTGTCACTGGCGACGAACACGCCCGGGCGCTTGCGCATTGGCGTGGCCGATACCGGTGAAGGCCTGAGCGCGGGAAAAATTGTACAGCTGTTTCAGCCGTTTAACCGACTCGGTCAGGAGGCCACCACGGAGGAAGGGACCGGTATCGGCCTGGTGGTGTGCAAGCGGCTGATGGAGTTGATGGGTGGAACCATAGGCGTCGATAGTAAGGTAGGTGAGGGCAGCACCTTCTGGATAGAACTCGAACTGGCCGCGCAGCTTCAAGCCACGGGGGATGTGGATGTTGCAGCGCTGGCACCTGTGCACGTGGTAGCTGGCCCCCACGTCCGCACCGTGCTGTATGTGGAGGACAACCCCGCCAACCTGATGTTGGTGGAGGCGCTGATTGAACGGCGCCCCGATATGCGTTTGTTGTCTGCCAGGAACGGAGCTGGCGGGATCGAGATTGCGCGCAGCGTACGGCCCGATGTCATTTTGATGGACATCAATTTGCCGGGGATGAGCGGCACCAGGGCGCTGGCCATTCTCAGAGCCGACCCTGCCACTGCGCAGATACCGGTTATCGCCATCAGTGCCAATGCCATGCCCAGCGATATTGCCAAAGGTCTGGCGGCGGGGTTTTTCCGTTATCTGACCAAGCCCATTCGTGTGGACCAGTTCATGGAAACCCTGGACGAGGTTTTGGCGCTGGGTTCCGATGACGTAGTGCTAGCCAAGCAACTGTAGCCATGGTTGGGCAACGGGCGCAGACTTCTGGCGCGACTTCCATACCTACCGGGCGGGTATTGAACCGTGGCCGTGTTCGAAGACCTGTTTGGCAACCTCTGGGACCTGGTTCAGGCCAGCGCTTGAGCGGCGTCGCTGGTGTGGTCTTCACTGGGCGCCTCGGGTGTATTGGCCGCAGGAGCGCCGGCGTTGGCCAGCGCGGGCGGCAGGCCGGTACCGCGCGCCGCACTGCATGCCTGGATGAACCGGTGCACAAAATGCAGTTTGGTAATGGAGCGCTTGCTGAGAACAAAGGGGTAGAAGTCCGGCAGCCCCATGCCGAGCGAGAACTCGTTGAGCACACTGGTCAGTCCAGCCCAGGCGTTGAAAAAATTCAGGAAGGCATGGTCGGCCTGGCTGACCTCGCCCTCTGTTTCGCCGTCCAGCCGGTACAGCACCTCCGCGCCGAACGGGTCTTTCAGCAGGTCCACGTGCTCGCTATCCATTCCTGAGCCCAGGGCAGTGTCCAGCGTGTCCACCATGTGCAGGTAGTGCGCCCAGGTTTCGGCCCAATCCTCCCAAGGGTGGGAGCTTGCATACGCGCTGACACAGTTTTCCTGCCACTGCGGATCAGCACCTTGGGCATAGTGTTTTTTCAGGGCCTCGCTGTAATCATGGCGTTCGTCACCAAAGAGCGCACGAAACGGCTCCAGCCACGGGCTGTGCTCCAGCAGCCGGGCCCAATAGTAGTGGCCCGATTCGTGTCGTACATGGCCCAGTACCGTGCGGTAGGGCTCGTCTAACGCAGACCGGATGGCCTCACGCGCTGCATCGTCTGCCTCTTTAAGGTTGATTGTGATGATGCCGTCTTTGTGACCTGTGGTGATGGGCGTGGGCGCCACCTCCACCAGCAAGTCAAAGGCCAGCCCCTGCTCCAGGTCTTCGCCCACCCGCGAGGCAACCGGCAGGCCCAGCGCGATCAGCGACGAGACGAGCCTGCGTTTTGCTACTTCGACCTTGCGCCAGCGGGGCGCGTTGTCAGCGATGTTCGGGTCTGGCACTATGCGGTTCAGCCGGCAGCACTGGCACAGCCCTTCGTGCGGGACGCTGTCTACAGATAGCGTGTCAGACTGGATCTGTTGATGCTCTTCAGCCTTCGGGTCGTTCATTTGATTTTGCGCGTCGTCCACCGTAACCAGCCAGTTGCACTGGGGCGCAAGGCCAAAATTGGCGCAACGCCTGTACAGCGTACTCTCGGCCGATTCGCCGGCAACACGCCAGCGGTCATCGCCCTTGGCCACAGGCTCTAGCGACAACACGCGTGCCTTTTCGGGTTCGTACCCCAGCGCTCTGCCGCAGTGCAGGCACAGGTAGTTGCGAAAGAAAACCGGGTAGCCGCAATGGCAGTTGCCAATGCGGTGTATGAGTGGCTGCCAGCGCTGCTTGGCGGTGGCAGCGGACGGGGACGCACCTTCCATAGCGCGCGCTTACGACTGTGGCGGCAATGTCATCGGAGGTTCCCGCATCGGGACAGGATTTTCAGTGGGAGGGGGGGCGCCCAAGGGCTCATGGCCGCCGGGCATCTCTGGCGGCAATGTGGGAGGAATCTCTGGGACGGGCGTGTGCATACTCGGAGGCGTGATACCTGCAAGCTCCCAATCCATTAACAGTACGGGTGGGCGCCGAGCACCTGGATAGACGCCAGCATTAGCAAAAATCACCATGATTCCCCTTGTAGAGTGAGAGGGTTCCAAGGGTAGGCGTTTGCATCGCTGCAATCGGTGCGTCTCCGCACACTGCGGGCAACTCGCTATTATTTTTTTGCGGCAGGTGCGGAGGCCGTGCGTGCGTGTTCCAGCGCCTGGCGGATCTGCTCGGAGTCCTGCTCGCGCAGCCCTTGCGCCAGCGCACGCGCGGCCTCGGCACGTTCATTGGCGTAGTTCTGCAGCAACTCCAGCTTGGGTGCCGATGGCGCCGCACCGCCGGGCTGCGCCAGTACCAGTTGGTCAAAGCTGCGCTCATAAACGGCGGCTACCTCGGCGTCAATGTGGCCTGCGAGCTCGTCAAAAGTCTCGCCCGTGCCCGGCCCGCGCGCCAGCAGGCTGCCCCAGCGCCGGCTGACGCGCTGGTCTTCCGCCAGGAATTGCTGGATCGCGTCGCGGGCCTTCTGCTCTTCGCCCAGCCGGTAGCTGGGCTCGGGCAGGCGCCACACCAGGACGGCGGTGGCCAGCACCATCAGCGCTGCGATTCCGCCGCAGAGGTGGCGCGGTATGGCAGCACCATCGGGCCCCCATCGCCGCGCCAATACCAGGCCCAGCAGCGCGCCGGCAACCAGGCCGCCGCCATGGGCTGCGTTGTCTATGCCCTGCACAGCGAAGCCAACGCCCAGCATCAGCGATGCAAACACCGCGGCGCCGCCGAACAGCCAGCGGAACTCTCCGGGCTCCACATTGCGCCGTTCGCGCCACAAAAAGACAAGCAGCGCGCCGTACAGGCTGAAGATGGCACCAGACGCACCGCCCGACACAGCCTGGTTGCCATGCAAAACCAATGACAGCAGATTGCCCAGCAGGCCGCTCAGCACATACAGCGTCACAAAGCGCCAGCGGCCGAAAAGCTGCTCCACCAAGCGGCCCACGTCCCACAGAGCCCACATGTTGAGTGCCAGATGGACCACACCAAAGTGGATGAACAGCGCAGTGAACAGCCGCCACCACTGCCCATCTTGCGTGGCGGGCCCAAAGTTGGCTCCCCACGCCAGCTGCACACCGTTGGGCGTGTGCCAAAAGCCCGCCCCGGCTAGTAGCATCATCAAAAAGACGCCCACGTTGACAGCCACTAGGCCGGTGGTGATGGGCACACTGCGCGGTTTGGCGAGCATCAGCGCGGTGAGGCTGCCGTTCGCGTGTGGGGTGGGGGTGTCGGTTGGTTTGGGGTCGGCCATGGGTCAAAGGACGGCGTCTACTGCGTGGCCGGTTTGGTGAACGACTTGCGGGCCCGCGCGGCGCCTGCACCGCTACCGGAATCGATCGCCGTTCCTTGCGCGGTGCTGAGCAATTGGTCCGGTGCGCAGGTCAGTGATGCAAACGTGGCCTTGAGCTCTTTCTTCAGCGTCTGCAGTTGGCGAATGTGGGCATCGATTTCGGCCATCTTGGCGTTGAGTTGCTGTTCTATGTCGGCTCGGCCGAATTGCCCTCGCGTGAACCGCGGCAATATCGTGCGGATTTCGGTCAGCGAAAACCCCAGCGACTGCGCCCCACGAACAAAGCGCATGGCCTCGACATGCGCTGCAGTGTAGGCGCGGTAGCCGTTGGGCTGGCGCGTGGGCGCGGCAATCAGGCCCTGCTTTTCGTAATAGCGCACAGTGTCGGTCGACACTTGGCTGGCCTTGGCGAGTTCGCTGATATTCATCGTATAAAAAATTGCTTGACCTTGGAGCATAGTCCAGGCTTTAGAGTTCCCGTACGTTCACTCATCAGTATTCCCATGACACATTCTTCACTGTTCAAGTCTTTCACATTGGCCGCCGCGCTGCTGTGCGGCGCTGCACAGGCTCAGGAACCGGCCGAGGCGCAAGCTGCACGGCCCCGCATAGGCTTTTCTGTCATTAAAACCGGCAAGGTATCGGTGACCGAGCGCCTGCTGTTGCCCGATGGCAGCCTGACCAAGAAGATTGACACCAACTTCTCGGCGTTTTTGATCAAGCACAACAACGAATACCTGTTGTTGGACACTGGCCTGGGCGCCAACATTGACGCGCAGTACGCGCAGGACATGCCCTACTGGGCGCGCATAGGCTTCAAGTACGAAAAGCCTGTGGAGCCGGCCCGCAAGCAGCTTGACGCGGCGGGTTTTGCGCCGGTGCAACGCGTCATCGTCAGCCATAGCCACTGGGACCACGCCAGCGGTGTGCCGGATTTCCCCGAGGCACAAATCTTCGCATCTGCTGAGGAGATGCCAACGATTGTTGACGCCAAATCCGGTGCGGGTAGCGCCTGGCCCTCCCAGGTGGCAAACCCATCCACCCGCTGGACGGCGCTGCAGTTGCAGCCTGTGGCCTACAAGGGGTATGCACAGAGCCTGGACCTGTTCAATGACGGCAGCGTGGTGCTGGTGGCCATGCCCGGCCACACCGCCGGGTCGATCGGTATGTTTGTCACCGGGGACAGCGGTAAGTGTTATTTCTTCATCGGCGATGTGGCCTGGAAGACCGGTGCCGTACAGGCCGGTGCACCCAAGTTCTGGGCAGCCAGCATGGTTGTGGACCGGGACCGCGACCAGACACTGCGCAGCGTGGAAAAAGTGCGCGATGTGATGCGCCTGTACCCGGATGTGGTGGTGGTGCCCGCTCACGACGCCGCGGTGCAAGAGGCGCTGGGATATTTCCCCGCCTGGGTTCGGTAGGTGAAAGTTTCTTACTTCTTGGCGCGTATCTTGGTTAGCTCGGTCTGCGTTTCGTTCCACAAGTCCATGCCGATGTCGGCACCAATCGATGCGTAGACCTTGGTCAACTTGTCGCGCATGCGGGCGGATTCGGCGGGCGACAGCTCATTGATCTGCATGCCCTTGGCCTTGAGGTCGCCGACCGCCCTGGCGGCTTCGTCGCGCGTGTCTTTACGCTCAAAGTCGCGGCTGACTTTGGCAGCGTCCATCAGCACCTTTTGCTCGTCTTTGGACAACTGATCCCACCACTTCTTGCTGGCGGTCACGATCCAGGGGCTGTAGACGTGGTTGGTCACCGTCATGTACTTTTGCACTTCGTAGAACTTGCTGGACAGAATGGTGTTGAACGGGTTTTCTTGCCCGTCCACGGTGCCGGTCTCCAATGCACTGAAGAGTTCGGAGAATGCCATTGGCACGGCATTCGCGCCCAAGGTCTGGAAGCTGCTGAGGAATACATTGTTTTGCATGACCCGCAATTTCACGCCACCCAGGTCTTCCATCTTGGTGATGGCCCGCTTGCTGTTGGTCAGGTTGCGGAAACCGTTTTCCCAGTACACCAGGCCGACCAGGCCTTTCTCTTGCAACTTGTTGCGGATCTTGTCACCAATCGGGCCGTCCAGCAGCGTATCGGCCTCTTTGGTGTTGCTTATCAAAAACGGGGTATCCCACAACGCCATCTCTTTGGTGATGCCAACCAGGGTGGCTGTCGACCCCACCATCATCTCCTGCGCACCGCCAATCAGGGCCTGCTGCATCTGTGTATCGGGGCCCAACGCGGCGGCGCCAATGGCGCGCACCTTCATTTTACCGCCAGATGCCTTGTCCACGGCATCAGCAAATACCTTGGCGGCGCGGCCCTGGTTGCTTTGCTCGTTGAGGCCGTAGCCAAAGCGGATGAGGCGGGGTTTGATGTCCTGCGCTACTGCACTGAAAGATGCGCTTAGCAAGGCAGCGGTGGTGGCAGCAATCAGTGTGCGGCGAATGAGGGTTGTGGTCATGGGGTTGTCTCCTGGGTTGAAAGCTTGTGTTTGTCAATGGATCCGTCTATCGCATCCACGCCACTGGCAGAGTGACGATCTGCGGGAACAGCACGAAGAGGAACAGGATCACGGTGTAGGTCAGCAGGAAGGGGTTCACGCCCTTGATGACCTGGTGTAAGGAGAGCTTGCCGACGCCTGCGACTACGTTCAGCACGGTGCCCACTGGCGGGGTGATCAGGCCGATGGCGCCGTTGAGCACAAACATCAAACCAAAGTACACCGGGTCTATGCCAGCCTTGACGGCTATGGGCAGCATGACCGGGGCGAAGATCAGAATGGTGGGTGTCAGGTCCAGCGCCGTACCGATGACGATCAGCACAATCATCATCACCAGCATCAGCAGCTTGGGGCTATCTACCAGTGGTCCCAGCCAGCCGGTGAGGGTGGCGGGCAGGTCGGCCAGCGTGATCATGTAGCTGGCCACCTGGGCACCCGCACACAAGAACATGACGATGGCGGTGGTCTTGGCGGCGCGCACCAGCACGCCATGCACTTCCACCACCTTCATCTCGCGGTGGATGAACAGGGCCACCACCAGCGCATAGAACGCAGCCACCACAGCCGCCTCGGTTGGCGTGAAGACACCGCTCTTCATGCCGCCAATGATGATGATGGGCATCAGCATGGCCCAGAAAGCCTTCAGCGTGGCGCGCAGGCGCTCTTTCATGGGCAACGGTGTGCCTTGGGGCAGGTCCATATCCCGCAACACATATCTCCAGGCCACGATCAAGCCCCCCCCCATGATCAGCCCCGGGACGATGCCCGAAAGGAACAGTGCGGAAATCGATGTATTCGTCGTTACGCCATAAATCACAAACGGCATGGACGGTGGAATGATGGGCGCGATGATGCCGCCCGATGCGATCAAGCCGGCGGACGTGTGCATGGGGTAGCCCTGCGAACGCATCATCGGCATCAGGATGGTTGCCAGCGCTGCCGTGTCGGCCAGGGCCGAGCCGCTCATGCTGGCCATCAGCACGGCGGCGCCGATCGCTACATAGCCCAGTCCGCCGCGGATATGGCCAACCCAGGCCTGGGCCATCGTGATGATGCGCCGGCTGATGCCGCCACTGTTCATCAGCTCGCCAGCCAGGATGAAGAAGGGCACGGCCAACAGCGGAAAGCTGTCTACACCTGCCACCAGGTTTTGCGCCAGCAATTGCGTGTCCCAAAACCCCAGCACCCAGGCCATGCCAGCGCCGGTGAGCACCAGAGCCAGTGCCATGTTCATGCCAATGCCCATCAGCACCAACATGCCGGCGGAGAAAACGATAAAGGCGAGTCCTTCGTTAGACATCAGACCTCCGACGAGCCGCCTCTAGGAGGGCTGCGGCCCCCTCGGGGGGCAGTGAACGAATGTGAACGTGGGGGTACATATTTATTCGACCTCTGCGCCGTGACCCAGGTCCAGCGGTGTTTGTTTTATGAGTTCAACAACTGCCATGACGCCGATAGCGGCGGTGCACAGCAGGGCGGGCAGCGGGAGCAGGGCGGTGGGGTAGCCCAGCACCACGGACTTGCTGTCCAGCCCCACCCCTACTTGCTGCCAGGCACCCCAGCCCACCAGCGTGCAGCCCAGGATCACGGCCACGCGTATCAGCGCGGTCATCAGCCGCAAGGCCAGCGGTTTATCTTTCAACATGCCGACCAAACTGGTAAAGGCCATGTGCTCGCCAGCCGGGTAGGCCGCCGTGGCGCCTATGAAGACCATCCACACGAAGAGCAGGCGCGACAGCTCCTCGCTGGCCGCCACGCCGCTGCCAAAACCGTAGCGCAGCACCACATTGACAAAGACCGAGACGGCCATCACACCCAGGCAGGTAGCCATCAAGGTGTTGGTGACGCGCTCGAAGTGCCCCGGGGGCTTAGCAGGTGTGGGCACGGTGTTGTCGCTCATACGGTTTCCTGGGGTTTTTGCAGCCAGTGGCTGACCTGGCTCTGCAGCTGTGTAAGTGGTTCAGTAGCATCCACCTTCAGCACGCCGGCCTCTGCGGTGGGATCCTCCAGCGTCGTGAACTGGTTGTCCACCAGCGTGGTGGAGAAAAAGTGCGCTCCTCCTCGTGCGGCCACGCGCAATAAAGCCTGCTCGCGCTGGATTTCCATGAACACAAAGCGCAGACCGGGTGCTGCTTCGCGCAGGCGGACACGGTAGGACCTTTTGAGCGCCGAGCAGGTCATCACCACACCGAGGGGGTGTTGGCGTAGTTGGTTGCACAGTATGGCCAACCAGCCGTCGCGGTCGGCATCGGTCAGCGGCACGCCGCGGGCCATCTTGTCGCGGTTGGTAGGGCTGTGGTAATCATCGCCCTCGACCAGCGGCAAACCGGCGGCTTGTGAGACCACCGCCGCCAGACTGGACTTGCCGCAACCGGCCACACCCATGATCACTATTGCATCCATGTTTTGCATTAAACTGGATAGCGCTATCCAATCAAGGTTATAAAAAGGCAAATAGCGGGTTGGGAAAAGCCCCAGTGCAGAAAAAAATCCTGCTACCTAGGGATTGTCCGCCTGCCATTTGCTGTTGGATAGCGCTATCCTATGTGAATATTGCAGACCAACCATCCGTATTTTCCCTAGGACCATGAAACCCAACGCCGCCCATTCCCGCGCCACCGGCCGCATCACGCTGGCCGATGTTGCCCATGCTGCAGGCGTCAGCCCCATCACCGTGTCGCGTGCTTTGCGCGGTGAGCGGGCGGTAGACCCGGAGCTGGTGGCCCGCGTGCAAGCCGCGGTGGCCAAGCTGGGTTATCTGCCCAACCCGGCTGCGCGTGCGCTGGCGTCGGGTGTGGGCTCGCACGTGGCGGTTCTGATACCCATGCTGTCCAATGCGCTGTTCGTCGATCTGCTGGAAGGCATTCAGCGCACATTGCGCCAGGGCGGCTACCAGACACTGATTGGCGTGACCCACTACGACCCGGCCGAAGAAGAGACGCTGCTGCGCGAGCAACTGCTGCACCGCCCCGCGGGCCTGCTGGTCACCGGCCTGGAGCGCAGTGAGGCGACCCGTAACCTGATAGCGCAGAGCGGCGTGCCCTGCGTGCACCTGATGGAGGCGTCCGGCACGGCCGGAGTCCACTGCGTGGGTTTTTCGCAGGCCGATGCCGGTGAAGAGCTGACCCGCCATTTGCTGGGCCGTGGCCACCAACGCATCGCCTTTGCCGCGGCGCAACTGGACCCGCGCACGCTGCAGCGGCTGGAAGGCTGGCGCAAGGCCCTGCAGGCCGCGGCCTTGTATGACACCACGCTGGAGTGGTTGAACCCCGCGCCTTCATCCATCTCGCTGGGTGCACGCATGTTCGAGCAGATCATGGGCCAACATCCTGCCGTGGATGCCATCTTCTTCTGCAACGACGACCTGGCCCAGGGCGCGCTGCTGGCTGCGTTGCGCTTGGGTATTGCCGTGCCGCAGCGCGTGGCCGTTGCCGGTTTCAACGACTTGACCGGCAGCGACCAGATGCTGCCACCGCTGACCACGGTGCGCACCCCACGTGCCGAGATCGGCAATGCAGCGGCTACCATGCTGATGGCGCTGATGCGGGGTGAGGCCGTGGCGTCGCCTTGCGTGGACCTGGGCTATGAGGTGCTGGTGCGGGGCAGCACCTGAAGCCATCGCATAGAATAAAACGGCCTGTAGCCCCCGTCAGCTGTGCGTAACCCGCTATAAAAAGTGGAGCACCCCCGGGATGGGCTTGCACAGGCAAAAGGCGCAAATTTTCAGTTAGACTGAAACGAAGGAGTCCACACTATGGCAGGCGTATTCGGGAAAGATCCCAACATGAAGAAAACCAACCAGGCGCAACTAGAGCGCACCAACGCCGAGCGCAAACGCAAGCAGGCAGAGGTTGCGGCTAAATTCAACAGCAAGAAGCCGGCACCCACCGCCGGCGAAGCGCCGCAGAAATAGATACTGCACCGCGAATGATGGCCCCTTCAGTGGGGCTTTTCTCTTTTTACGCAGCAGGTCTGCGCACCAATACTATGAATAAAAATACAAACACCCCGCCATGGAAGGCGCTCTGCACAAGCCTGGCCCTGGTTGCCACTATCACTGCCCCCGCGTTTGGCCAAGCCGCCAAATCAGCTGCCACCGCGCAACAGCGTACTGAAGCGCACTTCAAAAACGTCAAAACGCAGCCGCCCGAGCTGTGGGCCTTTTTGAAAGACATGCCCAAAGGCGGCGACCTGCACAGCCATTTGTCCGGCGCTATCTATGCCGAATCGATGATCGGCTGGGCGGCCGAAGACGGCCTGTGCGTGGACACAAAAACGCTGACCGTGGTCAAGCCGCCTTGCGACGCTGCGCAAGGGCAGGTGGGTGCCAAGGAAGCGCAGGCAGATGGCCTGCTGTACCGCCGCATGATTGACGCTTGGTCCATGCGCAACGCACAGACGTCGGGCCTGAGCGGCCACGACCAGTTCTTCGACAGCTTTGGAAAATTTGGTGGCGCCAACCGCAACCGCAATGGAGACATGTTGGCAGAGGTGGCGGCACGTGCCAGCGCAGGCAACGTCAGCTACCTGGAGCTGATGCTGACGCCAGCTGGCTCGGAAGTGTCCAAGGTCGCCGCCAAGGCCGGCTGGAACGAAGATTTTGCGAAGATGCGCGCCACCATGCTGGAGAACGGCTTGCCCGATGCAGCCAAAGCTGCTGCCGACGAACTGGCCCGCGCCGGCGCACGCAAAGCCGAACTCTTGCGCTGCGGCACGCCCCAGGCATCGCCCGGCTGCGCCGTCGCCGTGCGCTACCTCTACCAGGTGCTGCGGGGCCTGCCCAAGGAAATCGTCTTTGCGCAGATGTTGGCGGGCTTCGAGCTGACCAGCCGTGCCGAATCCCAAGTGGTTGGCCTGAATCTGGTGATGCCAGAAGACGCGTTGGTGCCGATGCGCGATTTCTCGCTGCACATGCGCCTCTTGGACTACCTGCACAGCGTCTACCCCAAGGTGCAGGTCACGCTGCACGCCGGTGAGCTTGCGCCCGGACTGGTGCCGCCCGAAGGCCTGCGCTTCCATATCCGGCAGTCCATTGAACAGGGACACGCTACCCGCATAGGCCACGGCGTGGCCGTGATGCAGGAAGACGACGCCGTGGGTCTGCTCAAACGCATGGCACGCGACAAGATCATGGTGGAGATCTGCCTGACCAGCAACACCGGCATCCTGGGTGTCAGCGGCACCCAGCATCCGCTGTCGGCTTACCTCAAGTACGGCGTGCCCACTGCTTTGGCGACCGATGACGAGGGCGTGTCCCGCTCGGAGATGACGCATGAGTATGTGAAAGCGGTGCAGGAGCAGAACATCAGCTACCGGCAGTTGAAGACCATGGCGCGCAATAGTTTGCAGTATGCGTTTGTGGAGGGGGCGGGGCTTTGGAAGGATGTGGAGCGTGGTCAGCCGGCGGCTGACTGTGCTGAGAATCGACCTGGAGTTGTTAAAGCCACTGCACGTTGCGAACGCTTCCTGGAGCAAAGTCCGAAGGCCAAGTTGCAGTGGCAACTAGAAGATGCGCTGGCCAAGTTTGAACGTAAGTTTTGACGGCCATTCGGTGCATGGGTTGTGCTTCAGGTACGGCGCTTCTGCACCTTCTTCATGCAGTCCAATGGGCGCCGGCGTGCCAACGCTCCACCCAAGCCGGAAATTCACTGGTGGGCATAGGACGGGCGATGCCATACCCTTGAGCCAGCGCACAGCCCAGCGACAACAAGAGTTGCCCGTGTGCAGCAGTTTCTACACCCTCGGCAATAACGCTGCGCTTGAATACGCCCGCCAGCCCAATAATCCCTTGGACAATTGCCAGATCATCCGGGTTGCTTAGCATATCGCGCACAAAGCTCTGATCAATCTTCAGTGTTTCCGCAGGCAAACGCTTGAGGTAGGTCAGTGACGAATACCCGGTGCCAAAGTCATCCAATGCAAAGCCCACTCCAATGGCCTTGCAAGCCTGCATAACCTCGCCGGCGCGGACTGTGTCCTCCAAGGCGCTGGTTTCCAGTACTTCGAGCTGCAGACAGTTTGGGTTGACATCCGGGCGGGTCGACAGCATGGCAGAGAGGCGTTCAACAAAATCAGACTGCTGCAACTGGCTTGCGCCAATGTTGACGCTGACAGGTACTTCCAAGCCTTGTTCGCGCCAGGCACCCATCTGTGCGATAGCTGCGGCAATCACCCAATCGCCCAGTGTGACGCTCAGTGGGTGCCCTTCGATGATGTACAGGAAGTCGGCAGGCGCGAGTAGACCCCGCTCAGGGTGCTGCCAGCGAATCAAGGCCTCGGCACCCACCACTGCACCCGTTTGCATGTCCACCTTTGGCTGGTAATACAGCACAAACTCTTCTTGCGCCAAGGCTCGCGCGATCCCATTCAAGCTTTCGCGCTGGCTTTGCAGGGCTGTGGCCGAGGCTACGTCAAAAAATTGGTACCGGTTTTTGCCTGAGTCCTTGGCCAAGTACATCGCCTGGTCAGCGTGGCGCAGCAGCAAGTCGGCATCGGCAACATCCTGCGGATACATCGTGATGCCAATACTTGCAGACACGCTGAGGACAGCCTCACCCACCATAACGGGTTGGGACGCAGCCTCCAGCATGCGGGCCAATACGGCTTCGCAATCTGCCGGCCCTTCCAGGTCTACCATCACCGCCGCAAATTCATCGCCACCAATACGCGCCAGCGTATCACCCTCGCGCAGTTGCCCACTGATGCGTTGTGCAAGCAGGACCAACATTTGATCCCCCACGCTGTGGCCATGCATGTCATTGACCTGCTTGAATCCATCGAGATCGAGGTAGGCAACCGCAATCACACCTCCTCGGCGTTGGCCCTGCAGCATGGCCTGGGATAGCCGGTCAGCCAGCAGAACACGGTTGGGCAAATTGGTCAGGGCGTCATAGTGCGCGATGTGCTCCAGCTGTTGTTGCTGCAACTTCTGGCTGGTGATATCGGTAAACAGCGAGACATAATGCTGCGGTGTGCCGTTGGCATCGCGCACCACACTGACTGTCTGCATTTGGGCATAGACCTCGCCGTTCTTGCGCTGGTTCCAGACTTCACACGACCAATGTCCGCTCTCTGCGAGGCTGGTCCACATGGGCATATAAAAATTGGCTGGCTGACGGTCCGATTTAAGAAACCTGGGGTTTTGCCCCAGCGCCTCATCCCGCGAATACCCGGTAATCAGGCTGAAGGTCTCGTTGACATCAACGATCTTGCCCTCAACGTCGGTTATCAGAATACCCTCTCGGGCGTGCGTGAACACACTGGCAGCGAGTTGCAGTTTCTCGGAGTCAGCACTTTTGCTGATCGCCAGTGCGGTGAGGACTGCGAGGTCTTCCAAGGATTTCAGATCCGCTGGAGTGGGCGTTCGAGGATGGCGGTGATAGATATCAAACGTTCCTAGAACCTTTCCCGCCCCCGAGATGATGGGCTGCGACCAGCACGACGCTAACCCAGCACGTGTGGCGAGTCCACTATGGGTAGTCCAACCGGAGTGCGTCTGGATGTCTTGCGCAATCACCGTGCTACCTGAAAAAACGGCTGCGCCGCAGCAGGCGGCCGTTGGACCAACAGGCATACCGTCGAGCGCCTGCATGAAAAAATCTGGCAGACTGGGTGCGGCACCATGGCGCAAAGTCACCCCGTCTTTGTCCAACAACATGATGCTGCACAACGCGCCGGCATGCAGTTCTTCCACGTCGCGAACAATTCGGTCCAGGATGATTCTAAGCGCGACCCTGTCCGTCAGCATTCTCAACACAGACTGGAGCTGTAGCTTCTTGCGTTCGGCCAGTATGCGCTCAGTTATGTCGCGGAGGAATGCGGCGAACATCCGTACGCCGTCGATTTCGAGGTCACTGAAAGAAATTTCGATCGGAAATTCATGGCCGTCCCGATGCAGTCCGACGGCTTCAGCGGCACGCCAGTCGAGCAGCTTCCGACCCGAGGCCATGTAACGGTCGAGCCCCCGTAGATGGGCTTCCCGCAGATGCGGTGGCTGCAATATCGATAGGGGTTGTCCTTGCGCTTCGTCGGGTGAAAAACCAAAAATAGCACGCAGTGCTGGGTTGGCGTACCGGATGATGCTGTGGGCATCAATGAGGACCACGGCATCGGATGCGATCTCCCACAGCAATTGACTCTGGGCCTCGCTCAGAACAGGCCGTGCCATGGTTTGTGACAAGCTCTCTTTTGCCGATTTGCTCATAGCCTCATTTTGGTTGACCCGTCCAGCAGGGGCTAGACTTTTGCAAATTGCACCGGAACATTCACTTTAACTGAAATGTATCGCTGCGGCCGTTTCATATTGGCTCCGGACTTGGGGCGCGTCGAGCTTCTTGCGCCTAGCGGTTGCCGGAGTTGGACAAAAAAAAGGCCGGTTTGCACCGGCCTTAACTTCTTGAGAAACCTCAACCAACCACTGTCGCAATCACTTCATATCCACGCCATAGAAGGTGTGGCGGCCAAACGGGCTCAGTTTGAAATCGATGACTTCCTTGCGCACCGGCTTGAGTTGTACCGCGTGGGCAATCGTGAACCAGGGGGCCTGTTCCTTGAAGATGACCTGGGCTTGTTCGTACAGCTTGGTACGTTCTGCAGGGTTGGACACCAGTTTGGCTTTTTGCACCAGGTCTTCAAAAGGCTTGAAGCAGAACTTGGCCACGTTGGAGCCGTTGGTCTTGGCGGAATCGCAACCGAGCAAAGTGTTCAGGAAGTTGTCTGGGTCTCCGTTGTCACCAGTCCAGCCCAGCATGCCCATCTGGTGTTCGCCAGCTTGCATGCGCTTGCGGTACTCGCCCCATTCAAAGCTCTTGATCTCGGCCGTGACGCCGATCTTAGCGAGGTCCGCCTGCATCAGCTCGGCAATGCGCTTGGCGTTGGGGTTGTAGGGGCGCTGTACGGGCATGGCCCACAGGTCGGTGGTGAAGCCGTTGGGGTAGCCAGCGGCGGCCAGGGCTTTCTTGGCTGCCGCGGGATCAAACGCGTCGTCCTTGATGGACTTGTTGTAAGACCATTGTGTCGGTGGGATCGGGTTGGTGGCCGCAATGCCGGTGCTCAGGTACACGGCAGACACGATGGCCTTTTTGTCGATGGCCATGTTGATAGCCTTGCGCACGCGCACGTCATCAAAAGGCTTCTTGGTGGTGTTGTAGGCCAGGTAACCGACGTTCAAACCAGGTTGCTCCAGCACCGTCACATTGCCGTCCTTGCGGATCGCGTCCAGGTCGGCGGGGTTGGGGTAGGGCATGACATGGCACTCACCCTTTTGCAGCTTGGCCCAGCGCACCGAGGCGTCGGGTGTGATGGAGAAAATCAGGTCATCAATCTTGGCCGCGCCCTTCCAGTACTGGGGGAAGGCCTTGTATCGGATGATGGCGTCTTTTTGGTATTGCACCAGCGTAAAGGGGCCGGTGCCCAGTGGTTCCTGGTCAATCTTCTCGGGTGTGCCAGCCTTCAGCATGGCAATGGCGTATTCCTGGGATTGAATGCCGGCGAACTGCATGGCCAGGTTGGACAGGAATGGCGCCTCGGGCTTGTTCAGCGTGACCTTGACGGTGTATTCGTCGATCTTTTCGATGGACTTCAGCAGCTTGGGCATGCCCATGTCGTTGAAGTAAGAGTGGTTGGAGCTGGTGACCTTGAAGTAGGGGTCAGTCTCTACCCACTGGCGGTTCATCGTGAACAAGAAGTCATCCGCATTGAAGTCGCGCGATGGCTTGAAGTTCTTGTTGGAATGCCATTTCACGCCCTTGCGCAGGTTGAAGGTGTATTCCAGGCCATCTTTGGACACGGTCCATTTTTCAGCCAGACCGGGGGTAATTTGTGTGCCGCCGCGTTCAAACTTGACGAGGTTGTCGTAAATCTGTTCCGTAGCATCAAACGACGTGCCGGTGGTGTTGATGCTGGGTGCAAAATTTTCTGGGCTGCCTTCGGAGCAATACACCAGGGTCTTGGCGGCAGCCGGCGTCAAGGCCATCAGCGCGGGCAGTGCCACGGCGCAGAGCATGGCAACTTTGCTGACACGCAATGTCGTTTTGCGCGGGAAAGAAGTGGTCATCCAGAAAACTCCATTTAAAAAAGGGGTGACGTACAACCCCACTATGAACAATTGAACCGAACTTGTGGCCCGGTCTCCGAGCCGACCATGTTACGCGAGTAAAGTGCTGGCCCGTATTGGGGTTCCTACTGTGGGGGATTTGCTGCCGCGGCCAAGCGCGGCGCTTCAAAGCAGGCCACGGCGCGGCCATGCAGTTCCTGCAGTACGGGGCGCTCTTTGCGGCATTGGTCGGTGGCATGCGGGCAGCGGGTGGAAAACACGCAGCCCGTCGGTGGTTTAAGCGGCGAGGGCAGCTCACCCTTGAGCACGGTGCGCTGGGCCGCAGGGCCACTGCCGGCCAGGCCGGGTGTAGAGGCCAACAACGCCTGGGTGTAAGGGTGTAAAGGGCGGCTGAAGATGGCGTTTTTCTCACCGTGCTCTACCGTGTGGCCCAGGTACATGACCAGCACGTCATGGGCGATATGCCGCACCACGCCCAGATCGTGCGAGATGAACAGGTAGGCCAGGCCCAGGTCGCGCTGCAGGTCGGCCAGCAGATTCAGCACCTGTGCCTGGATGGATACGTCCAGCGCCGACACGGGCTCATCGGCCACTACCAGGGATGGCTCCAGCATCAGCGCGCGCGCTATCGCAATACGCTGGCGCTGGCCGCCAGAAAACATGTGCGGGTAGCGGTCGTAGTGCTCGGGGCGCAAGCCGACCATGGCCAGCATGGCGCGCGCTTTTTCGGCACGTTGCGCCGCGGTGAGTTCGGTGTTGATCTCCAGTGGGGCTTCCAGAATCTGGCCGATGCGCTTGCGCGGGTTCAGCGAGCCATAGGGGTTCTGGAACACCAGCTGTACCTTTTGGCGCAAGGCTTTCTTCTCGTCTGCGGATGCGTTGACCACATCTACGCCGCCCAGTTGCAGGCTACCGCCCGTGGGCTGCTCGATCAGCGTGACCATCCGCGCCAGTGTGGACTTGCCACAGCCGGATTCGCCGACGATGGCCAGTGTCTTGCCGGCCTGCACCGAGAACGAAACGCCACCTACTGCCTGCAACAGATCAGGCTTGCTGAACATGCCACGGCTGATGGGGTAGACGCGGCGCAGGTCCTTGGCTGTGACAACGGTTGTGCCGGCGTTGTTGCTGTTGGTTTGTGGGGTGCTCATGCTGCCACCTCCGCGTGTTTGGGTGCATGCAAGTGACGATCGGGATCACCCAGCGGGTAGTAGCACCGCACGGCGCCATCCTGCCATGCACGCAGCGGCGGGCGCGTCATGCACAGGCCATCATTCGCGTAGCTGCAGCGGGGCGCAAACAGGCAGCCCTTGGGCCGGTCATACAGGCCGGGCACCATGCCGGGAATCGTGGCCAGGCGGGAATGGCCGTCGTTGCGTTCGGGCAAGGCAGCCATCAGGGCTTCGGTGTAGGGGTGTTGCGGCGCGGTGAACAGCGTGTCGGCACCGCGCTCTTCCATGATCTGGCCGGCGTACATCACGGCGATACGCTGCGCCATTTCGCTAACGACGCCCATGTTGTGCGTGATCAGCACCAGGGCCATGCCACGGTCCTTTTGCAGGCTGCGCAGCAGGTCCAAAATTTGCGCCTGGATGGTTACATCCAATGCCGTGGTGGGCTCGTCGGCAATCAGCAGTTTGGGGTTGCAGGCGATCGCCATGGCAATCATCACGCGCTGGCTCATGCCGCCGGACAGCTGGTGTGGGTAGACGGCCAGACGGCTCTCTGGCGCGGGGATGCCGACCTGCTCCAGCAGTTCGATGGAGCGCTTGCGGGCTGCCGCCTTGTCCATGCCCATATGCAACTTCAGCGTCTCGGCCAGTTGAAAACCCACGGTGAAGCAGGGGTTCAGGCTGGTGGTTGGGTCCTGGAAGATCATCGACAGGTCTTTGCCGGTCAGGCGGCGGCGTTCGCGGTCGGACAAGGCCAACAGGTCATGCCCGTCAAAGCGCAGTTTGTCTGCCTTGACGCGGCCAGGGTAGGCCACCAGACCCATCAGGGCCATCATCGTGACGCTTTTGCCGGAGCCGGATTCTCCGACGATGCCCAGCACATCGCCAGTGTCCAGTGACAGGCTCACGCCGTCGACCGCGTGCATGGTGCCGTTGTGCGAGGGGAACTCTACCGACAGATTTTCAATTTCTAGCAATGCCATGGTGGTGTGCTGTCGTTTGGTTGTTAGCGTTTCAGCTTGGGGTCCAGCGCATCGCGCAGGCCATCGCCAAGCAGGTTAAAGGCCAATACGGTGATCAGAATGGCCAGGCCGGGGAAGGTCACCACCCACCAGGCGCGCAGCACGAATTCACGTGCGTCAGCCAGCATGGTGCCCCATTCGGGTGAGGGCGGTTGTGCACCCAGGCCCAAAAAGCCGAGTGCGGCTGCATCCAGAATGGCGGTAGAGATACCCAGCGAAGCCTGCACGATCAACGGCGCTGTGCAGTTGGGCAGCACCTCGCTGAACATGATGCGCCAGTGGCCGGCGCCGCCCATGCGGGCCGCGGTCACATAGTCGCGCGACGTCTCCGAAATGACTGCCGCGCGCGTGATGCGCACATAGTGGGGCAGCACGACGATGGAGACGGCCAGCATGGCATTCATCAAGCCTGGGCCGAGGATGGCGACGATCACAATCGCCAAGAGCAGGCTGGGCAGGGTCAGGATGATGTCCATGATGCGCATCACTGCGATCTCGAACACACCGCGGAAGTATCCGGCCAGCAGGCCCAACGTGGTGCCTACCAGCACAGACAGGGCCACTACTGCAATACCGATGGTCAATGACAGGCGCGCGCCATGGATCAGGCGCGACAGAATGTCACGGCCGATGGCGTCGGTCCCCAACAAATGGGCCGAAGAGCCTCCGGTTTGCCATGCGGGCGGCACCAGAAAGACGGCGTTGTCGGTCAGGTCGGGGTTGTAGGGTGCGACCACATTGGCAAACGCAGCCAGCAACAGCACGGTCACTACGATCAGTAACCCACCCACAGCGCCGCGGTTGGCACTGAAGTAGCGCCAAAAATCTTTGAGTGGATGCAAGGGCGCGGCGGGCGCAGACGATTCGGAAGATGCAGCCATAGTGTGTGTGCTCGTCGTCATTTTTGGTGCCGGATACGCGGATTGATGATGCCGTAGGTCACGTCCACCAACAGGTTGACAGCCATGACCATGGTGCCCAGCAGCAGCATGCCGCCTTGCAACACGGGGTAGTCGCGCCGGCTGATGGCTTCGATCAGCCACTTGCCAACACCGGGCCAAGAGAAGATGGTTTCGGTCAGGATGGCGCCGGTAAACAGCACGCCTACCTGCAAGCCAATGACGGTGATCACTGGTATCAGCGCGTTGCGCAACGCGTGTACTGCGACGATGCGAAGGGTGGGCAAACCCTTGGCGCGAGCGGTGCGGATGTAGTCTTCACCCAGCACCTCCAGCATGGCCGAGCGGGTCATGCGGGCAATCACCGCCAGCGGGTTGGTGCCCAGCACAATGGTGGGCAAGATCAGGTGGCTGACCGCTGACCAAAAGGCGCCCTTGTCATTGGCCAGCAAAGTGTCAATCAACAGAAAACCCGTCACCGGCTCGATGAAGTACTGCACTGCGATACGCCCAGACACCGGGGTCAGATCGAGCTGCACCGAGAAAAACAAGATCAGCAGCAAGCCCCACCAGAAAATGGGCATGGAGTAGCCAGTGAGTGATACGCCCATGACGCCGTGGTCCAGGATGGAATTGCGTTTGACCGCGGCGATGATGCCGGCCGGTATGCCAATCAACAGCGCGAACAGAATGGCACACAGCGCGAGTTCGATGGTGGCCGGGAACAGCGCGGCAAACTCGGTCATAACCGGGCTCTGCGTGATGACGGACTTGCCCAGATCCCCATGCAACACCTTGGCAATGTAGATGCCGTATTGCACGAGGACGGGGCGGTCCAGGCCGTACTCTTTCAGGAGCACGGCATGGCGTTCGGCGTCGATGCCGCGTTCGCCCGCCAGGGTTTCGATGGGATCGCCGGGGACCAGGCGAATCAGAAAAAACGCCACCAGTGTCATGCCGAAAAACGTCGGGATGATCAGGCTCAAGCGCGTGAACAGAAAGCGCAGCATGGGTTGGTGAGTGGGAGTTGTATAGACAAAAAGGGGTGCACCGGGGTGGTGCACAGGGTGCCGAATTCTACCAACGCAAAAAACACGCCATCCGCTGGTTTTCCCTGTGTTTCAGACGCAAAAAAAAGGCCGGAAGATCCGGCCTTTTCAGCATGGCGCAATTGCCAATTATTTGAGGTGCTTGCCGATCAGGCCAGCCATTTCAAACATGGACACTTGCATCTTGCCGAAGATTTCCTTCAGCTTGGCATCCGCGTTGATCATGCGCTTGTTCACTGCGTCTTGCAGCTTGTTCTTCTTGATGTAAGCCCACAGCTTGCTCACCACCTCAGTGCGTGGCAGCGGTGTTGCGCCCACGATAGCGGCCAAAGCGGCGCTAGGTGTCAAAGCCTTCATGAACGCAGCATTCACTGTGCGCTTCTTGGCTGGAGCCTTGGGAGCGGCTTTCTTCGCAGGAGCCTTCTTGGCGGGAGCAGCCTTCTTGGCTGGTGCCTTGGCGGCTACCTTTTTGGCTGGAGCGGCTGCTTTTTTAGCAGGAGCTGCCTTCTTTGCCGGAGCTGCTGCCTTCTTTGCAGGTGCCGCTTTTTTAGCCGGAGCTTTTTTTGCAGTTGCCATGATTGATTGTCCTTCTTGAAGTTGATTAATCACCAGTGAAAAGCTGCCTCCTCTCTGGTACCCGGATGCTACTGGAGAAAAAGGGGCTAATCCAGAGGGGAAATGACTTTTTCATTGGGAAATGTTGTTTTTTCCATTGGAGAATGGGCGTATTTGTCAAAAAGGAGTGGCTGGCTATGGCGATTGCAATCACGTACGTGTTTTCCACCTGTGACCTCTGTGACGTTCACAAGGGTGATACCACTGGCGATTTTCGGGTTCTGCCCCCGGCGTTTCGCGACTTTGGTGCGGTCAAAAAGTTCGCTGGCCCGGTGGTCACCGTCAAGTGTTTCGAGGACAACACGCTGGTGAAAGCGGCGGTGGACTCTGGGGGCTATCTGGATACGCCCCAGGGCCGCGTGGGCAAGGTGCTAGTCGTAGACGGTGGTGGATCCATGCGTAAGGCGCTGCTGGGGGGCAACCTGGGCGCCGCTGCCGCGCGCAATGGCTGGGCCGGTGTCGTGATAGATGGCTGTGTGCGCGATACGGCTGAGCTTTCCAACCACGCTGTCGGCATACGCGCGCTGGCCTCCATGCCCATGCCCACCGAGAAACGCCAGCAGGGCCAGGCAGACGTGGCCGTTCAGGTGCAGGGTGTATGGGTACGGCCGGGGGACTGGCTGTACGCCGACGAAGACGGCATCGTGCTGTCGCCTAAGGCACTGGTGTAGTTGTTGTGCCAGAGGGCAGGGTTGCAAGCAGCACGCCCACCAATGCGATGCCAAAGGCCAGCATCTGCAGGCCTGTCAGCGTTTCACCCAGTACGAGCACGCCCACCAGTGCGGCGGTGATTGGCAGCATCACCGTGAACACGCCGGCCCGTGCGGCTGGTACCGTTTGCAGGCCGGTCATCCATAGCCACACGGTCCACACGCTGGCCGCCAGCGCATAAAACACCAACAGCAACCACAACGATGGCGCCACGGAGGAAAACTCAAAGTGCCATGCTGCGTAGAGCCCGAGGGGTGTCACCAACACAAATCCCCACAGATTGATGAGCGCAGCAATGCGTTTGGGCGTCAGCACGCCAGTTAGCTTCTTGCCGATGACGGCGTAGGCCGCTTCGCACAGCACTGCTACAAACACCAAGACATTGCCCCACAGCGCATTGCTATTGGCCAAATCAGCCTCTAGCCCTCGTGGGCCGTGCGTAAGTAGCTCACTTTTTGATAGCACAAAGACAGCAATGCCCAGCACGCCACAGGCGATGGCAGCCCACACGCGCAAGCCAATGCGCTCCTTGAGCAATGCCCAGCTCATCAGCGCGACGGCCGCTGGAATGGTTGCCATGATGACGCCCGCCGACACTGCCGTGGTCATGCTGACGCCATACAGCATGGCGATGGAGAACAGAAAATTGCCGAAGAAGGATTCGAGGAAGAGCAGGCGCTTGGTGGCACCGCTTAACGGCGCCTCGTGTGGCGAGCGTTTGAGCCAGTGCAGCATGGCCACGCCGCCAATGCCGAAGCGCAGCCAGGCCAGCAAGAACACCGACAGCGCGGCCACCAGCGGCTTGGACAGTGCGACGTAGCTGCCGACCAGCGCCATGCTCAAGCCCAGGCTGGCATAGGCCAGCCAGCGCCGCGGGGTGGAACCGGTCACTCGGACACGCCTGTCAGCTTGTGGTGGCTATCGTGCGCATTCTTGATGACCTGTGGCCCTAGGGAACCCGCCAACATGCCCAGCAGTCCCGCCAGCACGCCCGCCAGCTGGGCGGGAAACTCGGTCCCGGCAGCTGTTGAGAGGAACAGCAGCCAAGTCGTCAGGCCCAACACGATGGAGAGCAGGGCGCCTTGGGTGGTGGCGCGTTTCCAGTACAGACCGAACACCAACGGAACGAAGGCTCCCACCAGCGTCACCTGGTACGCACCGGACACCATCTCATAGATGGGTGTGCCTTGGGTGTGGATCGCGTAGGTGAGCACCGAGGCGCTGAATACCAGCACCGTGATGCGCATCGTGCGCAACTCTTCCTTGTCACCCATTCGGGGTTTGAACTGACGCCAGATGTTTTCAACAAAGGTCACACTGGGTGCAAGCAGGGTGGCCGACGCGGTGGATTTGATGGCCGACAGCAGCGCACCAAAGAACAGCACCTGCATCACAAAGGGCATTTTCTCCAGCACGAGCGTAGGGAGCACCTTTTGAGGATCTTCCTTCAGCAGCGTCGCCGTTTGCTCCGGCATGATGATGAGCGCGCTGGCAACGAGGAACATGGGCACAAAAGCAAACAGGATGTAGCAGATGCCGCCGATGACAGGGCCCTTGGTGGCCGCGCTGGGGGTGTTGGCAGACATCACACGCTGGAAAACGTCCTGCTGGGGGATGGAGCCCAGCATCATCGTGATGGCGGCTGCAAAGAAGAACATGATGTCTTTGAATTTAGGCTCGGGCAGAAACTTGAACATGTCTTTGCTCATGGCCAGCGACACCACCTTGTCCGCGCCACCAGCCATGTCGCCCGCAAACACCGCCAGGATTGCCAGTCCGCCCACCAGGATGATCATCTGGATGAAGTCGGTCACTGCCACCGACCACATGCCGCCGAAAAGCGTGTAGGCCAAGATGGAGACCACACCGATCGTCATGCCCATGGGTATGCTGATGGCGCCGCCCGACAAGAGATTGAACACCAGGCCCAGGGCCGTGACCTGCGCCGATACCCAACCCAGGTAGCTGAGCATGATGATCAGGGAGCAGACGATTTCCACGGTGCGGCCAAAACGCTCGCGGTAGTAGTCGCTGATGGTCAGCAAGTTCATCTTGTACAGCTTGGCAGCGAAGAACATGCCCACAAGGATCAGGCAGGTGCCGGCGCCAAACGGGTCTTCCACCACACCGTTGAGTCCACTGTTGACGAACTTGGCCGGAATGCCGAGCACGGTCTCCGATCCGAACCAGGTGGCGAATGTGGTAGTGACAATCATGACCATCGGCAAATTGCGGCCTGCAATCGCAAAGTCCGCCGTATTCTTGACACGTTTGGCCGCATAGAGGCCAATGGCGATGGTGATCAGCAGGTAGACGATGACCAGGGTCAACAGCACGGCGCACTCCTTAAATTGAAAAAACTGCGCATTATCCCAACAGTTTGTATGGTGATTGTCACCGTCAGTGCATATCGAACCCGCAAGATGCCGCGAACACAGGCTTAAAAGGGTTGGCTTGCTTCGTGCTTTTCGTTACCAACGTTTTCACATCGCAATCTACGCTTTTCGTATTGAGAAAATCCAGAGCTAAGTGATTGATTTATATAGAAAAAATATTTAGTCATCTATAAGACATAAGATACAATTTAAGTCTTATAGAAGACTACAATAGAGTCCAGCTTGAACTGCAAAGCTCCCTTCAGGCACCGAAATTCTTTAACTACGACGGAGTGATTCCATGACTACCCAGACCCGTGAACAGCAAATCGCAGCCCTTGAAAAAGACTGGGCCACCAACCCCCGCTGGAAGGGCGTCAAGCGCGGCTACACCGCAGCTGACGTCGTTCGCTTGCGCGGTAGCGTGAACATCGAGCACACGCTGGCCAAGCGCGGTGCCGAAAAGCTGTGGGAAAAGGTCAACGGTGGTGCCAAGAAGGGCTACGTCAACGCCTTTGGTGCCATCTCCGCCGGCCAGGCCATGCAGCAGGCCAAAGCGGGTCTGGAAGCCGTGTACCTGTCGGGCTGGCAAGTCGCCGCCGACGGCAACACGTCTGAAACCATGTACCCCGACCAGTCGCTGTACGCCTACGATTCCGTGCCCACCATGGTGCGCCGTATCAACAACACGTTCAAGCGTGCCGACGAAATCCAGTGGGGTCGCGGTATCGAGCCAGGTTCCAAGGAATTCATCGATTTCTTCTTGCCTATCGTGGCTGATGCAGAAGCCGGTTTCGGCGGTGTGTTGAACGCGTTTGAACTGATGAAGAACATGATTGCCTCCGGCGCTGCCGGCGTGCACTTTGAAGACCAATTGGCTGCTGTTAAGAAATGCGGCCACATGGGCGGCAAAGTGTTGGTGCCTACCCGTGAAGCGATCGAAAAGCTGATCTCCGCTCGTTTTGCTGCAGATACCATGGGCGTGTCCACCATCATCCTGGCCCGCACGGATGCGGAAGCCGCCAACCTGATCACCAGCGACTACGACGCCAACGACAAGCCTTTCATCACCGGTGAGCGTACACAAGAAGGCTTCTACCGTGTCAAGAACGGCCTGGAGCAATCCATTAGCCGCGGCGTGGCCTACGCCCCTTACGCCGACTTGGTGTGGTGCGAAACTGGTGTGCCAGACATTGGCTTTGCCCGCGAATTCGCGCAAGCCGTACACGCCGCCAGCCCAGGCAAGCTGCTGTCGTACAACTGCTCGCCTTCCTTCAACTGGAAGAAAAACCTCAGCGATTCGCAGATCGCTTCCTTCCAGGAAGACCTGTCCGCACTGGGTTACAAGTACCAGTTCATTACCTTGGCCGGTATCCACATCAACTGGTTCAACACCTTCCAGTTTGCCCATGCATACGCCCAGGGCGAAGGCATGAAGCACTACACCGAGATGGTGCAAGAGCCCGAATTCGCTGCCCGCGAAAAGGGTTACACCTTCGTGTCGCACCAGCAGGAAGTGGGCGTTGGCTACTTCGACGACGTGACCACAGTGATCCAGGGCGGAACATCCTCCGTCAAGGCGCTGACTGGTTCCACCGAAGAAGAGCAGTTCCACTAAGCAGCTTGCTTCGATAATCAAGGCCGGGGCTCCGCAGAGGGTCCCGGCCTTTTTTATTGTTCAGACGGGAAACTTGGGATGACGTTGTACGTATCGGATCTGGATGGCACCTTGCTGAACCGCGAGGGTAAGCTATCAGAGCGTAGCCGCCTGGGACTGACGCATTTGCTGGAGCAGGGCTTGCTGTTCACAGTGGCCAGTGCCCGCCACGTGTCGTCCATCAATAGCCTGTTGGGCGACCTACCGTTGCAGTTGCCTGTCATTTCGGGCAATGGCGCATATATCAGCGATATGCGCAGCGGCCGCCATGAACTGGTGCACGCCATAGAGCCTGCGCTGGCACAGTCGATTTTCGCGCTGGTGCGCGCCCATGGCCTGATGCCTTTTTTCTCTACCCATGGCCCCAAGGGTGACCGGTTGTTTTATCACTCTGCGAGCAATGCAGGCCAGCAGAGTTTTCTGGACGAGCGATTAAGCATTGGCGACCCCCGCTTGCGCCATTCCACGCGCTTGCAAGACGAATTGCGTGACCCGGTAGTGACCTTTGTTTTGATTGAGCGTGAAGCTCCGTTGCGGGCGCTGCAAGCGGCCATATGCGAACTGTGCGGTAGTGCGGTGGAAACGCATTTGGCCGATGACCTGTATTCCCCCGATTGGCCGTGGCTCACTGTGCATGACAAGCGGGCCAGCAAAGACCAGGCAATACAAACGCTAACCGAGCGTTATGGTTTGGTGGAGCGTGAGATTGTGGTGTTCGGCGACCATGTCAACGACGTCAGCATGCTGCGGGCCGCGCACCGCGGTATTGCGATGGGCAATGCCATTGATGCGGTGAAGCAGGAGGCGCACACCGTGATTGGCCCACACCACACGGACAGCGTGGTGGAGTTCATCGAAAGCGATTGGCAGCGGCGTTAACGTGACAGGGCTCGCGACGAGGTCGAGATCAGCTCACATCAACTATGGCGGCGGTTGCCTTGCGGACCAGTGGCAAAACCAGCAGCAGCGTGGGGAACGCAAATACCCAAGAAAGAGCCCATGAACTCATCCAGATTCGGGGCATGTCGGGTGACAAACCGACTCCTCTGAGCGTGCTGATCATCGATACGATGAAAGTCATGAGGATGGATAGCAACAGCGGCATGACCCAGGTGGCGCAACGGGCCGGAAGCTTTTTGAAGCCGAGAAAGCGGGTCTTGCGACGATTAGATTGATGATTCATTCAAGTTCCATAAGCCGGACAAAACAAGGCGCCGTCCCCCGCAGCCTCAATAGCCGGAAGATTACAACCCCGGACACGTCCGGCGGCGGTTAGCGCGTTGATTGACGTAAACGCTTACGGCGACGCAATGGGTTAGTCGCAGACAAATTTTAGCTCAGGACGCTGCGGCGCTATGGGGGCAGCCGTCCCACGCGCGAGCATCCTTCTCAGCGAGAGGGTGTAGCTAAATTGATTCTCATGCAGCGAATGATCCAACTCGAAGGCGGAGGGGGACCGTCATCGCACCCTGTTGCGTAATTTTCAGCCTTGCTTTAAGACTTCTTCAAACTCGGCTAATTCCTGGGCAATGGACGCGTACTTCTTGGATTTGGCTCTGTTGTCGATCCACTGTAGCGTAACGGCTTCGAGGTCCTCTTTGAAGTGGGCGAATGCGGAGTCTTTCACGGCTTGAGTTACCGTCTCGGAAGACCACAATTCAATCAGATCTGACAAGCCATTGTCAAAGTCATCGAAGGTCTCAAGCGGAATCCATCCACCATTTTTATCAAACATCGTTTCTTCCTGTTGCAAGGGTTGTATTTAGCTGGTCGTTAGCCGGCAACGGGCAATTCCATGCTGTCGGCAACTCCCAAAGCCCACTGTTGCCAATGCGCCGCTTGGGTACGTGTCGCGTCGGGTGCGTCAATAGACAAATTGCCCATGGTGGCTGCAACCATACCGCGAATGTGCTCGGCAATGTGGCCTTCGCTTACGGCATCTTCGCCACGCAGTGCGGAGATTTGTTTTGTGCCTTCTAGAATGAGATTGGAAGTTGCATTGATCGGTTCATCGTTGTGCATGCTTGACCTTGTTTTCTGTTGCGCTTGGGTTACGGCGGGCAATCCAGCAGGTAGAGACCGTAAATGAAAAAACCCACCATCTTTCGATGGTGGGTTCTTAAATTTGGCTCCTCAACCTGGGCTCGAACCAGGGACCTACGGATTAACAGTCCGGCGCTCTACCAACTGAGCTATTGAGGAATGAAGCCTCAAATTATAGCGTGGAAAAATTGGGTTTTCCGTAGAGCGCACAGAATTTCCTGAAACGTGCACAATTTATCGATCTGACCCGCCCGAAACCTCGGGCATTACACCCAGCAACTTATGCAGCTTGGGACTGGTGGTCGTGTACTGCAGCATTACCTTCTTCTCAGGCGCAATGAACGGCATGGCACCAAATGCGGCCAGCGTGGCTTCGTGAAATCCGCACAGGATCAGCTTCTTCTTGCCGGGATAGGTGTTGATATCGCCCACGGCGAAGATACCGGGCTCGCTGGTGGAAAACTTCTCGGTATCCACCTGCAACTGCTTGCGTTCCATGTCCAGGCCCCACTGCGCCACCGGACCAAGCTTGGGGGACAAGCCCTGTAGCACCAGCAGCATTTCCAGCGGCAGTGTGCGCGTCTGGCCTTCGGCGTCCAGGATCTGGATGCCGGTCAGGCGTTCGTTGACAGTCTCGATGCCCTGTGCCTGGCCGGCCACGAAGTGGATGTGGCCTTGTTGAACCAGTGCACGAAAGCGCTCCACAGTTTGGGGTGCGGCGCTGAACACCTCGCGGCGGTGCACCAGGGTGACGCGCTTGGCTTTGTGGGGATGGCTGTCGGCGTGGGCGGCGCAGAGCTTCAGCGCTGATTCGAGTGCCTCATCGCCGTCACCAAAGATCACGACGTTTCGATTCGCACACACCGCAGCGTCGGGCAGGCTGTGCAGCAACTGCGTGCCGGCAAACGCGGCCAGCCCGTCCACATGCAGGGTGCGTGGCTGGAAGGCCCCTACGCCCGCAGCAATGAAAACGGTTTTACACAGAAAGCGCTGGGCCTGGGAGGTCTCGACCAGAAAGCGGCCATCGGGCTGCTTCTGCAAGCCCGAGACGAACTGGCCCCAATGGAAGCGCGCACCAAAGGGAGCAATCTGGGCCATCAGTTTGTCCGCCAACTCGCTGCCGGTGCAGACGGCCAAGGCCGGAATGTCGTAAATGGGTTTGTCGGCGTACAGCTCCACGCACTGGCCACCGGGGCCGGGCAATGCGTCCACCACGTCCACCCGGACGTCCTGCAGGCCCAGCTGAAACACCTGGAACAAGCCGACCGGACCTGCGCCTACGATGAGGGCATCGGTCTCTATGGTTGTCACGGTGTGGTTCTTTGCCAGATCAACGGATCAAATGCACCAGCTTGCCGGTCTTGTCTTTCCACTCATCCGCATCAGGCAGCTCGGCCTTGCGCTTGGTGATGCTTTTCCAGGTAGGCAGCTTGGCCAGTTCAGCGTTCAGCGCCGTCATGTGGCGCTGGTCTGCCGGCACATCTTCTTCGGCATAGATGGCGTTGACCGGGCATTCGGGGATGCAGACCGCGCAATCGATGCATTCATCAGGGTCGATGGTCAGGAAGTTGGGGCCTTCGCGGAAGCAATCCACGGGGCAAACGTCGACGCAATCGGTGTACTTGCACTTGATGCAGGCTTCGGTGACGGTATGGGTCATTTTGTTTTCTAGGACGAGAGGGAGGTATTTATCAACCCATTGATTTTATTGGCTTTTTGCAGGCGGCTTTGTCACAGGGGTTCACTGCAACGTCGCTGCGCCCCCCGGACAAACAGCAAGTTAGTTCAGAAGCAAGGCCCCCGAGGTCTTGTGGCTGGCCGTATCCACCAGAATCAGGGCTCCCAAAATGCGCGACTGGGTGTAGGGCAGGGCAGCAATGGGCTCCTGCAGACTGAGTTCGATGTGACCAATGGCGTTGGGCTCGATCTGCGTCGCATCATGCTCTTCCAGCGTGTTGATGTCCAGGCTGTGGACAATGCGCTTGACCTTGGCCTTGATCCAGCGATGGCCATGCAACGCCCAGTAGACGCGTCCGGCAACCAGGGGTTCGTCATCCATCCAGGCGACGGTCGCCTTGATCTCGCTAGTGGTCTCAAAGTGGCTGGGTGCGTCGTTCGAGGCCAGCAGCCAGTCGCCACGCGACACATCCACTTCACGGTCCAGCACGATGCCGGCGCCGTGGCCCGCACCCACGTTCTTGGGTGTGCGCGCGTGGTCCAGCACTTGGGCGATCTTGGCAGTTTGGCCGCTGGGCAAGACTGAAATGGTGTCGCCAGGCTGCACGGTGCCAGTGGCCACACGGCCCCAGAACACGCGGCGGCCTTGCGTGGTGTCGGCAGAGTCGTGGAATTTTTCCACCCACTGCACCGGGAAAGCGAAGGGCACATCGGTCTCGGCGGCCGTCACGGGCAAAGTCTCCAGCAGGCTCAGCAAGCTGGGGCCGGTGTAGCCACACCAGCCTTCAGACGCCGTCACCACGTTGTGGCCTTTGAGCGCCGACATCGGGATGCTGGCGGTGACAGTGATGCCTGCTTGCGCGGCGAAGGCTTGCAGCGCTTCGGTGATCTTGGCAAAAGCCTTGGCGGCTCCATCACCCAACGCGTCCAGCTTGTTGACCGCAAAGATGATGCTGGGCACGCGCAGCAGGTTCACCAACAGCGAATGGCGGCGGGTTTGGGGCAACAGGTCCACCAAACCTTCCACGTCCCATTTCAGCTTGGTGGCATCCACCAGCACCACCGCAGCGTGGGCGCTGCTGGCAGCGGTGACCATGTTGCGGGTGTACTGCACGTGGCCGGGCGCGTCACCAATGATGAACTTGCGGGTTGGGGTGGCGAAGTAGCGGTAGGCCACGTCGATCGTGATGCCCTGCTCGCGCTCGGCGCTCAAGCCGTCGGTGAACAAGGCCAAGTCGGCCTCGCCGCTCTTGGACACATTGGCCAACTGGTCTTGCAGCACCGAACGGCTGTCGACCAGCAGGCGGCCGATCAGCGTGCTCTTGCCATCGTCCACGCTGCCGCAGGTGATGAAGCGCAGGGCACTTTGCGTGTCGACATTGGAGCCATTCTGGGCTGTAGCCCCCGTAGAGTTGGCGTAAGCAGCTATTGAATTTGTAGCGGTTGTCATGTCAGGGATCACTTTCCAGCACAGGTGGCTAGGATTGGGAAGGTGGGGCGCTCTGCGCAGCGAAATAAAGGAGGAGGCCGTAGGCCGGGGGACATTCGCGGAGGAGAGTGCCGCGCCTGCCCGATCCGGGTCCTTAGAAGTACCCATCCTTTTTACGTTTTTCCATCGAAGCTTCAGAGGTTTTGTCGTCCATGCGGGTGGCACCGCGTTCGCTGACGTCGGCCGCCAGCGTCTCAACCACGATATCGGCTGCGGTTGCAGCCAGGCTGTCCACCGGGCAGGTGCAGGTGATGTCGCCCACAGTGCGGAAGCGTACGTCGCGGCTCTCGATCTTTTCGCCCTCCTTGGCGGGCGTCAGGTCCGTCACCGGCACCAGCAGGCCCTTGCGCTCGACCACGTCACGCTTGTGCGTGTAGTACAGCGACGGCAAAGCGATCTTTTCGCGCTCGATGTACTGCCACACGTCCAGCTCCGTCCAGTTGCTGATCGGGAATACGCGGAAGTGTTCTCCCGGTTGCAGGCGGGTGTTGAACAGCGTCCACAGCTCGGGGCGCTGGGCCTTGGGCTGCCATTGGCCAAAGCTGTCGCGGTGGCTGAAGATGCGTTCCTTGGCACGGGCCTTTTCCTCGTCGCGGCGGGCGCCACCGATCAGGGCGTCAAAGCGAAATTCTTCAATCGCCTCCAGCAGTGTCACCGACTGGTGCACGTTGCGGCTTTCACCGGGGTGGGCCAGGCGCACCGTGCCGCGTTTCATGGAGTCTTCAACACTGCGCACAATCAGCTCGGCGCCCAGTTCCTTGGCGCGCAGATCGCGGAAATCGGTCACTTCGTGGAAGTTGTGGCCGGTATCGATCATCAACAGCGGGTAGGGGATACGGCCCACGCCAAATGCCTTTTCGGCGCACTTGAGCATGACCAGCGAGTCCTTGCCGCCCGAGAACAGCAGCGTGGGGCGCTCAAAGGCGGCGGCCACTTCGCGCAGGATGAAGATGGTTTCCTCTTCCAGCGCGTCGAGGTGGCGGTTGGACAATAAATTGAAATGCGAGGTGTCGGTCATAGCGTTCATGGCGTTGTCGTGTTCTGTGGGCTTGCTCAATGCGCAATGTGCAAGCCG
This sequence comes from Rhodoferax sp. ZS1R8, assembly GCF_056521325.1. Lineage (NCBI taxonomy): Bacteria > Pseudomonadati > Pseudomonadota > Betaproteobacteria > Burkholderiales > Comamonadaceae > Rhodoferax > Rhodoferax sp. ZS1R8. Next base: position 413,232 of record NZ_JBWMBA010000004.1, on the reverse strand, counting down.
CATTCGCGCTGCTCTTCGCCCTTGGTGGGGTCCACGTAGTCGAAATTGTTGGGCAGGCCGTGGGCCTCGCAGTACTGGTACAGGTCTTTGGAGGACCAGTGCAGCAGCGGCGCGACCTTGATCAGGCCGTCCGGGTTGATGCTGACCGGTTCCATCTGTGCGCGCACGGCACTGTCGGTCGCGCGCAGTGCGGTGAACCAGACCTTGGGTGCCGTCTCGCGCAGCGCACGGGTGAAGGGCTCCAGCTTCACCTCTTCGGTGAAAGCGGCGTGGCGCGGGTCGTCCAGCCCGGGCAGCGGGCCTTCCACGGCCTCGCGGTGCGCGCGCGTGCGCAGCGGCAGGTAGATGCGCAGGTTCAGGCCGAGTTGCTTGGTCACTTCATCGGCGAAGCGGTAGGTGGCTTCGGTGTTGTAGCCGTTGTCCATCCAGACCACGGGCACGTCGGGTTTGACGCGCGTGACCATGTGCAGGATCACCGCCTCAAACGGGCGGAAATTGGTGGTAACGATGGGGCTCTGGTTCAGGCCCAGGGCCCATGCCACCAGACCGGGCGCGTCGTGGCCGAACTGGGCGTTGACCTGTGCGAAGTCGAGGGTAGTTGTTGTGCTCATGCGGCTTCCCTTGCGAATATCGGCTTCACCGTAACGGCGTCGCCTTGGTAGAAGGCCTTGTAGCGGTCCAGTTGTTTCTGGGCGACGGCCATGTCCTGACCTTCGCGCAGAACGGCGGATGTGAAGCCGCTGCGCTGCATCTGCACCAGCTGGTCGACCAGCACGTCGCCGGTGGCGCGGATCTCGCCCTGGAAGCCCAAGCGGCGGTGCAGCAGAAAGGCCTGGCTGAAAGCGCGGCCGTCGGTGAACTTGGGGAAGACCAGGTCGATGCGCTCGACACCATCGAGGGCCAGCGTGCGGGGGTCCACATCGTTGGCAATCTCTAAGGTGTTTGGGGCTTTAGCCCCCGTGGAATGCGCGTAAGCAGCTATCAATTTCATAGTGATTATTCCTTGCCTTTACGCTTCTTGTGCGTCTTTGGCATAGCCTGCCGACTTGGGCAGCGCATGCAAATCTTCGTGTTTGTCGGCCAGCCGGGCGCTATTGGCCGCCGTCTTGAAGGCGTCAAAGCCGACGCGCTTCACGCAGTCGATAAAAGTCTCGCGCCCGGTGCGGTTCAGGCGGAAGGTGTCCAGCAGGGCTTCGATGACGCCGGGCACTTCGCCCGCGCCAAAGGACGGGCCCACCACCTTGCCGGGCACGGCGGTACCGCTCAGCACGGAACCATCCGAGCCGCCCAGCGAGATCTGGTACCACTCCTTGCCGTCCTTGTCCACGCCCAGCACGCCGATGTGGCCGCTGTGGTGGTGGCCGCAGGAGTTGATGCAACCGCTGATGTGCAGGTCGATCTCGCCCAGGTCGTGCAACTCATCCATGTCCTGGTAGCGCTCGGTGATCGATGCGGCAATCGGGATGGAGCGGGCATTGGCCAGTGCGCAGAAATCGCCGCCGGGGCAGGCGATCATGTCGGTCAGCAGGCGGATGTTGGAGCGCGCCAGGCCGGCGTGGCAAGCCGCCACCCACAGTGCGGGCAGGTCTTCCGCGCGCACCCAGGGCAGCAGCAGGTTCTGGTCGTGCGTGACGCGCACTTCGCCGGCGCTGAACTCGTCAGCCAGCGCGGCGGCAGTGTCGAGCTGGTCGGCATCGGCATCACCGGGGGCTTGGCCCAGGCGCTTGAACGACAGCGTGACGGCGCGCAGCGTGGGGTTCTTGTGGGCGGCCACGTTTTGCTTCAACCAGCGTTCGTAGTCCTTCAGGCGATCCGCCGGAACTGCTACGGTTTTGATAGCTGCTTGTGGGCGCTGCGCGAGGGCTGGCGGCACAAATGATGCAGACACCCGGTCCAACTCTGCCTGGGTGATGGTGTGCGGCGCCCCGTCCACGGTGATGATCTGCTGGTACTCGGCATCCACCTCATCGATATAGCGTTGGCCCTCGGCCTTGACCAGGATCTTGATGCGCGCCTTGTACATGTTGTCGCGGCGGCCCCAGCGGTTGTAGACGCGCACCACGGCTTCCAGGAAATTCATGATCTGTAGTGCGGGGAGGAATTCGCGGATGGTGATGCCAATGACCGGTGTGCGGCCCATGCCACCGCCGACCAGCACTTTGAAGCCCAGTTCGCCAGCAGCGTTCTTGATCAGGTGCAGGCCCACGTCATGCCAGTAGGTGGCGGCGCGGTCGGCCGTGGCTCCAGTGATGGCGATCTTGAACTTGCGCGGCAGGAACGCGAATTCCGGGTGCAGCGTGGTCCACTGGCGCATGATTTCGGCAAAGGGGCGGGGGTCGGCAATCTCGTCCGGTGCAATGCCGGCCAGTTCGTCACTGGTGATGTTGCGGATGCAGTTGCCGCTGGTCTGGATGCCGTGCATGTCCACGCTGGCCAGCAGGTCCATGACGTCGGCGCTTTTTTCCAGCGGAATCCAGTTGAACTGCACGTTCTGGCGGGTCGTGAAGTGGCCGTAGCCCACCGGCAGGTGCGTTGTGCCCCAGGCGGCTTGGGCGCCGATTGCCGTGTCGAACACATCTTTGCTGGGGTGGTCGAATTCGCGGGCAATTTTGGCCAGTGCGCGCAGTTGTTTGCTGGACAGCTCGCCATACGGCACGGCCACGCGCAGCATAGGCGCGTAACGCTGGATGTACCAGCCGTTTTGCAGGCGCAGCGGGCGGAACTCGTCGTCACTCAGAGTGCCGGCCAGGTTGCGCTCCAGCTGGTCGCGGTGCTGGGCAGCGCGGCTGCGGATGAATTGGCGGTCGAAGTCGGTGTATTGGTACATATCAGAGGGCAATAAGTTTCAAACCGGCGTAAGCCAGCAATACGGACAACAGGGAGCGGATCACGCGTTCGGGTGTCTTGGACATCAGGTGCGAGCCGACCCAGATGCCGGGCAGGGAGCCAGCCAGCAGACAGGCCAGCATGGACCAGTCGACCGAGCCCAGGGATGCGTGGCCAAAGCCGGCCACCAGGGTCAACGGTACGGCGTAGGCAATATCGGCCGCAACAATGCGGGACAGCGGCAGCTTGGGGTACAAAATCATCAGCACGGTGACGCCAATCGCGCCGGCGCCCACCGACGTCAGCGTGACCAGCGTGCCGATCAGCGCGCCAAACAGCAGCGGCAGGCTCCAGTGGCGGGGGCGGGCGGCGGCAGCTTCCTGGCCTTTTGCAATGGTGGTGGGCGTGATCTTGCCGCGCAGCACCTTGTACAGCGTCGCGGCGGCCGTCAGCAGCAGGGCCGCACCCAGTGTCAGTGTCATGACCTTTTGCACCTGCACACTGGTGGCACCGAAGTTGTGCAAAAGGTACAGCGTAATCAGTGATGCGGGAATACTGCCGGCCGACAGATTGAACACCACGGGCCAATCAATGGACTTGGCGCGCGCCAGTTTGATGGTTCCGCCCATCTTGGTGAAGGCTGCAAACAGCAGATCCGTGCCGACTGCCAGATAGGGCTTGATGCCAAAGAAGAAGATCAAAATAGGCGTCATCAACGAGCCACCGCCGACACCGGTCAACCCAACGATGGTGCCAACAAAAAAACCCGCAAGTACAAACGCTAATTCATGCATGGGGTGGACTGTAGGCGGGCCCGCTTATATTGAAAAATATTTTTTAGCTATTTCGTTATTCTCAATTTGCATATAGAGCACTTGGGTCATCGGTTAACGTATGCGTTTCCACCTTTCAGGGACTCCAGCACATGACAGCCATTCAAGCACTCTTGGGTTTTGCCGCGTGGACCGCGCTACTGGTCTTGGGCGTGTTTTTGTACCGCGGGCTACGCTTTGTGACGGGTACCCCTATCAATGCTTGGCCGCGCGGGGCCAAGCACACCGGTGACGCAGCCTTCGTCACGCGGCTGGGTGATGCGCATGCCAATTGCCTGGAAAACCTGCCGGTGTTTGCTGTAATCGTATTGGGCGCTGCCGCTTCCGGGCGCCTGGAAGCGATCGCCGCGCTGGCCCCTTGGGTTTTGTATGCGCGAATCGGGCAGTCGGTAACACACCTGATCGGCGTTGGCCAATTGCACGTCCTGGTGCGGGCGACTTTCTGGAGCATTCAGTTGGGGCTGATGCTCTTCATGCTGTTCAAGCTGCTGGCCTAGAAATATGGAGCCCCCACGCTCCGCCGCTGCGCGGGTCGCTGCCCCGAGAGGGGGTTAACACGCCTTGGGGCGGCCCTGCGGCGGGTTGTCGCCCCCACGCTCCGCCGATGCGCAGGTTGCTCTACTTTTCGCCACGCAACTCGCGCATGCGTTCGTCGAAATAGCTTCCGACGGTGTAGCGTTCCGACAGCACCACGTCGCGCTGGGGGTGCAGGAAGAGCGGCAGCGATATGCGCGGCCTGAAACGCGCTTCGCCCACGGGGTTCAGCACGCGGTGCACAGTGGACGGGTAATAGCCACCCGAAGCCTCTTCCAACATGTCGCCGATGTTGACGATCAACAAGCCAAAATCGCAGGGCACGTCATACCAGGCCTCGTCTTTGCCCAAGACCTGCAGGCCCGGCTCGGTGGCAGCGGGCAGTATGGTCAACAGATTGATGTCGCCATGGGCTGCGGCGCGCACAGCGCCGGGCTCTTCATCGCCACGCAAGGGCGGGTAGTGGAGCACGCGCAGCAGCGTGTTGTCGCTGCCCTCCAGCATCTGGGGCAGTGGCATCGAATAGCGAGCCTTGACGTCCGCTGGTGAGTTTTCTTCTACCCAGTTCAGCAGCGTGCGCGCCAATGCATTGCCTTGGTCGTAATAGCGGCGCGCGGTGTCTGACACCTCAGCGGGGTAGTGGCCCCACGGATAAATATGGAAAAACTCCTTCAGGTCACGCCGGGTGTGGTTCTTGGCAATCTCCGACACCGAGGGCGGAAAGTACCCATCGTGCTTGGCGGGATCGGTCAAATACTTGTGCTTGGCCTCCGTTTGAAAAAAGGCCAGCCATTCGGCATAAATGCCTTCCACCATGGATTGTTCTAGTGGATGGTTGCGCAGCACGCCGAAACCCGTTTCGTGCAGGCTGCGGCAAAAGTCTTGGGCAGCGGTAGAGCTGCGGAAATCAACGACGGGTAAATGCATGGCTCGCCTCTTGTGCTTTCTCAGTTTTTCTTCAACCAGTCGGACAGCAGGATTTGTTCAAACAACGCCAGGCACCCTGGTGCGTCGACGTGCATACAGACGTCGGTTACTGGCAGATCGTTGCCCCAGCCCGGTTGGGGATAGTTGATATAGCCGCGGCGGTTCAGCATCGTCTGGCCTTGGGCAATGCCTTCGGTCACCACACGCACGCCTCCGGTTTCCAACTTGAACAGCTCGGGATTGGTCAGATAAATGAACGCGAGCAGGTCGTGCGCGAAGCAGCCTGGTTTGGCAGCCAGGTGCGGATGCAGGCCACTGTAAAAATTTGAATAGAAGGCAACCGCGTGGTGCAGGACATCCGTCGCTACATGCTTGTGGTGGTCGGCAATCTTCTTGAACAACTCCAGGTGGGTCACCACGCCGTGGGTGACGTCCAGGCCTACCATGGTCAGTTTCCAGCCTGCGGTAAAGACTAAATCTGCGGCGTGCGGATCGTTCCAGATATTGGCTTCGGCCACGGGCGATACATTGCCTGGCTCATTGACTGTGCCACCCATGATGATGACTTCGCGCACGAGTTTGGGCAGATTCGGTTCGAGCTTCAAGGCCAATGCCAGATTGCCCAATGGACCTACGGCCACCAGCGTGATCTCGCCTGGCTCTGCGCGCGCCATATCGACGATCAGCTGGGCGGATGAGCGGGGGTCTACAACATTGCGCACGGCGACACGGCTGGGCAAATTGCCGAGTCCGTCAGCGCCATGGATGAAGTCCGGTGGAGGAGCCCCGGGCTTGACCCAGGGCGCCTTCACGCCCTTGGTCACCGGTATGGTCTGCCCGGCTAGCGCCGTCAGGTAAAGCGCATTGGTGGCGGCCTGGTCGACAGACACATTGCCAAAGGTCGTGGTGATGCCCACCAACTCAATGCCAGGGTGGGCCATGGCGAAGTACAGGGCCATGGCGTCATCGACCCCGGGATCGGTGTCATAGATGACTTTGCGGGGAGCTTGCTTGTTCATATTTATTATTGGATCCATCAAGAATAAGTGCCGGTTGGCAAACCGCAATATGCGCCCAGGGCGTCCATAGCTGCAGCGGTTTTTGCGGGCTGTTGGTCCAGGAAGGCGGCCACTTCCCCCTGCTGCGGAATGCTGGATTGCGCACCCAAACGGGTGCACGCTAAAGCGCCTGCTGCACTAGCGAGTGCCAAGGCCTGGTGCATGCTGGCGCCATGGCTCAGGGCGGCTACCAAACTGCCACAGAAGGTATCGCCAGCGGCCGTGGTGTCCACCGGTGAAATAGAACAGGCTGGTTGCACCAAAAACGTGCCTTGAGAGCGTGCGCAGCAACCGCGGTGGCCCAGGGTGACGACCACGGTCGGCACGGCGATACGTTCCAGGCAGTCGGCAATGCTGCCACTGTGGCCGGACAGGCTGGCGAGCTCGCCCTCGTTGACCACAAGAATGTCTACCCAGTCCAACAGCTCGGCAGGCAGCTGCTGAATTGGCGCAGCATTGAGCACGGTTGTGACGCCTTGCTGGCGCGCAGCCCTGGCGTACGCAATAACCGTGGGGAGCGGGATTTCCAGCTGCATCAGCAAGTGGCTCACATCTTGCAAGTTGGGCAGGTGTTGCTCCAGCAGACAGAGGTTGGCGCCCGGGGCCACGGTGATGGCGTTTTCAGCATCTTCCGACACGCATATAAAGGCTGTGCCGGTGGGCTGGTCGTTGATACGAACGATGTTGAGCACAACTGCCGCGTCGCGCAGCGAGTTTTCTATAGGCGCGGCAAAGTTGTCAGCCCCCATGGCAGTGAGAAGCGTTGTAGAGGCACCGCCTGCGCGCGCGCAGGCCACAGCCTGGTTGGCACCCTTGCCGCCGGGAAATGTTTTGAAATCGCGGCCCAGAACTGTTTCCCCCGGTGCGGGAATGTGGTGGGCCCGGACGACGAAGTCCAGATTGGAGGAGCCTGCTACCAGTATCATGAAGTCTTGGGCGGTTGCAATGGGGCGTCCATTGTGTAGTGGAAAATACAGGGACTCTAATATTTGCGCTAGGGAAACACCCTGATTGCAAGCGGTGTGCGTAGACTATAACCTTACACCATTTTTCCTGATCATTTAGTCAACAAAAGGTTCGATATGAGTTTTACAAATGTGGCGCGCGTGGGTTTGTTGGGCCTTGCGCTGGCCGCGAGTTTCCAAACAATGGCCGAGCCGGCCGTCGTGTTTGACATGGGCGGCAAGTTTGACAAGTCCTTTAACGAAGCGGCGTACCGCGGCATGGAAAGGTGGAAGAAGGAAACTGGTAAGTCCTATCTTGACTTCGAAATTGCCAACGAATCACAACGCGAGCAGGCTGTCCGCCGCATGGCCGAACGGGGCGCTAGCCCCATCATCGGCATTGGTTTTGGCCAGGCATCCAGCATCGAAAAAATTGCCAAGGAATTCCCCAAGCTGCAATTTGCAATCATCGACATGGTGGTGAACCAGCCCAATGTGCAGTCCGTGGTGTTCAAAGAGCACGAAGGCAGCTTCCTGGTCGGCGCGATGGCCGCCATGGCCAGCAAGACCGGCAAGGTTGGCTTTGTGGGCGGCATGGACATCCCGCTGATCCGCAAATTCCAGTGCGGCTACGAGCAAGGCGCCAAGTACGTCAACCCCAAGGCGGAGGTGTTCGCCAATATGACCGGCACCACAGGTGCGGCATGGAGCGATCCTGCACGCGGCGGAGAGCTGACCAAGGCCCAGTTTGCCAAGGGCGCAGACGTCGTGTTCGCGGCCGCTGGCGGCACCGGAATGGGTGTCTACCAGGCCGCCAAGGACAGCGGCAAGCTGGCCATAGGTGTGGATAGCAACCAGAACCATATTCAACCCGGCACTATGCTGACATCCATGATCAAGAAGGTCGATGTTGCGGTGTACAACGTGGCCATGGGCCACAAGCCAGGCGTGTCGGTGCTGGGGTTGAAGGAAGGCGGCGTGGATTACGCGATGGACGAGCACAACGCCAAGCTGGTGAGTGCCGACATGAAGAAGAAGGTGGAGGCCATCAAAGCCGACATCATCAGCGGCAAGATAAAGGCCGCTGACTACATGGCCGATAACGCCTGCAAGTACTGATGTCGGGAGCAGCCGCGCATGCGGCCATCGCGGTCCGCATGACCGGCATCCACAAGCGCTTCGGCGCTGTGGCAGCGAATGCTGACGTCAATCTGGCTATTTGTTCTGGCACGGTGCATGGCATCGTTGGCGAAAATGGTGCGGGCAAGAGCACGCTGATGTCCGTTCTCTACGGCTTCTACCAAGCCGACGCTGGCACCATCGAAGTCTTTGGCAAACCGGCGACCATCCGCAATGCGGATGACGCCATCGCCTTGGGCATCGGCATGGTGCACCAGCATTTCATGCTGGTCGATACTCTGACTGCGCTCGAAAATGTCATGCTGGGTGCAGAGCCGCATTGGCTGCTGCAGCGCGCCGATGCACAGGTGCGCAGCAAACTCAATGCGCTGATGCAGTCCACCGGGCTGCATGTGGCCCTTGACGTGCAGGTCGCCGACCTGCCGGTGGGTGACCGCCAGCGCCTTGAGATTCTGAAGGCGCTGTACCGCGGCGCCAAGATTCTGATTCTGGACGAGCCCACCGCGGTGTTGACACCGCAAGAGACAGAGCAACTGTTTGACGTATTGCGCGTACTGCGCCAACAGGGCACGACCATTTTGCTGATCACCCACAAGCTCAAAGAGGTAATGCGTTTGTGCGACCAGGTGACCGTAATGCGTGCCGGCCGCGTGGTGCACGAGCTGCCGATTGCCCAGGCTTCTTGCGAAGGCCTCGCCGAGGCGATGGTCGGGCGCAAAGTTCACACGGGCCGTGTCGATGAAGAAGAAAAACCCCTTGGCGAAGTCTTGCTTCAGGCCACGAATGTTGTAGTGCGTGACGCGCTGAATGTAGTGCGTTTGAAGGGTTTGAACTTGACGCTGCGTGGTGGCGAAATCGTGGGCGTAGCCGGGGTCTCGGGCAATGGCCAAAGCGAATTGCTGGACGTGCTGTCTGGCTTGTTGCAGCCGACCCAAGGCCAGCTTCAACTCGGCGGCGTTACGTTCGAGTCGAGTGGTTGGCTGGAACCCCATACCGCTCGCGCGCTCGGATTGGCGCACGTGCCGGAAGACCGACATGCGCGCGCCATGGTCATGGACTTTGTAGCCTGGGAATCGGCCGTGCTGGGCTATGAAAGCCAGCCCGAGTATTCCGCTGGCGGCTGGATGAACCACAAGGCCATGCGCCGGGCAACTGCCGACATGATGGAACGCTTTGACGTGCGTCCGCGCGCACCCGAATTGCGCAGCCGCAGCTTCTCAGGCGGCAACCAACAGAAACTGGTGTTGGCGCGTGAGATCGGGCAAACACCCAAAGTGTTGCTGGTAGGCCAGCCCACACGCGGCGTAGACATCGGCGCCATCGAATTTATTTACGGCCAGTTGCGCGCCATGCGCGATGCGGGCTGTGCGGTGCTGGTAGTGTCCAGCGAGTTGGACGAAATACTGGCGCTTGCCAATCGGGTAATAGTGATGAACCAAGGGCGTGTGACCGGTGAGCTGGCGATTGAAGATTGCACCGAGGCCAGCATTGGCCTGCTGATGGTGGGAGATGCGGTGGGAGAGGCCGCATGAGCAGCAGTAGCAACGCATTGCCACGCTGGGCGGATCTGGTGCTGTTGCCGGCGGTCTGCCTGGGCGTGGCCCTGCTGGCCGCAGGCGGCGTAGTGGCGCTGGTTGGTCAAAGCCCTGCCGAGGTCATCGCCGTACTGGTGCACGGGGCCTTTGGTACAGCGCGCGGTTTCAGTTATACGCTGTACTACGCGACGACTTTTGTTTTTACCGGCCTCGCGGTCGCAGTGGCTTTTCATGGCGGGCTGTTCAATATCGGCGGGGAAGGGCAGGCCATCCTGGGAGGACTGGGTACCGGCCTCATTGCGCTGTGGCTATCGCCGGTTTTGCCTGCGTGGATCATGTTGCCACTGATGCTGCTGGCTGGCGCCTTGTTTGGAATGGCTTGGGCTGCGGTGCCCGCGTATTTGCAGGCTTACCGCGGCAGCCATGTGGTGATCACCACCATCATGTTCAATTTCATTGGCAGCAGTTTGCTGGTGTACTTGCTCGTCAACCATCTGCGGCCTGCGGGCTCGATGTCGGTGGAGAGCGGGCCGTTTGCAGACTCCGCCAAATTGCCTGCGATGCACGAGGCTTTGGCCTGGCTGGGTGTGGAGTGGCCCAGTTCACCGCTGAACCTCAGCGTGCTGCTGGCAGTGCTGGCAGCCATCGGCGTGTACCTGTTTTTGTGGCGCACCCGCGCGGGCTACCACCTGCGAGCGGTTGGCTCCAGCCCCAGTGCGGCCGAGTATGCCGGCATCAGCCCGCGGCGCCAGATCATGATTGCAATGGCCGTGTCCGGCGCTCTGGCCGGTCTGGTGGGCATGAACGAAATAGCGGGTGTCAACGGCAAGCTGCTGCTGGAGTTTGTCAGCGGCGCAGGCTTCACCGGCATTGCCGTGGCCTTGATGGGGCGTAACCACCCGGTGGGCATCGTGCTGGCCAGCCTGTTGTTCGGTGCTCTGTTTCAGGGCGGCGCTGAGGTTGCGTTTGAGGTGCGCGGGTTCAGCCGCGAGATGGTGGTCATGCTGCAAGGCTTTATCGTTCTGTTTTCGGGCGCCATGGCTTATGTGATCGCGCCCATGGTGGGATGGGTGATCAGGCACGCCACGCGACTGTTGCAGCGCTCCGTGCCTGCAGCACCCGCCTCGGGAGCCACCCATGGATGAAGCTTTGTTGGCGACCATGCTGGCGTCTACCTTGCGCCTGGCAACACCGCTGATTTTCTGTGCCTTGGCCGGGTTGTTCTCTGAGCGATCGGGGGTGGTCGACATCGGCCTGGAAGGCAAGATGCTGTTCGCGGCTTTTGCAGCCGGGGCCACGGGTGCCCTGGCGGGTTCTACGGCGCTGGCATTGCTGGCAGCGGTTGGGGTTGCAATCGCCCTGTCGTGGATGCATGGATTGGCCTGCGTCAGCTACCGGGGTGATCAGGTGGTATCGGGCGTTGCCATCAACATCATTGCCTCGGGGCTGACCGTCGTGCTGGGCATTGCCTGGTTCGCGCAGGGCGGGCAGACGCCGCCCGTAACCGCTGCGGTACGCATTCAGGCATTGTTTCCGGACGCTGCCACGGCCCTTGGTGGCATTCCGTGGATTGGCCCGCTGGTGGGCGAAGGGCTGCTGAGCCACAACGCAATGGTGTACCTGGCGCTGGCCATGGTCCCCGTGTGCTGGTGGTTGTTGTTCCGGACCCGCTTTGGCCTGCGGCTTCGCGCAGTAGGCGAAAACCCCCAGATGGTGGAAGCTGCGGGGGTTTCGGTAGCCCGCCTACGCTACACCGCACTTACGCTGAACGGCATATTTTGTGGACTGGCGGGCAGTTACCTGGTGCTGGCACAGAGCGCCAGTTTCTCGCCCAACATGACTGCGGGCCGCGGCTTCATGGCATTGGCAGCATTGATTTTTGGGCGCTGGTACCCGGTGGGTGCGTTCTGGGCCTGTCTGCTATTCGGCTTTTTGGACGCCGCCGCCATCCGCATGCAAGGTGTCGCTCTTCCTATCGTTGGCGAGGTACCCGTCCAGGCTATCCAGGCCTTGCCCTATGTGCTGACAGTGGTGTTGCTCGCAGGTTTCATCGGCACGGCGGTTGCGCCAAAGGCCTTGGGACGACCGTACAGCAAGGATCGCTGATCAGGTTGAGTCTGCCAAACACTGCTAGAGTCCGGTAGTTACAACATAGCCAGCAGCCAGCACCAGCATGTCCTCGAGCATTTGGGTCAAAGTCGTCGGGTTTAGCGCAGTGGAGCGGCATTCACTCAACACGCTGTTTCGCCTCTCTGTGCGCCAGACGCCGGCCTACAGCCTGTGGACCCCAGATGCGCCTGCGCCGCCGCACGTGTCGCTGATCGACATGGATTGCCACGAGGCTGACGTCGAACTCGTTTCACCCACTTTTAATCCCAACCTGAAGATTATTTGTGTCGGGGCCAAGACCCACGGTAGCGCCTGGCGATCCTTTCAACGCCCAGTGGACTGGAATGCCATGGTGCAAGTGCTGGATGGCCTTTTTGCATCCCATGCCTACGTGGATGTAGTTACGGGTTTTGACGAGTTGGATGAACCTTCCGCGCCGCCCGGCATGCGCGTCTCTTTGGTCGTAGGCCTTCGGCCAGAAGACCGCATGTACTTGCGCGCACGCCTGTCGCTGGCCGGGCTGACCGATGTAGATGAAGTTGATACAGCCGACGAAGCCAGCATGAGTGTTACCCACCGCCGATACGATCTTGCCATCGTCAGCCTGGAAATCGCGGATACCGATTCGTGGACGCTGGTTCAGGCCTTGAAGGCGGCGCCTAATCCGCCCCATGCGGTGATCATCGCTACAGAAAAACCGTCCTGGTCCGCGATGGAAAGAGCGGAGCAAATGGGGTGTGCAGGTTTGCTTGAGATACCTTTCAATCCACCACAAGTGATGGGCTTGTTGCAGAAAGTCTGAGCGCGGCCAGGCAGGGTTGTACCGGCGGCCGATGTTAGCCACGACGCACGCGGTTCGCGTCGAGGCTTCTAGACAGGCTGAATTCAATCGGTAGCGGCTCGCCCCCCAAGCGTGCCACCAACAACTCGGCACATAGTGCGGAAAAACTCAGGCCGCGCGAACCCATGCCCGCACACAGCCACAGCCCGGGACCCGATGCCGTGTCAACAGGTCCAACCAGGGGCAAGCGGTCGTGGGTGACACAGCGTGTGCCGGCCCACAACGCAGCTGGATTGCGGTTCAGCCATTTGACAAAATCGTTCGAACCGTCCATGGGCAGCAGCTGCTGCAGACGCTCCATATTGGCGATGTGCTGCGCTGCGCCGTCCGCTGCGCGTGCGGTATCGGTCTCGAAGGTGGAGCCGGCAAACCATTCCGTACCTTCAGCACCGGGCACTTGGGGAACAAAGCAGCCGTTGCCGTTGACGGGGGTGGAGGGCACGCCATCAAACTGCTCTTGTGGGTAACTGCCATGGCTCAGTGTGCCATGTACCGCTTGCAACGCCTCGAGCTTGGCATGGAGGTCTTGGCTGACGGGGGCGTCTGGAGCCATATTGCTAAGCAACTCGGCGCTGCCGATGGCGTTCGCAATAACAATCGCCTCGAATCCGCCGAGATCGCGCCCGCGTTCATCGCCTAGTTGCCAAAGCTCGCCGTGGCGCTGCAGCTTAGCGATCGCGCTGTTACCCACGAACCGTATGCTGGGCTCAGCCAGCCATGCCCGCACTAATTGCGCGGGCTTGATCCAGCAGGCTTTTGCGTGCCACAGCGTGCTGCCGTCGGGCCGATGCTCTGTTACGCCGGCTGGGTCCCAATCCTCACCTTGAACCAACATACGGTTCGCATGCTGGTGTAACAAGCGCACGCCGCTGCGCGAAAGGCGCGAGCGCGGGTTATCGTCGCCCGACACATGGGGAACAGCCAACCCGACAGGCAGGCCGGACGCGCCCGCTGCGGGATGCGGAGCCTGGTCAAACACCGTGACTTGCCAACCGCGCAGCGCGAGTGCGTGTGCGACGCTCGCGCCTGCGATACCGCCGCCAATGATGGCGCAGCGTGCCGGCCCGGGTTGAACATGTTGCGAAGGGGTGCGGCTGGTGGAGATGTCCCAATGCGGATCGAAACGGCCGGTGAGGATAGCGGCGTCGTGCCCCGATGTATCCAGTTGGAAACCCGCGGCTAAAAGAAAGGTCCGCACGTCACAGGAAGCAACGGCTGGGATGCTGATGCGGCTTCCCCGCTTGCAACGACGGGCGAGCGCCTGAACTTGCCATTTGTCAGCGGGTTCGCGTACAAAAATTGTATCTGCCTGGAACACATGCTCGGTCAACATAGACGTCACGTTGCCCAGGCACAGCGTCAAAGAAACGCGGCCTCCATCCAGCAGGATTCGGTGGAAACCGGGGCCCATGCTTGAAATGGGCGTGGGCAGAGGCAAGGCGGCAGCAGCTGCAATTTCAGGTGCTGACGCGGCAATGCCGACGTAGTGCAGCATGCGCGGCCGTAGTGAATCGTTCTGCCACGCACGCCACGTATTCAAGAAATGCTGACCGTCTCCGAAGTCGGTGTCTAGCACTATCCACGCAGGGCGCCCGGCCCAGGCCTCTGGCAGGCCGCAGGACGCCAAGTCGGGTGGCGCCACGTGTCGGCCCAAACGGGGTTAGGCCTAAGCCCGTTCAGGCCGCAGGCGGCACATAGCCCTGGGCGGCGTCCGCACCCGAACCGAAGAAATGGTTCTCCATCTGGCGGGCCAAGTACTGGCGGGCACGGGCATCGGCCAGGTTCAGCCGGTTTTCATTGACCAGCATGGTCTGGTGCTTGAGCCAAGCGGCCCAAGCCTCCTTACTGACGCTTTCCCAAATGCGTTTGCCCAGCTCACCGGGGTACGGCGGGAAGTCCATGCCCTCAGCCTCTTTGCCCAGCTTGATACAGTTAACGGTGCGTGCCATGGAGAAACCTCTGTTTGAAAAAAATAGCGGGCTCAAAGGGAGCCCATAGGCTGAATCTTAATTCGGTTTGTCCGGTGTGGACTGCGCACCAGGCATTGCCCGGGGAACTTAGCGGGCAAAATGTTTACCAACCACCGCAACGCGCCTACTGCAGCGCGCGTAATTTTTTACAGGATTCTGATTTTGAACTTCGTTTTGGCACTCTTTGACACGGCGCCACGGCGCATCCTCGCGACCATCTGCCTGGCCTGCGTTGCCATGCTGGCCTTCGGCATGTACCTGCAGCATGTAGTGGGGCTGAACCCGTGCCCAATGTGCATTGTGCAGCGATATGCTCTCATTTTGGTAGCTATATGTGCAGCGGTGACGGGGGCTAGCGGCCGAAAAGGTATACACGTTACCGGCAGCGTGCTGCTGGTGGCACTGTCTGTGGCGGGGGCTTATGTGGCTGCGCGCCAAAGCTGGCTGCAGTGGTATCCACCCGAGGTCGTGTCCTGCGGGCGTGACCTATACGGCATGATAGAAACCTTTCCCTTGCAACGCGCGATCCCCATGATCTTCAAAGGCGGTGGCGATTGCACCAAAGTCGACTGGACTTTTCTCGGCGGGTCCATTGCCAACTGGTCCTTCCTGTGTTTCAGCGGCCTGGCTGTTCTGGGTAGCCTGCTGGTTTGGCGGCGCAGTCGCAAGGGCTGATCCGCACCGTTTACAAGAACTAACATCGCAATTCTGTCCCGGGGGAGAGCAGTCACAACCGTGTGGTATGGTCCAAAAAAAACACGGAAAGGGATGGAATGAAGACGAGGAAAGAGAAACTCCTAGGGGGTCTGGACCTCTCCAATTCGGTGGGTGCCGAGATTGGCCCCTTGCACAACCCACTGGTTGGCAAGGAGGCAGGGCAGGTGATCTACGTCGACCACTGCGATGGCGAACAACTGCGCAAGAAGTACGCCACGGACAAGACCGTCAACATTGACAATATCCATGTCGATGCCGTGTGGGGCGCCCAGACACTGCAGCAAGGCATCGAAGATTATTTTTCCCGCTCAGGCGCGCAGCCCCGGGCGCTGGACTATGTCGTGGCCTCCCACGTTATTGAGCATGTCCCCGATCTGGTGACATGGTTGCGCGAAATCCGGTCCATACTGAAAACCGATGGCGAAGTCAGGTTGGCCGTACCCGATCGGCGTTATACCTTTGACTACTTGCGCCGCACCAGCAATCTCACTGACGTGCTGGCGGCCTTTGTCAGCAAAACACGCATACCCAACACACAGTGCGTGTTGGATTTTTGCCTGAACGCGGTCACGGTGGACTGTGCGGCAGCGTGGGCGGGTATGCTGAACACGGATTCAATGACCAGGTTCCATACGCTCGAAGGCGCATTGTGGCTTGCCAAGGATGCTCTGGAAAACGGCAACTACCACGATGTGCATTGCTGGGTATTCACCCCGGCATCCTTCGCGTCGCTGTTCGCGGAACTGTCCCGCCAGGGGTTCATCGACTTTGCCTGTGCGGACTTTTACGACACACTGGTGAATGACATCGAGTTCATCGTCAACCTGCGCGTCTGTGACAACGCGTTCGAGCGCACACACAGCTGGCAACGCATGGCGGACCATGTGGAAAGCAAGAAGCCATTCACGGTGGTAGCGGCCGAACGGGCCCCGGACGCAAAGCCCAAAATCGAATTCGCTCTAGGCTAGTTTCTTCACCAAAACCTGGCTCTTGCGGTCCCAGTTGTACTTGCGCTTGCGGGCCTCGGGCAGCCAGTCCGGATCCACCTGCACGAAGCCGCGTTTGATGAACCAGTGCATGGTGCGGGTGGTCAGCACAAAGATGCTGTCCAGCCCGGCGGCCTTGGCTCGTTGTTCCACACGCTTAAGCACTCGCTCGCCATCGCCTTGCCCCTGCACATCTGGTGACACGGTTAGCGCTGCCATTTCTGCGGTGCGGGCTTCTGGGTAGGGGTACAGCGCTGCACAGGCGAAGATGACGCCGTCGTGTTCGATGATGGTGTAGTTACCCACGTCGCGTTCGATCTCGGTGCGGCTGCGTTTGACCAGCGTGCCGTCCTGCTCAAACGGTTCAATCAATTGCAGGATGCCGCCCACATCGTCCACCGATGCTTCTCGCAATTCTTCCAGTTTTTCGTCGACCACCATGGTGCCAATGCCGTCGTGTACGTACACCTCCAGCAGGATGGAGCCATCCACCGCAAACGGGATGATGTGGCTGCGCTCCACACCGTTTTTGCAGGCTTTGACGCAGTGCTGGAGGTAGAAAGCGGTGTCTGTCGGCTGGTTGGCCGCTGGGAGCTGGCGCAGCAGCTGCTCCGCTGCGGCCAGCGGCAACTCGGTATCTATCGGGTTGTCTTCGGACACGGCCTCCAGAGGGCGCATGCGGATGCCAGGCACTTCGGTTACAAAGATCAGCTTGTCGGCCTGCAAGGCGGTCGCCACAGAAGTCGCAACCTCTTCCATGGCCAGGTTGAACGCCTCACCCGTTGGAGAGAAACCAAATGGCGACAGCAGCACCATCGCCCCCATATCCAACGTGCGGGTGATGCCCGCAATGTCAACCTTGCGCACCAGCCCGCTGTGCTGGAAGTCCACGCCATCCACAATGCCGACCGGCCGGGCAGTGATGAAATTACCGGAAATCACACGCACCGTGGAGTCGGCCATGGGCGTATTGGGCAGGCCCTGGCTAAACGCGGCCTCGATCTCGTAGCGCAGCTGGCCGGCGGCCTCTTGCGCACAGTCCAGCGCCACCTCGTCGGTAATACGCATGCCATGCGAGTATTTGGCTGCATGGCCCTTGGCTTTGAGCTGCTCATTCACCTGCGGCCGGAAACCGTGCACCAGCACGATCTTGACACCCATACTCTGGATCATGGCCAGGTCTTGTGCCAGATGGGGCAGCTTGCCTGCTGCAATAGCCTCACCCGCAATACCGACAACAAAGGTCTGGTTGCGAAACTTGTGAATATAGGGTGCGACCGAGCGGAACCATGGAACGAAGGTGAAGTTGAAAACGGTGGTCATGGGGAGTATTAAGCCTGGCTGCGGTCGTCTGATATCTGAAAAGTGTATCAGCCACCCTCTCGTGCAAAACCATCGCTTCTGTTTGAAAACGCCGTGGACGCGGCATGACACGCTTACGCTACCTACTCCCGATCCGTGATGTGATGCTGAATCCGGGTCTGGTGTTCTAAGCCAGCCCGTCGACACCACGGCCTATCTTGCAGGCCAAGCCCCCGTGAAATGCTGACCTACGAGAGCTGCATGCAGCATGCGAAGGCTATGCGGCTCATTCAGAAAGCGCATCTTCTCCGAGGCACTGGCGTTTGGACTGCCGTGGCGGCTCCACTGCAATACCTGTTGCCGGCGCACCTGGCCCCGCAATCCCAACCCGGTGTGGCGTGGACCCAAGGCGTGTAATGCCAGACTGGCCAGGCGAGGCAGGTCACGGATCCACGCAGAGGCGGCCGAGTGCGCACCTCGGTCGCGAGAATAGGCGTCGGCCCGTTGCAGTACGGTCGGTGTGCGCTTTTCCTCAGGGACCAACAACCAGCCCGCCTGGCGCAACCACTGTCCCGCGCCCGCCTGGCTGCTAAGCACCGTGTAGGGCACGGCCAGCAACAGCGGCAGTCCAATCGGCAACAACCAAGCCACGGTTGGCAACGACCAAAAACCGATGGCAATGAGCAGACACAAGACCCCCAGGCTCAACCCACCAAACGCCTGGCTGGCTTCACGCCATTGCAGGTCCACCGCCTCGCGGGGGGGCGACTTCCAATCCAGCGCCCACCCGGTCACAGCACCCAGCACAAACAGGCTGTGGGCCACCATGCGCAGCGGTGCCTGCACGATGGACAGGGTGGCCTCCAGGAGTGCGCTGCCTACCATGGTCCGGTAACCACCAAACTGGTTTTGCTCTTTACGCAACATGACAGCAGCAAGCCCCAGCGCCCGTGGCAATGCCAGCATGGTCACCGTGGAGGCCCACAACATCAGCACGCTCTGGTTGGACCACGGGGCCAGTTCACTGCCATGCAGCCACAGACACGCGCCCAGCACGACGTAGAGCAACCACAGTGGGGCTGACAGGTAGGCCATGGCACCTGTGGCCAGCATGGCACGGTGCACGGTACGCAGGCCCGGCTCGGTGAGCAGGCGCGCGTTTTGCAGATTGCCTCCGCACCAACGGCGATCACGCTGCAGCTCGGCCAGTAAATGGGGTGGCTGCTGCTCGTAGCTGCCTTCCAGGTCATCGACCAGCCAGACCTCATACCCAGCACGGCGCATCAGGGCCGCCTCCACAAAGTCGTGCGACATGATTTCACCACTTAAGGCGCCCTTGCCCGGCAGGCTTGCCAAGCCACAATGCGCCATGAAGGGCGCGACCCGGATGATCGCGTTGTGTCCCCAGTAGTGGGCCTCACCCAATTGCCAGAACTGCATGCCCGCCGTGAACAGGCGGCCCGTGACGCGGCTGCCAAATTGTTGGGCCCGGGCATGCAAGGTCGAATGGCCGCAGGTGCGCGGTGCAGTCTGGATGATGCCGGCGCGCGGGTGGGCTTCCATCAACCGGGCCAGGGTCACCAAGGTGTCGCCGGTCATCACACTATCCGCATCCAAGACCACCATGTAACGGTAGCTGCGCCCCCAGCGGCGGCAAAAGTCAGCCACATTGCCAGCCTTGCGGTGGGTGCGGCGTTGCCGCCAGCGGTAGTGGACTTGCAGCGTCGTGCCATCGGACCGCAGTTGCTCGCGCAGGGCCTTCCAGGCGCTGAGTTCGGCAATGCGCAGGTCGGGGTCGCTGGTGTCCGAGAGGACAAACACATCAAAGACACGCTCAGCCCCCGCGGCGGCCAGCGACTCGCAGGTGGCACGCAGACCGGCGAACACGGTGGCCACGTCTTCATTGCAGATGGGCATGATCAGTGCGGTGCGTGCATCCGCGGGCAATGCGACACCCTGGGCGCTGCGCGCCGACATGGCGTGTGGGTTACCCCGGAGCATGACCCAAAAACCCATCACCGCGGTCACCGTGCCGGCCGATACCCACGCAAAAAGCAAGGCAAACAAAACCAGTTGGGTGGTGAGCAACACGTCGCTGCCGACGCCCACTTGCGAGCGCCACTGCAAGGTCGTGGCAAACAAGGTGGCACCCACCACCCCCAACAACAACCATCGCCGTCTGCGGGCCGCAACGGCCTCCCATGTTGCTGGTGCGTCCTTCCATTGGGCCGCGCTGGCACGCCACGGCGCGTCAGGCGCTGCGGTGTACCCCGCGTGGCGCGCCAGGGGGCCAGACCAGGAGAGCGATGGCATGGATGCACGGTTGATGGCCGGGCAGCCTTGGGATGTGGTGTTGTGTGTCGTAGAGGTATTCATGGGGCGGTTAGTGCGTAGGTCCAGGTTTCACTCAGGGTGCGGGAGCCGTCCACCAAGTGCGCGCGAAGTTCGACAGGGCGCTTGGTATCCCGCGTTTTCACGGTGAGCGCGAGTCGCCAAGCACCGGTAGCGGGGACGGGGTAAAGGGTTTGTTTGACGATCTGTCCATTGCCGTCGGCATGCACCACGGCCTGCACACCAGCCGCGGTGGGCAATGCAGGGCCGACAAAGTCGATCAGGAACTGCTGTTCGTCGGCCGCCAGGGCCGCAAAGCTGCGACCGGCGCGGGTTTGGGCCACCCATGCCAATGGTGGGCGCTGCTGCCCGTCGCCAGCCCAGTCGATGCGCCAACGCAGGTCCAGCGGCTGGCCGTCAGCAGGTAGCTGAGTCGGAACCCAGTAGGCCACGACGTTGTCCGCCGCCTCATCGGAAGCGTGCAACTGCACCAGCTCGACACGGCCCGGGCCCCATTCGCCCAAAGGAGTCACCCAAGCCGAGGGCCGTCGCTCGTAATGCGCCTCGCTGTCCTCGTAGCTGGCGAAACTGCGGTCGCGCTGCATCAGGCCGAAACCACGCAGTGAGCGCGTGGCAAACGAGGTTACAAGTGTTTGCCGGGGGTTGTGCAACGGACGCCACAGCCACTCGCCTTCGCCGGTCGCGACCATCAAGCCGTCGGAGTCGTGCACTTCGGGGCGAAAGTCATCGCGTTTGGGCTGGTTTTCACCAAAGAAAAACATGCTGGTCAAGGGTGCTAGCCCCAAGGTGCGGACCGGGTTGTGTGCCGATGCACGCAAGTACAGCTTCGCCTGCACTGCCATTTGCGTGGCAACACCTGGGCGGATGTCGAAGCGGTAAGCGCCAGCGACGCGGGGCGAGTCCAGCAGCGCAAACACGGTTAATACATCCGCGCCGACGTTGGGGCGCTCAATCCAGAATTCCGTGAACCGGGGAAACTCTTCGAGACCGTTGCCGACCGTGTCGACCGCCAAGCCGCGGGCAGAAAGACCATAGTGCTGCCCCCGGCCCAGTGCACGGAAATAACTGGCACCCAAAAAACTGACCAGTTCATCCTTGTAGTCGGGCGTATTCAACGGGTAGTGCACCCGAAACCCGGCGTAACCCAGGTCGCCCCATGGCTGCTTGGGCATGGCGTTGGTGCCAAAGCTGAAGTTGGCCGGGTCGTAGCGCAGAGGGCGCTCGGCACCTGCCGTTTGGTCAGACAGACTGACTGGCTCTGTCTGTTGCCCCCCCAGATGGAAAAACATCAGTTCAAACGGCAGTTTTTCGTTCCGCCATACAGCCCGTTCTGGGCGAAAGCGGATCTCGCGCATCTGGTCGTAATTGAGTTGGCGCAGTGAAGCGGGGACCTGATTCGCGGCAGGGCGGTACGGGGCAGCGGCCAGCGTGCGCGCGCGGTCGGCCAAGGCTTCGAAGTCGATTGCCCAGGCACTGGGACCCACCAGCACAAGGACCATGCCCACTGCTATCGGAAAGCGAAAAATAGGGTGCATGAACCCTATTTCGCAATCACCATGCCAAGTTGAAAAGTCCTTTTAAATCAAAGACTTAGAGAAATGGGTGGTATTGTGGGCGTTGATTACAGCCGTTAAGCGTCGCCGATTGGCGACTGGTATCTTTGGGTCACTTCAATAAATCAATGCAAGCCATTGATTTGTATGGATATATTAGACGTCGCTGTTTTGCGACAGACCGTCCATTGGCGCTTCGTCAGTCGCTTCCGTGCGGAATAAACCGGGCGTCAAACCGTGCTTTTGGAGCAGACGGTAGAACTCTGTTCGGTTCTTGCGCGCCAGCCTCGCGGCATCGGCAACCTGGCCATCGGTCAACTTCAGCAGGCCGACCAAGTAGTCGCGCTCAAAACGGTTGCGTGCTTCGACGAAACCTAGGATTTCCACACTGGGCACCCGCATGGCGCGCTGCACCAGGGCCACCGGTATCAACGGTGTCGTGGCCAAGGCGCACACTTGTTCCACCACGTTATGCAGCTGCCGCACATTGCCAGGCCATACGGCCTTGGTCAACAGCGTCAGGGCTTCCGGCGCAAACCCGTTCAGCGGCTTGTGGTATTTGCGGGCCAGCCGCTGCAAAAAGTGCTGCGCCATCAACGCAATGTCTTCGCGTCGCTCGGACAAAGGCGGTAGCGACAGCGTGACCACATTCAGGCGGTAGTACAGGTCTTCGCGAAAGTCCCCCTGGGTCATCGCTGTCTCCAGATCACGGTGGGTGGCCGACAGGATGCGGACATCGACCGCTATGGACTGCTGCGCACCCACCGGTCGCACCTGGCGCTCTTGCAAAACCCGCAGCAGCTTGACCTGCAAGGCCGGCGGCATGTCGCCAATCTCGTCCAGAAACAACGTCCCACCGTCAGCGCTCTGGAACAGACCGCGGTGGTGGGCCACGGCCCCCGTGAATGCGCCTTTGACGTGTCCAAACAACTCGGACTCCAGCAGCGCCTCCGGGATGGCGCTGCAATTCACGGCCACAAACGCACCATTGCTGCGCGGGCTGGCGCGGTGGATAGCACGGGCCAGCAGCTCTTTGCCACTGCCGCTTTCGCCGCGTATAAGGACCGATGCATCGCTGGGTGCGACCATACGGGCCTCAGCCAGCACTTCGTCCATGGCGGTCGAACGGCTGACAATTTCCTCGCGCCAGGTGTCGTTGTGTGTACCGGCCTGTGGGCGGTTCACGCTGGAAACCGTCAGCGCACGGCTCACCGCTGCCAGCAGTTCCTTGCCTTCGAAGGGTTTGGTCAAATAGCTGAACACGCCGCGCAAGGTGGCGTCCACCGCATCGGGGATGCTGCCGTGGGCGGTGAGCAAAATCACCGGAAGGCCCGCAAAACGCGCCTGTATCGCGTCAAACAGTGCCAAGCCATCCATGCCGGGCAAACGCACATCACTCAGCACCAGCTGCGGGCGCATCACCTCCAGGCGCGCCAGTGCAGTCTCGGCGCTGGTCTCCGCCACCACGGCGTGTCCGGCCGCCTCCAGGCGCAGGGACAGCAGGCGCAGCATGTCGGGGTCGTCATCGACCACCAGAATGCGGACTTTGGCGGCAGTCATGGTGTTTTGCTGCCGTTGTTGCGGGGGGACAGCTGGCGTTCTATGGCTTTAAGCGCTTCCAGTTGTTCGGTCAACTGGTCAATGCGGCGTTGGCCGTCACGCAGTTGTTGGCTCTGCCGGGCAACCTGGTCTTCCATGCGTTTTTGCTCGGTGGCACGCGCACTGAGCAGGGGCAGCCAGGTGGACCATGCGGTGGCGGTCGTCCCCGCCGCTGCCGACAGGCCGTCGACTAAGGCCAGTGCGCGTGTGGTGTCGGCCGGGTTGCGGGTGTGCAGCAGTACCAGCACCAGGTGCACCGTGTCACCAACGGCGGTGCTACCCGCGAGCTGTGTGGCCATGGCAACCAACGCATCAGGGGGGGTGGTGCGCAGTTCTCTTTGCCATTGCGCCAATTCACGCCCGGCGGCATCCGCAGCGGGGACGGGGCAGGGCGCTGGTGGCTCGGTGATGACGACCGGCACGGCGATTACCTGGGGTGGCGCAGGCGGCCCTAATGCACTGCAAGCCGCGAGGCTGAACAGGCAGCCCAGGCTGTACAGAGTGACAAAAAACTTAGACATGCGTTGGATCCAAAGGCAAAAGAATTTGAAAATGGGCCCCCGTGGTGTGGGCCGGCAAGGGCGGCAGCAACTGGACCGTGCCACCGTGCGCGGATACTTGCTCACGCACGATGGCCAGGCCAATACCGCTGCCGCGCGGGTGGTCTTGGGGCTGGATGCTGCCGCGGTAGAACGGGTCGAACAGGTGTTCACGGTCCGCCAGCGCTACGCCCGGACCCTTATCGCTGATCTGGATCACGGCATGGCCCGCCTCAGTACCGATGTACCACACAATCGTTCTCCCGGCTGTGCTGAAACGCACGGCGTTGGACATCAGGTTGCCCAGCGCCATACCGAGACGCTCGGGGTCCACGGCTTGGGTCAGTTCGGTGTCGCCCTCTACGCGCACCTCCAGACCCTTGGCCTGCCAACTCAGGCGCTGTGCCTCGACCACGCTGGCAACCAGGCTGTGCAGCACGGTGGCGCTGCGTTTGAGGCGGCGTGCGTCAAATGCCGCAGCGTTGTAGCGCAAAAGGTCTTCAATCTGCTGCTGCAGGATGGCGGTGTTGTGCGCGAGGATGCCCACAATTTCCGCTTGCCCGGAACCCAGCGTACCCCCCACGCCCTCTTGCAACAAGGCTACCCCTTCGTGTAGTGCGGCCAGCGGCGTTTTGAGTTCATGGGAGGTATGACGCAAAAACCGAGCCTTGTCTTCATCCAGTTCGGTCAAGCGCAGGCGCAACCAATCCAACTGGTGCCCCAGACTGGCCAGATCGGCAGGCCCGTGAATGGAAATGGGCCGTTTCAGTTGCCCTTCGCCCAGGGCAACTATGGCTGCACCCAAGTCGCGCAGCGGGCGGGTCAGCCAAAGGCCGAACAGCACGGCCGCCGCGGCCGATACGGCAATCGCCAGCAGGACCTGGCGCACCTGCTGGCTGCGCTGCAATTCCAGCGCGTCCTGCAGTTCCTGGCTGTGCTCGGCAATGCTTTGCTGCACCTGCAGACTCATGCTGCGGGTGATGTCGTCCAGCATGTTGAAGTCGGTCACCACGTTCTGGTTGCGGCTGACCACGGGCACGTATCTGTCCAGCAACTGGGTGCGAATGCGCTGCACTACCAATTGCCATTGGGCCGCCAATTCGCTGGTGGGCGGGTAGTCGGCCAACGGAGGCAGCAGCGCCTGTGCCTGGCTGGCGGCGTCGTCAAAACGTTGGCGCAAGGCGGGATCTCCCAGCACCAGGTACTGCCGCGCGGCGCGCTCCATGTCTATGCGGCGCTCGGCCAGACCCCGGGTGGACAGGCTGAGCTGGATGCTTTGCAAACCTGCGGCGCGGCTTTGGGCCAAAAGACCTTGCAAGGACTGCAAGCCGCTGAGCGAAACGGCACCAAGCAACACGGCAATCAGTACGAATGCCAGGAACAGCAATTGGCGAAAGGATGCGCGAAGAATCACAGGGGTTTGGTTGGTGCACAGCCGCGCTGGGACTGGCGGCAAGGGTCGCGGCAGTATAGCCATGCGAGGCTCCATACCCCCCACGCTTATAGCTGCGGGCACTGCACTGGCCCAAGGGCGCGCAGCCCGGATAATTGCAGGATGTTAAAAATAGAATTTCCTGCGTCTTTACCCGTATCCGAGCGTCGCGAGGAAATTGAGCAAGCACTGGCCCAGAACCAGGTCATCATCGTGTGTGGCGAGACCGGCTCGGGCAAGACCACCCAACTGCCCAAGATCGCGCTGGCCATGGGACGCGGCAAGCTCAACTACCCGGCGGGTCAGCGCGCCAAGCTGATCGGCCACACCCAGCCGCGTCGTATTGCGGCCAGCAGTGTCGCCAAACGCATTGCCGAGGAGCTGAATACACCGCTGGGCGAGGTGGTGGGTTTCAAGGTGCGGTTCCAGGACCGCCTGTCCAAGGATGCCTCAGTCAAGCTGATGACCGACGGTATCCTGCTGGCCGAAACACAGACCGACCCGCTGCTCAATGCCTACGACACCATCATCATCGACGAAGCACACGAACGCAGTCTGAACATCGACTTCTTGCTGGGCTACCTGCGCCAGATCCTGCCGCGCAGGCCGGATTTGAAGATTGTGGTGACCTCGGCCACCATTGATGCGCAGCGTTTTGCAGAGCATTTCAAGTCCAGCAAGGGCCCGGCTCCGGTCATCATGGTGTCAGGCCGTATGTTCCCCGTGGAGCAGCGCTATCGGCCGTTTGAAGAGTCGCGTGAATACGACCTCAACAATGCGATTGCCGACGGTGTGGACGAACTCTGGCGCGATGTGCACAACCAAGGCGACATTTTGGTGTTCTTGCCCGGTGAACGTGAGATTCGCGATGCTGCCGACCATTTGCGCAAACACCTGAGCCACCAGCCCGTCATGCGCAATGCCGAGGTATTGCCGCTGTTCGCGCGCTTAAGCCCGGCCGAGCAGGACCGCATTTTTGACGGCCACACCGGCCGGCGCGTGGTGCTGGCCACCAATGTGGCCGAGACCTCGCTGACTGTGCCTGGCATTCGTTACGTCATCGACGCAGGCACCGCACGTGTCAAGCGTTACAGCTTTCGCAGCAAGGTGGAGCAACTGCTGGTGGAGCCCATAAGCCAGTCATCCGCCAACCAGCGCTCGGGGCGTTGTGGGCGCGTGGCCAACGGCATCTGTATCCGGCTCTACGACGAGAAAGACTTCAACGGACGCGAACGGTTTACCGACCCCGAGATCTTGCGGTCGTCTTTGGCGGGTGTCATTTTGCGCATGAAGTCGCTGCATCTGGGCATTGTTGAAGACTTCCCCTTCCTGGAGCGACCCAGTGGCCGCGCGATCGCAGATGGCTACCAGTTGCTCAATGAATTGGGCGCTGTGGATGATGCGAATGAGTTGACGCCGTTAGGTACAGAGCTGTCCCGCTTGCCCCTGGACCCCCGGGTAGGTCGCATGCTCCTGGAAGCCCGGTCCCGTGAAGCGCTGGACGAGGCGCTGGTCATTGCCTCTGCATTGAGCGTGCAGGACGTGCGCGACCGACCTATGGAGGCGCAGCAGCAGGCTGATACGGCGCACCAGAAGTTTGACGACGAAAAGAGTGAGTTCACCGGCTACCTGAAACTGTGGAAGTGGATCCACGACGCCCGTGGCGGCCCAACCTCCGCGATACCGGGAGTTGGGACGCCAGGGCGTTCTGCGCAGGTAAAAGGAGGAGGCCGGAGGCCGGGGGACACGGAGCAGAATGCCCTGGCGGCTCAACTCCCAGCGCATACCACGCACAAACTTAGCAACCGCCAATACGAACAGCTCCTGCGCCAAAACTTCGTCAACATCCGCCGCGTCCGCGAATGGAAAGACATCTACAGCCAGCTCCACACCGTGGTCGCCGAGCACAAATGGCGACTGAACACCAAGCCCGCCAGCTACGAACAACTGCACCTGTCCATGCTGTCCGGTCTGTTGGGCAACATCGGCTGCAAGCTGGAAGAAGGCCTAAACGGTGAGTACCTGGGCGCACGCGGCATCAAGTTTTTTGCCCACCCCGGCGCGCACCTGTCCAAGAAGCCCGGCCGCTGGATCGTTGCATCCGAACTGGTGGAAACCACGCGCCTATTCGGCCGTGGCATAGCCAATATCGAACCCCAGTGGTTGGAACAGGTCGGCGAACATCTGCTCAAGAAACAATTGCTCGACCCCCACTGGGAGAAGAAGGCCGCCGAGGTTGTGGCACTAGAGCGGGCCACGCTGTACGGCATCGTCATCTACAACGGCCGGCGCACCAACTACAGCCGCGTCGACATGGCCGGCGCCCGCGAGATCTTCATCCGCCAGGCCCTGGTGGGCGGCGAATGGGAAACCCCGCTGCCATTTTTGGCTGCCAACCAGAAGATGGTGCGCCAGGTCGAAGAGCTGGAACACAAAGCCCGCCGGCAAGATGTGCTGGTCGACGACGAGCTGATCTACGCCTACTACGACCAGCAGTTACCGGCCGACGTCTGCAGCGGCCACAGCTTTGAGCGCTGGTACCGCGAAGAGTCCAAAAAGCCGCAGTACGCACTGGCGGGGCCGCGTGGGGCAGCATCCGGTGCCAGTTCGCTGTTGCTGCTGACCCGTGAAGAGCTGATGCGCCACGAGGCCGCCGGCATCACCACCGCATCCTTCCCCAAAACCATCCGCCTGGGCGGTGTGGACTGCGCCGCCACCTATTTGCACGAACCCGGCGACCCGCGCGACGGCCTGACCGTGACCGTGCCGCTGTTCGTGCTGAACCAGGTCAATGACGAACGCTGCGAGTGGCTGGTACCCGGCATGCTGAAGGACAAGATCCAGGTGCTGCTCAAGACCTTGCACCAGCGCCCGCGTTCTCGCCTGGTGCCGCTGCCTGATACCGCCACCAAGTTTGCCGAAGCGCTGAACGCTCCCGAGCGCTTCGGAAGTGGCGCGCTGATAGACGCTGTATGCAAGCTGGTGCGTGAGGCCACCTCAGTGGATGTGGCCCGGGCAGACATCAAGGCCGACATGCTGACGCCACATTTCTTCATGAACTTCCGCGTGGTTGACGAGCATGGCCGTCAGTTGGGGCACGGTCGCAATCTGGGTGCGCTGAAGGCAGAGTTGGGTGCGCAAGCCCGCGGTGCATTCCAGGCACTGGCCGGACTCAAACTGGCGGCCACAGGCTCGGCGCAAGCTCCGGCAGGTGGCAACGGCCCACACGGCGATTCCCACCAAAACCTTAAGCCAAATCAGGCTGTAGCCCTCGCGCAGCAAACACAAGCCGCTATCAAAAACGGAGCAGCTTCGACAACATCGAAACCTGCGCCCACCGCCGCAACCGAGCAGCGGCACACCGCCTGGACCTTCGGCGAACTGCCCGAGCTGCTGGAAATTCGCAAGGGCGGCCAGACGCTGATTGGTTTCCCCGCGCTGATTGACCAGGGCGACGCTGTCACCATCGAGGTGTTTGACGAGCCCGAGGTATCGGCCGCCAAGCACCGCGCCGGCCTGCGCCGCCTGTTTGCGCTGCAAATCAAAGACGCATTGAAGTATCTGGAGAAAAACATTCCTGACCTGCAGAAGATGGCCGTTGCCTACATGAACGTGGGCAAGGCTGATAACGGAACTGGCGGAGGGACGGTCGAGGAACTGCGCGAGCAGATCATCTCCGTGGCGCTGGACCGAGCCTTTCTACTCGATCCACTGCCCACGGATGAGTTCGCCTTCAAGCGTCGGGTGGAAGAGGGCCGTGGCCGCCTGACGCTGATCGCCAACGAGGTAGCGCGCTTGGCAGGCACGATTCTGCTGGAGCACGCAGTTGCCGCCCGCAAGATCAAGGACACCAAGAACGCGCCGGACGCCGTGGCCGATTGCGCGCAGCAGATCAACCGGCTGGTGCCCAAGCGCTTTCTGCAGGCCGCGCCGTGGCCGCGCTTGCAGCATCTGGCCCGCTACCTGAAGGCCATCACGCTGCGGCTGGAGAAATACCGCGCCGACCCGGCCCGCGACGCTGCACGACTTGCCGAGTTGCGGCCGCTGGAGCAACGCTATTGGCGCCTGGTGGCCGAGCGCAAGGGGGCAGTCGACGAGCGCATGCAAGAGTTCCGCTGGTTAATGGAAGAGTTGCGCGTCAGTTTTTTTGCACAAGAGCTGCGCACGCCGCAGCCCGTCAGTGTCAAAAGGCTGGACAAGGCCTGGACCCAACTGAACGGGTAGTGGTGCTGCCCCACTGCGGAGGCCCGGCAGTGAAACCTGTACCCCAAGCCCCAGCTCTCCCAACTAGCACCGGCTGGCTGTCAGTGTCCTGACGGACGCTGACGTAAAACTACGTAGGTTGTTACCCCCTCGTTATCCCTATGGTTGTTGCGTAGCATCCGTGCTTATATAGCAGCGTGCCGATGCAAAGGGCAGGGCGCGCTAAAGTCTACGGGAGAGTCATTTGTCGTCGGAAATTATTCTTGAAACGCGCCAGTTGACCAAGGAATTCAAGGGGTTCGTTGCGGTCAACCAAGTGGATCTGAGGGTTCAGCGGGGTCATATCCACGCCTTGATCGGCCCCAATGGCGCAGGCAAGACCACGTTTTTTAACCTGCTGACCAAGTTCCTGCCGCCAACCTCGGGGTCCATCACTTTCAACGGCAACGACATCACGTTCGAAAAACCCGCACAGACCGCCCGCCGCGGCATTGTGCGGTCGTTCCAGATTTCGGCAGTGTTCCCGCATATGACGGTGTTGGAGAACGTGCGCGCAGCCTTGCAGCGCAACGAGGGCAACTCCTTCCACTTCTGGAAACCCGAAAGCACGCTGTTCCATTTGCATGACCGCGCCCGTCAACTGCTGCAGGAAGTCGACCTGCAAGACTTTGCCAACGAGCTGACCGTCAACCTGCCCTATGGCCGCAAACGCGCACTGGAGCTGGCCACCACGCTGGCCCTGGAGCCCGAGCTGATGCTGCTGGACGAGCCCACGCAGGGAATGGGCCACGAAGATGTCGACCGCGTCACCAAGCTGATCAAGAAGGTATCGGTCGGACGCACAATTCTGATGGTGGAGCACAACATGAATGTGGTGTCTTCCATTGCCGACCGCATCACGGTGCTGCAGCGCGGCGCCATCATTGCCGACGGCCCTTATGCCGAGGTATCGAGCAACCCGCTGGTGATTGAAGCCTATATGGGCACCGTGGATACTGCCTTGCAGGGTGCGCACTGAACAACATGACTACAGAACTCCTACGTATTGAAGACCTGCACGCCTGGTACGGCGAATCCCACATCCTGCACGGCGTCAACCTGAGCGTGCAACAGGGTGAGGTGGTGACACTGCTGGGGCGCAACGGCGCCGGACGCACCACCACCATGCGCGCCATCATGGGCCTGACCGGCGCGCGCAATGGCTCGATCAAGATTAACGGCGAAGAATCCATCAAGCTGGCACCGCACAAGATTGCCCGCCTGGGCGTGGGCTATTGTCCCGAAGAACGCGGCATTTTTGCCAGCCTGACGGCCAAAGAAAACCTGATGCTGCCACCCACCATTTCTGAAGGCGGCATGAGTGTGGACGAGATCTACACCATGTTCCCCAACCTGAAGGAGCGCGCCGGCAGCCCCGGCACACGCCTGTCGGGTGGTGAACAGCAGATGCTGGCCATGGCGCGTATTCTGCGCACCGGTGCGCGCCTCTTGCTGCTGGACGAGATATCTGAGGGCCTGGCCCCCGTCATCGTGCAGAAGCTCGGCGAGATGATCCTGACCCTCAAGAAGCGTGGCTACACCATTGTGTTGGTGGAGCAGAACTTCCGTTTTGCTGCACCGCTGGCAGACCGTTTCTATGTGATGGAGCATGGCGCCATCGTTAAACAGTTTGCACAGCAGGAGCTCACCCAGAACATGGGCATGTTGCAAGAATATTTGGGCGTGTGATCGCCGCAGATACTGGTTATTAACCTTACGATTTTTTCCGCCTTTCCCTCACCTTACTCAACAGGAATCACCATGAAACTCAACGTTCTAGTCGCTGCATTAGCTATAGCTTTCACCGGCGTAGCTTCGGCGCAAGCCACCGGTCCCGTCAAGATCGGCTTCATCACCGATATGTCCAGCCTGTATGCCGATATTGACGGCCCCGCCGGCGCCGAGATGATCAAGTGGGCTGCGCAAGACTTCGGTGGCAAGGTACTGGGCCGCACCATTGAAGTGGTCACCGCTGACCACCAGAACAAGGCCGATGTGGCCAGTACCAAGGCCCGTGAATGGTTCGACAAAGAAGACCTGGCCATGCTGGTCGGCGGTACCAGCTCCGGTACCTCATTGGCCATGGCCAAGGTGGCAGAAGAAAAGAAGCGTCCCTTTATTGCCATCGGCGCCGGCTCGGCCCGCTTGACCAATGACGCCTGTACCGCCTACACCGTGCATTACGCGTACGACACTGTTGCGCTGGCCAAGGTCGCTGGCACCGCGCTGGTCAAAGAGGGAAACAGCAAGTGGTTTTTTCTGACTGCTGACTACGCGTTTGGCTATTCACTGGAAGGTGATGCCTCCACCGTGGTCAAGGCCAACGGCGGTACCGTGGCAGGCGCCGTGCGCCACCCGCTGAACGCGTCCGACTTTTCGTCTTTCCTGCTGCAGGCCCAATCCTCCAAGGCGCAGATCCTGGCGCTGGCCAACGCTGGCGGTGACTTCACCAACGCCATGAAGGCCGCCAAGGAATTCGGCATCAACAAAACCATGAAAATCGCCGGCTTGTTGGTGTTCATCAACGACGTGCACAGCCTGGGCCTGGCCAACACCGAAGGTCTCCAGCTGGCGGACAGCTGGTACTGGAACCAGGACGACGCATCCCGTGCGTTCGCCAAGCGTTTCTTCGAAAAATACAAGCGCATGCCTTCGAGCCTGCAGGCAGCCGACTATTCCGCAACTATGACCTACCTGAAGGCCGTCAAGGCTGCCGGCACCACCGATGGCGACAAGGTGATGGAGACCCTGAAGAAGACCAAGGTGGACGACTTCTACAACAAGGGCACGATCCGCGCTGACGGTCGCATGATCCATGATATGTACCTGTACCAAGTGAAGGCGCCTAAGGACGCGACGACGCCTTGGGACTACTACAAGCTCATGGCCAAAGTGCCGGGCGAGCAGGCGTTTACGACGCCAGCTGAATCCAAGTGCGCGCTGCTGAAGAAGTAGTCGAGCGTTTCAGGCGGCTGGTTGGCTTGCTGGCCGGCCGCGTGTTTTTTGCAAGGTATGAACTGACGGGCTCCCATGGAAATTTTCGGCATCCCCCACCAAGCGTTTCTGGGCCAGCTATTGCTGGGCCTGGTTAATGGCGCGTTTTACGCCATGCTCAGTCTCGGGCTGGCGGTCATCTTTGGCCTGCTGGGTGTGGTCAATTTCGCACACGGCGCGCTCTATATGCTGGGTGCGTTCGCGGCTTGGTTCCTTTTGGATAAGTTCGGCGTGAACTACTGGTTTGCACTGGTGCTTGCGCCCCTGGCAGTCGGAGCGCTGGGCGTGGTCGTGGAGCGGCTGTTCCTCAAGCGGCTGTACAAGCTGGACCCACTCTATGGCTTGCTGCTGACTTTTGGCCTTGCGCTGATCATCGAAGGCGTGTTTCGCGAGCTGTTTGGCGCGTCCGGCCAGTCATATCCGGTACCTGAGCTACTGCAGGGTGCAACCAACCTGGGCTTCATGATTCTGCCCAACTACCGCGCCTGGGTGGTGTTTGCATCGCTGGTCGTGTGTGTGGGCACCTGGTACCTGATTGAGCGCACCCGTCTGGGCGCCTACTTGCGCGCTGGTACCGAAAACGCCGCCCTGGTGCAAGCATTTGGTATCAATGTGCCGTTGATGGTGATGCTGACCTATGGCGCCGGTGCAGCACTGGCGGGCCTGGCTGGTGTGTTGGCCGCACCAATCATCCAGGTCAGCCCGCTCATGGGTTCCAACCTGATCATTGTCGTGTTCGCCGTCGTCGTGATTGGCGGCATGGGTTCCATCATGGGCTCGATCCTGACTGGCCTCGGCCTGGGTGTTATCGAAGGGCTGACCCGGGTCTTCTACCCGGAGGCATCGAGCATTGTGGTGTTTGTCATCATGGTCATTGTGTTGATGTTCCGCCCCGCTGGCCTGTTTGGCAAAGAGGCCTGAACCATGAACACCACTTCTCCTTCGATCTCAGCCATTCCGTCCATGACACAAACTGCCAAACTCATACGCGCCACCTACATCGCACTGCTGGTCTTTGCGGTCGTGGCTCCGCTGCTGGGCTTGTACCCCGTGTTTGTGATGAAGCTGCTGTGCTTCGCCATCTTTGCCAGCGCCTTTAATCTGCTGCTGGGCTTTACCGGTTTACTGTCTTTCGGGCATGCGGCTTTTTTCGGGTCGGCTGCGTATGTGACCGGTTGGTTGATCAAGACCCACAGCGTTACACCTGAGGTCGGCATCGTGGCCGGCACCGTGGCTGCGGGCCTGATCGGTCTCGTGGTTGGCGCGGTGGCCATCCGCCGCCAGGGCATCTACTTTGCGATGATCACCTTGGCCATGGCGCAGATGGTGTTTTTTGCGCTGCTGCAGTCGCCGTTCACCGGTGGCGAAGACGGGCTGCAGGGCGTGCCGCGGGGCCGCTTGCTGGGTGTGTTACCGCTGGAATCGGACACCGCGCTGTACTACGTCGTGGTCGCCATCTTCGTGGCCTGCTTTCTAGCGATTTCGCGCATCGTGCATTCGCCGTTTGGCCAGGTTCTGAAGATGATCCGGGAGAACGAGCCGCGTGCCATATCGCTGGGTTACCGCGTCGACCAGTACAAGCTGCTTGCGTTTGTGTTGTCTGCGGCGCTGGCCGGCCTGGCGGGCTCGCTGAAGACGCTGATCATGGGCTTTGCCACGCTGTCTGATGTGCACTGGTCCATGTCGGGTGAGGTGATCCTGATGACGCTGCTGGGCGGCGTGGGCACCTTTTTTGGCCCGGTGCTGGGTGCCGGCATTGTGATCGCGCTGCAGGACATGCTGGCCGACAAAGTGGGCTCGTGGGTGACGGTGATCATCGGTGTCATCTTTGTCTTGTGTGTGATGGCCTTCCGCAAGGGCGTAGTAGGTGAGATCCAGGCGTACATGGAACGGCGCAACAAGCGCGATAAATAGCGCGATAAATAGCGCGACCCTAGCCCGCATTCGGTTCTCGCCATAAATAATTTGTTGCGGCTTTGCATCCGTTTGCTTGTTTGCATCGTTTGTCCCAGGTGCTGCCCTGCAGCGCACTGACGCAACAACTTTTTTAAGGATCCAAACCCATGCGCGCTTCTTCTCGTTTTCTGCAAATCCTCGCAGCTTTCTTTCTGACAGGCGCCGCAACCGCCCCCGTACTGGCGGCGGACATGCAGACCACACCGGTCCTGAACGCCCAAAGCGACGATTTTGCCGCTGGCAAAGCCGCCATCGATGCCAAGCAATGGACGGAGGCGGTGGCCCGTTTCGACAAAGTCGTGGCCCGAAACCCCAAAAATGCCGATGCCTATAACTACCTGGGCTTCGCCAACCGCTGGCTGGGCAAATACGATGAGGCTTTTGCAGCCTATGGAAAGGCCCTCGCACTGGAACCTAACCACCGCGGCGCGCTGCAGTATTCGGGTATTGCGTATCTGAAGACCGGCCAAAAGGCCCAGGCCCAGACACAATTGGCCAAGCTACAGGCCCTGTGCGCTAATTGCTTTGAGACCACGGACCTGGCCAAAGCGGTCGCCACCGCGCAATAAACCCTGTTTAGGTGCATCGCCAGGGGGTTGCGCACGCAATCGTGCGTCGCGCCCCGGCGTTGGTGCCGCTGGCTTCTATTAGCAAAACTGAACGGCCATTAAAGGGCCGTATCCGTTTGACTAAATCGTCATGGCGGTGTGGTAAGGCGGAAACAAGCGTGCCCGTGGCGGCGCGCCCACCCCTAGAATTTCAGCTCGAACCCCATCCACACAATACCCAAAAGGCGAGCTATGACTGTATTGCGCAAAGCACTATCACTAGGCCTGTATGGCGCGGCGGCGGTCGCCACGCTGACCCCGGTTTCTTTTGCGGTCGCCCAGACCACCGGCGCCGTTGCCGCCCCAGGCCTGGAAAGCGTGACCATCATCGGCTCGCGCAGGGCCAATGCCTCCGCCACCGATACTCCTGTGCCTATCGACTTTATTCCGATGACCAAAACGTCGGAGCAGGGCGGCCAATTTGACTTGTCGCAATCGCTGCAATACCTGTCGCCATCCTTCAACTCCACGCGCCAGACTGGCGCTGACGGTGCTGACTTGATCGACTCCGCGTCGCTTCGCGGCCTGGGCTCAGACCAGACGCTGGTGCTGGTCAACGGCAAACGCCGCCATACAACGGCCCTGGTCAACCTGTTTGGTGCGCGCAACCGCGGAAATACGGGTACTGATCTGAACGCCATTCCGGTGCTGGCTATCGACAACGTGCAGATCCTGCGCGACGGTGCCGCCGCCCAATACGGCTCGGACGCCATCGCCGGCGTTATGAACATCTCCCTGAAGAAGAGCAAGGGTTGCGAAGCCATTCTGGGCTACAGCCAGTATTCGGTAGGCGACGGCAAGAATTACTTGCCATCGGCCTATTGCGGCTTCGGCATTGGCGAGAGCGGCGTGCTGGGCATCACCGCCGAGTACTCGGACCGTGGCCGTTCCAACCGCGCCGACCCGGGCAACCCGCGCATCATTGGCGACACCCAGTCAAAGAACGCCACGCTGTACCTGAACGGCGAACTGCCCACCAGCAGCACCGGCAAGCTGTACTTCACTCTCGGTGCGCAAAACCGTGATGCATCATCGGCTGCGTTTGCACGCGGTGGCGTCGGCTCGGACGACATCCCCACACGCAATTCCGCAGCCATGTACCCCGCCGGTTTCGTGCCCTTCATCAATGGCGACATCAGTGACCGCTACGCCATCGTGGGTCACAAGTGGCAGGTGGGCGAGTGGGTGGCAGACCTGTCGCAGACCTACGGCTCCAACGAGATGCGCTACCGTATTTCCAACACCATCAATGCCTCCATCGCCAACAAAGACCTGCAGGGCGGCGGTGCTGGCCGCAGCGCCAGCGTGTTCCAAGCCGGAGGATTTCTGTTCTCCCAGGCCACGACCAACCTCGACTTCAGCCGTTTCTTTGACGGCTTTTTGGGTGGGTCCAACATCGCCTTTGGCGCCGAGTACCGCCGTGAGAACTACCAGATCTACGCTGGTGAGCCTGGCTCTTACATCGACGCCGACGGCGTAGGCTTCGGCGGCAATGCCGGCAGCCAGGGTTTCCCCGGCTTTCAGCCCGCTGATGCAACCAACCGCAACCGCGACAGTACTGCCGTGTACGCAGATATCGAAACCGACGTGACCGAACGTTTCAAGGTTCAAACCGCTGTGCGCTCAGAGCAGTACAGCGACTTTGGCAACACCACGACGGGCAAACTGGCTGCCAGCTTCAAGGCGGGCGAACAGCTACTGTTCCGCGGCTCGGTAAGCTCGGGTTTTCGCGCACCCTCGCTGCAACAGGTCTACTTCTCGTCCACCTTCACTGACTTCATCAGTGGCAAAGCCCAGGACGTGGTGTTGGCTCCCAACGGTGGCGTCATTGCCAATGCGGCTGGCTTGCCCAAGCTGAAGGAAGAAAATTCCAAGAACGCCACTCTGGGCTTCACGCTGAGCCCGAGCAAGACCACGTCGATCACGGCCGACCTGTACCAGATCGACATCACCGACCGCATCGGCCTGTCGGGTCGCTTTGATGCCAACAATTTCCCGGCGCTGGGCGCCACGCTGGCAGGCTTGGGCGTGGGCCAGGCCCAGTTCTTCGTCAACTCCATTGACACCAAGACCAAGGGGCTGGATCTGACTGTATCCAACAAGGCCGACTTGGGTGGCGGCAAGCTGAACACCTTCCTGGCATTGAACTTGAGCCAGACCGATGTGGTCAGCGTGCACGCACCGGCATCGCTCAAGGGCTATGAATCGGTACTCTTGTCCGAGCGCGAACGACTGTTCATCGAACAAGGGGGTCCGCGCACCAAGGCCACGCTGGGCTTTGACTACAGCCAAGGTGCTTGGGAAACCAACCTGAAGATCATTCACTTCGGTAGCCAAACCCTGGGCACATTCTCGGGTACCGAGAACGGCGTGCCCAACGCCTATTACGAGCCCAAGACCTCTGCCGACCTGGCCTTAACCTACAGCTTTGACAAGAATACCAAGCTGACTATCGGGGGCAACAACATCTTTAACGTCAAGCCCACGAAGCAAGATGCCAATGAAACCGACAATGGTTTCATTTATGACAGCGTGCAGTTCGGTCTGAACGGCGCGTCTTACTTTGCTAAGTTTTGGAAACGGTTCTGAGACTAGTTGCAATAGATTTGCACTGACGCAGGGGCCAACATCAAAAGGTGCTGGCCCTTTTTTTTGGGCAAATTTGTAAGAATGTGCTAACGCAGCCTGCATGCGGGCATGCAGCGCTGATCTTGCCGTCACATAATTGGCATCTCTGATACGGTGGAGCAGCTCTCGCCAAAAGACCCCATCAAGATAGCTTGGAACCATATGTCTACATCGTCACGGATTCAATTGTTGGCCTTTACTCTCCTGACACTATCAACGCCATCGTGGGCGGCGAACGTATTCAAATGCACTACAACCGACGGCAAGGTCAGCTATTCGGCACGACCCTGCACAGCGGAGGGAGCCAAAGAAGCCGTTGTGCCCTTATTACCGCCGCCAGCCGCCCAGCCTGGAAAAACACGGGACTGGGCAGCGGAAAACGCCGCCTCCAATGCAAGGGCTAAAGCAGCAACTGCATCGGCGTCGGCTTCCGCTCCCGCAATTGCAGCAAAGGCCTCCGGACCTTCGAAGAGTGTCCAGCAGACAGTGGCCGAATGTGAAGCGAACCGCGGAGTTGATTGCAATAGCGCGGAGGAAATAGCGAGGCGGCAGGCGGACGACCGAGCGCTGACCGAAGATGAGGCGGCAGCGTTGCACCGCGCAGCGGCCGGGCGCAGGGAGAATGAGAGAGCCGCTGCAGAAGCCGCAGCCAAGAAGCCGAAGGAAGTCGCAAAGCCCGGGAAGTAAGCCTTGGGCGCTTGCATAACTGGCTATTTATACAGTATGCTTGGGGCTGCACTGTCGCAGCAGCCCCAATGCCCCGCACCACCGTTATTAACGACATCGCCTTAAGTCGCACCCACGCCCGTCGCTTGCGCGACGTCTATCGCTCTGCTGGCTGGCCGTGCCTGGACAGCGTGGAGGTGGAACTGCTGGCAGCAGGTTTGTTGCAGAGGGTTTCAGAGCCAAGTGGACACGCCAAGGTGTTGCTCACCGATGCCGGTATCACCTTTCTCGCAGAGGCGTTCCACACCAACCGGCAGGCGCGCTCAGCGCATGAGATGTTGGTGGACCGCGTGGCACAACAGATGCTGCGCGATGGCCGCATCGTCTGGACTGATCTGAGCATTCGCGCGCGCCTGCCCATGGAGCCCGAGGCCGTTGCCCGCTGGAAGATTTGCATGCCCGATGTATTCTCGATCCGCAATACCACGGTGGCGGGCTACCTGGAGCCCATCGTGCACGAGGTCAAGGTCAGCCGGGCCGACCTGCTGGGTGACCTTAAATCCAAGGACAAACGCGACAGCTACCTCGATGCCGGTGGCCAATGCTGGTATGTGCTGGGCTGCGATCGCAAGGGCAAGCCGATTGCCCAGGCCGATGAAATTCCTACGGAGTGTGGCGTCATGGCGCTGCAGAATGACCGACTGGAAGTGTTGCGCAATGCGCCCAAACGCGTGGTTGCGGACTTGCCCTTTGCGCTGTGGATGGTACTGGCCAAAGCCGCCCCGTTGCGCCCACATGCCGACCTGGGCTCCCCAGATGGGCCCGACCAGTCCATGCTGCAGGAACAAGCTGCCGATCCGGCGCCATGAGCGACGAAGCATGCCACCGTGTTTCGGTGCGCAACCTGTGTGAATTCGCAGCCAAGTCCGGCGACCTGGATTTGCGTTTCACACCGTCGCCGAGTGCACAGCAGGGCAGGGAGGGCCACCTGCTCGTAGCCAGCCGGAGGCCGCCAGGGCATGAGGCGGAAGTAACGCTGACTGGCCTGTACGCCTGTCTGCCAGAAGTCAACGCTGCTGACCCGCAGGACACGCTGCGCGTCAGTGGCCGTGCCGACGGCTACGACCCAGCCAGCAATGTGCTCGAAGAGGTCAAGACCTTCCGGGGCGCTGTCTCGGCCATTCCCCCCAACCACCGCGCCCTGCACTGGGCCCAGCTCAAGGTCTATGGCTGGCTGATGTGCGACAGCCGCGGCCTGCAGCACACCACCTTGAGCCTGGTTTATTTTGACGTCGTCGAGCAGACCGAGCATGCCTTCAACGAAAACTGGCTAGCTACCGATCTGAAAATCTTTTTCGACTCACTGTGCGCGCGCTTCCTGGTCTGGGCGCAGATGGAGGCCGCGCACCGCCACCGCCGTGACGCGGCGTTGCAGGCGCTGGAGTTCCCACAGTTGCCGTTCCGGCCCGGCCAGCGCGAACTGGCGGGCGGCGTATACCGCACCTGCGTACAAGCAGGCAGCTTGCTGGCTCAGGCGCCCACGGGCATTGGCAAGACAATTGGCACCGTGTTTCCTGCATTGCGCGCCATGCCCCAGCGGGGCGTCGACAAACTGTTTTTCCTGACAGCCAAGACACCCGGGCGCCGGGTGGCGTTGGAAGCCTTGCACACGGTGCGTGGGGCGCACACAGGCTTGGCGCTGCGCGTCGTCGAACTGGTCGCCAAGGAGAAGTCGTGCGAACACAAGGACAAGGCCTGCCACGGCGATGCGTGCCCGCTGGCGCAAGGTTTTTACGACCGTTTGCCCCAAGCCCGCCAGGCCGCTGCACAACGCGCATGGCTGGACCAGCAAAGCCTGCGTACGGTAGCGCTGGAGCATGGGGTCTGCCCCTACTACCTGGGTCAGGAGATGGTGCGCTGGGCAGACGTGGTGGTGGGTGACTACAACTATTACTTTGACCGCAGCGCCATGTTGTACGCTCTGACTGCTGCCAATGCATGGCGCGTCAGCGTGCTGGTGGACGAGGCGCACAATTTGTACGGTCGCGCCTGTAGCATGTACAGCGGCGACGTGACGCGGGCCGAGGCGGCAGCGGTGCATGCTGAGTTGCCAAAGGCGCTGCGCCGCTTCGCGGACGAGCTGCTCAACCAATGGGATGCGCTGGTAGCGGCCGCACAACGCCAGCAACCGGTCCAGCCGTGGAGCCTGCAAAAAGAAGTGCCCGATGCTTGGCTGCGCAGCCTGCAGCGCTTCAACAATGCGGTGGGCGAATATCTTAACGACCATGCGGCCGACAGACCCGGTACGTGGTTGCCGTTCTTTTTCAAGACGCTGGCATTTGCCACGCTGGCAGAAGACTTTGGCGAGCATTCGCTGTGCGAACTGAGCCTTGAAACACGCTCCGACGCCAAGGGCGCAGATATCGCCGGCAGCCTCACGCTGCGCAACATCGTGCCAGCACCCTTCATTCGCAACCGGGTGGAGGCGGCTGACTCCCTGGTGCTGTTTTCGGCCACACTCCACCCCGCAGACTACTACATCAACCTGCTGGGCCTACCAGACACCACCCAGTCCATGGATGTGCCGTGCCCGTTCGACCCGGCGCAACTGGCGGTCAGCGTCTACCCGCTGTCTACCCGCCGCGACGACAGGCTGCTGACACTGGACCCACTGGTCGACACGATGGCACAGCAGTACGCGCGGCATAGCGGCAATTACCTGGCTTTCTTCAGTAGCTTTGACTATTTGGAGTTGGCGCTGGCAAGACTGCAGCTGCGCCACCCGGAGCTGCCAGTCTGGGCCCAGCAGCGCTACATGAACGAGACCAGCCGCGAGGCTTTTTTGCAGCAGTTTGATGCGCGGGGGCGGGGCATCGGCTTTGCGGTGCTGGGCGGCGTGTTCGGCGAAGGCGTTGACCTGCCGGGCAAGCGGCTGATTGGCGCCTTCATCGCGACGCTGGGTTTGCCGCAGTTTGATGATGTGCACCAGGCCATCTGCGCGCGCATGCAGTCCATGTTCGGGCGCGGCCACGACTACACCTACCTGTTCCCCGGCATGCAAAAGGTGGTGCAGGCGGCCGGGCGGGTGATACGCACGCCGACGGACACCGGTGCCGTGCTGCTGCTCGATGAGCGCTACCGGCAGCACCGCTACCGCTCACGGCTGCCCGAGTGGTGGAAAATTGCTACACTTTAGATAGCGGGTTACGCTCACTGCACGGGGGCTAGCGGCCGATTTGGCCTGAAGAAACCCCTAGAGTGCCTTTAGCCGCTCCAACGCTGCAAGCAGCGTGTCGTCCTGTTTGGCGAAGCAGAAACGCACCACGCGCTGGTCAAAGCCATTGCCATAGAAGGCCGACAGCGGAATAGCCGCCACGCCGATCTCGGCCGTGAGCCATTGGCAGAAATCAGCCTCACCCAGGTCGCTAACGTCTGAAATGTCCACGCACTGGAAGTAGCTGCCCTGCGACGGCAGCAGGCGCAGGCGGGTGCCCGCCAGGCCCGCGCGGAACAGGTCGCGCTTGCGCTGGTAGAAGGCAGGTAGATCCAGATACGGGGAGGGGTTAGCCATGTAAGCCGCCAAGCCATATTGCACGGGCGTGTTGACGGTAAATACATTGAACTGGTGTACCTTGCGGAACTCGGCCATCAGCGCGGCGGGCGCCGCAACATAACCCACCTTCCAACCGGTCACGTGGTAGGTCTTCCCAAAGCTGGAGACGATGAAGGCGCGCGCGGCCAGGCCAGGATACCGCGCCACGCTTTCGTGTGGCACGCCGTCAAACACCATATGCTCATAGACCTCGTCGCTGATCACAAGCACATTCGTCGGCGCCAGCATCTCTTGCAGCCGCAGCATGTCCTGGTGAGACCATACGGTTGCGCTGGGGTTGTGCGGGCTGTTAATGAGGATGGCGCGAGTCTTGGGTGTGATGGCGGCGGAGATGGCGTCAAAGTCGGGCCGGAAGCTGCCGGGCGTCAGCGGCACGCGCACCGCGGTGCCACCGGCCAGTTCGATATTGGGCACATAGCTGTCGTAGCAGGGCTCCAGCACGATGACCTCGTCACCTGGGTGCACCGTGGCCAGTATGGCAGTGATGATGGCTTGGGTCGCGCCCGCCGTAATGGTGATTTCGTCTGCAGCCCTGTAAGAATGGCCATACAGTGCTTCTATTTTGCTAGCAATAGCATCGCGAAACAGTGTCACGCCGGGCATCGGCGGATACTGGTTGTGACCGTCCAGCATGGCCTGCGTCACGTGGTTGATCAGGACCGGGTCGCAAGCAAAGTCCGGGAAGCCCTGGCCCAGGTTTACGGCCTTGTGTTGGCTAGCCAGTGCCGACATGACGCTGAAGATGGTGGTGCCAACGTTGGGCAACCGACTTTGCAGTATCCCCACGCTCGTCGCTGTGCGCTCCGCGCTGCCCCCCGAGAGTGTCGCCCTTGCTTGGGGCCCCGCGGCGCGGCGGCCGGTGTCGTGGTTTTCAGTAGTCATAGTTTTCGGTATGTCCATCCATCGCCCGGGCGATCAGCTTGCGGTCCAGGCGGTCGCTCAGCAGTTCGGCAAAGGTGAACACGAAGTTGCGCAAATAGGCGCTGCGTTTGAAGGCGACGCGGGCCACATTCTGGCCAAACAGGCCCCCACCGGGGCGCACGACCAGACCACTCTTGCCGCCGTCTTCCATCACATCGCGCACCGCCATCTCGGCAGCAATGCCTACGCCCAACCCGAGGCGCACATAGGTCTTGATCACGTCCGAGTCGATCGCTTCCAGCGCAATGCGGGGGGTGAGTTTGCGGGTTGCGAACGCTGTATCGATCTTGGTGCGACCGGTAAACGACGGGTGGTAGGTGATCAGCGGCTCCTGCGCCACGTCTTCCAGCGTGATGCGCTCTTTGCGCGCCAGAGGGTGGTCGGTGGGCAGCACCAGCATGTGTTGCCATTCGTAGCACGGCAGGGTGACCAGTTCGCTGTAGTCTGCCAGCGACTCGGTGGCGATGCCAATTTCGGCGATCTCGTCGATCAGCATGCGGGCCACCTGGTCGGGCGAGCCCTGGTGCAGGCTGATGTTGACCTTGGGGTAGGCGGTGCGCAGTGCGGCTACCTTCTCGGGCAGCACATAGCGGGCCTGGGTGTGGGTGGTGGCTATGGACAGCGTGCCACTGTCTTCGGCGCTGTATTGCTCGCCAATGCGCTTGAGGTTGCCTACCTCGCGCAGGATCAGGTCTATGCTTTTGAGTACGTGCTGACCCGGCTCGGTCACGCGCTTGAGGCGCTTGCCGTGGCGGGCGAAGATTTCTATGCCCAATTCTTCTTCCAGTTCGATGATGGCCTTGGACACGCCGGGCTGCGAGGTGTGCAGGGCCTTGGCGGCTTCCGTCAGGTTGAGGTTGCGGCGGACGGCTTCCTGGACAAAACGAAACTGGTGCAGGTTCATATCGAATCTCAGCTAAAGAAGAGATTCATTATGCCGGATGAAGCGCTTCTATAAGCCGTCCAGCGCGATTTGTGCCAACAATTGCACCATCCGCGGGTCTTCGCCGACGGCCGGCTTCAACGCGATTTCCACATCCGGATGTGCGGCTTGTAGATCGGCCAGTAATAACGGCAAGTCCTCACGGGCATGTTTGCCCACGCCCAGGAACATTGGAAGCACGGTGATGGCACGCACCCCGCGGTTCACCAAAGTTTGGGTCGCCGTAGCTAAGTCAGGGGCGCTTAACTCCAGGTAAGCGCAGACCACGGGTGTGTGGGGCGAAAGGATCGCAATATGCGCGGCTACCGCTTCGATGGGCTTGTGCCACAGCGGGTCGCGCGAGCCATGCGCGAACAAGACAATGCCACGATTGGTAGTGAGCGGCGTCATCGTCTGATCACCAGCCATGAAAACGCCGTCAGCGACACGATGGAATAAATCAGGCCGGGCAGGGCAGCGGTGATCCACGGCCACCAGCCCCGCAGCGCCCCCAGGTCACCCAGCACGTTGTTTAGCAGCACAAAGCTGATACCGGCCATGACGCCGCCAAATACGTAGGTGGCTACGCTGCCCGACCGGAAATGGAGGTAAGCGAAGGGTAGCGCCAGCACCACCATGACTAAACAGCTCAAGGGGTAGAAGACTTTTTTCCAAAACTGAATTTCATACTTCTGGGCTGCCTGGCCATTGGCATCCAGATGGCGTACGTACTGGAACAGATCAATCGTACCCATGCGTTCCGGACGCAGCACGGCCGTGGCCACCATTTCACTGCTGATCTGCGTCGACCAACGGAAGCTTTCCAGCAGCGCGCGGTCAACTTTGGAGGCACTGGCGTTGGCGCTGGTGAATTCTGTATGGTCTGCCTTCAGCAGTAGCCAAGAGTCGTCTACGCCAAACATGGCGCTCTCGCTCTGCGTCATTGACACCAGAATGCCTTGGTTGTCGAATTCGAAAATGCGCACATCGCGCATTCTGCCGTCTGGCGCCAGCGCGCCAACGTTCACGGCGAAATCGCTGTAAGCCTGCCGTTCCTTGAGCCAAGCCCCGGTCTTTCCAACTGTGACCTTGCCCTGGTAGCGAGACTTGAGCAACTGTGCCGACTTGTCCGCCATAGGCGCGAGGTAGTCACCGACCGCAAATGTGAACACGACAAAACCCAAGCCCAGCAGCAGCAAGACGCGCAGTGCCCGCC
This sequence comes from Rhodoferax sp. ZS1R8, assembly GCF_056521325.1. Classification (NCBI taxonomy): domain Bacteria; kingdom Pseudomonadati; phylum Pseudomonadota; class Betaproteobacteria; order Burkholderiales; family Comamonadaceae; genus Rhodoferax; species Rhodoferax sp. ZS1R8. The sequence goes on along the minus strand of NZ_JBWMBA010000004.1, from coordinate 368,269 downwards.
CAGGACCCAGGCCACTGGTGCGCAAGATGGTGAACTCCGAGCTTTGCGCCAAGCGTGCCATGACGAAGATAGTGCCGATCAGGACGGTGATCGGCAGCAATTCGTACAGATGGCTGGGCAGCAGCAAGGCAACGTACACCAGCGCCTTGTCGACGGTGTAACCGGTGTCCCGGTACTTGCCGACGGCCTGCAGCTCCTCGACGAAGTCGAAGAAATAGAAAAGTGCGACAAATCCCAACGTGACCAGCACCACGGCCATCACTACTTCGCCATACAGGAGTCTGCGTAGGGTCTTCATGCTGCGGCGTCCTTGGCAGCGCATTTTTTACGCCGGGCAGCGCCGGGCATCTGCAATTCCCAGTTGTTATGCCGTTTGGTCAGCCACAGCAGCGCCAAAGCCAGCGCCCCCCCGTGCAGCAGCACCAGATAGACACCCGCATGCACCTGGCCGGTTTCTACCCAGCTCTTGCCCAGTATTAGCAGGTTGTAGTACACGATGAAGGCACCGAAGGCAAAGCCCAAATTGGCCGTGCGCCCCACGCGGGGGTTTACGCCGGCAGCCGCCAGACCGATGACAACAAAATTGATACCGGCCAGCGCCAGACCCGCGCGCCAGCTCAGTTCGGCCCAATGCGCGTTGCCCGGTTGCTCAAACAGTTCCAGCGTGCCCTTCGCGCCGGACGGCACAAAACTGCGGGCGGATTGGTCCGGTGCGTCCACCTGTGCGCCGTAGGTGCTGAAGGCGGCCACCGTCAAGTCGGGCTTGCCAGCCGTTTTTTCGAGCCGTTGGCCATTTTGTAGCACAAGATATTTCTCACCGTGCAGTTCTTTCAACTGACCGCTACGGGCTGAGGTAATGGTTTCCTTGTTGTCCTTGTGGGTGGCGATAAATACGTTGCTGCCGGGGTGGGTAATGGAGGCATCTTTCTCGATGAAAAAAACGCGCTCCCCGTTAGCAGACTCCTGGAACTGCCCCGGCTCGATGCGTGCAATATCACCGCGTTTGTCAAATCGGTCACGCATGTCCTCAATACGGCTCAGGGCCCACGGCAAGATCAAAAAGGCCAGGACAGCGATGACCACCAGAATGGGCCAGGCGAAGCGGAACAGCGGGTTGAACAGCGAGGTCAGGCCCCTGCCGCTACCAAACCAAATCACCATTTCGCTGTCGCGGAACATGCGCGTCAACACGCTTAACACGGCGATGAACAGGCACAACGTCACGATCACCGGCATCTGGGACAGCACGGTGTATCCCATGATAATCATCACATCCGACGGGCTGAATACGCCGCGTCCGGCTTCACCCAGAGTGCGTATCAAGGTGTAGGTCATCACCACCGTGACGAGCACAACCAGGGTTGCGCCGAAACTGCGTGCGAGTTCTTTGCGTATGGAGGAATGGAATAACATGGCGGCAAAGGAAAACCTGAATTATGAACTTTGAACTGAAAGCTACCGGCCTCGCAGGGGTCTCTACCGAGAAATGCGATGCACTGATCATCCTGGTACCCCAGGATTTCAAAGCCGGCAAGGATGATTTGTCACTGCTGATCGCACAGGCCATCAAATCGGGCGATCTGGAAACCAAGCCCGGCAAGTCGCTGTCTCTGTACCGCCCCGTTCAGGCCAATGCAAGCCGTGTGGTGCTGGTCGGCATCGGCTCGGGTTCTGCGCGCGATGTCCGTGGCGCAGTGCTGTCGGCCGTGTCGCTGGTCAAATCATCTTCACTGAAAAAACTGGTCGTGAGCTTCGCCGCTGCGGCCCGCGAAGAGGCCGTGCGCGCCGTGGTGACAGCAGTGGCGGACGCAAGCTACGCCTACACCACAACCAAATCCAAGCCCGAAGGCCGCACGCTATCCAAGGTACAGGTGGCCGTCGCCAACGCAAGCGAGGTGCAGGCAACATTTGACCGCGCGGTGGGTATCGTTGCTGGTACAGAGCTGACCAAGGAATGGGCCAACCGCCCCGCCAACCACGCCACACCAACCCTGCTGGCCCAGGCAGCGCAAGAGTTGGCACAGTTTCCCAAGATCAGCTGCGAGGTGCTGGGCCCCAAGGAAGTCGCCAAGCTGGGCATGGGAGCCTTCATGGCCGTGGCCCAAGGCTCGGACCAGCCACTGCGTTTTGTCGTGCTCAAGTACAACGGCGCAGCCAAGACCAAGGCCCCAACCGTGCTGGTGGGCAAGGGCATCACGTTTGACTGCGGAGGCATCTCCATCAAACCCGCCGCCGAGATGGACGAGATGAAGTTCGACATGTCTGGCGCCGCAAGCGTGCTGGGCGTGTTCCGTTCATTGGCCGCGCTGAAGCCGGCCATCAACGTGGTCGGGCTGATCGCCGCGTGCGAAAACCTCGTCAGCGGCAGCGCCGTGAAGCCGGGCGACGTGGTCACCAGCATGAGTGGTCAGACTATCGAAATTTTGAACACCGATGCGGAAGGGCGTCTGGTTTTGTGCGACGCGCTGACGTATGCAGAGCGCTTCAAGCCCACGGCTGTGGTGGATATCGCGACGCTGACTGGCGCTTGTGTCATCGCTCTGGGCGGCGTGCGCAGCGGCTTGTTTGCAGCGAATGAAGACCTTGGTAATGCCCTGTTTGCAGCGGGTGAAGTTGCGCAGGACAGCTGCTGGAGAATGCCGCTGGACGAAGAGTACGCCGAAGGCTTGAAGACCAACTTTGCCGATGTCGCCAATCTGGGCGGACGTGCGGGTGGTGCCATTGCGGCGGCCAAGTTCCTGCAGCGCTTTACCGAGAAGTTTCCATGGGCGCATCTTGATATTGCTGGTACAGCGTGGAAAAGTGGCTCGGCGAAGGGCGCCACCGGCCGCCCGGTCGGTCTGTTGGTCGAATATTTGTTGGACCAGGCACAGGCCAAGTGACCGAACTGGCTTTCCATTTCGGTGCACCGGACAAGCTAGCCTATACCTGCCGCCTGTTGCGCAAGGCGGTGGGTAGCGGGGCAAAAGTGGTATTGGTCGCTGAACCCGACGCCATTGCGCAGATCGATGTCGACCTGTGGGCCTTGTCGGCCACCGAGTTCGTGCCGCACTGTGTAGCCACTGCAGCGGCACAGCTGCAGCAGCGTTCGCCAGTGGTGTTGACCACCCATGCGCAGCAGGCCCCCCAGCTTTCAGACGTGCTGGTCAACCTGACCGAAGCGATACCCGAGGGCTTCGAGCGGTTTGCACGCGTGATTGAAGTTGTAAGCACCGACGCAACTGATCGTGATCATGCGCGACGGCGCTGGCGTCAGTACACCGAGCAGGGCTACACCATCAAGCGCCATGATCTAACCGTCAAACGTGCGGATTGATGCCAGCGAACAATCCTCTCCCGCGATTTGTTCCCACGCTGACCGAGGTAGTCCAACCGGGTCTATCGGCCAGCCCCGCTGCGATCGACACAGAGCGCTTGGCAGAACAAGTGCTGCAACTGGTCAGACCGCGGCTTGAGCAGCAATTGCGGGCATCGCTACAGGCCTTGGTCGAGCAGCACCTGCGTGCGGCAGCGCCGGGCATGCAGCAGCATGTGGAAGCGGCCGTCAACGCGGCTGTGGCCCAGTCCCTGGCCAGCATGGGACAGCCCAAAGACTGATTTCACCTTTTTTAAGTTTTACCGGACCAATGTCCTGAAATCGACCCAAAGCCGACTTATAATCGAAGGCTCTGGAGCGGTGGATGAGCGGTTTAAGTCACACGCCTGGAAAGCGTGCGAGGGGTAAAACCCTCCGCGGGTTCGAATCCCGCCTGCTCCGCCAGAAAAAAGACAAGCCCCGTAGCGTTTTGCGCTACGGGGCTTTTTCTTTGGCCATTACGGCCTGGGTTCGCTACTTTGGCAGTTGCGTCATCTTCATGGCCGAGCCGATCAGAGTAGCCACCTCGGCCATGTGGCTGGGAACAATCAGCGTGGTGGTCGCGTCGGCAGCGACTTTTGAATACGCGTGAACCGCTTGTTCGGCCACTTTCAATTGAACAGCCTGCTCACCGCCAGGTTGGCGTATTGCGGCGGCCACGCGTTCGATGGCCTGGGCATTGGCTTCTGCCACTGCCAAAATCGCGGCAGCTTGGCCTTGTGCGTTGTTGATGGCGGCCTGCTTTTCGCCCTCGGAGCGTGCGATGAAGGCTTCACGTTCACCGGTCGCAATATTGATCTGTTCCTGGCGGCGGCCTTCGGATGCAGCAATCAAGGCGCGCTTTTCACGCTCGGCGGTGATCTGCTGCTGCATCGCATGCAGAATTTCCTTGGGTGGCGTCAAATCTTTGATCTCGTAGCGCAGAACCTTGACACCCCAGTTCAGCGCCGCCTCGTCAATAGCCTGCACCACCTGGGCATTGATGATGTCGCGTTCTTCGAAGGTCTTGTCCAGCTCCAGTTTGCCGATGACGGACCGCAACGAGGTTTGCGCCAGTTGTGAGATGGCGACCACGTAGTTGCTGGAGCCGTAGCTGGCGCGCATCGCATCGGTCACCTGGAAATACAGGATGCCGTCCACCTGCAGCTGCGTGTTGTCGCGCGTGATACAGACTTGGCTCGGAATGTCGAGTGGCACCTCCTTGAGCAGATGCTTGTAGGCCACGCGGTCTACGAAGGGCATCAGAAAACTCAGGCCGGGCGTCAGCGTTCCGTTGTACTTGCCCAGTCGCTCTATGACCCAGGCGTGCTGCTGGGGCACCACCTTGACTGATTTGAAGACAAAGATCACGGCGACGATCAGCAAGATAAGTCCATATTCCATGGGGTTTCCTTAAGAGATCTAGGGATACAGCCCAACCGAAGCCGGGCGTAGGTTCACAGTTTTCGGACAATCAGACGGCTGCCTATGACTTCAACCACCTGGTGTGGTCCTGCAGCCAGCGGCCCGCCCGGTACGCTGGCCACTGCCCAGCTTGCGCCGCGGTACTTGACGGTGCTGGTGCCATCAGTGTTCCAGTTGTCAACTTGTACGGTTTCGCCAATGTCCAGATTCACGTCGCGGTTGGCATTGGCGGGCAAGTTTGCAGGCTGGCCTTTCTTGTATTGGCGCCAGCCCAGCACGGTCCCGGTGGAGACCAGCGCAGCCACCACAATCTGCACGGTCAAACTCCCGCCTGCATGGGCGCAGATAGCCGCCGCAACCAGACCGATAGCCAGCATCAGCAAGTAGAAGGTGCCAGTCGCCAATTCGATGCCTACCGCGGTGCCGGCAAGCAGCCACCAGAGAGTGGATGGGGCCATACATTCCTTGCATGTGTTGAGATCACCACATTTTGTGGGCAAAAGGTGCCCCTCGCAAGCGGCGAGACACAATATGTCCTTACACTTCGCGCCTGTTTTCTTATTTATCGCGCCTGCGGCTGGAGCCTTCCCATGAAATTTCGCTTTCCCATCGTCATCATCGACGAGGACTTTCGCTCCGAGAACACCTCGGGACTGGGCATACGTGCATTGGCCCAGGCGATCGAAACCGAAGGCTTTGAAGTGTTGGGCGTCACCAGTTACGGCGACCTGAGCCAGTTTGCGCAACAGCAGAGCCGCGCCAGTGCCTTCATCTTGTCGATTGACGATGAAGAGTTCACACCCGGCCCCGACTTGGACCCCGCCGTGCTGAACCTGCGCCACTTCATCGAGGAAGTGCGCCGCAAGAATCTGGACGTGCCTATTTATGTATATGGCGAGACCAAGACTTCGCGCCACATTCCCAATGACATCCTGCGCGAGTTGCACGGCTTCATCCACATGTTTGAGGACACGCCGGAATTTGTGGCGCGCCATATCCTGCGGGAAGCCAAAAGCTATCTGGAAGGTGTTCAACCCCCGTTCTTCAAGGCCTTGCTGGACTATGCGGAGGATGGCTCCTACTCCTGGCATTGCCCCGGTCACTCGGGTGGCGTGGCGTTTCTGAAGAGCCCGGTGGGCCAGATGTTCCACCAGTTTTTTGGTGAAAACATGCTGCGTGCCGACGTCTGCAACGCGGTCGAAGAGCTGGGGCAGTTGTTGGACCACGACGGCCCCGTGGGCGCGTCCGAGCGCAATGCTGCGCGCATCTTCAACGCCGACCATTGCTTCTTTGTGACCAATGGCACCAGCACCAGCAACAAGATGGTCTGGCACCATACGGTGGCGCCGGGCGATGTTGTCGTGGTGGACCGCAACTGCCACAAGTCCATCCTGCACGCCATCATCATGACGGGTTCTATCCCCGTGTTTTTGAAGCCTACGCGCAACCACTTTGGCATCATCGGTCCTATACCGAAGGAAGAGTTTGAACCTGCGTCCATCCAGCGCAAAATTGCTGCGAACCCGTTGTTGATGGGTGTGGATGCCAAGTCGGTTAAACCGCGGGTATTGACCATCACACAGTCCACCTACGATGGTGTGTTGTACAACACTGAGACCATCAAGAAGATGCTCGACGGCTACGTTGAGAACCTGCACTTTGACGAAGCCTGGCTACCACACGCAGCCTTCCATCCGTTTTATGGCTCCTACCACGCCATGGGCAAGCGCCGCGTGCGGCCCAAGCACGCCATGGTTTATGCCACGCACTCGATCCACAAGCTGCTGGCAGGTATCAGCCAGGCCAGCCAGGTGCTGGTGCAGGACTCGCAAACGGTGAAGCTGGACAAGCATTTGTTCAACGAAGCCTATCTGATGCACACCAGTACCAGCCCGCAGTACAGCATCATCGCCAGCTGCGATGTAGCCGCTGCCATGATGGAGCCACCCGGCGGTACGGCGTTGGTCGAGGAGAGCATTGCGGAGGCGCTGGATTTCCGTCGCGCCATGCGCAAGGTCGACGAAGAGTACGGCAAAGACTGGTGGTTCAAAGTCTGGGGGCCGGACAAGCTGGCCGAGGAGGGCATTGGCCATTCGGACGACTGGATCATCAAGGGCGAGTCCAAGAACGCCAAGGCCGGTGTCAATTGGCACGGCTTCGGCAAAATGGCTACCGGCTTCAATATGCTGGACCCGATCAAGTCCACGGTGGTCACGCCCGGCATGGATCTGAACGGCAAATTTGCCAAGACCGGCATCCCGGCCAGCATCGTGACCAAATTCCTGGCCGAGCACGGCGTGGTGGTCGAGAAGACCGGGCTGTACAGCTTCTTCATCATGTTCACGATCGGCATCACCAAGGGCCGCTGGAACAGCATGTTGACCGCGCTGCAGCAGTTCAAGGACGACTACGACAAGAACCAACCTATGTGGCGCATCCTGCCCGAGTTCTGCCAGAAGTACCCTCGGTACGAGCAGATGGGACTGGCGGACCTGTGCCAGTACGTGCACGCGCTGTATGCCAAGTACGACATTGCCCGTCTGACCACGGACATGTACCTCAGCGACCTGACGCCGGCCATGAAGCCCAGCGACGCCTATGCGCACATCGCGTTGCGCCAAACCGAGCGGGTAGAGATCGATCAGCTGGAAGGCCGCATCACGGTGGGGCTGGTGACGCCGTATCCGCCCGGTATTCCACTGCTGATCCCCGGCGAAGTGTTCAACAAGAAGATCGTTGATTACCTGAAGTTTTCACGCGAGTTCAATGCCAAGTGCCCCGGATTTGAGACTGACATCCACGGTCTGGTGGAAGAGCGACGCGAGGATGGGTCTGTCCACTACTTCGCGGATTGCGTGAAGTAGCCCAGACAGATGCCCCAACAAAAATAGCGCCAGAAGGCGCTATTTTTTTGATAGCTGCTTACGCGCTTTCCACGGGGGCTAGCGGCTGATTTGATCTACGGCGCTTCGAGAACAGCCACCGCCGCCTGGCTGACGCCGCAATCCACGTATGTGATCTGCGCCGTCATGCCAGATGCCAGATCGCTGAGCAGGAAGGCTGCCACATTCCCTACTTCTTCAATCGTCACGTTGCGGCGCATCGGTGCCGCGTTGGCGGAGATGGCCAGCAGTTTCCCAAAGTCCTTGATGCCGCTGGCGGCCAGGGTCTTGATGGCACCGGCGCTGATGCCGTTCACCCGCATGCCACAGGCGCCCACAGCCTCAGCCAGGTAGCGCACCGAGGACTCTAGCGAGGCCTTGGCCAAGCCCATGGTGTTGTAGCTGGGCACGACGCGCACACCGCCCAGGTAGGACAGGGTCAACAGGGAAGCGTTGTCGTTGAGGTAGGGCAGGGCAGCCTTGGCCATGCCGGGGAAGCTATAGGCGCTGATGTCGTGGGCGATGCGGAAGTTCTCGCGGGTCAGACCGTCCAGAAAGTTGCCGGCGATGGCTTCGCGCGGGGCAAAACCAATGCTGTGCACAAAACCGTCAAACTTGGGCCAGTGCACCGCGAGGTCTGCAAACAGCTTGTCGATCTGGGCGTCATCCGCCACATCGCAGTCAAAAATCAGCTTGGAGTTGAAATCGGCCGCAAATTCAGTGATGCGGTCTTTGAAACGTTCGCCGACGTAGCTGAAGGCCAATTCGGCGCCTTGGTCGTGGCAAGCCTTGGCGATGCCGTACGCAATGGAGCGGTTGGACAACACACCCGTAATCAATAACTTTTTGCCTGCTAAAAATCCCATTTCGTCCTCATGTGTAGTGCTTGTCTCAATCCAGAATTGTCGCATGCCCATGCCGGGGGAATGGATTTGTGCACACCGCCCGTGTACCAGAATTGCTGCGGCTGGCCAAAATTGCCCATATTTCGAGGCCAGGGACTGAATAACCCTTACAGATCAAGGTCCTTAACACATTTCTGCGTTACAATTCGGGCTCACGACCAAACGGGCGGGTAATTACCGCCCGTTTTTTTTGGGCGATTGTTTTTGAACGGATTGATTAGAAGTGGCATTGCAGGACATTGTTGAACAGACCGTGAGTGGTTTGGGATATGACTTGGTAGAGGTCGAGCGCTCTGCCGGAGGCCTGCTGCGCATCACGATTGATCTGCCCTGGGTGCAGCCCCAAGCGGGTGCTGCGGCCACAGTGCAATTCATCAACGTTGAAGATTGTGAGAAGGTTAATCGCCAGTTGCAGTTTGCATTGGAAGTGGACGGTATTGAGTACAAGCGGCTGGAGATTTCCTCGCCCGGTATCGATCGCCCGCTGCGCCATTTGCAGGATTACGAGCGTTTTGTTGGCCATGTCGTTGACATCACGCTGAAGGCCCCGATGGGTTCTGCAGCCGGCGGCCAGGTGCACGCCAGCCGCAAAAAGTTTCGGGGCACGCTGGAAAAAGTTGTAGCGGCCGATGGCGCTGCAGGTTGGCAAATCGTCTGGAGCGATGCGCCGCCGGTCAAGCCGGGCCAAAAAGTCAGCAAGAAGCGCGTACCGCCACCGCTGCAGGCCTTGGGCTTCACGCTAGATGAGGTGCGTGAGTCGCGTCTTGCGCCCATTGTCAGTTTCAAAGGCCGCGGTGGGCCAGGCGGAACGGACGGCGCAGAAATAGGCTTAGAAGGCGACACGGAATAACGAGTAAGGGTGGCGGACCTTCCCGGGTTCTGCATCCACAGGGGTTTCAAGTTTTGTATTGGTTAAATCGAGTGTTCAGGAGAGTCATGGCATGAATCGCGAACTGTTGATGCTGGTAGAAGCAATTTCACGTGAAAAGAACGTGGAACGTGATGTGGTGTTGGGCGCTGTGGAAGCAGCCCTGGCCCAAGCGACCAAAAAGCTGTATCCCGGCGACGTGGATATTCGCGTCGCCCTGGACCGCGATAGTGGCAACTACGAAACCTTCCGCCGCTGGCATGTCGTCCCCGATGAGGCTGGCCTGCAATTGCCCGACCAGGAAATTTTGCTGTTTGAAGCCAAAGAGCAAATACCCGACATCGAGTTGGACGAGCACATTGAAGAATCCATACCTTCCGTTCCGATTGGCCGTATTGGCGCCATGGCGGCCAAACAGGTCATTCTGCAAAAGATCCGTGACGCCGAGCGTGAAATGCTGCTCAACGACTTCATGTCGCGCGGCGAAAAGATCTTTGTTGGCACCGTCAAGCGCATGGACAAGGGTGATCTGATTGTCGAGAGCGGACGCGTCGAAGGGCGTCTGCGCCGCAGCGAGATGATCCCCAAGGAAAACCTGCGTACCGGTGACCGCGTGCGCGCCATGATCATGGAAGTGGACCTGACCTTGCGCGGCGCACCCATCGTGTTGTCGCGCTCGAGCCCTGAGTTCATGATCGAGCTGTTCCGCCAGGAAGTGCCCGAAATCGAACAAGGCCTGCTGGAGATCAAATCCTGCGCCCGTGACGCCGGTTCACGCGCCAAGATCGCCGTGCTGTCGCATGACAAGCGCGTGGATCCCATCGGCACCTGCGTCGGCGTGCGAGGCACCCGTGTCAACGGCGTGACCAATGAGCTGGCTGGCGAACGCGTCGACATCGTGTTGTGGAGCGAAGACCCGGCCCAGTTCGTGATTGGCGCCCTGGCCCCGGCCAATGTGTCCAGCATCGTCGTGGACGAAGAACGCCACGCCATGGACGTCGTCGTCGACGAAGAAAACTTGGCGATCGCGATTGGGCGTGGCGGCCAGAACGTGCGTTTGGCGTCTGAGTTGACCGGTTGGCGTATCAATATTTTGGACGCCGCTGAGTCTGCCCAAAAGCAGGCCAGCGAAACCGACCAGGGCCGCAAGCTGTTCATGGAAAAGCTCGATGTGGACGAGGAAATCGCTGACATCCTGATCGCAGAAGGTTTCACCAGCCTGGAAGAAGTGGCCTATGTGCCGCTGCAGGAAATGCTGGAGATTGAAAGCTTCGACGAGGAGACCGTGACCGAGTTGCGCAACCGTGCCAAGAACGCTTTGCTGACCATGGAAATCGCGCATGAAGAGAGCGTAGAAGAAGTGTCGCAAGACCTGCGCGATCTGGAGGGCCTGACGCCCGAATTGATCGGTAAGCTGGCGGACGGTGGCGTGCACACACTCGACGACCTGGCCGATCTGGCGGTTGACGAGCTCACCGATATCACTGGCCAGTCTGCGGACGACGCCAAGACCCTGATCATGAAAGCGCGCGAACATTGGTTTACCGATGAAGCCGCTTCTCAAGAGTAGTGGTTATGTAAATTAAATTTCAGTCATGGCTACCAACTGCGTCTATGCAGTTGGGCTGCCGCCAAAGGTTACACACACAAATGTCCAGTACGACCGTCGCCGAGTTTGCCAACGAACTCAAAAAATCCACTGACACGCTGCTTGAGCAGCTGAAGTCGGCCGGAGTCGCCAAAGCGGCCGCCTCCGATGTCCTGACCGATTCGGACAAGCACAGCTTGCTGAATTTCCTGCAGAGCAGCCACGGCACCGTGAGCCCGGATCGCAAGAAGATTACCCTGGTCAAGAAGCAGACTACGGAAATCAAGCAGGCCGACGCCACAGGTAGAGCCCGCACGATCCAGGTGGAAGTGCGCAAGAAACGTACATTCGTGCGGCGTGATGACGACGTGGCACCGGTGCCTGAGAGTGTGGAACCCCAGGAGTCAGCTGCCGCAGCACCCCTGATCGACAATGCCGAACTGGCGCGTCGCGAAGAGGAAGCCCGCCGCCAGGCCGAGCTGATCCGCCGCCAAGAGGAAGAGCTCGCAGAGAAGCGGCGCAAACGTGAAGCAGAGGAACAACGCCACCGCGAGGCGGATGAGCGCGCTGCAAGCTATGCCGCTGCCGAGCAGGAAAAGAAGAGCCAGGCCACGTTGAGCAAGACCGAGGCCAGCGCGGAGGCCGCTGAAGCAGCCGTCGCACGCGCTGCAGCCCAAGCAGAGGTGCGTGAAAAAGCTGCTGCCGAATCGAAGGCCCGTTCCGAAGAAGAAGCTGCCCGCGCGGTGGACCTCAATGACCGTCGCCGCAAGGCGGAGGCGGAAGCTGCTGCCATCCGTTCGATGATGTCTGCCCCTAAACGGGTGCTGACTGCGAAGAAGCCTGAAGAAGTCAAGCCCGCTGCAGACGCCAAGGCCGGCATGAAAGGCACACTGCACAAGCCGGCAGCAGGCGCTGTCGTTGCCAAGCCCGCCAAACCGGCAGCTGGCGGCCCCGCCAATGCGGCTCCCGGTGCAGGTAAAGAAGTTAAATCCGCCAAGCTGTCCTCCAGCTGGGCTGGTGATCCGGCCAAGAAAAAGGCTATTCCTACCCGCGGCGACACCGGTGCAGGCGCAGGACGCTCTACCAACTGGCGCGCGGGTCCACGTGGCCGCCGAGGCAGCAATGACCGTGACCGCGACCACAACCAGCAGGCATCCGCTCCAGTGGAAGCGCGCGTGTTGGAAGTGCACGTGCCCGAAACCATCACCGTTGCTGAACTGGCTCACAAGATGGCGGTCAAGGCCTCGGAAGTCATCAAGGCGTTGATGAAGATGGGCCAGATGGTCACCATCAACCAGCCGCTGGACCAGGACACCGCGATGATCGTGGTTGAGGAAATGGGCCACAAGGCCGTGGTTGCCGCGTTGGACGATGCCGAAGCGTTTACCGATGACGAAGTGCTGCAGCAGCACGCCGAAGCCTTGCCACGTGCGCCAGTCGTCACCGTCATGGGCCACGTCGACCACGGTAAGACATCGTTGCTGGATTACATCCGCCGCGCTAAGGTGGCATCCGGTGAAGCCGGCGGCATTACCCAGCACATCGGCGCATACCACGTGGAAACACCGCGCGGTGTCGTGTCCTTCCTGGACACCCCGGGTCACGAGGCCTTCTCGGCCATGCGTGCCCGCGGCGCAAACGCGACCGACATCGTGATTCTGGTAGTTGCGGCCGACGACGGCGTGATGCCACAGACAAAGGAAGCCATCAAGCACGCCAAGGCGGCTGGTGTTCCTATCGTCGTGGCCATCAACAAGATCGACAAGCCAGATGCCAACCCCGAGCGTGTGAAAAACGAGCTGGTGGTGGAAGAAGTCATTCCCGAAGAATTCGGTGGTAGTTCACCCTTCGTGTCCGTGTCGGCTAAAACCGGCCAGGGCATCGACGAACTGCTGGAGCAGGTGTTGCTGCAGGCCGAAGTGTTGGAACTCAAGGCACCTGTCGATGCCATGGCCAAGGGCCTGGTGATCGAAGCCCGTTTGGACAAGGGCCGTGGCCCGGTTGCCACCATCCTGGTGCAATCCGGCACGCTGAAGACCGGCGATGTGGTGCTGGCGGGTCAAACCTATGGCCGCGTGCGCGCCATGCTGGACGAGAATGGCAAGTCCATCAAGACGGCAGGCCCTTCGATTCCGGTCGAAATCCAGGGCTTGACCGAAGTGCCGCAGGCCGGTGATGAATTCATGGTGCTGGCCGACGAGCGTCGGGCCCGTGAAATCGCAACCTACCGCGCCGGCAAGTTCCGCAATACCAAGCTGGCCAAGCAACAAGCCGCCAAGCTGGAAAACATGTTCTCCGACGTCAATGCCGGCGAAGTCAAGATGGTTCCGATCATCGTCAAGGCCGACGTGCAGGGTTCACAGGAAGCGCTGGCACAGTCGCTGCTCAAGCTGTCGACCGACGAAGTCAAGGTGCAGATGGTGTACGCCGCGGTGGGCGCCATCAGTGAGTCCGACGTCAACCTGGCGATTGCCGCCAAGGCCGTCATCATCGGCTTCAACACCCGTGCTGACGCAGGTGCCCGCAAACTGGCCGAAAACAACGGTGTGGACATCCGCTACTACGACATCATTTACGACGCTGTGGACGACCTCAAGCTGGCCATGTCTGGCATGTTGACGCCGGACAAGCGCGAAGAAATTCTGGGCACTGCCGAGATCCGTACCGTGTTTGTGGCATCCAAGATCGGCACTGTGGCGGGTTGTATGGTCACCTCTGGCCTGGTCAATCGCACGGCACGTTTCCGCCTGTTGCGCGACAACATGGTGGTCTACACCGGCGAACTGGACTCGCTCAAGCGTGTCAAGGACGATGTGCGCGAAGTCAAGGAAGGTTTCGAGTGCGGTATCAAGCTCAAGAACTACAACGACATCTCTGTCGGTGACCAGTTGGAATTCTTCGAAATCCGCGAAATTGCCCGTACCTTATGAGCCCCCACGCTTGTCACTGCGTGTACTGCGCTGCCCCCCGAGGGGGCTGTCGCCCGCGTTGGGGAGGCCCGGCGGCGTGCGGAGTCTGTGAATGAAGAAAAAGTCTTCCACCCCCCACCGCGGTTTCCGCGTGGCCGATCAGATCCAACGGGATCTGACCGAGCTGATCGCGCGCGAGTTGAAAGACCCACGCGTTGGTATGGTGACCATCCAGGCAGTGGAGGTGACGCCGGACTACGCGCACGCCAAGGTGTTCTTCAGCCTGCTGACCGGGGACCCTGTCGCCTGCGCGGAAGGCTTGAACCAGGCGGCAGGCTTTCTGCGTGCTGGTTTGTTCAAGCGCCTGCACATCCATACTGTACCGACCTTGCACTTCCACTTTGACCGTACGACGGAGCGTGCGGCCGATATGAATGCGCTGATCGCCCAGGCCGTGGCGTCCCGTTCGAAGGACGAGGGCTAGAACATGGTTCAAGCGCCACGTGCACGGGTCACTAGGCGCCCCGTGCATGGGGTGCTGTTGCTGGACAAGCCATTGGGCTGGTCGAGTAACGACGCGCTACAAAAGGTGAAATGGTTGTTGCGGGCAGAAAAGGCAGGTCACACAGGAACGTTGGATCCGCTGGCGACTGGCGTGCTGCCGCTGTGTTTTGGTGCAGCCACCAAGTTCAGCCAGATGCAGCTGGAGGCAGACAAAGAGTACGAAGCAACGGCGCTGTTGGGTAGCAAAACCAGTACCGGCGATGCGGAAGGCGATGTGATTGCGGTGCGGCCCGTCCATGTGGATGCGGCTGATATTGTGCGGGTCGTGCCCCTGTTTACCGGGCCTATTCGCCAGACGCCACCCATGCACAGTGCACTGAAGAAGGATGGCAAAGCGTTGTACGAGTACGCGCGCGCCGGGATTGAAGTCGAGCGGGAGGCTCGCAGCGTGACCATCCACAAGCTGGATGTGGCGCTAGCCCTCGCCAATATTGAACATCCTGCTATCAATATGGTAGTGAAGTGTAGCAAGGGTACGTATATCCGCACCCTGGGTGAAGACATCGGCGAGGCCCTTGGCTGCGGTGCCCACCTGACCCGCTTGCGCCGAACCGCAACCGGTGACTTCACCGCCGCGCAGTGCGTGACGCTGGAGGCGCTGGAGGCAATGAGCGAAGACGAGCGGTTGGCCTGCCTGCTGCCGGTGGATGCGCTGCTGGGGCGCCACACGCCGGTCATGCTGGACAGCGAAAATACGGTTCGGTTTTTGAGCGGCGTGCGCCGTCGCGGAAACTGGCCGGATGCACAGCAGGTGGCGGTGTACAGCGCCGAGCCACACGCTTTGCTGGGCACGGCCCACACTGAGGCAGGAGAGTTGATACCGGGGCGCTTGCTGAGCCCGCTTGAGATTGCACAGTCTCAAACCCAGCAAGCAGACAGCAACAAGGAAGCCGCCTGAGCGCCCGCGGCGTCTGGCAGACAACAGATTCAATCGAGAAAGTAGTGAACCATGAGCAGTAGCAAACAAATCCGCAATATCGCGATCATCGCCCACGTTGACCACGGCAAGACCACCATGGTTGACCAGTTGTTGCGCCAGTCCGGCACCTTTGCCCAGCACGAGAAAATCGTCGACACGGTGATGGACAACAACGCGATCGAAAAAGAGCGTGGCATCACGATCTTGGCCAAGAACTGTGCCGTCAGCTGGGAAGGCACGCACATCAACATCGTCGACACCCCCGGACACGCGGACTTCGGCGGCGAAGTGGAACGTGCGCTGTCGATGGTAGACGGCGTGCTGCTGCTAATCGATGCGCAAGAAGGCCCCATGCCCCAGACCCGCTTCGTGACCAAGAAGGCATTGGCTCTGGGCCTCAAACCCATCGTCGTCGTCAACAAGGTGGACAAGCCCGGCGCCAACCCGGACAAGGTCGTCAACGCGGCGTTCGACCTGTTTGACAAGCTGGGCGCTACTGATGAGCAACTGGATTTCCCTGTGGTCTACGCATCCGGCATCAACGGCTGGTCGTCGCTGGAAGAGGGCGGTCAGGGTGAACAGTGGGGCCCCGACATGTCGGCCCTGTTCAATACCGTTCTGAAACACGTGCCAGCCAACTCCGGTGACCCAGCGGCACCACTGCAGCTGCAAATTTCGGCGCTGGACTTTTCGTCGTTTGTCGGCCGCATCGGCGTTGGACGTATCAGCCAGGGCACGATCAAGCCTGGCATGGACGTGCTGGTTGCCGAAGGTCCGGATGGCAAGTCCATCAAGGGCCGCATCAACCAGGTGCTGACCTTCCAAGGTCTGGACCGTGTGCAAACCCTGGAAGCCGGCCCAGGCGACATCGTGCTGGTCAACGGCATTGAAGACATCGGCATCGGCGTGACAGTCACCGACCCAACCAACCCGGCACCACTGCCGATGCTGAAGGTGGACGAGCCGACGCTGACGATGAATTTCTGCGTCAACACCAGCCCGCTGGCTGGCCGCGAAGGCAAATACGTGACCAGCCGCCAAATCTGGGACCGCCTGCAAAAGGAACTGCAACACAACGTGGCGCTGCGCGTCAGCGAAACCGACGAAGAAGGTATCTTCGAAGTCATGGGCCGGGGCGAATTGCACCTGACCATCTTGCTGGAAAACATGCGCCGCGAAGGCTATGAAATGGCCGTGTCCAAGCCGCGCGTGATGTTCAAGGACATCGACGGCGTCAAGCACGAGCCCATTGAAATGGTGACGGCTGACATCGAAGAAACCCACCAGGGCGGCGTGATGCAGGCACTGGGCGAACGCAAGGGCGAGCTGGTGAACATGGAGCCGGACGGACGCGGCCGTGTCCGCCTGGAATACCGCATCCCGGCCCGTGGCCTGATCGGTTTTACCAACGAATTCTTGAATCTGACCCGCGGATCCGGCCTGATCTCGAATATCTTCGACTGCTACGAGCCACACAAGGGCGACATCGGTGGCCGCAAGAATGGTGTGCTGATCTCCATGGACGCCGGTGAAATCTTCACCTATGCGCTGGGCAAGCTGGACGACCGCGGCCGCATGTTTGTGCGCGCCAATGACCCGGTGTACGAAGGCATGATTGTGGGCATCCACAGCCGTGACAACGACCTGGTCGTCAACGCCACACGTACCAAGCAGCTGACCAACTTCCGCGTGTCCGGCAAGGAAGACGCGATCAAGATCACGCCACCGATCGAATTGACGCTGGAATACGGCGTGGAATTCATCGAGGATGATGAGCTGGTTGAAATCACGCCCAAGAGCGTGCGTCTGCGCAAGCGCCATCTGAGCGAGAGCGATCGAAAACGCGCTTCGCGCTCGTAACCCCCCGAAGCGGCCTAGCGGCCGCCTCCCCCCAGGGGGCGTTACCTGCGGCCCGGCGGAGCCGGTTCCGCTGTAACCCTGGTCGAAGACACCTGCTGCGTGACGTCTCGTCACTTTTAGCTATGAAACTGACACATAACCGGGCTGTGCTGCTGATGGTCATTGTGACCTTCATGTGGTCGACTGCGGGCGTGGTTTCGCGGCACCTGGATGGTGCGCGCAGTTTTGAAGTGACCTTCTGGCGTGCCTTGTTCACGGCAGTGTCGTTGCTGTTCATCTTGCCGCTGATGCGTGGGCGCACGGTCTTTGCCGATATCCGCCACGCTGGCCGTGCATTCTGGATTTCGGGCGTCTGCTGGAGCGTGATGTTTACCGCCTACATGGTGGCGCTGACGCTGACCAGCGTCGCCAATGTGTTGATTACGATGTCGCTGGGCCCGCTGATGACGGCCTTGATTGCACGCATCTTCATTGGCCACCGAATTGCGGCGCGCACCTGGGCCGCCATCGCCGTGGCAGGTTTCGGTATCGCCTACATGTATGCCCCGCAGATCGCCGGCGGCCAGATGCTGGGTACGTTGGTGGCCCTGTGTGTGCCCATTGCCGGCGCCACGAACTGGACGGTCACACAGAATGCAAATGCCCAGGGACAGGACGTGGATCTCGTTCCGGCGGTTTTTGTCGGTGCCGTCATCAGTGCGCTGCTCACGTTGCCACTGGCCTATCCGTTCCAAGCCACATCCCACGATCTGGGCCTGCTGGCCTATTTAGGCGCTTTTCAGTTGGCGATCCCTTGCGTGCTGTCGGTGCTGTGCGCCCGCGTGCTGAAGGCGCCAGAACTGTCGCTGCTGGCCTTGCTGGAGGTGCTGTTCGGCATCCTGCTGGTCTGGGTAGGGGCAGGTGAAACGCCGGGCAGCACGGTGCTGGTCGGCGGAACACTGGTTATCGGTGCCCTGGTTGCCAACGAGCTGCTGGGCTGGAAACAAAGGAGTCATCAAACACCATGAATACCACAACCATCAACACCATTGCTGAAGTCCACACCGCTGTTGCGGGTGGCATAGGCCTGATCACGCTGAACCGCCCCAAGGCGCTGAATGCATTGTCCCTGCCCATGGTGCAAACCCTGCTGGCCACACTGCTGGCTTGGCGCGACGACCCGGCCGTGATCGCGGTTGCCATCCGCGGCAGCAACAAAATCGGTCGACCTGGCACCCCCGAGGCCTTGTTCGGTGGCTTCTGCGCCGGTGGCGATATCCGCTTTTTCCACCAAGCCGCGTTGTCGGGTGACACGGCGCTGGACACGTTTTTCACCGAGGAGTACACGCTCAACCACCTGATCCACAACTTTCCTAAGCCCTATATCGCCTTCATGGATGGGATCGTCATGGGCGGTGGCATGGGGATTAGCCAAGGGGGCAGTCTGCGCATCGTCACAGAAACAACCAAGATGGCCATGCCGGAAACGGGCATTGGCTTGTTCCCGGACGTCGGCGGCGGTTACTTCCTGAGCCGTTGCCCCGGCCATGTCGGGGAGTACCTGGCGCTGACCGGCGACACCATCACCGGCGCCCAAGCCGTGGCATGGGGTCTGGCCGATGTGTGTGTGCCGTCTGCAGCACTGCCAGAGTTGTGGGCTGCGCTGCAAACACAGGGTTCACAGGAAGCTTTGCAGTCCTGGATTGCTACAAATGTAATAGCTGCTTACGCGCAACCCGCGGGGGCTGCAGCCGAATTCGACGTAAAGAATTACGCTGCTTTCGGCCTGGGCGGTATTTCCGCCATCGTCGCCGCACTAGAAGCCTCAGGCACTAAATCGGCACGCGCCATGGCAGCAACCCTGCGCCACCGCAGCCCGCTGATGTTGCACGTGGTGCTGGAGCAGATTCGACGCGCCCGCACGATGACGCTAGCCGACGATCTGCGTATGGAGCGCGACCTGGTGCAGCATTGCTTCTACACAGCCCATTTGGACCGCTCTGGTGTGTCCAGCGAAACGGTAGAGGGCATTCGCGCCCTGGCCATCGACAAAGACCACAAGCCTGTGTGGAACCCCGCGCGTATAGCGGACGTAACGCCGGATATGGTGGCACCATTCTTTGTCAGCCCCTGGCCTGCAGGGAAACACCCGCTGAAAGATCTGGCCTAGGAGTCTGGGAAGAGGCTGGGCACCAGAGCGTTTTGCTCCGTGTCCCCCGCCCGCTGCGCGGGCTCCTCCTTTACCTGCGCAAAACCCCCTGGCGCCCAGCCTCTTCTTAGCGCGCCTTGCTCTTCATAGCACGCTCAACTTCCCGCTTGCCTTCACGGTCCTTGATCGTGTCGCGCTTGTCGTGTTCGGCCTTGCCCTTGGCCAACGCAATCTCGCATTTGACCTTGCCGTCTTTCCAGTGCAGGTTGATTGGCACCAGCGTGTAGCCCTTTTGCTCAACCTTACCAATCAGGCGCTGGATCTGCTCCTTGTGCATCAACAGCTTCTTGGTGCGCACCTTGTCCGGACTGACGTGGCTGGATGCGGTGTGCAAGGGGTTGATCTGCAGGCCGATGATGAACAGCTCGCCACCGCGTATAACCACATAGCCATCGGTCAGCTGGACCTTGCCTTCGCGCAGCGACTTGACCTCCCAGCCTTCCAGCACCAGACCCGCCTCAAAGCGTTCTTCGAAGAAGTAGTTAAACGCAGCTTTTTTGTTGTCGGCAATGCGGGTATTGATCGCGGGTTTTTTGGCCATGGAACTTAAATAGGGGTGACAGACGGGATTGAAAGGTGTGCTTGAGTGCTTGTCTACAATCCCGCGCAGACCTCCATTCTATGAAAACCGTTAACAAGTCCGTTTTAATCTGGTACAGCCCGCGTGAGATGTATGACCTGGTGACCGATGTACAGCGGTATTCCCAATTTCTCCCCTGGTGCGAAGGGGCTCGCATCCTTGAAGAACATGATGGCGGGATGACGGCTGAAGTTGCGATGTCATTTGGTGGCGTGCGCCAAACTTTCACCACGCGCAATGTGCATATCACCGATAGCCAGGTCGACATGGAGCTGCTGGACGGACCGTTTTCGCACCTCGATGGTCAGTGGAATTTCATTCCGTTAGGCGATGGCTCACAGCGCGCCTGCAAGGTCGAGCTGGCCGTCAACTACCGCCTGAACAGCTCCACACTGGGCAAGCTGGCAGCTCCGGCCATCGACCGGATCGCAACGGATCTGGTAGATGCGTTTGTCAAACGCGCCGAACAGGTTTACGGGAGCTGACATGCCGCTGACCATCACCGTCCTGTATTCGGCTGGGCCTAGGCAAGTCGCCGAAGAAATAGTCCAAATGGAGGAGGGCGCTACCGTGGCGCAGGCCTTGCAGCGCAGCGGGCTGGGCGCGAAGTTTCCTGAAGCGGCTTGCGCGACCGTGGGCGTCGGAGTCTGGGGCAAAAAAGCGGAGCTGACGCAGGTGCTGTGCAACCAGGATCGTGTCGAGGTTTACCGCCCTCTGACCGTTGATCCCAAGGTTGCGCGCAGGGAACGTTTTGTCGGTCAGGGTGCCAAGAAGGCCGCGGGCTTGTTTGCCAAGCGCCGCGTGGGAGCCAAGGCGGGGTACTGACTAATTGCAGTCTTTGTTCAGAATAGCCTGTATGCGCTTCATTTCCTCAGCGCGCGCTGCATCGCTCATAATTTCTCGCTCACCTGCAGCGTTAGTGGTCCCCACACGCACGCCGGACTCATACATGGTCTTGGCTTGCTTTGCACGGGCACAACTTTCAATCTTTGCTTTGGTGAACTGTTCTTCAGCAGCCTTGCGTTTGGCGGCTTCTGCATCCAGCGCCTGCTTTTTCTTGGCTTCGAGGTCTTTATCCGTACCCCCTACCTTGGCGCCGGAGGCCGGCGGGGTAGGGTTTGCCGCGACTGGTGCTGAGGCTGCACCCTCTGGCTCGGCAGCCGTCTCTGCGCCCGGTGCGGCGGGCCGCTTCGCACTATTCGGCCGTTTGACGATATTCTTATCCTGTATGTCCGATGGTGGCGCGCGGTCGCTGTAAACCTTGCGTCCGTCCTTGTCCAACCACTGCCACTGGGCCGACGCCGCAAAGCTTAGGCTAGTCAAGGTTATAACCAGTAGTGTTTGAGTCAGTTTCATGGCAGAAGTGTAGCGTTGCACACCGAAGGCGGTGTCAAAATTGTAACGATCGGCGGCATTTATAGAGTTCAACGGTTGTCCCCCACTGATTGGTTGACTTGCACCACGGGTACAATTTCGACATTTGGAGCTTTGACATGCGCCTCCTCGGCAAAGCGCTCACCTTCGACGATGTGTTGTTGGTCCCCGCGTATTCCCAGGTCCTGCCCAAGGACACCTCCCTCGCCACCCGCTTCTCCCGCAACATTGCGCTGAACCTGCCCCTGGTGTCTGCAGCTATGGATACGGTCACTGAAGCCCGTCTCGCAATCGCTATTGCGCAAGAGGGCGGCATGGGCATCGTCCACAAGAATTTGACGGCCGCCGAGCAAGCGGCTCAGGTGTCCAAGGTCAAGCGCTACGAGTCTGGCCTTTTGCGCGACCCGGTCGTTATCACCCCCGACACCACGGTACGCCAAGTCATCGCACTGTCGGAGCAGCTCGGCGTATCGGGCTTCCCGGTCGTGGATGGGGGCAAGGTCGTCGGCATCGTCACCGGGCGCGATCTACGGTTCGAGACCCGTTACGAGCAGACCGTGCGTGAGATCATGACGCCGCGCGAGCGTCTGATCACCGTGCCCGATGGAACCACCCCTGAAGCCGCCAAGGCGCTGCTCAACAAGTTCAAGCTGGAGCGTCTGCTGGTCGTGAACGACGCATTCGAGCTCAAGGGTCTGATCACCGTCAAGGACATCACCAAGCAACTCAACTTTCCCAACGCCGCACGCGATGCCACTGGCCGTTTACGCGTAGGTGCAGCGGTGGGCGTGGGCGAGGGCACCGAAGAGCGTGTTGAAGCGCTGGTCCGCGCAGGAGTAGACGCCATCGTTGTGGACACAGCACACGGCCATAGCAAAGGCGTCATCGACCGCGTGCGCTGGGTCAAGCAGAATTTCCCCCAAGTCGACGTGGTGGGCGGCAATATCGCCACTGGCGCCGCTGCGCTGGCGCTGGTTGAAGCCGGCGCCGATGCAGTGAAGGTGGGCATTGGCCCCGGTTCCATCTGCACCACCCGCATCGTCGCGGGTGTGGGTGTGCCACAGATCATGGCTATCGACAGCGTGGCCACCGCACTCAAGGGCACCGGCGTGCCGTTGATCGGCGACGGCGGCATTCGCTACAGCGGTGACATCTCCAAGGCCATAGCCGCCGGTGCCAGTACCGTGATGATGGGCGGCATGTTTGCCGGTACCGAAGAGGCCCCCGGCGAGGTCATTTTGTTCCAAGGCCGCAGTTACAAGAGCTACCGCGGCATGGGCTCCATCGGCGCCATGCAGCAGGGCAGTGCGGACCGCTACTTCCAGGAATCCAGCACCGGCAACCCGAATGCCGACAAGCTGGTGCCCGAGGGCATTGAAGGCCGCGTGCCCTACAAGGGCTCGATGGTCTCCATCGTGTTCCAGATGGCAGGTGGTATCCGGGCCAGCATGGGCTACTGCGGTTGCGCGACGATCCAGGACATGCAGGACAAGGCTGAGTTTGTAGAAATCACAACCGCCGGCATCCGCGAAAGCCACGTCCACGACGTGCAGATCACCAAAGAGGCCCCCAATTACCGCGCCGACTGACAACTTAGTAGCCACGGCCGAGGGCCGGCCAGCTGCGATGCGCTTCATCATGATCGCCGTGCTGATCGACATGATGTCGATTGGTTTGATGATTCCGGTATTGCCGCACCTGGTCGGCCAGTTCACGCATTCGCAGGGCGACCAAGCCTTCTGGTTTGGGGCCATGATGTTTGCATTCGGCATTGCCAACTTCTTTGGCGCGCCCATTCTTGGGGCACTGTCCGACCGCTATGGGCGTCGCCCGGTGTTGTTGCTCGGCTTTTGCGGCCTGGCCTTCACCTTCTTTATGACGGCTGCGGCCCACAGCCTGTGGTTGCTGGTCGTCGTGCGCCTGATTGGCGGCGCCATGCAGGCGAACATCGCGGTGGCCAACGCCTATGTGGCCGACATTACGCCAGCGCCGGACCGGGCCCGTCGTTTCGGACTGCTGGGAGCCATGATGGGCTTGGGCTTCATCCTCGGGCCCGCCCTGGGCGGCATTCTGGGCGACGTCGATTTGCGCCTTCCGTTTGTGGCCTCCGGTTCACTGGCCGTCATCAACTGGATCTACGGCTACTTTGTGTTACCCGAGAGCTTGCCGCAAGCCAAGCGCAGCGCATTTGAGTGGCGCAAAGCCAACCCCATCGCCTCGTTGATGGGCTTGATCGATCTGCGCGGCATCGGGCCTTTGGTCGCCGTGCTGGCCTTGACCACACTCGCGCAATTCATGCTGCACGCCACCTGGGTGCTCTACACCACGTTCAAGTTTGGCTGGGGCCCGAGAGAGACCGGCTGGTCGCTGATGGTGGTAGGCGTCGTCAGCGTGCTGATGCAGGGCGTGTTGCTGAAACACATACTTAAGCGCATTTCGACGCAACGCCTAGCCGTGATCGGCATGTGCAGCGCCAGCATGGCGTATGTGGCCTACGGTCTAGCAACCGAATCGTGGATGCTGTTTGTCATCATCGTATTGAACATGTTCTCGGCAGCCACCGGCTCCAACCTGCAAAGCATCGTGTCCGGCGCGGCGGACGAGAAAATACAGGGCCGCACACTGGGCGCTGTGTCCTCAGTCAACAGCCTTATGGCGGTGCTGGCGCCCGTGGCTGGTGGCGGCATGCTTGCGCTGGTGTCCGATGCGCCGCGCGGCGATATCCGCCTGGGCCTGCCCTTCTTCGTGGGCGGCCTGATACAAATGCTGGCCCTGGGCCTGGCGGTGTGGCACTTTCAACGCCAGCGCGCGCTGCGGGCTGGCAGCATTTCTCAAGCTTGAATTTTTTCCCATGACACACGAACGCATCCTCATTCTCGATTTCGGATCCCAGGTCACCCAGCTCATCGCCCGCCGCATCCGCGAAGCCCATGTGTTCTGCGAGGTGCATCCCTGCGATGTAAGCGAAGAATGGGTGCGCAACTATGCCAAAGACGGATTGTTGAAGGGCGTCATCCTGTCCGGCAGCCACGCCAGCATCTACGAAGAAACTACGGACAAGGCACCCCAAGTTGTATTCGAACTAGGCGTTCCGGTTATGGGCATTTGCTATGGCATGCAGGCGATGGCCCAGCAGCTCGGTGGCAAGGTTGAAGCGGGCCACACCCGCGAATTTGGGTCGGCGCAGATCCGTGCGCGCGGTCACACCAAACTTTTCGAAGGCCTACAGGACAGCACCACAGCCGAGGGGCACGGCATGCTGGACGTCTGGATGAGCCACGGCGACAAGGTCACCGAGATGCCGCCCGGCTTTACGCTGATGGCATCTAACGCCGCCTGCCCCATAGCCGCCATGGCGGATGAGGCCCGACGCTTCTACGCTGTTCAGTTCCACCCCGAAGTCACGCACACCAAACAAGGCCAGGCCATCCTGAACCGTTTTGTGCTGGGCATTTGCGGCACGCGTGCCGACTGGATCATGGGTGACTACATCGCCGAGGCGGTGGAGCGCATCCGTGCCCAGGTGGGCGACGAAGAAGTCATCCTGGGCTTGTCTGGCGGCGTCGATTCATCGGTAGCCGCAGCCCTGATCCACCGCGCCATTGGCGACCAACTGACCTGTGTGTTCGTGGACCACGGCCTGTTGCGCCTCAATGAAGGCGACATGGTGATGGACATGTTTGTCGGCAAGCTGCATGCCAAGGTCATCCGCGCCGACGCCAGCGATTTGTTCCTGGGCAAGCTGGCAGGCGTCAGCGACCCGGAAGCCAAGCGCAAGGTCATTGGTGGCGAATTCGTCACCGTGTTCAAACAAGAGGCTGCCAAACTCAAGGGCGAAGGCGCCAAAGGTGCCAAATGGCTGGCCCAGGGAACGATCTACCCGGATGTTATCGAATCCGGCGGTGCCGGCAACAAAAAAGCCGTCACCATCAAGAGCCACCACAACGTGGGCGGTTTGCCCGAGCAACTGGGCTTGAAACTGCTGGAGCCGCTGCGCGAATTGTTCAAGGACGAGGTACGTGAGCTGGGCGTTGCCCTCGGTTTGCCACACGACATGGTCTACCGCCACCCATTCCCCGGCCCCGGCCTGGGCGTGCGGATTTTGGGCGAAGTCAAAAAAGAATATGCCGACCTGCTGCGCCGGGCTGATGCGATCTTTATCGAAGAGCTGCGCAACTTCCGGGATGACACCACCGGCAAGACTTGGTATGAACTGACCAGCCAGGCCTTTACCGTGTTCCTGCCCGTCAAGAGCGTCGGCGTCATGGGCGACGGCCGCACCTACGACTATGTCGTGGCTCTGCGCGCCGTGCAGACCAGTGATTTCATGACCGCCGACTGGGCCGAGCTGCCCTATGCGCTGCTCAAAAAGGTATCGGGGCGCATCATCAACGAAGTGCGGGGCATCAACCGCGTGACCTACGACGTGTCCAGCAAACCGCCAGCCACGATCGAGTGGGAATAGGCAGGCGTTCCTGTCAGGACCATGGCTAGCAACCAAAGACAGGCGCGTGCGGGTGGCCCGGTGCAGTCCGCATTGCCCGGTTTCGATGCAGAGCCGGAGCCTACAGACCGTATTTTCTTCGGTATTTACCCGACGGCTAGCGTAGCGCCCGACGTACAACAGTTGGCAGCCCGGCTCCGCGCCGAGCACGGGCTCAGTGGCAAGCCGCTGCTGACGGAGCGCTTCCATGTGACGCTGTACCACGTCGGTGACTTTGCCGGATTACCGCCGCATATCGTGGCCATGGCCAAAGAGGCAGGGGCGGCCGCAGCGGTTGCCATACCCCCGTTTGAGATCGCACTGGATCGCGCCGCCAGTTTCGCAGCCAAGCGGGACAAAAATCCTTACGTTTTGCTCGGCGGTGACGGGGTCGCAACGTTGATCGATTTTCAGCGCACCCTGCGCGTGGCGATGGCAAAGGCGGGGCTCAAGATCGGCAACTCACAGTCCTACACGCCGCATATGACCTTGTTGTACGACGCAAAAAGTGTAGAAGAACATCCGGTCGAGACAGTGCGTTGGGTTGCTGACGAATTCGTCCTCGTGCACAGCCTGCTGAACAAAACAGAACACATACCGCTGGCGCGCTGGGCATTGCGCCGGTGAGTGACAAAAGAGTCCAGCAAAAGTGGGCAAAATCGGGTGATTAGGGCCGCTTGCTTGCGGCAGCCATTAGACACAAGGCAGGAGACTGACATGCGTGGAATGTTTGGGGTAGTGGGCTTGCTGCTGACGCTGGCCATTGTGGGCGTGCTGGCCAAGAAGAACCTGTCGTCGGTGACCACCGTAGCCCCGCCAGCCGGCCTGGCCAGCGCTCCGGCAGGCGCCACCGTCAAAGAGCAAAGCCAATTGCTGCAACAACAGGTAAAGCAAAGTGTGGAGAACACTATGCAAGAGGCCCGGCCCATGCCGACGGATGACAAATAGGTTTAAGCCGAATTGGCTTGTAGCCCCCGTTCAGCGTGCGTAAGCAGCTCCTAAAATGGTAGCAAATTTGGGCGATGCGGATTTCATGCAACTGGCCTTGGAACAGGCGCAGGCAGCCGCAGATGCAGGCGAGGTTCCTGTAGGTGCGGTGCTGGTCAAAGACGGCCAGGTTATCGCCACCGGCCGCAATGCGCCCATAACTTCGCACGACCCTACGGCCCACGCCGAGATCGTTGCGCTGCGTGCAGCGGCGGCGACGCTGGGCAATTACCGGCTGGATGGCTGTGAACTCTATGTCACGCTGGAGCCGTGTGCCATGTGCAGCGGCGCCATGTTGCACGCAAGATTGGCACGGGTGGTGTTTGGCGCTGCAGACCCCAAGACCGGTGCGGCCGGGTCGGTCGTCAACCTCTTCGCGCAGACGCAACTCAACCACCAGACACAGGTCCGCGGTGGCGTACAGGCAGAAGCCTGCGCTACGACACTGCAGAGCTTTTTCCAAAACCGGCGGGATGCGAAAACGCACGAGAGGAGGGCGCAGCACCCCTTGCGCGACGATGCGGTCCGCACGCCAGATGACCGGTTCGTCAACTTGCCTGACTACCCGTGGTTACCACGCTACGTTAGCGACCTGCCCGCGCTGGCCGGCCTGCGCATGCATTACCTGGACGAGGGCCCACTGGAGAGCGGACTCACCTACCTGTGCCTGCACGGCAACCCGGCGTGGAGCTATCTGTACCGCAAGATGATCCCGGTTTTCCTGCAGGCTGGGCACCGCGTCGTGGCGCCAGACTTGATTGGGTTCGGCAAGAGCGACAAATTCAAGAAGGAGTCTGCGCACAGCTTCAGCTTCCACCGCCAGACGCTGTTGGAGCTGGTCGAACGGCTGGATTTGCAGCGCGTCGTCCTGGTTGTGCAGGATTGGGGAGGCCTGATCGGTTTGACCTTGCCCATGGCCATGCCGACACGCTTTTCTGGACTCTTGGTTATGAACACCACCTTGGCCACGGGGGATGCGCCGTTACCGCCCGGTTTTCTGGCCTGGCGCGAAATGTGCGCCAAGAACCCCGACTTTGACATAGCCCGCCTTTTTGCGCGAGGGAATCCCCACATGTCAGCTGCTGAATGCGCGGCTTACGCAGCCCCGTTTCCAGACAAAGGCCACCGGGCAGCCACCCGTGCCTTTCCGCCCCTGGTGCCAAATAACCTGGATGCCGACGGCGCCGCGGTATCGCGCGCTGCGCGCGGGTTCTGGCAGTTGCAGTGGCAAGGTCAAACCCTGATGGCCGTGGGCATGCAGGACCCTGTGCTGGGCGCGCCGGTCATGGAGCAGCTACGGCACTCCCTGCGCGGCTGCCCGGAACCTTTGTACGTCGAAGAAGGTGGGCATTTTGTGCAGGAAATGGGCGAGCCCATAGCCAGGGCGGCCGTTAACTTGTTTGTCTGCTCGCAGGCGGGTCCGCAAGGCTTATCGCGGTAGAACCCAACCTGGGCTGCCAAATGTTTTGCATTGTTTTATCGCATTACCGACATTTTGGGAATTGGTGGTGCACAATGTTCGGTAGGCAACCGACGGACAGACAACACTTGTAGTTTGAATGCACACCGATACTGACACGCTACATTTCCTGGATGACGAAACCGATACCGGAGTCGCCGCGGGACTGGTCTGGCGATTGATGGTCATCGACGACGAACCGGACGTACACCGGGCCACGACCTTTGCGTTGTCTGGCGTCAAAATTCTCGGGCGGCCTTTACAGTTCCTGCACGCCTACTCCGCCGCCGAAGCAACCCTGTTGCTGGGCTCTGAAGCCGACGTCGCCGTGGTGTTGCTGGATGTTGTGATGGAGCGGGAAGATGCTGGCCTGGCCCTGGTCAAAACCATTCGGCAAGACCTGCGTCTGGCGGAGTTGCGCATCATCCTGCGCACGGGTCAACCCGGCTATGCACCTGAGATCGAAACCATCCACGATTTCGACATCAACGATTACAAGACCAAATCCGAGCTCACCCGCACCAAGCTCTATGCCACCGTGACAGCGGCGGTGCGGGCGTACGAGCAGATTCGCAAGCTGGATCAGTTGGCGTTTTATGACCGGCTGTGCAGTTTGCCTAACCGCAATAAATTCATCGATCTGGCCGACGAACGCCTGTTCTCCGGTCAGTTCATGTCTGATGTCATTGCCATTCTGGACATCGACGACTTTTCGGAAATCAACGACGCGCTGGGTCACCAGCAGGGCGATCGCCTACTCCAAGCCGTCGCCGAGCGTCTGAAGCTGGAGTTAGGTTCCGACGTGATCCTCGCCCGCCTGGGCGGCGACACATTTGGCCTGATGGGCGACAGCTGCGTATTGGATCCATTGACGGTGTTGGACTTGTTCCGCGCACCATTCAACGTGCAAGACGACACCATGGTCGTTACGGCAACTATGGGGTTGACGCAGGAACTGGGGACTGGTATCGCGGGGCGCGATGCACTCAAGGACGCCAACATCGCACTCAAGCTGGCCAAGAAAAATCGGCGTGGCGGTTTTGTGATGTTCTCCGCCCAGATGGGTGCCGATATCCGCGAACGCGTGCGCCTGTTGCAGGCCCTGCGACATGCAGTTGAGAGCGAACGCCTGTTCGTGGTCTACCAGCCGCAGGTCAATCTGCTCAGCGGCAAATTGGTTGGCGTGGAAGCCCTGATCCGCTGGCGCAACGAGGATGGCACCTTTGTGCCACCGGACCGTTTCATCCCGCTAGCTGAAGCCTCGGGGATGATCATTGCCATTGGTGACTGGGTGTTGCGGGTATCGTGTATGGAGCTTGCGCGCCTGCAGGCCCTGGGCTTGCCTGATCTTCGCATGTCGGTCAACGTGTCGCAGATCCAGTTCCGTCATCCGGGCTTCCTGGACAAGCTGCGTTCCGCACTGACTGAGACCGGCATCAACCCCAAATGCCTGGAGTTGGAGATCACCGAGTCGGTCGCGATGGAAGACCCGGACTTCATGCTAGAAACCCTGCACAAGGTCCGCAAGATGGATATTTCGATTGCCATCGATGACTTTGGCACTGGCTATTCGTCGCTTAGCCACTTGCGCCAATTGCCGATTGACCGCTTGAAAATCGACCGCGCCTTCGTTACCGAGCTCAATCGTGCGGTGATGGGCGGGCACATTGCGTCCATGGTCATTGAACTGGGGCGCAACCTCAACCTGACGGTGATTGCCGAAGGTATCGAGGAAGAAGAGCAGGCGCAGACCCTGTTGAAGATGGGTTGCCATGAGGGGCAGGGTTACCTGTATGCCAAGCCCATGGTAGCGCAAGACCTGGTGCAGTGGATCGCAGCGCGCGGCGCGGCCGCCTGAGCCCAAAAACGGCGCCGTCACTGCCCGATAATGGGGCGGTGAAAAAGAAACACATCTACATCTATTCCCCCTCCGGCGCCGTTCGCGACAAAGCCGCTTTCAAACGCGGTGTGCAACGCCTGCAGTTCCTGGGCCACGACGTGGAAGTCGATGCTGACGCATTGAAGAGCCACCTGCGCTTTGCCGGCGATGACGAAACCCGCTTAGCCGCCATCCACCGTGCGGCCGCCAGTGGTGCCGATGTCGCGATGATTTCCCGAGGAGGCTACGGACTGACGCGCATCCTGGGCGGCATACGTTACAAGGCCTTGGCCAAGTCGATTGAACGTGGCACCCAGTTTGTCGGCATCAGCGATTTCACGGCCCTGCAATTGGCAATGCTGGCCAAGACCGGCAGCACCACATGGGCCGGCCCGGCACTGTGTGAAGGCTTTGGCGTAGGCGGCAAGCCCGATCTGCTGGACGGCCATGGCCACGCGGAAGCCGCAGTCCCTGACGACATCATGGAAGACTGCTTCAACGACATGGTGACGGGGCAGGGCGAGGGCACGGGTTGGCGCCAGAACCGCGAGCCCGGACAACCACAAGACGCCACCGTGCGTGCCAGCAAGGCCACCATTTGGGGCGGCAATCTGGCCATGCTGACGTCGCTGATGGGGACAGAATATTTTCCCGAAATCAAGGGCGGCATCCTGTTTCTGGAAGATGTCGGAGAGCACCCCTACCGCATCGAACGCATGTTGACCCAGTTACTGCACGCTGGTGTGTTGGCGCGACAAAAGGCGATTGTGCTGGGCCAGTTCACCGAATACAAACTGTCTGCCCACGACAAGGGATTCAAACTGGCCACGGTAGTGCAATGGCTGCGCAGCCAGATCAAGACGCCCATTCTGACCAATTTGCCCTACGGACATGTGGCCACCAAAGTGCTGCTACCGGTCGGTGCCAAAGCCGATCTACTGGCTGAGGGCAGGGATGTGCTGCTGTTTTGGGGCCATGACCACAGCCACGAACATGGTGATGACCACGGTCACCACCATTGAGTCCTATGACCGCATGCGCGCTGTTCAGTCCCGAAGGCTGCTGGCGCGCGTAGTCAGTGATTTGGGCAACAAACCTTTGAACATGCCACTGATCTGATCGAGTTTCTGGCGCGCAACGGCCTCACCGTCTACCGCCGCGATGGCTGCCATGACATCGCCGCGCAAATACCAGAGATCGTTCAAATCACTGGCATAGGTTACCTTTAGCTCCAGCTTGGAGGCGGTCGCGGCGCCGGGCACACTCAAGTTCTCCAGCATGACTTCACGGATGTCTTCCAATGCGGCTTGCATTCTCGACTCGTGGTCGCCAGTCTGGCTGTTGAAAAAACTGTGCACCCCTGTCATCAGGGAAGAACGAATCCAACTCATTTTTTTAATTCAGAGACAAAGTGGTCGTACCATACCAAATAAAGCGCGATCAGTGCAATAGGGCCTAGCTCGGCTTCAGCGGCGTTTTGGCTAAGGTTCTCAAGATTGCCGCAATGACCTAAACTCTAACCCTAGACACGAATCGGAACTATCGGGAATGGGCGTTCAAACCACCGTTGTATTTACGGATCTGCATGGCAGCACAGCGGTGTTTGAGGCCTTGGGCAATGCTCTTGCGACCGAGACAGTGACCGAGATCACCTCGCGTATTTCCCAGCAATGTATCGAAAACGGTGGTCGTGTGGTCAAAACCCTCGGAGATGGGGTGTTGGCGATGTTTCCCGATGGCCTGAGCGCCGTTACCGCGGTGGTCGATATCCAACGCACGCATTCTGCCCGCATGCTGCGCACACCGACAGAGTTGCGTATGCCCATGCGCATCGGCGTGGCCAGCGGCGAGGTTGAGATTGTTGCAGGCGACTGCTACGGAGATGCCGTCAATGTCGCGTCCCGACTGTGCGATCTGTGCGGGCCGTACCAGATTTGGGCCAACGCAGCATCTTTGTCCTCGGCCACCGAAACCCAGGGAACAAGCTTTCGCATGCTGGGGCCCATCAATATCCGCGGCCGCGCCGAGCCGTGTGTTGTCTACCAGATCGAGTGGCATGAGGACATCGCATCGGACTTTCTGACGATGCAAGGCACTTTTGACCCTGCGCAGGTTTTGGGCGAACGGGACGCCCTCGGGCGCGAGGTGGAACTGACCTGGTCTGGAAACATGCGCCGCTTCAAGTCCTTTGAGCTACCGGTCCAGCTAGGTCGAGTACACGATGCTGATTTTGTTGTCAACGATCCACGCGTGTCCCGCATCCACGCGCGCCTGGAGTGGCGCAATGGCAGTGTGGTGTTTGTGGATGCCAGTAGCTACGGCAGTTGGGTCCGTTTTGAGGGGACCAAGGGAGCAGACGTGTTGTTGCGGCGTGCGGAGTGCGTGTTGCACGGCAAGGGAGAATTGGCGCTGGGCGCGTCTTTTGCCGACGCCAGCGTGCCAACCGTAACGTTCGAGATTCTCTAGAAAAGAGGTTTCATCGTGCTGACATTACTTAACATAATATACATCGTATAAAGTAATTACGGCACGTCACCATACGCTTTTGCGCTGCCTGCGCACCTCAGCAGCGATCAACGCCACGGTGTCGTCCCGCTTGACTTGTGCTGCGAAATCAATGGCGGTTAAACCCAAAGCGTTTTTCAATGCTGGATCCGCTCCGGCTTCCAACAGCAGCTTTACAGCGTCGTTGCCGCCATACCGGGCCGCCATCATCAGTGGCGTGCTGCCGTTCGGCGATGCGGCATCGATATAGGCATAGTTTTCCAGCAGTAAACGGATGGCGGCGACGTGCCCCCCGGTTGCCGCGTAGTGCAGCGGTGTCCAGCCGGTCTTGTTGACATCGGCGTCCCGCGCTATCAGTTGCTTGCAAATCGCATCGTAGCCCTCCAGGGCTGCCAGCATCAACGGGCTTTCATCTTGCGCGGTGCGCACCTCGACCTTTGTTTTTGGGTCTTCGACCAGGGCGCTAACCACCTTCAACGACGGTTCACGCAGCGCTGCGATCAGTGCCGGGTCGCCCTTGGGGTTGACCGTGTTTGGGTCGAAACCGCGATTCAGCAGCCCGCGCACCACCACAATATCGTCGCGTTGCAGCGCCGAAAAGAAGTCATCATAAGAACCAGCTGAGGCAATAGAAAACCAAGGCAAAACAATTAGATACGTAGCATATTTAAAGTAATTTCTCATAACTGAACACCCGAAAACAGCTGTGTAAAGTTGTGGCTGGTGGCCTGTCCAATTTCTTCCACGCTGCAATCTTTCAGGGCTGCGAGCTGCTTGGCGACAAAAGGTACATAGGATGGATTGTTGGTTTTACCGCGGTACGGCACCGGCGCCAAATAGGGGCTGTCGGTCTCAATCAGCAGGCGATCCATTGGCACCCAGGTCGCCACATCACGCAAATCCTGCGCAGTCTTGAACGTGAGGATGCCAGAGAAGGAAATGTAGAACCCCAAGTCCAGCGCCTGGCGGGCGACCGCATGGCTTTCTGTAAAACAGTGGAACACGCCGCCTGCAGACCCTGCCGAGCCGTCTTCACCCTCCTCCCGCAAGATGGCCAGCGTATCGTCCGACGCACTGCGGGTATGGATCACCAGCGGCTTTTGCAACTGCCGCGCTGCCCGTATGTGGGTGCGAAAGCGCTCGCGCTGCCAGTGCATGTCTGCGATGGTTCGGTCGCCCAACCGGTAATAGTCCAACCCGGTTTCGCCGATGGCAACGACGCGGGGCAGTTGTCCGCGTTGCAGTAAGTCGTCCAACGTGGGCTCGGTGACGCCTTCGTTGTCCGGGTGCACGCCGACGCTGGACCAGAAGTTGTCGTACGTGGTGGCCAGTCGGTGCACGTCAGGAAACTCTTCCAGCGTCGTACAGATGCACAGGGCGCGGTCCACGCTGGCCTCGGCCATGGATTGGCGAATGGCTGGCAGCGAAGCCACCAACTCGGGAAAGCTCAGGTGACAGTGGGAATCAGTAAACATGCATTGCGCCCTATAGCTGCGCCGCAGCAAGGGGCCGCGGCAAAAAACTCAAATGGTTTGAGTGGGACGCTCAGACGCCATGTGGGCGCCCAAAATTTCTTCTATCTTCATTTTCAGCGCGTGCGACTTCTCGTCTTTGGGGAAAGTGATTCCAACGCCCTGGGTACGCCCGCCGGCCGCTTTGGCAGGGGTAACCCAAGCCACTTTGCCAGCCACCGGGTAGCGCTGCATGTCTTCGGGTAAAGACAGCAACACGTACACGTCATCACCCAACGCGTATTCACGGGCCGTGGGGATGAAGACACCACCTTCGGCAAACACCGGAATGTAGGCCGCATACAGCGCAGCTTTTTCCTTGATGGAGAGCTGGATGACGCTGGGCCGGGGTGGAGTGGTTGTTGGGGCTGTGCTCATGAAATCTCGCTAGTGCCTTGAGTTTAAAACCGTTTGGGCTTTCCCCACAAGCGATTCCAACATCAAGCCTGCATTAAATGGGTGGTCAACAGTGCGCATCGCACGCGACAGAGTCTGCGCCCATGCGCTCAACGTGGCCAGGGATGCAGCACTTGTCAGGTCAGCCTTGGCGAAAAATCGGGGCGCTGCGCCGGCCTGTACGGCCATCAAATCGTGGCACAGCTTGTGCAAGGCATCCAGCGTCTGGACCATGCTCCAGTCCTTGAAGAAACCGACATCGCCTCTGGCCACGGCCTTGGGTAACACCGCCCATGCGCTAGGGTCACGGCCAGAAGCCCCGAACGCTGCGGCATCCTCGGGCCGGCCACCCATGGCCTTGAGCAACAGCTGGGCTTGGCCAGCATCGAAACCGCGGGACTGCAGCCACTGTTCGCTGGCCTGGGCGTCGGGCCAGCGCATCGCGTGCCCCAGACAACGGCTACGTATCGTGGGCAACAATTGGTGGGCCGATTCGCTGGCCAACACAAATTTCACTTCGCCCGGCGGCTCCTCCAACGTCTTCAACAAGGCGTTGGCGGTGATGGTGTTCATCTGCTCGGCGGGGTACACCAGTACGACCTTGCCCCGCCCCCGCGCGCTGGTGCGCTGGGCAAACTCCACGGTGTCGCGCATGGCGTCGACACGGATTTCCTTGCTGGCCTTGCGCTTCTTGTCGTCAATCTCGTTTTGCGCCTTTTCGCCCAGCGGCCAGCCCAGTTCAAGCAGCGTGGTCTCGGGCATCAGCGCGCACAGGTCGGCATGGGTGCGCACGTCAATCGCATGGCAGCTGCCGCAGACACCGCAGGCACCGACCTTGCCCGGCTGCTCACACAGCCAGGCCCGCGCCAGCTCCATCGCCAGACCATATTGGCCCAAACCGGACGGACCGTGCAGCAGCCAGGCATGGCCCCGTTGCGCCAGCAGCTGCTGCGTCTGCACGGCAATCCACGGTGGCGGGGTGGTGGGCGTGGCGTCGCTCATGGCGTCAACAAACCCCTGGCCTGCACGGCCTGCAGCACGTCTTGCCACACCATAGTGGGCGGCTGGTCGGCGTTGATGCGGGCAAACCGTGCGGGGTCGGCGTCCAGGCGCCGGGCATAACCGCCGGCCACATTTTCAAAGAAGTCCTGCGGTTGCGATTCAAATTTATCTGGAACGCGGGCTGTGCTCAGCCGCTCGGCGGCAACGCGCGGGGGCAGGTCGAACCAGATCGTCAGGTGCGGCTGCAAGGTGGCGGACGGTACATCCGGTGCATCATCTGCCGCCCTGCCCTGCACCCAGGCCTCCAGCACCGACAACATCTGCCAATCAAATCCGCGGCCCGCGCCCTGGTAGGCAAAGGTGGCATCGGCAAAGCGGTCACACAGCAGCACGTCCCCACGGGCCAGCGCGGGCAGGATGACGGTCTGGACATGGTCACGCCGCGCTGCAAAAACCAGCAAGGCCTCGGTCATGGCGTCCATGGGATCGTTCAGCACCATCTGGCGCAGTCGCTCGGCCAGCGGCGTACCGCCTGGCTCGCGAGTCAGCGTGACGATGCGGCCCTGCGCCTTGAAAGCCTGGGCCAAGCTGTCGATGTGGGTGGACTTGCCAGCGCCATCGATGCCTTCAAAACTGATGAAAAGTCCGCTGCTCATTGACCACGCTGGTATTTGTTGACCGCCCTATTGTGCTCGTCCAGCGAGGTGCTGAAATGGCTGCTGCCGTCCCCCCGGGCCACAAAGTACAAGGCCTTGGATGGCGCGGGCCGTACTGCTGCCAGCAGGGACGCTTTTCCGGGCATGGCGATAGCCGTCGGCGGAAGGCCGACACGGGTGTAGGTGTTCCACGGCGTGTCGGCCAGCAGGTCTTTCTTGCGCAGATTGCCGTCAAAAGCCTCACCCAGGCCATAGATCACCGTGGGATCGGTTTGCAGCCGCATGCCGATGGCCAAACGGTTGTGGAACACGGCTGAAATCGTGGGCCGGTCGGCGGGGGTGCCAGTTTCCTTTTCGACAATGCTGGCCAGTATCAGCGCCTGCTCGGGCGTGGTCAAAGGTGACTTGGGATCACGCTGGGCCCAGGCTGCGGCCAGCTTTTTGTCCATGGCCCGCAGCGCGCGCTGCAACACGGCCAGGTCGCTGGAACCCTTGCTATAGGTATAGGTGTCGGGAAAAAAATGCCCCTCGGCCGGTACGCCGGGCTGGCCCAGCTTGGCCATGATGTCGCTGGGCGACAGGGCCTGTGAATCAGGTTTAAGTTGCTCGGCCTTGCGCAGCGCCTCGCGCACCTGGCGAAAGGTCCAGCCTTCAACCAGTGTCACGCTGCGAAGCGCCTCTTCGCCGCGCACCAGCTTTTGCAACAGCGTGGCCGGTGTCGTGCTGCGGTCCAGCTCGTAGCTGCCGGCGCGAATCTGCCGGGATTGGCCCGACAGCCGGAACCAGGCGTGTAGCAGCGTGGCATTGACGGGCACACCGGCTTGCGCAACGGCGTTGGCCGCCTCGCGCGCGCCGGTGCCCGGCTCGATAGACAGATCCACCGTGGCTGTGGGCAGCTCAAACGGCTGGTTCAACCACAGATAGCCGGCGCCTGCGGCGGCAAGTGCAAGGCCCAGTAACAGAACAAAGAAAAAGCGCACAGCCCTACAAGCCTTGTGAAGTGAGGAGAGGAATGATAATTCAGAGCATGAACACGACGATCCCGCATCCCCAGTCCCACGGCACCCAAACTTCTTCCCTGCAGGGCGTAGCCCCGATCAAGCATTTGGGCGTCATCCGCGTTGAAGGTGAAGATGCTGCCAAATTCATCCACGGCCAACTGACCCACGACTTCTCGCTGCTGGACCTGCACACCGCGCGCCTGGCGGCTTTTTGCTCCGCCAAAGGACGCATGCAGGCCAGCTTCATTGGTTTCAAGCGCACTGCGACCGAGATTCTGCTGGTTTGCAGTTTGGACATCCTGACCGCGACGCTGAAGCGCCTGTCGATGTTTGTGATGCGGGCCAAAGCCAAACTCAGCGATGTCAGCGGCGATTATGCGCTGTTGGGCCTTGTCGGGGATGCTACGAAATCAATAGCTGGTTACGCTCATTCCACGTGGGCTACAGCCCTTTTTGATACTGCAACTGTGGTCAACCTGTACCCAGCCGACGGTGTGCAACGCCAACTGTGGATAGCCCCGGCCGGCACCCCTGCTCCCGACGGCCCTGCCCTGTCCGCCGACCAGTGGCTGTGGACCGAGGTGCGCAGCGGTGTGGCCACGATCACCGCGCCGGTGGTCGAAGCCTTTGTGCCGCAGATGCTGAACTACGAATCGGTGGGCGGCGTGAATTTCAAAAAAGGCTGCTATCCGGGCCAGGAGGTCGTCGCGCGCAGCCAGTTCCGGGGCACGCTCAAGCGCAGGGCCTTCGTGGTGCACGCGGATGCGGCCATGGTCGCCGGCGCGGAGGTGTTCGCCGCCGATGACGACAGTCAACCGGTGGGCACCGTTGTGCAGGCGGCGCCAGCGCCCCAAGGCGGCTTTGACGCCATCGTCTCGGCACAGCTGTCAGCGGTGGAGCGCAGCAGTCTGCACCTGGCTTCCAGCCAAGGTTCCGCCTTGCAAATCTTGCCACTACCTTACGCCTTGCTCGACGACATTTGACGCAGCCTTTGTGTAATCGCCCAATTTACGGGTAAATTCCGGACGTGGTTGTTTGGCCCTCCATAATTGGGCCAAAATCCGAAAACATGTCCAGAAGGGGTTGGTTTCACGATGTCTAAACCGATAAGCAAAGATGAGGCGTTTGCGCGCCTGGGCGCCATTACCCGTGAGATGCACGAGGCATTCAGCGTTCTGGGCGGCAGCAACGACCTGCACAACGTCGTGGAAGAGTTTCCCAACGCACGCGAACGTCTGGCTCACGTCGGCAAAATGACTGAAAACGCGGCCAACACCGTGCTCAACCTGGTGGATGCAGCCAAACCCGAATGCGATGACCTGGTCAAACGGGGAGAAGAACTCGGCCAGTCGCTGGCCCGCATGGCCGCCTCCGAAGATCTGACCGTGGAACGGGCCCGTGCCCTGATGGGTGTATGCGGCAAGTTTGCCGAACGCACATCGCAATTTGCCGGCAAGCAAGGGGCCATCCTTAGCGACATCATGATGGCGCAAGACTTCCAGGACCTGTCCGGACAGGTGATCAAGAAGGTCATCGACATCATCAACCGCACCGAACTCCAACTGGTGCAACTGCTGGTGGACAGTGCCCCCAACCAGGGGGAACAAAAAGAGGCCGAAGAATTTACCGGGGAAACCCACCAGCTGCAAGGCCCTCAAGCCGCTGCAGAGGCCCTGGCCCAAGGTGACGTGGACGACCTGCTGGCTTCGCTGGGCTTCTAGGCCTTTTCCCTAAACCAGGGGCAGCACCATTTCAATGTGCTGTATGCCAGCTTCCTCAAACACCGGTCCACGGGCTACAAATCCCAGCCGCGTATAGAAGCCCTCGGCGCTGCACTGCGCATGCAACATCACCTCGGTGTCGCCGCGCTGGCGTGCTGCCTGCACCAAGCCCAGCAACACGTCCCGCCCGAACCGCGAGCCCCGTAGGCCACGGTCGGTTGCCATGCGCCCGATGCGACCTGTTGTGGGCGCGTGTTGCAGTAGCCGCCCCGTGGCTACGGGTCGGCCCATGGCATTGCACACCAGGGCATGCACGGCTGTGGCATCCGCATCGTCCCACACCATATGGGCACCAATGCCCTGCTCATTGACAAACACATCGGTCCGCAGGCTCGACGCCAACTCGCGCACGCTGGCCCAGTCACCGACCTGCAGTTGCGTCACCGGTTTGCCGGCTTCATAGGTGTCAAACACAGCGCGCAAGGCATCGGGCACGGGCTGCGAGGTTCGGGTGTCCGGATTGGCATACACATAGACCAGCTCTGCGGTGATCAACAGGGTATCGCCCCGAAAAATGGCTCCCTCGAAAAGCACCGACGAGGTGCCGATGCCAGCGCAGCGCAACCCCACATCAATGGTGTCATCGTAACGGGCGGAGCCGTGGTATTCCACGCTGGCTTTTTTGACAAACAGGTCGCCACCCAGCGCGTGCAACGTGGCTTCGTACGGTAGCGCCAGCCGGCGCCAATAGTCCGACATGGCGGTGTCGAAATACATCAGGTAGTGGGCATTGAACACAATTTTTTGCATGTCCACCTCGGCCCAACGCACCTGCAGGCGGTGGAAGTTGCGGACGTCGGATCGTCGGGTAATCGCCATTTATGGAATCTCCTTGAAAGCGTTGGCCAATGCGCGGGCCGCATCGGCGTGGGATTGGGCGGCTTCGGGAATGGCGCGGCCCATCTTGATGAATTCGTGGACAACGCCCCGGTAGATGTCCAGCTCCACCGGCACGCCCGCCATGCGTAGCCGGTCAGCGTATTGCACACCCTCGTCGACCAGCGGATCGCATTCGGCCAAGCCCAGCCAGGCCGGCGCCACGCCGTCCAGCTCCACCGGGTGGCCGCTCGCGTCAACCCCGTCCAGCGGGGCAAAGCGCCAGTCGTCCCAATCCTGGGGGCCGCGCAGGTAGTGGTTGAAGAAATACTGGATATGGGATTGCTCCAACACAAAGCCATCCGCAAACATGCGGTGCGAATCGGTGTGCTGGTGGGCCGCCGTGCCCGGGTAGAACAGCAACTGCGCCGCCAGGCGGACGTTGGCGTCGCGTGCCGCGATGGCGCACACCGCGGCCAGCGTGCCACCGGCGCTATCCCCACCGACTGCGATGTGCGTAGTAAGCATATTGCGCGATGCGCCCTGCTGAGCGACCCACTGCACCACATCCCAAGCGTCATCCACGGCGGTTGGGAACTTGTGCTCTGGTGCCAGCCGGTAGTCCACCGACAGCACCGCGCACTGCGCGCGGTAGGCCAGTTGGCGGCACAGTCCGTCGTGGGTATCAATACTGCCGATTGTGAAACCCCCTCCGTGGAAGTAGACCAGCACTGGCAGGCTAAGGTGCTGAATGGGGGCCACCAGCCGCACAGGTATCTGAAATCCATCGCGAGCAGCGATATGGAAGTTTTCGACGCGGGCCATGGACTGGGACGGCAGCTCCAGCACATCAGCGCCGGCAGCATAGGCCGCGCGTGCTTGCACCGGTGTCAGGCTGTGCAACGGCGGGTGGCCCGCGCGGACCATGCGCTCCAGCACACCGCGCATGGCGGGTGTGAGCGGGGTCTGGGGGTTGCGTGGGAGACTCATGTTTTCTGGGCTTCTTGCTACAGTGCAGCTTTTAATCCTAACCCCAAACACGCCATGGCTTTGATCTACTACATCACCCAGGTCCAGTTCGATTTTGGTGCCGTCAAATTGCTCAAACAGGAATGCGAACGGGTCGGCATCACCCGCCCGCTGATCGTGACCGATGCCGGCGTCAAAGCCGCTGGTGTGTTGCAAAAGGCGCTGGACGCCCTGCCCGGCCTGCCGGTCGCCGTGTTTGACCAGACCCCATCCAACCCCACCGAAGCTGCCGTGCGCGCAGCGGTGGACGTCTACAAGGCCAACGGGTGTGATGGACTGATAGCGGTGGGCGGTGGCTCTGCCATCGACTGCGCCAAGGGCGTGGCCATTGCCGCCACGCACGAAGGCCCGCTGACCCACTACGCCACCATTGAGGGCGGCTCGTCGCGCATCACCGATCGCGTGGCACCCATCATTGCTGTGCCCACAACCAGCGGCACCGGCAGCGAGGTGGCGCGTGGGGCCATCATCATCGTCGATGACCACCGCAAGCTGGGTTTCCACTCTTGGCACATCGTGCCTAAGACCGCTATTTGCGATCCCGAGCTGACCTTTGGCCTGCCACCCAAGCTGACAGCCGCCACCGGTATGGACGCCATTGCCCACTGCATGGAGACCTTCATGGCCCCGGTGTTCAACCCGCCGGCCGACGGCATTGCGCTGGATGGCCTGCAGCGCGGCTGGTCGGCCATTGCCCGCGCCACAGAGAATGGCCAGGACCGTGAAGCGCGGCACAACATGATGAGTGCATCCATGCAGGGCGCGATGGCCTTCCAGAAGGGCCTGGGCTGCGTGCACAGTCTGAGCCACAGCCTGGGCGGCGTTGACCCGCGCCTGCACCACGGCACGCTCAACGCGATGTTTCTGCCAGCCGTCATTGCCTTCAACGCCAGTGCCGAGTCCATGACCCGGGACCAGCGCCTGCAACGCATGGCCCACGCCATGGGTCTGCAATCAGCCAGCGACATCGGCGCCGCCATCAAGGACATGAATGCACGGTTGGGGCTGCCCAGTGGCCTGGCAGAGATGGGTGTCACCGCAGCCCAGTTTGACCAGATCATCATCGGCGCGCTGGCCGACCACTGCCACAAGACCGGGCCACGCATGGCCAGTGCGGACGATTACCGAACGATGCTCGAACAGGCGCTATAAATAGCGCTTTCCATCATTTGCTACGAGGGATTTCGCCATGGCAACCGTTCGTGAAGGTCACAAGTCCGTTCTACCAAGACCATGGAACTGGAGAACGGCGCAACGCTGGACGCTGCAACCCTGGTCCATGATCTCAACACCACAATGACCTGGCTCAGCTACCCGGGCCGTAAGAACACCACGGCCAAGGCTGAAGACCTGGCGTTTACTTCCGAAGCCGTTACGTCATAAAGTCTGAACACGGCCCATATCGGGCTTGTTAAGCCAAGCGCCAAACTCGTCGACCAACTGCGTGCTGGCGCTGCAGGCTGCGTTCCACGCCTTCACGCGGCCTGCCAGGTCATTGCCGTAACGGGTGAAATCGGTGCGGTCTGGCAACTTGCCGTTGGGCAGTGTCCGCACCCAATCAGGGTTGGGCGCCAGCAACACCATGTTGTCCAGGTAGTGCGTGGCGCGATGGCGCCATTTCAAGCCTTTATCCAGCCAGCCTGGCACCACGGCCTTCTGGAAATGCGGATACAGCACAAGACCATCTTGGACCGATCCTTGTTGATCAGATGAGCCTCCAGCCCTCGTGGGGATAGCGTGAGCCGCTACTGAATTTGTAGCACTCTTGGGAGTCGCGAGATAGTTCAGGTGCAGGTGGTAGTCGGTGATACCGCCATCCCAGTATGCGCCGGGCGGTGCGCCGGGGATGTTGTGCACAGCCTTCAACATAAAGGGGATGGAACAGCTGGCCTGCAGCGCTCCATTGAAGTTGCGTTCGCTCAAAGGTACCTGCCGGGTCCGATAGTCGTCCGTGCCAAACGGCAGCGCGGCGCAGACCCCAGGGTCGCCTTCGGCTCCGGGTGTAGAAAACACGACCCGCTCCAGCCACGCCCCCATGGCCTTGCGGCGCACGGCATTGGTCACAAACGCACCAAAGTAGCCCAGCGGCGTGCGCAGACCGTGCTCGGTGTTCAACAAATGCCGGCCGCGCGATGTGACGACGTGCAGCCGGTAGCGTGGATGCTGCAGGATCTCCTGCACCCGCCCGCTGTAGAAGGCCTGTAAATTTTTCCCAAACACCTCGCTGACCATGGCCGCGCTGGGGCGCTTCTGACCTGGCGGCCATTCGTAGTGTTGGTGGATGTAATCATGCTCAAGCCGCCGAAAACCAAAGGCCGCTTGGTTCAGGCAGGCCGTAGCCATGCGCCAGGCTCCGATCGAGGCGCCAACCAAGTCAATCGGCTGCGTCGATGCGTTCAGCCAGTCGCCAAAGATGAACCGATCCAGCGCGCCCAGGATCAGGCCTTTGGGGCCGCCGGCGGCGGCGGGGATGGTACGTATACAACCAGGTTGCAGGCCATTCTGGGCGAGGGCTTGGCGGGCAAGAGGGCCTGCGTAAATGTTGAGTGCTTGCATTTCAGAAGTTGGGCAACCCGCGCAGCGGTGGAGCGTGGGGGCCGGCAATCATGTATGTGCTGCCCAGTCGAATGGGTCTTGTTGTAGTACGGCATCAATGTCCAGGTCCAAGACGACCCCAACCGCGTCCGGAAAAGTCACGGCCATCGCGCGCTCGTCCATATTCGCCTCGCGGGCACGGGCGCGCCACGTGGCCAAGTGGATGACGCCGGCCAGCGGTTCGTAGACATTGTTTTCAAACGGCGCGTACTGGTGCTCCAGCGCGTCAACGCTGGGTTGTGGAAAGCCCCACATACGCGCATAGCCCGCACCTACAGAGGCGTAGCAGTAGCCGAACTCGCGGCGCTCTATGCGCGCGCGACGCAGATCCAGCGGGGGCACGTCAGCATTGAGCAGGGCCATTTCGTCGGGCATGGCCAAGTGCATGGCCAGCTCGCCGATGGCGTGCATCAAACCGCAGGTAAAGGCTGCCTGCTGGTTTTGCCGCACCAGGCCAGCCAGCGCCCGCGAAACCTTGGCCACGTTGTGGCTGTACTGCCAAAACTGCGCCAGATGGACGCCAGGCACCGCCTTGGGCGAGGTAACGCCTGCCGCCGCCTGGGCCATGGTTTTCACGTGCGCCAACTCCAGCACGGCCAGGGCTTCAGAGACGCTACTGATCTTGCCCTGCATCTGGAAAAAGTCGGAATTGGCCAACTGCAACAGCCGCGTGGTCAGTGCGGGGTCCGTGCTAATCAACTGCGTGATTCGGCGCAGGTCCGCTTCAGGACGGTCCAGCTCGGTCAGCAGCAGCGCTACCACCTTGGGGATGCTGGGCAGGTTGAACTGCTGCTCCAACAAGGCACTGAGTTTCATCGCAGACAATCTCCGGGCTTCAATGGGACCAACGTTATTTGTTACCCATTATGGCGTCTGGATCGCCAACCGACTGCGCCGGCAGCACACTGACAGGGCGCGCCGTGCATCGGGATGGAGATGCATCCCAGCAACAATTTATGCCAAATTTGGGGTTGAACTGCTACATTTCGGGGTGCAACCCCAGGGGCCGC
Organism: Rhodoferax sp. ZS1R8; assembly: GCF_056521325.1. NCBI lineage: Bacteria > Pseudomonadati > Pseudomonadota > Betaproteobacteria > Burkholderiales > Comamonadaceae > Rhodoferax > Rhodoferax sp. ZS1R8. The sequence goes on along the minus strand of NZ_JBWMBA010000004.1, from coordinate 323,763 downwards.
GCGGGACAGGCGGCAATATGTGGCAAATATCCATCCGTCTCCATCGCGACAACACCCTATGAACCTTAAATATTCGAGCTTCTGTGCGGGTGCTGCCAACGGTGGACTGCGTTTTCTCTCAAGACTGCGCACCTGCTACATACTGGTCTTGGCCGCGAGCATGCAGTTGTTTGCTCCGTTGGCCTTTGCAGGCGCCGATCAAGCGACCTGGGACGCCAACTGTGGCGCATCTGGTGGCTGCCATAGTACCCCTGCAAGCGGGGCGCAGCTTAATGGTGCAAATTCGACCTCGGTAATCTCAGCGGCCAACACGCTTCATGGCATGAACAGGGCGGGCTTCTTAGGTACGGGCAGCAACCTTGCCGACATGGCGTCCTACCTTGCCTCAGTAACGTCCACTGTGGGTGGCAACGTTAACGTTCCCTACCATGGGACAACCGCTACTTTGATGGTTCCCAATGTCACCCTCAATGACGGCCCACCCAATCAGGTTCTTACATCGTTTGGTGGTACTGCGACCTACGGCTCGCTCAACGGCACAGGTACAGGCGCTTTGACGTACACCCATACTGCCAACCATTGCGGGGCCGGTACTGTTACGGCGGTTGGTCAAGGTACAGCATCTACCTCAAATAGAACCATACCGATCACGATATCCCCGTTTCCAACGATCACTGCCCCCTCCCCCACAGTCAGCCTCTCATACCTTACCACCCCGCAACCCGTACCTTTGGGGGGTACCGTCAATGTCCTTAGTATCACCATCACGGGCGCGCCAGCCAACGGAACGGGGGGCGTGGTCAATACGAATACCCTGAGCTACGCTGCAGACCCTACCACCTATAACGCCCAGGTGACCATAGGCTACCAGGGTGAAGGGCCAGGATACGGCACTGGCAACAGCTGCGGGAGCAGCAATGGAACCGCCACCGTGAATGTTGGGCCTCCCCCCGCCCCCACGGTCGCCAATATCGGCCCGCAGACCGTGTCGTCCATGAGTCCTACCAATATTGACGTGACGGCCTCTATTTCGGGTGTCGTCGCAAGCAACCCGCCGGCCACCTATGTTGTTACCGCCTCACAGCCTACGGTGGGTGGATCGGGTTCCTCCAGCGTTGCAGGCAACGTCATCACCTACACGCCGCCCGGCGGATTCGTCGGCACGACGACGATCACTTACACCAAGGCAGGGCCGGGTGGCACGTCCAATACCGGCACCATCACGCTCAACGTATCGGCCGCGCCCACCGTGGTGGCAGCTTCGGCAACCACGGCGTACAACACACCCATTTCGATCAATCTGGCGGGCTCGATAACGTCGGGCACTGCGGTTACCGGGGTTACACCATCCGCAGCAACCAATGGTGCTGCGGTACAGACCGGTACAACCACCATCCAGTTCACGCCCACCGTTGGCTTCTTCGGCACCGGTACGTTTTCGTACACCGCCACAAACGTAGGTGGTACGTCGGGTACCGCACTGGTCACAGTCACAGTGAACCCACCGCCACCAACGGTGTCTGGCGCCGTAGCCCTCATTCCGTACAACACGGCAACGGCGATCAACCTGGCGTCCTCCATCGGGCCGGTGGGTGCGACCGTGCTCAGCGTGACGCCATCGGGCGCGGTCGGTGGAACCGCAATAGCGACAGGGCCATCCACTATCACCTTTACGCCAACCCCTGGGACGGTGGGACCAGCGAGCTTCAATTATTCAGCAACCAATGCGGGCGGTGCCTCTGCCGGCACGGCAACGGTCAGCGTGACCGTCTCTTCCCCCAGCGCGCCCACCGTAGTCTCGGGTGCCGTCAACGTTCTCTCCACCGGGTCTTCAGCCATTTCGCTGAGTCCCTACATCACCGGCGTTTTTTCATCGGCATCCATTGTCAGTCCACCATCCAAGGGTGTGGCAACCTTGAGCGGAACCACGGTGACCTACACCCCGAATGCTGGGTATACGGGTTCGGACTCTTTTACGTTTACCGCAACCGGGGTTGGCGGCACATCAACCGTGGGGACAATGTCCATTGCAGTGAGCACCTTGCCGGTAACGTCTGCCATTAGCCGGGCTATGCCGATGAACAAGACGTTGACCGTGGACGTCTCGGATATCGTGACAAGCAACTTGTCAACCATTACCGTGACGCCACCGGCCAATGGCATTGCGTATGCGGTTGGAAAGACCATCACGTACATCCCCCGCAAGGACTTCACAGGAAGGGATACGTTTACTTATACCGCGATGGTTGGGTCTACGATCAGTTCGACCGCCAGCACGATTACGGTTGATGTGGTTCCCTTGCCGACTGCCAAACCTGCGACGCTGAACGTCGCTCAAAACACATCGGCCAAGCTGGACCTGTTTGCACAGCTTAGCGGGAACGCCATCAGCAGCGTCATCATCGGCACGGGTCCCCAGCATGGCACGGTGAAAGTGGCGGGCACTACAGTGACCTATACGCCAGCAACGGACTATGTAGGTACCGATAGCTTTACCTACATTGGTGTTGACAACGTTGCGGGGAATTCGCTGCCTGCAACCGTATCGGTGACCGTGTTTCTGGAACCCCCTACCGTCAAGCCTGTGACACTGACCGTGGCGCGGAATTCATCGGGCAGCTTTGACCTTGCCGGCTATATCAGCGGATCCTCCATCACCGGAATCGGCATTGATGTGCCCCCCACTCGGGGCACTGCCGCAGTGGCGGGGACCGTCGTGACCTACACCCCCAAACCAGGAATTTTCGGTCAGGATGCGTTTACCTTCGTCGCCTACGGTGCGGCTGGCAAGTCTCTGCCGGGATCGGTGAAGGTCAGCATCACCGGCGAGCCCAACCCCACACAGGACCCGACGGTGATGTCTGCCATCAACGGCCAACTCGATGCAGCCATGAGGGCGGCGCGGACACAGGTTGCCAACCACGCCCTGCATGCCGAGCGGCAACGCGGCCGATCTCAGGCTGCTCGTTTGGGTTGGTCCTCCGGGGCTACCCAGGTTCCGTCCGGCTTTACGGCCGGCTCTACCACGGCGGCTGGCTTGGGGCAGCCTGCGGTGAAGCTGCAGACCCCCAACACGCTGGCTTCGCTGCTGCCGAACGCCACCCAGTTGCCGCAAGGTAATGCTCCCGCCAGTCTGCCGATATCCACAGGGCTTGCCATGGCGGCCAATGACCTCGGTATTGCAGGATCGCCACTGTATGCCGTGGCCAGCGGATTGATTCAAAACCGGTCTATCGATCTCGGAGCCATCCACCAGTCGTTCGCGAACGATACTGGGGCACCAACCCCGGACACCACCAAGCTGTGGGTGGAAGGTGTCGCAAGTTTCGGTACGCGGGATGCCAACGGAACCATCAGCGGTACAAAGTTCAGTTCCACAGGTATCACGATAGGACTGGACCGGGTCATCAATGAAAAATTGACCGTGGGCCTGGGCGTGGGCTATGCACAAGACACGGCCACTATCGGTACCGACGGTTCACGCACCGAGAGCAAAGGCTACTCGCTGGCGCTGTATGGAAATTACATGCCGGATGACAAGCTGTTTGTAGAGGGGGTTATAGGCATCGGTGGGTTTGACTTTGATACCCGGCGCTATGTGCAGCCAATGGACGACTTTGCGCTGAGTACACGCAAAGGCTACCAGTATTTCGGTTCCATCGGTGCCGGTTATGAGTGGCGCGGCAAGACCACGATGCTGTCTCCATACGCGCGCCTGGAGTTCTCATCCGACCGCCTGGGTGAAACCACAGAAACCGGGGCCAGCTACTACGCCCTCACCTACTTCGAACAACCCGCTTCCTCCATGCAGGGCGTACTGGGATTGCGCGGCGAATCCATCCACGCCACCCCCTTCGGATTTGCAGTGCCACGCGCCCGGCTGGAGTGGCGCCAGGACCTGCGCCAAAGCAGCGAAGCCGCCATCGCGTATGCAGACCAGGTGGGCGGCACGCGCTACGCCATCAGCCCCACGGGCACCCAGCGCAACGCCCTGGTCTGGGGCATAGGCAGCGATTTCCTGTTCCGCGACGGTTGGTCGCTTGGGGTGGACTACCAGCTATCCCGGGTGTCGGCTACTGAGTCCAGTTTTGCGCTGCGTGCAAGGGTTACCAAGGAACTGGGCGCCAAGGGGGGGGCCAAGTTGCTGCAGGGTGTTGACCTGGATTTCAATGACGACCTCGACCTCCAGGTCGACGCCGGTTACACGTGGGACGACAACATCACGCGCGGCCGAGTTGCAAGCGACATACTTGTCGACAATTTGTACACACTCAATGTTGGCAAAACAACGGTCGTCAGCCTAGGTGGTACCACCCGCTTATTGCTGACTGCAGCGGCTGGGGGTGAACGCTTCCAGAATTTCAACGGACTCAGCAAGTACACGCTGACGGGTGAAGCGGCCTTCCAGTACCGGGGTTCTGCAGAGTTTGATGCTGCCACGTGGGGACTGTTTGCGAAAGTGACCGGCGAAGACTTCCAGTCGGAGTTGCGCGATGGCTATCGCTACTCTCTCGGTGCGTCCATATTGCAACCGCTGACGGACCGGATCACGCTGTCGGGCGCCCTCTCGGCCAACGCCCGGCGCGCGCGCAGTGAAGTGTTCAACACCAAGGAAACCTCGGCACGCTTCAACATCGATTATTCGCTGGGCCGCGGCGCCACGCTGTACCTGGGCGGCGAATACCGCAAGGGCGACATCGTGTCCACCGGATTGGCGTCGCTGGAGAATGTCTCCATCGCAAAAATGTTGGTTGCCGATGACTCCTTTGATGCCGGTCGCTTCACCAGCTACCGGCTGGACGCAAGTACATGGTTGACCACGATAGGCTACAACGTGGGCCTGGGCCCGCGCGACTCGTTTGACCTGTCATGGCGGCGCGTGCGGTCCACGCCGGACCTGCGCCCGGCCTGGGCCACCTCCCCCGCCAGCTACACCAACAACCAGTTCTCGATCAGCTATCTGATGCGGTTCTAAAAGTCCATGCAACACACCCGACCACTCCCCGCACTGTTTTTGTCCGCTGCCATGGTGGCCCTGCTCGCCGGATGCGGTGGTGGGGGGGCGGGTTCGTCGCCCGCCAGCAATGACGTCACGCCAACCGTGAATGCACCGGTGACCGCAATCGCAGGGCCGGACAGCTTTTTGCTGTTCCCCAATCCGCAAAAGCAGTCCGACGGTAGCCTTCAGGTCAACACACTGAACTACGCTGTGGCGTATTACAAGGCGATTGATCCCGGCAACGAGCGCGACACGTTGGCCAAATTCAAGGCCCGCAATGGTTTCGGCTCGACCGCAAACGGGGCCGTTGAAGAGAGCGTGATCTTCGGCGACCAGCGCGACCTGAGCTATGGCCGCAAGATGACCGGGCGCCAGAACCCGGATGGCAGCCTGGCATTTGTCGTCGAAAACTACCTGGTCGGTGGCTATGGGGCCTACTCGCCCTTCAACCTGGAAGCTGCCATCAAGGGCGAGACCAAGTGGCACCTGGGCACGAACGCCATTGAGTACAGCCCCGGCCCCAGCGGCACCGTCAGTTTCGTCAAGTTTTACACCTATGACCCGACAACCGGGGCGCGGCTGTTGATGGCCAACCTGGATGGTCGGGGCGACAAGGCCATGCCAACGATCTGCACGTCCTGCCATGGCGGACGGGGTGACGCACTGACGCCGTCCGGCTTGTTCCCTCGGCTGATGAATGTCGCGTCCAGTGCCGACGTTCGGGCACCAGACCGCGGGGGAATGCGCGGTGACCTTGCCGGCCAGCTGCACGCGCTGGAGCCATCTTCCTTCGACTTTTCCACATTGCCGGGTTACTCACGCGATGCCCAGGAAGGAAAAATCAAGACATTCAACAGGATGGTGCTGTGCGGCATCAGCCTGCCCAACGGCACCAGCAAGCCCACCGGGTTTGCCGAAGACGACTGCCGCCGGGTCGCGAATCCCAATGAATACCAGGGCATCGCCGCGGAGCACCTCAAGAGCATGTACGGGGGCAACGGCCTGCCGTCTGCCACCAGTGCCAAGCTGGACACCTTTGTGCCCGCCACCTGGCAGGCAAATGGCCAGAGCAGCCTGTACCTCAATACCGTGACACAAAGCTGCCGGGTGTGCCACAGCCTGCGTGGCACCGGCAACCAGTCCGACATCAGCTTCGAAGATTTCAGGGCTTTCGACGCGTACGCCCCCCGGATCAAGGCCCATATCATCGACCGCGGCAACATGCCGCTGGCCAAGCTGGTGTACGACACCTACTGGGGTACCCCATCCATCAACACCGCGATGGCGGGCTATCTGGCAAGCAAAGGATTTTCCGATGCGGCCAGCCGTGCGGGGCGTCCCGTAGCCGACCCCGGCACTGGGCGTGTGGTCAAAACACTGTCGACCGTGCTGGACGGCAGCATGAGCCTGTATTCGTCCGCATACCAGTGGTCCATCACGGCCGGGCCTGCCGGGGCCACGCTGTCGGGCGCGACCACGTTGAAGCCCACTTTCACCGCGGCGACCGATGGCGTGTACACCTTGCAACTGGTCACCACAAGCGGCACACAGAGCAGCACGCCGCAGACGATGACACTGGTGGTGGACCGCAAGCTTGCGTGGGATCCCTCAACAGTCAGCTTTTCCGACATCAAATCCCTGCTGCAAACGGACGCGGGCAATTGCACGACCTGCCATACCAGCACTAGGAATCCAGCCGCGCAGACTCTGACGCCGCCGATCTTTTACGACGACTACGACCGTGCGATGACGGGTGCCGCTACCGATGCCACCAACCGGCAGTGGCTGTATACGGAAGTGCGTGGCCGGGTCAATTTCACCGATGTTGTCGCAAGCCCTCTGTTGCGCAAGCCTTCAGGCAACCACCACGGCGCAGGCGCAGGCGCCTTGGACGGTTTTAATACAAACCTTCAGCCCGGCGACCTTGGCCGGCAGGGGTACGACAAGATCTTGGCCTGGATCCTTAGCGGGGCGCCGGAATAGTAGTCGCCAGGCGTAGGAGTCCGGAAGCGATCAGTAGGCCCTGCGGGGCCCGCTGTAGGAGTCCTTGGAGAAAACGAACGGTGTCGTTCTTCCCACCAATGTTTCAATCAGAGCCAGCTCCTGATCGGAGTGGTTCAGAAACGGCGCGTTGCGGATATTCTTGCCCTGGCCGCCGTCCTTGACGATGTACACCGGGCGGTCATGGTGGGTGGCGGCGATGGATTCGCGGCTTTCCGGGTCATCAGTTGCCTGGACCTCGGTCGCTCCGTAACAGGTGCAGAAGTAAGACCGCTCAGGATCGCTTTCGACATAAAAACCTGTTCCCCTGATGCCGACGGTGGCCGTGGGCGTCGTCAGCTTCATTGGGGAATTGCGGGACACCGACAGCAGCTTGCCCGTCAACAGCCGAAGTCCGCCGATGACAAGGCTGCTGACAGAAGATTCGGGCTGTTCGATGACCAGGTTGCTGTCGCCCCGCAGAATCATCGAATGCGAGTTCACGACAAAGATGATTTCACTGTTTTTGCCGGTTTGCAGCGTGTCGCCGGGCTTCACAGGTGTCGCCAGCGTCGCGCGCTGGCTGTTCACCATCACATCACCCGAAAGGCCGTAAATGCTTTGGCTCGGTGGCAGTTTGGCAGGTTTGCTTCCAAATATGCTGAAACCCTGTGCCTGGGCTTGCGGCAATGCCGCACCAAACACCCCGGCAGCCAATGCCTGAATCAGCCACAAGCGACGCTCATCATCCACTTCGTCAAAGCTCTTCATCGTTGCCTCCCGAGTTTTACGCCATTGTCGCGGATAACGTATCCCGTGCAAGCGATCTCTAGCGCTTCAGCTTGGCAAAGGCTGACGCCATGGCCGACGAGCCCAAAGACCCACTGCCCTGCTGGTTGCTGTACTGGCTCTGGCCTCGCCCTGCGCCCTGGTAACGGTTGTCTCCTGCCTTGTCGCTGGCCGACCGGGCCGCAGCGGCACCAATCTTCATCGTCAGCGCGATGCGTTTGCGGGCTACATCCACTTCCACGACCTGCACTTTGACGATATCACCGGTCTTGACGACCTCGCGTGCATCGTTGACGAACTTGTGGGCCAGCTGGCTGACGTGAACCAAGCCGTCCTGGTGCACGCCCAGGTCGACGAACGCGCCAAAGGCGGCGACATTGCTGACCGTACCCTCCAGCACCATGCCCTCCTTCAAATCCTTGATGTCGTCCACGCCGTCGTTGAAACGCGCAACCTTGAAGTCCGGGCGCGGGTCGCGGCCGGGCTTCTCCAGCTCGCCCAGAATGTCTTTCACGGTGATGACGCCGAATTGTTCGTTGGCAAACAACTCGGGGCGCAAAGTCTTCAACATGTCGGCGCGGCCCATGATTTCGGCCACGGGTTTGCCGGTCTTGGCAATGATCTGCTCCACGACCGGATAGGTCTCAGGGTGCACGCCCGTCATGTCCAGCGGGTTGTTGCCACCGCGAATGCGCAAAAAGCCCGCGGCCTGCTCAAAGGTCTTGGCACCCAGGCCGGTAACCTTCAGCAGATCCTGCCGGCTACCAAAGGCCCCGTTGGACTCGCGCCAGCGCACCACAGCCTTGGCGACGGTGCCGGACAGGCCGGACACGCGGGAGAGCAGCGGCACGCTGGCCGTGTTCAGGTCCACGCCGACCGAGTTCACGCAGTCCTCGACCACGGTGTCCAGCGTGCGGGCCAGTTCGCTCTGGTTGACGTCGTGCTGGTACTGGCCCACGCCAATGCTCTTGGGGTCGATCTTGACCAGTTCGGCCAGCGGGTCCTGCAGGCGGCGCGCAATGGACGCCGCGCCGCGCAGGCTGACGTCCACGTCCGGCATCTCCTGCGACGCAAATTCGCTGGCGCTGTAAACGGACGCGCCGGCCTCGGACACGACGACCTTGTCCACCTTGATCTCGGGGGCGCCGGCCCGGGCGGCCATCTTGGCCAGCAGCTTGATCAAATCACCGGCCAGCTTGTCGGTCTCGCGGCTGGCCGTGCCGTTGCCGATGGCGATCAGGTTGACGCTGTGTTTGGCGCAGAGCTTGCCCAAGGTGTGCAAAGAGCCTTCCCAGTCGCGCTTGGGTTCGTGCGGGTAGACGGTGGCGGTTTCGACCAGCTTGCCGGTGGCGTCAACCACCGCCACCTTGACGCCCGTGCGGATGCCGGGGTCCAGCCCCATGACAACACGCGGGCCAGCAGGTGCCGCCAGCAGCAAATCGCGCAGGTTGTCTGCGAACACCTTGATCGCGACCTTTTCAGCCTCTTCGCGCAGCCGGGTGAACAGGTCACGCTCAGTGGACATGGACAGCTTGACTTTCCAGGTCCAGGCGACGCACTTGCGGATCAGATCGTCGGCGGCGCGACCGGCATGGCTCCAGCCCAGCTTCAACGCGATGCGCCCTTCGGCCAGCGAACCCGCAGGTGCCGCGCGGGCGGGCGTAGAAGTTGCTCCTGATTTCGTAGCGGCTTGGGCGCTACTGGCGAGGGCTAGCGGCCGATTGGCCGTAAACTCCGGCTCAGGCAGCACCAGCTTGGCGTCCAGAATGTCCAGCGCCCTGCCCCGGAACACCGCCAGCGCTCGGTGGCTGGGCACGCGGCCAATCGGCTCGTCGTAGTCAAAATAGTCGCGGAACTTGGCCACGTCGGCGTTGTTTTCGTCCTTGCCATCCATCAGCGTGGATTTCAGCAGGCCTTCTTGCCATAGCCATTCGCGCAGGTCTTGCACCAGGGCCGGGTTCTCGGCCCAGCGCTCGGACAACAGGTCACGCACGCCGTCCAGCACAGCGGGCACGGTGGAAAAGTCGGGCTGCTTGTCGGCAATCTGCTCAGCGGTCAGCGGGGGCTTGAGGTAGGCCTGCGCCGCCTCGGCGGGAACGAGCGTGGAGTCATTGAACAGCGCGTCGGCCAACGGCTCCAGCCCGGCTTCGCGGGCCAGCTGGCCCTTGGTGCGGCGCTTGAGCTTGAAGGGCAGGTAAATGTCTTCCACCTCTTGCTTGGTGGCGGCGTTGTGCACGGCGGCCATCAGTGCGGGCGTCAGCTTGCCCTGTTCGTCGATGGCCTTGATGACGGCCTCTTTGCGGTCGCGCAGCTCGCGCAGATAGGACAGGCGGGCTTCCAACTCACGCAACTGGATATCGTCCAGCCCGTCGGTAACCTCTTTGCGGTAGCGGGCGATGAACGGAACGGTGGCGCCACCATCGAGCAAGGCCACAGCGGCTTCGACCTGTTGGGGACGGATACGGATTTCTTGCGCGAGCTGCGCGATGATTTTTTGCATGACGAAAAACTGACGCTACGTAACAGAAGAAAGGCTAGCCGGCCGCGCGGCGGCGCCAAAACTGAATCAAGGCCGGGAGTGTGCCACAGGCTGAGACGGCTTCAGGGCAAGCCAAACAGCAGCGAGATTTCGCGGTCCATCAGCTCGGTGTCGCCGGTATTCAGTTCGATCAGGCGGCGCAGCCGCGTCAGGCTGGTGAGGTCGATGTCTGCACACACAATGCCCACATGCTCGCGGTCCAGGTGTGCAATGCTGCCGGACATCACAACACCCTCGCCATCGTCTGCCAGCGGCAGCTGCAGTCTGCATTTTTCATGCAGGGCCAGCGGCGGCTGCAGGCCCGGCTGGGTTTGTACCAGGGCGCCCTTGAGCGCGATATCTATCAGGTGCACCTTGAGGCTGGTACCCCGCACGTGCAGCAGCACCTCGGCGGCAAATGGGATGCGTGCATAGTTGCGTAGGCCTTTGACCGGTGCGGGTTTCATGGGAAACTCTTGGGTTGAGTGGTGGTAAGAAACTAGCCTACGTCGCTTTGTGCCAAAGTGCAACGTGTAGCAACAATAAAATGTTTCAAACCTGTGCTGGCCTGCGCAAATTCGGCTCACAATAACTACAGCATTTTGGTTTCGGAGTACGGAGCGCGATGACCAATTTAGAACCAACCATTGTTGAGGCGATCATTGAGACCTCGCATGACGCGTTTGTCGGTATGGACCGAGACGGCTCCATCACCCATTGGAACCACAAGTCCGAGTCCATGTTCGGCTGGCCCCGCGCCGAAGCTGTCGGCAAGCGACTGGCTGATTTGATTGTTCCTCCCGCCGCCCGCCATGCCCACGCAACCGGGATGGCGCGTTACCTGACAACGGGCGAGGCCAAGGTCATCAACCGACGCATCGAAGTACAAGCATTGCGTCGATCCGGAGAGTTGTTCCCTGTGGAAATGACGATTTCTACATGTGGAACTGCACCGAATGAGACTTTTTTCGCCTTCCTGCATGACGCCAGCGAGCGGGAGAAGACTGAGAGTGGGCTTTTGGCGTTGGCCCGAACCGATTCTTTGACCGATTTGCCAAATCGCCGCCATCTGTATGAACGGCTCAAGGAATCGGTAGCGCTCGTCGATCGGACCCGCCGATTGATGGCAGTCCTCTTTATGGATATCGACCATTTCAAGGGCATAAACGACAGCCTGGGACACGATGTGGGCGACGCTGTCTTGAAGCAGTTCGCGTCGCGGTTGCGTTCCAGCGTGCGCCAAATCGATTTTGTCGCACGTTTGGGTGGCGACGAATTCATGGTCATAGCCCAGGAACTGGTGTGCGAGGATGACACGGTGACCGTCGCGCAGAAGATCTTGGAAGGCATGGCCCAACCCTTCGACGTAAACGGACAAAGCCTGCAGGTCACCACCAGTATTGGCGTTGCTTCCTATGCGGGCAGCAAGCTGTCTGCAGACGTGTTGGTGCGCCGTGCAGACCAGGCCATGTACCAGGCCAAACGATCTGGCCGCAACACCTTCCGCATTGCGCGCGACGATGAGGATGCGGTGGAGCCCACAGCGGCTCCATTTGCAGCGCTTGCAACTATGGCACCAGTGGCCATGGCTAAATTCATGGAAAGGGCAACCGCCAACGAGCAGGATGCCGATGACTTTTTGCAAACAGCGCTTCACTCCATACGCACACATCTTGGTATGGACGTAGCCTTTATCTCCGAATTCAACAACGGGCGGCGCGTCTTCCGCTACATCGACTCTGCCGACCCCAATCCTCCTATCGCTGTGGGCGGATCAGACCCACTGGAAGACAGCTTTTGCCAACGTGTCGTGGACGGTCGTCTGCCGGAACTGATGCCGGACGCTTTTCTGAACCAGCACGCCATGAGCATGGCAGTAACGACAGCGTTGCCGGTCAGAGCGCACCTCAGCGTACCGATACGGCTGAAAAATGGCGAAGTCTATGGCACTTATTGCTGTTTCAGCAGCAAGGCCGACCAATCCTTGAATGACCGCGATCTGGGCATGATGCGGATATTTGCCGAGCTCATCGCACAGCAGCTGGAAAGAGAATTCATCCGCTAGCCAGGTTGCAAGACCTGCGGCCCGGTTTGCCTAGGCGCCGGCCTGGTCAGGCGGCGCGTAAAAGCAGATGTTGTCGCGACCACCCTCCTTCGCGTCATACATGGCGAGATCCGCCCACTTGATCACATTGGAGGCAGAGGCGCCGTTGCCGACGAAGAGTGCCACACCGAGGCTGGCGGTGCACCGGTGTTCAATGAGCGTAGCCGCGACGCCGTCGCTCTGCGGTACGACCAGGCTGTAGGGCTCAGCCAGCGCAGTGCGGATTTTTTTCGCCACCAGCCTCGCCCGCCCCTCGGACTCGGCGCGGTCCGTAGTCAACGCACACAGCAGCACTACAAACTCATCACCACCAAAGCGGGCGACTGTGTCTACCTCTCGCACGCAATCCTTCAAGCGCCTGGCGGCTTCGAGCAGCAGCAAATCGCCCACCTCATGCCCGTGGACGTCATTCAGCGGTTTGAAGTGGTCCAAATCCAGAAAAAGCAGCGCGCCGAAGCACTGGCTGCGCTGGCTGGCTGCCATGGCCTGCCCTAGTCGGTCATTCAGCAGGCGGCGGTTGGGCAGCCCGGTCAGCGCATCATGAAAGGCCAACTCCCACACTTGTTTCAACGCCTGACGCAGTTGCAAGTGCGTGTGTACGCGTGCCCGCACCACCGCTGCATTGACCGGCTGGGGAATGAAGTCCACTGCACCTAGCCGCAAACACTTGGCTTCATCATTCGGGTCGTTTTGAACCGTGACAAATATGATGGGGATATCTTTGGTGCGGACATCCAACTTGAGGCGCCGGCACACCTCATGGCCATCCATGTCCGGCATCACCACATCGAGCAAGACGAGGTCGGGCATGTGTTCCAGACACATTTGCAAAGCTTGCGCGCCGCTTGTCGCCGACAACACTGTGTGGTCAGGCCCGAAGATATGGGCCAGTATCTGGATATTCAGGGACTGGTCGTCCACCACCAACAGGGTTGGCCGTCCGGGTATTTGATGGTGCTCTGACATCCCGCGTCCTTGCAAATTTTCTATTCTGCCGCTCCTTCATGTGCCAAGGCCTGCAATGCCAGCGACAACTGTGTTTCAAATTGTGTGAGCGCATCGCGGAATTGCTCCTGCAAGTCCGAATGGTCACCCCCATCGACAGTTGCGCTTTTGAGCAACGCCTCCAGAGAAGCAGCCGACGCCGACAAGGGCATCGCCCCCACCGTTGCGCCCAGCCCCTTCAGGGTGTGCGCATAGCGAACGGCGGTAGGGTAATCCGCTTGCGCCAAAGCCTGGTTCAGGCCTATCCGCTGCGCAACGGCTTCCCGACGAAACACCGCGACAACCGTTGCATAGAAATTACTGCTGCCTCCCAAACGCTCAATGGCGACGGCGCGGTCGACGATGGGAGGGCTGCTCTCTTGCACCGCGACCTGTCGTACCACATGGCGCAACACGGTCGTAGTCAGCTCTTCCAGGTCTATGGGCTTGCTCACGTGATCGCACATCCCCGCAGCACGGCAGTCAAGTCGGTCACTGTCCATGGCGTTGGCTGTGATGGCGATGATGGGCAGTGCACGCAGCGCCTGCACGGCGTGGATACGCCGGGTTGCCTCTAACCCGTCAATATCAGGCATCTGCACGTCCATCAATACGGCATCAAACGCCGGCACCGCGGCTAGCGCAAGCGCCACACCCTCCAGGCCGCCGCCGGCGACCACGACATTGGCACCGCTGCGCTCAAGCAGTTCCCGGGCGACCTGCTGGTTGAGCAGGTTATCTTCCACCACCAGCAGGCGCAAACCAGACAGGCGCATGGCACCAAGCGTCGCTTGTGGTGGCGGTGGTGGTGATTCGGGGGCGTCACCTGGGCCGATGCTCTCGGACGAGGCGCCGGATTCCTTCGGCGTAACAGCAAGGGGCTGCGCCTCGGGCGCAAGTGCCAGGTTCACCCGGAAGTAAAAACGGCTACCCCGGCCGAGCACGCTATCCACCTTCAGCTCCCCACCCATCAGGGCCACCAGACGCTTGCTGATAGCCAGGCCGAGCCCAGTGCCGCCGTAGCGACGCGTGGTCGACGATTCAGCTTGGCTAAACCCCTCAAAGATGTAATCCAGGTGGTCTTTTGCTATGCCAATACCGGTATCGCTGACGGAAAACTCGAGGCAGGCAACTTCGGCAGGCGCCTCTTCAGGCACCCGGTCCAGCACACGCACGCCAATCAGCACCTCACCCTGCTCGGTGAACTTCAATGCGTTTCCGGCCAGATTGAGCAGTATCTGGCGTAGGCGCAATACGTCCCCGACGAGGCAGGGCGGCACATGCTGGCCTACATGGAAACGCACCGATACGCCCGCTTTGTTGGCACCTGTCCCTAGCATGACAGCGAGTTCACGCAACAAATCATCCACCACAAAGCGCGTGAGGTCGAGCTCCAGCTTACCGGCATCGACCTTTGAGAAATCCAGTATGTCGTTGATGATGGCAAGCAGGAATCGCGCAGCGGTCTCGGCATTGCGCACGTAGCCAACCTGTTGCCCCGACAGATCGGTGTGCTGCAGCAGCTGGAGCATGCCCAGCACACCATTCATTGGCGTGCGTATTTCGTGGCTCATGGTGGCGAGAAAGTCAGACTTGGCGTGCATTGCAGCCTCGGCCACATCCCGGGCTTGCGACAGCGCAACGGTCTGCTGTTGCAACGCGCGCGTCATCTGGTTGAAGGCGCGAGACACGTCACCGAACTCGTCTTCGCTGTCTTGCGGCAGCTTGGCGTCAAAATTTCCTTGGGCCACCGATTTGCTGGCCTGCTCCAATTGCGCTAATGGCCGTATCAGGCGGCGCAACGCCACTCCCACGACAAGCGCCAGAGCCAGCGCGAAGACCGCCAGCAGACCGAGCGTTGCCCAGCTGAGGGCCCTTTCGCTACGTGCGCGTTCGGCCGCAACCCGGTCTTCCCATTGGGTGGTGTCCTCCACCATGGCCTCAACCTCGATCAGTAAGCGCCCGACCATCAGCGTCTTACGCCTTGCCTTGACATCGGGCTCCAGTGTCACCGTGTTGGCAAACGCAGAGTTAAAAAGTTCGCCGACACGCTGATGCCGTTCGCGCAGCCCGGATAACAAAACGGCAACAGGATCATCCTCCCTGGCCCCATCCTGCGGGCCCATCAATGTGGCGATCTGGCCGTAGCGCACTGCCCACTGCCGGGCAGCGCGCTCCGAGTGCTCCAGTGCGGCGTCATTGGCCAACAGCAATAGCGACGTGACGCTATCGGCGATGGATTTGACCCGTTGTAGTTCTGCCCCCGTCTCAACCAGCCGCTGCGAGAAACGGACGACAAAAAATCCTGCCATCAGCGTTGCAGCAAGGCTTACCGCGCAGACGATTTTTAGCAGAAGACGCACACGCATGGTTAGGTCTGGCTTGGTCGGTCTATTTGATGACAGTAACCGCTGACGGCAAGGCCCGTTTCAACGGCACCTCGTCGATGAAATCCAGGTAGTTGGGCACGGTACTGCCCTTCACCAACTGCTCTTGCAGCGCCCATTGCGCCGTGGATTCCAGCGTAGCGATCAAGGACTGGTTCAAGCTAATCCCAAATCGGTAGTCGGGCCACAGCATTGCCAAATCCGCCGCATCGATTTTGTGGCGCTCGCTCACGAGGGCTCTGGCTGCGGCCGGATTGGCCTTAACGTACTCCAACGCACGAACCAGTGCGCGCAGCACCTTGACCTGGTCGTCGGCGGACACTGCA
Source organism: Rhodoferax sp. ZS1R8 (assembly GCF_056521325.1). Lineage (NCBI taxonomy): Bacteria > Pseudomonadati > Pseudomonadota > Betaproteobacteria > Burkholderiales > Comamonadaceae > Rhodoferax > Rhodoferax sp. ZS1R8. The sequence goes on along the minus strand of NZ_JBWMBA010000004.1, from coordinate 307,676 downwards.
CTCTTGTCGGCCTGGGCAACCAGGTTGAAGGTAAGCGTGTAGAGACGCGGTGTGGGCAACACGACGGCATTGGGGCCCAGCAACTTCAATAATTGTTGGGCACCGGGTTGCCATAGTGCAAACGCCGCGATGCTCGGATTGGCCACCGCCAAATCCAGGCGCTGGACATCCACATCAGCCTTGGTGACGGAGTGCGGATCCACGCCAGCGGCGAGCAGCGCCAGTTCCAGCACATACTGTCCGGATGCTCCGCGCACCAAGCCGACCTGACGGCCTTTCAAATCCTTGGTGGATGCAATACCGGAGTTGGCGCGCGCAATAAGCCGGACATCTTGGCTGGTGGTAGCAAACGTTGCCAACACCTTGAATGGCACTGACTCGAAGCTGCGAAACATGATGGGCAAATCCGATGCGGTCGCCAATTGCACCTTGGAGTCGAGCAATTGCCTGAGACACGCACTGCCGGTCGCGCATTCGACCAAGGCCACGTCCAGGCCTTCGCTGCGAAAATACCCTTCTCGTTCGGCTACATAAAAGGGCACCGACATAGGGCTTGCTGCGACGCCGACCGTGATTCCAGCAGCGTACGCCGGACCCAAAAGCCAAACCAGGCCCAGGCATGCCAACCGCATGGTTAGCAGGCAGGCTTCGAAGGCAGTACGGTGTACAGGTTTCATATTTCCAATTCCATCAGACGTATACGATACGGGCTAATTCTTCATAGGCGATCGGTTTTGACAAAAAATCATCCATTCCGGCCGCCAGGCACAGCTGTCGATCAGACTCAAATGCTCCGGCGGTGAGCGCCACGATGCGTTGATGAGCCCCGGCGGTCTCGGCCTCATGCGCGCGAATCGCTCGCGTAGCAGCATAACCATCCATTACCGGCATCTGGCAATCCATGAGAACTAGCGCGGGAGGGTCCGACTGGAGCGCAAGCAAGAGGTCCAACGCCTGTTGACCGTTTTCTACACTGCGCCACTGCAGTCCCAGACGGGTAAGCATGTTCTCGGCCACCATGCGGTTAATGGCGTTATCGTCCACCACCAGCACCCAGCCAGCGCCAACGGCTGCTTCTGCGCTACCAGCAATGGGCCTTGACGCAGGTTGGCGGCTGGACTTCCGGGCGTCCGCCCCTTGGGCCGTGCGCGGGCAGCGCACCGTGAACCAGAAGCGCGAGCCCTCCCCCGCGCGGCTCTCCACGCCCACGTCGCCTTCCATTTGCAGCGCAAGTTTGCGCACGATGGACAGCCCCAGCCCGGTGCCGCCAAAGCGCCGAGAGGCTGATGCGTCGGCCTGCACAAAGGGTTGGAACAGCCCATCCTGCTTATCCTGGGGTATGCCCACACCCTGGTCACGCACCGCAAACTCCAGCACGCTCAATCCTGAAGCTCCCATATCTTCCCGGGCATGCAGACTTATCGTGATCTGGCCCCGGTCCGAGAACTTTATGGCATTGCCCACGTAGTTGGACACCATCTGCCGCAAGCGGATGGAGTCACCGACATAGCGGTCTGTGCCCGAGACTTGGGCGTCCACCACCAGCGTGATTCCCTTGGACGTCGCCGCCTGGCGGAATAGCCTTGCGACGTCTTCCACCAAGGCCCCCGCATCAAACGGGCCGAGCGCAAGCTCCATCTTTCCGGCCTCTATCTTTGCAAGGTCCAGAATATCGTTCAAGATCGACAGCAGCGCCTTGCCCGATCCAAGTATGGTGCGCACAAACTCCCTACGCTTGGCTTCGCCGACATCGTCCGCCATCAGCAACTGAGCCATGCCCAAAATTCCGTTCAGTGGCGTACGTATCTCGTGCGACATGGTGGCCAAGAACTGGCTCTTGGCAAGATTGGCGCTTTCCGCCAGCTGCGTGGATTGTTCCAGCGCGGCCTGGTAGGTTTTGCGTTCAGCAATTTCGGTATTCAGCGCGGCCGTTTTTTCCAGCACCTCAGCCCGGATCCGCTCCTGTTCGCCGGTGCGTATCAGCACAAAATTGGCAACCACGCCGCAGGCGAACAGGGCCATCATCAACACCAGCAGCGAATTGTTTCCCACGCCGGCAACCAGCCGCGTGTGAGGCACATGCACCAATGTGTGCCAAACCTTGCCGCCGATTTCTGTGCGCTGCTGGCTGTAAACACCGCTTCGGTCAAGGTAAGTTCCACCCGCAAATTGGGGCATGTCCACCGCGCTGCTCTTCCAGATACTTTGCTCGCCAGCGCCCGACACTTCGCGCAACTCCCAGACCGCTCCGGGGACGGTGCGCAGCGCCTCGTCCAGCTGGCGCAAATGAATGACACCGGTCAGCACGCCACGTACCGACCCCTGCTGCAGAGGGGCCATCAGCAGTACGGCGGCGGGGCCACTGGGGTCTTGCTTCAGCCGCAATGGCGAGGTCATCGTCAACTCCCCGCCGCGCAACGCCTGGCGCAGCGCCAGCGCACGCGTGGGCTCGCCCAGCAGGTCCATACCCATTTCCGCTTCATTACCCTGCTGTGGGTAAATCTGAACGACGGGGGCTACCAAACCATCTGCGCTGGGCAAAAATCCAACGGGCCAATGCACGCCGGTAGCAGACTTTTTGTCCAACACGGGCGCCCAAGCGATGGCCTGCAAAGTGGGAATAGATCGGTTGATGTTTGCCGCCAAGTCTGCAAACTCCGGGCCTGGCACCTGGCCACGTAGGCGGTAGCTGGCTGCCAGTTGCTGAAGGGCCTGGCCGTTATGCCTCTCCAGCGCGCGCAGTTCGTAATCGAACGGCGCCACGGCCGCCGCAAAGTCGCGCTGTAGCTGGCGCTCGTCCGAGTCCCGTACAAACAGATAGATGACGCCAGACAGCGCAAACGCCAGCAGCAGCGGCAGGCCCACAGACCGGCGACGTTGTTTCCATACCGCGCTGGGGGCCAGGGCTACCAATGCCAGCGGTGCAAATATCTGCACGCCAAACGCGTCACCCAACCACCAGGTAACAAAACTCTGCGGCAGTTGCGCCAGTGAAATGAATCCGTGCCCGATCAGCGTCAGGTTGCCGATGGTTGCGGCGATCAGGCAGGAGCCAATGCCCAGCAGCGAAAAGCGCATTACTTTCTGCGGGTCATTCAGTTCCAGGTCGGGCATCAGGCGCCTGAGCGCTGTACCGCCAACCACCGCTTGCAAGGTGGAACCAATGGCAATGCACACGGCAACGCTACCGAGGTGAAAGCCCCCACCCACCGTGGCATTGGTCAGCGCCGAGCCCAGCAGAATGCCAAACCAGGCAGCCCGCACGCCCCAGACGATAGAGACCGCAAAGGCGAAGCCCGCCGCCGGCCAGATGGCCGACACAAAGCCCGGCGGCAGGGCCAGCGCAAGGCCCAGTTTGCCCAGCAGGAAGTAGCCCAGCGCAATGCCTGCGTTCAGTGCTGCCCACCGTGCTGATCTGGTCATCAGCACATGGTAAAGCAGCTTTCAGACTTTGCAATGCGCTATTACTTCAATCCATCGCTGATGGCCTTGAGCAATGTTGCATTGCTGTCATCGCCGCCGAACTCCCAGAAGAAGGCTCCGCCCAGTCCCTTGGTCTTGGCGTATTGCATCTTCTCGGCGATCTGCACGGGCGTGTCGTAGCTCCAGAAGGTGGTGCCGTTGTAGATCCACTGCGCGCGGGTAACCGGGTCCACAAAGCTGGGGTAGTTGAGGTTCTTCAACACCTTGTAATCCTCAATGCCACTCTCGTATGTGCCCGGTGCGCCCGTACCGCTTTGGTACTTGCCGTTGTTGATGTTGGGCACGTTGGTCCAGCCCCGACCGTAGAAACCGATGCCCACAGACAATTTGGCAGGTGGTACACCCCGCGTCAGATACGCTTGTATCGCCTGGTCCGTGTTGTAGCTGCGCGCGTCGCCGGTGGATGGGTCCGAAGGCGAGCCATACAGCGCCGAATGGAAGTTGGTCGTGCTTTCGAAGGCCCCATGGAAGTCGTAGGTCATGACATTGATGGCATCCACGTAGGGGTGGTACTTGTCGGGCTGGGTGACACGGATCTTGTCAATGCCGGCACCCGTTGCAACAGTCAACAGCAACCCGGGGCGCACAGCATCGAGTTGGCGACGGAACTCTGCCAGCAGCGCCGTGTAGTTGCCAGTGTCTTCGCTGCCACCACAGGCCAGACCGCATGCCGCCGGGTATTCCCAATCAATGTCGATGCCGTCAAATACACCGGCTGCGGCCCCTGGGCCACCCGCACCGTCCGACACCGGCAGGTTGCCACGGATATAGGCATCGATGCAGGACGCCACGAATGCCTGGCGATTCTCAGGCCGCGCCGCGCTGCTGAAGCCCCTGGAGTAGGTCCACCCACCCAGCGAGATCAACACCTTGAGTTTGGGGTACTTGGCCTTCAGTTTCTTCAGCTGGCCCCAGCTTCCGCGCAAAGGCTTATCCCAGGTGTCTGCCACACCATCCACACTTTGTGCCGCCTGGAATGCCTTGGTGTAGTCGGCAAACGCATCGCCGCCCGTGCCGGTGCTTTCGCTGGACGGCACCGTCAAGCCCACCTCGCAGATGTTGTTGCGCACATTGCCAAAGGCGTAGTTGATATGGGTCAGGCGCGCACCGGCGCCGCCGGCATCAATGTCCTTCACCAAGTAGTTGCGCCCATAGATTCCCCACTGTGCAAAGTAACCCAGCACCCGCTTGGCGCCCGTTTGCGTTGCCGCGTCGGTCCGCACGCTGATGGCTGCGGACGGTGCGGATGCACCCGCCTGGTTGAATGCCACCACGGAATAGCTGTAGGTCGTCTCAGGCGTCAGCCCACCGATCAGCGTAGAGGTGGTGGACGACTGCCCCGCCAGTTGCCCGGCCTGCATCACCTTGTATTGCACTGTGCAATTAGGCCCGGCAGCCGATGCGGACCACGACAAATTGACCGACGTGGAATCGTGGCTCGGCGAATTCAGCCCGGCGGGCGCAGCCGGTGCGCTGGCGCAGCTTCCGTTACTGGTGTTGATCAGCAAGGCAGCAGTGGCGGCAGACACGTTGCCGGCCTGGTCCCGCGCGCGAACCGTGTAGCTGTAATTGGTGCCGGCGCTCAAGCCCGTGTCGTTGTAGCTGGTCGTGGTGGGCGAGGCCACCAGCGCCGCGCCGCGGAAGACCTGGTAATTGGCCACACCGCTTCCAGCGTCGGTCGACGCACTCCACGACAGCGCGATGCTGCTGCTGGTCTGGCCCGTACTGGTCAAACCGCCGGGTACCGTGGGCGGCGTGGTGTCGGTCGGCGGGTTGCCTGTGCAGTCGCCTAACGGACGCCAGACATCCCACTGGCCAGAGTTGGTGACCGGCGGGTTGTTCTGGGTCCACCACTTGGCCTGGTAGGCCTTGTTGTCAAATTTGACCGAATTGTTGGCAACGTAGATATCACTGCTTGTCCAAGTAGGCAAGGCAGAGCAGTCGTACGCCAGAGCCTGCCCGGCGCCGCTGGTCACGGCCAGCGCCGTCAAAAGATGGGAAAAACGAATTCGCATGAAAGAGGCCTTTCTATGGACCAACGCAAAGCAGACCGCACGGGGTAAGTTGGCGTTGTGGAATCCATCCAAGACAAAGCAGGCACCAACGGCAACCAGCTACAAGATTAGGTCTGAATTGATCTTATAGTGGTATCTAATATAAATACCAAAGCCATTTTTGGTATCAGTGCTTACGCTAGGAAACTGACCATACCACTTTTGAATGCGCGTTAACGCTTGGTTACAAGCTATAAATGCGGTGACATTCGCGGCAAACTAATACCAATCAAAAACCAATTTTTAGAGGTATGTTTGCCGCACGCCTACCCTTCAACCGCGCAGCGCCTTCTTCAAATCCACACCCAGCTCGGGCTTGTGCGCGAACGGATCGGTGGGGTTGCGCGCCAGCATCACATCTTCCATGCGGGTCTGGACCGAGCCTATGGCTTTGGGGTGGCTGTAGATGTAAAACTGGTTCGCGGAGATGGCGTCGAACACCATCTGCGCAACTTGGGCGGCCGTAACCTTGCCGCTGCCCACGGCCTTGTCGCTCATGGCTTGGCCGATCAGCTGACTTTGCGTGGGCTTGGCGGCTGCCTTGAGTTCGTCGGGGCGGTTGCGGTGGCTCTGGCTGATGCCCGTGGGCACGAAAAAGGGGCACAGCACGCTTGCGCTGATCTGGTCGGTAACCAGGGCCAGGTCCTGGTACAGGGTTTCGCTGAGCGACACGACTGCATGCTTGCTAACGTTGTAGATACCCATATTGGGCGCGTTGAGCAGGCCGGCCATGCTGGCGGTATTGACGATATGGCCCTGGTAGGCCGCGTCGGCCTTGGCAGCGGCCAGCATCATGGGCGTGAAGAAGTGCACACCGTGCACCACGCCCATGACATTGACCCCCAAGACCCATTCCCAGTCTTTCAGCGTGTTTTCCCACACAAGCCCACCAGCGCCGACCCCCGCATTGTTGAACACAAAATGCGGTGCGCCAAAGCGGGCAAAGGCGGCGTCGGCAAGGGCTTTCATCTGCTCGGCCTTGGAGACATCCACACGCACGGCCAGCACCTGCACGCCGGCAGCCTGCATCTCGGCCACGGTGTTGTCCAGCGCGTCCTGCTGCACGTCGGCCAGCACCAGGTTCATGCCCAGCTTGGCGCCTATGCGGGCGCATTCGAGACCGAAACCGGAGCCGGCGCCCGTCAGTACCGCCGTTTTACCCTTGAAATTGCTAATCATGATGGCAAGACCTGTCTTGTTGGATAGGGGAGAAGATAATTTGAATACGCACTACGCAAACTCACCAGAGATTTTGGTTCAAGCGCGCAATACGACCTGCCATGTAGGCGACACCCTCAGCGCTTCAATGCTTGTGAAGGGTCGTTTTCAGCAGCCTCTCGAAGCCCAAGACATCAATCGCGGGACTGTACAGATAGCCCTGATACAGCGTGCAACCCTGCAGTTCAAGAAAAGCCTGTTGGGCCGGTGTTTCGACCCCTTCCGCGATCACTTCAAGTCCCAAGCTCTGGGCCATGACAATAATAGTTCGCACTATGGTGGCATCGGTCGCGCTGGCATGCATGTTGCGCACGAACGATTGGTCAATCTTCAGTTGATCCAGCGGCAACTTGGTCAAATTAGAGAGGGACGAATAGCCAGTGCCGAAATCGTCCATAGAAAACGTCACCCCGTGACTACGTAGCGTGTTCATGCTGTCGATCGCATCTACAACGTCGAGCACCAAACTCTCCGTTACCTCCAGCTGCAACAATTCAGGATTGATTCCATGCGTTTGAATGGACTCCAACACCCTGTCTGTGAAGTCTGGCTCCAGGAACTGCCGAGGGCTTACGTTAATGGACAGTTTCAGGTGCACAGTAAGGGGGTTTTCCTGCCACAGCGCCAACTGCGCACAAGCAGAATCCAACACCCAAGCCCCGATGGGGAGTATCAGGCCGCATTGTTCTGCCAGCGGAATGAAGTCGGCGGGCGAAATGGGCTTGCCGCCCGCCGGAAACCAGCGCAACAGTGCTTCGGCGGCGACGATGTTTCCTAGCTGATTCAGCTGCGGTTGAAAATACAAACGGAACTCGCGACGATCAAACGCACGGTGCAGCGCCTGCTCCATCTCCGAGCGGGCCGATACAGCGGTTTGCATCAAAGGGTCAAAAAACCGCAATGTGTTCTTTCCGAGCTTTTTGGCCTGGTACAGCGCCAGATCCGCTTGCTGGAGTAATGCGGAGGCCACCGCTCCGCTTCTGAAAAGCGAAACTCCGATACTGGCCGAACACCGGAACTCAAAATCGGTAATCTGATAGGGCAACGCCAATGCGAGCAGCAGCTTTTTGCCAATCAATTTGGCCTGCTGTGCCGCTTCTGCATCGTTTTCATCGAGCTGTTCGAGCAAAACAACAAATTCATCACCACCCATGCGCGAAACACTGTCGCCCTCCCGCACTGCCGCTACGAGACGGCGCGCGGCCTGAACCAGCAGCAGGTCACCCGCCTCGTGACCGCGCAAGTCGTTTATGTCCTTGAAGTTGTCGAGGTCGATAAAAAGCAATGCACTATGACAAGTGCTACGCTGCAATGCAGCAAGGTTTTGCGCAAGCCTGTCTTGCAATAGTCTCCTGTTCGGCAGTTGGGTGAGCACATCAAAGTAGGCCATGTGGGTGACCTGCTCTTGCGCGGCTTTGTTGGCCGTAATGTCATAAAAAATACCGACGAAATTACTCACCGCACCATCGTGCGCCGATATCGCAGACAGAGACAACCACAGAGCAATGTCCTTCCCATCTTTGCGCCGGTTAATTATTTCGCCCTGCCACCGCCGGTCTCTACACAGCAGCTCCCACATGCCACGATAAGAAGCCTTGTCCTGTTGACCAGAACTCAACAGCTGCATTGTTTGACCTATACAGTCCGCTGCGCTATACCCAGTCAATGTTGTAAAAGCCTGGTTAATTTGCAGAAAGACGCCCGCGGCATCCATCACGCAGATCCCCGCCAACGACTCAAAAGCGATTGCGGCAATGCGCTGCTTTTCCGAAATTTGCTTGCTCACGGTCAAGTCAAATGAAACGAAGCGGTTGTGCTGTGGCTTGCCATACACATCCATAAAACCATTCAGACTCACGGATATCGGGCGCGTTTTTCCTGAAGGGCTCAGCATCGCCAATTCCAAATCAGCAAACCCGTGCACCCCAAACATTTTCAGATGTTTTTCAAATTTGGTTTTGCTGGCTGCACACAAAAAATCCACTGGTTTGCTTTTTCCAATCAGGTCCTCTTTGGAAGACTCCAACCAAATTAGCTCCTGCGCATTGATCTGCGTGTAGGTACCATCGTCTGCGACCGAATAGGACCCAAACGGGACACACTCATACAGCCGTTGCACGTCAGCATCCAGGCACATCAGCCGCTCCAGGATGTTTTCTATTTTTTTGTCTTGGGTTAGCGGCATGAGGTGTGGGGGATGTCAACGTATCCTGAAACCTATTTACTGCTGCCTTTTAATGCCAGTGCAATTGAGGAGGCATGGTTCGCCATTTCAGCGGCGGCCGCCGCGGCCGCGGTAGCTCGACTCGTGGCGCGCGCTGCTTCCGCAGACGCATGAAGGGCTGATTCTTCCGCCTGCATCGCAGCGGCTGACGCCGCCGCTGCAGCGGCGGCCGAAGCAGCGGCCGCAGCTTCCGAAGCTGCCAATGCAGCAAGCCCTGCAGCCTCTGCTGCAGCATGGGTCGCTTCAATCACGGGAATTGCGGAGGCCACGATGGCAGCGGAGGTTGCGTTCTTGCAGGCTAACGCCGCTTTTTCTGCTGCGATTGCAGAGCGTATTGCAGCTTCAAGCGTGTGCGCCGACATCGCCTTCATAGACTGCAAGGCGTCGGCGTAACGTTTGTTGACAATGAGGTAATTGCTGCGCAAAGTGGTGAATTCCGTCTCCAGCTCTGCCAATTTGGCAAAAATCTGGCGCTCTGATTCTGGGGTCATCCGGAACTTTCAAAATGGTACACGTCAACAGTTGTCGCAGCCCATTGAGCATATACCCCGGCGTCACCTCTTAGTTGTCTATTTAGCCCGCACTGCGCACCATTTCCAGGTGGTCGATACCGTCTTCGATATAGGGTAAGCCGACGTCTACGAAGCCGTGTTGACTGTAAAAATTCTTCAGATGCGCCTGCGCGGCAATGCGAATGGTCTGAGTACCAAAGTGATGCTCCACCGCGCGAATGGCCTCCCCCATGAGCAGGTGACCAAGGCCGCTCTCACGGGCATTCTTGCGGGTGATGACACGGCCTATGCTGGCCTCAGCAAACTTGATGCCGGCCGGGAACAGCCGGGCATAGGCGACCACCTGCCCATGCTGCGTGCCCAGCAGGTGCATGGCTTGGTCGTCTGCGCCGTCCATGTCCTGGAAGATGCAGTTCTGCTCCATGACGAACACCTCGGTGCGCAGTTGCAGTACGGTGTACAGCTCGGCCACGGACAGCGCATCAAACGCAGCCAGCTTCCAGTCCAGAACAGGGGCTGGCGTTTTCTGCTGCGCGGTACTCATGCGGCTTGCACCGCCTTCAGCACGTAGCCAATCCGGGGAAAGTGCACGTGGACAGTGCCGGCGCGTTCATCGACGCGCTTGAGCGTGTAGCGGGTGCGGGTGGCTGCCACAAGCTCACCTTCGGTCGCCTCAGGGCCAAAGGTCTCGGCGGCGATCGTGACCTGGCTGCCCAGCGGAATGCCGTGTTCGTCCTGAAACATAGTGTCGTTCTGGGCTGCAGCCCCCGCGGAGCGAGCGCAAGCAGCTATCGATTCTGTAGCAGACATTTCGCTGAAACTGCCATGGCCGATAGCGGCCATGCGGTCCATCCACTGCAACACCTGGGGGGTGGCGTTCAAGATGTCGGCCATTACCGGTACGCGTGCGCGGGTGAACCACAGCGGGTGGTAGGTAGCGAAATCGGCCACGCAGGGCGCGTCGCCCATCAGGAAATCGTTGCCGCTGTCCAGCATGCCGGCGATGCGGCGCAGGTAGGACTTGTAGGCTGCGGCGGCGTCGCCGGGGCGCAGGCGCGTCATGCCGACGCTCATGGCACCACGGTCCGCGCCAAAGGCCTTGGCGGTGTCCAGCGAGTCGAACATGGTCATCGCCCCCTTGGGCTGCAGGTTGTAGGCCATGGCCGCCCAGAACAGCGTGGTGTCGGCCCACTGGGCCAACACGCGGGCCATGCCCTTGTGCGATTCGGGGTACAGCGTGGGCGAAGGCTGGATGTGCTCCAGCACATCGCACATCAGCGCACTGTCGCAGTACACGTCAGAGCCGATCTGCATGAACGGGGTCTTGCGGTAGCCGCCGGTCAGCGCCTGCACATCGGGCTTGGGCATGATGGCGGGCACGATGACGGACTTCCACGGCAGCTTCTTGTAGCCCAGCACCAGCCGGACTTTTTCAGAGAAGGGAGAGGTAGCGTAGTGGTGCAGGATGATGTCGGACATGGCGGGTTCCAATCAGATCAACTTGACCAACTGCTTGCCGAAATTTTTGCCCTTGAGCAAGCCCAGAAACGCCTCCGGCGCAGCGGCAATACCCTGCGCTATGGACTCACGCGCCTTGAGCTTGCCAGTGGCCACCAGCGTGCCCAGTTCGGTCAAGGCCTCGGGCCAGATTTCCATGTGTTCGCTGACGATGAAGCCACGCACGGTCAGGCGGTTGGTCAGGATCAAAGCTGGGTAGCTCAGCGGCAGCGGCTTGCCGTCGTAGCCGGCGATCATGCCGCAGACCGCGATACGGCCAAACGCGTTCATGCGGGGCAAGACAGCGTCCAACACCATACCGCCCACGTTCTCAAAATAGCCATCGATGCCGTTGGGGCAGGCCTCGGCAATCGCCTTGGACAGCGAGGCGGCGTTGTCGTGCAGTTTGTAGTCGATGCAGGCGTCGAAACCAAGTTCGTCGACGGCGTATTTGCATTTTTCCGGGCCGCCAGCAATGCCAACGGTGCGGCAGCCGCGTGCCTTGGACAAGGCAGCAAAGGCGCTCCCGACTGCGCCCGTCGCAGCGCTGACGACCATGGTTTCCCCGGCCTTGGGATTGCAGATCTTGACCAGGCCGTACCAGGCGGTCACGCCGGGCATGCCGACTGCACCCAGGTAGGCGCTCAGCGGCACGTGCGTGGTGTCAACCTTGCGCAGCGCGCCGGGTTGGGTGGCGTCGACCACGCTGTATTCCTGCCAGCCGCCCATGCCGACGACCTTGCCGCCCACCACGAACTTGGGGTTGCGCGACTCAGCCACCTCACCTACCGTGCCGCCACCCATGGTCTGACCCAGTGCTTGGGGTTGGGCGTAGCTCTTGGCGTCGTTCATGCGGCCGCGCATATACGGGTCCAGGCTCAGGAAGTGATGGCGCACCAGCACCTGGCCGTCGGCCAGAGCGGGGGTATCGGCTACGACCAGCTTGAAGTTGCTGGCTACGGCTTCGCCCACGGGGCGGTTGTCGAGGTGAATTTGTTGGTTGCGTGGCATGTTATTTGGCTCCTGGTTGATCTTTATGCTATTGAATTAGTAGCTGCTTACGCCCGCTGCATGAGGGCTAGCGGCCGATTTAGTCAGTAGAAATAGGCCCCGGCGGGGCATTTAGCGGGTTGCTGGTCTTGGCGCCGGTTGGCAGCCGTTTGACGAACTTGAAGGTGCCGGTGGCGTGGGCGCAGGCGCGTCCGGCACCATCGAACACTGTCGCTTGGGTGAACGCCATTGTGGCCGTGCGGTGCATCAGCAGACCCTTGGCGACCAGCGGGCCCGAGCCCGGAATGGCGGGCTGCATGAAGCTGGTTTTCATCTCGATCGTGACAACGCCCATCTCCGGCACCTGACTGCGTGCCGCCGTGGCCATGGACACGTCCAGCAGCGTCATCAACGCGCCGCCGTGCGTGACCGAGAACGAGTTCAGGTGTTCGGGCTTGGGAGCGAACACAATCTCAGACTGGCCGCCTTCGAACCTGGTGAGTTCGAAGCCCAGCAACGTGACGAAAGGGATGTCGACACCGAAGCCGACCGCCCTTTGCCAGACGGCTTCTTTAGATTCAACCACCGGTGACAACTGAGACGCCGCCGTCGACCGCCAGCCATTGGCCCGTGATGTGCTTGCCAGCGTCAGACGCAAAGAGCAGGGTCAAACCCTTCAGGTCTTCCTCATCGCCAATGCGCTTGAGCGGCGCGTGGGCGGCCATCTTGTCTTCACCCATGGTTTCGATCAGCACGGCAGCCATCTTGGTCTTGAAAAAGCCGGGGCAAATGGTGTTGACGTTAATGCCATACACGCCCCACTCCGCCGCCAGCGCGCGCGTGAAGTTGATGACAGCACCCTTGGACGTGTTGTAGGCAATGGTCTTCATCGCCGTGGGGTTGCCACCCAAACCGGCTATGGATGCGATATTGATAATGCGGCCGCTCTTGCGCGGAATCATGCTCTTCTTGGCAATAGCCTGGCTCAGCAAAAAGTAGCCACGCACGTTGAGGTTCATGACCTTGTCCCACGCGGCTGCGGGATGGTCTTCGGCTGGTGCACCCCAGGATGCACCGGCGTTGTTGACCAAGATGTCCACATCACCCATGCGCTGCAAAGTTTCGTCAGCCAGGCGCTGGATGTCCGCTTCCTTGGCGCAATCGGCAGCGATCCAGCGGGCATCGATGCCCGCGGCCTGCAGTTCGGCTGCGGCCTCTTCCAGGTCTGCGGCCTTGCGTGAGCTCAGCATGATCTTGGCGCCGGCTTCGCCCAGCGCGTGGGCCATTTGCAAGCCCAGGCCGCGCGAGCCACCAGTGACGAGTGCGGTCTTGCCGCTGAGGTCAAACAATTTTTGTATGGTGCGTGTCATCGTTTATGTCTCCAAAGAATCATTGTGCTGGAATTTAAATGATTCACGCAGGTGCGGCTGTCACTGGGGTGATAGGCCGCCGCTGCCCTGCAGGGAGTCAAACGATGCGTCCCTGCGCGCCAGGCAGTGTTCCGATTTTGACCGGCCAAAACGGCGTACTGACCTGGCGATTCCGCCTGCAAGTTATTGGACCGCCAAGCTCACGTCATCCACCAGGAAAGAGGTTGCTGTAACCGAGCCTTCGACACCCAAGAAATAGATGCGGATGGTTTGGCCTTTGTACGCAGCGAGGTTGAACGATTTATTGACGTAGCTACCGCCTTTGTCGAGATTGGAGTATGTCGCCAGCGTGGACAGAACCGCACCCGTGCTGCTGCGCACCTGCACCTGCAAGGTGTCGTAGGCTTGCGTTGTCGTGGTCTCATCTGAAACCACTTTCAACCAAAAGCTCAGGGTGGCATTCGTGCTGGTTGATGGGATGGTGACCTGTTGGTACAGGCTATCCGTATGGGTTGCGCCATAACCATCGAGCCACGCTTTGTAGCTACCCGCATGGCCCGCCAGGGTGCTGTCGTTGGTGATGACCCCGGATGTCGCGGTCCACCCTGTGGCGCCACTCTCAAAACCGCCATTCACAATCAACTGCTGCGCAGTGCTGTTGTTCACGTTGAAGCTCACGGCAGTGGCAGTCCCAACGTTATTGGCAGCATCGTAGGCCTTGGCCGTCAGACTGTGACTGCCATTGCTTAAGGTAGTCGAGTTCAATGTCACGCTGTAGGGCGCAACGTTGGTACTGCCCTTGAGCACGCCATCGACATAAAACTCCACAGATGTCACGCCCACGTTGTCGCTTGCGGTCGCGTTGAGCGTGATGGTGCCGCTGCTACCCGGTGTATTGACACTCACACTCGGCGCCGTGGTGTCTGCAACCGGGTTGTTGATCGAAAACGTAACAGCGGCAGAGGTACCCACGTTATTGGCCGCGTCATAGGCCTTGGCTGTCAGGCTATGCGTGCCGTTGGACAGCGTGGTGGAGTTCAACGTGGTCGTGTAGGGAGCGCTGAAGAGGCTTGCCTTGGTCACATTGTCGACCGCCAGATCCACGCGCGTGACACCCACATTGTCAGTGGCATTGGCAGAAAGCGTAATCGAGCCGCTGCTACCCGTCTCACTCACTGTTACCACCGGCGGTGCGGTGTCGGTCGACGCAGTCGTCTGTGAGACCCACACCGGAGCCGACCACAGGATTTTGCCGTCGTCCTGGGTAATTCGGGCATAGTAGAAATGGTCACCCACATTCGGGGTAAGTGTAGTAGTTGACGTCGCAGACAGCTGCGTGACGGTGCCCTTGCGTCCCGGTACGCCCTCAAAAATCTGCACACTTGTCGCTGTACGGCCGTTGCTGTTGGCAAAATTGCTGACCAGGTTCAAGGGACCACTGTTAGTAAAACGTTCACCCATTACATGGCCGTTCGCGGTCAAGACAATTTGAGATTTCTTGTCCATGGTGGCAAATACGCGGCGCGCGCGCAATGCGTCCATAAAACTCGTATTGCTCAACGCTACGCCATTGGGTATTAAAACGCCGGTTCGATTGGTGTAGGAGGCGCCCCAGTTCGCACAGTGGTTGTCCTGGTCCGAACTGAAGGCTACGTGGAATCCGGCTTCCAACGCTTTGTTACAGGCAGCCTCGTAGTTGCTGCGTCCGGTTTCGGTTTCGGTGGTGTTGGTCGAAAAGGCAGATGTGTTGAGGACTTCACACAGCGCCATGGCCTGGTCGCCGTCTGCGGTGTAGCCAAAATCGACACCGCCAGCATTGAACTGGCCGCTGGTCGCCGGGTGATTGAACTGCCCGATCCAGTTCTTGCTGCGCATCAGGGTGTACAGAGCGGCATAGTCGCCCTTTGCCACAAAGGTATCTCCAATCAGTTGGTTCGCGCTGTTGTATTCCCATTCCAACAGTTCTGGGGTGTTGAAGATGTTCAAGTGACCGCCGTTGTTGATCACGCCCCACTCCAGGCCATAGAGCGCCAGAAAATTGGGATTGGCTGCATTGAAACTGTTGGCTGCCGCAAGACCGGATTGGTAGAGATTTTTGGCAGTCGTCGGATTGGCGGAGGCATTCGTAGAGTCTGACCCGTCGTACATGTGGTTGTGTTCCGAGGCCATCAGAAAATCGAGCCCCTTGCCCTTTGCGTACTGATATGCGTCCGTCGGACCATAGGCACCTGTTTGCGGTGCCTGCGCTCCGGTGCAGGTGGACAAGTTGCCCCCTCCGTCGCTGTGATTGGTCTGACTATGGAGATTGCCGTAGTACACGGTGTACGGTAGGCCCAGCACTGCTACCGCAGAACGCAGTGCCTTGGAATCGTTGGCTCCGCCCATTCCAGTAGCCGGTCCAGCCCCGGTGGAACTGCGGGTAGCCAGCGGCGTGAAATTGGGTAAGGCTGCAGCGGCTACCTTCCCAATTTGCATGGGCCACACTTGTGCAACGATTTCGTTGGTGCTTGCGCGCAGCGCACTTTCAACCACCCGATCACGGGGGCCGTTGAACTGTGCGAGCCATCGGGAGTCGTTGGCGGTAGCGGTCAAGCGCACGTCGTAAAGACCATCCGGCAAAGCGCGTCCAGTTGGGGCCGTACCCGGCCACAATTGCTTGACCGTCACGGGTTTGCCCGTCAACGTCTCCACGCCATACCAGCGGTCGACAACTTGGCCGTTAGGCCGCAGCAATTCCAGTCGCCATACAGCGGATTGCTCGGTAGTGACCAGTGGAAAGTCAAACTCCAACGTGAAATAGCGCGATTCGCCAGCGGCTCGCACGCTGGCATCGGCACGAAAAGGCACGTGCAACGTGGCCTCAAACTCATGGTGGTCTTCGATGGACGCCAGGGCTGGGGCCGTCGCGCCCAGAAGCATGGCGACCCCCATGCAGATGCTTCGTAGACGCACCGCCGAGGGGGTGTGCAGGATGTGACTCTTCATAGATCGCCTTTCAGTTATTCAACGGATTTACACCACGGACAGCTGGTGAGAAAGCGCACAGGGAGATTGACTTGTTCTTGGTCAGACACACACTGGCTCGTAGAGCAGTGGTCCACGGGTCAACTATGGACTAAGCGTTGAGATCAAGCAATAGGGCATGCAGCGCTGCTGCATGCGCATCCCCCTGCTGCCCACACGGAGACTGGTTCGAAGGCCAGTCCCGCCAGCGGAAAACACCCATTTTTTCCGTCGGATATGACGAACTGATGACTAGGTCCGGGAGAACCTGTCAACCGAAGGAATTGCGGTTGATTACCCAGCCGCTCCGTTAAAACGCGTGATTGGGAAAATCCGCACACGTCAGATCACGCGACTGGACGACGGCCAGCCAAGCACCGATTTTTGGCAATTCGTAGTGAAAGAAGAACCGCGTGCAACCCAGGCGCCCCTGCGTAGCGGGTACCGCCTGAGCCGGGTCGGCTTGCAGCGCGGCGATGCACACATCCAGCCAGATCCACGCCAGCACGGTGTGGCCAAAGGCCTGCATATAGGGGACTGCGTTTGCCAACGCTTCTGTCGGATTGCCCGTTGACCACGCTTTTTGTGTTGCGACAGAAACCTGTTGCAGAGCTTCGCCTAGCGCTACGGCGTGGGGTGCCAGGGCCGGCACGGCGGCAGCCTTTTCGATGGTGGCGGTAATCCGCGCGGCCAACAGTTGCAGGCCCCCGCCCTCCTCCATCACCACCTTGCGGCCCAGCAGATCGGTGGCCTGGATGCCGTGCGTGCCTTCGTGGATCATGTTGAGGCGGTTGTCGCGCCAGTATTGCTCCACAGGGAAATCACGCGTGTAGCCGTAGCCGCCGTGGATCTGGATCGCCAGAGAGTTGGCCTCCAGGCACCATTCGCTGGGCCAGCTCTTGGCGATGGGGGTCAGCACCTCCAGCAGCAGGCGAGCATCATCGGCGTCTGCGCCGCCGGCCGTATGGTGTTCGTCCACCAGGCGGGCGCAGTACAGCTCGAGCGCCAGCGCACCTTCGCAGTACGCTTTTTGGGCCAACAGCATGCGTTTGACATCGGAGTGCTCGATGATGGCGACCTGCGGTGCAGCAACATCCTTGCCACCGGCTGCCATAGGCCTTCCTTGGGGGCGATTGCGCGCGTATTCCAGCGATGCGTAGTAGCCGGCCATGCCCAACATCGTGGCAGCAATGCCCACCCCAATGCGGGCCTCGTTCATCATGTGGAACATGCACTGCAGGCCCTTGCCGGGCTTGCCGACCAGGTAGCCAATGGCGCCAGCGCCCTTGCCGAACGGGCCGCCGCCATCGCGGTCCGCAGCGACGGGGAACTTGCCTTCGCCGAAGTTCAGCAAAGTGTTGGTCGTGCCGCGCCAGCCCAGCTTGTGGTTCAGGCCGGCCAGCGCCACGTCGTTGCGCACACCGGTCAATTCGCCTTGCGTGTTTACCAGCTTCTTGGGCACGATGAACAGTGAAATACCGCGCGTGCCGGGCACCAGCTTGCCGTCGGCATCGGGGATCTTGGCCAGCACCAGGTGGATGATGTTATCAGTCAGCTCATGCTCGCCACTGGAGATCCACATCTTGTTGCCCCTGAGGCGGTAGCGCGGGCCCAGGGCGTCAGACTCGAAGTCGTCTCCGTCTGGCACGGCACGGGTCACCACATCGCTGAGGCTGGAGCCCGCCTGCGGCTCGGACAGGCACATGGTGCCCGACCAGCGGCCAGCAAACTCGTTCTTGGCAAACACGTCCTTTTGCATGGGCGTGCCATGCACCATCAGCAGATTGGCATTTCCCGTGGTGAGCATGCCAGAGCCAATACTGACCGAGGCGCAGGCGAAGAAGGCGTTGGAGGCAGCCTCTACGCTGTATGGCAACTGCATGCCGCCCATATCGTAGTCTTGCGCCGCGCTGAGCATGCCGGATTCGGCGTAGGCACGGTTTGCATCGTGCGTAGCCTGCGGCAATATGACTTTTTCGCCGTCAAAGTGCGGCTCTTGCGTGTCGACCAGGCGGTTGAAGGGGGCATATTTCTCGCGGGCGATGCGCTCGCAGGTGTCCAGCACGGCGTCAAAGGTGTCGCGCGAATGGTCGCCAAAACGTGGCCGCTGGGTCAGGGCTTCGGTGTTGAGCCAATCGTTGAGCAGAAAATCGATCGTGGGGCGCAGGTTCATGGTCGTCGGGGGTTTCAGCAACAGGTGGGGGTGAGCGTACGGTAAAGCCGAGCCAAGCGCTGGCACCAAAGAGACAATTTGGCCCACCAAAAGAAAAAAAGCCCCGGCCATTGCTGGCTGGAGCTTTGAAGTTGCCTCAGGCGCTGCCGCCCGAAACCCGACCCTTGCCTAAGCGCTATCAGAATTCATATTTCAGTGTGATCTGAGCGGCCCACTGGGATTCGCCCTTCGTTTGCTTGGTCACTAAAACGCCTTCCTCAATCGTGTTGTAGATGTATTTACCGTCTTTCATACCTGCATAGTTAACGAAGCTGCGGTTTGACGGGTACGCAATTTCATCAATTCGGCCCCACTTCCTGTTCAGGAGATTGCCGACGTTGAGAATGTCCAATGCGATCAATCCCTTGTGTTTAGGCGCAAAACCGGGCAATTCCTGGCTCACACGAACGTCAAAGGTGTTGATAAAAGGTGCGACGGTATCGTTGCGCCCTACTACGCCACCGCGTGCTTGGTTAAGCGTCGATTCGTTGTTCACGATAGACCAAAAGCGATCCTCGTTCGCTTGCCGATCGGCCGCTGTCGCGCCATAGAACAGGACCTCGCCTGAACCCGGTGCCTTAGGGATGTACATCAGGTCATTGCCACTGACGCCGTCGCCATTCATATCGTTGTTGAAGGTCCAGCTGTAAGGCTTACCAGTGCGTCCTTCATAGGTCAAGCCAAACGTGGTTTTGTAGCTGCCAATAAAAGCCTTACTCCAGTTCAAGCTGCCGCTAACGCGATCCTTGATTTGAAAATTGGAGGTGGAGGCGACGTTTTCGTTTGGATTGAACGAATTGCGTTCACTCCAGTTAGTAATCGCGCGGGTCGAAGACAAAGGGCTGACTTCCGTCGCATCGGTGCGTGTGTACGCCACCATCCATCCCAGACCAGACGTGCTAGGACGCTGCAACGACAGGGTCAATGAATTCCCACCACCCAAAGATGTGTTGCTGGCCAGTATCACGTCGCCAAATGCCGGATTTTTATTGGCCTTGTTATTTCCGCCACAGCCGGTTTTGATTCCTGCAACACCAGTCCAGCAGTTTTCGCCGCGGGCTGCAGCGTTGTAGTAAAGCTCCCGGCCATCAGGGCCGGTTGCTGTCGGTGCGCCCAGGTTCAGTTGGGTGTAGTTCAACGCATCTCTGTTGCGGGTGTTAATCCACTCAGCCCCTGCTATAAGCCCAAACGGAAGCGATACCTCGTAGGCAAGATTGGTCTTCCACACAGATGGCTGCTTCAAATCTGGCGAAATGATGTCAACACTTGCTGCGGGAATGGTCCCTGAAATGGTTGGCTGGTTTGCTGGATTGGGATTGAATACCAAAGAGGGAGGGCACAGATTATTGGCTTGGCCGTTGTTACAGCTGTAAGTAACCGTGGCAACGCCTGTGTTTGAGTACGGATTGGACAACCAAACCGTCATTGCGGCACCTTGGAACAAGCCCATACCACCACGAATTTGCGATTTAGACTCGGGGTTGGAATCCAAGAGGTAATTGAAGCCAAAACGCGGCTGCACTAGGTTTTGGCCGTCAATGGTCGTCGTATTGTCATACCCAAAAGCAGCGTTAACGCTGGGATTTGACTTGGGACGGTCACCAGTGGTGGCGCGATCGATACGCACACCATAATTCACATTCAACCGATCGTTCACCGCAAAAGTATCCTGCGCAAAGATACCCAGGTTTGTCAGTGCCCAATTAGCAATACCGTCATCGAGCGTGCTGCCAGGTTGCGCGACCTGCACCGAGTAATTCGTTGGTTTTCCAGCCGCGAACAGCGCCACTGGGTCCGCTCCCTGGTAGGTGTAGACACCGTAAATATTCGGCAAGAAAGCGTTGTAGATCGTATTTTTGCTGTAATCCAAGCCCACCTTGATTTCGTGATTGTCTTTGAAGAACGTTCCAGCCAAATACGTGTCCAATGTCTTGGTTTCCAACACATTGAAATGCCTGAACTGCTCAGTTCCAAATTTCAATGTGCGATTGCCGCTGGCCACACCGGCAGGCGCTGGATTAGTAAATACCAAGCTAACCTGAGGAAGGGTTGCGTTGTTTTCAAACGTTTTGGGATTTTTGCGATTCGACAACTTGAACTCAGTGGAAAAGTCTGGCGTCCAGTCCGCGAACCATTGAACAACTGCCGTTTCTAGAATTTTTTTCTCTGCCGTCCAGTGCGAACTGAGTGATAGTGCAGTAGGGTTGAATCCATAAAAAATCGGTTCGACCTGCTCAATTCTTGACACCCTGAGATTGGCCCGGTGTTTATCATTGATGTTCCAGTCGAGCTTCAGCGTGTAGTCTTTTGCTGTAAGTTCGGTCCCCGACGGAATATCCAGCCCCCCTACGTCGATCCCATACTTTGACTTGGCCGTCGCGGCAGCTGCATCGATCTGCCCTTGCGTGATGCCGACATTAGCCTGGCCACCGCCCACCGGCCCGAAGGCTGGGGAACTTCTAGAGCTACGAAAGTCTTCTGCACTCACGAAGAAAAACAGTTTGTCTTCAATGATCGGGCCGCCCAACGTGAATCCCTTGGTGCTCTCTCTAAATTCTGGCGTAGCACTGTAGGAGTCATTAATGAGGCTATAGCGGTCGCCAGATAGTCGCTGGTCACGACCAACGTAATACACACTGCCCTTGAAGTTATTGGTTCCGGACTTGGTTACGGCATTAATGTTTGCCCCCGTATAGCCCTTTTGCGTCACATCAAAATTTGCAATATTGATTTGCACGGACTGAATCGCATCTATCGAAATTGGCTGTTTGGCCGTTGGCAAGTTATTTGCCTGAAGACCAAAACTATCCGTGATGGATACGCCGTCGATGGTGATGGTGTTGAACCGGGTATTTTGACCCAATGCGGAAATTTCCCCACGCTCTTTGTCGGTCTGAGCAAGGCGAGGATCCAGGCGGGCGTAATCTTGCAGATTTCGCTGAACGGACGCAAAGGTGTCCAAATCTTGTCGACTCAATCGTGTGCCAGCGCCTTTGTTGGCACCGTCAAAAACTTTCGCCGCCGCGCTTCCGGTAACCGTTACCGCTGACAGTGTTGCGACACCCAAGTTGAAATCGAAAGTTGCCGTCTCCGCCAATTGCAAAAATACAGCTTCTCTTGTTTCTTTGTCCGCGCCTTTGGTAACGATGATGGTATAGGGGCCGCCCACGCGCAAACCACGTGCCGAATAGCGGCCATCTGCATCGGTTACCAAATTACTGGCGGAACCCGATTCACTGTGGACTACGCTGATAGTCGCTCCTCCCACGGGCTTGCCGTCACCGCCTGTGACACGGCCACCGATCGCCGCTGTCGTGTTTTGCGCCAAGGCCGGCGCAGCAACGACGATGGCGACCGCGGCACTCAGCACCGTTCGCGAAAAACTGGAAAAATTCATGTGGTGAATACTGCGCATCCTGATAGCTCCTAAGCGATGGGGTCCCAACGGGGGGTTTTATGGTGGGGTGTAAATATTTGCAAAGATCTGCAATATACCTATTAAGTTAACCATATAGTCAGGAAAGTTTGGTGACAACTGTTGTATTCAGGACACCAATCGATGATCAATATTTCGCTGCCTGCGCCCGCCCGCTGGCGACTCCCTTCTTTGGAGCCAACCCCTTGAAATCGCACCAATTTGTCGCACCCTTTAAGTGCGTTTTTACGTCAGCTCTAGGGTTTTCCCTTATCGCAATGTTGGTGGCCTGCGCCTCGCCACCGGTATCCACTTTAGAGTCAACTCCCTCGAATATAGAGGTGAGCATTTTTTCGCTGAATGACTTCCACGGCCACATCCAGCCGCAGTCCCCCACCCCGCTGATGGCACGCCTGGCGGATCCCAAAACCGGTGAGATCAAGCCCCAGCCCGCCGGCGGCGTGGCCTATTTGGCCACCGTGCTCAACGGCCTGCGCGCGCAGCGCAAGAACCATGTGTTTGTAGCCGCCGGAGACCTGATGGGTGCATCGCCCCAGATGTCGTCGTTGTTGAATGACGAACCAACACTATCGGCGCTGGGCGAGCTGGGTCTTGTAGCCACGTCGCTGGGTAACCACGATCTGGACCGGGGCCTGTCCGAACTGCTGCGCAAAACCAGCGGCGAGTGTCCCAACGGTGCTTGCGCCTGGCCTGAGTTCAAAGGTCCCGGCTTTCCGTACCTAGCCGCTAACATGTTCGAGATCGACAGCGGCAAGCGCGTGCTGCCCAGCCACATGATCAAGGAGGTGGGTGGTCTGAAGATCGCCTTTGTCGGCGCCGTGACGCGTGACACGCCCAAAGTGGTAATCCCCAAGAGCATCGTGGGTCTGCGCTTTGCCGATGAGGCGGACACGCTCAACGCGCTGGTGCCCGAGCTGCGCGCCGCGGGAGCCCAGGTGCTGGTAGCCATCATGCATGAGGGGGCCATGTACGACGGCGCCGCCAATGATCCCAGCTATGCCTGCCCCGGTCTGCAGGGCCGCGGTGTCGACATCGCCCAGCGCCTGGACCCGGCCTACGCCATCATCGTCAGCGGCCACACCCACCAGGCGTACACCTGCAAGATTGGCGGTCGCTTGATGGTGCAGGCCGGCAGCTTCGGCGGTTGGCTGACCGAGAGCCGACTGACCTTTGACACCACGGGCAAGCTACTGGATGCACAGGCTGTTAACCACCCGGTGTTGCAGGGTGAAAACGCACCCAACCCCGCCTTCGTGGCCCTGGTTCAGCGCGCCGCCACACTGACCACCGCCGCGCGCAATAAGCCGGTAGCCACGCTGTCACGCGGCGCGACACGTTCGGCCAACCCGCCTTTCGGGGATTCGACATTGGGCAATCTGGTAGCGGATTCGCACCTGGGTTTTGCCAAAAAGCGGACGGCGGTAGATATTGGACTGACCAACTCGGGCGGTATCCGTGCGGACTTGGCAGTAGAGCCTGGCCTCACGACTACGCTGAGTGACCTGTTCGCGATCCAGCCCTTCACCAACGAGCTGATCGCGCTAAGCCTCACCGGCAGCCAGTTGCATGAATTGATTCGCCGGCAACTGAACGGCCGCCGCGTCGGCGGGCCAGCAACGCTGCAGGTGTCGCACAACCTGCGTTACCAATGGAGCCAGGCACCGGGTGCTGAGCCGGTGTTGGAATCACTGACCGTCGACGGCAAGCCCGTGGACCCGGCACGGGATTACCGCGTAGTCGTCAACACTTTCATGGCCGAGGGTGGTAACGACCTGAACGTGCTCAAGCAGGGCCGCAACCGCGAGGTGGTGGGCATGGATATCGACGCCTTTGAGGAGTGGCTGCACGACAACCCCAAGGCTGTGGACCAGATTGAGCCGGGGCGCATTACCAAGAGGTAAACCTCAGGGCGTCAATTCATACAAGGCCGAGCCATCGCCATTGTCCTTGATCAAATGGATCTGGGGATGGTTGGCCAAGTAGCGTTGGGCGCTACTGGCTGACAGGAACGTCAAACGCACACCCGGCACCGGCGCAATGCGCCAGTTGCCATCGGCCGTAGGGTTAACCTGTTTGTTGGCGGACAGCGTGTCCATCATGCGCAGGTACTCAATCAGCACCTGGCGATTTTCTTCCGGCGCCTCCAGCACCACCTTGCTCGCGTTCAGTCCCGGGAAATTGCCGCCGCCAAAGGCGCGGTAGTTGTTGGTGGCCACCAGGAACTTGGCGTCGGTTTGCACCGGCTTCCCGTCGAATTGCAGATTCTTTACGCGATGCGCGTCGGGCGCCACAAGCTTGCCGTTGCCGTCGTAGCGCGCCGGTTGCGTCACATCCAGCTCGTAGCTGACGCCATCCAGCGTATCGAAGTTGTACGAGCGAAAGCTGTCGTTCAGCAGCGTCTGCTGGGCCGCGCCCTTGGGGTCGATCTGGTTGAACTGGCCGGCTGACATTTCGATCCACTCCTGCACTTCGGCGCCGGTCAGCAGCATGGCCTTCAGCGAGTTGGGGTAGACATACAGGTCAGCCACGTTCTTGATGGCCAGCGGGCCGGCGGGGATGTCGGTGTAGTAGTCCCAACCCTGGCGGCCACCGGTCTTGAAGGGTGCGGCGGCCGACAGCACGGGGTATTTTTCGTAGTCGGTTCCCTGCATGGCGCGCTTCACATAGGCAATCTGCGCATTGGCCACGACCTGCACCGATGGGTCATCCGCCACCAGCGCAAAATAGCTGTAAATGGGGGCGCTGCTGAAGGCTACCTTGTTGCGCACATATTCCAGCGTGCCGGCCTGGGCCTCCGCCAGCGTCTGAGCCATCAGCGGGTCGGCGGCGGCCACCGACTTGCGTGCGGTCTTGTCGAAGATGGGGCGGATGCTGGCCTTGCTGTCCACTACCTTCCACTTGCCCCGTGTCTCATCCAGTGTGAAGTCGATGACACCCAGGTGGTCGCCCCAGCGGCCGGGCATGACAGCCGCCACGCCATTGATAGTGCCGCGCTCCAGATTGACCTTGGGGTGCTCGGCAAATGCGGGGCCGGGGAACTCGGCATGCGCGTGGCCGAACAGCACGGCATCCACACCGGGGATGTCGGTCAACGCGCCAACTGCGTTTTCGGAGAAGCGGGCCACGGGCACTTTCTCAAAACCGGCGTGGGGAATGGCGATGACCAGCTGTGCGCCCTGGGCACGCATCAGCGGAACGTATTTTTTGGCGGTCTCCACAACGTCGCGGGCGATGACTTTGCCCTCCAGGTTGGTCTTGTCCCACTGCATGATCTGCGGGGGCGCAAAACCGATGATGCCGATCTTGATGCGGTGGCGCTTGCCCTGTGCATCGACCAGCTGGCGGTCCAGCAGCACGTATGGCGTGAAGGCGTGTTTGGCCTGGTCCGTGTCGCGGTCCTTGTCGTCAATGTACACATTGGCGTTGACGTAAGGGAACTTGGCACCTTTGGTGGCGCGGCGTAAAAAGTCCAGGCCAAAGTTGAAGTCGTGGTTGCCGATGTTGGCCGCGTCATAACCCATCTGGTTCATGACCAGATAGGCAGGGTGGGTCTCACCTTCCTTGAGCGGTTTGACCTTGGCCACATAGTCACCCATGGGGTTGCCTTGCAGCAGGTCGCCGTTGTCGAACAGCAGGCTGTTGGGCACCTCGGCACGTGCGGCCTTGATCAGCGACAGCGTGCGGTCCAGCCCGTACTGGTCGGTCGTTTTGTCCTGGTAGTAGTCGTAGCTCAGCAGGTTCATGTGCAGGTCGGTGGTCTCCATGATGCGCAGGCGCACCTCGGCGGCGTGCCCTGCACTACCCAGCAGCATGACCAGGCAACCCGTGCCCACTAAACGGAGCGTCTGCGCCACGGCAGACAGGTTTTCAAAGCGACGACCCATTAGCATCTCCTATGCATCCAACATGTTTCAATGATCCGCGACTGTAACCAATCTGACCGCAAGGTCAGGTATTTCCGCTAAAGTCATACCATGTCACCCCAGGAATCTGGCCCGCAGCCTGCGGGCCCCGCGCAGCACCCGCGCCCGCAATCGAAGACCGACCTCTTTGTCTCATTTTCCAAGCTGGCCCTGCAGGGCTTTGGCGGCGTGCTGGCCGTCGTGCAGCGCGAGTTGGTCGAAAAAAAACGGTGGCTAACGCAGGAAGAGTTTATGGAGGACTGGGCCGTGGCCCAGATCCTGCCCGGTCCCAACGTGGTCAACCTCTCCCTGATGATTGGCGACCGGTATTTTGGTTTTGCCGGCGCCTTGTCCGCGCTGGCCGGTATGCTGGCTTTTCCGCTGGTGATTGTGCTGGCGCTGGCCGTGCTGTTTGGCGGCATAGCCGATACAGCCGCCGCCCAGGGCGCTTTACGTGGCATGGGGGCGGTGGCTGCGGGTCTGATTGCAGCAACCGGTATCAAGTTGATCGGGGCACTCAAAAACAATGTGATGGGGCTGGCCGTGTGCTGGCTGTTTGCGGTACTGAGTTTCAACGCCATCGCGCTGCTGCGGCTGCCGCTGGTGTGGGTGTTGCTGGGTGTGGGTGGCGTGGCTTGTCTCTGGGCCTATAGCCAGCTAGCTAGCGCCAAAGCAGCGGAGGGCCCGCCATGATGACCGTCACGTTCACTGCGGCCGACTGGCTGGCCCTGCTGCTGCACTTCATGTCCCTGTCGCTGCTGGCCATTGGCGGCGCCATAACCACCGCGCCGGAGATGCACAGCTACCTGGTCAACGAGAAGGCCTGGCTCAGCGACGGCCAGTTCACATCCTCCATCGCGCTGGCACAGGCCGCACCGGGGCCGAACGTACTGTTCATCGCGCTACTGGGCTGGAACGTGGGCATGAACGCCGGCGGCGGCATAGGTGCTGGCTGGCACGCATGGTGGATGGGGCTGGCGGGTGTGGCCGTTGCCATGGTCGGCATCATGCTGCCCAGCACTACGCTGACGTTTGCGGCGGCGCGCTGGGGTCACCAGAATCGCGAGCTAAGGGCGGTGCGAGCTTTCAAGCAGGGCATGGCGCCCATCGTCATCGCGCTGCTGATTGCCACCGGCTGGATTCTGGCGGCGGCGCAAGGTAATCCGGTGGAGCACTGGCGGCTGTGGCTGCTGACGGTGGTGACAGCGCTGCTGGTGTGGCGCACCAGGCTGCATATGCTGTGGCTGCTGGGTGTGGGCGCTGCGCTGGGCGCGCTGGGGCTGTTGTGAGCTTGCTGCTCAGGAATTTATGGAAAATCGGGCTGTAGCCCCCGTCAGATGTGCGTAAGCCGCTACTGATTTGGTAGCAGACTTGGCGGCACCCCGCTACACCGTGCGCTGGCGCAGCGCCTCGTACAGGCAGACACCGCTGGCCACGGACACGTTCAGGCTCTCGACCGCGCCGCGCATCGGGATGCTGACCAGCGCATCGCAGGTCTTGGCCGTCAGCTGCCGCATGCCGGCGCCTTCGGCTCCGAGCACCAGTGCCACTGGACCCTTGAGGTCGGTCTGGTACAGCGTGGCTTGGGCTTGGTCGCTGGTGCCGATGATCCAGATATTGCGTTCCTTCAACTCATTGAGCGTGCGCGCCAGGTTGGTGACCATGAAGTACGGCACGGTCTCGGCCGCACCGCTGGCCACCTTGGCCACGGTGGCGTTGATGCCGGCCGCATGGTCCTTGGGGGCGATCACGGCGTGGGCGCCGGCACCATCGGCCACACGCAGGCAGGCGCCCAGATTGTGCGGGTCTGTGACGCCGTCCAGCACCAGGATCAGCGGGTGGGTGCGCTGCTCGGGCGGCAGATCGGCGTTGGCGGCTTCCAAGTCTTCCAGCAGTTCGTCCAGAGAATGCACCTGGGCGATGGCTTGCACCTTGGCCGCGATGCCCTGGTGGCCGTGTCCACCGCAGATCTTGGACAGGCGCGCACCATCGGATTCGATCAGTTTGACGCCTGCCTCGTTGGCCCGGTCCAAAAAGCTGCGCATGCGGGCATCCCGCCGCGAGGGTTCGAAATAGATCTCGATGATGGATTGCGGGGCGGTTTTGAGGCGCACGCCCAAGGCATGGAAGCCGAACAGGACTTTGGGGGATGACATGCTGGGATTATCGCCGCTCGTGCATTCAACGGCACGGAGCCTGGGTGGCAATGCGTTCTGCGCAGGTAAAGGGGGAGCCCGCGTGGCGGGCGGAGCTCAGCGTGGAAGCCGGGGAGCAGAACGTATTGCCGCCCAGGCTCCCAAATTGCCACTAAACGACTCGGCCCGCCTCGATGGTGATCCGCCGGTCGCAGCGCGCGGCAATGGCGCGGTCGTGTGTCACCAGCACCAGGGTCGTCCCCTGCTCCCGGTTCAAGTCAAACATCAGCTCCATGATCTTCTCGCCGGTCGCAAAGTCCAGGCTGCCGGTAGGCTCGTCGGCCAGTAGCACGGCCGGGTGCACAACAAAGGCACGGGCCAGCGCCACACGCTGCTGTTCACCGCCGCTGAGCACCTTGGGATACGACGACAGCCGCTGTGACAGGCCGACGCGGGCCAGCATGTCGGTGGCGGCCTGGCGAGCGTCCCTGCGTGAGGCCAGTTCCAGCGGCAGCATCACGTTTTCCAGCGCCGTCAGGTTGCCCAGCAACTGGAAGCTCTGGAACACAAAGCCGACCTTGCTGGCGCGCAGGCCAGCCCGGGCGTCTTCATCCATCGCAAACAGGTCGGTACCGGCCAAATGCACCGTTCCGGTGGTGGGGGTATCCAAACCGGCGATGATGGACAGCAGAGTGCTCTTGCCCGAACCCGACGCCCCGACGATGGCCGCCGTCTCGCGGGCTTTGAGCGCAAAATCAATATCGCGCAAAATCTCCAACGTGCCGGTGGAATCGGTCACCGACTTGCAAACGTGCTCAACAGAAATAATGACTTCTTCTTCACTCATAGGGCTCTCTTTGGTTCGACGACACTGTATCGCGCTGGGTCTGCTGGCCGCAGTTGCGGGGTTTTTGCCGGCAGAGGCCGCACCACCCCCGGCTCGCACGCCGGCAACCATACTCATCGTGGGTGACTCGCTCAGTGCCGAGTATGGCCTCAAACGCGGCAGCGGCTGGGTGGCGCTGATGGAGCAGCGCCTCGCGCAAGAAAAAATACCGGCCACCGTCGTCAATGCCAGCATCAGCGGCGACACCACGTCGGGCGGACGCGCAAGGCTACCGGCACTGCTGGCGAAACACCAGCCCACCGTTGTCATCATCGAGCTGGGTGGCAACGACGCGCTGCGCGGCCTGCCACTGACCATGACACAAGACAATCTGCAAGCCATGACCCAGGCCGCCCAAGCCACCAAGGCCAAGGTGTTGCTCTTGGGCATGCAGATGCCTCCCAATTACGGACAGGACTACGGCGCGCGCTTTACAGCCATGTATGCCACCGTCGCCAAAGCCAACAAGGCGGGCCTTGTCCCATTCATGTTGAAAGACGTGGCAGATGGGCCGGACGCTTTGCGCCTGTTCCAGAACGACCGCATACACCCCACCGAAGCAGCCCACCCCACGATACTGAACAACGTGTGGCCGGCGGTGAAAAAGCAGTTGTCATGAGCCTGCGCATCTTGCCCGCAGGCGAACTGCTGGCGCAACTGGACGGTTTTGACACCATCATCGATGCCCGCAGCGAGGCCGAGTTCGCGCTGGACCACCTGCCCGGCGCTGTAAATTGGCCGACGCTGAATGACGAGGAGCGCAAGCTGATCGGCACGATGTATGTGCAGGTCAATGCGTTCGAGGCCAAGAAGCGCGGCGCGGCCATTGCAGCGCGCAATATCGCTGGCCATATCGAGCGCGAGGTCGTCGCCAAACACAAGGAATGGCGGCCGCTGGCCTATTGCTGGCGAGGCGGCAAGCGCAGCGGGTCCTTGTCCCTGATCCTGGACCAGATCGGCTTTCGCGTGACGCTGGTGGAAGGCGGCTACAAGGCCTTTCGCGCGGCGATGCTGCTGGACATTGCGCAACGGGTCAATCAATTAGATTTTCAGGTGGTTTGCGGCACTACGGGCTCAGGCAAAACGCGTCTGCTGCAGACCCTGGCAGAGGCCGGTGCCCAGGTGCTGGACCTGGAAGCCCTGGCACGTCACCGCAGCTCGGTGTTAGGAGCGATTCCCGGCCAGACCCAACCCACACAAAAGCGTTTCGACACGCTGATCTGGGACAGTTTGCGACGGTTTGATCCACTGCGTCCGGTGTTTGTGGAGAGCGAAAGCAAAAAAGTTGGAAACGTGGCGGTGCCTGTGTCGCTGGTCGAGCGCATGCGTGCCAGCCCGTGCTGGGACTTGAGCCTGCCAATGGCCGAGCGCGTAGCCCTGCTGCTGGAAGACTACGACTTTTTTGTAAAGGATAGCGCCCATTTCTGCAACCGACTGGATGTGCTGGCCGAATTCCGCGGCAAGGCCGTGGTGCAGGGGTGGAAAGACCAGGTGATGGCCGGAAACTTCTCTCCGGTGGTGCAGGACCTGCTGACGCAGCATTACGACCCGGTTTACCTGCAGTCCATGCAGCGCAATTTCGCGCAATATGCCCATGCGCAATCCATCACGTCAGAGGACCGGTCTCTCATCTCCATGGGCCAGCTGGCGCGGCGCATGCTGCTGCAGATGGGGGCTGTGCAGCCGCCATTGGATGTGAAACCTTAAGTTGCCTGCGGCCCAACTTCGGGGGGAGCGTCCGCAGAAGATGTGTCGTCGTCGGCGGACGCAATGCCATCGTCTCCGGGGCCATGGGCCTTGCGCTCATTTTTTTCTTTGAGCTTTTCTTCTTTTTTCTTCTTCTTTGCCAGTTCTTTTTGGCGCTTTTCGTAGCCGTAATTGGGTGTTGCCAAGGTGTGCTTTCTGTTGTTGTTGACACTGTACCACCAAGGCACAGTCGCGCGGAGCAGCTGCGTCCGTCAGGCTAGGAATTGCAGGGCCTGCGCAATGTCGGCCTGCAGATCGTCTGCCGCCTCCAGGCCCGTGGCGAAACGCACTACCGTGCCCCGCGCCAGATGGGCAGGCCAACCACTGCGCATCGTCGGCAGCTCGTAGGGCACAACCAAACTGATGGGGCCACCCCAGCTATAACCCAGGCGAAACAGGCGCAGCGCGTTGCAAAACGCATCGACCTGTTCTTGGCCGTAGCGGGCGTCCACGATAACGCTGAACAGGCCGGCGGCACCGCCCACATCGTTTTTGCACAGAGCTTTCCAGTGCGCATGCCCCGGTGAGTCCGGCAAAGCCGGGTGCAATACCTGCGCAAACGCTGGCTGCGTCTGGCACCACTGCGCCAGCACGCGGGCTGTAGCATCGTGGGCGACGTAGCGCAGCGCAATGCTGGGCAAACCGCGCAACACGGCCTCGGCATCGTTCGCGCCTACGCCCAGGCCTAGGCGCATATGGGTCAGCTTGAGCCGCAGGTGCAAACCAGGGTCGCGCGTGGTGACGCTGCCCATCAGCACGTCGCCACCGCCGCTGGGGTATTTGGTCAGCGCGTGGACCGAAATGTCCACACCCAAGCTCGGTTCTGTGCCGGGCAACAGATCAAAGGGTTTGAAGGCCAGGCCCGCCCCCCAGGTGTTGTCCAGCGCGATGCAGACGCCCTTGGCCTTGCAGGCACGCACCAAGGCAACCAGGTCGGGGAATTCCAGTGTCACGGATCCTGCGGCCTCCACCCACACCAAGCGGGTACGGTCCGACAGGCGAGACGCCAGATCGGCGGGGTCCATCGGGTCGTAATACTGGTGCGTGATGCCCCAGCTCTGCAACTCGCCCTCAGCCAATGTCTTATTTGGCCCGTAGACGTTGTCAGGCATCAGGACTTCGTCACCAGGCTTTAACAGCGATAGCGCCACCAGAGCCACTGCCGCAAGACCGCTGGGAGCCAGCAGGCACTGCACGCCACCTTCGAGCATGCAAAGGCGTTCTTCCAAAGCGTAGGTGGTGGGTGTGCCGTGCAGGCCATAGGTGTAGGCCGTCTTGTCTTTCCACTCCCGGCTGCGCATGGCGGCTACGGTAGGAAAGAACACGGTCGAGGCCTTGAATACGCCTGGCTGGGGTGCCTCGAAACCTGGGGGCGGCAGGTAGGGGTGGTGGATCAGCCCGGTGATTTGCTGGGTCATGCGAATATGCCCTCGCCCACTACACGCTCCATTTTTGGATCAACTGCTCCGGCCGCATCGCGTCATAACCCTCAAACGGCTGGTGGATCCATGGATTGGTGGGCAGGAATTCCACCGAGTAGTCCGGTTCGAACGTGGACATGGCCTTGGTCCAGATGACGGCGCTACGCAGTTCGCTGATCGGTTCGTAGTCGTGCTTCAACTGGTGCACCACGGCCTTCAGCGTGTGGCCAGAGTCGGCCAGATCGTCGACCAGCAACACGCGCCCGGCGATTTCGCCCCTGGGCGTCGTGATGTAGCGGGCAATGTCCAGCTTACCCTGTTGCGTACCGGCCTCGGCGCGGTAGGAGCTGGTGGACATGATGGCAAGCGGCTTGTCGAACACGCGCGACAGGATGTCACCCGGGCGCATGCCGCCCCGGGCCAGGCACAGGATGGTGTCAAATTCCCAACCGGATTGGTGGATCTTGATGGCCAACTTCTCGATCAGGTTGTGGTACTCGTCATAGCTCACGTAGAGATGTTTACCGTCTTCTGTCAACATAGGGTTGCTCCTGTTTTTATAGCTGCTTACGCACGTTCCACGAGGGCTACAGCCCCATTTAACTTAGAGAAATCGGTATAAATCACTCAGCCAGGTAGGGGTGGCGCATCATGATGGTGTGGTCACGGTCTGGGCTGGTGGACACCATGTGGATGGGCACGCCGGTGACCTGCTCGATGCGCTGCAGGTACAGGCGCGCGGCCACGGGCAACTTGTCATACTGGGTAACACCCACCGTGCTGTCGCTCCAGCCATCCATGACTTCATAGACCGGTTTGCAACGTTCGATGTCGTCCGCGCCCATCGGCAAGATGTCGACGATCTCGCCATCCATCTCGTAACCGGTGCACAGCAGCAGTTCTTTCAAACCGTCCAGCACGTCGAGCTTGGTGATGCACAGGCCCGACAGGCCATTGACCTGGGCCGAGCGCTTGAGCAGCGCGGCGTCAAACCAGCCGCAACGGCGTGATCGGCCGGTGGTGACACCCTTCTCGAACCCGACGGTGCTCATGTGGTAACCAGGCGTACCTGGCTTTTCCCAGTCCAGTTCGGTGGGGAACGGGCCGCCACCGACACGGGTGCAATAGGCCTTGGTGATGCCCAGGATGTAATGCAGCATGCCCGGGCCCACTCCGGCGCCTGCGGCGGCATTGCCGGCCACGCAGTTGCTCGAAGTCACATAGGGGTAGGTGCCATGGTCCACGTCCAGCAGCGTGCCCTGGGCGCCTTCAAACAGCAGGTTGGCGCCTTTGAGATTGGCTTCGTTCAGTTCGCGGGATACATCGGCCATCATCGGCTTGAGCAGCTCGGCGTGGCGCATGGCCTCGGCGAACACGGGCTCAAACAATACTTTGCCGTCGGCCATATAGGGCGCTAAGGTGGGACCAAAGTCGAACGCAGCGGAGCCCAGGTAGCTGGTCAGCACATGGTTGTGCAGATCCAGCAGCTCGCGCAACTTGGAAGCAAAGCGCTCAGGGTATTTCAGGTCCTGTACGCGCAGTGCGCGGCGGGCGATCTTGTCCTCGTAAGCTGGACCAATGCCGCGGCCAGTGGTTCCAATCTTGGCGGTGCCACCCTTCTCACGGAAGGCCTCACGCGCTACGTCCAGTGCAGCGTGGAACGGCAAGATCAGCGGGCAAGCTTCGCTGATGCGCAGGCGCGATCGCAACTCCACGCCCACCTTTTCCAGGCCTTCAATCTCTTCGAACAGCTTGGCCGCCGACAGCACCACACCGTTTCCGATGTAGCACTTGACGCCCGGGCGCATGATGCCGCTAGGAATCAGGTGCAAGGCGGTCTTGACGCCATTGATGACCAAGGTGTGGCCCGCATTGTGGCCGCCCTGGAAGCGCACCACGCCCTGTGCGCTCTCGGTGAGCCAGTCGACCAGTTTGCCTTTGCCTTCATCGCCCCACTGCGTGCCGACGACGACGACGTTGCGTCCTTTGGTTGTGTTCATTTGGTGTCCAGTTGGTTGGAGACAGAGCTTCGCTGCGCTACGGACTGTCCCAGAAGGTTTTCACAATACTTTTACAAGCCATTGACCGGCGGACTGTTGCAGTTCGCGGTCGCAATGGAATTCATCCACTTCACTCTCGTGGCCGGGCAGCACGCAGACCACGGTTTCACCGTGGCGGCGCAAGGCGGCAATTGCTGCGCGCAGCTCCGCGGCTTCGCCCCAGGGCGCCCGGATGGCAGCCCGCAGCGGGCGATCAGCGGCTACAGCGGTCAGCGCTTTGATGTCCAGGCTGAACCCGACCGCCGGTCGCTTGCGACCGAACACTTTGCCAACTTCGTCATAGCGCCCACCGCGGGCCAGCGCGTCACTTGCACCTGGCGCATACAACGAGAACATGGCGCCGCTGTAATACGCATAGCCGCGCAAATCGGCAAGGTCAAACGACACGTCGGCACCTGTCACGTGGCTGGAGAGCCATTTCAGATGGTTCAGTGCCGTCTGGATATCTGGAACGGGTGGCAATACCTTTTGCGCTTCGTCCAACACGGAAGCATCGCCGTAGAGCTGCAGCAGATCAACCAGTGCGCGCGATGTGGCGGGGGGAGCGTCGCGCAGTAAGACCTTGAGTTCGCTGGCGTCTTTGGCGGCCAGCGCAGCGTGGACTTGCGCCAATTGCGCTGAAGAAAGCGGCAGGTCTTTCAACAAGTCCTGCACGATCCGAGCATCGGCCATGTCCACGCTGATATCGCCCACCTGGGCGGCCTTCAGGCAGTCCAGCGCCAGGGTCAGTGTTTCCAGATCGGCTTCCAGACCCATATGGCCATAAATCTCAGCGCCGAACTGCAGGGGTTCACGGGTAGCGTGGGGGCCATCGGGACGGGTGTGCAGCACGGGACCGCAATAGCACAGGCGGGTGACGCCCTTGCGGTTCAGCAAGTGGGCGTCGATACGGGCAACCTGGGGCGTGCTGTCGGCCCGCAGGCCCATCATGCGCCCGGAGATTTGGTCGACAAGTTTGAAGGTTTGCAGATCCAGCGCCTCGCCGGTGCCCGACAGCAGCGACTCCAGATGCTCCAGCAGCGGTGGCATGACCAGTTCATAGCCATAGCAGCGCGCCATGTCCAGCAGGTCTCTTCGTATTTCTTCGATGTGGCGCGCCTCGGAAGGCAGCACATCGGCAATGTGATCCGGTAAGACCCAGGCTGACATGTGAAAAGTGCAGGCTATTAAAACCTAGATTTTACCGGGCTTGCTGCCCGGTTTTCAGTTGCCCAACAGCCAAATCATCAGCAAACCGCCCAAGATGCTGCACACGCCGAAGAAGCGAATCTGCCCATCGCTGAGCAACAGCAGCTGCACGAACATCCGGCGCCAACCGGCGGGTGACAAAAACGGAAACAGCCCTTCTACAACCAGAACCAGGGCTAGGGCAAACCAGATCGTGTCACCACTCACGAGCTGTTATTTCTTGCCTGCAGGGGCAACGGGCGCTGTGCCACCACGGAAAACCTTGAAGAATTCGGACGATGAAGGATCCAAAACCATCAGGTCACTCTTGTGGGCAAAGCTCGCCTTGTAGGCGTCCAGACTACGGTAGAACTGGGCGAACTGCGGATCCTTGCCAAAGGCTTCTGCATAAATGCGTGCGGCCTCGGCATCGCCCTCACCCTTGATCTTCTGCGCGTCGCGGTAGGCGTTGGCGATGGTCACCTCGCGCTGGCGGTCGGCATCGGCCCTGATCTTTTCGCCTTCGGCAGCACCGGTGGATCGCAGTTCATTGGCAACCCGCTTACGCTCTGCTTCCATGCGGCGGTAGACGGATTCAGTGATTGCTTCCACATAGTCCACGCGGGTAATACGGACATCGACGATATCAATGCCCCAAGGCTTGGCGCCTTTAACCTTGGCTAGCACTTCGGCCTTGACATCGGCCATCAGGTCTTCACGCTTCAGCGACAGCAATTCCTTGACGGTGCGCTTGTTGACTTCTTCCTGGAAGGCGTTGCGGACCACGCGGTTCAGCTGCACGGTGCCTGCGCCCTCGTTGAGGCCCACATTGCGGATGTACTCTGTAGGCTCGGAAATGCGCCAGCGCACGTACCAGTCGATGACGACACGCTGCTTTTCCGCAGTGAGCATGGGTTCAGTGTCCGAGCTGTCCAGTGTCAACAAGCGCTTGTCGATGTACGACACGTTCTGAAACGGCGGGGGCAGCTTGACATTCAAGCCTGGCTCGGTGATCACTTCCTTGATCTGACCCAGCGCATAGACCACACCAAACTGGCGCTGGTCCACAACAAACAATGTGGAACTGGCCAACACGAGCAGCACCAGCGCCGACGAAATAATCAATCCAATCCGGTTCATGGGGTGCTCCTAGCGAGATTCGCGATCACGTGTACGAGCCGCTTCGCGACTTCGAACGTCTGCCCCGGCCCCGCTAGGCGGCACCACTTGGACAGCAGGTGGGGTGGCTGGCGCCATAGCAGCCCCTGGATCCGCCACAGCACCACTCATCTGCATGATTTTGTCCAGCGGCAGGTACAAAAGGTTGGACCCTTGCTTAGAGTCGACCAGTACTTTGGTCACGTTGCCGTAAATTTGTTGCATGGCGTCCAGATACATTCGATCCCGTGTGACCTGCGGTGCTTTCTGGTATTCAGCAAACACAGATTTGAAACGCTGTGCATCACCCTGGGCCTGCGCCACGACGCGTGATTTGTAGGCTTCTGCCTCTTCCTTCAACCGCGATGCGGAACCCACTGCTCGGGGAACCACATCATTGGCATAGGCTTGCGCTTCATTCTTTGCGCGCTCGCGTTCTTGACCAGCCTTGAGGACATCGTCAAAGGAGGCCTGCACTTGCTCGGGAGGACGCACACCACCAGACTGCAAGTTGATGCCAACGACTTCCACACCGACTTTGTAGCGGTCAAGGATGGCCTGCATCATGGCGCGTACGCGTGGCGCAATCTGGTCGCGCTCTTCGGACAAGGCTGCGTCCATCTTCATCTTGCCCAAGACTTCACGCACCGAAGTTTCGGCGGCCTGCACGACGGCATCCGCCGGGTTCTTACTCTCAAACAGGAAAGCCCGTGCATCGTTCAAACGGTACTGCACGGCAAACTTGATATCCAAAATGTTTTCATCCTGCGTCAGCATTGCCGACTCGCGCAATCCCGTGGCTTTGAGCACTGTGTCGCGACCGACATCTACAGACCGAATCTGTGTGACAAACACCAGCTCGTGGTTTTGAATGGGGTATGGCAGCCGCCAATTAAAGCCGGCATTAACTGTGCCCTTGTACTTACCGAACTGGGTGATAACAGCCTGCTGCCCTTCCTGCACAATGAAGAAGCCGGTGCCCAACCAAATCATGACCAGCACTGCGGCGATCAAGCCAACGCCGATGCCGGCGTTCTTCATATCGGGCTGAAACCCGCCGCCTGAACCGCCCCGCGGAGCTTGCGGTGGCTGCTTGCCGAACAAACCACCCAATTTACGGTTGAAATCTTTCCACAACTCGTCCAGGTCTGGCGGCCCGCCACCCGGAGCGTTCTTGCGACCGTTGTCGCTCGGTGGCTTGCTGGGCTCTTGGTCGGATGGCGGTGATCCCTCGGCCTTACCGCCCTCTGACGGCTTGTCGTCACCGCGCCCCCAACGGGAGTCGTTCAAGTTAAACATTCGCTGTACCCAACGGGGTGCCGAGGGTACCGGCAGTGCAAAAGCACTAACAGGTGGTTTCATTTCGTCGTTTTTCATAGGTCTGTCCCCGGATTGTGCCTACTCAATGGCCGTCCCCAAGGCTTGCGGGGGAAAGTCCAGCAGAATTCTCTTCAACAGCCGGCAGGCGTGCAATTTCAGCCAATCGTTTACGCAGTTCTGGTAGGCCAGACGCATCCTTGGCACTGACGAATATGCGCGGCGTTTGCACGCCATCAATCTCAAACTCGTCTTCCCGTTTAAGTGGTTGGTGCTCAGCGTCCAGCGCATCAATTTTGTTGAACACCAGAAGCTGGGGAATCCCATCGGCGCCAATCTCTTTCAACACGCTTTGCACCTGCGCGATCTGTTCTGCAAAATGGGGGTTGGCGGCATCGACGACATGCAGCAACAGGTCGGCATCTATCGCCTCCTGCAGCGTTGCCTGGAAAGCATCGACCAGCCCGTGCGGCAGGTCGCGGATGAAGCCCACGGTGTCTGACAGGGATACGGAACGGCCCGCTTCGCCCAAATACAGCTGACGGGTTGTGGTGTCCAATGTCGCAAAGAGCTGGTCTGCCGCATAGGCGCGAGCTTTGACCATCGCATTGAACAACGTGGATTTTCCAGCGTTGGTGTAGCCAATCAGCGAGATGTTGAAGGCATCGCGACGCTCCCGCTGGCGCCTTTGGGTCTGGCGCTGTTTCTTGACCTTGCTAAGACGTTCCTTGGTGCGCTTGATGGTTTCACCAATCATGCGCCTGTCCAGCTCAATCTGGGCCTCACCGGGGCCGCCGCGCATACCAATGCCACCGCTTTGTCGCTCCAAGTGCGACCAACGACGCACCAGGCGTGTGCTCAGGTACTGCAGCCGGGCCAATTCGACCTGCAGCTTGCCCTCATGGCTGCGCGCGCGCTGGGCAAATATTTCGAGAATGAGGAAGGTGCGGTCGTTGACAGGCAGTTCAAGATGGCGTTCAAGATTGCGCTGCTGGCCCGGGCTCAGGCTTTGGTCAAACAGCACCTCTTTCGCACCCAACTGTGTGGCCAACAATTTAATTTCGTCGGCCTTGCCCGACCCGATGAACAATGCCGCGTCAGGCGCCCTGCGTTTGCAGGTGACGCGCGCCACAGGCACCATGCCAGCGGTTTGCGCCAGCAATCCGAGCTCTTCCAGCTCCCCGTCGAAGTTGGAGCCGCCCAGGTCTACGCCGACCAGGATGGTGGGCGTGTTAGGAGTTTGAAGCGCGGCTGTCAAATGAACTACGGAAAAGCGGGCTTTTCGAAAACGGGGCCATTAGGCCCCGGAGCTCACGCAGCTTCTGGCGTATCGCCAGCGGGTGCGGCGAAATTGACCGCGCGTCCGGGCACGATAGTGGAAATGGCGTGTTTATAGACCATTTGCGTCACCGTATTGCGCAGCAAGACTACGTATTGGTCAAAAGACTCAACCTGCCCCTGCAGCTTGATGCCATTGACCAGATAAATGGAGACCGGAACATGTTCTCTGCGCAAAGCGTTGAGAAATGGGTCTTGCAGTAACTGCCCTTTGTTGCTCACGATATTCTCCGTGTTCAAAAATTAAGAAGATTGGACGATACCACACGAATCAAGCGCTTCCGGCCGCATAGCCACAATACCGTATGCGAATGCGGCGCTTTATGTCCGGAGCACCTACTTGTCGTCTCTGTCCGAGTACGGATTGGACGAAGATTTCATCTGAATGCGCAACGGTGTACCGATCAAATTGAACTCCTTGCGGAACCGTCCTTCCAGAAAACGCTTGTAGGCGTCGGTCACGTGTTCAAGAGAATTTCCGTGGATCACGATGATGGGGGGGTTCATGCCACCTTGGTGCGCATAGCGAAGCTTGGGACGGTACATGCCCGACTTCTTAGGTGTCTGGAACTGTACTGCCTCTAGCAGCAAACGGGTCAGTACCGGCGTTGACATCTTGCAGTTCGCCGCCTTGTGCGCCTGTGCTATGGAGTCCCACAGCGGGCCCAGGCCCTGGCGCTTTTGAGCGGAGATCAGATGCAGAGCGGCAAACTTCAGAAAACCCAAACGCGTCTCGATCGAACGCTTGACGAGTTCGCGTGCATATTCGTCTACCGCATCCCATTTGTTGATCGCCACAACCACCGCGCGACCCGATTCCAACACGTAGCCGGCGATGTGCGCGTCCTGGTCCGTCACGCCCTGCGTGGCGTCGATTAGTAGCAGCACGACGCTGGCCGACTCGATCGCCTGAAGGGTTTTAACGACTGAGAATTTTTCGATAGCTTCAAAAACTTTGCCCTTGCGCCGCAGTCCAGCGGTATCGATCAGTTCAAAGCGCTGCCCGTTGCGTTCGAACGGCACCGAGATGGCATCGCGCGTCGTTCCCGGCAGGTCAAAGGCAACCAAGCGCTCTTCTCCCAACCAAGTGTTGATCAGCGTTGATTTGCCGACATTGGGGCGACCGGCAACGGCTAATTTAATGACGCCAGGATCTTGCTCGGCTTCTTCGGCGCCGTCTTCAGCGGAGACCAGAGGACCTAAAGCAAGGTCAACTAAGGGTGCGATGCCCTGCCCGTGGGCCGCGGAGATCGGGAACACCTCACCCAGACCAAGCTCGAAAAACTCCACGAGCTGGGCACCCGCGGTCATGCCTTCGGACTTGTTGGCCACCAACACGCATGGCTTGCCCAGCTTGCGCAGGTATTTGCCAATCTCGTGGTCTTGCGCCGAAAGGCCTGCGCGGGCATCGACGACGAACAGCACCACATCCGCTTCGGCCACTGCCTGCCGCGTCTGCTTGGCCATTTCCTTGTAGATGCCAGCTGTCGCGTCGGGCTCGAAACCACCGGTGTCGATGACGATGAATTCGTGTTGACCCTGTTTTCCATTGCCGTAGTGGCGGTCCCGCGTCAGGCCCGCATAGTCGGCGACGATGGCATCGCGCGTCTTGGTGAGGCGGTTGAACAGGGTTGATTTGCCGACGTTGGGGCGGCCAACCAATGCAATGACAGGTTTCATGTTGTGCGGTTCATACCATCACTCGGGTTTGAAGCCGAAAATACCGCCCCGCTGGGTCACCGCAACAAGCGTTTGACCAACCAAAACGGGAGAAGACTGGATCGCTGAGCCATCGGTCGCCACACGGTTCAAAGGGGATCCATCTTGGCGAGACAAGAAGTGCAATGTGCCGACTTCGTCGCCGATGACGAGTGAACGCCCAACCAGAACGGGACCTGTCAGACTACGGAAGCGCAGCCGCTCATTGGTCCAGAGCCGTTCTCCATCTGCCCGTTTCCATGCAACGACCCGGCCATCACTCTCGGCGCCGAATACTTCAGCGCCGTCGCCGTCCAGCCCAGTAGATCCGGATGCAGACTTGCTCCAAGCCACGCTGCCGTTCACGCCATCCACACACCCAACTGAGGACTGGAACGCGCGAACACACACTTGGTTCCCCAGACGACTGACACCCGATACCAGATCCACCAGGCGCTCCACTTCGTTGGTACCGCGGCTGTTGGCCACCTGCGCCTCCCAGCGAATTTTTCCATCCCGTGGATTCATACCCACCAGACGGCCTGCCAAACCGGTTACCAGCGTATCCCCGATCGCCATGACGATGCCGGACCGCCCCAACACCAAAGCATCGCCGCTGCGTTGCTGTTGCCAGAGCTTGCGCCCTGTCACCATATCAAAGGCTGACACGGAGCGGTCTGCGGATAACGCAAACACACGTCCCCCCGCGACAAATGGTGCGGTCAATGTCACGGCGCCGAGTTT
Organism: Rhodoferax sp. ZS1R8; assembly: GCF_056521325.1. NCBI lineage: Bacteria > Pseudomonadati > Pseudomonadota > Betaproteobacteria > Burkholderiales > Comamonadaceae > Rhodoferax > Rhodoferax sp. ZS1R8. The sequence continues at coordinate 266,105 of NZ_JBWMBA010000004.1, read as the reverse complement.
TTGTCGCCAGAGTTCCTTGGCACCGTCCAACACGATGAGTTCGTTGTCGCGGCTGACAACTGCAGCGTAGCGTCCATCACTGCCGACCCCTGCGGAGAGCTTGGTACCGAGCGAAGTACGCCAAAGATCGCCACCCGTTCGCGCATCGATGGCCGCAACGGTACCCTCGGAACTGGCAACAAAAATCAGATTGCCTACCGGCCGGATTTCCAGAGGAAAGTTCACCGAACCAATATTCGCCGTCCATGCGGAACGCACGCCAATGAGCGCGGTGTTAGGCCCCAAGTCGAGTTGCTTGGATTTGTCAGAGCTAGCGCAGGCAGCTACCGCCAACACGACGCCAACAGACAAAGCTAGTTGCCAAAACTTTTGACGAAAAAACATCACTTTGCGCCCTCCGCCGCCGCAGCGGTCTTCAGGTCCGCCTGTGGATTGACACCCAGTGCATTGAGTTTCACGCTGACCAGGCGGCGATATTCTGACTGTTCATCAAAAGTTTTATAGGCCTTTTCGTACTCTGCCTTCGCTTCGGACTTTTTGTCTTGCAGCATATAGATGTCACCCTTGCGGTCTGAGGCCAGTGCAGCAAATTCATCTGCGATGCCAGATCCCAACAACTTCAACGCCTCGTCATAGGCCTTTGCGTCCATCAACACGGCAGATAGACGCAACCGTGCCACAGAGGCGTAACCCTTGTCTGCAGCATTCTCTACCAACCAATTCAATGTCGCTTTCGCGGAATCAGTCTTACCGGCTTCGTACGTCATTTTGGCCACCAGCAGCCCCGCCTGTTGCGTGTAAGCTGCTTTGGCGAAGCGTTCCTTCATGTCAGAGAACGCCCGTTCGGCTTTTTGTGCGTCGCCGGTTTTGACGACCTTTTCGACTTCATCAAACATCGCTGCGGCCTGTGAGGCCTGGTTACGCTGCCATGTGTGGTAACCATTCCAGGCAGCCACGCCGCCCAAAACGATGATAAGAGCCCAGGTGATCAGGTTTCCGTATTGCTTCCAAAAATGCTTGAGCTGGTCAAGCTGCTCTTGTTCTTCGAGGTCTAGATGGTTTGCCATGTGAGTATTCAGTTAAGCCGAGGATTGTAGGCGCTTGGCCCGCGCGCCAAGGGTTCGGGGACGGCGGGAAGCTGCTAAGGCGTAGGCACGGCATCCACGGCGCCAAAACGCTGTTGGATATAGTTCTCGACCACGGCTTGAAAATCTGCGGCGATGGATTCACCGCGCAGTGTCATGCGCTTCTCGCCGTCGATGAACACCGGAGCGGCCGGCGCCTCTCCGGTGCCCGGCAAACTAATGCCAATATCGGCGTGCTTGCTTTCGCCCGGGCCGTTGACGATGCACCCCATTACTGCCACCTTGAGATTCTCGACGCCAGGGAAGCTCTTACGCCACACTGGCATTTTTTCTCGCAGGAAGTCGTCAATTTGTTGCGTCAGTTCCTGAAAAGTCGTGCTGGTCGTCCGGCCGCAACCGGGACAGGCAGTCACGCTTGGAACAAAATTGCGCAGACCCAAAGCCTGGATGATTTCTGACGCGACTACGATCTCTTGAGAACGTGATTCGCCGGGAGCCGGGGTTAGCGAAACGCGAATCGTATCCCCTACGCCTTCCTGCAACAACACACCCAGCGCAACAGACGAGGCCACGGTTCCCTTCGTACCCATGCCAGCCTCTGTAAGCCCGAGGTGCAGGGGATAGGCGCAGCGGCGTCCAAGTTCGCGGTAAACGGCAACCAGATCCTGTACACCACTGACTTTGCAGGACAAGATGATCTGACTGGCGTCCATGCCCAAGGCTTCTGCCCGCTGGGCCGACTCGACAGCCGACGTAATCAAAGCCTCGTACATGACTGGTTTGGCACCCCATGGCACGGCACGGCGGCTGTTCTCGTCCATCAAGGACGCGAGCAACTCCTGGTCCAGACTACCCCAGTTGACGCCGATGCGCACCGGCTTGTTCCAACGCAGGGCCGCTTCAATCATCAGCGAAAACTGCTTATCGCGTTTGTCGCCTTTGCCGACATTGCCCGGATTGATACGGTACTTAGACAGGGCCTTGGCGCACTCAGGGTAGTCCGTCAACAGACGATGGCCATTGAAGTGGAAGTCCCCAATCAGGGGCACGTCAATGCCCATGCGGTCCAACTGTTCACGAACGTAAGGCACCGCTTCGGCGGCCTCGGGTGTATTCACCGTGATACGGACCATTTCTGATCCGGCTATTGCAAGCTCTTTGACCTGGATGGCGGTGCCGATGGCATCAGCGGTGTCCGTGTTCGTCATCGACTGCAAACGCACGGGAGCATCCCCGCCGAGCGTAACAATGCGGTTACCCCACACCACACGCGCCTGCAGGGATTTACGGCGTATAGGCGTCGACAAGGCAATGGCTAAATTGGAATCCACTACTTCACCTCAAATCGCGCAACATTATCTTTGGACACGGTGCCAAGGCTGAATGCCTGGCCGCGCACCTCAACGTCGGTCACATCCACGCGCCCGATAACCACTGACAGCGGCATAGCACCGGATGCGCCCACAACCTCGCCCAGCCCAAGCGTCTTGCTCAGCTGCACAACGCCTTTGGCGTCCACCACCTTGACCCAGGTCGCGCCCTTTGCTTTGAAGACGACCACGCCTGTTGATGGCAAGGCGGGCGCCGATGTCGCTCGGCTTGCCGCCACGGCTGGAACGCTTGCAGCGGCGGTAGCGCGGCTCGCGGCGGCGGCCGGTCGACTTGCGGCCACCAGAGGTTGGCTAACAGCAGGCACGGATGCGGCTAGGACCACCGGAGCACTAGCAAAAGACGGCACCACTGCCACCGTCGGCACTGCAGCCGCCGAAGGCGTAACGGTGGGCGTTGTCGTCGCCTCACGGCTGGGCGTATTGTTCAGGTTGGGTACCGTGCTTGTCGTCGACCCACTATTGGGGAAGGCCTCCGATTCCTTCATCGACTGCACCGTGTCCGCAGGCTTTGCGACTTGAGGGGTGCGCTCACCGGACCACTCGGGCAACTTGATATCCGGAAAGAAGAAAACCGCTATGCCTGCGACAACAAGAGCCAAGGCCAAAATGGCCGAGGGTTTGGAAAAAAGCGCCGGGCTCAAGATTCCCGTCGTGTTACCCGACGTGTGAAAAGGCGCGTTGATCCCGCCCTCGTCTGAGTTCAATTTGGGGGCGGCGTTCAGCGGCAGCTTGCCCAATACAGGTGTTGGATCGATCTTCAATGCCCGGCATACACTGGCGGCCAGCGCGCGCACAAACACAGCGTCGTGCAACAGATCCAGGCGATCTGCCTCCAATGCCTCCAGCTTTTTCACCGGGATCTTCATCGACACAGCCAAGGCCGCCACATGCAGGCCAGCGGCCTCACGGGCAGTTCGCATCATCGCACCCGCTGTCATGTCACCGGGCGAAACGGCGTTGTGTGCCGCACCCACCACTTCGGAGAGCCCCATATCACTCATTAAAAGCACCTCGCTCCAAAGCCAGGTTTTCACGGGACTGCGGGTAGCGCTTCTTCAACTGGGCACTAAGCTGTGCCATGGCGTCGCGATTCTCCATGCGCCGCTCCACCTTGATGCCCAGCCACAAAGATTCTGCGTTGGCCAGTTCGCTGTTGTTGAGCCGACGTACATAAAACTGCGCACGCACAAATTCTCCGCGTTGGTACAGCAACTGCGAAAGGTTGTATGCCGTAATAGGATTGCTTGCATCCAACTCGTACGAACGCAAAAAACTGTTCTCAGCCTCTGCGGACTGCCCCGCTTTCATTTGGCACAGACCCTGGGCCATCCAGGTCTTAGCGCGCTCGCCATAAGTTGGTTCGGCCAAGGCAGCGCTAAACAACTGTGTGGACTCGGCAAACCGAGATTGCTGGCATAGCAACCAGCCATAGTTGTGCTGGACCGTCGCAGCTTTGGGATTGATGGACAGCGCTCGACGGAAGCTCTCTTCCGCAAGAGGGATATCGTTGAGCCGCATGTAAATCAGGCCGCGCAGGTTATACGCATCAAACAAAGTCGGGTCCGCCGTGATCGATTGCTTGAGGTGATCCAGCGCATCGGTGGTCTGTCCTTTGTCGAAATAAGCTACAGCTAATTCCAACCGCAGTCGCGCCCGCTTGCGGACCTCCGGCTCATCCGATTCCGTGACGCGGTCTGAATTCATGCCGGCGCCGGTCATATTGGACGCGCAACCGGAAACCAGTACAACGCCAGAACCGGCCAAACAGGACCACACGATCCAGGAAAGCGTCGCGACGCTGATGCGTAGTTTATTGATCATTAACAGTGTCCTCGCTCCCCTGCGGAGCCAATTCATTTTCGGGCTTGATGATGATAGTGCGTCGCTTGTTGATTCGCGTCTGAATATTCGTTCTATCTTGCACATCGCCTGCGAGTTGGCCACAGGCCGCATCAATGTCATCCCCCCGGGTCTTGCGGATCGTCGTCACAATGCCAGCATCACTCAAAACTTTGGAGAAAGCAAGCACAGCCGCCTGCGTTGACCGGACCAAACCGGACGCGGGAAAAGGATTGAAAGGGATCAGGTTGAACTTGCACCACGCTCGAGACCCAACGCCAGGTCGCACCAGCCTGACCAGTTCAGCCGCATGCGCAGGCGTGTCGTTGACGCCGTCCAGCATGCAATACTCGAACGTGATGAAGTCCCTGGGGGCAACTTCCAAATAGCGCTTGCAGGCTTCCAATAACTCGGCAATGGGGTACTTGCGGTTCAGCGGAACCAAGTCATCCCGAAGGGCATCGTTGGGCGCATGCAAGGAAACCGCCAGAGCCACCGGGCAATCTTTGCCCAGTCTGTCCATCATTGGCACTACACCCGACGTGGACACAGTCACTCTGCGGCGCGACAGACCATACGCATGGTCATCCAGCATCACACGCAGCGCAGGCACCAACGAGGAATAGTTCTGCAAGGGCTCGCCCATGCCCATCATCACCACATTGGAAATGACCCGCTCGTCTTGCTTCAAATGCCTGCGCAAAAAGTGCTCGGCATACCAGAGCTGGGAGACGATCTCGCCAGCGGTCAAATTGCGGCTGAATCCCTGGTGGCCTGTAGAACAGAACCGACAGGCTACAGCACAACCGGCCTGCGACGACACGCAGAGGGTACCGCGATCGTCTTCGGGAATAAATACGGTCTCAATAGCATTGCCACCGCCGACGTCAAACAACCACTTGATGGTTCCGTCGGAAGAAATATGCTGGGAAAGCACAGGGAGTGCCTGCACATGGGCGGTGGTCTTGAGCTTTTCGCGCAGTGACTTGGCGAGATCGCTCATATCCTCGAACTGAGAAGCTCCTTTTTGGTGGATCCACCGAAAAAGCTGGGTTGCGCGGAAGCGCTTTTCCCCGAGCCGCTCGCAAAACGCGGCCAATCCCTCCAGATCGTAATCAAGCAGATTGGCCGTCATCGCATGACTGCTTAGCGGGAAAAAACGTTCATGCCAGCAAAGAAGAACGCGATCTCGACAGCGGCGGTCTCGGCGGCGTCGGAACCATGCACGGCGTTGGCATCGATGCTGTCGGCGAAGTCAGCACGGATGGTACCCGGAGCAGCCTTCTTAGGGTCTGTGGCGCCCATCAGGTCACGGTGCTTCAAAATTGCGTTTTCGCCTTCCAACGCCTGGATCATGACGGGACCGGAAATCATGAAATCGACCAAGTCCTTGAAGAAAGGACGGGCCTTGTGGACAGCATAGAAAGCCTCGGCTTCACCACGCGACAAATGGGCCATACGGGCAGCGACGACCTTCAGGCCAGCAGCTTCGAAACGGGCATAAATTTGGCCGATGACGTTCTTGGCAACGGCGTCGGGCTTGATGATGGAGAGAGTACGTTCGATTGTCATGGTATTTCCTGATCTGATTGAAAATCTGTCTTATTGCTCCCTAGTCGGGGCAAAGCCTGCTATTTTAGCATTGCTGCTAACGGCTACGGCCCTTGCGGCGCTGTCCACCGGGACCGCCGGGAGGCCTTTGCCCACCGTCTTGCCGCTGGCGGGTGAAACTGTCTGCACCTATGTATCCAAAAGCGGTCTTCATCGGGTCCGGCTGGGAGGCTCCCCCACGATCACCCCTCGGCGCATCAAAACGGTTGCCATCGGGTCGCCCTCCACCCTTGTTGCCCGGCTGACCGTTTCTTCCTTTGAAACCGCTTTGTACCGGATTAGGCTGACCGCCGGCGTTTGCCCCACGAGGTCCACCCGTGCGTCCACCTCGGCGTTGGCCATTGCCCTGTGGGGGTCGCCGCGGTGCACCCTCCTCCCGGTTTCCATCGACTGTGCGGGGACCACCGGCGGCTTGAACCAACGAACGGATATCCGCCTCATCCAGCTCCATCCAAGCCCCGCGCTTGAGTCCGCGCGGCAGGACCATGGCGCCATAGCGTATACGGATCAAGCGGCTGACTGCGTGACCGACGGCCTCCAGCATGCGACGCACCTCACGGTTGCGCCCTTCGGAAATGGTGACGCGGTACCAGCAATTGGAGCCTTCCCCGCCACCGTCTTCAATAGAGCCGAATTGGGCCATGCCGTCGTCGAGCTTGACGCCTTCCAACAGCATTTTTTTCTCGTCCTTGTTTAAAGAACCTAAAACACGCACCGCGTATTCGCGCTCCAGACCGAAGCGAGGGTGCATCAAATTGTTGGCCAGTTCACCTGAACTGGTGAACAACAGCAAGCCCTCGGTGTTCAGATCCAGACGCCCGACCGATTGCCACTTGCCCTGGTGCAGTTTTGGCAAGCGACGAAACACCGTGGGCCGGTTTTGGGGATCATCATGGGTTACAACCTCTCCCACAGGCTTGTGGTACGCAATGACGCGCGCAGGAGGCGGGTCGATGCGAAAGCGAATCGGCTTGCCATTGACCTTGATATTGTCGCCAAACTGTATGCGTTGACCGATATGGGCTGGCTCGTTGTTGACCGAGATCCGCCCCTCCATGATCAGCTGCTCCATCTCCAGGCGCGACCCCATACCCGCCTGCGCCAGTACCTTGTGCAGCTTGGGTGTTTCGGCCATTGGCGCGAGCACGCGTTTGGGCGGTGTGAGTTCAGTGAGTTCCTCATCAGCATCAAACTGACCCGAGATCACATCACTGAAACGGTTGCCGCCCACTACCTGGTCCTGCGGCGCAGCCGCTACCGCGGTATCAGGCGCAGTGTCTGGCAGCGCAGCAAGGGTGATGGTGCTGTTATCGGACGCAACCTCTTCAGGTGTTGGCTCAGCGGGCGTGTTCTCATTCATTCTGCAGGTCCATTCAAAGGTGGGGGCGTCTCGGGATGCGCGGCTTCCAGCGGCATATCCAATTGCATCTTTTCGTCACTCGCTTCCGGTTCTTCGGCGGCAGGCATCGCCAATGCCTCACCGGCCGACTCGACCAGAGCTCCGAACACGCCGTCCTGGTTGGCGACACTTTCCAACAGGGGCAACTGGTCCAAGGACTTGAGCCCGAGGTCATCCAGAAACTGCCGCGTGGTGGCATACAAGGCCGGCCGCCCGGCTGCTTCGCGGTGACCAATGACCTCGACCCAACCCCGGTCTTCCAATTGTTTGATCAACAAAGAGTTGATGGTGACGCCACGGATGTCCTCCATATCGCCCCGCGTAACCGGTTGGCGGTAGGCGATGATGGCCAGGGTCTCTAATGTGGCCCGGGTGTAGCGCGGTGGCTTCTCGGGGTGCAACCGGTCCAGGTACTCGCGCATTTCCGGCCGGCTTTGGAAACGCCACCCGGACGCAATATTCACCAGCTCAACACCTTTGCCTCCCCATTCGCTGCCTATCTCTTCGAGCAGGTTCTTGATCGTATCTGCACCCAATGACTCGTTGAAGAGCGAACGCATGTCGCGCAACGGCAAAGGTTGCTGTGAGCAAATCAACGCGGTCTCCAAGACCCGTTTTGCGTCTGCCATGTTCATAGTCAGGCTTTATCGGAAACGCCACCATCACGGTGACCAATCAATGAGATTCCAAACGGACGGCAGCAGATGTGAAGGATTCACCGTGCCAGGCCTCGGCAATGTTCCGGGGCGTTTACGGGTTTTCGACCCGTGGGTCTGGATTGTAACGCAGGCCCCACGCGGCGAGAAGGGCTTTGAAGTCTTGCGGCAACGGTGCTTGGAAGACCATTGGCTCGGCCGTCACCGGGTGGGCGAAGGCCAGGCGCACAGCGTGCAAGGCCTGGCGCTGCATGCCCGCCACGCAGGTTCCACCGTACACCGTATCTGCTACCAACGGGTGGCCCAGGGACGCCATATGGACCCGGATCTGGTGCGTGCGCCCCGTATGCAAAATGCAACGGACAAAGCAACCACCGTCTGCATTGTCCAGAAACACGACGTCGGTCTTCGCCGTTTTGCCGGCCTGGCTGTCCAGGTCGACAACAGCCATACGCAGGCGGTTCCGGGGGTCGCGGCCGATCGGTGCGTCCACGGTCTGGCGCGCAGCCCCGGTCCACGGCCGGTGGGCGATCGCAAGATACTGGCGGCTGACATCCCGCGCGGCAATGGCCTGCACCAGCGCATCCATGACCGCACGGGTGCGGGCCACCACCATCAGTCCGCTGGTGTCTTTGTCCAGCCGGTGCACGATGCCCGCCCGGGGCACGGCAGCAATCGCCGGGTCATGGGCCAGCAAGCCGTTAAGCAGGGTTCCGCTCCAATTGCCAGGCGCCGGGTGCACCACCAGCCCGGCTGGCTTGTTGATGACCAACAGGTGCGCGTCCTGAAATACCACGTCCAGTGGCATGGCCTGGGGGGTAAAAGCCTGGCTTTGGGGCGTGGGACGCAGTTCTATCACCAGCCCATCGCCAGCCTTCACCTTCAACGAGGCTTTGCGGGCCACCTGGGTGTTCACCGTGACCTGCCCTGCCTCGATCAACTGCTGCAGGTAATTTCGGGAGAATTCGGGCGCGGCCTCGACCAAGGCCTTGTCCAGGCGTTCGCCATGCTGTGCGGCCGACACGCTAAGCTTGCGCCATTCCACCTCGGCGGTTGCGTCCTCCAACTCCTCGAAGTCTGTGACCGTTGGGTCGCTAGATATAATTCCTGTGCTCTGTTTCAAGAAGGTTTCCTAACATGCTGCGTGTCAAATTATCGGTCGTTTGTATTTCACTGCTGGCGACCGCCGCACTATTGACTGCCGGTTGCTCCAGCACACCGGTGGACAAGACTGCCGCGATGAGTCCCAACAAGATTTACGCGGATGCCAAGGAAGAAATGGCAGCTGGTCAATGGGAACGTGCTGTACCCCTGCTCGAGAAACTGGAATCCCGTGCTGCAGGCACACCGTTGGCCCAGCAAGCCCAGCTGGACAAGGCCTACGCACAGTACAAATCGGCTGAAACAGCACAGGCATTGGCAACCCTGGAGCGCTTCATGAAGCTGCACCCGGTCAGCCCGGCCATGGACTACGCGATTTACCTTAAGGGCGTCATCAACTTCAACGATGACCTGGGTCTGTTTGCCAAATTTACGCGCCAGGATCTGACCGAGCGCGACCAAAAAGCCTCCAAGGAGTCTTTTGAAGCGTTCAAGGAGCTGGTGGATCGCTTTCCTGATTCGCGCTACGCGAGCGACGCGCGCCTGCGCATGAACTACATTGTGAGTTCTTTGGCCCAGTACGAAGTCCACGTGGCACGCTACTACTACAAGCGCGGGGCCTATCTGGCCGCCGTTAACCGGGCCCAGGTGGCGGTCTCTGACTACCGCGAAGTTGCAGCGATTGAAGAAGCGCTGTACATCATGTACAGATCCTACGACGCCTTGGGCATGACGCAGTTGCGCGACGATGCCAAGCGTGTACTGGAGAAGAACTACCCAGGGTCAGACTTCCTGGTGCACGGCTCGCGCACACTCAATGACCCGTGGTGGAAGATCTGGTAACCGCAATCTCTTCCAAAGATTCGGCAAATTCCTGTTCCGTTGTGATGCGACGCATGGCGGGCAGTGCCGCCAGGATGCGACGCCCGTAGCCCATCTGGCTCAAGCGCACGTCGCAAACCACCAGGATACCTCGGTCCGTTTCCCTGCGGATCAATCGCCCGGCCCCCTGCTTCAAAGCAATAGCCGCCTGGGGAACGTGGTAGTGGTGGAAAGCATTGCTACCACCCGCCTCCAGCTGGCGGGCCCGCGCCTCCACAACCGGATCGCCAGGCGGTGAAAACGGCAGCTTGTCGACGACCACCATCTGCAACGCGTCGCCAGGCACGTCAATTCCCTCCCAAAAAGAGGCCGAACCGACCAAGATGCACCCGTTGTTGCCGGCCACGGAGCCCTTCACAAATCGCTCCGTAAGCTCCCGTTTGGGCGACTCTCCCTGTAGCAACACGTCCATGCACGCAAACACATCAAAGTGCTGTCGCAGGGCGGCAGCAATGTCGCGCATGGCACGCAAGGTGGTCGTTAACACCAGCGTCCGCCCGCCCAAAGCCGTCGCTCCCTGAGCCACCACGCGCGCCACCGCGGCGCTGTGGCCGGCGTCGCTGGGCTTGGGCATCTGCAGAGGTATGTACAACGCGGCTTGTGTCAGGTAGTCAAAAGGGCTTTGTACCTGCAGGACCTGCGCGCCCTGCAGACCACAAGACTCTACAAAATGCGCCATCGTCGCGTCATGCCCCAAGGTGGCCGAGGTAAAAATCCACGACTTGCGGCTGCCCCCCGCTTCAGCGTCTGACGGGATGACCCGGGTGCGCATGGCGTCCGCGATATCCAACGGTGACTGAACCAGACGGACGTGGGAAGCCGTTGCCTCCAGCCAACGCACAGCACCCGGTTGGACCGCGTGTGAAAACACGTCCAGCTCTGCCATCAAACGCGAACCCCGCTCGTGCAGGGCCTTGAGCTCGGGGGACAACTCCTCCATGCTGCGCAATACAACATCGATGTGTTGCAAGGCCGTATGCACGTCCGCCACCACGCGCTGCCAATCCTCTGCGGCTATTCCGGAGGGCTGTTCCGCGCCCCACGCCAAGCGCCCGGTGGCCTGGTCGTCGGCGCACAGCGCACGCAGATCCACCACGCTGCGGCAGAGTTCGGCCAGCATCTTTGGCCAAGCCGCGTGGGCCATCACCATCTTCTGGCCCTGCAGAGCCAAGTCGCGGCCAAACCCGTCCAACTGGTTGCTGGTGAGCTGGCGCCCGAGGAACTGAACGCCGATCTCGTTGAGCTGGTGCGCCTCGTCAAACACCACCGAATGCACCGTCGGCAGCAACTCGGCCACGCCGGATTCGCGGATGTTCAGGTCGGCAAAGAAGAGATGGTGGTTGATGACCACCACGTCAGCCGCCATGGCCTCGCGCCGGGCCAGGTTGACATGGCAGTTGTTGATCTGCGGGCAACGGGCGCCCAGGCAGTTGTCGCGGGTGGACGTCACCAATGGGATGACGGGGGAACGCTCATCGAGCTGCGTCAACTCTGCGATGTCCCCGGCTCGGGTCGCCTGCGCCCATGCCTCCACGCGCGCCAGGTCCCGCTGCACCGACGGCCTGTAGGCCGTATCCTCGTGCCGGGCATCACCCAGCCGTTGCATGCACAGGTAGCTGCTACGGCCTTTCAGCAAGGCGGTACGCACCGGCATGCCCAGCGCTTTGACCAGGCGCGGAATATCCCGGCCAAACAACTGGTCTTGCAGGGTTTTGGTCGCTGTGGACAACAAGACGCGCTCGCCGCTGAGCAATGCCGGCACCAGGTAGGCAAAGGTCTTGCCTACTCCGGTCCCTGCCTCCACAACCAGCACACCACCGGCCTCCATCGTGGCGGCCACGGCCTGGGCCATATGGGTCTGTCCGCTGCGGGGACTGAACTCATCCACGCACCGCGCCAATGCACCGTCGGCGCTGAAAGCACGCGCCACCGCATCCTGGAGAAGCATGCGTCAGGCAGGCTCGTTGGGCTGCAGTTCGTGTTCCACCCGCGCAATCTCGTCACGCAAGGATAAGCGCCGCTTCTTCAGGCGTCGCATCATCAGTTCGTCCACCGGTGAACTGTGCGCCACGCGGTCGATCATGGCATCCAGGTCGGCATGCTCGATGCGCAGCTCGATAAGGTGGCGCTCAGGCGAGTGGAGATTTGTTACCAAGGGGATTGCCAGCAAGTACGGGTTTAAACTACGGGATCGAAGGTCGTGCTGGCTTGATAATACGACCATACTGTCCTTTTGCAGAAAGTATTGCTTCAGAAGCAACTCAACATGGCCACTGGTTACCGACTTACAGCCTCCACCGGCATACACAAGGGCGACCGCGAGTACCAGCAGGACCAGATCGCGCTGATCAAACACCCGCGTGTCAACGGCTGCATTCTGGCCATCGTGGCCGATGGCATGGGCGGACGCAGCGGCGGACGCAAAGCCTCAGACCAGGTCATGATGACCTCCAAACAGCTGTTCGAACGTTATGACCCCGATACCGACGACGCCTCGGCCATCCTGGCGCAGGTCGTGCAAGAAGCCCACGTCGTCATCAAGCTCACCGCCATATCGTCCGAAGAAGAGCCGCACAGTACGCTGGCAGCCTTTTTAATCAATGCCGGTGGCGACTGCCATTGGGCCCACACCGGCGACTCCCGCATTTACCACTTCCATGGCAACCGCTTTGTGAAACGCACCATGGACCACTCCTACGTGCAGGCCTTGGTCAACCGTGGCGAGATCACCGAAGAGCAGGCTGCGGTGCACCCACAGTCCAATATCCTGATGGGTTGCCTGGGCACCGAGAACGATCCTCCGGTGGACTTCCACTTCATCTCCCAGCTGCGCCCAGGCGATGTGCTGATGGCCTGCAGTGATGGCATCTGGCACTACTTCAACACCGGTGAATTAGGTTCGGTACTGTCTACGCTCAGTGCGCGCGAAGCCACTGAATTCCTGATCGAGAAAGCCCGTTCCCGCGGCCGCGGTGTGGGTGACAATTTGTCGATTGTCGTGGTCAAGCTCGAACCGCTGACCCCTTAACAAACGCGAAATCTCAGGGATTAGAGGGCGGATTGGATGGCAGTGGCGGGCCGCCCTTGCCATGGTCCTTGAGGCGTTCGTCACGCTCTTGGCGGCGTTTGTCCAGTGCCCTCTGTTTTTCCAGATAGGCCTCACGGTTTTTAGCAATCTCCTGCGCATCCAGTACAGATGTGGACTTGCTTTCAGGCGCCTTGTTGCCGCTTGCCTGTTGCTTATGGGCCTTGCGCTTGTCTTCCAATGCCGTTTGGCGGTCTTCCTGCGCAGTTTTCTCTGCCGTAGCCTCTGCATCCGCACGCCGGCGCGCATCGTCAATCGCTTTATCTTCGGTGCGCAGAATCTGTTCCACACCTTTTTGCTGCCGCTGCGCGGCATTGAGAATCTCTTCCTGGCGCTTGAGTTCGCCCATCATCTGGCGGCGGCGCTGTCCCACCTCGCTCTGACAGCCCGTCACTGCAAATTTGGTCAGGCAAGCGGCATCTTCGGCATCCAGCTTCGCGGTCTTTTCCGCCCGGATAGATGCAATGCGCGCACGTTCTGCGTCTGCATTGCCAATTGCGAGTCCCCCTTCGACCTGTGCCCGGGCACAGGTACCGATCGCAACCAGAGACAGCGCAACCATGGCATGCCGATACTTCATGTCAGCCCCGTATCCACCGTGCGCCGCTCCTGTGACAGGTATTCCTGGGATTGCATTTCGCTTAAGCGAGACACCGTGCGCGGAAACTCATGAGCCAAAGGCCCCTCAGTGTAAAGGTCTATCGGTGCCACTTCGGCCGACATCACCAGCTTGACCCGCCGGTCATACAGTACGTCGATCAGCCAGGTGAAGCGCCGCGCTTCCGACGCCATGCGCAGCGGCATATGCGGAACGTCGCTCAGGAACACCGTATGAAACTGCGTGGCAATTTCGAGGTAGTCGTTTTGCGAGCGCGGTCCACCACACAGCGATTTGAAGTCAAACCAAACCACGCCGCCAGCCTTGCGCCGCACCCAGATGTCGCGTGATTCGATGTGCAACACCGGCTCCTCGTCACGGGTTTCCACCAGCGCGTTGAAGGCTTTTTCCATTTCCGCATCGGCCACCGGACCGTTGGGCATGTGATACAGCGTCATCGCCTCCAGCGTGCGCTTGCGGTAATCGGTGCCGTTGTCGACATTGACGACTTCCAGGTTCGCGTTCAGCAGCGCAATAGCCGGCAGGACGCGGTCACGGTGCAGGCCGCCAGGGTACAGGTCGTCCGGCTTGAAATTGGACGTGGTCACCAAGCCAACCCCATTGTCGAACAGCGCAGCCAGCAGCCGGTGCAGGATCATTGCGTCGGTGATGTCGGCTACGTGGAACTCGTCAAAACAGATGAGCCTGAAACGCTTAGACATGCGCCTGGCCAGCTCGTCCAGCGGGTTGACCGTGCCCTGCAAGTCGGCCAGTTCACGGTGCACCTCGCGCATGAACTCGTGGAAGTGCAGACGCGTTTTGCGTTGGAGGGGGACGGCGTTGTAGAAGCAGTCCATCAAAAAGCTCTTGCCCCGCCCCACCCCACCGTACAGGTAAACGCCGCGGGGAATATCGGGCCGGTTGATCAGCTTCTTGAAGGCGTTGGAGCGCTGTTCCTTGAAATCGATCCATTCCAGCGCGCAGCGCTCCAGTGCATCCACGGCACGCAGTTGCGCGGGGTCGGCCACATAGCCCCGGGTGGCCAGTTCGGCTTCGTAGGTTTGTTTGACGTTCAAAACAAAGGTCTTTTGAGTGCTATCAATCTAGTAGCTGCTTACGCCCGTCCCACGGGGGCTAGCGGCTGATTCTCTTCACTACCGGGGCTACCCCAAGGTGAAACACTCCCAGGGGTAGCGACCCGCGAAGCGGTGCAGCGTGGGGTCGTCTCCATTCAATTGACGATCAAAAGTTCAGGGTTCGCTTGTCCACCGCCAAGGCGGCTTCCTTGGTGGCCTCGCTCAGGCTCGGGTGGGCGTGGCAAATACGGGCGATGTCTTCCGCGCTGGCCTTGAACTCCATCGCCACAACGGCTTCAGAGATCAGCTCACTGGCCTGGGGGCCGACGATGTGTACGCCGAGGATCTCGTCTGTGGTGGCATCGGCCAGCACCTTGACGAAACCGGTCGTGTCGCCCAGCGCACGGGCCCGGCCATTGGCCAGGAAGGGGAATGAACCCGCCTTGTAAGCACGGCCGCCGGCCTTGAGCTGCTGCTCGGTCTGGCCGACCCACGCAATCTCAGGGCTGGTGTAGATGACCCAGGGCACGGTGTTGAAATTGACATGCCCGTGCTGGCCGGCAATGCGCTCGGCTACGGCAACGCCCTCTTCTTCCGCCTTGTGCGCCAGCATCGGGCCGCGCACCACATCGCCAATCGCCCACACATTGGGCAGGTTGGTCTTGCAGTCATCGTCGATCACAATGGCGCCGCGTTCATCCAGCTTCAGTCCCACAACCTCGCTGTTCAGGCCAATCGTGTTCGGCACGCGGCCGATGGAAATAATGAGCTTGTCCACTTCCAGCGTCTGCGGTTCGCCCTTGGCATTGATGTAGGCAATGGACAGGCCCTTCTTGTTGGACTTGATTTCGCCAACCTTGACACCCAGTTCGATCTTCAAGCCTTGCTTGGTGAACGCCTTGAACGCTTCCTTGGCGACTTGCTCGTCCACCGCGCCCAGGAAGGTTGGCAGGCCTTCCAAAATCGTCACCTCGGAGCCCAGGCGGCGCCACACCGAACCCATTTCCAGGCCGATGACACCAGAGCCGATCAGGCCCAGCTTCTTGGGCACGGCGCCCACACGCAGCGCGCCGTCGTTGGACAAAATACGCTCTTCGTCGAAATGCGCACCCGGCAGCGCACGGGCGTTGGAGCCGGTGGCCACGATGATGTGCTTGCCCAGCAGCGACTCTTCGGTTGCTCCGGCGACATGGACGACATAACCGTCGGCACCCGCGCTGACGAACGAGCCACGGCCGTGGAAGAAGGCGACCTTGTTCTTCTTAAACAGGTACTGCACGCCGTCGTTGTTCTGCTTGACGATGGCATCCTTGCGGGCCAGCATCTTGGCCACGTCGATGCTGACATTAGAGGCCGAAATGCCATGGTCCGCAAAGTGGTGGTTGGCGTGGTCAAAGTGTTCGGACGACTGGAGTAACGCCTTGGACGGGATGCAGCCCACGTTGGTGCAAGTGCCGCCCAATGCCGGGCCACCCTTGTCGTTTTTCCACTCGTCGATACAGGCCACGTTGAAGCCCAGTTGGGCTGCGCGGATGGCTGCAATGTAGCCACCGGGGCCGCCGCCGATGACGATTACATCAAATTGTTTACTCATACTTTTCTCACTTCATTCAAAACCCTGACCGGAGCGCGTGCCCTCATTCATGGCAAGCGCAGCGAAGTCCCTTCCAGGAACACCGCAGATCCGGCTTTGCCGGGCTGCTGGTGTTGCCCCCCTGCAAGGGGGAGGCGGCAAAGCCGCACGGGGGTGTACTAAATATCAAACAGCAGGCGTGCCGGATCTTCCAGCGCATCCTTCATCGCCACCAGGCCCAACACGGCTTCGCGGCCGTCGATGATGCGGTGGTCGTAGGACATGGCGAAGTAGTTCATGGGGCGCACCACGACCACACCGTTTTCCACCATGGCACGGTCCTTGGTGGCATGCACGCCCAGGATGGCGCTTTGCGGCGGGTTGATGATGGGGGTGGACATCATGGAACCAAACGTTCCGCCGTTGGAGATGGAGAAGGTACCGCCAGTCATGTCTTCAATGCCCAGCTTGCCGTCCTTGGCTTTCTGGCCGAATTCGGCAATCTTCTTCTCGATGTCGGCAAAGCTCATCTGGTCTGCATTGCGCAGGATAGGCACCACCAGACCGCGGGGTGAACCCACGGCGATGCCGATGTCGAAGTAGCCGTGGTAGACGATATCGTTTCCGTCCACTGAAGCGTTCAGCACGGGGAATTTCTTCAGCGCATGCACTGCGGCCTTGACGAAGAAACTCATGAAGCCCAGCTTGACGCCGTGTTCCTTCTCAAACTTCTCCTGCATGCGCTTGCGCATGTCCATGACCGGGGCCATGTTGATTTCGTTGAAGGTCGTTAGGATCGCATTGGTGGATTGCGATTGCAGCAGGCGCTCGGCCACGCGGGCGCGCAGGCGACTCATGGGCACGCGCTGCTCGGGGCGGTCACCAAAATCGGCTGATGGAACGGATACCTGAGGCAACAATGCCGCCTTAGCCCCCGTTGGAATTGGCGATGCAGCTACTACTTTAGGAGCAGATGAGGCGCCAGCGGCGACCGCACCCAATACATCACCCTTGGTAACGCGGCCATCCTTGCCGGTACCTGAGACGGCGCTAACCGACAGGTTGTTGTCGGCCAACAATTTGGCGGCGGCGGGCATGGCCACACCGGCCTTGGACGTGTTTGCAGCAGCCGCGGCGGGCGCTGCAGCAACGGCCGCCGCCGGTGCAGCAGCAGGCGCGGCGACCGCGCCCACTGCGCCTTCGGTGTCGATGCGGGCGATCAGTTGCTGGGCGGCGACGGTCGCGCCGTCAGCAGCGACCAGTTCCACGATCACGCCAGCGCTCGGCGCGGGGACTTCAAGCACAACCTTATCGGTTTCGACTTCGATCAGGATCTCGTCGACGAGGACCAGATCACCCACTTTTTTCTTCCACTGCAACAGCGTGGCTTCTTCTACCGACTCGGACAGCTGAGGGACTTTTACTTCAACGATTGCCATATTGTTCTTTCCGTAATGTGTTGATTGCGTATGGGTACTGCTGGGTTATTTGGTCAAAATAAAGCCCTTGAGCTTGCCAAACGCGCCCTCTACCAATGCCTTTTGCTGCTGCTGGTGCAGGTCTGAGTAGCCCACTGCCGGCGAGGCAGAAGCCGCACGGCCGGAGTAACCCAGGCGCTGGCCATCGGCCATGTTTTCGTGGATGTTGTGCTGGATGAAGAACCAGGCGCCCTGGTTCTGCGGTTCGTCCTGGCACCACACGATGTCGGTCGCATTGGGGTACTTCTTCAGTTCCGTCGCAAATGCCTTGTGCGGGAAGGGGTACAGCTGCTCGACGCGGATGATGGCCACATCGTCCAGGCCCTTTTCTTCGCGCTTCTTGACCAAGTCGTAATACACCTTGCCGGAGCAGGCCAGCACGCGCTTGACCTTATCGCCCTTGAGCTCCTTGTTCTCTGGGATCACCGTCTGGAAGAAGCCTTTGGTGAACTCGGACAGCGGCGACGCGGCATCCTTGGCCCGCAGCAGCGACTTGGGCGTCATGATGACCAGCGGCTTGCGCAGGTTGCGCACCATCTGGCGGCGCAACAGGTGGAAGATCTGGCTGGCCGTGGTGGGTTGCACCACCTGCATATTGGTGTCCGCACTCAACTGCATGAAACGCTCCAGGCGTGCCGAGCTGTGCTCAGGGCCTTGGCCTTCATAGCCGTGTGGCAGCATCAGCGTGATGCCGTTGACGCGGCCCCACTTCACTTCGCCGGAGGCGATGAACTGGTCGATCACCACCTGGGCGCCATTGGCGAAGTCGCCAAACTGGGCTTCCCAGATCACGCAGGTATTGGGATCGTTGGAGGCGTAGCCGTATTCAAACGCCAGCACCGCCTCTTCGGACAGGATGGAGTCGATGACCACAAACGGTGCCTGGTTGGGTGTGATGTTTTCCAGCGGCGTGTAGGTACCAACGTCGAACTTTTCACGGTTCTGGTCGTGTATCACCGAGTGGCGGTGGGTGAAGGTGCCGCGGCCGCAGTCTTCGCCGGACAGGCGCACGGCATAGCCGCTGGCCACCAGGGACGCAAAGGCCATGCTCTCGCCCATGCCCCAGTCGACAGGGATCTCGCCGCGGCCCATGGCGGCGCGGTCGTCATACACCTTCTTCACCAGAGAGTGCGGTGTGATGTTGGCCGGGATGGAGGTCAACCGTTCGGCCAGGCGCTTCCACTCGGTCAGGGGGATGGCGGTATCACCGGCATCGGTCCACTTCTTGCCGACGAAGGGAGCCCAGTCCACGGCGTACTTGCTCTTGAAGTTGGTCAGCACTGGGTTGAAGGTGTTCTTGCCGGCATCCAAGGCAGCGCGCATGGCCTTGACCATGTCTTCGCCCAGCGTCTCGCCAAAGCCCTGCAGGGCCAGCTTGTCGGCATACAGCTTGCGCGTGCCGGGGTGCTGGGCAATCTTCTTGTACATCAGCGGCTGGGTCAGCGCGGGGGTGTCTTGCTCGTTGTGGCCCAGTTTGCGGAAGCAGATGATGTCGACCACGACGTCCTTCTGGAAGGCCATGCGGTACTCAAGCGCCAGCTGGGTGCACAGCACCACGGCTTCGGGGTCATCACCGTTGACGTGCAGCACCGGCGCTTCGATCATCTTGACGACGTCGGAGCAATACAGCGTAGAGCGGCTGTCGCGCGGGTCGCTGGTGGTGAAGCCGATCTGGTTGTTGATGACGATATGGACCGTGCCGCCGGTGGTGTAGCCACGGGTTTCGGCCAACGCCAAAGTTTCCATGACCACGCCCTGGCCTGCAAAAGCGGCGTCCCCGTGCACCAGTACCGGCAGCACTTGCAGACCCTTGGGGTCGCCGCGGCGGTCCATGCGGGCACGCACCGAGCCTTCGACCACGGGGTTGACGATTTCCAGATGTGAGGGGTTGAACGCCAGCGTCAAATGCACCGGACCGCCGGGGGTGGTCACATCGGAGCTGAAGCCCTGGTGGTATTTCACGTCCCCGCTGGGCAGATCTTCGGGGGCGGTATGGTCAAACTCGGCAAACAGGTCGGCGGGCACTTTGCCCAGCGAGTTGACCAGCACGTTCAAACGACCGCGGTGGGCCATGCCGATCACAATTTCCTGCAAACCTATGGTTCCACCGGTCTGGATCAGCTCGTCCATGGAGGCGATAAAGCTTTCGCCGCCTTCCAGCGAGAAACGCTTCTGGCCCACGTATTTGGTGTGCAGGAATCGCTCCAGCCCTTCGGCCGCGGTCAGGCGGTCCAGGATGTGCAGTTTCTTCTCTTTGCTGAGGTGGGGCTTGCTGCGAATGGTTTCCAGCTTTTCCTGCCACCAGCGTTTCTGGTTCTGGTCCGTGGTGTACATGTACTCGGCGCCGATGGTGCCGCAGTAGGTTTCACGCAGGGCATTCATCAGATCACGCAGACTCATGGAGTCGCGGCCGAAGAAGGTGTTGCTGGTGTTGAAAACCGTTTCCTGATCCGCGTCGCTGAAACCATAAAACGACAGCTCCAGCTCAGGGATGTTGGCACGCTCGGTGCGCTTGAGCGGGTCCAAGTCGGCCCAACGGGCGCCCACGTTTCGGTAAGCGGCGATCAGTTGCTGGACGGCGGTGCGTTTGCGCCCCATCTCAGAGTCGGCGCCGGTGGCCATGACCACCTTGGTACCGCCCTGCTTGGCGCGCTCGGCAAAAGCGTTGACAACGGGCAGATGGGGTACGTCGCGTGCGTTGGTGCCGTCCACTGCGGGAACGTGCTGCAGGGCGTCAAAATAATCGCGCCACGTGTCGGGCACGCTGCCGGGGTTGGCGAGGTAGTTTTCGTACATCTCTTCGACGTATGGCGCATTGCCACCGAAGAGGTACGTATTGCTTGCGTAAGCGCTGTAGACAGACTCTGGACTCGTCTTCTGCGACGTTGATTCACTCATATTCCGCTGACCTCCGTTTCCCTGCAGGAAACATTAGCTGGTTAAAGCTGTTTTGATTAACCTTCCGCGGCACGGCTGAACCGTTTGGCGGATGCGACTGTGGCGGGGGAAGGGCCTAGTTACGCTGCGGATTGTGCCACCGTTTTCGAAATGGGCCAAAGCACTGGATCGGCCTGTCGGGAACTCGCTACACTGTTTTGACCTGATTGGAGACCCTGATGAAGACCAGCGCCGCCCTGCTTTTGTGTCTGTGGATCACCGGTTGTGCAACGACAAGCACACCCCCTGCAACGGGCGCAGCCAGCGCCCGCGAACAGGTAATGGCGACCGAGCGAGCGTTTGCCAAGACCATGGCCGATCGCGACCACAAAGCCTTCGCCAGCTTTATCGCCACCGACACCGTATTCTTCTCTGGCCCCACGCCGTTGCATGGCAAACAGGCGGTTGTGGATTTTTGGGCCAAGTTGTATGTTGAGCCCAAGGCCCCTTTCTCGTGGGAGCCCAAAGAGGTGGAGGTGCTGGACGCTGGCGACCTGGCCATCAGTTCGGGGCCCGTGGCAGATCCGGACGGGAAGGTGTTTGCCAGTTTCACGTCCATCTGGCGCCGTGAAGGCCCTAACACCTGGCGCATCATCTTTGACAAGGGCAACCCAGTGTGCAACTGCCCTGCCGCCAAGTAGTTAGTAGCCTTTTCGGCCTGCAGCCCTCGTGGGGCGAGCGTAAGCCGCTACTAAACTTATAGCGATTTATGGAACCAGGCTTCTGGTGCCTGCAGCGCTACCTCGAAGCGCTTACGGCGCGTCGCCCGAAAGCGTGAATTCAACTACGACTTCGTCCTGTACGGCGAGTAGGCCGCCGAAAACCGAGAAAGGCTTGATGCCAAAGTCCGATTGTTTGAGCACCAACGCGCCCTGCACCGTCAGCTTTTCGGGCAGGCCCGTCACGGTCAGCGGCAGCCACAGCTCGCGCGCCTGGCCGTGCAACTCCAGCGCAATCTTTGCCGCGAACTTGGGCACCTCCCCGACAATCTGCAGCGACCGGATGCGCAGCGCAGGAAAGCGTGCTGCCTGCAGGTTGTTGTCGCCCAGCATGTTGTTGCGCGTGCTGGCGCGGTCTTCGTCGGAGATCGCGGAGGCAAATGCGGGCCCCAGCGCAACGCGGTGCTGCGGATCGTCCAGCGCCATCTGGTCCAAACGGAACACCAAGTCAAAGCGTGAAGCCGCAGGGCCCTCGGGCGACAGGCTAAAGAAGCCCTGAAACTCTGGCGCCGACAGCACATGGTTGTGGCCAAACTTGGCAGCCTTGCCCGCACGGAAAGCGTACATGCGCAGGCTGGATGTTTTCGGGTTCAGCGTGAACACGCGACCGCCAGCAGCCCGTAAATCAGCATAGGTTTGCACCAAGTCGGGCGCAGGCCTGGCGGCGATAGCGTCCGCGGGCGTACCCGGTTTGGTGGGCGATACCGGAGCGTCTGCGCAGGCCGACAAGGCGGCGCACACCAATACCGATTGCAGAACTTTCATTGCAGCCTTCAAGAAGTAGGATCGCTGGGTGTGCGAACTTGGCCATCAAAGTCCGCGCTTCGTCTGCACGCAGGTGCCAGGTGGGAGATACCCGGGGAGTGTATCCATGCGCCCAAAAAAAACGCCCCTGGTGCTTCACACCAGAGGCAACTTCGCTGGGCGTGAACCGCGCAGGGTTACAGCACTTCAAAAACCCCAGCGGCACCCATGCCACCACCAATACACATGGTCACGCAGACACGCTTGGCGCCACGGCGCTTGCCTTCGATCAGCGCATGACCAGTCAGGCGTTGGCCGGATACGCCGTAAGGGTGGCCCACAGCAATGGCGCCGCCATTCACGTTGAGCTTGTCAGCGGGAATGCTCAGCTTGTCGCGGCAGTAGATGACCTGCACGGCAAAGGCTTCGTTCAGTTCCCACAGGTCAATGTCGCTGACCGACAGGCCCAGGCGCTTCAGCACCTTGGGGATAGCGAAGACGGGGCCAATGCCCATTTCGTCTGGCTCACAGCCCGCCACGGCAAAGCCCAGGAAGCGGCCCAGGGGCTTCAGACCCTTTTGCTCGGCAATCTTCTCGTGCATGACGACCACGGCACCGCCGCCATCGGAGAACTGGCTGGCGTTGCCTGCAGTGATCAAACCACCGGGAACGGCAGAGCGCAGGCCCTTGATGCCGTCATAGGTGGTGCCGGCACGGATGCCTTCGTCGTCACTGACGGTGACTTGCTTGGTCATCAGGCCCATGACCTTGTCGGCCACACCCATGGTGACGGTGATCGGGGCGATCTCGGCCTTGAACAGACCAGCCTCCAGCGCGGCGGTAGCGCGTTGCTGGCTGGCTGCACCGTATTCGTCCATGACCTCGCGGCCGATGTTGTAGCGCTTGGCCACGTTCTCGGCGGTCTGCAGCATGTTCCAGTAGATCTCTGGCTTGTTCTTCACCAACCAGGGGTCGGTCATCATGTGGGTGTTCATCTCCTGCTGCACGCAGGAGATCGCTTCCACACCACCGGCCACATAGATGTCGCCCTCATCGGCGATGATGCGCTGCGCGGCGGTTGCAATGGTCTGCAGCCCGGACGAGCAAAAACGGTTGATGGTCATGCCCGACACGGTGACGGGGCAGCCGGCGCGCAGTGCGGCCTGGCGTGCGATGTTGGCGCCGGTTGCGCCTTCGGGTGTGGCGCAGCCCATGATGACGTCGTCCACCTCACCGGCTTCAATGCCGGCGCGTTGGATGGCATGCTCGACGGCGTGGCCAGCCAGCGTGGCGCCGTGTGTCATGTTGAAAGCGCCCTTCCAGCTCTTGGCCAAGGGGGTGCGTGCGGTGGATACGATTACTGCGGAAGTCATATTGGATTCCTCTTCTTCAAAAAAAATGGGGGTTCAGGGCTGCGCGGACCGGGCGGCCTCGCTCAGCAGTCGGTGGTAGAAACGGATCGCGTCGGCGTAATGCTTGGTGTTTAGGCGTTCGTTCGTGCCGTGGAAGCGCTTCAGATCTTCTGCGTTGGCACGGATCGGCGAGAATTTGAAAATGTGGTCGCTGATGGCGCTGTAGTGGACGGAATCGGTCGCCGCTACCATCAGGCCGGGCGCCACCAAGGCATCCGGAAATACTTCACGCACAGTCTTGTTCAGCAGCTTGTACTGGGCCGAATCGGTAGGGGCTACCTTAGAGGCATCCACAGCGCCGGGCAATGCAAACAACTCAAACTTGTCTGCCCCGACTGCCTGCGTGACCTGGCTGCGCACGTGCTCCAAAACTTGTTCTTTGGTATCACCGGGCAGGATACGGAAGTTGACCGTGGCCTCGGCACGACCGGGCACCACGTTTTCCTTGTTGCCCGCGTTGACAATGGTCAGTGCGGTAGTGGTGCGCAACATGGCGTTGGTGCTGGCTGCACCTTCCAGCTGTTTTTGCACCACCGTGCCAAACAACCAAAGGTTGGATAAAGCGACGCGGGAAAAGCCACCCATCTCGGGTGCCATGGTGTCAAACATTTCCCCGGCTACGCCGCGGATGCCACCGGGCAGTTGCTCATCGTCCAGGCGCTTCAGCGCGGCACTCATCATGCCAATGGCGCTGGTGCCTTTTTTCGGTGGCATCGACGAGTGGCCTGGTGTCGCCGACATCTTCAGCACGACCGACATGTAGCCTTTTTCTGCCACACCAATCAATGCAGTGGGTTTGGCGATGCCCGGCATCACGCCTTCCAGCACGAGCAAGCCTTCGTCAATGACGAAGCCCACATGCACCTTGCGCTCAGCCAGCACCGCGGCAATCTTCGCCGCGCCGCGGGCACCGGTGACCTCTTCATCGGCACCGAACGCAAAGTAGACCGTGCGCTCGGGTTTGTAGCCGGCAGTTAGCAGCATCTCTACTGCTTCCAGCTGCGACATCAGGTTGCCCTTGTCGTCCCACGAGCCGCGGCCCCATACGAAGCCATCCTTCACCTCGCCTGAGAACGGCGGTACCTGCCAATCTCCTTCGGTACCGGACGCGACCGGCACCACGTCCTGGTGGGCCAGGAACAAAATCGGTTCGGCCTTGGGGTTGCTGCCTTCCCAGGTGTAGAGCAGGCTCAGATCCGCGACCACTTCACGTTTGAGCGTAGCGTGGACTTTGGGAAATTTGGTTTGCAGTAACGCATGGAATTGCGTGAACTGGTCGGCATTCAGGCTGGCATCCTCTCGGGAAGAAATGGTGCGCAAACGCACCGCTTCGCCCAGGCGCGCAGAAGCACCCACCTCGTCGACGGCGATCGCAGCCAATGGCGCAACCTCCATCTGGCGCGAGCCTTTGCGCAGTGTGTTGATGGTCAACGCAGCTGCCAACAGCAGCACGATGGCCAGCACGCCCAAGAGAATCCTTTTGATCACGAGGCTGACTTAGTTGAAGGACTTTCCTTCTGCTGCCAGCTTGGCCAGCAAGGGCGCTGGCTTCCAGAATTTGGCATCGTCCAGCGGGTTCTGCGCAAAACGGTTCATGGCTTGCACCACGTTGAACAAGCCCACCTGGTCGGCGTAGTTCATGGGTCCACCGCGGTGTGCAGGGAAGCCATAGCCAAAGATGTAGACGATGTCGATATCGCTGGCCTTGTTGGCAATGCCCTCTTCCAGGATGTGGGCGGCCTCATTCACCAGGCTGAACACTAGGCGTTGCACGATTTCTTCGTCCGAAATCTTGCGCGGTGTGATGCCCAGCGCCTTGCGGTGCTCTTCAATCATGGTGACCACTTCAGCGTTGGGGATGGCATCGCGCTTGCCTTCGACATAGTCGTACCAGCCCTTGCCTACCTTCTGGCCAAAGCGGCCTTTTTCGCACAGCAAGTCTGCGGTCTTGCTGTACTTCATGTCAGGCTTCTCGGAGTAGCGGCGCTTGCGGATGGCCCAACCAATGTCGTTGCCGGCCAGATCTCCCATGCGGAATGGCCCCATGGCCATACCAAATTTTTCCATGGCCTTGTCGACCTGGGCTGGCGTGCAGCCTTCGTCCAGCAAGAAACCACCTTGGCGGCCGTATTGCTCGATCATGCGGTTGCCGATGAAACCATCGCAGACGCCGGATACCACGGCGGTTTTCTTGATTTTCTTGGCGACCGACATCACGGTGGCCATCACGTCTTTGGCAGTCTCTTTGCCGCGCACCACTTCCAGCAGCTTCATCACGTTGGCAGGGCTGAAGAAATGCAGGCCGACCACATCTTGTGGACGCTTCGTGAAGGATGCGATCTTGTCCACGTCCAATGTGGATGTGTTGGACGCCAAAATGGCGCCGGGCTTCATGACGCGGTCCAGTTCCTTGAACACGGCTTCCTTGACGCCAATCTCTTCGAACACCGCCTCAATCACCATATCGGTGCCGTTCAGGTCGTCGTAGCTCAGCGTAGTAGTCAGCAGGCTCATACGCTGGTCGTACTTGTCTGTTTTTAGCTTGCCCTTCTTGACTTGGGCTTCGTAGTTCTTGCGGATGGTGGCTACGCCACGGTCCAGCGCTTCCTGCTTCATCTCCAGCATCTTGACGGGAATGCCGGCGTTCAAGAAGTTCATGGCAATGCCGCCGCCCATGGTGCCGGCACCGATAACCGCTATGGAGTTGATAGCACGTTGTGCAGTATCTGCGGGGACATCGGGGATTTTTGATGCAGCACGCTCGGCCAGGAACAGGTGGCGCAGGGATTTGCTTTCGGCCGTCCACATCAGATTGACAAAGATATCGCGCTCGATCGCCATGCCTTCGTCAAACTTCTTCTTGGTGGCAGCTTCGACAGCATCCACGCACTTGGCAGGCGCCGGGAAGTTTTTAGACATCCCTTTGACCATGTTGCGGGCAAATTGGAAGTAGGCATCGCCCTGCGGGTGCTTGCACTTCATGTCACGGACCAGCGGCAGTGGACGTACATCGGCCACAGAACGGGCAAAAGCCAGCGCTTCTTCAGCCAAGCTCTCGGGAGATGCGGCCATCTTGTCGAACAGTTTTTGGCCGGGCAGCATAGCCAGCATTTCTGCCTTGATGGGCTCTCCGCTGACGATCATGTTTAACGCTGGCTCAACGCCCAGCACGCGGGGCAGGCGCTGTGTGCCACCAGCGCCGGGTAACAGACCCAGTTTGACTTCGGGCAGCGCAACGCTGGTGCCGGGTGCCGCGATGCGGTAGTGGCAACCCAAAGCCAGCTCCAAACCACCACCCATGACCACGGTGTGGATAGCGCCGATAACGGGCTTGGCAGAACTCTCCAGCACACCAATCACACTGTTCAGGTTGGGCTCCTGCATGGCGGTGGGCTTGCCAAATTCCTTGATATCGGCACCACCCGAGAAGGCCTTGCCAGCGCCGGTGATGATGATGGACTTGACCGCCGCATCGGCGTTAGCCTTGGCCATGCCGTCAGCAATTCCCTGGCGGGTGGACAGACCCAAGCCGTTTACGGGGGGGTTGTCGAGCGTAATGATGGCGACGTCACCATGGACTTGGTATTGGGCGGTCATGCTTGCATTCCTCAAGGTAGAAAGTGGAACATTCAAAATAGAACGATCGTTCGTTTTAAATTGTAGGGGGTTTTGCGGTCGCTGGAAGCGGTCTTGTCACGGTTGGGACAAATGGGGGGGGGCCGCACACGGTGGGCGACTGTTGGGGTCATACTTCCAACCACTCCTTGCGGATTTCGGTGTTGTTGCGCAGTTGCTCGGGCGTGCCTTCAAAAACAATGCTGCCATGGCCCATGACGAAGCAGCGGTCTGAAATCTGCATCGCAATGGTCAGCTTTTGCTCGATCAGCAGCACAGAGACGCCGCGTTTGCGCAGCTCTTTCAAATATTCCGCTACCAATTCCACGATCTTGGGCGCCAGGCCTTCGGTGGGCTCGTCGATGATGATGAGGTCAGGGTCGCCCATCAGCGTGCGGCACAGCGTCAGCATCTGCTGCTCGCCACCGGACAGTACACCCGCCTCGGTATGCTCACGCTCCTTCAAGCGTGGGAACATCTTGTACATGTCGTCAAACGACCAGCGCGGGTTCTTTTGGCCCCGCTTCTGGCCCAGCAACAGGTTTTGGTGGACGGTTAGCTTGGGGAAGATGTCGCGGCTCTCGGGCACATAGCCCAAACCCAGGTGGGCGATTTCAAAGGTCTTTTTGCCCAAGGCTTCTTTGCCCTTCCACAGGACTGATCCCTGGCAATCGACCAGGCCCATGATGGCCTTGGCCGTCGTGGAGCGGCCCGAGCCGTTGCGCCCCAGCAAGGCCACGATCTCGCCAGCGTTGACCTCCATGTCCACGCCGTGCAGAACATGGCTCTTGCCATAGTAGGCATGCAAATTTGAAACTTTTAACACGATCAGTGTCCTCCCGCTTGCGCGTCAGCAACCGCAGAGCCCAGATACGCTTCCTGCACCTGCGGATTGGCCCGCACCGCGTCGGGGGTGTCAAAAGCGATAACCTCGCCGTACACCACCACCGCAATTTTGTCGGCCAGTCCGAACACCACGCCCATGTCATGCTCAACGGTCAGCAGGGTTTTGCCTTCCGTCACTTGCTTGATCAGCGCAATGAAACGGGTCGTTTCGCTACGGCTCATGCCGGCCGTGGGTTCGTCCAGCAGGATCACATTGGCTCCGCCACCGATGGTGATGCCAATCTCCAGTGCCCGCTGTTCGGCGTAGGTCAGGTTCATCGCCAGCACGTCGTGCTTCTTGTCCAGTTGAATCATCTTCAGCAGCTCGTTGGCCCGCGCATTGGCGTCATGCAGGCTGGCCAGGAAGCGAAAGAAGCTGT
Organism: Rhodoferax sp. ZS1R8; assembly: GCF_056521325.1. Classification (NCBI taxonomy): domain Bacteria; kingdom Pseudomonadati; phylum Pseudomonadota; class Betaproteobacteria; order Burkholderiales; family Comamonadaceae; genus Rhodoferax; species Rhodoferax sp. ZS1R8. The sequence continues at coordinate 237,639 of NZ_JBWMBA010000004.1, read as the reverse complement.
ATTTGTAGCCCATGCTCCACAGCACGCTGCAGCGCAGGTTCTCAAACACACTCAATTTGGGAAAGATATTCGTGATCTGGAAGCTGCGGGAGAGGCCCAGGCGGTTGATCTCATAGGGCTTCAGGCCGTTGATTACCGTGCCGTTGAGCAGTACATCGCCACTGGTGGCGCCAAAGCGGCCGCTGATCAAGTTGAACAGTGTGGATTTGCCTGCGCCGTTCGGCCCAATGACAGCTACACGCTCCCCGTGGCGCACAGCGAGGTTGACACCGCGAATGATCTCGGTCTTGCCAAAGCTCTTGCGCAAGTCCTTCAGTTCCAGCGCGAAAGAATCCGGTGCTGCGGTCATTGCGCGTCCTCCTTGTTTACTTGTTTCTCTATGAAGGCCTGTATACCTTCCCACTTCTGTGCAAACCGGCGACGCGCCATTTCAAACAATACCAAACCAATAGCCAAAACCACCGCCGCGCCCAGCCAGGACTCCAGGCCGGTGGTATTGAGCAGCAACCCCATGAATGCAATGTCTGGGCCCTGTGAAGAGCTAAGCTGCAGGTGGTAGGTCATCTCAATCATGGCGGCCGCTCCGGTCAATGCAACCAGGCCGGTAACAGCCAGCGCAAGATAGTTCAGCGCCAGCCCGCGCAGTTTGCCAAACATGGCCACGCGCAGATTCATCATGATCAGACTGGCAATGCCTCCCGGGGCATACATCACCATGAACAAAAAGATCAGGCCCAGGTAGAGCAGCCACGCCTTGGTGAACTCACTGAACAGCACAAACGCGAGCACCATCAATACCGCGCCAATGATGGGGCCGAAGAAGAAGGTCGCGCCGCCCAGGAATGTGAACAGCAAATAAGCACCCGACCGCGCAGCGTGGACCACCTCAGCCGTCACGATCTCGAAGTTCAGGGCGCCCAAGCCACCGGAAATACCGGCAAAGAAGCCCGCAATGATGAAAGCCGTGTAACGTATGCGCTGCGTGTTGTAACCCACAAACTCGACACGTTCGGGGTTGTCCCGCACCGCATTGAGCATGCGGCCCAGGGGTGTGCGCGTGAATGCAAACATGGCCACAACCGACAGAAAGGTGTAGACCGCAATCAGGTAATACACCTGAATGGCAGGCCCGTAAGTGATACCCATAAAAGGACTGCCCATGACACGGTTGCCCGAGACGCCACCCTCACCGCCGAAGAATTCAGGGACCATCAGCGACATGGCAAATACCAGTTCGCCCAGGCCCAGAGTAATCATGGCGAAAGTAGTACCCGATTTGCGCGTGGTGACATAACCAAACAGTGCGGCAAAGCCCATGCCCGCGATTCCGCCTACCAGAGGCACGGCAGACACGGGGATGGGTAAAGAACCGCCCGACACGGCGTTGAGCGCGTGGATGGCTACAAAAGCACCCAGACCGGTGTACACGGCATGGCCAAAGCTCAGCATACCGCCCTGCCCCAACAGCATGTTGTAGGAAAGGCAGGCAATGATGGCAATGCCCATCTGCGACAGCACGGTCAGGCCGAGACCCCCGGTGAACAGCAAGGGCGCCACCGCCAGCACCAGTGCAAACAGGCCCCAGACCAGCCATCGGCCTGTGTTGAAAGGTTTGGATTGTGTGTGGTTGCTCATTTGTTTATCCCTCCCGTGTACCCAAGAGGCCTTTGGGCCGGAAGATCAGGATCAGGACCAGAAACAGATACGGCAGGATAGGGGCCACCTGTGACAGGGTCAGTTTGACAAAGGTGTTGTCGCGAGCGGCGTCCCCAAGGTTCAAGCCTATTTGCTGCGCCATGGATCCAACCGAGAAGTCAAATGCAATGGCAAAGGTTTGTATGACGCCTATCAGCACGGATGCCAGGAAAGCGCCAGACAAAGAGCCCATGCCACCGACCACCACGACAACGAATATGACAGAGCCCACCGTAGCGGCCATGGCCGGTTCGGTCAGGAAAGTGCTGCCACCTATGACGCCGGCCAAGCCCGCCAGCGCGGCACCCGCACCGAACACCAGCATGAAGATGCGTGGCACGTTGTGGCCCAGGGCTTCCACGGCGTCGGGATGGGTTAATGCCGACTGGATGACCAAGCCAATGCGCGTGCGCGTCAACAACAGCCATACACCCAACAACATCACCAGCGCCACCAGCATCATGAAGCCCCGGGTCGCCGGGAATGGCGAACACACCACCCGAACCGCGGCGTCGGCAGCGCTGCACATCTCGGCGGGCGCAGCACCCCATAGCAGGCTCAGCCCATTGACGGAATGGTTGATCAGCGTGAAAGCCGGACCCTGCAGGGCAGCGGGCGGCTGAAACTCGAGCGCAATGCGACCCCAGATCAGCTGAACCAGTTCCAGGATGACGTAAGACAGGCCGAATGTAATCATCAACTCAGGCACGTGGCCGAACTTGTGCACCTTGCGCAAGCACAGGCGCTCGAACAAGGCACCCAAGGCACCCACAATCAGCGGGGCTATCACCAGTGCCGGCCAGAAGCCGACAAAGCGTGACACCGTATAGCCAACATAGGCCCCCAGCATGTAGAAGCTGGCGTGCGCAAAATTCAAGACACCCATCATGCTGAAGATCAACGTAAGCCCGGAGCTCAACATGAACAGCAGCAGACCGTAGCTCAGCCCGTTGAGCATCGAGATGATGAAAAACTCCATAATCGACAAGCCTTTATCGTCGTTGAATGAAAAAGAGCCCGATGCGGCAAACCCGCTCGGGCTCCTGATGTCTTAGCGCCCCAAGGGCTTGCCCCCAAGGCCGAGATTTATGGGCGTTTCATCGCACAGCTGGTAGGTGTGCTGGACACATAGTTCGCGAACTCCTTGACGGGAGCCAAAGTCATGCCGGTATTCTCAGGGCTGTACGGATACTTCTTGTCCGCCTTTTGCCAGACCGACATGTACAGCGGCTGCTGCAACTGGTGGTCTGCCTTGCGCATTTCCACTTCACCGTTGAAGCTGGCCACTTTCAGGCCTTCCATAGCTGCCGCAACTTTGAGGGGGTCCGTCGACTTGGCCTTGGCCATCGCAGCGCCCAGGGTTTGGTAGATTCGTATGACGGACCCCGTGTAGAAGTCGTCGTTGTACTTGTCGTGAAACTCTTTCAACCACTTGTCCATTTGCCCGCCCATGTTGTAGTGGTTGTAGGCGATCTGGTACACGCGGCCAGCGCCATTGGTACCCAGAGCAGTCGGTGTGCCGGTTACACCGGCATAGTAGGTGAAGAATTTTCCGGTGTAGCCGTTCTCATTGGCCGCCTTGATCAACAAGGACAGGTCAGAGCCCCAGTTGCCGGTGATCACGGTATCGGCACCTGATGCCTTGATCTTGGCGATGTAGGGGGCAAAGTCACGCACTTGCGCCAAAGGGTGCAGGTCTTCACCAACGATCTGGATATCAGGGCGCTTGCGGGCCAGGTTCTCTTTGGCAAACTTGGCAACCTGCACGCCGTGTGAGTAATTTTGGCCCAGGATGTATACCTTTTGTATGTCCTTCTGGTCCTTCATGAAGGTGGTCATCGCTTCAATCTTCATCGACGTGTCGGCATCAAAGCGGAAGTGCCAGTAGCTGCATTTGCTATTGGTCAAATCTGGGTCTACCGCAGAGTCGTTCAGGTATAGCACCTCTTTGCCAGGGTTACGTTCGTTGTACTTGCTGACCGCGTCAGACAGTGCCAGCGCCACGGATGAGCCGTTACCCTGGATGATGTAGCGCGCACCCTGATCAATAGCGGCCTTGAGCGCATTCAAGCTCTCAGTGGGGCTCAGCTTGTTGTCAATGGTGGTGAATTCAAACTTGACACCGGCGGGGTTGCCAGCGCCACTGAATTTTTCCGCAAAGAACTTGTAGCTCTTGTCCTGATTGACACCGACTGGGCCGAGTAGGCCTGTCAATGGATCAATTCTGACCAATTTAACCGTCTCGCCGCTTTGCGCAAAAGCGCCTTGGGCACAGACAAGCGCGACCGAAGCAGCGACGAATTTCAGACCAAACTTCATAAGTGTCTCCTTGGAAAAATACTGAGCTGAGCGTACAAGAATTACTGCACTGCAACGCGAGGGTTTCCCCTAGACCGTATCACCTTGGTGACTTGGCGGCGTAGGGACGAGTCCATTCAGGTACCTGGCAGTTTGTAGTCTTTGAGCAGTTCACGCAGTTTGGTCTTTTGCATTTTGCCGGTGCCACCGAGCGGAATGGCGTCCACAAAAACCACGTCATCGGGAATCTGCCACTTGGCGGTTTTTCCCTCGTAAAACGCGAGCAATTCGTCGCGGGTGACCTCTTGCCCCGGCTTCTTGACCACAGCAACAATGGGGCGCTCATCCCACTTGGGGTGCTTCATGCCAATGCAGGCCGCCATGGCTACGGCAGGGTGCGCCATGGCAACGTTTTCGACGTCGATGGAGCTGATCCATTCGCCACCCGATTTAATGACATCCTTGCTGCGGTCGGTAATCTGCATGTAACCATCGGGGTCGATAGTGGCCACATCGCCGGTGGGAAACCAGCCATCCACCAAGGGCGAACCACCCTCCCCTTTGAAATATTCCTTAATGACCCAGGGGCCTTTGACCAACAGGTCACCATAGGCTTTGCCGTCCCAGGGCAGATGGTGGCCCGCCTCGTCCACAATTTTCATGTCTACGCCAAAAATGCCGCGACCTTGCTTGAGCCGGACTTTCATCTTGTCGGACGCATCCATCGGCAAGTGCTTGTTCTTCAGCGTGCACACCGTGCCCAGCGGCGACATCTCGGTCATACCCCAGGCGTGTAGCACTTCGACGCCATAGACATCGTTGAAGGCGGTGATCATCGCCGGTGGACAGGCCGAGCCACCTATAACGGTGCGCTTGAGCGTAGAGAAGCGCAAACCGCCCGCCTGCATGTGGGCCAGCATCATTTGCCACACGGTGGGAACGCCGGCTGCAAAGCTGACTTTTTCGGATTCGATCAACTCAAAAATGGATTTGCCGTCCATGGCCGGGCCGGGGAAAACCAGCTTTGCGCCAGTCATGGCCGCGGAATACGGCAGGCCCCAGGCGTTGACATGGAACATGGGTACGACGGGCAGCACGCAATCACGGGCGCTCATGCTCAACGCATCCGGCAAAGCGCCGGCCAAAGCGTGCAGCATGGTGGAGCGATGGCTGTACAGCGCGGCCTTGGGGTTGCCGGTGGTACCACTGGTGTAGCACATGCTCGACGCTGAATTCTCATCAAACTCCGGCCACACGTAACTGGTGGGTTGCGCACCAATCCAGGCTTCGTAGCTCTGCAGTCCGGGGACACCGCTATCGGCCGGCAGATTCTCGGCGTCGCACAACGCGATGAAGTGCTTCACCGTTTTGCAGTGGGCGTGTATGGCCTTGATGATGGGCAGGAAGCTCAGGTCAAAGCACAGCACCTGGTCTTCGGCGTGGTTGACGATCCATGCGATCTGCTCTGGGTGCAGGCGCGGGTTCAGCGTATGCAGCACGCGGCCCGATCCGCTGACGCCAAAGTAGAGCTCCAGATGCCGGTAGCCGTTCCAGGCCAGTGTGGCAACACGGTCGCTAAATGCTAGTTGCATGGAATCCAGTGCATTGGCCACCTGGCGGGAGCGCACAGCAATGTCCTTGTACGTACAGCGGTGTATATCCCCCTCCACCCGACGTGACACCACTTCAGCCTCAGCGTGGTGCCGCTCGGCAAAATCGATCAGCGACGAAATCAGCAGTTGTTGGCTTTGCATTAACCCTAGCATGGAAACTCCTTGGGACAGTGGATACTGGAAATCATCATAGTAGTTTGTTGTCCTTTATAAGCAGTGCGGTTAATGCACACGTGGCAGCCGTTGCCTGTGCACCCAATACCAGCAGGAGTGTGCGGGCACGGGCGCTCACTTGCAAACGGTGTCGTCTGGACGACATGGGGACAGCGTCGGATTGATAGGGTTAGTCGCAGCTTGCAAAGCCACACAAAATCTACTCGAATGTCTCGAATGACCGAAGCAAATACGCAACTTGTGCCAAGGGCCATCGATGCTGAGCCCGTATCCTTTTTGCACCCTCCTGACCGCACGCCCGTCCCGTCGTCGCATTCACTGATATTTGACGCCACACGCAGCCCTGTACGCAGCTTTCTGCAAACCCAGGCCTGGTTCAATGCCATGCCCGCCGACCAACAGGACGTGCTGGAAGCCGAGGTCTACACGCTGTCAGCTGCGCGCGGACAGACCGTTTTGCAAGCCAACGAACGCACCCAGGGCTGGTACGGGGTACTGCGCGGCCTGGTCCGTATTTCGACGCCACCGGTTGCCGGGCGGCGCTCCGATTTCCTGGGCGTGGCGGCCGGAGAGTGGTTTGGCGAAGGTGCAGCGCTGAAGAATGAAATGCGCCGCTACCAGGTCGTCGCGCTGCGCGACACCGAACTGTTGTGCCTGCCCATTGGTACCTTCCACCACCTGCAGTCCACCAGCCTGGCTTTTAACCAATGCGTCGTAGCCTGCCTGAACCTGCGCCTGTCGCAGGCCATGGCCATGATCGATGCCGGGCGTACCCGCAGCCCCGAGCAGCGCATTGCCTTGGCGCTGAGCCGGCTGTTCTGGAGCCGCACCCGGCAACTGGACCTGACACAGGATGAGCTCGCCAGCCTGTCCGGCATGTCTCGCCAAACCGCCAACCGGGTACTCAATGCGATGCAAGAGCACGGTGTTATTACTTTGTCGATGAACCGCATCAAGATACTGGACGAGACTGCGCTGACCCACTGGCAGGGCGCCTGACTGCACAGCCCTCCCCGGCCTTGCCCTTGCACGGGACGGGTTTCACCCGCTGCCAGACAATAGGGTCATGCATGACACCTCTATGGGCCAAACCGGCCCGACAGGCCTGGCAACGGGCTGGCGCTGGACCAACAGCTTTGCCACCTTGGGAACCGATTTCTCCTCCCCCGTGGTTACCCAAGCCTTGGCAGATCCGTACTGGGTGGGCGTCAGTCCCTCCGCCGCCGGGCTTGTGGGTTTGACGCAGCAAGCACTGCAATCTGACGATTGGCTCAACACCCTGGCTGGCAACCAGACCGCCCCGGGCTCGCAACCCCTATCCAGCGTTTACAGCGGCCACCAGTTTGGCGTATGGGCCGGGCAACTGGGCGATGGCCGGGCCGCGCTGCTGGGCGAACTGACGCCGCCTGCGGGCGACGACGCCGTGGCGCAAGAGGTGCAGCTCAAGGGCGCTGGCATGACGCCCTACTCCCGCATGGGCGACGGACGCGCGGTTCTGCGCTCCAGCATCCGCGAGTTCCTGTGCAGTGAAGCCACGCACGCGCTGGGCATACCGACCACCCGAGCCCTGTGCGTGGTCGGCTCCGACCATCCGGTGTACCGCGAGCGGCCCGAGACAGCAGCCGTCGTCACCCGGCTCGCGCCCAGCTTTATCCGATTCGGGCATTTCGAACACTTCTGCCACCATGACCTGCATCCGCAGCTACGCCAGCTGGCTGACTACGCCATCGACCGGTTTTACCCGGCCTGCCGCACCGATACACGCCTGAACGGCAACGCCTACGCCAACTTCCTGCAGGCGGTGACCGAGCGCACGGCCAAGATGGTGGCGCAGTGGCAGGCGGTGGGCTTTTGCCACGGCGTCATGAACACCGACAACATGAGCATACTGGGCCTGACGATTGACTACGGCCCGTTCCAGTTTTTGGACGCCTTCGACCCCGGCCATATTTGCAACCATTCGGACCACCAGGGCCGCTATGCCTTTTACAAGCAACCCAACGTCGCCTACTGGAATCTATATTGCCTGGGCCAGGCCCTGTTGCCGCTGATAGAAGACCAGGAGTTGACGATCGCCGCGCTGGAGACCTACAAAACCGTCTACCCCCAAGCGGCCGACGCCTGCATGGCGGCCAAGCTGGGTTTGGCGGACGTGCAAAATGTTCGGGATGGCCAGCGCGAACTGGCGGACGACGTGCTGCGGCTGCTGGCTGCCGACCGCGTGGACTACAGCATCTTCTGGCGTCGCCTGAGCCACTGGGTGAAAAACCGGGAGAACGACCCCGTAACCCCGGACGATTCAGTGCGGGATTTATTCCTGGACCGGGACAGCATCGACGCCTGGTTGCTACGATATTCAGAGCGGCTTACGCACGTCCCACGAGGGCTAGCGGCCGATTTGATGCTGAAGACCAACCCCAAATACGTGCTGCGCAACCACTTGGGCGAATTGGCCATCCGCGCGGCTGAGGGCAAGGACTATGCCGTCGTAGCACAATTACAGCAGGCGCTGGCAGCCCCGTTCGACGAGCAGCCCGCGCTGGAATCCTTTGCCGACTTTCCGCCCGACTGGGCCAGCACCATCTCCATCAGCTGCAGTTCCTGACACTCCCCAAGGAAACCCTTCCATGACCTACCCCATTGCCAAAACCGACGACGAATGGAAAGCCCTGCTCAAAGCCAAGGGTGCTGAGCCGGTCGCGTTTGAAGTGACCCGCCACGCCGCCACCGAGCGCCCGTTCACCGGCAAATACGCCGACAACTACAAAGATGGCACTTACCACTGCATCTGCTGTGACAAGCCCCTGTTCACGTCCAGCACCAAGTTCGACGCGGGTTGCGGCTGGCCCAGCTTCGACAAAGCCATTGCCGACGGGGCCGTAGCCACCCGCACCGACCGCTCCCACGGCATGTCGCGCACCGAGGCCCTGTGCGGACACTGCGGCGCCCACCTGGGTCACCTGTTTGACGACGGCCCAACGGAAACCGGCCTGCGCTACTGCATGAATTCCGCCTCGTTACACTTCAGCCCTGAATGAAAATACTGCTCGACTTCATCCCCGTTCTACTTTTTTTCTGCGCGTACAAGCTGCACGACTATTTCGGTGTTGGCAAAGACGAAGCCATCTACTTCGCAACTCCTGTGCTCATGGCCGCCACGGTAGTGCAAATGGCCATCATCTATGCGCTGGATCGCAAGCTGACAGCGCTGCACAAGTTCACGCTCGGCGCCATACTCCTGTTCGGAAGTATCACGCTGGCGATACATGACAAGCGATACATCATGTGGAAACCCAGCGTGCTGTACGCGGCGACTGCCATCGTCATGGCCGTCATGCTGTGGGGCATGGGTAAAAATGTTTTAAAGACTTTGCTCGGTGGCCAACTAGAGTTGCCTGATTCCGTCTGGCACCGGGTCGGTACGGCCTGGATAGGCTTTTTCCTGTTCCTGTCCGCCAGCAACGCGTATGTGGTCCTGTACTACAGCGAGGAAGCCTGGATCAATTTCAAGATCTGGGGTTATGGTTTCTGGCTTGTCTTCTTCCTTGGTTTGGGCACTTACCTCGTACCCCACATCAAAAACGACGACGACGCCGAAAAAGAGGGGTCTCCATGAGCACCGGCCCTACCGCAGAGCAGCTCGAAGCGCGCTTGCGCGAGCGTCTGTCACCTACCCGCCTGGAGGTGCTGGACGAGAGTCACCAGCACGCTGGGCACGTTGGCGCCAATGGCACCGGCTTTGGCACCCACTTCCGCGTCCGTATCGCTTCACACTTGTTTACAGGTTTGAGCCGGGTGGCCCGCCACCGGCTTGTGTATGATGCGCTGCAAGATTTCATTGCTCGGGGCTTGCACGCCCTGGCCATTGAGACCGACAACCCGCCAAACACCACATCCGTTTGACACGCCGTTTTTGGCACCAGTTTTTGATTTATTTGTATCCTGAAGGAATCCGCATGAAGAAGCAAATTTTGTCCGCACTCGCGACTGCCTCCCTGCTGGCAGCGCTGGCGCCTGCGGCCATGGCCCAGAACGTGGCCATCGTCAATGGCAAGGCGATCCCCAAGTCCCGTGTGGACGCACTGGCCGAGCAAGTGAAGCGCTCCGGCCGCCCTGTGTCTCCCGAGATGCAAGGCCAGCTGAAAGATGAAGTCATCGCCCGTGAAATCTTCATGCAGGAAGCCCAGTACCGCGGTCTGGACGCCACTGAAGACTTCAAGACCCAGATCGAACTCGCCCGCCAGGCCATCCTGATCCGCGAACTGTTTGGTGACTACCAGAAGAAGAACCCCGTCACCGACGAGGAAATCAAGGCTGAATACGACAAGTTTGCTGCCCAGAATTCCGGCAAGGAGTTCAAGGCCCGCCACATCCTGGTGGAAACCGAAGACCAGGCCCGTGCCATCATCGCGCGTCTGAAAAAGGGTGCCAAGTTTGACGAGATCGCCAAGAAAGATTCCAAGGACCCAGGCTCGGGTGCCAAGGGCGGCGATCTGGATTGGGCCAACCCCGGCAACTACGTGAAGGAATTCTCTGAAGCGCTGACCGGTTTGACCAAGGGCAAGACCACCGAGACCCCGGTCAAGACCCAGTTCGGCTACCACGTCATCCGCCTGGACGACATTCGCGATGCCCAGTTGCCCAAGTTTGAAGATGTGAAGCCGCAAATTGGCCAACAGCTGCAACAGCAAAAGATCGCCAAGTTCCAGGAAGAACTGCGCGCCAAAGCCAAAATCGAATAAACCCGACTGCGGCAACGCATGGTGTGCACGACAAAACGCGGCTTCAAGGCCGCGTTTTTCATTGGCAGTTGCAAACTTTTACTCTTTTAAAAAAGGCACCAGATGAAGCTCTTGCGCTATGGCCCCTCTGGCCATGAAAAACCCGGTGTGCTGGATGCGGCCGGCCGCGTGCGCGACCTGTCCGGCATCGTCCCCGATCTGGCCGGCGACGCCCTGCTGCCCGCCCAACAGGCCAGGCTGAAGGCACTAGACCTGAAAACCCTGCCCCTGGTGCCTGGCGTACCGCAAAAAGACCTGCGCCTGGGCCCCTGCGTGGCCCGCACGGGCAAGCTGATTTGCATTGGCCTGAACTACTCGGACCACGCAGCTGAGGCAGGTATGCAGGTACCGCCCGAGCCGGTGGTCTTCAACAAATGGACCAGCGCCATCTGCGGCCCCGACGATGCAGTGCAGATTCCCCGAGGCTCGGTCAAGACCGATTGGGAAGTTGAACTGGGCGTCGTCATAGGCCAGGGCGGCCGCTACATCCCTGAGGCCGACGCCATGGCCCATGTGGCTGGCTACTGCATCGTCAACGATGTGTCCGAGCGCGAATACCAGCTGGAGCGCAGTGGCACCTGGGACAAGGGCAAGGGCTGCGACACCTTTGGCCCCTTGGGTCCGTGGCTGGTGACGGCCGATGAGGTGCCTGATCCACAAGCGCTGGGCCTGTGGCTGGACGTGGATGGCAAGCGCTACCAACATGGATCGACGGCCACCATGGTCTACCAAGTAGCGTTCCTGATCAGCTACCTGAGCCGCTTCATGAGCTTGCAGAGCGGCGATGTCATCTCCACCGGCACGCCACCCGGCGTCGGCATGGGCCAGAAGCCTCCGGTGTACCTGCGCGCTGGCCAGACCATGCACCTGGGCATTGACGGCTTGGGCACGCAAACCCAAAAGGTCGTGCAGGCCTGAAATAATTGCGCCATGTCGTTGCCCGATTACCAACTCGAACTACTGGCCCCCGCGCGTGATGCCGACATTGGCATAGAGGCTGTCAACCATGGCGCGGATGCCGTCTACATCGGCGGCCCGTCTTTTGGCGCGCGCTCCAGCGCCGACAACAGCATTGCCGACATCGCGCGACTGGTGGCCCATGCGCACCGGTTTAACAGCCGCATCTTCGTCACGATGAACACCATATTGCGCGACGACGAGCTGGAAGGCGCGCGCAAGCTGGCCTGGCAGCTATATGACGCCGGTGCCGATGCGCTGATCATCCAGGACATGGGCCTGTTGGAAATCGACATGCCGCCCATGCAGTTGCATGCCAGCACGCAGACCGACATCCGCACGCCGGAGAAAGCGCGATTTCTGCAAGATGCGGGGCTGTCGCAAATTGTGTTGGCGCGTGAGCTCACGTCGAAGCAGATCGCCGCCATCCGTGCCCAAACGCGTTGCACGCTGGAATTTTTTGTCCACGGCGCGCTGTGCGTGGCCTACAGCGGCCAGTGCTACATCAGCCATGCCCACACCGGGCGCAGCGCCAACCGCGGCGAATGCAGCCAGGCTTGCCGCCTGCCTTACCAGGTCGTGGACGACAAAGGCCGCTTCGTCGCGCACGATAAACACGTGCTGTCGATGAAGGACAACAACCAAAGCGAAAACCTGGCGGCGTTGGTGGACGCTGGCATACGCAGCTTCAAGATCGAAGGCCGCTACAAGGATTTGGGCTATGTGAAGAACATCACCGCCCATTACCGCAAGCTGCTGGATCAGCTGATAGCAGACCGCCAAGACTCGGCCCAGCCCAACCACTTTCCACTCGCGCGCGCCAGCAGCGGCCGCACCACATTCACGTTCACACCCGACCCCAACCAGAACTTCAACCGTGAGTTCACCGACTACTTCGTGCAGGGCCGCAAGGAAGACATCGGCGCTTTCGACTCTCCCAAGAACCCGGGACAGGCGATTGGTTACGTGACCCAGGTCGGCCCGAATTGGGTAGAAATGGAACTGAGTAACACCAGCATGGTGCTACACAACGGCGACGGCTTGTGCTACTACGACCTGCAAAAGGAACTGGTGGGCCTGGCCATCAACCGGGCTGAAAGCCTTAACGCGGCCAAGGGCCGCTGGCGCGTGTTTCCCAAGGACGCCGTGGCTGGTCTGAAGGACCTGCGCAAAGGCCTGGAAGTCAACCGCAACCGCGCCGTGGACTGGGTCCGCGTGCTGGAGAAGAAATCCAGCGACCGGCGCATCAGCGTCTGGGCGTCTCTGTCGGCCTGCCCAGAGCGAGGCACCATAAGCTTGCGTTACACCGATGAGGATGGCTGCGTGGGTGATGCCCACACCGCAATGCCGCTGCAGCGTGCCAAGGACGCCGGCGCTGCCGATGCTAATAACCGCGATCAGATTGCAAAGCTGGGCGCTACAATTTTTGAAGCGCTAGAGATAGATTCGGCAAGGGCTAGCGGCCTATTTGTCCCGGCATCGGTTCTCAACGCACTGCGCCGCGAGGCTGTAAAAGCTCTTGAGGCAGCCCGCGCCCGGGCCCTGCAGCGCCTGGCGCGCGCCGCGCCCGTAGTGCCACCCGTGCCCTACCCGCAAGACAGCCTGAGCTATCTGGCCAATGTGCACAACCAGGCAGCCCACGCCTTTTACGCCCGCCACGGCGTCAAGGTAATAGCCGCAGCCTACGAGGCCAATGAAGAGCTGGGTGAAGTCAGCTTGATGATCACCAAGCACTGCGTGCGCTTCTCATTAAGCCTGTGTCCCAAGCAGGCCAAAGGCGTAGTCGGGGTGCAGGGACAAGTAAAAGCTGAGCCACTGCAGCTTATCAACGGCAAAGAAAAGCTGACCCTGCGCTTTGACTGCAAGCCCTGCGAGATGCATGTTGTGGGTAAGATCAAGACGTCGGTTTTGAACCAGGCCAGGAGAGACCAGGCCGGCGTGGCAGAAGTCGTGCCGCTGGTGTTCCACAAAACCCGGCCTAAGCAGGAGTTTGGACACTGAGAACGCAAGCGACGGTGTGGCGCAACGCACAGAACGATCAGGCATGGGCAATTAGCATGCCTACCAGTCGTTCTGGAGCACATGTTGGTACCGCTCACGCGCGGCAAACCAATGCAACAGAAACTGATTAACGGAGCAGAAAAAGATGCTTTTTACCGGAATACCCGGACTAGACACCATTTTGGGCGGTGGCCTAGCCGAACACCGTATCTACCTGATTGAGGGCGAGCCTGGCAGTGGCAAGACCACGCTCGGAATGCAATTTTTGCTGGAGGGCGCGCGGCGCGGTGAGCGGGTGCTTTACATCACACTGGCCGAGAGCTTGTCCGAATTGCAGGCGGTTGCCGACTCCCATGGCTGGGACATTTCGGGTGTAGAGGTGCATGTGGTGCTGCCACCCGAGAACCTGCTGGAGGCTGATGCCCACTACACGATGTTTCACCCGTCCGAGGTAGAGCTATCGGACATGCTGAAGCTGATACTGGGTGCAGTTGAACGCATCAAGCCAACCCGCGTGGTGCTCGATTCCCTATCGGAATTGCAGTTGCTGGCCGATTCACCGCTGCGCTACCGCCGCCAGGTGCTGGCGCTGAAGCAGTTTTTTGCCAAGCGCGAATGCACTGTCATCCTGCTGGACGATCGCACTTCGTCGCAAAGTAATCTGCAAGTGCGCAGCATTGCACACGCCGTCATACAGCTCGACCACGCGGTGAAGGACTACGGTAGTGAGCGGCGGCGCCTGCGGGTTGTCAAGTACCGCGGCCAGAAGTACATGGGCGGCTTGCATGACTACATACTGGTACGCGGCGGGCTGGAGGTGCATCCGCGGCTCGTCGCTTCACAAACCCGCACCATCAACGCGCGACAACAACGGAGCAGTGGCCTGCCCAAGCTGGATGCACTGCTGGGTGGCGGTGTCGAGGAAGGTTCCAGCACGCTGATCGTAGGCCCACCCGGCACCGGCAAATCATCGGTTGCAGCACAGTTTGTGGCGGCGGCCAATGCACGCGGTGATATAGCGGCCATGTTCCTGTACGAAGAGTCGGTCAGCAACCTGCTGCACCGAACGGACGGCCTCGGCATGAACCTACGCGCCTCCTTGGACAATGGATTGCTAACCATCCAGCAAATTGATCCTGCTGAACTCACGCCGGGCCAGTTCTCCGCTGCCATCGTGGCAGCAGTGAAGCGCGGTGCCAAAGTTGTCGTCATCGACAGCCTCAACGGCTACATGCAGGCTGTGCCCGATGAACGGTTCATGACGACCCACCTTCATGAGATCCTGACCTTTTTGGGTCAGCACCAAGTGGCTACCTTCTTGGTAGGTGTGCAACAGGGCATGCTGGGCGACAATATGTCCAGTGCACTGGACGCCAGTTACCTGGCGGACAACGTGCTGATGATGCGTTATTTCGAGCTGGACGGAGAAGTGCACCAGGCGCTGTCGGTATTTAAAAAACGTGGCAGCTTGCACGAACGCACGATCAGGGTATTGTCTATGTCCCGAGATGGTATTGCGATTGGCGATGTGCTGCGCGGCTACCGTGGCATTCTGACGGGCGTGCCGGTCCCCTTGGGCGACGGTGATGCTGCCATGGCATCACATTCAGACCTGGCAGTCGGCTGATGGAACACTCGCTATTGGTATTTTTGCCCGGAGGGCGCGACGCCACGCTGACAGAACAGTTACTCGGTGCGAACGGGGTAACAGTGCATGTGTGTCATACGCCCTCAAATTTGGCCGTGCAATTGCAGGAGGACGTTGGTGCCTTGCTTCTTTCCGAAGAGGCCCTAGGAATCTGCGGAGAATTGGTGCGGCGGTCCGTTGAAACCCAGGCTGCATGGTCCGACCTACCTATCTTGTTGCTGACCCGCAGCGGCATGGAATCTCGGGAGACCCAGCGCGCCGTGGAGCATTTGGGCAACGTTACGTTGCTGGAGCGCCCGGTGCGCACGATAGCGCTGGTGAGTTTCGTAAAGTCGGCATTGCGCGCGCGCGCCCGGCAGTACGAAGTGCGGGCGATGGACCAGCGCAAAGACCAATTTCTGGCGACGCTCGCCCACGAGCTGCGCAACCCGCTCGCCCCGATCATGAACGCCACCGGCATCTTCGAACGGCTGCACCCATCCGAGCAGACCACGCGGCTGGTGCAAATGGTGCAGCGCCAAGTAAGCCACTTGACGCGGCTCATCGACGACCTGATGGATGTGGCCCGCATCAACAACGGCAAGATCCACTTGCAGACGATTCCCACCACCGCGCAGCGCATCGTCCACCATGCTATGGAGATTGCCGGCGCTTCGCTGCGTGAACGTCGGCACCGGGTTGCGATGAATGTACCGAATGACGACATAGCCATGTTGGCAGACCAAGTGCGTTTGGTGCAAAGTCTGGCCAATATTATCGTCAACGCGGCCAAATTCACACCGCCAGGTGGAGACATCACTATCACTGCGGAAATGCGTGAAAAGACTATGGCTTTTGTTGTCCGGGACAGCGGCAATGGCCTGTCGCCCAAGGCATTGACTTCAGTCTTTGGCATGTTCGCGCAAGAACGCGCTGTTGGTGAACCCTCCACCGGCTTGGGTATTGGCTTGCACTTGGCAAAGGCTTTCGTAGAGCTACACGGCGGCGCCATCACTGCCCGCAGCGAAGGGCCGGGTAAAGGCAGTGAATTTTCGATTACCGTTCCGCTGAGCGCCTCAATCGCACCTAAGCTCGCATCTGGGGTGCGCAACAAAGGGCTGCCAACGGAGGCACCCCCCTGCCGTGTGCTCGTTGTCGATGACAACGAAGACGCAGCTAATAGCTTTGCTGAATTACTGGCCATCGAGGGTATTGCAACAACGGTCGCGCATGATGGACGCACGGCAGTTCAACTTGCAACCGAACAGAAACCCGACGTGGTACTGATGGACATTGGCATGCCCGAACTCAACGGTTATGAGGCAGCCCGCGCGATACGCGCCATCTTCCACGGTGCAGGCCCCAAGCTGATTGCGATGACCGGCTGGGGCCAGCAGGCAGACCAACAGCGGGCACGCGAAGCTGGCTTTGACCTGCACTTCGTGAAGCCGGTGTCGGTACAACGGCTTCTCGAATGCCTGCGCTAGCAGGCCGTTGCGCTTAGCTCACCGAATTGCGGACCCGGTCCCAGGCATCCCGCGCAGCATGGCGCGCGTGGTCCCAAGTCAGAGAAGATTTGCCCCGCACCGAATCCCAATTACGCGACAGGTCTGCCTCGACATCGTCAAAGGTACGGCCAGCGAAGTTGGGCGAGGAGCTGACGCCGTAATCGTAGGCTGGGCCATAGTCGTCATACGAATGACCGCTTTTCACATACGGACGCGAGGCGTAGTTCTCACGCCAGTAAGCGGTTTCGACGGTGGGGTCGATTTGTTCAGCAGCCGCCTTGCCGGCCAGACCACCAACGATAGCGCCGGCTGCAGCCCCCAAGACTGTGCCCACTGGACCGGCGACGGTCCCTATTGCGGCGCCAGTGGCTGCGCCGCCAACTGCAGCGCCTACGCCTGTTCCTACCGGATGGGCCCCGGGAGCGCCCGTGATGGGATCTCGGTTAGCACGGTCCTTAACGGGATTGAGTGTTTCGTTCATGGTGGTGTTCCCCTACAAGAGTTAAAAAGCCAATCAAACATTGCCGCATCGCTGCACCAGGACACGGCATACATAGCATGGCAAATAGCGGGCTGGGCATCTGTTCGCAGTCGCACAAGACAAGGCTATATCTGGACTATGTAGGGCAACGCACCGACGCTGGACACGCACCGGCCTATCTTTAAAATGGAACCCAACCGTAAAGCCAACCCACAGCAGAAAAGGATCGTCCCGAACGATGAAGACCCCAGCGTTTAGACCCAAGCGGTGGCAAGCGATTGGCTTGGCACTGGTAGCTTTGCTGGTAGTACTGTGGCTCGTTTTTGATTGGAACTGGTTTCGCCATCCGTTGGAACGTTACGTTTCAGAGAAAACCCAGCGCGAATTCCACATCTCCGACCTCGACGTCGATTTGGGTTTAACGCCGACCATCAAGATGAAGGATGTGGTGTTTGCAAACGCGGATTGGTCGTCTGACCCCACACCGATGGCGCAGGTGGGCTCGCTGGAATTTACAGTGTCGTTACGCGACCTGTTTGACCACAAGATATTGGTACCGCGGGTGGCTCTGTCCAACGCGAAACTATTATTTGAGAAAGCTGCCGATGGCCGCAAGAACTGGTTGATCCGCAAGCCCTCCGAATCGTCGGGTGCCAGCCGCCTGCGCATCAGCAGCCTTTCTGTTGACAAAGGCCACTTGCGCTACAGCGACCATGGAGAGCCCTTCGCCATCGATGTCGATGCCAGCACGTTTGATCCGGCAGCTACTGACGGGGTCGTGAAAGCCGCAGCGAAGCCGCGCAACACCAGCTACACCACCCGCTACCAGTTCAGCGGCAAATACCACGGCGCAGCCTTCAACGGCGATGCCTTGACTGGCGACGTACTGAGCTTTCAGGAATCCGCCACGCCCTTCCCCATCCAGGGCAGGCTGCACGCCGGTACCACACGGGCGATGGTGGAAGGAACGGTTGCCGATGTCATGGATATCTCGGCGATCGACATGCAAATGAAAATTGAAGGTTCCACGCTGGCCAGCCTGTATCCGTTTTTGTTATTACCCCTGCCAGCGTCTCCGCCCTATGCCTTGCGCGGGCATCTCGTGCAACAGGGTGATCGCTACAGCATTGATGACCTGAACGGAAAAATCGGAGACACCGACGTCAAAGGCAGCGGTGCCTACCTGAAGAAAAAACCGCGGCCATTGTTGACCGCCAAGCTGGAAAGCAAGTTGCTGAAACTGTCCGACCTGGGCCCGCTGATTGGATTGGAGACAAAAGACACGGCCAACAAGCCTGACGCCAAGCTCCAGCCATCTGACACTACAACCCGAGGGAAAGCCCAGGCAAAGGAACGTCAGATCGCCGGCGACAAGGTTTTGCCAACTGGCACCGCTGCCGCCAAAGGCGATGGCATATTGCCGCGAGGCAAATTTGATGGACGGCGCATCAGCGCCATCGATGCAGACGTGGACTATGCTGCAGCCCGACTGGAGGCGCCAGATGCCCTACCGGTGGAAAACTTGAAATTTTCGTTCCACCTGCACGATGCCGTGGCCAAGCTTGAACCTCTGCAGGTCGGCTTTGCGGGGGGCACCATCGTGTCCAACATCACGATAGACGCCAAGCAGGAAAAGCATCTGCGTTCCACGCTGGACGCGGATTTTCGCCATATCCAGATTGCCAAACTATTCCCGACCATGCCCAAGTTGGCCCAGGGTGCCGGCGAGCTGGGGGCCCAGATCCGGCTCAGTGGAGACGGTTCGTCCATCGCTGATGCGGCGGGAAATGCGGATGGCAACATCTCCGTTGCCATTGCAAATGGTCGTATTTCCAATATGCTGGATGCTGTCGCAGGGCTCAACGGCGGCAAGATCATCACGCTGCTAGTAGGTGGCGACAAGGACATCAAGGTCAATTGCGGCGCCGCGTCTTTTGGCGTGCGGGACGGCTTGGGTACGTCGCAATTTTTTGTTGTGGATACCGAGCAGACCCGGGTGGACGGCAGCGGTGTTTTCAACCTGAAGGATGAGCAGTTCAGCTTCACGGTTGAGCCCAAGCCGAAGAAGGCGGGTATCTTTTCTCTGCGTACACCGTTCTATCTGTACGGCAGTTTCAGGCATCCACAGTACGGCCTCGACAAGGGCAAACTGGTGCTGCGCGTGGGCTCTGCAATTGCCCTGGAATTGCTCAACCCTCTGGCTGCGCTGTTGCCGCTGATCGAAACCGGATCTGGCAACGACACCAACTGCGCGGCTCTACTCGCACCGGTAAAAGGCGCGCAACGCCAGGCCAGCGCAGTCAGTAAAACTGCGCCCGTTAAACGCTGAGGTCTGGGGCCCCTGCGGTTACGGCCAGCCTTTAGCGCATGTGCTTGAACATCTTGTCCTGAAACCGCTGCGGAATACCCATGTGCCGTGGCCCAGGCACGAGCTCAAAGGATTCGCCGGCCTCCACGGTTCCGGGTTCATCTACCGACAAGTAGAAGCCGCATGCACCACTTTGCGCCATGGCCTTGACGGCGGTGTTGAAGCCCATGGCGGCATTGAATTTGTAACAGGGCTCGCGCGGCTGCGTGACGCGCAATACGCAGTGGGCAAAGCGCAGCACATCACCTACCCACACATCCTCTTCCAACAGACCACCCAGCGTCAGGTTTTCACCCACTGAGCCATACGGCAATGCATCGTCAATGCCCGCCAGACCTGCATCTGCACGCCGCTGGCGCCACATGGCGTAGTGCTCGCTGGGGTATGCGTAAACGGCCTTGTCCAGCCCGCCGTGCACTGACGGATCGGCTTGCTCGTCGCCCAGCAGGCCCAGCGGCCCCACGGGCACCGGGCCAGGAGCCACTGCCGTCTTGTGGATGGCGGTCAGGATAGTGCGCCCGCTGATCAATACCTTGCGGGCCTGGGCGACTTGAACCCCGACCAGTGAA
Source organism: Rhodoferax sp. ZS1R8 (assembly GCF_056521325.1). Classification (NCBI taxonomy): domain Bacteria; kingdom Pseudomonadati; phylum Pseudomonadota; class Betaproteobacteria; order Burkholderiales; family Comamonadaceae; genus Rhodoferax; species Rhodoferax sp. ZS1R8. The sequence continues at coordinate 217,567 of NZ_JBWMBA010000004.1, read as the reverse complement.
TAGCTACGAGAAGACATACTTGCAGTGCTCCTTACAACTGGTGGTGCAGCAACTCACCTTCGCGGGTGGAGTAGCGCACCAAGGCATCAAGTTTTTCAAATTGCACAACTGCAGAACGCTGGTGGTAGGCATGCTCCTTGAGCCAATCAAATTCCGCCTGCAGGGCCTTGCTGTCGCCGACCCGCGTGTGCCAGACCTTTTGCTCGGAGTTCCAGCGGTAACCCCGGGCTTTGAGTTTGTCCTTGGCGTCAAACGGTGCGTGGGTTGCCATCAGGCGGTAGCTGGGCTTGAAGGCCTGCTCCACCAGATGCGCCAGGCCGGTCCGCGGCGCTTGCGGCAGCTGGGCGGCCAGCACGGCCAACAAGGCATGGCAATCCATCTCGGCCCGGTGGGCGTCGTAGAACCAACCCATGTCCTGTGCCAGGCTTTCCAGCTTGGACGAGCGCCGGCCGTGCGTCTTCCACGGAATCTCGGCGAATGAGCAGGCCCAGGCCAGACCGCGAAACTGGGCCAGGCGCGCCTCCGCAAAGGGACGGTCAAAGCCGGCGTTGTGTGCGATGACCAGGTTCACGCCTTCGAGCAGCGTTGCGATGCGGGCCTCATCTAGGCGTTGGCCCTGCAGCATCGCCGGGGTGATGCCAGTGATGTCCTGCACGTCCTGGGGTATCGGCATGCCGGGGTCCTCCAGGCCGTCGTAGACCTGCACATCACCCACGGGCAAGCCAGTGGCCAGATCGACATCCACGCGCAGCAGGGCGAGTTCCATGATGCGGTCCTTGGACTGGTCCAGACCTGTGGTTTCGGTATCCAGCACGATGACGCGGCACACGCCCAACCCTTCGGAAGCCTGGTGCCACTGCAGCCTGGGCTGCAAGCGGCGCAGCACGCGGTAGTCGGGGTGAGCTTCGAGTGTTGTTGCCATGGATTCCGCATCGGGGTCCACCGATGGGAGGAGCACCGTCGCAGCCGACACTGCACTTCGCAGCGGATCGGCCAATGGCTCGGCCACCGGCGCGGCCGATGGCTCGGCGAACAGCACAGGGGTGGGCGGGGCTAGGGATGCAGGCGCAGGCACATGTGTTGCGGTGCGTGTGGTCGCCCGCGCGCTGGGCTTCCTGGCAGGCACAGGCGCTATGGGCAGGTCCGCCACAAAGGCAAAGTCTAGTTGGTTGCTGTTATTCAATGGGCTACCTTGTGCGTGGAAGAATGACGCGCTGTCTCCTATTATCATGGCCCGAACAGCGCCTCCTTCACCGACCGCAGGGCATGCGCCCTCCCCCAGATTCACATGCCAACTCCGTCACAGCCTCATTCAAACCCCAAACCGTTGCGGTCACTCAAAGGCGTCCGCATCCTCAGCCTGGCGCTGAACTTGCCTGGCCCAGCCGCGCTGATGCGCTGCCGGCAAATGGGTGCCACCTGCGTCAAGTTGGAGCCGCCGCCCCACCCCAGCGCGCCCAAAGGCACATCGGGCGACCCCATGGGCCTGTACAACCGCAAGGCCTACGACACGTTGCACAGTGGCATGCGGATTGTGCAGGCTGATTTGAAGTCAGAGAAAGGCCAGAAGGCCCTGCACCGGGAATTGGCCAAGACCGATGTGCTGCTGACTTCGTTCCGACCCTCTGCACTTGGCAAGATCGGCTTGGAATGGAAGGCGCTGCACCAGCGCTACCCCGCGCTCTCTTTGGTCGCCATTGTTGGTGCCCCAGGGGCGCGGGCCGAGGAGCCTGGTCATGATCTGACCTATCTGGCGGAAAACGGATTGGTGAGGGGACTGGATCTGCCGCCCACGCTGTATGCCGACATGGGCGGCTCGCTGATGGCGTCCGAGGCCGTGCTGCAGGCCCGGCTGCTGCAACTGCAAAAGGGCAAGGGCGTGCGCCTGGACATCGCGCTGTCTGACGCTGCCGGCTATCTTGCACTGCCCCGCACCTGGGGCCTGACAACACCCGGCGCTGCAGTGGGCGGTGGCCATGCTGGCTACCGCGTTTATCCGTGCAAGGACGGCCGCGTCGCCGTGGCGGCTTTGGAGCCACACTTTGCGGCCGCGCTGACCGGCGCGGTGGGATTGAAGGTATCGGGAATCACGGCCATGTTTGCACCCGAGACCCATGCAGCGGTAGCTGCCTTTGTGCTGACGCAGACACGCCAGCAACTCGACCAACTGGCTGCAGAAAAAGACATCCCGCTGCACACCCTGTAAGGCACTCGCCGCACGGCGACTGCCACACAAGTCGTTACAAATCCTGTCCGGTGCACGCGGGTTTTCCAGCGTGACACCGGGGTGAACGCGTTTTACTATTCGCAAATAGCACGACCGTGCTATTTACGACATCCCTGTCTGCCGTGATCCGCGGCCCGCGTCGGGACGTCAAGCGACGACCCGCACCAAGACCGTCGCAGCGTGATTGATCCAGCCGGACGCGTATCGCCAGGCCATCCAGCTCCAGCGCAGGGCTGCGCGCGTCCACGTTTGCACGTTCATCAACAAGACGAGGAGACATAACCATGCGCAATTCCTACCTGAGGCGGCTCATGTCCGCCACCCTGGCCCTGAGCCTGTTGCTGTCCACTGCCGGGACCGCCCAGGCCATGGTCAACGGCGACACCAAGACCAAATACCCCATCGTGCTGGTGCCGGGGGTCATGGGCTTTGACACCCTGTTTGGCTCCATAGAGTATTTCTACAAGGTTGCCGATGGCATCCGCGACTACTCAGACGGACAGAAGACCTACAACGTCTCCTTGTCGGCCTGGATGTCGACCGAAGAGCGCGGCGTGGCCCTGAAAAACGAGATCACCCGCATCCTGAAAACCCACTACGGCGTGACGACGCTGACCCCAGCCCATAAGGCCAACATCATCGCCCACAGCCACGGCGCGACGACATCCCGCGTGGCGGCCAAGCTGATGGAAAACAATATTGCGTCCATCACGACCGTTGCCGGCCCGCACTACGGCACGCCGATGCCCGACTATGCGGTCACACTGCCCAAGCCGGTGCTGATGGCGGCGATTGCCGGCATCAACGTCGCCGGTAGCGTGGTGGCGCTGTTCAGCGGTCGGCTGGACTGGCTGTTCCAGCAAAACGCCAACGGTGTGCTGAACGACTTTACACAAGCCGGCATGAAACAGTTCAATGCCAAATACCCCAGCGCAGGCGTGCCTGCGGGCGGCAGCTACGGCACCAAACAATATGGTGCTGACGCTACGGCACTGGGCAAATGGGCGGGCGATGGCCAGGGTGCGGAGCGCTCGGTGACCGATCCCAATGCCATCCTTTTCTACTCTTTTACTGGCAATATCCACAATGACACGTTCACCGCGCCGGGCTTCCCGCTGATCACTGACCCGGCCGACTGGGCGTTGCTGGTCATCCGCAAATTCGGCAACTGGTACGGTTATACGGGCGACGCTGATTCGTTCATACCGGTGTCCAGCGCACGCTTTGGCAAGACCATCTCGTCGAGCTACTGGTGGAACCATGTGGACGAGCAAAACCAGACGCTGGGCCTGTTAGCCTGGGGCGCCGCTGACCCCGTGTCGGTGTACCGCACCCATGCAAACCGCCTGAAGCAGGCCGGGCGCTAAGCATGAAAGCGAACGCACAACGGGCGTTCGTCTGCGTGCTGGTCGTGCTGGCAGGGTGTGCCGTGGTATGGCACCTCTCAGCTGACCAGCCAGCGCCGACGGGCCCACAAGCCACAGCCAGCACCGCGACCGCCATCGCGAACGGCTTCATCAAGACCGGCCACTACCCGCAGTCTCAAGACAGCCACCCTGTGCTGCGGTTCAGTACGCTACAGGAATACGACGCCAAGTCGCGATTCGGCCGACTTCCGAACTCGCTGAGCGGTGTCAATGTTGGCTGGAATCTCGCGGCCGATGCCAAGGGCAAACTGATACTTTCGGCCGACCTGGCGGCGCTGTTCGAATTCTTCCTGTCAGCGCACACCGAAGAAGGCCTGGCGACTTCGCTGGGCCGCATCGAAGAGTATCTGCGCGGCCAGTTGCCGGAAACTGCAGCGGCCGAGGCCCTGGACATTCTTCGCAACTACCTGGCCTACAAGCACGGGTTGACGCGATTCGAACCCTCCACGGACCGCGCCGGCAACGCGCAAGACGCCCAGATGGCCACGGTAGCGGATGTCAGGGCCGCAATGGACCGACGCAGTGCCTCTCGCCGCCAGCACCTGGGCTCCGAGGTGGCGGATGTCTTCTTCAAGGACGACGAGGCCTACGATGCCTACACCATCAAGCGGCTGGAGGCGGATGCCAACAAGTCGCTGAGCCCGGCTGACCGAGAAGCGCTGATCGTGCAGGCGGAGCAGTTGCTGCCGCCAGACAGGCGTACCCGCGTGCAACAGGAGCGTAAGGAGGCAGCACTAAACCTTCGCATCGCAACGCTGCAGTCGCAAGGCGGCAACGAAGACGCGATCCGCAATCTGCGCACCGAGCTGTATGGCGCGAAAGAAGCCCAACGCCTGGCCGCCGTGGACCAGGAGCAAGCGGCCTGGACCCAGCGCCTGCAGAACTACCGCAACGCAAAGGACAGTATCCAGAGCCAGGCTGCCCTGAGCCCGGATGCCAAGGCGTTAGCGGTGGAGGACCTGGAGAAATCCCGCTTCAGCCCGGATGAACTGCGAGAGGTGCGGATTCTGGAATCCGTTCGCGCCCAGAACGCGCAAGGGACAAAGCCCGCCCAACCGGGCTAAGCGCGGGAGTGGCTGGCTGGGCTTGACACTAGACCGACCGGTCTATAGAATCAAGCCCATGCCAGCACCGCCACCCCTACCCGACGACGACACGCGCACCACGCGCGAGCGTCTGATTGCCGCCATGCAAAACGCCCTGCGTCACAAGGGCTACCACGGCGTGGGGCTTAAAGAAATACTGGACGTAGCCCAGGCCCCCAAGGGCGTGCTGTACCACCACTTTCCCGGTGGCAAAGCCGAGTTGGCAGTCGCCAGCATCGAGGCCGTCATCGCGCAGATCACCACCGGCCTGGACAAACTGACGCAGCGCTACCCGGACGTGGTGCAGGCACTTGAGGCCTGGATGGCGTCGGCACAGAAGGCGCTTGCCGTCAGCGGCTACGAGCGCGGTTGCCCGTTGGCCACGATAGCGCTGGAGTCGGGGCCCGATGACATCGCCATCCGCGAGACCCTCGCCAGAGGCTTTGCCGCCATCCGCGAACGCCTTGGCAGCACCTTGCAACAAGCCGGCATTGAAACCACCCGCGCGCACAGCCTGGCCGCGCTGACAGTGTCGGCCTACGAAGGCGCCCTGGTGCAGGCCCGTGTGGCTGGCAACGTGGACGCCATGCAGGCCACGTCAAAGGCCCTGCTCGATCTGGTGCGCTTGAGTCTTCCTGCCGCCGCGCGCTGACCGCGCAAACCACCCCCTTTCACAGGAGCACATCCATGGACAAGGCCAACACGCCCCAAGCCGAAACCATCACGCTGCAGACCGACGACGGTTATGCCATCACCGCGCTGCGTTACCCGGCCACTGCCCCGCTGCGCGGTAACCTGGTCGTGGCCGGTGCCACCGGCGTGCCGCAGGGCTTCTACCGCAACTTCGCCACCTTTGCCGCCAGCCAGGGGTACACGACGCTGACGCTGGACTACCGCGGCATCGGCCTGTCCAAGCCAACCACGCTGCGGGGCTTTCGCATGCAGTACCTGGACTGGGCGCGCCGGGACCTGAGCGCCGCCGTGGATGCCATGTCCAGCGATACCGTGCCGCTGTTCATGATTGGCCACTCCTTTGGCGGCCATGCCTTCGGCCTGCTGCCCAACCACCGCCGCGTGGCCCGCTTCTACACCTTCGCCACCGGTGCCGGCTGGCACGGATGGATGCCAGCCCTGGAACAGTGGAAGGTGAAACTGATGTGGCGCGTCATCGGCCCGCTGATGACCTGGTGGAAGGGCTACTTGCCGTGGAGCAAGCTGGGCATGGGGGAAGACCTGCCGCTGGGCGTCTACAAGGACTGGAAACACTGGTGCGGCTACCCTCGCTATTTCTTTGACGACCCGGCCATGGCCGCGCAGGTGCAGGACCTGTTTGATGACGTGACCACACCCATCATCGCCGCCAACGCCACCGACGATTTGTGGGCACCGCCCGCGTCGCGCGACGCCTTTATGGCCGGCTACCGCTACACCGACCTGCAGGCAGTGGACATACGCCCCAAGGACCATGGGCTGAGCGCCATAGGCCACATGGGCTACTTCCGCCGCCAGGCGCAGCCGCTGTGGGAGGACGCGCTGCAGTGGTTTGGGGAGTACGACAAGCCGGCCCCGTCCGCCCTACCCGCCTGAGCAAGCAGCCTGGCCCAGGAGAGGGATTTTGTGTTGCGACAGGCGCTATCGTATTGATAGCTGCTTACGCACATCCCACGAGGGCTAGCGCCCTATTTCATCAAAGGCATTTGGCCTGGAGCGGTAAGATGCGGCGGTGCCAAACGGCGCCACCCCCATTGCTTCAACGCGGCTTGCGCGCCAACTTGGGCGCTAGTTTGGTGGCGGTGGGACGCCCCGAACCGTTGTCGCGCGGCGGCAGGCCGGTATGGCGGGTCAGGATCTGCCCTTTTACCGGTTGCGTTGACTTAAAGGGCTTGGCCGGCGCAGCGGTTGAGTTCTTCTTGCGTGCACTCTGGTAGCCACCATCGCCCAGCGGCTGGAAGGTCGGAATCAGGTGGTGTTTGCCATTGCCGACCAGGTCGGCACGGCCCATGGCTTTCAAAGCCTCGCGCAACAGCGGCCAGTTGTTGGGGTCGTGGTAGCGCAAAAAGGCCTTGTGCAGGCGGCGGCGTTTTTCGCCGCGGACGATGTCTACCGTCTCGTCATCGCTCTCGGCCGTGCGGTGGATCTTGCGCAGCGTGTTGCGGCCGCTGTGGTACATGGCCGTGGCCGTGGCCATGGGGCTGGGGTAGAAGGTCTGCACCTGGTCGGCGCGAAAACCATTCTTCTTCAGCCAGACGGCCAGGTTCATCATGTCTCCATCGGTGGTGCCGGGGTGGGCGGCGATGAAGTAGGGAATCAGAAACTGCTTCTTGCCAGCCTCCAGCGAGTATTTCTCGAACAAGGTCTTGAACTTGTCGTAAGAGCCAATGCCCGGCTTCATCATCTTGGTCAGAGGGCCTTGCTCGGTGTGCTCGGGCGCGATCTTCAGGTAGCCGCCGACGTGGTGCTGTACCAGCTCTTTCACATACTCCGGGCTCTTGACGGCCAGGTCGTAGCGCAGGCCGGAGCCGATCAGGATCTTCTTGACGCCCTTGAGCGCACGGGCGCGGCGGTAGATCTTGATCAGCGGGCCGTGATCGGTTGTCAGGTTCTGACAAATTCCCGGGTAGACACAACTGGGCTTGCGGCACGCCGCCTCGATCTCCGGGCTGCGGCAGCCCAGACGGTACATATTGGCCGTGGGGCCGCCCAGGTCAGAAATGGTGCCGGTGAAGCCCTTGACCTTGTCGCGGATGTCTTCCACTTCCTTGATGATGGATTCTTCGGAACGGCTCTGGATGATGCGGCCTTCGTGCTCGGTGATGGAGCAGAAGGTGCAGCCGCCAAAGCAGCCACGCATGATGTTGACGGAAAAGCGGATCATCTCCCAGGCCGGGATCTTGGTCGCGTGGTCGTGGCTGCCGTTCTCGTCCGCGTAGCTGGGGTGTGGGCTGCGCGCGTACGGCAGGTCAAACACAAAATCCATCTCGGCCGTGGTCAGCGGTATCGGCGGTGGCGTGATCCAAACGTCGCGCGCCGTGACGCCTTCGCCATGCGCCTGCACCAGCGCACGGGCATTGCCGGGGTTGGTCTCCAGGTGCAAGACCCGGTTGGCGTGGGCGTACAGGATGGGGTCGCTCTTGACCTGCTCGTAGCTAGGCAGGCGAATGACCGAGCGGTCGCGGGGCGGAACCTTGTAGCTGCCCAGGCCGTGCAGCGCGGGCTGCAGGTTGGGGTTCGGCATAAAGGTCAGCGGTTTGATGGTGTCATTGACCGGAACCTGTATGCCATTTGGGCCTGTAGCCCCCGCGGGCTGTGCGTAAGCAGCTGCGCTTTTGATAGCGCTTTTATCGTTTGCATTCGCGTCATCTTTTTCGGCATCTTCCTTGGCGCATGTGCTGCCTTGGCCCGCTGCCTGCTCCGAAGTCGTCATGTACGGGTTGATGTGGGACTCGACCCGGCCCGGCGCGTCCACGCTGGTGGAGTTGATCTCTATCCAGCCGTTGCCGGTTTCGTCATCCGGGCGGCGCACAAAGGCGGTGCCGCGCACATCGGTGATGGCCTCGACCGGCTCGCGCGCGGCCAGTCGGTGGGCGATTTCGACAATCGCGCGTTCGGCATTGCCGTACAGCAGCAGGTCGCATTTGGCGTCCACGACCACCGAGCGGCGCACCTTGTCACTCCAGTAGTCGTAATGGGCGATGCGACGCAGGCTGCCTTCGATGCCGCCCAGAACGATGGGCACATCTTTATAAGCCTCGCGGCAGCGCTGGCTGTAGACGATAGCGGCGCGGTCGGGGCGCTTGCCGCCGATGTCGCCGGGGGTGTAGGCGTCGTCACTGCGGATCTTGCGGTCGGCCGTGTAGCGGTTGATCATGGAATCCATGTTGCCGCTGGTCACGCCCCAGAACAGATTCGGCTTGCCCAGAGCCTTGAAGGCCTCGGCGCTGGTCCAGTCGGGTTGGGCGATGATGCCGACCCGAAAACCCTGGGCTTCGAGCATGCGGCCAATGACGGCCATGCCAAAGCTGGGGTGGTCCACATAGGCGTCGCCGGTGACCAGCACGATGTCGCAACTGTCCCAGCCCAGCTTGTCCATCTCGGCCCGGCTCATCGGCAAAATGGGTGCCGTGCCGAAGCGAGCCGCCCAGTACTTGCGGTAACTGGTCAGCGGCTTTGCGGCGCGCGCGAAAAAGGAGACGTCGACTGGGGCGTTCATGGTGCTTTCGGGGTAACCCCCTATTTTAAGGTTTTACAGTGAACAGCGCACACTAAAGCTTGACCGGCGGAAAACTCCGGCAATTTGGGTCGCGCGCAGCCCGTAGAATGAAATTTTGGTTTTACCGAGGTGTATGCAATGAAAAAGATACTGTTGGCCGTCGTTTTGGGAGCCTTTGGCGTCGCATCCTTTGCCCAGGGCAAGGACCTGAAAGTCGCCATCGACCCCACTTATGAGCCCTTCACCTACAAGGTGGACGGTAAACCGGCCGGATTTGATGTGGACATTGCCAACGCGCTGTGCGAGCAGATCAAGCGCAAATGCGTGTTTGTCGAACAAGGGTGGGACAGCATGATCCCCGGCTTGATGGCGCGCAAATACGACGTCATCATCAGTTCCATGTCCATCACCGATGACCGCATGAAGCAGATCGATTTCACCGACAAATACTACAGCACCCCCAGCCGCGTCGTTACCAAGAAGGCCTTTAACTACACTGGCCCGGCTTCACTGAAGGGCAAGAAGATAGGCGTGCTCAAAGCTAGTACCCAGGAAAAATACGCGCTGGGTGAACTCAAGACCGTAGGGGTGGATGTGGTGTCGTACGAGGCGCAAGACCAGGTCTACCTGGACATCCGCGCCGGCCGCTTGGACGGCACCGTAGCCGACCATGTGGAAGTGACTGGCGGCTTTCTGAGCAAGCCCGAGGGCAAGGACTACGAGTTGAAGGGGGAAGAGTTGTTTATCCCCAAATACTTTGGCGCTGGCGCCGGCATCGGCCTGCGCAAGGGTCAGGACGCACTGAAGACCGAGCTGAACGCGGCCATCAAGGCGCTGCGCGCCAACGGCGTCTACAAGAAGATCAACGACAAGTACTTCAAGTTTGACGTCTACGGCAAATAAGCCCGCGCCTAGCGAGGACTGCAATCCGTGAACGCCTACGTATCAGCCATTCTGCAGGGTGCAGTACTGACCGTGGGCGTGTCGCTCGCGTCCCTGTTGGTGGCCATCGTGCTGGGCCTGCTGGGTGCCGGCGCCAAGTTGTCGGGCCGCCCGGTCTGGGTCGGCCTGGCCACGGCCTACACCACCGTCATTCGCGGCATCCCCGACCTGGTGTTGATGCTGCTGATCTTCTACGGCGGCACCATTGGCATCAACAATGCGCTGGAGTGGATGGGCAGTGAGGCCACGGTAGACATCAACCCGCTGGTAGCCGGCATTTTGACGCTGGGTTTTATCTACGGCGCCTACATGACCGAGACCTTCCGCGGCGCCATGTTGTCCATTCCCAAAGGCCAGGCCGAGGCCGCATGGGCCTTTGGCATGGGCCGTATCCAAACCTTTGTGCGCATCACCGCACCGCAAATGGTGCGCTACGCCCTGCCCGGCTTTACCAACAACTGGCTGGTGCTGATCAAGGCCACGGCCCTGGTCAGCCTGATCGGCCTGCAAGAAATGACCTACGCCGCCAAGCAGGCCAGTGCGGCCACGCGCTCACCGTTTGTGTTCTTTTTGTTCACGGCAGGCTTGTTTCTCGTCTACACCACGGTGTCGCTGTTTGTGCTGCGCAGGCTCAATACCCGCTTCAGTCTGGGCACCAAGCGGGGAACGCTGTAAATGAACTTTGCCGTCCTGTTGGAGCCTCAAAACATCGCGCTGTTTGGTACCGGTGTAGCCACCACGCTGACGCTGCTGTTTGCCTCGTTGGCGGTGGGCGCTGTCATGGCGTTGGTATTTGCATTGCTGCTGACCGGGCCGTGGGCGCCGCTGCGCTGGCTGGTGGCCTCCTATACCTATGTGATCCGCGGCACGCCCTTGCTGATCCAGGTTTACCTGATCTATTACGGGCTGAGTCAGTTGGAGTGGATACAAGCGCGGTGGGATAGCGTGTGGCCATGGACACACTTCAAGGAACCATTCTTCTGCGCACTGCTGGCTTTCGCGCTGAACACCGCCGGCTATACCGCCGAGATGCTGGCGGGCGCCATACGCGAAACCAGCGCTGGCGAAATTGAAGCTGCGCAGGCTTATGGCATGGGCCGATTCCAGGTCATGCTGCGTATCGTGCTGCCCAGCGCGCTGCGCCGCACGCTGCCCGCCTACAGTAACGAAGTGGTCATGATGCTGCACGCCACCAGCCTGGCCAGCGCCGTGCCATCGCTGTTGGACGTCACGGGCGCAGCGAGCAGCATCTATGCCACCTACTACCTGCCATTTGAAGCCTACCTGGCAGCAGCCGCCATTTACCTGGTGGCCTCGTTCTGCCTGATTGGCCTGTTCAAATTTGGCGAACGGCATTTGCTGGCCTACCTGGCACCACGGACACACTGACACCATGCAACGCGTAGACCATCCCCTCTTGTCCCCCAGCCTGGGCAGCCACAAGACGCTGACCAGCTTGCATTTCGGCACACCGGGACGCGGGCCCAAAGTCTATATCCAGGCCAGTCTGCATGCCGAAGAGTTGCCCGGCATGCTGGTCGCCCACCACCTGAGAGCCTTGCTCGAAGCTGCAGACGCCGCCGGCCAGGTGATGGGTGAGGTAGTGGTGGTACCTGTGGCCAACCCGCTGGGGCTGGCGCAGCGGCTGGACCACAAACCCATGGGTCGCTTTGACTTGGATACGTCTGAAAACTTCAACCGCCATTACCCCGATCTGTCGAAAGCCGTGTGGCCGGAAGTCAAAGACGGTTTGGGTGCCGACGCGCACGCCAACGTGGCCACCGTACGCCGTGCCATCGGCCAATATCTGCAAGACTGGAAACCCCAAACCGAGCTGCAAAGCCTGCGCCAGCGACTGTTGACGCTGTCGTTTGATGCCGACTACGTGCTGGACCTGCACTGCGACTGCGAATCGGTGATGCACTTCTACACCGAAGAAGCCTGCTGGCCGCAGTTCGAACCCTTGACGCGCTTCCTGCAATGCCAGGCCATCTTGCTGGCCAAGAATTCGGGTAGCGGCCCGTTTGACGAATGCCTGTCCGGCGTGTGGTGGCGCCTGGCCGAAGACCTGGCCGCAGCCGGCAACCCGTCCCCACTTCCGCAGGGCTGCTGCAGCACGACGATTGAGCTGCGCGGCGAGACAGATGTCAGCCACGCACTCGCCCAAACCGACGCCCGGGCCCTGCTGACCTACCTGCAGCACCTGCAGGTTGTGCACAGCGCCCATGCACCGGCGATGCCGCCCGCACTGTGCCAGGCCACGCCCCTGGCTGGGTCCGAAACACTGTACGCTCCTTCGGCCGGTGTTGTCGCGTTTGCTGCAGAGCCCGGGCAAATGCTACGGGTGGGCGACCTGGTGGCAGAGATCATTGACCCCATTGCGAACCACAGCCAGCGCGTGCTGGCTGGCGTTGGCGGTGTGCTGTATGCCCGCGTGCGTGACCGCTATGTGACCACGGGCGGTGAGTTGGGCAAGATTGCTGGCGCCAAAGCCTTTAAAACTGGTGAGCTGCTGGGCGCTTGAGGCCTCCATCACTTCCTCTACCCTCCTCTTTTCTCCCAATCCATGACGACGCCAAAGCCGCTCAAACTCCAGGTTGACAACATCCACAAGCGCTTTGGCGCCAACGAGGTGCTCAAGGGCGTGTCGCTGTCGGCCCACGCGGGTGATGTCATCAGCATCATTGGCAGCTCGGGTTCGGGCAAAAGCACATTCTTGCGGTGCATCAACCTGCTCGAAAAGCCGCACGAGGGCAGCATTGCCGTCGCGGGCGAACCGCTAAACCTGGTCAAGCAATCCAATGGCGAACTGCGCGCGGCCGACCCCAAGCAACTGGCTCGGCTGCGCACCAAGCTGGCGATGGTGTTCCAGCACTTCAATCTGTGGGCACACATGACGGTGCTGCAAAACATCATCGAGGCGCCCGTGCATGTGCTGGGTGTGCCGAAAGAACAGGCGATTGAGACCGCCCGCAAATACCTGGCCAAGGTCGGCCTGCCCGGCAAGGAAGACAGCTACCCTGCCCACCTGAGCGGCGGCCAGCAGCAGCGCGTGGCCATAGCGCGCGCGCTGGCTATGGAGCCTGAGGTCATGCTATTTGACGAACCCACCAGCGCGCTGGACCCCGAGCTGGTGTCCGAGGTGCTCAAGGTCATGCAGAACCTGGCGCAAGAGGGCCGGACCATGGTGGTGGTGACGCACGAAATGGGCTTCGCCCGAGAGGTATCCAAACACCTGGTCTTTTTGCACCAGGGCCGAATCGAGGAGCAGGGCCACCCGGCCACCGTGCTGGCCGCGCCCAAGAGCGAACGCCTGCAGCAATTCTTGGCGGGCAGCCTCAAGTAGAGCGGCAAACAAAAAGCAGGAGCATGCGGCTTGGCCTTACACGATTTATCCACGCTGTTTGACCTGCTGCCCATCGGGGCCTACCGGTCCGACGCCGCGGGAAAAGTTGTGCGCCTCAATGCGGCGCTGGCCCGGCTCAATGGCTTCGCCAGCGAAGCCGAATGCCTGGCCCACCCGCACGCACTGGGTGCCGACTCGTACGTGCAGCCGGGCCGGCGCCAAGAGTTCCGGGATATTCTTGAAACCCAAGGTCAAGTCACTGATTTTGTGTCCGAAACCTACCGCCTCAAAACAGGCGAACGGTTTTGGGTGCGTGAGCATGCTCACCTGGTGCGCGACGCACAGGGCAACACCTTGTATGTAGAGGGCACGATTGAAGACATCACTGGCGAGCGCGCGGCCACGCTGTCCTTGCAGACTAGCGAAAACCTGTTGCGCAACCTGCTGGAGACCATACCCGACAGAGTCTGGCTCAAAGACACCCAAGGCATCTATCTGGCCTGCAATACGGCTTTTGCAGAAAACGTAGGCACGACCGCCGATCAAATTGTGGGCTCCAAAGATAAGGATTGGGTTGGCGAAGCCATTGCGCAAGAGTTCCTGCGGATAGACCGTATCGTCATCCAGACCGGGCAATCGCTGAGCGAGGAACGCCCGATGCCCTCCCCCCTGCTAAGCGACCCCAGCATCTACGAAGTCATCAAAACCCCCATGCGTGGCGCAGACGGCCGCATCGTCGGCGTGCTGGGCATGGGCCGCAGCATCCAGGCGCGCAAAGACGCTGAAGCGCGGCTGCGTGACACCACCGAACAGCTGGAGCTGGCCTTGATGAGCGCAGACCTCGGCCGCTGGGACCACGACCTCAGTGTCGAAAAGGGCTACTACCTGGACGAGCGCTCCTGCGCCATGCTGGGCCGAGACGTGTCAGAGAGCAAACACGGCCGCGCATGGGGCCACCTCATCCATCCGGACGACCTGCCCGGCACGCTGGACGCCATGCGCGCCCACTTGAGTGGTGCCTTGCCCGCCTACGAGGCTGAATACCGCGCCCGCCACACCGACAACCACTGGGTGTGGTTGGGTAACAGGGGAAAGGTTGTGCAGTTCAGCCGCGACGGAAAGCCACTGCGCATGGTGGGTACGCTGATGGATATTTCCAAGCGAAAGCACGTCGAAGGCGAACTGCTCGCCACCCAATCCGAACTGCAGGCGACGCTCAAAGCCCTGCCCGATCTGGTGTTCGAATTCAATGGTGAGGGCCGCTACCGCGTCATCCACAGCCATGACTCTCAGGAGCTGTTGCGGCCGGCTACCCAGCAAATCGATAGGCTGGTATCGGAAGTGTTGCCGCAGGAGGCGGCTGAGGTTTTCATGGCTGCCTTGCGCGAAGCCTTGGACACTGGCCGCTCCACAGGTAAGACCTACAGCTTGCAGCTCCCCCACGGGCGCCATTGGTTCGAACTGTCGGTGGTGCGCAAACCCACCCTGGCGGGCGAGGAGGAACGGCTGATCGCGATCTCGCGCAACATCACCCAACGCAAACAGGCCGAGCAAGCTATCGAGCATCTCGCCTACCACGACGCGCTCACGGGACTGCCCAACCGGCGCATGCTGGGCGACCGGCTGGACACTGCGCTGGCCGCCAGCCAGCGCAACAGCACCCACGGCGCGCTGCTGTTCCTGGACCTGGACAAATTCAAGGATTTGAATGACACCCACGGCCATGATGTTGGCGACCTGATGCTGCAAGAACTGGCACACCGCCTGCTGCAATGCATCCGCGCGGTGGACACGGTGGCGCGGTTGGGTGGCGACGAGTTCGTGGTGCTGATTCAGAATTTGAGCGTGAACCAAGACGATGCCAAACTGCACGCCGCTACCGTGGGCCACAAGATTTTGTCCAGTCTCAACGAACCCTACCTGTTGCTGGGCGTGCAGCACAGCACCACGCCCAGCATCGGCGCTACGTTGTTCCTGGGTCGCAGCACGCCCGGCCCTGAGCTACTCAAGCAGGCCGACATGGCGATGTACGAGGCCAAAGCCAGAGGTCGTAACACCCTGTGCTTTTTCAACGAAAATGGGCTGTAGCCCTCGCCCAACGAGCGTAACCCGCTCCTGTATTGATAGCACTTCTTAGCACCCATCCTGCAGCCACCATGCTTTCCTTCTTGTCCTCCCCCGTCATCTTCACTATTGCAACCCTGCTGATGGTGCTGAACGCGCTGTTCTGGGTGCCGATACTGCTGGTCTTCTCATCGCTGAAGCTGCTGCTGCCATTCAAGGCCGTGCGCCTGCGCATAGACCCCCTGCTGTTGGGCATTGCCGAGAACTGGATCTGGGGTAACAGCGCGTGGATGGCCTTGACCCAGCGCACCCAGTGGGACGTACAAGGCCTGGAGGGCCTGGACCCGTACAGCTGGTACATGGTCAACAGCAACCACCAATCATGGGTAGATATCTTGGTGCTGCAGCACTTGCTGAATCGCCGCATACCGCTGCTGAAATTTTTCTTGAAGCAGCAACTGATCTGGGTGCCTGTCATGGGCTTGGCCTGGTGGGCGCTGGAGTTTCCATTCATGCGCCGCCACACCGAGGAATATCTCAAGAAACACCCCGACATGCGCGGCAAAGACCAGGAGACCACGCGCAAGGCATGCGAGAAATACGCACTGATTCCGACCAGCGTCATGAATTTTCTGGAGGGCACGCGCTTCACACCAGCCAAGCATGCCAAGCAACAGTCACCCTACCGCCATCTGCTGAAACCCAAAGCCGGCGGCATGGCCATGGCGTTGAATGCCATGGGCGATAAATTTCAGGCCATTTTGGACATCACCATCGTCTACCCGGATGGCCCGATCACGTTCACCGATTTCCTGCGCGGCAAGCTGCGCCGCGTCATCGTGCGCGTGCGCAGCCTGCCCATACCACAGCATTTGATGGTTGGTGACTACGCGCAGGACCCGGCGTTCAGGGAGGCGTTTTCACAATGGGTGCAGCAGCTGTGGAGGGACAAGGATGCGTTGATTGAGGGGGTGTTAGCGGAAGCTAATAAGGCGGCGAGAGCACCACCGGCCTAGCCGCCAAGATGACCACTTGTCGGAGGAACAAGGGTTAGCTGCGTACCGTGGGCGCTACAAGCGAACGTGGTCCGTTCAGCGGATCAAGAAACGGTGTGTCAGGACCACTGACGTAGAAAATAACCAGGCGCAGGGGACAGGCGCAATGTTTTCAGACGATTATCCTAGGGTTTGCAAGACTGGCGCGCAGTTGGTGCGCCGGCCATTCTTGGCCGGGGCTATCAGTACTGCTTGTAAGGCAAAAACTTGCCGGACAGCACCACATTGACGCGGTCGCCTTTCGGGTCAGGCTGGCGCACGATGTCCATTGAAAAATCAATGGCGCTCATGATGCCGTCGCCAAACTCTTCGTGTATCAATTCCTTAATCGTGGTGCCGTAGACGCTGACGATTTCATACCAGCGGTAGATCAAGGGGTCGGTCGGCACCGGGGTGGGTAGCGAGCCCTTGTAGGGCACCACCTGCAACCACTTCTGCTCTTCGGCTGTCAGTCCAAAAATCTTGCCTACGACCTTGGCCTGCTTAGCGTCCAGCGTCATTTGGCCCAAGCAAGCGGCGGTGACCCATTCCTTGGACAAGCCCACCTTCTTGGCGACATGGTCCCATGTAATGTCTTTGGCCACTTTGGTGCTAATTATTTTTTCGGTTACTTCCATGCGGTTCATGCTGCAGACTCCTCGTGTGTGTAAGTGGATGGGATGCGCGTTGTACCGATGGGTTAGCAATGCCTGTGCCAACCTCGCCGCTTTCAGCCGATATAAGTGGCCCCCCCTACAATCACGCCCTTTGCCCGAACCCAGCCCCTCTTCCAAGCCATGACCATCGTCATCAATCCTGATCTCAAAGCCTATATCGATCCCCTGACGCCCGAAGAGCACGATGCGTTGGAGCGCAGCCTGCTGGCGGAGGGGTGCAGGGATGCCCTGGTACTGTGGGGCGACGTGCTGGTTGACGGCCACAACCGCTATGGCATTTGCCAAAAGCACGGGATTGCGTTCCAGACCTTGCAAAGCAAGCAGTTCCAGACTATGGAAGATGTCCATCTGTGGATGATTGACCAGCACCTGGGCCGCCGCAGTGTGTCCGACTTTCAGCGGGGTGTGCTCGCGCTGCGCAAGCGCGAAATCTTGAACGACAGAGGACCGAAATCCGCGCCGAACGGAATTGCAGACTGCACCCCAGCCCCTGGGGCGGTTGCCGCACCGACAACAACGCCCGAGCCGCTAAAAAGCCGCGAAGACATTGCCAAAGTAGCACGCCTGAGCAGCAACCAGGTTGTGCTGATCGAGAAAATCCAAAAGCAGGCGGCGCCGGAGGTGGTGGCTGCCGTCAAATCGGGAACCCTATCGCTGAATGCCGCCGCTGCTGTGGCCACGCTGCCCGAGCAGGAGCAGATTGCGGCTGCGCTGGGCGGTAAGGAGCAGCTGCGGCAAGCCGCCAAGCGGGTGCGCGAAACCAGGAAACGGGCTCCGACAGAAGACGACGCGTCCGCTAGCGCGATTGAGCAAGACACAGTGCAGGCTGTGAAAGCCCGTATTCGCGAACTGGAAGCACAGAACGCACGCTTGCGGGAAGAATTGGCCGCGATGGCTGCCGCGTAACCCGGCAATAGCACGGCGGATCATGCCCTATAGTGCGCGGTAGCTGCCAACCTACAGGACCACCATGAACCTCACTCGCCTTCTCGCGCTCGCGCTGTTGCTTTTCGCCACGGCGTGGCCGGCTTTTGCCGCTGCCGGCTTCTTCTGGAATTGCACGACGCCCGACGGCATCAAATACGCCGACGCCAACAAGTGCGACAAAGGGGACGCTGCGGTCAAGGTGATGAAGGTCAACAATACAGCGACGCCTGCGCAGACCTCGGTCACGCGTGCAACTTCGGCTGAAGACATTTATACGTCCACCGGACTGCAAACGGGTGTGTGCCCTAGCAATCCGGCATATTGCACTCACCCAAACTATGGAGTGTCAGAAGGCTCCCCCCGCGCGCAGGCGATTGCCCAATTCATGCGCAAGCGGGAATGTGACCTTATGAAACGCTTCCCAGAGCGCTGCGTCAGACTTAACTAAAGGCAGTTGCGGGCAGGGCTGCAACCTACCGACTCAGGCAGCGCCCTTCACCTTAAAGGCCGGCATCTTCTCCGCCAGCCGCGCACCCATCTCCGCGCCCAGTGCTTGTAGGCCGCTTAAAGGGCGCACCATGACTTCAAACTCGACGATTTTTCCTTCCTCGTCAAAGCGCACCAGGTCTATGCCTTTGAGCTGCTTGTCACCCACGCGGGCACTGAATTCCAGCACGGCGTTCAGACCATCGTCTGATGCCAGTTGGCGGTGGTAAGTGAAGTCTTCGAACACCTTGATCACGGTGTTGAGCGCCAGTATCAGTGCCGCCGCGGGCTGGTAGGGATGGATGGCCATCGGCGAGCGGAACACCGCATCGGGGTGGACGATGCTGGGCAGGTCTTGCAGGTTGCCGGCGGCAACCATGGCGTGCCATTTGGCGAGGGATGCGGCAGCTGCGGGTTTCATTTGGGTTGGGGCTGTGTGCATGTGTGCTCCATTGGTGTTGAGGTTTAAAGTCAAATCGTCGCAGCCAGGCGTGTGCCCTGGTTGATGGCGCGTTTGGCGTCCAGCTCGGCGGCCACATCAGCACCGCCAATCAGGTGTACGGAACACCCCGCAGCTTGTAACGCGCCGTACAGCTCGCGCTGCGGCTCCTGGCCCGCGCACAGGATGATGTTGTCGACGGCAAGCACCTGCTGTTGGTCACCGACGCGAATGTGCAGGCCGGCGTCGTCTATTTTTTGGTACTGCACGCCGGGCGCCATGCCCACGCGCTTGGCTTTCAGAGAGGTCCGGTGTATCCAGCCGGTGGTCTTGCCCAACTGGTCGCCGACCTTGCTCTCCTTGCGCTGCAATAGGTGCACCTCGCGTGGCGAGGTTTCCGCATGGGCTGCCTTGATGCCGCCAGCCTGGGCGTAAGCGGTATCAATGCCCCACTCCGCATAGAACTTGGGTGCGTCCACGCTGGGGCTGGTGCCGGAGTGGGTCAGGTACTCGGACACGTCAAAACCAATGCCACCCGCGCCGATCACCGCCACCGACTGGCCCACGGGCTTGCCGTCGCGCAGCACATCCAGATAACCCATGACCTTGGGGTGGTCGACGCCCTCAATGTGTGGCGTGCGCGGCGTAACCCCGGTTGCCAAAATCACCTCATCAAAACCGCCGGCCTGTAGGGCATCGGCCGTGACGCGGGTGTTGAGCGACACCTTGACGCCGCGCAGCGCCAACTGGCGGTCAAAGTAGCGCAGCGTCTCATAGAACTCTTCCTTGCCCGGCACCTTCTTGGCGATGTTGAACTGGCCACCAATCTCCGTGGCAGAGTCGAACAGCTCGACGCTGTGGCCACGTTCGGCGGCGGTGACGGCAAAGCTCAGTCCGGCCGGGCCAGCGCCCACCACCGCGATGCGCTTGGCTTGTGCCGCGGGCGTTATCACCAGCTCGGTCTCGTGGCAGGCGCGGGGGTTGACCAGGCAGGACGTGATCTTGCCCCCGAAGGTGTGGTCCAGGCATGCCTGGTTGCAGCCAATGCAGGTGTTGATCTCGTCGGCGCGGCCCTGCGCCGCCTTGCGCACAAAGTCCGGGTCCGCCAGAAACGGCCGGGCCATGGACACCATGTCGCAAAAGCCATCGGCCAGCAACTGGTCCGCCACCTCGGGCGTGTTGATGCGGTTGGTGGCGACCAGCGGAATGCCCACATGGCCCTTGAGCCGCTGGGTCACCCAGGCAAACGCGGCGCGTGGCACCTTGGTGGCGATGGTGGGAATGCGCGCCTCGTGCCAGCCAATGCCAGTGTTGATGATGGTGGCGCCGGCCGCCTCGACCGCCTTGGCGAGTTGGATCACCTCGTCCAGCGTGGAGCCGCCCTCCACCAGGTCCAGCATGGACAGTCTGTAGATGATGATGAAGTTGGCCCCGACCCGGGCTCGCACGCGGCGCACGATCTCGACCGGGAAGCGCATGCGGTTCTCGTAACTGCCACCCCACTCATCATCCCGGTGGTTGGTGCGGGCCGCGATGAATTCGTTGATCAGATACCCTTCTGAGCCCATGATCTCCACGCCGTCGTAACCGGCATGTTGTGCCAGACCTGCACAGCGCGCGAAATCTTCAATGGTCTGCTCCACCTCGTCGGTGCTCAGGCCGTGCGGTGTGTAGGGGTTGATGGGCGCCTGCAGCGCGCTGGGCGCCACCAGGTCCTTTTGGTACGAGTAACGGCCAAAGTGCAGGATCTGCATCGCGATTTTGCCGCCCTCTTGGTGCACCGCATCGGTCACCACGCGGTGGTGTTCAGCCTCTGCCTCGGTGGTCAGCATGGCGCCGCCCTTCATGGGCCGGCCGCGTTCATTGGGCGCAATGCCGCCGGTCACGATCAGGCCCACGTCGCCCCGGGCGCGCTCGGCGTAGAACGCGGCCATGCGGGCAAAACCATTGGGCACCTCTTCCAACCCGACGTGCATAGAGCCCATCAGGACACGGTTTTTCAGGGTGGTAAAGCCCAGGTCCAGGGGCTTGAGCATGTTGGCGTATTGGGAATGGGGGGCGGTCATCGAGGGTCCTTTATGCAACTGGTTGCACAATTCTACGCAAAAACCTCACGACTGTGCAACTGGTTGCATAAAATACGGCCATGTCCCTGCCCCACGCCCTCCTTACCGCCCTGGTCGAGCAACCCAGTTCCGGCTCCGATCTGGCGGGCCGTTTTGACCGCTCCATTGGTTACTTCTGGCATGCCACGCACCAGCAGATTTACCGCGAGCTGGGGCGGCTGGAAGCTGCTGGCTGGGTGGAATCCCTCCCGCCCGAATCCGGCCGCGGCCGCAAAAAGGTCTATCAGGTGCTGCCCGCTGGCCGCGCCGAACTGGAACGCTGGGTAGCTGAGGACCAGGATCCCAAACCCCTGCGCGACGAGTTCATGGTCCGCCTGCGGGCCGAGGCGGTGGTGGGCCCCACCGGTCTGGCCGACGATATCCGCCGACGGCTGGAGTTGCACCGCCAGAAGCTGGCCGTGTACCGCGCCATTGAGGCCCGAGACTTCGCCCGTGGAGACACTTCGCGCAGAGCGCAGTTGCAGCACCTGGTGCTGGGCGCCGGCATCTTGCAAGAGACCATGTGGATAGAGTTTTCTGAAAAAGCGCTGGCGGTTCTGGCCGCGCCCGCCTGAAGCTGCTACGTTTTTAGTAGCTGCTTACGCACGCTCCGCGAGGGCTACAGCCCGATTTGACCAAGAGAAAAGGGCCGGGCAGTCACCTGCGCCCTGTGGCCGCCACCCGGTCTCAGCGATCAGAAACTCTCCCAGCTGCCATCATCCGCCGCCTTGGAAGCTACGGGTGCCGACAGGGCTTTGGGCTTGCCAGCAGGGGCGTGCTTTTTGGCGACAGTGATTGCCGCGCCCGCTCTGGCCGCGGGTCGCACGGCCACTGACGGGGGGGCCTGCATGCGCGGCATTGCCATCTGCGATGCGCCAGCGGCCCCGTGGGCCAGCTTGAAAACGGCCACGGTACCTACCAGGTCATGGGCCTGCGATTTGAGACTGCTGGCCGCCGCCGCCATCTGCTCCACCAGCGCGGCATTCTGCTGGGTCGCCTGGTCCATCTGGGCCACGGCCTCGCTGACCTGCGACACGCCAAGCGATTGCTCGTTGCTGGCGGCGCTGATCTCTCCCATGATGTCGGTAACCCGCTGGATGCTGCTCACTACCTCCGTCATGGTGACGCCTGCCTGGTCCACCAGCACGCTGCCATGCTCCACACGCTCCACACTGGCGTTGATGAGTTGCTTGATTTCTTTGGCTGCTTCAGCAGAACGGCCTGCCAGGCTGCGCACCTCACTGGCCACCACCGCAAAACCTCGACCCTGCTCCCCTGCCCTGGCGGCTTCCACGGCCGCGTTGAGCGCCAGGATGTTGGTCTGAAAAGCAATGCCGTCGATGACGCTGATGATGTCCGATATCTTGCGGCTGGATTCGTTGATGCCCTTCATGGTCTCCACCACCTGTGTGACCACTTCGCCGCCCTTGACCGCGACCGTGCTCGCACTCATGGCCAACTGGTTGGCCTGGCGGGCACTATCTGCATTTTGTTTAACGGTCGAGCTCAGCTCCTCCATGCTGGACGCGGTTTTTTCCAGCGCGCTGGCCTGCTGCTCGGTGCGCGCACTCAGGTCCTGGTTGCCCTGCGCAATTTCGGCGCTGGCGATGGCCACGCCTTCGGAGCCATTGCGTACATTGGTCACCACCTGCGTCAGGTTGTCCTGCATGGCCTTGAGTTGTGCCATCAGGCTGATGTTGTCGCCAGGCTTGAGTGCCACTGCCGTGGTCAGGTCACCCGCTCCTACACTTTGCGCCAACACAGCAGCCTCGGAGGGCTCTGCACCCAGTTGACCGATGATGGTGCGCAGCGTTACACCGCCAAACACCGCAGCAAACAGCAGGCCTCCTACGATCGAAACAAGCGATACCAGCTTGAAAGTGCCGTAACGCGCAGAGGCGTCGGCGAACTCTTTCTTCGCACCATCCACCTGCAATTGGCTCAGGGCATCAATACCCTTCTTTACAGGCGCATACAGCGGTGGAATCTTGTTGACCAGGATGTTTTGGCCTTCAATCACGTCGTTTGCGCGCAGCGCAACCAGCGCGGGCTGCAGGCCTTCTTCGAACTTCTTGCGGTTTTCGACAAAGGCCTTGGCGAGCTTCTGCTCTTCGTCGGAAAGTTTGATTGCGGTATAGGCCGACCACAGTTTGGAGATGGCGGCAATATTGGCGTCCACAGTGGCCGTACTGGAGGCGATGACTTCGGGCGTGGGGGTGATCAGCGCGGCCGACAGAGCCAACTGGTTGCTGATCAACTTGGCCCCTATTTCACCCAATTGCCCGGCCGGAACGGTGCGGTCTTCATACACCGTGCGCAAAGCTTCGTTGGTCGCCCCCAGGCCATAGAGGCCCATGCTGCCCACAACCAGCAGCAGTGCGGACAAAATGCCACCCAGCAGCGCCAGACGCGTAAAAATTTTCACGGTGTTGTCTCCTTTTTATTCACGCATCGGCACCATAGTCCGGTAATTGCACAGCGGCGTCAATAGGTAGAAACAGGCTGCCATACCCGACGGACAACAACCTAAATCGGCAGGTCCAGATAATGCTGAGCCAGTGCGCCAAAGGCCTCAACCTCGGGGTCAATGCCCGTCTCCTCCAACAAGATATTCCCAACTTCTTGCGCCAGGCTTGCTGCGAGGCGTGCATCCAGAAACAGCAGCCGCGAACGGCGCGCCAGCATGTCTTCCACGGTGATCGCGTATTCATACCGTGCAGCAAACCGAACCATGCCTTCGGTCAGGCCTTCGCACAGCTGCCGGTCACCGCCGGGCATGGCTTGCACTACAGCCTGCTCGTCGCCGTAGGAATGCAGGCCCGGTGCCAGGCAGATGGACCGAATCTGCGCCGCCGGCATGCCGGAGCCCACCAGCTTGAGATGTGTGGTGACACCTTTGGCTCGCTTCTCCAGCAATGCCTTGTTAGCGCAGGCATCCAGAACGTCTTCGGCCATGGCGCGGTAGGTGGTCCATTTGCCGCCCGTCACGGTGACCATGCCGCTGCGGCTGACCATCACTGTGTGTTCGCGGCTGATGCCCTTGGTGTTGTCGCCGTCATCGTCCTGCGGTTTGACCAAAGGGCGCAGGCCCACCCACACACTTTTTACATCAGCGCGGGTCGGAGCCTTACGCAGATAGCGTGCCGACTCGTTAAGTATGAAATCCACTTCTTCCTTGAACGGCAGAGGCTCTCGCGCCAGATCGTTGCGCGGAGTATCGGTCGTGCCCAAGATGAGTTTGCCCAACCACGGCACGGCGAACAGCACCCGCCCATCCGCCGTCTTGGGCACCATCAACGCGACATCGCTGTCCAAAAATGATCGGTCCACGACGATGTGCACGCCCTGGCTAGGCGTCACCATGGGTTCGGTGGCGCGCTTGCTGCTTGCGCCGCTGGCAGCGCCATCTTTCTGGCGCAGTTCGTCTACCCACACCCCAGTGGCATTCACGACGCAGCGGGTATTGATCGTGTATTGCTTGCCATTTAAGGTGTCTTCACATACCAGGCCAGACACCTTGCCGTCTTGGTACAACAGGTGAGCCGCCCGGCAGTAATTCACCAGCAGTGCGCCCCGGCTTGCGGCCGTGCGGGCCAAGGCCATAGCCAGCTTGGCATCGTTGAATTGACCATCCCAGTATTTGACGCCGCCCTGCAGACCTTGCGGCAGCGCAGTGGGAAGGTATTTGAGCGTTTGCTCGCGATTCAGAAATTCGGTTTTGCCCAGGCCGGCTTTGCCCGCCAGGGCGTCATACATCTTGAGTCCAATGCCATAAAACGGTGTCTCCCACCATTTGTAGGAGGGCATGATGAACGGCAGGGGTTGCGCCAGATGGGGCGCGTTGTTCAGCAGCGTTGTGCGCTCGTGCAATGCCTCGCGCACCAACGAAATGTTGCCTTGGGCCAGGTAGCGCACGCCACCGTGCACCAGCTTTGTTGCCCGTGAAGAGGTGCCTTTGGCAAAGTCGTGCGACTCAACAAGGACAACCTTGAAACCGCGGGCTGCGGCGTCCAGCGCAACGCCCAAGCCTGTCGCTCCACCGCCGACGATAGCGATGTCATAGGCCTCGGCCTGTGCCAGTCGGTCCATCAACGTTTCGCGCCGTGTCAATTGGGGCTGCATGGTTGTAAGCATAAGAAGTAAGAAAAAGGCCGTGTGGCAAATGTGCTCACACGGCCGACCTTTAGAGCATCAGAGTTCGAACAAACCGGATCAGCGCGTCTTGCCGTTCTTCCACGCGTTGATCAGCGTGTCATAGGCAATGGTTTCACCCTTTGGTTTCTCGTTGTCCAATTTCTTCCATGGTGCACCCTTGTCGCTCAGCCATTTGCTGGGGTCCGACTTGGCGTTGAGCTTGGGCGGGCAATGTGCCATGCCGGCGCGTTCCAGGCGGCCCATCACGTCGTCCATTTCATTGGCCAGGTTGTCCATCGCAGCCTGGGGTGTCTTCTCGCCCGTGACCGCTACAGCCACGTTTTTCCACCACAGCTGGGCTAGCTTGGGATAGTCAGGCACGTTGGTACCGGTGGGCGTCCAGGCCACGCGTGCGGGGCTGCGGTAGAACTCCACCAGGCCACCCAGCTTGGGCGCCATTTGAGTCATGGCATTGGAGCGGATGTCGCTATCGCGGATGAAGGTCAACCCAACGGTAGATTTCTTCAACGACACGGTCTTGCTGGTTACAAACTGTGCATACAACCAGGCTGCAGCCACTTGGTCAGGGTTATGGTCCTTGAAGAAGGTCCACGATCCTACGTCCTGGTAGCCGTTTTGCATGCCTTGCTTCCAGTACGGTCCATTGGGACCGGGGGCCATGCGCCACTTGGGGGTGCCGTCGGCATTAACGACTGGCAGGCCAGGCTTGACCATGTCGGCGGTGAAGGCGGTGTACCAGAAAATCTGCTGTGCAATCTGGCCTTGCGCTGGCACAGGGCCTGCTTCGCCGAAGGTCATGCCAATGGCTTCCTTGGGCGAGTACTTCTTCATCCAGTCGATGTACTTCGTCAAAGCGTAGACGGCTGCTGGCGAATTGGTAGCACCACCACGGGCCACGGAAGCACCCTGTGGGTTGCAGCCGTCTGCCGAGGCACGGATGCCCCATTCGTCAACTGGCTTGCCGTTGGGAATACCGATGTCTGCCGTACCGGCCATGGACAACCAAGCATCGGTGAAGCGCCAGCCCAGTGATGGGTCTTTCTTGCCGTAGTCCATGTGGCCATAGATCGGCTTGCCGTCGATGGTCTTCACATCGTTGGTGAAGAACTCGGCGATGTCTTCGTAGGCGCTCCAGTTCAATGGCACACCCAGGTCATAGCCATACTTGGCCTTGAACTTTTCCTTTAGCTCGGGCTTGGCAAACAGATCCGCGCGGAACCAGTACAGGTTGGCGAACTGTTGGTCAGGCAATTGGTACATCTTGCCGTCGGGAGCCGTCGTGAAGCTGGTGCCGATGAAGTCTTTGACATCCAGCCCGGGGTTGGTCCACTCTTTACCTGCGCCGGTCATGTAGTCGGTCAGGTTCAAAATCTTGCCGTAGCGGTAGTGGGTGCCGATCAGGTCCGAGTCAGAAATCCATCCGTCATAAATGGATTTGCCCGATTGCATAGAGGTTTGCAGCTTTTCGACAACGTCGCCTTCTTGGATGACATCGTGCTTGACCTTGATGCCAGTGATTTCCTCAAAGGCCTTGGCCAGGGTCTTGGACTCGTAGTTGTGCGTAGTCAGCGTTTCCGACACCGTGCTGATCTCTTTGACGCCCTTGGCCTTGAGCTTCGCGGCAGCGTCAATAAACCACTTCAGTTCAGCGGCTTGCTGGGCCTTGGACAAGGTCGAAGGCTGGAACTCGTCGTCGATCCACTTTTTGGCTGCGGCTTCGTCAGCCCAAGCTTGGCTGCCCACTGCGCAAGCAAGGGCGACTGCCAATACCGAATACCTTAATTTCATTGTCTAACTCCTCAGGTCGAAACACCCCTGTTTAGAAGGCTTGAACGGCTCCAGGGGGAAATAAGCCGAACCTTTTCATCCGTCTTGAACTAGCCTTTGCGCATGATCAACGCAAGCAAGCACATGGAAAGAACAAAGCTGAACCAGATCGAAGGCTCGGCCTGCAGGCCCATCCACTCGACCAAACGACCACTCAGGCCCACGAAAGCCAAGTTGACATAGGCGGCTGAAAGCAAGCCGATAAACAAGCGGTCACCACGGGTGGTCTCCATCGGAAGAAAGCCGCGGCGCAGCGTCGTAGGTGACTTGATTTCCCACACGGTCATACCCACCAGCATCAGCACAATACAGCTGAAAAATACTGCCACGGGCGTAGTCCAGGCCATCCATTCAAACATGGTGAATTCCCTTTGCGAAACAGTTCAGTTGCGGCTCAAACGCGTCCCATCGCGAAGCCCTTGGCGATGTAATTGCGAACAAACCAGATCACGATGGCGCCTGGGACTATCGTCAGAACCCCAGCGGCCGCAAGCGTCGCCCAGTCCATGCCCGACGCAGAGACCGTGCGCGTCATGATGGCCACGATCGGCTTCGCATTCACACTGGTCAGTGTGCGGGCCAGCAGCAGCTC
This sequence comes from Rhodoferax sp. ZS1R8, assembly GCF_056521325.1. Lineage (NCBI taxonomy): Bacteria > Pseudomonadati > Pseudomonadota > Betaproteobacteria > Burkholderiales > Comamonadaceae > Rhodoferax > Rhodoferax sp. ZS1R8. Next base: position 190,024 of record NZ_JBWMBA010000004.1, on the reverse strand, counting down.
CACCCAGCTGAACATGAAGCAGAAGAACGCGGCAACACCCACACCCGCTTTGATCAGCGGCAGATAGATCTTGACAAAGAAGGTGGGGAATGAATAGCCGTCGATGTAGGCGGTCTCGTCGATTTCGCGCGGAATGCCACTCATGAACCCTTCCAGAATCCACACCGCCAGGGGCACATTGAACAACAGGTGCGCCAACGCAACCGCCACATGGGTATCCATCAAGCCGACCGTTGTGTAGAGCTGGAAGAACGGCAACAAAAACACCGCCGGCGGCGTCATGCGGTTGGTCAACAACCAGAAGAACACGTGCTTATCACCCAAAAAGCTGTAGCGTGAGAATGCATAGGCCGCTGGCAACGCAACCGTCAATGAAATGACGGTGTTGATGGCTACGTAAACCAGGCTGTTGATGTAGCCCGAATACCACGACGAATCGGTGAATATGGTGACGTAATTGGCCCAGGTAAAGTGCTCTGGAAACAATGAAAAGCCGGCCACGATCTCCTGGTTGGTCTTGAATGACATGTTGACCATCCAGTAGATGGGCAGCAGGGCAAAGACGATGTACGCAATCAGAAACAGCGTGCGTTTCTGGAACTTAGGCTTAGACATGCGACCCCCATGCGATGCACTTCGTGTATTCGCAGCCCCCCAGGGGGGTGCGAGCTTGTTTGGGGCGGCCCGGCACTGCGCTCATTGACCGCCCTCCACTGACTGGGTGCCTACGCGCTGCATCCAGTTGTATAAGATGAAACACAGCAACAAAATAATCAGGAAATAGATCAGCGAGAACGCGGCTGCAGGTCCCAGGTCAAACTGTCCCACGGCCTTCTGCGTCAGGAATTGCGACAGGAACGTGGTCGCGTTGCCGGGGCCACCCCCGGTCAGCACAAAGGGCTCGGTATAGATCATGAAACTGTCCATGAAGCGCAGCAGCACCGCGATCATCAAGACGCCGCGCATTTTGGGTAGCTGCACGTAGCGAAAGACATCCAGCTTGCTGGCTCCGTCAATACTGGCTGCCTGGTAGTAGGCATCGGGAATGGAACGCAGCCCTGCGTAGCCCAACAATGCCACCAGTGGCGTCCAATGCCACACGTCCATCAGCAACACCGTAAGCCAGGCATGGGTCGGGTTTCCGGTGTAGCTGTAATCAATGCCGACACCCTGCAACGCGGCCCCCATCAGGCCGATGTCGGCCCGCCCGAAGATTTGCCAGATCGTGCCCACAACATTCCACGGAATCAGCAGCGACAGCGATACGATGACCAGCACGGCGGATGATTTCCAGCCTAGCGATGGCATGGACAAAGCCAACAAAATGCCCAGCGGGAGTTCAACCGCCAGCACAGAGAAAGAAAAGGTCAACTGCCGCAACAGCGCGCCATGCAACTCCTCATCCCGCATGATGGCGGCAAACCACTCCGTGCCCACGAAGACCCGTCGCTCCGGAGAAATAATGTCTTGCACCGAATAGTTCACAACAGTCATCAATGGCAGGATGGCCGAGAACGCAACGCACAGCAGCACGGGCAGTATCAAGAACCAAGCCTTCTGGTTCACCGGTTTGGTCGTTGTGCTCATGCCACGATCTCCTCATTCTTGTAAATGCAGGTGTGCTCATTCAACACCTTGAGCCACACGGCGGCCCCAGGCGTAAGTTGGGCCGCATCTGTTGACAGGCGCGCCTTCACGGTAGTCCCTGCAAAGTCCGCACTCAACATCACATGGGTGCCCACGTCCTGGACCCGCGAAACCGTCATGGGCAGGGCGCCGTCGGTCTGCGGGGGCACCAGCGTCAGATACTCCGGCCGTATGCCCAGCTTGATATCACCAGCCGGCAGCGTACGGCCTGCGGGCACGGCCAGTGTGCTGCCGCCAACCTGCACGCCCTGCCCGCCCACATGTCCAGCCAGAAAATTCATGCCAGGCGAACCGATGAAGTGACCGACAAAGGTATGGCTGGGGCGCTCGAACAAGTCAGCGGGTGAGCCCACCTGCACGGCGCGGCCCCGCGTCATCACCACCACTTGATCGGCAAAGGTCAAGGCCTCTACCTGGTCGTGGGTTACGTAGATCAGCGTCAGCTTCAACTCATGGTGGATCTGCTTGAGCTTGCGCCGTAGCTGCCACTTCAGATGTGGGTCGATCACGGTCAGCGGTTCATCAAACAACACTGCGGACACGTCGGGCCGTACCAGGCCGCGGCCTAGCGAAATCTTCTGCTTTGCATCCGCGGCAAGACCTGCTGCGCGCTGGTTCAGCTGGCCGCTCATCTCCAGCATCTCGGCGATCTCACCCACGCGCTTGGCAATCTGCTCTTTGGGCATCTTGCGGTTGCGCAGCGGGAAGGCCAGATTCTCGGCCACCGTCATCGTGTCGTAGATCACCGGGAACTGGAACACCTGCGCAATATTGCGCTGCTGGGGCGACGCCTGGGTCACATCCCGTCCATCAAAGAGCACGGTCCCCTGCGATGGCGTCACCAGGCCGGACATGATGTTGAGCAGCGTGGTCTTGCCACAGCCCGAGGGGCCCAGCAGCGCATAGGCGCCACCATCCTCAAACGCCATCTTCAGCGGCAACAGCGCGTAATCGCTATCCTGCTTGGGGTCGCGCCGGTACGCGTGCGCCATATCGAGTTCTATGCGTGCCATATCAACGTCCTCCGCCACGCACTGGGGCCAACACCAGCATTCCCTGGGCATCAAACACATAGACCTGTGCGAGGTTGAAGTGCAGCGTAATCTGCGCACCCAGTTCAAAATAATGCACACCTGTGAGCTGCGCCACCAGTTCACCCACCTGCGTGTGTACGTGGACAAAGGTGTCAGAGCCTGAGATTTCTGCCAGCTCAACCTTACCGGCCAGCGCAACATCGCCCTCTTGGGCATGGACGCGCAGCGCACTCGCCCGCACGCCAACCGTCAATTTCGGCGTGGATTTGGACGACAGGCCGATTGTCAACAGTGGGCCTCCCTCCAACTGCACGCCATTGGCGGTAGCCGTGGCTGACAACAGGTTCATGGGTGGGTCGCTGAAGGCGCGGGCAACCCGCAGAGACGCAGGCTTGTGGAAAACTTCGGCCGTGGGGCCGTATTGCAGCAGTTCGCCCTCATCCAACACTGCGGTGTAGCCACCCAATAGCAAGGCTTCACCCGGTTCTGTTGTGGCATAGACCACGGTGGAGTTGCCGGCCGCAAACAACGCGGTCAATTCATCGCGCAATTCTTCGCGCAGTTTGTAGTCCAGATTCACCAGCGGTTCGTCCAACAGCATCAGCGGTGCGCCTTTGGCCAGTGCGCGGGCCAGGGCTACACGTTGTTGCTGCCCGCCCGACAGTTCGGCCGGGAGGCGGTCCAGAAACATTTCAATGTGCAGCTTCTCCGCCAGCTCGCGCACGCGCTGGTCCACATTTTTCTCGCCACGCAACTTCAGCGGCGACGCAATGTTGTCGCGCACTTTGAGCGAGGGGTAGTTGATGAACTGCTGGTAGACCATGGCGACATTGCGCTCACGCACCGGCACACCCACCACATCGCGGCCATCCACCAGCACGCGCCCCGAAGTGGGCACATCCAGCCCGGCCATGATGCGCATCAGGCTGGTCTTGCCGGCCTGCGTCGCGCCCAGCAACACCGTGACCGCACCGCTGCGGGGCGCGATGTTCATGTTGTGCAACCAGGTCTGCGGCCCCACTTTTTTGTTGATGCCTTCCAGGGTCAACTGCATCACGCCACCTTTTCTTTATGTTTCGTCTGAATTCGAATTAGGCGATTGTTATTCTTTTGCTTTCGATTTTTATCGGTATTTACCCTAAATATGTTCTTTTTAATTCGTTTTAAGATGTAAGCCCTGGCATGGCCCGCCAAAGGAACACAAATGAATCGACACCCCAGACTGTTTGAATTGCTTGCCTACGTGCAAACCCATGGCACTGTTTCGGTAGAGCAGTTGGCCGATACGTTGGGGGTGACCCTGCAGACAGTGCGCCGCGACGTGCAGCGCCTCGCCGACGAAGGGCTGCTGGCGCGTTTCCACGGCGGTGTGCGGGTGCCTAGCTCCACCATTGAAAATATCGCCCATAAACAGCGCGAAAACCTGAATGCCGAAGGCAAGGTACGCATCGCCCGTGAGGTGGCGGCCGCAGTGCCGAACGACTGCTCGCTCATTCTGAACATTGGCACGACAACCGAAGCCATAGCGCGGGCCTTGCTCAACCACACAGGCCTGCGCGTCATCACCAACAACCTGAACGTGGCCAGCATCCTGAGTGCAAATGCCAACAGCGAGGTCATCGTGGTCGGTGGCGTCGTGCGTGGCTGGGACCAGGGCATCGTCGGCGAGGCGGCGGTGGATTTCATCCGCCAATTCAAGGTAGACATTGCACTGATCGGCATTTCAGGCATAGAAGCAGATGGCACGCTGCGTGACTTTGACTATCGCGAGGTCAAGGTATCGCAAACCATCATTGCCCATGCGCGTGAAGTGTGGGTGGCAGCAGATAGCAGCAAATTCAACCGCCCCGCGATGGTGGAGGTCGCAAAGTTGTCGCAGATTGACCGTCTGTTTACTGACGCGACTCCGCCCGATCCATTCCCCGACCTGCTGGCAGAGGCACAGCTACGCTACACCGTCGCATCCGGCACTACGCCTGCATCTACCCTCAAGGTGAATCCATGACCTATCTACTCGCCCTGGACCAGGGCACCTCCAGCTCACGCAGCATCGTGTTCGACGCCGAAGGCCGCACCGTGGCACAGGCGCAGCAGGAGCTGACCCAGATCTACCCGCAGCCCGGCTGGGTAGAGCATGACCCCCAGGAGATCTGGCGCACCCAGTTGGCCACGGCCCGTGAGGCACTTGCCAAGGCCGGCATACAGGCCAGCCAGGTACAGGCCATTGGCATCACCAACCAACGCGAGACCACCGTGGTGTGGAACCGGCGCACCGGCCTGCCGATTCACCACGCCATCGTGTGGCAAGACCGCCGGGCCGAACCCACCTGCGTGGCATTGCGCGAACGCGGCCTGGCTGACACGATTCAGGCCAAGACCGGTCTGCTGGTGGACGCCTACTTTTCAGGTACAAAACTCAAGTGGATACTGGACAACGTGACGGGCGCCCGGCAACAGGCCGCCAACGGCGAGCTGGCGTTTGGCACGGTAGACAGCTGGTTGATCTGGCGGCTGACTGATGGGGCCGTGCACGCCACCGATGTCAGCAACGCGTCCCGCACCATGCTGTTCAATGTGCACACCAACCAGTGGGATGCCGAACTGCTGCAGGCGCTGGACATTCCCGCCAATATGCTGCCGACCGTCAAAGCTTCCAGCGCACAGTACGGTGAAGTTGCACCCGCGCTGCTGGGCCACGCCATACCTATCGGAGGCGTGGCGGGCGACCAGCAAAGTGCCCTCTTTGGCCAGGCCTGCTTCAAGGCCGGCATGGTGAAGAACACCTACGGCACGGGTTGCTTCATGCTGATGCACACCGGCGGCAACTTCCAAACGTCCCACAACGGCTTGATCACCACCAGCGCAGCGCAAATTGCCCCCACGCTTGTCGCTTCGCGTACTGCGCTGTACCCCGAGGGGGAGCGGTCTGGCTTGGGGAGGCCCGGCGCTCAGACCCACGCCGTGCCGCAGTTCGCCATCGAAGGCAGCGTGTTCGTCGGCGGTGCGGTGGTGCAGTGGTTGCGTGATGGCCTGCATGCCATACAAGCAAGTGGCGAGGTCCAGGCCTTGGCCCAGAGCGTCCCAGACTCTGGTGGCGTGATCGTGGTCCCGGCCTTTACCGGGTTGGGCGCTCCGTATTGGAAACCGGATGCTCGGGGCACCATCACCGGCCTGACACGCGGCAGCACGGTGGCCCATATTGCCCGAGCGGCTCTGGAGAGCATTGCTTACCAAAGCGCCGCGTTGTTGCAGGCCATGGGCCGTGACGTAGCCGACGTGGGCGGCGCAACCGTGTCGGAATTGCGTGTGGACGGTGGCGCCTGTATCAACGACCTGTTGATGCAATTTCAGGCCGACCTGTTGGGAATTCCGGTCGTGCGGCCGGCAGTCATTGAAACCACAGCGCTCGGCGCGGCCTATTTGGCGGGGCTGACCGTGGGTGTCTATAAAAGCACGGACGAGCTGTCTGCGCTGTGGCGTGCCGAGCGGCGGTTTTTGCCGACGCTGGACCGAGCCCGCGCGCAGGAGTTGATGGGGCGCTGGGAACACGCCGTCAAGCAAACCGTGCTCTGACGCGCCGATTGACGGGCGCCCGGAACTGGTGCACATTGGACTCTCAGTCCACACTCCAGAAGAGGATACCCATGCGAGGTCATATCGGAAAATCGGCCGCAAGTGCATTGCTGTGCGCTCTGGCTTTGGTATCAGCCCATGCGCTGGAGGTACGCACCGCTGCACAGGACAGCCAGCCCAAGTTCATCAAGGACGGCCCCACTGTCACCGGCCTGTGCATAGACATTTTCAAGGCCATTGAGCGCACCGACCCGGACCTCAAATTCCCTGCTTTAACAGGTTTCACCCCGTTACCACGCACAGAATCCCAGTTGCAGGAGGGTACGCTGGATGTGATCTGTGGCTTGGCCGGCACCAAGGACCGCAAGGAAAAATTTGACGTCATCGATATCCCCATCTACACCACGCACCTGGTTTTTGCGGCCCGCAAGGACGACACGGCGGACGTCAAGAGCTTTGACAACATCCGTAAATTAGGGGCGGACACCGTTGTGTTGACGGTCACGCAAACTGTACAGACTGAAATGGCCTCCGCGCAGCCGGGGCTGAAGGTGGACTCATCGGCTAAAGACACTTCGCAAAACCTCCAAAAGCTGGTGGCCGGGCGTGGTCGCTTTATCCTGCACAACGACTTTGCGCTAGTCGATGAAATCAGGCGCGACAACCTGTCTGACAAGGTCAAATTGCTGCCCGCGCAGCTAACGACCGAGGGCCGCTTCTTTATCGTCTCCAAAAAAGCGCAGCCGGGCGTCAAGGAGAAATTGACCGCCGCCCTCGACAAGCTGTCCAAGAGCGGCGAACTGAGCAAAATCTTCCAGCCTTACAAGCCCAAGTAGCGGCGTCGGGCCGCGGGCCGGTTACTTGCCCCCCAAGCCCATGGCCCGGGTGATGACCTCTTTCATGATCTCGTTGGTGCCGCCGTAGATGCGCTGCACGCGTGCATCCGCATAGGCGCGGGTGATGGGGTATTCCCACATATAGCCGTAGCCACCGAACAGCTGCACGCATTCATCCATGACCTTGCACTGCAGATCGGTGGTCCAGTACTTGGCCATGCTGGCTGTGGCGGTGTCCAACTTGTACTGGCAGATCAGCTCGCAGCATTTATCGACAAACACGCGCGCCACCTGCACCTCGGTCTGGAGCTCGGCCAGTTTGAAGCGGGTGTTCTGGAAGCTGGCCACCGGTTGGCCAAAGACCTTGCGCTCCTTCACATAGTCCACCGTCCAGTCAATTGCAGCCTGCGCAGCGGCCACTGCGGAAATAGCAATCTGCAAACGCTCCCACGGCAACTGCTCCATCAGGCAGATAAAACCCTTGTTTTCATACGCCGCGCCGCCCAGCAGGTTCTCAGCCGGTACACGTACATTGTCGAAAAACAGCTCGGATGTGTCCTGGGCCTTCATGCCCATCTTCTTCAGGCGTTTGCCGACCGAGAAGCCAGGCACGCCACGCTCCACCAGTAGCAGGCTGGTGCCCTTGCCGCCGGCTGCCGGATTGGTCTTGGCCACGACGACCACCACATCCGCATGCCAGCCATTGGTGATGAAGGTCTTGCTGCCGTTCAGCAGATAGCTGCCATCCGGCTGCTGGATGGCGGTGGCCTTGATGCCTTGCAGGTCTGAGCCCGCAGCGGGTTCACTCATTGCAATGGCACCAATCATTTCGCCGGTCGCCATCTTGGGCAGGTAGCGGGCCTTTTGCTCGGCCGTACCGTAGTGCAGGATGTAGGGTGCAACGATCTCGCTGTGCAGGCTGTAGCCAATACCTGTGCAGCCCGCGCGCGCGATCTCTTCAAACTGGATCACCGAATACAGCTTGTCGGCCTCAGAGCCGCCGTACTCCTCGGGCATGCTCATGCACAGAAAACCGTTCTCGCCGGCCCTGGTCCACACTGCACGGTCTACGTAACCCTGCTCTTCCCATTGGGCATGGAAGGGCGCAATCTCTTTCTCCACAAAGCGACGGAAGCTGTCCCGAAAGGATTCGTGGTCAGAAGAGAAAAGGGTTCTGTCAATCATGGTGGCTACCTTGGGTTATTGGCAGGCTTTAATTTTACAAAGCATTTGCTTGGCAAAAATAATATACTGCAATTTCCATGCAAAAAACAGCACCCGACCTCCCCAACGCCACAGCAGACTTGCTTGAGCGCGTGCGCAACCAGCTCACCAGCGGCCAGCCGGAGTGGAAAGCCTCTACCGACGCAGAGATGCGCATTCCGGTGGCCCGCTATTTCTCGCCCGAGGTCTGGCAGGCAGAATTACAAGCTTTGTTCAAGCCGCTGCCCGTGATCGCCGCACACAGCAGCGAACTGGCGAGCGGTCAGGCCATGGCCCACGATGCATTTGGCGTGCCCCTGCTGCTGAGCCGCGACGCCGATGGAACATTGCGCTGCTTTCTGAACGTCTGCCGCCACCGCGGCATGCGCATGTTGGAAGCCGGCTGTGCGCAGACACGCAACAGCGTGGTCTGCCCCTACCATGGCTGGACGTATCGGCTGGATGGCACGCTGCGCCATATGCTGCATGCAGAGGCGTTTGACACCTGCGCCCAGGGTGCGCGCGATCTGGCACCTGTGCCCTGCGCCGAACGCCATGGCCTGATCTGGGTCGTGCCCGATGCCACAAGCACGCTGGATTTGGATGAGTATCTGGGCGGTCTCAATGCCGAACTCCCCTTCTTCGGCATCGAAAAGTTGCAGCACTTTCGCACCATAGAGGCTGAGTACCCGGCCAACTGGAAACTGATCATCGACGCGTTTCTGGAGTCGTACCACATACGCGTGCTGCACCAAAAGACGATCTACCCCTTCTTCGTCGATAGCGTCACGGCAGCCGAGCGCTTTGGGCCTCACATCCATTCGCTGGTGGCACGCCGTGCCGCGCAGGAGTGGGCAGACAGGCCCGGCAGCCCGGCACCCGACACGGTGGAAGGCCTGAGCCAACTGGCCACCACCAGCCAGGTGATTTTCCCCAACACGGTCACCATCTTCCACCCGGACTACATGAGCCTGATCAGCGTCGTGCCCACCGGGCCGGAGACCTTGCGCTGGACACACCGCATGCTGATCCCCGCAGACAAGTCCACACCCGACTGGACACCCCATTGGGAGAAAACCTTCCAGTTGATCGAGCAAGGTGTGTTCCAGAAGGAAGACATCCACTGCGCCATCGGCATCCAGCGTGGCCTCAAGACCGAGGCCAACACCCACATCACCGTAGGCCGCGCCGAAGTCGCGCTGACCTGGTTCCATGAGCAGGTGCGGCAAGCCACCGCTCCCTTTTTGCCCACCCCATCCCCACTGACATCCCCCTGAACCGGAGAACCACCGCCATGACCGAAGCATTTGTGTTTGACGCCATCCGCACCCCGCGCGGCAAGGGCAAGAAAGACGGCAGCCTGCACGAAGTCAAGCCCGTGACCCTGCTGGCCGGCCTGCTGACCGACCTGCAACAGCGCCATAAATTTGACACCGCGATGGTCGACGATGTGGTGATGGGCGTGGTGTCCCCTGTGGGCGACCAAGGCTCGGTCATCCCCAAGGTGGCGGCGCTGAAGGCGGGCTGGGATTTCCAGGCGTCGGGCGTGCAGATCAACCGCTTCTGCGCCTCGGGCCTGGAGGCCGTCAATATGGCAGCGCAAAAGGTCCGCTCGGGCTGGGAAGACCTGGTTGTCGCTGGCGGCGTGGAGAGCATGAGCCGTGTGCCGATTGGCTCGGACGGCGGCGCCTGGGCCATGGACCCCGAGACCAATTCACAAACCGCCTTTGTGCCGCAAGGCATTGGCGCCGACCTGATTGCCACGCTCGAAGGCTTTAGCCGCGCCGATGTGGACGCCTTTGCACTGGAATCGCAACGCCGCGCCACCAAGGCACAGGCGGCCGGTTACTTTGACCGATCCGTGGTGGCGGTGAAAGACAGCCTGGGCCAAGTCATCTTGGGGCGCGACGAATTCATCAAACCCAACACCACGCTGGAAGGCCTGGCCGGGCTGAAGCCTGCGTTTGAGCAAATGGGCGGCATGGGTTTCGACCAGGTGGCGCTGACCCGTTACCCCCAAGTGGAGCGCATCCACCATGTGCACCACGCGGGTAACTCGTCCGGCATCGTCGACGGCGCGGCGGCTGTGTTGATTGGCAATGAGGCCGCTGCCAAGGCCCACAAGCTGACGCCGCGCGCACGCATCGTGTCCACGGCGCTAAGCGGTGCAGACCCCACCATCATGCTGACCGGGCCTATGCCGGCAGCCCGCAAGGCGCTGGCCAAGGCAGGGCTGACGATTGACCAGATCGACCTATTCGAGGTCAACGAAGCCTTTGCCGCCGTCGTGATGCGCTTCATGAAGGAGATGAAGGTGCCGCACGACAAGGTCAACGTAAACGGCGGCGCTATCGCCATGGGCCACCCGCTGGGTGCCACCGGCGCGATGATCCTGGGCACGCTGATTGACGAACTGCACCGCCGCAAGCTGCGTTATGGGATGGCGACGCTGTGTGTGGGCGGTGGCATGGGCATAGCCACGATTGTGGAGCGAATTTAAGTCAAACCGGCCGCCAGCCCTCGTGTATCAAGCGTAACCAGCTACCAAAATAATAGCACTTTTGTGGAACAAACGCAGCATGAAAACCATCCAGTACTCCCTCGTTGACGGCATTGCCACCATCACCTTTGATGAGCCCAACTCCCCCGTCAACACCATGTGCCTGCAGTGGCAGGAGGACATGACGGAACTAGCCGCACAGGTGCTCAAAGACAAGGACGCCATCAAAGGTATCCTGCTGGCCTCCGCCAAGCCCACCTTCTTCGCCGGCGCCGACCTCAAGGGCGCCATGCGCCTGAAACCCAGCGATGCGCCCACGATCTACGCCGAAATCGAGCGCCTGAAGCAAAACTTCCGCACCATCGAAACCCTGGGCAAGCCCGTGGTCAGCCTGATCAACGGCACGGCATTGGGCGGCGGTTGGGAAGTAGCGCTGGTGGGCCACCACCGCATCGCCATCGACGACCGCAAGATCCAGTTAGGCCTGCCAGAAGTGACGCTGGGCCTGCTTCCCGGCGCCAGCGGCGTGACCAAGATGACGCGCCACCTGGGCCTGATGGGTGCGCAACCCTACCTGGTTGAAGGCAAGATCTTTTCACCCTCCGAAGCCAAGGGCCTCGGCCTGGTGCACGATCTGGTGGCCCCCGGCGAGAACGCTGCTGCCGAGATGCGCACCAAGGCCCTGGCCTGGATTGCCGCCAACCCCTCGGCCCAACACCCCTGGGAAGCCAAGGGCTACAAAGTGCCCGGTGGTTTGCCATCCAACCCCGCGGTCGCACAAATGCTGCCGGTAGCACCGGCCATGATCAAGAAACAAACCCGCGGCCTGTACCCAGCCCCCGAGGCCATCATGGCCTGCATGGTCGAAGGTTTGCAGGTGGACATCGAAACCGCGCTGCGCATTGAGAGCCGCGCGTTGGCCAAGCTGATGACCGGCGCCAATGCCCGCTCGATGATCAACACCTTTTTCTTCAACCTCAACGCGATCAAGAGCGGCACCAGCCGCCCCGGCACATCGCCGCGCTTCAGGCCCACCAAGGTAGGCCTGCTGGGCGCCGGCATGATGGGCGCCGGCATTGCCTACGCCCAGGCGACCAAGGGTATTGCCACGGTGCTCAAAGACGTGAGCCAGGAAAAAGCCGACCAGGGCAAGGGCTACACCGCCAAGCTGACCCAGGCCCGCGTCGACAAGGGTCGCACGACGGCCGAGGAACAGAAAAAGGTGCTGGACCGCATCCAAGCTACCGGCGCAGTGGCCGACCTGAAGGACTGCGACCTGATCATCGAGGCTGTGTTCGAGAACCGTGAGCTCAAGGCCCGCGTCACGCGGGAATCGGAGCCCATGCTGGCGGCGCAAGGCTTCTTTGCCTCCAACACCTCCACGCTGCCCATCAGCGGCCTGGCGACCGCCAGCACTTCGCCAGAAAAGTTTGTAGGCATCCATTTCTTCAGCCCCGTCGACAAGATGAAGCTGGTCGAAATCATCCGCGGCAAGCAAACCGATGATGAGACCGTGGCGCGTGCCTTTGACTATGTGCAAGCCATTGGCAAGATGCCAATCGTCGTCAACGATTCGCGTGGCTTCTTCACCAGCCGCGTGTTTGGTACCTTTGTCATGGAAGGCGTGGCCATGGTCGGCGAAGGCATACCCGCGGCCGCCGTGGAAAACGCCGGCATCCAGTGCGGCATGCCGGTTGGCCCCTTGGCCGTGCTGGACGAAACCGCGCTGACGCTGAGCCTGCACGTCATGGACCAGACCCGTGCCGACTATGAGGCCGAGGGCAAGACCTACACGCCCTCCCCGGGCGAACTGCTGGTGGCAGACATGGTTCGGAAGCATGAGCGGCCCGGCCGTGCCGGTGGCGGTGGTTTCTACGAATACCCTGCCGAAGAGCAAGCGAAGAAGGGTGCCAAAAAATTCCTGTGGCCCAAGTTGAAAGACCTGTTCGAAAAGCCCGACGCAGAGTGGAACATCACTGACCTAAAGGACCGCCTGCTGTACCGCCAGGCCGTGGAAACCGCGCGTTGCCTGTCTGAGAGCGTGCTGACCACGGTGCACGACGCCAATATCGGCTCCATCTTCGGCATTGGCTTCCCGGCCTGGACCGGCGGTGCGATGCAATTCATTTACGGTATGGGTATTGAAGCGTTTGAAGCGCGGGCCGCCGAGCTGGCAACACGCTATGGTGCGGGCTTTACACTGACTGACGCAGTCAAAGCTGCAATCCGCAAACACCAACCCCAATACTAAGGCCCCCCAAATGCTTGCCAGCCTGCTTCGACGTTTGATTTTTACGCAGGCTGCAACGGGCGCGCTGCTGGGCTTTCTGTTGTACCAGTTTGCCGGTACTGCGCCCTGGAGTGCGCTGGTAGGCGCGCTGGTCGTGCCCATCGTCTCTACCTTCCTGGTCTGCGTAGTCAGCGGGCTCCGGTCTAAAGCCAAGGGGGAGCCCATGGGGCACTGGTTGCGTTCGGTGTGGGGCGAGTTCCGGGCCAGCGTGCTGATTTTTTTGTTGCGCCAGCCGTGGACAGTTGATGCACCGGGCGTGTTGCCGGCCACCGGCTCCACGCACCAGATCCCCGTGGTGCTGGTGCATGGATATCTGTGCAACCACCGCGTGTGGGATAGCGTCGCAAAGGGCTTGCGTGCCCAGGGGCACACCGTATTAGCCGTGAACCTGGAGCCGCTGTTCACCTCCATTGATAAATATGTGAAGCCTATCGAAGTGGCCGTCATGGAACTGTGCCAGCAGACCGGTGCGTCCAAGGTGGCGCTGGTTGGCCACAGCATGGGCGGGCTGGCCATCAGGGCCTGGATGCGTGCCTGCGGTGTGGACCGCGTTGCACGGGTTCTGACTTTGGGCACACCCCACGCCGGCACACGGATCGAACCCCGTACACGCACTGCGAACGGCAAGCAAATGGCGTGGCAGAGCCCCTGGCTGGCGGAACTGGCGGCCAGCGAAAACGACGCGCTGCGCGAGTGCTTCCGCATTGCCATCACGCCACAAGACAACATCGTTTTCCCCCAGAGGGACCAGGTTTTCCCCGGCGTGGAAGCCGCCGTTTTTGACGGTATTGGCCATCTGCAGATGTGTCTTGACAAATCAGTCCGGGGATGGATCTACGAGCAGTTGCGCGGGCTGAACCCCGACAAGCCCGACGCGAACGGAGCAATCGAAGGAGCAAGCACATGACCGATCTGGTGGTACGCAAACTATTGGTGGACCTGGTCGCGCCCATTCCAGCGCGCTGGAATGGTGGCGATGCCTTTCGATCCGCCTTGTTCAACGCGCTGTCGATGAGTTTCCCGGTGGGCGAGCAATACTTCATGGATTCGGTGCGCGCCGGGCTGAAGGCCCTCCCCGACGATAAAAAGACCGCGTTGGCCGCCGAGGTGCAAGGCTTTGTCGGACAGGAAGCCACGCACCGGCGCATCCACGCGCTGTTCAACAGCCATCTGGACAAGCTGGGTTTCAACAACGTGCTGGAGCGGCGCGCCGCCAAGCGCATACGCGACAACGCCCACCTGGACGTGCGCCTGCACGTGGCCGCCACCGCCGCTACCGAGCACCTGACCGCCATGTTTGCCGACTGGATGTTCCGCCACCCGGAGGCTTTGCAAGGAGCCGAGCCAAGGCTGCAAACGCTGTGGATGTGGCATGCCGCGGAAGAGGCCGAACACTGCAGCACCGCTTTTGACGTTTACCGCGCGCTGGACGGCACAGAGAAGTGGCGTCTGCGCCTGCTGCACTACATCACCTTGACCTTTGCCGCGGACATCACGCGGCAGACCGTGCGCAACCTGTGGCACGACGGAGCTGTGTTCAAGTGGAGCACGTGGAAGAGTGGCTTCACGATGTTGTTTGCCAAGGACGGCATGGTGCGGGGCAATGCCGCGGCCTGGCGCGCCTACAAGGCGCCGACATTTCACCCGCGCCAGCAGGACACGTCGCTGTCAGTGCGGTGGCTGCGCGACAACAGCGAACGCTATACAGTCGTGGGACAAACAGCCTAAACCATCCAACCCACCATGCATGCCCTAAGCCCCACCGATTCCGCTTTCCTGTGGATGGAGACCCGCAACCAGCCCATGCACGTCGCGGGCTTAAGCATTTACACGCCGCCACCAGGCTCAGGGCCAGACTTTGTAAGCCAGTTGCTGGCCCAGTGGAACCAGCACCCCGTGGCCCTGGCACCATTCAATCTACGGCCCGTGCTGCGCATGGGTTTGTGGTACTGGGAAGAGGACAAGGAGTTCGAGCTGGACTACCACCTGCGCCACCTGGCCCTGCCCCAGCCCGGCCGCATCCGTGAACTGCTGGCCATGGTCTCCCGGCTGCACGGCAACTTGCTGGACCGCAATCGCCCGCTGTGGGAGATGTATGTCATCGAAGGCCTGCCGGGCGGTCGCTTTGCCACCTATTCCAAAATGCACCACGCGCTGATAGATGGGGTAACCGGTGCACGCATGGCGGCGAACGCCATGAATACAAACGCCGAAGACACCAAGGCACCCATGTGGGCCCTGCCCTTTGGCCAGCACCCCACATCGCGTGCCAAAGCGGCACCGCCCAGTTGGCTGGAACAACTGGGCCAGGTCGCCAAGGCCGGCAAGGACATACTGCCGGGCATAGGCAGCGGACTGTGGGACATCGTGCGCCCATCGGACGAAGAGACCGTCGGTGCCCTGCCCTTCCAGGCGCCGCCGACGCCGTTTAACGTGGAGATTTCCGGCTCACGCCGCTTTGCATCGCAGTCGTATTCGCTGGCCCGTTTCAAGAAGATTGGTGAAGCTGCCGGAGCCACCGTCAACGACGTGACGCTGGCCATCTGCGCCGGTGCGCTGCGCGAATACCTGCTGGTCCAAAACAAGCTACCCAAGAAGCCGTTGGTGGCCATGGTGCCAGTGTCGCTGCACGGGGAAACCAGTGCGGGTGGCAACCAGGTCTCATTGCTACTAGCCAGCTTGGCCACACACATTGCCGACCCCCTGAAACGTCTTAAACGCATCGTGGAGTCCACGACCCATGCCAAGGAACGCCTGACCAAGATGACGCGCCTGCAGAAGATGGCGCACGGCATCACGTCCATCTCGCCGCTGGGCTTGGGCATCGTCACCGGCACGGCCGAGAAGCACCCGCTGTTCAATTTGGTCATATCGAACGTCCCCGGCCCGCGGGACACGCTGTACCTCAACGGTGCGCGGCTGGATGAGGCGTATCCGGTCTCGATACCCACCCACTACCTGGCGATGAACATCACGATCAGCGGCTATGGAGACAACCTGGGCTTCGGCTACATCGCCTGCCGCCGCTCGGTGCCGGCCCTGCAGCGCATGCTGGACTACACGCAGAACGCGATCACCGAACTCGAAGCCGCACTGGGCATTGAAGCCGCACCCGCCCCCAAGAAGCCAGCAGCGCGCAAAAAGAAAACTGCGACCTAGCGCAATTTCCCGCCGGGCCGTCCCAAGGGAAATTAGCCCCCGGGGGGCAGCGATCCGCGCAGCGGCGGAGCGTGGGGGCAATCTCTAACCGGCCATGCCCAGCTCGGCATTGCTGAGCAGGGTTTCCATGTTCATGACGATCAGCATGCGTTCGCCGACCTGGGCCAGACCCAGGATAAAACGCGCATCGATCGCCGATTCAAACTGCGGCGCAGGCTTGATGTTGTTGGAGTCCAGTGTCACCACATCTGATACCGCGTCCACAACGGCGCCAATCACGGAACCCTTGAGCTTCAGGATGATGACGACGGTGAACTCGTTGTAGACCACCTCGGAGACGTTGAGCTTCATGCGCAGGTCCACGATGGGGACAATGACACCACGCAGATTGATCACACCCTTGATGAAGCTGGGCGAGTTGGCCATGCGGGTCGGCTCTTCGTAGGAGCGGATTTCCTGGACACGCATGATGTCGATGGCGTACTCTTCACCGCCCAAGCGCAGAGTCAAATACTGCCCCGAATCCGCGGTAACCGCCGCACCCGGTGCAGCTTTCGGATGAAGAGAAGGTGTATTCGTTGGTGATGGCATGGCGGTTTCCTTAACGCAAAGGGCTCGCCAGAGTGTGCGATGCAGGCCCCTTGAATGATCATACACGCCGTACCTGCGGACAACACACAAAAAAATACCGCCCCGAGGGGCGGCATTGCGTGGACGCTTGCCGAAGGACTTAGGCGGCCTGCTTGTTGTAGTTGGCGATGCCGTCCATGATTTCCTTCTTGGCGGCTTCTGGGCCTTCCCAGCCTTGCACCTTGACCCATTTGCCTTCTTCCAGATCCTTGTAGTGCTCAAAGAAGTGGGCAATGGTCTTCAGGCGGAAGGGGTTCAGGTCTTCAGGCTTCTTCCACTGGCTGTACAGCGACAGGATCTTGTCGATGGGCACGGCAAGTACCTTGCCGTCTTCGCCGGCTTCGTCAGTCATCTTCAGGATGCCGATGGCGCGACAGGGAACCACGACGCCGGGGATCAGCGGCACGGGGGTGATCACCAGCACATCGACCGGATCGCCGTCGCCAGAAATGGTCTTGGGCACATAACCGTAGTTGGTTGGGTAGTGCATGGCGGTGCTCATGAAGCGATCCACAAAAATGGCACCGCTGTCTTTGTCCACCTCGTACTTCACCGGGTCAGCATTCATCGGGATCTCGATGATCACATTGAAGGACTCGGGGGCGTTCTTGCCGGGGGTGACTTTATCAAGGGACATGTGAACTCTCTAGGCTATGAAAAAAAGGTTTACGAAGCTTGAAAGCGCTCGGTATTTACCCTCATTTTACTGACTCGACTCTTGCTATTCACAAAAACGCCTTTTTTTCACGTTAGAGTCCGCCTGTTGGCCAATCAACTCCGTCACGCTCTGTTGGGCTGGAGCTTAGAGGAAGCAACGCAGTGGGGGCACCATCACTAGCGTTGCCTCTTTCTTCGCGAAACAACAATAGAGGAGATTCTTATGACGGGTAACACAGCGCTATTTCTGGCGCTTGGCTGTGGGCTGATCGCCGTGATCTACGGCGTTTGGGCACGCAGCTGGATCCTTTCCCAAGACGCCGGCAATGCGCGCATGCAAGAGATTGCAGCCGCTATCCAAACCGGCGCAGCGGCCTATCTTTCCCGACAGTACAAGACCATCGCCATTGTTGGCGTGGTGCTGGCCATTCTGATTGCCGTGTTTCTGGACAGTCTGAGCGCCGTCGGCTTTGTCGTCGGTGCCGTGCTGTCGGGCGCTTGTGGCTTCATCGGCATGAACGTGTCGGTGCGTGCCAATGTGCGTACGGCGCAAGCCGCAACCAAGGGCATCGGCCCTGCGCTGGACGTGGCGTTCCGCGGCGGCGCCATCACCGGCATGCTGGTCGTGGGCCTGGGCCTGCTGGGCGTGACCGGTTTTTACTGGTTCCTGACCATGGGCGGCGTGCCGGCCGACGGCAAGGCGTTTGCGCAGTTGCTGAACCCGCTGATCGGTTTTGCGTTTGGCTCCTCGCTGATTTCCATCTTCGCCCGTCTGGGCGGTGGCATCTTCACCAAGGGCGCCGACGTGGGCGCGGATCTGGTGGGCAAGGTCGAAGCCGGCATCCCCGAGGATGACCCGCGTAACCCGGCCGTGATTGCAGACAACGTGGGCGACAACGTCGGAGACTGCGCTGGCATGGCCGCCGACCTGTTTGAAACCTATGCGGTTACCCTGATTGCCACTATGGTTTTAGGAGCACTTTTGGCAGGCGCGGCGGGGGCTAGCGCTGCTTTGTACCCCCTAGCACTGGGCGGCGTGTCGATTATTGCGTCCATCATCGGCTGCTTCTTCGTCAAGGCCTCGCCTGGCATGAAGAATGTGATGCCGGCGCTGTACAAGGGCCTGGCCATTGCCGGCGTGCTGTCATTGGTTGCGTTCTATTTCGTCACCCAGGCGCTGTTCCCCGCAGCGGTCACGCTAACGGATGGCCATGTGATTACCTCCAACAGCCTGTTCGGCGCCTGCGCCGTGGGCCTGGTGTTGACCGGCGCGCTGGTCTGGGTCACCGAGTACTACACCGGAACGCAATACGCACCGGTGCAGCACATTGCGCAGGCATCTACCACAGGCCATGGCACCAACATCATTGCCGGTCTTGGCGTGTCGATGAAGTCGACAGCCTGGCCTGTGATCTTTGTTTGTGCCGCCATCTACAGCTCCTTCGCATTGGCCGGCCTGTACGGCATTGCCATCGCTGCCACCTCCATGCTGAGCATGGCGGGTATTGTGGTTGCGCTGGATGCCTACGGCCCCATCACCGACAACGCCGGTGGCATTGCCGAAATGGCTGAGTTGCCTCCGAGTGTGCGCGACATCACCGACCCACTGGACGCCGTGGGCAATACGACCAAGGCTGTGACCAAGGGCTACGCTATTGGCTCCGCCGGCCTGGCAGCCCTGGTGCTGTTTGCCGACTACACCCACAAGCTCGAAGGCCTGGGTGCCCATGTCACGTTCGATTTGAGCGACCCCAAGGTCATCATCGGCCTGTTCATCGGCGGGCTGATTCCCTACCTGTTTGGCGCGATGGCTATGGAGGCCGTGGGCCGCGCAGCCGGCGCCGTGGTGGTGGAAGTGCGCCGCCAGTTCCGCGACATCAAGGGCATCATGGACGGTACCGGCAAGCCCGAATACGACACGGCTGTGGACATGCTGACGACGGCCGCGATCAAGGAAATGATGATCCCCAGTCTGCTGCCCGTGGTTGCGCCGATCGTTGTCGGCTTGGTCCTTGGCCCCGCCGCGCTGGGCGGCCTGCTGATGGGAACCATCGTGACCGGCCTGTTTGTGGCCATCTCCATGTGCACCGGCGGCGGTGCCTGGGACAATGCCAAGAAGTACATCGAAGACGGTCACCACGGCGGCAAGGGCTCCGAGACGCACAAGGCAGCGGTCACCGGTGACACGGTTGGCGATCCTTACAAGGACACGGCCGGCCCCGCCGTCAACCCGTTGATCAAGATCATCAACATCGTGGCGCTGCTGATCGTACCGCTGGTGATGAAAGTGCACGGCGGCTGATACCGCCCTGCCTGCAAGCCAAAGTGAGCCCGCGCAAGCGGGCTTTTTCATGGGTGACACCCACAGCGGAACAGACGAGGGACAATGCTGTCATGTCCGAACGCTTCAGTCCCAAAGTTGTGCCGCTGCGCGACCTGCGCGCATCCACCCTGTCCGTGCCCGCGGCGGCGGTAGCGCCAACAAGCCCGGCATCCCGGGGGCTGTTGACCGATACACGGGGTCGCCCGCTGCGCGACTTGCGCATCAGCGTGACCGACCGCTGCAATTTCCGCTGTGGCTACTGCATGCCCAAGGAGATATTTGACAAGGATTACGCCTACCTGCCCCATACATCGCTGTTGACGTTCGAGGAGATTGAGCGCATTGCCCGCCAGTTTGTCAGCCATGGCGTCCAAAAAATACGGCTCACGGGTGGCGAGCCGCTGCTACGCAAGAACATAGAAATCCTGATTGAAAAATTGTCTGCGCTGCGCACCGTCGACGGCATGCCTTTGGACCTGACGCTGACCACCAACGGCGCCCTGCTGGCGCGCAAGGCCCGATCCCTGAAAGACGCCGGCCTGCAGCGCGTCACCGTCAGCCTGGACGCGCTGGACGACACCGTGTTCCGCAAAATGAACGATGTGGACTTTCCGGTCGCCGACGTGCTGGACGGCATCCAGGTCGCCCACGCCGCAGGCCTGGGCCCGATCAAGGTCAATATGGTCATCAAGCGCGGCACCAACGACCAGGAAATACTGCCGATGGCCCGCTACTTCAAGGGCAGCGGCATGGTGCTTCGGTTTATCGAATACATGGACGTGGGGGCCACGAACGGCTGGCGCATGGACGATGTCGTGCCGTCCGCCGAGGTGATACAGCGCCTGCAGCAGGAGTTTGCGCTGCTGCCGCTGGAGGCAGCCCATCCGGGCGAGACCGCGCAGCGCTGGGGCTTTGCCGACGGGTCGGGCGGGCACGACCGCAAGGCGGGGGAAGTCGGCGTCATCAGCAGCGTGACCCAGGCCTTTTGCGGCGACTGCAACCGGGCCCGCCTGTCGACTGAAGGAAAGCTCTACCTGTGCCTGTTTGCGAACCAGGGCTATGACCTGCGCAGCATTGTCAGAAGTGTGGCAAGCGATGAAGACCTGGCCTCGGCCATAGGCCGTATCTGGACAGCACGTGGCGACCGCTATTCCGAACTGCGAGGCGCCCTGCCCGCAGACGGCACACAAGGTGTGGCGCGCCGTGTAGAGATGAGCTACATAGGCGGCTGAGCACCGAGGCACGGGCCTCAGGACACGGCAGTTTCAGGCGTAGTAAGCGGGCCCCGTCCGCTGAAGCGGTCTAGCGCCAAATAGATGACTGGCGTGATGTACAGCGTCACCGCCTGCGAAAACACCAATCCACCCACCACAGCCAAGCCCAGCGGTTGCCGCAACTCTGCACCAGCCCCGATGCCCAAGGCTATCGGCAAGGCCCCCATCAGAGCTGCCAGCGTGGTCATCATGATGGGGCGAAACCGCAACACGCAAGCCTCGCGGATCGCCTGCTCCGGCGTCATGCCATGGTGGCGCTGCGCGTCCAATGCAAAGTCGATCATCATGATCGCGTTCTTCTTCACGATACCGATCAGCAGCAGGATGCCGATCATTGCGATCACCGTCAGGTCCTGGCCAAACAGCATCAGCGTCGCCAGAGCACCCACCGCGGCCGACGGCAGGCCCGCCAGAATCGTCAGCGGATGGATGTAGCTCTCGTACAGCACACCCAGCAGCACGTAAATCACAAGCAGCGCAGAAATAATCAGCACCGCTTGGCTGCCCTGCGAACTCTTGAACACCGCCGCCTCGCCGCCATAGCTGGTGATCACCGAACTAGGCAGGCTGATGTCGGCCCGGGCCTTGTCGATCTGTGCCGTGGCATCGCCCAGCGCTGTGCCGGGTGCCAAGTTGAATGAAATGGTTACCGCCTGCAGTTGCCCCACGTGGTTGATTGACGTCGGACCGACCGTGCGGCTCACCTTGGTGAAGGATGCCAGAGGCACCAGTGCCCCTGTGGACGCCCGCACGTAGATGTTGTTGATGGCGCTTTCATCCAGCTTGTCCTCGGGCGCCAGCTCCAGAATGACCTGGTAGCTATCGGTGGGCAGGTAGATCGTGGACACCTGGCGCTCGCCAAAGGCACCAAACAGCGCGGTCCGGATCGCGTCTATCGACACACCCAGCGCGTTGGCCCGGTCCCGATCAATGCTCAGTTGCGCCTGCAAGCCGCGCAGCTGCGCATCACTGGTCACGTCCCGGAACAGTGGGTCGCCTCGCAACTTGTCCTGCAGTTTGACGGCCCAGTCGTTCAACTCATCGGCCTTGATGCTTTGCAAGATGTACTGGAACTGCGCCTTGCTCTGCCGGCCACCGAGCTGCAGGTTTTGTATGGGCCGCATGAATACGCTGATGCCCGACACCTCGCGCAATTTGCGCCGCAGGCCCTCCACTACATCCTTCATCTGCTTGCGCTCGCCACGCGGTTTGAGCGTGATGAACATGCGTCCGGAGTTTTGTGCGCCGGTCCCACCGTTGAAGGAGCTGACGGCAAACACATTGGCGTCGGCCCGGATCAGCGCCGCAGCGCGCTCCTGCAGACGCACCATCTCGGCAAAGGATGTATCTTCCGCCGCCTCGGTGGTGGCCGTGATCTGGCCGATGTCTTCCTCCGGAAAAAATCCCTTGGGAATGGCATTGAACAACAAGGCAGTCGCCACAAACGTCACCAGCGCCACGACCAGCACCACCATGCGGTGTGCCAGGGCCGCATCCAGCGAGCGCGTGTACTGGCGCAGCACGCTGTTGAATCCGCGCTCAAACAGATTGATCAGGTAACTGTGCTGCTGCCCGTGGGGCTCGGCTTTCAGGAAGCGGCTGGCAAGCATGGGCACCAGCGTCAGCGACACAAAGGCCGACACCAGGATGGACAGGCCCACCACCACCGCGAACTCGTGGAACAGCAGCCCTATGACGCCCGGCATGAAAAAGATGGGGATGAACACCGCAATCAGCGATGTGGAAATGGAGATGATGGTGAAACCCACCTCCCGCGAGCCCCGCAGCGCAGCGTTGAAAGGCCCCTCGCCGTTCTCGACGTGGCGCATGATGTTTTCCAGCATCACGATGGCATCGTCCACAACCAGGCCCACGGCCAGCGTCAGGCCCAGCAGCGAGACATTGTCCAGGCTGTAGTTCAGGCCCCACAGCAGCGCGACCGCGCCAATCAGCGACACCGGCAGCGACAGCGTGGGGATGGCCGTGGCCACAAAACGCCGCAGAAACAAAAAGATGACCAACACCACCAGCGCAATGGTACCCATCAGCGTCAGCGACACGTCATGCAGGGCCTCGCGCACGGATACGGAACGGTCGTTGACCAGGGTCATGTTGACCGACTGCGGCATTTGTTCCCTCAACTTGGGCAGCGCCTGCTTGACCGTATCCACGACGCGCACCGTATTGGCACCGGGTTGGCGCAAGATGGCCAGCGTGATGGAGGGCTCGCCATTCAGGTTGGCGTAGGACTTGACCGTCTCCACGCTGTCCTCGACGCTGGCCACGTCCTTCAGTCGCACGGTGATGCCACCGCGTGTCGCCACAATCAGTTCTGCAAATTCAGCAGCATTGCGCAATTGCTTGTTGGCTTGCAGGGTCAGCAATTGTTTGGCGCCTTCAAGCGTACCCACCGGGGTATTCACATTGGCCCCGCGCAGGGAAGCGGACAACTCTTCCAGGCTGATGTTGCGGGCGATCAGCGCTTGTGGCTGCACGCGCACGCGCACTGCAAATCGCTTGGCCCCGAAGATATTCACCTGTGCCACACCGTTGATCGTTGACAGCGTCGGCGAAATCAGATGTTCGGCGAAGTCCTGCAGATCGGACAAGGCCATCGACGGCGAAGTCAGAGCCACAAACAGAATGGGCGCATCCGCGGGGTTGACCTTGCGGTAGGACGGCAGCTGCGTCATATCTTGCGGCAGCGAACGCTGTGCCCGCAACAGCGCAGCCTGCACATCCAGCGCCGCGCCGTCGATATTGCGGCCCTCTTCAAACTCCAGCGTCAGCGAGGTGCTGCCCAACGTGCTGGCGGAGCTGATGACGGCCAGCCCGGGAATGGTCTGGAACTGCTTCTCCAATGGCAGGGCCACCGAGGTAGCCATGGTCTCGGGGTTGGCACCCGGCAGCGACGCACCGACGTTGATGACCGGTGTGTCGTAGCTGGGCAAGGCTGCCACCGGGATGCTTCGGTAGGCAATGACACCGGCCACGACAATGGCCACATTCAGCAAAACCGTCATCACCGGACGGCGAATGAAGAGCTCTGACAGGTTCATGGCGCGGCAGATGCAGGTTGCATAGCAGAAGCGGCTGCGCGTTGGGAAGAAGCGGCTGCAGAGGCAGGTTTGGCCGGGGCTGGCGCGCGCTCAACCACAGCGGCGTCGGGCCGCAAATTCTGGCGGCCTTCTAAGACCACCCTGTCGCCGGCCGCGATGCCGGTCACCGCAGACAACTCACCCTGCGAGGCCACAACCTTCACCGGGCGCAATACCGCCTTGGTTTTATCCACTACCACGTACACGATAGAGCCACGCGCACTTTGGATGACGGCGGATGTAGGGATCACCACCGCGTTCTTCAGCGTATCGGAAATCAGCGCGATTTTGACGAAGGCCCCGGGCCACAGCTTGGCGTCGCGGTTATCAAAACGGGCCTTGACTTTGATCGTACCGGTGGCGGCGTCCACCGCGTTGTCTACAAATTGCAGCCGGCCCTGAATCTCGTTCCTGGCGTCCGGCAGGGTGGCGGTCACCTGCGCGCCTCCGGACTTCAGCCCCTGCAACACCGCGTCCAGGTTGCGCTGCGGCAGGTTGAAGCTGATGTTGATGGGGTCCAGCTGCGTGATCGTCACCAGCACCGTCTGGTTGGCCTGCACAGCGGTGCCGGGAAACACGTTGACGGCTCCCAACCGCCCCGCGCCTGAGGCGCGCACACTGGTATACGACAGGGCGAGCTGGGCCGCATCCAGCGCGGCACGGTCGGCAACCAGGTTGGCCCGTTGGGAATCCACTTGGGCCTGGCTCGAATCGACAGCGCCTTGAGAGATAAAGCCCTTGGCGAGCAGATCGCGGTTGCGTGCCAGCTGACGCTGTGCGTCGTCCAGCACGGCCTGGTCCCTGGCCTGCTGCGCGCGGGCCTTGGCCACATTGGCCTCATCCGGGCGCGGGTCCAGCGTGAACAGACGATCGCCGTTCTTGACGAACTGCCCTTCCTTGACGTGCACCTGGGTGATTACGCTGTTGACCTGGGGTTTGACGTCGACACTGGCCATTGGCGTCACCGTACCAATGGTGTCTAGTGCGACGTCAAAGTCTCGCTGAGCCGCTGCCACCGTCGTCACCGCAATCGGTGCGCCCGGCGCCCGGCTCGCACCGCCCGCTCCACTGGCCGCACCAGCAGCGGGTGCCGCACCCGTTGTGTCCGTGGAATTGTTACCACACGCTGCCAATAACAGGGAGGCCGCCCCGGCACCCATAGAAAGACGGAAACACAGTGATTTTGTTTTCATGGTTGGGGCCAATTATCAGCGTGCCATCGCTTGGGCCTGGGCCAAGGGGCACAACTTTGCAAAACTCTAAGACCCTACTGTCAACGCCGCAGCGCCATCTCGACACCCTTGTTGGCCAGTCCATCGGCGCGCTCATTGCCAGGGTCGCCGGCGTGGCCCTTGACCCACCGCCAATCAATGGTATGACCCTTCTCGGCAACCAGTTGGTCCAGCTGTTGCCATAGGTCCACGTTCTTGACGGGCTGTTTGGCAGCCGTCTTCCAGCCCTTGGCCTTCCACCCGGCCAGCCACTCCGTGATGCCTTTCAGAACGTATTGGCTGTCCAGGTGCAGGGTCACGGTGCACGGGCGTTTCAGTGCCATCAGGGCCTGTATCACCGCCATCATTTCCATGCGGTTATTGGTGGTGTCCCGTTCGCCACCGCAGAGTTCCTTTTCGGTGCCATCGGGGGATCGTAGCAATACGCCCCAGCCACCTGGCCCAGGGTTTCCCTTGCAGGCACCGTCCGTGTAGATAACGACTTCGTTCAAACTTTGGTCTCCGTTTCAAATCCATGTTCATGCGTACGGTTGGCCACTGATACCGACTTGCGCGGGCTCACCGGTACAGCCTTCCATACTGGCCCCAGCAGCCGTACCCCCCGCACCCTCTTTACCGCCACCAGGAAATAAGCCGCACCAAATATCGGCCACCAACGGGCGCCAGCTTTGTCCATCCATTGAAAGCGCTGCAGCCACTTGTCACTGGTCACGCCGGGGCGGTAGCAGCCAAACTCGCCCACCTCGACCTCAAAGCCCAGCAGCCGCAACCAGTCGCGCAACCGCCAATAGCCAATGAACTCGCCACCATCGGGCAAGAAAAGCTGACCAAACCCCATCTTCCGGTACAAATGGCCGCGCCGCTGCTGCAGCCCCCAGAGACTCGCAGGATTCAATCCACAAATGACAACGCGGCCGTCCGGGACCAGTACGCGCTCCACTTCACGCAGAACAGCGTGCGGGTCGACACTGAATTCAAGGGTGTGGGGCAACAGCACCAAATCCAGGCTGGCAGCCGGGAACGGCAAGGCAGAGAAATCACAGAACACTGCGGCCCGTTTACGCGGTTTTGCACAGTCGTCCTCGCCATTCTCTCCATCTGGCGGGGTTTCGCTGGCGAGCCATTGGTGTGGCATACGGTTGGCCCTTAGACCGTCGAGTTCAGACACACCCAACTGCAGCGCGTGGTAACCAAATATGTCCACTACTGCAGCGTCCACGCGCCTGCGCTCCCAGTCCAGCAGGTAGTGGCCGGCCGGAGTTTGGAGCCAATTCCGCATCGCTATACTTTGGTCGCTCATGAAGTTAATACCGCTGCCCGCTTTTGATGACAACTACATCTGGATGCTCCACGATGGACAAAGGGCGCTGGTAGTCGACCCCGGCGATGCACAGCCAGTTACTGCGGCTCTGCAACGCGAAAGCCTGCACCTGCAAGGTATTTTAGTCACGCACCACCACGGCGACCACACGGGTGGCGTTGATGTGCTGCGCGACGCCACCGGTGCCAGCGTCTTCGGCCCCGCCCGCGAGCAGATGCCCGAGCCCTTGCAGCGCCTGCACGGCGGCGACACGGTGCAGTTGCTGGGGCTGAACTTCACGGTGCTGGACGTGCCGGGGCACACTGCCGGACATATTGCCTACTTTGCCGAAGTTGCTGGCCAAGCGCCACTACTGTTCTGCGGGGACACGCTGTTCAGCGGCGGCTGCGGGCGCCTGTTTGAGGGCACCGCCCTGCAAATGCAGACTTCACTGGATCTGCTGGCCGCGCTGCCGAACACCACCCGCGTCTGCTGCACACATGAGTACACGCTGGGTAACCTGAAGTTCGCGGTAGAGGTTGAACCCGACAACCCCGAACTGCGCGCCTACCAATCGCACTGCCAAGCCTTGCGCGCGCAAGGCCTGCCCACCCTGCCCTCGACGATTGGAACCGAGCGCCAGATCAACCCCTTTTTGCGCAGTACGCAGCCCACCATCATGGCATCCGCCCAGCGCTTCGATGCGGATGGCTTTGCCAACAACGGCGCTTTCACTACGCTACGCCAATGGAAAAACCAATACCGATGACACCTTTGCTGAAAATTGGCGGCCTGGTTGCCCTGCTCTGGCTATCAGCCTGTGCCACGACCAGCCCCTCCTCACAAGCCCCGGTAACCGACGCCACCGGCATCACCCAGCAACCCAGCCGCGAAATAGCGCCCAGCCAGCCCTCCCGGCCTGCCTACACCACGACGCCGTCCAACGCGCTTCCGCCATTCGCGCCGCTGTACGCGCAGGAGACCAATCCGCGCACCGTAGCGTCGCTGGCACCGCCCACGGACCTGTGGGACCGCATCCGCCGGGGCTATGCGATGCCGGACCTGGATAACGACCTGGTCCACGACCGCGAGCAATGGTATTCCACGCGCCCCGACTACATCTTCCGCATGACAGAACGGTCCAAGAAATACCTGTTCCACATCGTTGAAGAGCTGGAACTGCGCAATATGCCGACCGAGCTCGCCCTGCTGCCTTTTATCGAGAGCGCATTCAACCCACAAGCGGTCTCCGGCGCCAAGGCGGCCGGCATGTGGCAGTTCATGCCGGCCACCGGCAAATACTTCGAACTCAAGCAAAACGCCTTCCGCGATGACCGCCGCGATGTGCTGGCCTCCACCCGCGCGGCGCTGGACTACCTGCAAAAGCTGCACGGCATGTTTGGCGACTGGCACCTGGCGCTCGCCGCCTACAACTGGGGTGAGGGCAGCGTGGGCCGCTCCATTGCCAAGAACCAGCGCGCCGGACAAGGTACCGGCTACATGGACCTGAACATGCCAATGGAAACCCGGATGTATGTGCCCAAGCTGCAAGCGGTGAAAAACATCGTGGCCCGGCCTAGCGCCTTCAACTCCAAGCTCCCGTTGATCGAAAACCACCCCTATTTCCAGTCCGTGACGATACGCCGCGATATCGACGTGGCACTCGCCGCCAAGCTGGCCGAAGTACCGCTGGACGACTTCAAGGCGCTGAACCCCTCCATCCACCGCCCCGTCATCATGGCAGCCGGCACGCCCCAGGTGCTATTGCCCTGGGACAACGCCGAGGTTTTCCAGAGCAACCTGGAGTCTTATTCGGGGGGCCGCCTGGCCAGCTGGACCGTCTGGGTCGCACCGTCGACAATGCGCCCGGCCGATGCCGCCAAGCGCGTGGGCATGAGCGAGGCCGATTTCCGTTCGGTGAACGCCATTCCACCCAAGGTTGTCATCAAGGCCGGATCGTCGCTACTGGTGCCCCGTACCGATGCCGTGAAGCAGGACGTGGCCGTCAAGGTGGCCGACAACGGCCAACTGTCGCTGGCGCCTGAGGTGGTGCTCAAGCGCAGCACGGTGCGCGCCGGCAAGGGCGAAACGGTCGCCAGCATTGCCCGCAAATACAAGGTGAATGCGGACCAGGTGGCGCAGTGGAACAAGGTTGCGCTGTCGGCCAGCTTCAAGGCGGGCCAGCAGGTCGTGGTTTTCCTGCCGCTGTCGCAAGCGCGTCGCACAAGTCCGAGCGCCCGCACCGCTGCGCACAAGGCGGCGCCACATCGTGCAACACGCACGGCACGCGCTGCCAGCCCCCGCCGCGCCAAGCGCTAGGGTCTGGCGGTGGGGTCCGCGGTAGGGCGCCGGACCCTAGCGGTAGCCGACGAACAGGATGGCGATGTTGACCGCCAGCGCAACGCTCCACACCACGCTGCGGGCTGTCGCCATACCCGCCACGTACATCATGATGTACAGGATGCGCAGCACCACAAATAAAAACGCCAGCAAGTCCAGGTAGGTCTGGTTAGCGCCCAACTGGTGGGCGATGATGACCGCAGCCATAAACAATGGCAGCGCTTCAAAGCTGTTGGACTGGGCCGCGTTGGCACGGGCGCGCCAGTCTTTTTGCCGAGCCAGCCAGACACGCGGATTGCCGTTGTCATACCCGCCCTCTCGCCGGGGTTTGCCAAACATGCCGGCCTTGGCCAGGCCAGCGCAGGCGATGGGCAACAGCGCGGCAACCAGCACACACCAGTACGCCAGCGAGAAATGTATGTTTTGCATGAAAAATTACGTGTTATCGCCTGTCGACCAGGGCATGCGCTATGGTGCCGAGGTCGACGTATTCGAGTTCGCTGCCGGCCGGCACACCCCGCGCCAAGCGGGTCACGCCCAGCCCGCGAGCCTTCAGCGCTTCACTGATGACATGGGCCGTGGCCTCACCCTCGGCGGTGAAGTTGGTGGCAAGAATCAATTCCTGCACTTCGCCATCCAGCGCGCGGTCAAATAGTTTCTTCAAACCGATGTCGTGCGGACCTACACCATCCAACGGGCTCAGCTTGCCCATCAGCACAAAGTACAGGCCTTTGTAGGCGCCGGTGCGCTCCAGCGCGGCCTGGTCGGCCGGGGTCTCCACCACGCACAGCTTGCTGCGGTCACGCCGGGCGTCCAGACACGTGGAACAGACGTCGGCCTCGGTGAAGGTGTGGCAACGCTCGCAGTGCCGCACGCCCACCACCGCCTGCTCCAGCGCCCGGGCCAGCGCCTGCGCCCCACCGCGGTCGTGCTGCAGCAGGTGAAAGGCCATGCGCTGGGCAGACTTGATGCCCACGCCCGGCAGGCGTTTGAGCGCCTGGACCAGCACGTCCAGTGAGTTGGTGTCCGACACGCGTCAGGTCGTCAGAACGGGAACTTCATTCCGCCAGGCAAACCGGGCATGCCTTGTGTGAGCTTGCCCATCTTCTCGTTGGAGGTCTCTTCAGCCTTGCGCACAGCCGCATTGAAGGCCGCTGCCACCAAGTCTTCCAGCATGTCCTTGTCGTCGGCCAGCAGGCTCGGATCAATCGTGATGCGCTTGACATCGTGCTTGCAGGTCATCGTGACCTTGACGAGGCCGGCGCCGGATTCACCGGTCACTTCGATATTGCCCAGCTCGTCCTGGGCCTTCTTCATGTTGTCCTGCATGGCCTGGGCTTGCTTCATCAGGCCGGCGAGTTGTCCTTTGTTGAACATGGGATAGGTTTCCTTTTATTAAAAAACAGACGCATCAGCGCACTAGAGCGGCTTGATGGAACCGGGTACGATTTTCGCGCCAAAGTCCCGCATCATGCTCTGCACGAAGGGATCGTCAAAAATAATCTTCTCGGCGGCCAGTTGCTTCTCTTCGGAAGCCGCCGTGTTGCGCCGCGCCGGGCAGTCGTTGACGCGGCCAATTTCCACGACCAGCTTCACATCATGCCCGACCGTTTTCAGGGCGTTGGTCAGTCGCTCCCGGGTACCGGGCTGGTTCAGCGATTCGCGCTCCACACGCAGGATCCACTGGTCGGTATCGCGCGCCACCAACTGCGATTGCAGGGCCAGTTCGCGCACCATGGCATTGATGGCCTCGGCCTTGATCAGCTGCTGCACCGTGGCGTGCCAAAAGTCGCCTTCTTCGGTAGGCACCAGCGTATGGGGTGCCTGTTGCGCGGCAACGTCTGCGCGTGACTCCGCCTGGGCACGCACCGGAACCGCTACGATTTTGGTAGCTGCTTGTGGGCGCTGCACGGGGGCTGCAGCCGTATTTGGCACATAGACATCCGGCAGATCCGGCCGGCCGTCGTCATCCGCATCGGTGTGGGCGCCGGGCCTGGCGCTTTCGCGCACGGGCAACACCTGGCCAGGCGGCGCTTGCGGACGGGCCTGTGGCGCGGGCTGCTCGGCAGGTAATGCATCTACGGGAACGGGTTCGTCTTCCCAGGGCTGAACGGACGGCGGTTTTGAGACTGGCGAAGGCGCAACCGGTGGCGCCGCAGGCCTATTTAGAGTTTTTTTTTCCGCTGTGGGCTGTGCGCCCTGCGGTTTGAAAGCCAGCAAGCGCAGCAGCACCATGGTCAGCGCGGCGTATTCATCGGGCGCCAGGCCCAGGTCAGCGCGGCCGTGCAGGCAGATGCTGTACAGCAGCTGGGTCTCGTCCACCGGCATCAGCGCGGCCAGGCGGGCCGTGTCTTGCGCCTCGGGGTCACTGTCGTCATCGGTTGCAGAACCGGTGGCCTGCACCACCGCCATGCGCTGCAGCACGGTGGACATTTCTTCCAGCGTGGAAGCTGCGCTGAGACCATTCAGACGCAGCGCCTCGGAGGTTTCAACCACGGTCTTGCCGTCGCCGGTGGCCAGTGCCTCGATCAGGCGGAACACGTAAGACCGGTCCACGCTGCCCAGCATCAGGCGCACGGTCGCCTCCTGCAACTGGCCAGAGCCAAAGGCAATGGCCTGGTCGGTCAGGCTCAGCGCGTCGCGCATGGAGCCGCGGGCCGCACGGGCCAGCAGGCGCAGGGCCTGCGGCTCGGAGGCCACGTTTTCCTGGCCCAGCACGTAGGTCAGGTGTTCGCGTATGGTCTCGGGCGCCATCGGCCGCAGGTTGAACTGGAGGCAGCGGCTCAGCACGGTGACCGGCACCTTTTGCGGGTCGGTCGTGGCCAGCACAAATTTCAGATACTCCGGTGGCTCTTCCAGCGTCTTCAACATCGCGTTGAACGCCGTGTTGGTCAGCATGTGCACCTCGTCGATCATGAAGACCTTGAAGCGCCCTTGCACCGGCTTGTAGACCGCCTGCTCCAGCAGGGCCTGCACCTCATCCACGCCACGGTTGGAAGCTGCATCCAGCTCGGTGTAGTCGACAAAGCGTCCGCTATCAATATCGGAGCAGGCTTGGCATATTCCACAAGGGCTGGCGGTTATCCCACCATTGCCGTCCGGGCCCTGGCAGTTCAGCGACTTGGCCAGGATGCGCGACACCGTGGTCTTGCCCACGCCCCGGGTGCCGGTGAACAGGTAGGCGTGGTGCAGGCGCTGGGTGGTCAGCGCATTGGTCAGGGCTTGCACCACATGGTCCTGCCCCACCATTTCGGTGAAATTGCGGGAGCGGTACTTGCGGGCGAGCACGAGGTAGGACATGGGGCGATTCTAAAGGGCGGCCTGGGCTGCTTTTCTTTGCTTATCTTTGTCACAGGCCATTACAAAGCGGCAACCGCTGCGCTAGACTGAACGCTCACCCATTCCGGCCACTATCGAGACTCCATGGCAATCTGTATTTTTCGCTGCAGGCACCTGCTTGGCGGCCTGAAATGGGCTGCGGCGGTAGCGCTGGTGTTCTCGGCCGCCATGTCCGCCCAGGCACAGGATGTGCTGCGGGTGCTGACATGGCCGGGCTATGCCGACCCTGATCTGGTCAAGGCCTTTGAGCAAAAGACCGGCAGCAAGGTAGAGGTCACCTTCATCGACTCCGACGATGTGATGTGGCAAAAGCTCCAAAAAAACAAGGCCGCCGATTTTGACGTGTTTGCCGTCAACACCGCGGAATTGCAGCGCTACATCAGCGCTGCGCTGGTCGTCCCTGTTGACACCAGCGCCGTGCCCAACACGGCGGCCCAACTGCCGCGCTTTCGCGACTTCCAACGCATACCGGGGGTAGTGCATGGGGGCAAGGTCTACGCCATACCGTACACCTACTCCGAAATGGGCCTGGTCTATGACAAACAGCAGGTCAAGCCTGCTCCTACATCCATCCGAGCGCTGTGGGATCCCCGTTACCACGGCAAGGTTCTGCTGTACAACGGTGGCTCGCACAATTTCTCGCTGGCAGCCCAGGCCATGGGCGACGCCACGCCGTACCGGTTGGGCGGCAACGAGTGGCCGGCCGCTGTGGACCAGCTGATTGCGCTGCGGCGCAATGCGCAAGGCTTCTACACCCAGCCCGAGGAATCGGTCGCCATGTTCAAGAACGGCCATGCGGCGCTGATGTTTGCCAACTACGGCTCGCAGCAGGTGCAGTTGCTCAAGAAAGCCGGTGTGGACGTAGGCTACGTCGTGCCGCAAGAGGGAGCGCTGGCCTGGCTGGACTGCTGGGCCATAACCCGCGGCGCCAAGAACCCCAAGCTGGCCCAGGCCTGGATCAACTTCTTTCTGGAGCCCCAGGCCGGCCACGCGCTGCTGACGCGCCAGGGCCTGGCCAACACCACCTCCGAATCACCGTACCTGCGCCCGCAGGACCGCATCGTCTGGCTGGAGCCGGTTGAGAACGTGGACCGGCGCAGCGCGCTGTGGGAACGCATTCTGGCCGGCGACCGCGCCAGCAGGGTGTTGGCTCCATGAAATTCGGCATCGCATGGAAGCTGGGCCTGTTGCTGGCCGGGGTCAGCATCCTGGCTGCGGGCCTGACCGGTTTCTATGCCTACCAGGCCAGCCGCGACCTGCTGGTGCAGTCGGCCAAGGGGGAATTGCTGACCACCACTGTGGTGCTGGCGCGCCGGGTCACGCTGAGCCGGGACGAAGTGTCGCGCAACCTGCAGGTGCTCAGCGGCAGCACTATGGCGCTGGCCGCGCTGGCGCCGAACGCGACACCGGCGCAGCAGGACCAGCTGGCCGGCCTGTTCGAATCGGTGATGCAGGCCAACCCGGCGTACTTTCAGATCCGGCTGATTTCCGCCAGCGACCACGGCCTGGAGCGGGTCCGCGTGGACCGGGCCGATGACCGCATCGTCCGCGTGCAGGGCGATGATTTGCAGGAGAAAGGCCATTTCTCTTACGTGTCGGGCACCTTGCGCTTGCCGGCCGGTGCCACTTATTTGTCGCGCATCGTCATCAACCATGAGCGCGGCGCCCATGCCGGCCTGGACCAGCCCTCGGTGATACTGGCAATGCCGGTCGTTACGCCAGACGGTCGCGCAGTAGGCGCCGTCGTCATCAATGTGGATTTGAACGGAGTGTTTGCAACGCTGGCAGCCGACCTGCCCAGGGACTTCCAGTTGTTCCTGGCCAATAGCCGGGGCGACTTCCTGATCCACCCCGACTCCAGCCGCAGCTTTGGCTTTGACCGGGGCCAGCGCGCGCTGGTGCAGGACGAGTTTCCTGCCACCCGGGAGCTGGTCGAGGGCAAGCTCACCGAAGCGCTGATGGAAGTCAGCGATGGCCGCCATGCCGGTGCGCCTGTGGTCGCATCTTTCGTCAGCCGTGCCGTGCCGATCAGCAGCGACGAGGACAACTTCGTGCTGGGGCTGGCGCAGCCCCTGTCCCACGTCGTGGAGCAGGCCGACAAGCTGGGCGTCGTGGTGTTGCAACTGGTGATCGGGCTGTGCCTGGTGTGCGTGGTGATTGCGGCGCTGGTGGCCCGCGCGGTCACCAAGCCCATCAACTCCATGAGCGCGGCCGTGCAGGGCTTTGCCCTCAACCACCAGTTGGTACCCGCGCCGACGCCGGCGATTGAGCGGCAGGATGAGATCGGCGTGCTGGCCCGCAGCTTCCAGCAGATGCAGGACGAGATCCGCCAGCAATTGAGCGACCTGGAAGAAAACCGCGAAGAGCTGGAACACATGGCACGGCACGACGTGCTGACCGGTTTGCCCAACCGCCGCGCCTTCCAGGAGCGGCTGGACCAGGCCCTGTCGCGCGCCCAGCGCAGCGGCGAACACTTTGCGCTGTTCTTCATCGACGTCGACAACTTCAAGGCCCTCAACGACCGCTGGGGCCACGCTGGCGGCGACGCGCTGTTGAAAATCGTCGCACTGCGGCTGGTCGCCACGACCCGCAAGGTCGATGCCATTGCCCGCATGGGAGGGGACGAATTTGTCGTGCTGCTGGACAACCCCACCCAGCGCGAAGACATCTCCAATATCGCCGAAAAATTGCTCGAAAGCGTGCGCTCCCCCATCCTGTACCGGGGTACGGAATTGCAGGTGGGCTTCAGCATCGGCATCAGCCTCTACCCCGAACACGGTCGCACCGCTACCGAACTGATGGCCCGCGCCGACCGCGCCATGTACGACGCCAAGGGCGCTGGGCGCAACCGCTACCATTTTTCAACGGGCAAACCCACCCCGACTTCCCCCACGCCTCTTTGAGGTCAATTTCCTGCGGCTACAATCTATGCTGACGGGCCTTCCCACATGGTGAAGCGGCCAACCGGGTCAGGTGGGGAACCAAGCAGCCCTAACTGTGGAGCTAGTGCTGGGGTCAAGGCTCGTCAACCTCATTTTTCTCTGAACAACTGCATCAGCGTCGCTGACAGACGCGGCACACAGCCGCCGCAGTTGCGAATGCTAAGCGCCACGCGCCCGGCATAGCTGCCAATCCAGCACCACCCAAACCGCTACCAAATCTATAGCTGCTTACGCACAGCCCACGGGGGCTACAGCCTTAATTAGCTTTTGAGTTGGCTTGCAGGAACTGCAGCACGCCCCGCCCTGCACGCTGGCCGCTGGCAAAGCAGGCCTGCAGCAAATAGCCGCCGGTAGGGGCTTCCCAGTCCAGCATCTCACCGGCGCAGAACACACCGGGCACCGATTCGAGCATCAGCCCTGGCGTCAGCGCTTCGAACAGAACACCGCCGGCGGTGCTGATAGCCTCGTCCAATGGGCGCGCGGCGGTCAGCGTGATGGGCACGGCCTTGATGGCTGCGGCCAATTGGACCGGGTCGGCCATCGCCTCCTTGGACACAAGTTCGTACAGGATGCCGGCCTTGATGCCGTCAATATTCAGCCGGCTCTTCAGGTGGCTGGACAGCGAGCGTGTGCCGCGCGGGTGGCGCACCTCGGCCAACACCTTCTCGGCGCTCATATCGGGCAAAAGGTCCAGGTGGAAGGTGGCGCTGCCGGTGCGGATGATGTCATCCCGCAGCAGGCTGGACGCGGCATAGACCAGGCTGCCCTCGACGCCGGTAGCGTTGGCCACAAACTCACCCTTGCGGGCAAAGGCCACGCCCTGCGAAGTGTTGACCGCAATCTTCACGGTCTTGAAGGCCTGGCCGGCAAAACGGCTGGAGAAGTGTTCGCTCCAGCCACCTTGGACATCAAACCCGCAGTTGGCTGGCAGCAGTGGCGCCACGGCCACGCCGCGCGCGGCCAAGAGCGGCACCCAGGCCCCGTTGGAGCCCAGCCGGGCCCAGCTACCGCCACCCAGTGCCAGCACGACGGCAGCCGCCTGCACGTGCACGGTGCCCTGCGGGGTGTCGAATGCCAGGCTGGAGTCTTCCGCCCAACCGGTCCAGCGGTGGCGCATGTGGAACTGCACGCCGATAGCGCCGATAGCGCCGATAGCGCCGACAGGATTGCGCAGCCGCTGCAGCCAGGCGCGCAACAGGGGCGCGGCCTTCATGTCCTTGGGAAACACGCGGCCCGACGAGCCGACGAAGGTTTCTATGCCCAGGCCCTCGGCCCAGGCGCGCACGGCACCGGCGTCCATGTCTTGCAACAGGCCGGCAATGGCCTCGCGGCGTGCGCCATAGCGGCCTGCAAAGGTGTCTGCGCCTTCGGAGTGGGTCAAGTTAAGCCCGCCCTTGCCGGCCAGCAGGAATTTGCGGCCAATCGACGGCATCGCGTCGTACAGGTGTACCGGCACTCCGGCGTCGCTGAGCACCTGGGCAGCCATCAGGCCGGCCGGGCCGCCCCCGATCACAACAACGGGCAGGGACGGCGAAGACAGGGATGGCGTGGGGGAATCAGCGTTCATGGGGCTTGTAGTTCAATCAATGTGCCAAAGGCAGTCAAAAAAGCGGCGCGGACCGTGTGTCCGGCATAGGCCTTGGCAACCGCGGCCTGGTATTCCAGGAGTTGGGCGCGCAGCTCGGGCTGCAACTGCGGTTGGGCGCTGGATTTGTAGTCCAGCACCCACCATTGTCCGTCATCGGCCCCCTGCCCTTGTGCCCGGCGCTGCACCAGGCGGTCCAGCCGCAGCAGCCGGCCCTGGTGCACCAGGGCCACTTCGTTGCCGTGCCAGGCCAGTTGATCGGCATCCCAGGCCCATGCGCCCTCGCCTTGCAAGATGCGCGCCGCCATGGCCCGCGCGGCGTCGAACTGGGCGGCGTCCAACGCGAACTCCTGCGCCACGCCATCGCATAGCGCGTCTGGCCAGGAGGGCGTAGCCGTTGCCGCTGGTGTGGCGTGCGGTGGCAGATAGCGCTCCAACAGGCGGTGCATGGCCTGGCCGATGCGACTGTACAGGCTGTCCCCAGGTGTTTCGGTTTCTGCAGGCGCTACAAAATTCGTAGCAGCTTGTGGTCGCTGCACGAGGGCTAGCGGCATATTTGGCAATGAAGGCAGCGTGAAGAACGCCTCTTCAACCGTGTCCACGCCTTCCATGGCGCTGGCGGTTTCGTCTTGCCACAGCGCATCGGCCGCATGCTCCTGCAGGCGCTGCCACCAGCTGCCGGGGTTGGGAATATGCGGCTGCAGGCTGGACAGCACCAGCGTGCGCTGGGTGCGGGTCAGCGCCACATACAGCGCGTTCAGCTCTTCGCGGCGGCGGGCGGCCTGTTCAATGGCCAGCACGTCGACGACACAGGCCGGCGGTCTGGATTCGCTGGCCAGGTAGACAAAGCGCTGCGGATAGGCGGCTTCGCCCGGCCAGTCCACCAGCACGCCCATGGTCTGGGCCTTCAGCGCCTCCCCGTCGGTGTCCAGCAGCAGCACCAACGGCGCTTCCAGGCCCTTGGCGCCGTGCACGGTCAGCAGCCGCACGGCGTGCGCATCGGCCCGCACCGGCGCCTGGTTGCCGCCCGCGCGCAAGGCACGCACCAGGCCATAAGCGGTGACATAGCGCCCGCCGTCCACCTGCAGCGCCGCCGACAGCAGCGCGCGCAGGTTGGCCAGCACGGCCTCGCGCTGGTTGGCCGGCGTGGCGGCGGCGAAGCGGGCCAGCACGTCGCCGTGGTGGTAGATGGCGCTGAGCGCATCGTGCGGCGGCAGCGTATCGACCCAGCTTTTCCACAGCGCCAGCGTGGCACCGATGGGAGCCAAGGTGGGGGGCAAATCCGTTGCCTGCTGCAGCACCTGGTACCACGACAGTTTGGCGGACGGCTTGGGTGCAGGGTCGGACGCCGCTACGTCGTCAAACAGCGAAGTCTGGGCCGCCGACTGGGCTGCGGCCTGCAGCGCGCGCTGGCACAGCACCAGTTGCACCAGGTCGTCATCCGAGACGCTGAACAGCGGCGACTTCAGCGCCCGGGCCAGCGACAGGTCGTGTGCCGGGGACACCAGCGCATCCAGCAGGCCTACTACGTCCTGCACCTCGGGCATGTCGGCCAGTTCGTTCTTCTCGGGCTGCTGGGCGGGGATGCGCAGCGCGGCCAGCTCGGCCTGCATCAGGCCCAGGCGCTCGCGCTTGCGGGCCAGCACCATGATGTCCTGCGGTCGCAGCACGCCGGTTTGCAGCTGCTGCGCCAGCCACTGCGCGGCCTGGCGGCATTCCAGCGTCTTTCGGGTTTCTTCGGCCATCAGCCGCGGTGTGCTCAGCGAGTCGCGCCAGCCGCCGGCCAGGCCTTCCATCAGCCCGTCAGCCTCATTTTCCGCCGCCAGATCGGCAGTTGCGTCGTCGTCCGCGGCACGGGCGATGCGTGGGAGTTTAAAGATGGCCCCGGCCTCTGTGGACTCGGTGCTGTGCGCGCGAAAGCCCTCAAATTCCTGTGCCTGCTGGGCCTGGGCCATCACCGCGTTGACCAGGCCGATAATGGCTGGCGCATTGCGCCGTGTGTGGTCGCAGCTCAGCAGGTCGCCACCCAGACCATCGGCCACAAAACGCTGGGCCGCCTTGAACACCTGGGGCTCGGCGCGGCGGAAGCGGTAAATGCTTTGCTTGGGGTCGCCCACCAGGAACACGCTGGGCGCATGGCCGGCACCGGCATAGCTGGACAGCCATGCGCTCAGGGCCTGCCACTGCAGCGGGTTGGTGTCCTGAAACTCGTCGATCAGCAGGTGGCGCACGCGGGCGTCCAGCCGCTCCTGCACCCAGCCACTGAGAACGGGGTCGGACATCAGCGCGAGTGCTGAGCGCTCCAGGTCGCCCATGTCGATCCAGCCACGTTCGCGCTTGAGCTGCGCATAGGCGACGACCAGCAGGCGGGTCAGCCGCGCCATGCGCTGCTGGTGCAGCCATGCCGCATGCTGGGCCTGGGCCTGGGCGATTGCAACCAGACAGTCTTGGGCCTGGCGCACGGTTTCTATGCCGGCCAACTTGTCGCTGAGCTTGCGGTGTGTGCCTTTTTGCGTCAGTAGCGCATCCTGCGCAGCGGCGAGGTCTCCGGCGGTGACGGCCTGCTCCAGCGCGGTGGCCGCATCCAGGCAGGTCTTCAGCGTCGATGCCCCCAGCAGCCGCGCTGCGTCCAGCAGCAGGCCGCGCACACGGTCGCTGTTCAGCAGGTCTGCGGGTGAGGCCACGCCGGCCAAGTCGGGGAACTGCTCGGCAAAGTGCAGCACCGAGGCGTCCACAACGCCGTGTGCATCAGCCAGCGCAAACTCAACGCGTTTGGACAACGCAGCCTCCAGCGCCTTTTGTGTCTGGTGCCGGCCGTGGGTGGCGACGGCGTCGAGGTAGTCTTGCCGCGCATCGGGCTGGCCCGCCACGCCCGCCTGGAAACGGGGCCAGACCTGGGCCACGGCCTTGGCATCGTTTTCCAGCAGTTCGTATTGGCCGGGCAAACCCAGATCAGCCAGCGCCTGCAGCGGCGCACTGCGCAACAACGCGGCAAACCAGCTGTGGAAGGTGCGGATCTGTACCGGTCTGCCGGCCAGCAACAGGGCCTGGTGCAGGCCGCGCAGGGTCTGCAATTGAGTGGTGGTGGGCTCCTGCGTCAGGCCGCGGTGGATCAGCTCCTGGCGCAGTTCGGCATCGCTCTGGTGTGAAAAATGCAGCAGCCATTCCTGCAGCCGCTGGCGCATCTCGCCGGCGGCTTTTTTGGTGAAGGTGATGGCCAATATCTCATGCGGTGCGCTGCCCTCGAGCAGTGCACGCACGATGCGCGAGACCAGCATCCAAGTCTTGCCTGCTCCCGCACAAGCTTCGACTGCAACGCTGCGACGCGGGTCGCAAGCGATGGCGTAAAAACGCGTGCGCTCGACGGTAGCCCCGTTGTGCTCGAACGCAGCCGGAAGCCTGGGCGGCGGAGCGTTCTGCGCAGGTAAAGGAGGAGCCTGCGAAGCGGGCGGGGGACACGGAGCAGAACGCTCTGCCGCCCAGGCTTCTGGCGGGGGATGCTGGGAATCGTCGTACCCGGTCGTCATGTGATATTCCAAAAGTCTTTGCGGCACAGACCACGCGCTTGGCAGAAATCACAGGCAGAACCCTCGCCCAGTGCGGGCAGCGGTGTGCCCAGCGCAATTCGCTCCATATCGACGACGATGCCGGCGATCAGCGCATCGCGTGCCTCCACCACATCGGCCTGGAAATAGGATTTGGTGGCGTCTTTTTCACCCACATTCACATATGCGGCCTGCAGCGTGTCCTCGGGCAACAGCGCGGCGTAGAAGGCAAGCTGGGTGTCCTCCAGCGGGTCCTTGGTGCGGCTTGCGGTCTTGGCGCTGGCTTCGGTTTTGTAGTCCAGCACCAGCACCGATCCATCCGCCATCCGGTCTATGCGGTCAATGCGCCCCAGCAGCTTGACCGGACCCACACGCTGGGTCTGCGCCACTTCCGCGCGGTCGAAGATGGCACCGCTGGCCTCGTGGCGGTCCAGCCAGCGCAGATAACCGTCGCGCACCGCGGGCCAGGCCGCGGCGAAGGGCAGGAATTCCCCCTCGCCCAGCCCCATGGATGCGGTGGTGGCAACGGCGGACTCTTCCAGCAATTGCTTTTTAAGCTCTGCGCTGGGGTGGTTGCGCGGGGCCAGGGCTTCGTGGAAGCGCTTGAGCACATCGTGCAACCACAGGCCAAAGTCCCGCTTGTCCACGCTGGCATCCAACTCGTCGGCGGATTGCAGACCCAGCTGGCGCATCGCAAAGAACCGGTAAGGGCAGTTGCGTAAATCCTCATAGGCGCTGGCCGACAAATAGGCGACCGGGACCTGTTGCCCGACCGGCAGCGGGGGGAGCACGGGTGCCGGCGCGACCAGCCTGGCCTGGCGGGGGTCATCCGCCAACGGCGGGTTGCTTCTGGCAAGTTGCACTTGCTGCACCAGCACGCTGGGCAGCAGGGTCTCGCCGGTATCGTCACTGCAGCGCCACAGCACATCGCAGAACGGCGTCTGCAACGCATGCAGCCAAGCCGCGGTGGTGATGGCCTGCAAGTCGTCGCGCGATGGCAGGCCCAAGGCGGCGCGCTGGGAGGCGGTCCACCCGCCGGGTGGCTCGGGTGATGGGTTCAGGCGTACCTCGTCGCAACCGGCCAGCACCACGGCCGCGAAGGGCCGGCCCAGCATCTGGCTCATCGGCAAAATGACCAATTGCTCATGCAGCGGATACGGAGGCTGGAAGCTGGCGCCCTCCAAGGCCTGGTTGACCCAGTGCGTGAACTCGGCCAGGTCCATGCGCCGCGCCGACCAAAGCGCCTGCTGCGACAGCGCTTCCCAAGCCTGCAGCTCTGGGCCGGCCAGGCGCAGAGCCGCCAGCACCTTGGTGCCGGCTTCGTCAGCATGCAGGCCATCCCACAGTCCGCTGCCCTGCAGTGCAGCACGCAGCGCATTGAGCCAGCCCACCAGCGTGCGGCTGCCCTGCAGGTCATCGCGCAACACATCAGCGGCGGCATGGCATTGCAGGCAGGACGGCGACTTTTTCACAGCAGCACCGTAGGCCACGCGACGCCAGTCACTGCTCTGGTCGCGTCGGATCGCGGTTTCCAGTTCGCCGACGCCCGCCGTGGAGAACGCGGGGGCGCCCTTGAGCCAACCCAGCACGGCATCGCTGGAGGCATTCCACACCGCGGCTTTCAGCAGGGCCATGACTTGCGCGCCGGCATGGCTGGTGGACAACTTCCAACCGTTCTCATCACGGATCTGTACGTCCACACTTTCCAGCATCGAGCGTACGCGGCGCGTCAGCGCGCGGTCCGACGACACAAGCGCCAGCGGATAGCGTCCGGCTGCGATGTGGGCGATGGCACAGGCTGCTGTGCGTTGCGCTTCGTCTTCGGCGTCGCTGCAGGCGTGCCAGGCGATGGAGCTGGCCGTCAGCTCCGGTGCTGATACCGGCTGCGCGGCCAGCGCAAGACACGCCATGCGGTCGCCCCACAGCTGTTGCAGCACGGGCAGCATAGGATCGGCCGCCAAGCCCTGCACAACCACCAGGCAATCCACGCCGGCCTGCACACCGGCGTCAAACAACAGGTCGCCAGCAAAGGAAGACTGGGCCGCCCATTCCACGGCAATACGGGCCACTGCGGCCTCGGTGGCCAGTGCGGGGGAGTCCATGCCCAGTGCCGCGGCGGCGCGGGCCTCGTGCGCCCACTGCGGGCGGTCGACCGGTGCACGTGCGGCGGCCATCGGGCCCAACTGGTGTGCGGCCTGCACCAGCAGCCCGGCCAACGCATCCTCCTGTGCGCCCAGGCCTGCCGCACGCAGCAAGGCCGAGGCGGTCAGCGTGTCCTGCGCCATGTCGAAGGCGATGTCGGTCGCGCCCGGCTTGGGCCAGCCCATGCTGGTGCTCCAGTTTTGTGTGGTCTCGAACTGCGGCACAAAGCCATCGGGGAATTGCTGGGCCCACAGCCGAGCGGCCAACGGGCGCAGTTGCGCGTAAGGCAGCAGAACCATCGCACGGGCCGGGTGGGCTCCGCGGCGCTGCATCACCGCATGGATGCGCGGCAGCAGACCATGGCTCGCAGTGGTCCATAGCCGCAGGGACGGATGGGACGCTGCAAGACCAGCCGCCGCGGGCAGTGGTGGGGGATCAATTTTCACTATGCTGGTCATAGGCAGCGCGGGCTGGGTAAGGTCTTGCTTTCTGTCACAATGGTCGCCACTTTAGACGTATCACAAAACTCAAAAAGGATCCCTCCATGGCCAACGACCTGATCAAACATGTAACCGACGCCACTTTCGAATCCGAGGTGCTGCAGTCCGCACAGCCGATTCTGGTGGACTATTGGGCCGAATGGTGCGGTCCCTGCAAAATGATTGCTCCGATTCTGGACGAAGTCTCTACCGCATACCAGGGCAAGCTCAATATTGCCAAGATGAACGTGGATGAGAACCGTGAGATTCCCGCCAAGTTCGGCATCCGCGGCATCCCCACACTGATGCTGTTCAAAGACGGTCAACTGGCTGCGACCAAGGTTGGTGCGTTGAGCAAAGCGCAATTGATTGCTTTTATTGACCAGCAGCTGGCCTGATTCGGTCTCTCCTCCCGGCAGTTTTCCGACGGGCCGCCCCTAGGTTTTGGACCGCTTTGCGGTCAGCCCCGCTAGGGAAAACTCGCCCCCCGCGGGGGGCAGCGCAGTACAGGCACTGGCAAGCGTGGAGGCAATGTGCAGCGTGGGGGCAATTTCCTGTCATAATTCAAAACAGTTACCAGCAACCCACAAGGGCTGGTCCCGCTACCCGGGCTAAGAACACAGAGGCCAAGTCGCAGGTCTTGCCTCACCCCCTCCCCTGATTTTTCTCTCTCTCATTAACCCGAACTCTCGGTCATTTCCCACACGGGACCCATTCCATGCACTTAAACGAACTCAAGGCACTGCACGTGTCGGAAGTCCTCAAGCAAGCCGAAGAGCTTGAGATTGAAAACACCGGCCGTATGCGCAAGCAGGAGCTGATGTTCGCCATCATC
Organism: Rhodoferax sp. ZS1R8; assembly: GCF_056521325.1. Taxonomy (NCBI): domain Bacteria; kingdom Pseudomonadati; phylum Pseudomonadota; class Betaproteobacteria; order Burkholderiales; family Comamonadaceae; genus Rhodoferax; species Rhodoferax sp. ZS1R8. The sequence continues at coordinate 146,061 of NZ_JBWMBA010000004.1, read as the reverse complement.
AAGAAGCGCGCGCGCGCTGGCGAGCAGATCATTGCCGATGGTGTGCTGGAAATCCTGCCCGACGGTTTTGGTTTTTTGCGCAGCCCTGACACCAGTTTTACGGCCAGCACGGACGACATCTATATCAGCCCCAGCCAAGTACGCCGCTTTAACCTGCACACCGGTGACATGATTGAAGGTGAAGTGCGCACGCCCAAGGACGGCGAGCGTTACTTTGCACTGAACAAGCTGGACAAGGTCAACGGTGGCGGCCCCGAGGAGAACAAGCACAAGGTGATGTTCGAGAATCTGACGCCGCTGTTCCCCAAGGAGCAGATGCGCTTGGAGCGCGACATCAAGGGTGAAGAAAACATCACCGGGCGCGTCATCGACATCATTGCCCCCATCGGCAAAGGCCAGCGCGCACTGATCGTGGCGCAGCCCAAGAGCGGCAAGACCGTGATGATGCAGCACATTGCCCATGCGATCTCCACCAACTACCCGGACAGCTACCTGATGGTCTTGCTGATCGACGAGCGGCCGGAAGAAGTGACCGAAATGCAGCGCACCGTCAAGGGAGAGGTGATCGCTTCGACGTTCGACGAACCAGCCGCCCGCCACGTGCACGTGGCCGAAATGGTCATCGAGCGCGCCAAGCGCCTGGTCGAACTTAAAAAAGACGTGGTCATTCTGCTGGACTCCATCACCCGTTTGGCCCGCGCGTACAACAACGTGGTGCCTTCCAGTGGCAAGGTGCTGACCGGCGGCGTGGACTCCAATGCCCTGCAGCGCCCCAAGCGCTTCCTGGGTGCCGCCCGCAATGTGGAAGAAGGCGGCTCGCTGACCATTGTCGCCACCGCGCTGGTCGATACCGGCAGCCGTATGGACGAAGTGATCTTTGAAGAATTCAAGGGTACCGGCAATTCCGAAATCCACCTGGATCGCCGTTTGTACGAAAAGCGCGTGTTCCCGTCTATCCAGCTCAACCGCAGTGGCACACGCCGCGAAGAGTTGCTGCTGCAGCCCGAGATCCTGCAAAAGACCCGCATCCTGCGCCAGTTTTTGTACAACATGGACGAAATCGAAGCAATGGAAATGGTGCTCAAGCAAATGCGGGCCACCAAGACCAACAGCGAGTTCTTTGACATGATGCGCCGCGGAGGCTAAAGCAACTCGGCGAAACGGCAATTTTGTGCCGGGCCGCCCCAAGCAAAATTAGCCCCCCTGAGGGGGCAGCGATCCGCGCAGCGGTGGAACGTGGGGGCTACAAGTCCTTGATTTAGTTGTATAATTCGCCGTTTCGCGGAAAGTAGGCCAAGAATTTCAATGCGCAAAGGGTTGCGCATGGCTGACCCGGCTCCCGCAACTTCAGGAAGAGACCATGAAAGAAGGCATTCACCCCAATTACCGCGACGTGTGCTTCCAGGACATGTCCAACGGCTTCAAATTTGTGACCCGTTCTTGCGCCAACGCCAAGGAAATGATCAAAATGGAAGACGGCCGCGAACTGCCGTGGATCAAGCTCGATACCACCAGCGAATCGCACCCCTTCTACACTGGCACACAAAAATCTGTGGACAACATGGGTGGCCGTGTTGAGAAGTTCCGTAACCGTTTCGGCAAGACAACCGCTACAGTCGCGAAGTAACGCGGCTTCAGGTTTTGGCCTGAAACGTCACCAAAAAAGCAGCCCGGATTTCCGCGCTGCTTTTTTTATGCATTCCATGAATCTGTGAACCACCCAAACCCCGCCATCGTCACCCAAGCCGGCGCCCGACGCCTGCCACGCTGGGCACTGGTATTGCTGTGCCTAGCCTACGCCTTGCCTGGTTTTCTGGGTCGCGATGCATGGAAGACCGAAGACATGGCGACTCTCGGCTTCATGGCGGAGCTGGTGCAGGGTACATCCCAATGGCTGGCGCCCACGCTGATGGGCTACCCGGCCGATAACCCAGCGGTCTTACCCTATTGGCTAGGGGCTTGGGCCCTGCAACTGGCACCCGCCTGGGCCAGCGCAGACTTTGTTGTGCGCATCCCTTTCCTGCTGTTCCTGGGTCTGGCCATGGTTGCCACCTGGTACGGCACCTACTATCTGGCCCGCAACCCGCTTGCCCAGCCCGTTCCCTTTGCGTTTGGCGGCGAGGCCCTGCCAGCCGACTACGCGCGTGCCATGGCCGACGGCGGGCTACTCGCCTTTATTGCCTGCCTCGGTTTGGCGCAGTTGGCGCATGAGGCAACACCAGCGCTGGTACAACTGGGTTTCTCTGCGCTCTTCTTCTATGCGATGGGCGCGCTCCCCTACCGCCGGCATGGCCCTGCCATCGCTTCTGCTGTGGGCCTGGTCGGCCTTTCGCTGTCGGGTGCGCCAAGCTTGGCCATGCTGTTCGGTTTGGGCAGTGCAGTTTTGCACTACGCAGACCGTGAAGCCGACGTGCCCGACACCGCACGCAGACGCCGCGTGGCACGCGAAAGCATCGCCATCGTGCTCACTACCCTCGTCGGCGCCGCACTGGCCTTCGCCTTGGGTCTGCTGCGCTGGAAGATTGAGTTGCCGCGCGCGCTGTGGTCCGACTGGAGTGGCTATGTGGAGTTATTGGTGTGGTTCACCTGGCCCGCATGGCCCTTGACGCTGTGGACACTGTGGCGCTGGCGCTACCAACTGTTCAGCCGCCGCATCAGTCGCCATATCGCGCTGCCGACCTGGTTCGTTCTGGTGTGTGCCGTGGCCACGTTGACGACCGGGTCGTCAGACCGCACGTTGCTGCTGGCGCTGCCGGCCCTAGCCACGCTGGCGGCCTTTGCGCTGCCTACGCTCAAACGCCAGGTTTCGGCGCTGATCGACTGGTTCACGCTGCTGTTCTTCACCGGCTGCGCATTCACGATCTGGGTGCACTGGATTGCGATGCAAACGGGCGTACCTGCACAACCTGCGGCCAACGTGGCGCGCCTGGCTCCCGGGTTCCAGGCCAGTTTTTCACTGCTGGCCTTTACAGTCGCGGCCGTTGCAACCGTTGCCTGGATCGCGCTCGTCAAGTGGCGCGTGGGCCGCCACCGCGCCGCCATCTGGAAGAGTCTGGTTCTGCCAGCGGGCGGCGCGACACTCAGTTGGCTGCTGTTCATGACGCTGTGCATGCCGGCGCTCAACTATGTTCAAAGCTACGCCCTGTTGGTGCAACGGACCAAGTTGCAAATGTCGCCTCCAGGTTGCGTGGAAACCTTGGGGCTGGGACAAGGACAGATTGCCGCTTTCCAGTTTTATGGCAACTTGCACCTGATGCCCATGCAGTCCACAGCGCACTGTCCTTGGCTGCTGGTTGAACCTTTGCCAGATTTGTCGACCCCATCGTATATAGCCCCCTCCACGTGGACGCTGCAGGAGTTGGTCCAGCATCCCCCGATCCGTGGTGAATCCGTGTTGCTGTTCAAGCGCAACACTAACGCTTTGGTCAATGCAGAATCGGTACTTCCAATGCCGAGCGAACCCGTTGCGGCGGAAACGTCAGGGAAAAAGTAGAGCCCCTACCCGGCAAGCTGTCGATGGACAGCTCAGCCCCATGGCGTTGTGCCACGTGCTTGACGATGGCAAGGCCCAGACCGGTACCACCCGTTTCACGCGAACGGCTTCTGTCTACCCGGTAGAAGCGCTCGGTCAAGCGCGGAATGTGTTCCTGCGCAATGCCTGGCCCTTGGTCCTTGACGAAAAAGACAGCTCCACCTTCTGGCAGCGATTTGAAACCCACGTCGATGCGGCGCTGCGCGGGCGTATAGCGGATTGCATTGCCAATCAAATTGGACATTGCACTGTGCAGCTCCAGCGCAGAGCCCGCGATCTCGCACCCGGGCACGCGATCAAACCGCAGGTCATGGGACTGGGACCACAGCAGGTGCGACAGGTCACGCGCATCCTGCTCGCACTGCTCCATCAAAGCATCACCCGATACCCACTCGTGCGTAGACGGCAACGGGCTACCCTCCAGCCGGGATAGCGTGAGCAGGTCACTGACCAGGGTTTGCATGCGGGTGGCCTGTTGCGACATCAAGCCGAGGTAACGCTGTCGCTCGCGGTCATCCAGCGGCAGCGTCTGCAGTGTTTCGACAAAACCGGCCAGCACCGTCAGCGGCGTGCGAATCTCGTGCGAGACATTGGCAACAAAATCGCGCCGCATGGCTTCCGCCTGCTCGACGGCCGTGATGTCCCTGGACAGCAACAACAGGCGACCATCGCCATAGGGGTGCAGGTTCACCGACAGCGTGACCGGTTTGGCATTGCTGCTGTCCCGCCCGGGCATCGTGACACCGTGTAGAAAATCCCGCTCGGCAAGGTATGCGGCAAAGACTGGGTCGCGCACCAGGTTGCCAAAATGCTGCAACAGGTCACGCCTTGCGTCAAAGCCAAAGTGGTCCGCCGCCGTCTGGTTGAACCATTCGATACGGGCCTCAGCGTCTAGCAACACCACGCCGTTTGGAGAGGCCTGAAGCGCGGCAAGGAAATCTGTTAACCGGCTTTCGCTCTCAACTGTCAACCGGCTGCTGGCGCGCAGCATGCGGCGTATGCGGTCGTAGGCCTCACCCCATAGACCCGCTCCAATGGACACATCGGTAGATGCGCCCCCCTGCAACCAGCGAAGCAACCGAAGACCGCGAACGCCATCCAGTACGAACCAAACATAGCCACCGGCCAATGCCATGGCCAGCGCAAAGTGCCATTCATCACCCAGGGGCGCAAGCATCCAGCCGAACACAGCTGCGCCGGCCTGACACAGCACCAATGAGAGCACTCGCCAAAACATGCGGTAATGGGCGCGCAACTACGGCCCGGTCTTTTCCGCAACAGCCACGACTGGAACGGGAGTAGCTGTGAGGCGGTAGCCGGCGCCCCGCACTGTTTCAACCATGGAGCCAGCAGTACTCAGTGCCTCACGCAGGCGTTTGACATGTACGTCCACCGTGCGCTCTTCAATGTAAACATGGTCGCCCCAGACTTTGTCGAGCAGCTGGGCGCGGCTGTGCACGCGTTCGGCATGACCCATTAAATAGTGCAACAGTTTGAATTCCGTGGGACCCAATTTCAGGTGCTTTTCATCAAACGAAACACGGTGCGTCGAAGGGTCAAGGGCAAGTGAGCCAATGGTTAACGTCTCGCCGGCTTGTTCGGGTGTTCGGCGGCGCAGCACGGCGCGGATGCGCGCCAACAGCTCTTTGGTCGAAAAGGGTTTCGCAATATAGTCATCCGCACCGGCATCCAGGCCGGCTACACGGTCTGCCTCGTCTCCACGTGCCGTCAGCATGATGATTGGCACTGATCGCGTACGAGGGTCGGCACGCCACCGTTTCGCCAGCACCAAACCACTTTCACCCGGCAACATCCAGTCCAGCAGAATCAGATCGGGCAAGCCAGCATCCAGGTCGCGCTGGGCAGTAACGCTGTCGCTTGCCCAAATGGGGCGAAATCCGTTGTGCCGCAGATTGACAGCAATGAGTTCAGCGATGGCGGACTCGTCCTCCACCACCAGCACGGAGGGCATATTTCTCATGAAAGCCTCAGCGATGGCATCGCGCACAAGGCGGGGGGGCGACAATTCGCCGCAGGGCCGCCCCAAGGAAAATTCGCCCCCTCGGAGGGCAGTGACCCGCGTATCGGTGGAGCGTAAGGGCACATCATCTAACCACCGACTCGATTTTTTCCATCGATGTGTGTCGCACGTCTTCACCCTTCACCACGTAGATGATGAACTCGGCAATATTCTTGGCGTGGTCACCGATGCGCTCAATAGCTTTGGCCAGGAACAGCAGGTCCAGGCTGGGCGAGATCATGCGCGGGTCTTCCATCATGTACGTGATGAGCTTGCGCACAAAACCATCGAACTCAGCGTCGATCAGATCGTCTTCTTTCAATATGGCGACCGCAGCCGCGACGTCTAGCCGGGCAAAGGCATCCAATGCCTTATTGAGCAAGCCCGACGCCAGATCAGACGCGACACGCAACTCCAATGAAGGCAGCGAGCGCGGAGATCCGCTTTGGATAATGGAGCGCACCATGCGCGCGATTTTTTCTGCTTCATCTCCCACCCGCTCCAAGTTGGCCGTGGTTTTGGAAATAGCGATCAGCAAGCGAAGGTCCCGCGCGGTGGGCTGGCGGCGGGCGATGATGGAGGAAAGGTCGCGATCAATTTCGATCTCCATCGCATTGACGCGGGCCTCGTTGGCGGTCACCTCGTTGGCGACCTCGACACTGAATTGCGACAAGGCGTAGATAGCGCGCCGGATTTGCGACTCCACCAGTCCACCCAACTCCATGACCTGGGAGGACACGGAGGTCAGTTCGCTATCAAATTGCGTCGATAAGTGTTTGTCAGCCATATGTCTCCTACTAATCAGTTGAGGACAGCGCTAAAGGTCTGTCCCGCAAACACATTGAATTAACCGAATCGGCCGGTGATGTAGTCTTCTGTCTCTTTGCGCGTGGGCTTGAAAAACATCTGCTCGGTGGCGCCGAATTCCACCAGATCGCCCAGGTACATATAGGCCGTGTAGTCGCTACAGCGCGCCGCCTGCTGCATGTTGTGCGTGACGATGACCACGGTGTAGTCGCTCTTGAGTTCCACGATCAACTCTTCCACCTTGGCGGTCGAGATAGGGTCTAGTGCCGAACAAGGTTCGTCCAGCAACAACACTTCAGGCTTGATCGCAATGCCGCGCGCAATGCACAGGCGCTGCTGCTGGCCGCCGGACAGGCTGGAACCGCTCTGGTGCAACTTGTCCTTGACCTCGTTCCACAGTGCCGACTTGCGCAGCGCCCACTCCACGCGCTCTTCCATGTCGCTGGCATTCAGTGACTCGAACAGCTTCACGCCAAAGGCGATGTTGTCGAAGATGGACATCGGGAACGGGGTGGGCTTCTGGAAGACCATGCCCACCTTGGCGCGCAGCAGGGCCACGTCTTCTTTGCTGGTCAGCAGATTCTCGCCGTCCAGCATGATCTGCCCCTCTGCGCGCTGCTCGGGGTAAAGCTCAAACATGCGGTTGAACACGCGCAGCAGCGTGGACTTGCCGCAGCCGGACGGGCCGATGAAGGCTGTGACCTTATTCTCGGGGATCTGCAGGTTGATGCCCTTCAAAGCATGGAACTTGCCATAAAAGAAGTTCAGGTCCTTGACAGCGATCTTTGTCTTCTCGGGTGCAGTAGAGGTGTTTAGCATGGAATATTCTTTGAATGAGTGCTACCGCAGGTATCAAGCCTTGGAGCGGGTCAGTACCCGCGCCAGAATGTTCAGACCCAGTACCGCTACGGTGATGATGAAGACGCCAGCCCAGGCCAGCTTCTGCCAGTTTTCATACGGGCTCATCGCAAACTTGAAGATGGTCACCGGCAGGCTGGCCATCGGTTCGCTCAGAGAAGAAGTCCAGAACTGGTTGCTCAACGCGGTAAACAGCAGCGGGGCTGTTTCGCCAGCAATGCGGGCCACAGCCAGCAGCACGCCGGTAATAACGCCGGTTCGCGCGGCCTTCAAAGTGATGCTCAGGATGACCTTCCACTTCGGTGCGCCCAGCGCATAGGCCGCTTCGCGCAAGCCTGCGGGCACCAATTGCAGCATGTTTTCTGTGGTGCGGATCACCACCGGAATCACCAACAGCGACAGGGCAACAACTCCGGCGAAACCCGAAAATGACTTGAAACGCGAGACGACTACGGCGTACACAAACAGGCCAATGACGATGGACGGCGCCGACAAAAGAATGTCGTTGACGAAACGCGTCAGCGATGCCAGCCAGCTCTTGGAATCAAACTCCGCAAGGTAGATGCCTGCCATCACGCCCACTGGTGTGCCCACTCCGGTCGCCAGGGCCACCATGACAAAAGACCCGTAGATCGCGTTGGCTAAGCCGCCCTCCTCGTTGGGCGGCGGGGTCATCTGGGTAAACGTCGCAACCGACAGTCCGCCCACGCCCAACAGAATGGTCTCCCACAAAATCCAGAACAACCAGAATAGGCCAAAGGCCATCGCAGCCAGCGCCAGGCCGGTTGCCAACTGGTTGACGCGCTTGCGACGGGCGAACTTGTCAAGCTTGAGTTGGTGTGCGGCCGCGCTCATGTTTTGGCTCCCTCGTTTTTGCGCAACTGCGCCAGCAACAGTTTGGACAGCGACAGGATCACAAAGGTAATAAAGAAGAGCACCAGACCCAGGTACATCAACGATGCCTGGTGCAGACCCTCGCCGGCTTCTGCAAACTCGTTGGCCAGCGCAGAGGTGATGCTGTTGGCAGCCTGAAACAGGCTGAGGGAATCGAGCTGGTTGAAGTTGCCGATGACGAAGGTCACGGCCATGGTCTCCCCAATGGCGCGACCCAGGCCCAACATGATGCCGCCGATCACACCCGTCTTGGTGTAGGGCAGCACGACCTTGGATACTACTTCCCAGGTGGTAGCGCCCAGCCCATAAGCAGACTCTTTGAGCAGCGGGGGCGTCACTTCAAATACGTCGCGCATCACGGCGGCAATGAAGGGAATGATCATGATGGCCAGTATGATGCCGGCCGACAAAATACCGATACCGACTGGGGGCCCGGAGACAAACGCCCCCAGGTAGGGCACCCCGGAGAAGGCTGCCTGCATGGGCTGCTGAACGTAGGTTGCCAACACCGGTCCGAATACCAGCAAGCCCCACATGCCGTAAACAATGGAGGGCACCGCCGCCAGCAGTTCAATGGCCGTGCCCAGTGGGCGCTTAAGCCAGGCGGGGGACAACTCGGTCAAAAACAGCGCAATGCCAAAGCTGACCGGCACCGCAATCAGCAGCGCAATGAAGGACGTGGCCAGCGTTCCGTAAATCATCACCAAGCCCCCAAACTCCTCCTTGACGGGGTCCCAGGTGGTGCTGGTCAAAAAACCAAAGCCGTACTTGTGGATGGCAGGCCAGGCGCTGATCGTCAGCGATGCCAGGATCGCCAGCAACATGCCAAGCGTCACCAGGGCAGCACCCTTGGCCAGCCAGCCAAAAACAAGATCAGCCCAAGGGCCCGAACGGGCTCTCTTGACAGGAGGAGGTTGGGTCATTGCGCGCACCGACTGGTTTACAGAGGGACTGGAGGAGAAATCGTCGCGTACGAGTGTAGTTGACATGGTTGTTGTACCTTGCAAGTCCCTGCTGTGCACAGTCCTGCTTACTTGAACGCGACCGGTTTGCCGGACGCGTCCTTGATCTCACCCCAGGACTTCTGAATGGCCGCGACCACGGCTGGTGGCATAGGCACGTAGTCCAGATCTGCAGCAGACTTGGCGCCGTTCGTATAAGCCCAGTTGAAGAACTTCAGCGTCTCGGTAGCGTTGGCGGGCTTGTCCTGCTTGAGGTGCATCAGGATGAAGGTCGCGCCAGAAATGGGCCATGCATCTTTGCCGGGCTGGTTCGTCAATATTTGGTAGAAAGACTTGTTCCAGTCAGCACCAGCAGCAGCAGCCTTGAATGTTTCGTCATCCGGCTTCACAAAGTTGCCAGCCGCGTTCTGGATCACCGCGTAGTTCAGCTTGTTTTGCTTGACGTACGAATATTCCACATAGCCCATGGAGTTGGGCAGGCGGGCCACGAATGCTGCGACGCCCTCGTTGCCCTTGCCACCGGCGCCCACCGGCCAGTTCACCGCTGTGCCCTCGCCCACTTTGGCTTTCCACTCGGCGTTGACCTTGCTCAGGTAGTTCGTGAAGATGAAGGTAGTGCCGGAACCGTCGGCACGGCGCACCTGGGCGATGGCCGCATCCGGCAGAGCCAGGCTAAGGTTCAGCGCCTTGATAGCCGGGTCGTTCCAGCGGGATATCTTGCCCAGAAAAATGTCGCCCAACAACTGGCCCGTGAGCTTCAGCTGACCGGGTTCGATGCCCTTGACGTTGATGACCGGCACCACGCCGCCCAGCACGGTGGGGAACTGCATCTGGCCCTTGGACTTCAGCACTTCATCGGTAAGCGGCGCGTCGGATGCGCCGAAATCTACGGTCTTGGAGTCAATCTGCTTGATGCCGCCGCCGGAACCGATGGACTGGTAGTTGACCTTGACGCCAGTCGCCTTGTTGTATTCAGAGGCCCACTTGGAGTAGATGGGCGCGGGGAAAGATGCGCCGGCGCCGGTGATTTCCTGGGCGCCAACCGCACCAGAAAAACCCAGGGAGGCCGCTACGGCCAAGGACAGAAGTGGCAATTTGAACGCGATTCGCATGGCTAACCCTTATTCGGTTGATGGAGGAGTGAGGGGACTTTAAGAAAGTTTTGTGACAAGTCGGTGACAAATTTCATGTATTTCTTTCCATTTGTACCAAATGACCCTCGCAAAGCCCTGTCGCGAAACTTTCAAGGATTTGTCACATACCTGTCACACGACGTTTCTACGCTAAGCCGTTTCTACCCCTCCAACAAACCCGTTACGTTCAAGGATCCATCGCCATGTCACACACTCCCTCTTTCGCACGTCTTTCCCGTACAGCGCTGGTAGCCGCTGTCGCGCTGGCTATGGCCGCTTGCGCAACCACACCCACCCCGGTCAACCTGGCCGACAGCATTGCCACCAACCCGTCGCTGAGCACCTTCAACTCCCTGGTTGCCAAAAGCGGTATGTCTGAGACCCTGAAATCCGGCGGACCGTACACCGTGTTCGCCCCCACCAACGAAGCTTTCAAAGCTGTCCCCGCCGCGGCCATGGATGACTTGAACAAGCACCCCGAAAAGCTGAAGGATGTGCTGGGCTACCACGTGCTCGCTGGCAAACTCACAGCCACTGAAATCAAGAACAGCAACGCCAAGGCACTGAACGGAGCGACGCTGGCCCTGGCCAAGGCCGGGGACTTTGTGACGGTGGAGAACGCCGCTGTGGTAACAGCCGACCTGGGCGCAACCAATGGCGTGGTGCACACCATCGACACCGTGCTGATGCCCCCCAAGAAGTAATCCCTTGCCAGCCGGTCCTGCGGCCCGCCAGCCGCAGGACAATGTATCAAATCAGACGCTAGCCCTCGCGGGGCGAGCGTAAGCAGCTATCAAAATAATAGCGGGTGGGCGCTTGTCCGCCACTGTTTCCTCCATCTGGCCAAGGATTCCGCCATGTCGACTCCACAAAACCCCCACCGCCGCGCCGTGTTGCGCACTCTGTCAGGCATTGGCCTGGCGGCAACCGCTCCTGTGTGGGCCCAGCCGTCCAAGGGCACGCGCGCCATAGCGGTGGCGCAAATTGCCGACGTGTCGACCAGCCAGATCGACGTGTCCAAAGACTTTCTGGTCGGCTCGCGTGCCGCGTGGCAAGAAATCAACAGCCGCGGCGGTCTGCAGGGCAATGCCGTCAAGCATATGGTCATGGAGGTGGACGGCAGTGCAGCCAGCCTTCGCGCGGCCGTGGATTCGCTAAAGGGCGTGCCCCAGTGCATTGCAATGTTTGGCTCGTCCGGGGACAGGGCTGCGTCCCAACTTGTGGGCGTTCTGGGCCGCGAGCTGCCAGACTTGGCACACGTCGCCCCGTGGCTGCAGAACGTGGAAGCGGTCACGTCGACCAGCACCTTCACCATCTTTGCGTCGCGCCAGGAGCAGATAGCCCATGCCATCAAGTCGTTGGCGGTGATGGGCATTACACAGGTGGGCGCAGTGTATGGCTCATCCGCCGAACACGCTGCCTACAAGACCGATCTGCAACAGGTGGCGCAGGCGCTCAATCTGGATATCGTGTCCTACACCACGGCTGGCGACCTGCGGGATCTGGCGCAATCGCTGAAGCCAGACAGCCCGCGTATCCTGCTGTTCGTGGGCGGAACGCCTGAACTGGTTCGCTTTTCGCAAGGGGTGGAAAAGCAGGCGGCCCAGCGCTACATCATTGCGATGTCGGACGTCAACTTGCAGAGCATCCAGCAGATGGGCATGTCGCGCTTCACGCCGATGATCGCAACCCAGGTCGTGCCCATGGTGAATGCCCCGCTGCCCATCGTCAAAGCCTACCGCGCCGCATTGGGGCGTTTCTTCGACGAGCCGCCAACGCCGCTGAGCCTGGCCGGCTACATGTCTGCCCGTTACACGTACGAGGTATTGCAAGGCATAGACGGCCCGATCACCCGCACCAATGCGCTGCAGGCCTTTACGCGGCGTAACACCGTAGACCTGGGCGGCTTTCGTATCGTCCCCGACAGCCGCACGCGCGGGGTGGCCTACGTGACCCAAAGCATGATCGCCGCGGATGGCCGCCTGATCGGCTAAGACGCTACGGGGCCGGTGCTATGCTCGGGCGATCTTTCCGTCTTTTACCGAAACTTACCGATGCAAATGGGAAATCGCCTGGCCGCCGTGGATTTGGGGTCCAACAGTTTTAGACTCGAGATCGGGCGTGTGGAGCATGGCAGTTTTATACGCACCGAGTACCTGAAGGAAACCGTACGCCAGGGTGGCGGTTTGGATGATGAACGCAATCTGACACCCCAAGCCATGCAGGCCGGCTGGGACTGTCTGGCCCGGTTCGGTGAGCGGCTGGCGGGCTACAAGCCCGGCGAAGTGCGCGCCGTAGCCACCCAGACCCTGCGCGAAGCCCGCAACCGCGACGCCTTTTTGCAGCGCGCAAACACCATGCTGGGTTTTCCGATCAACGTGATCTCTGGCCGTGAAGAAGCACGGCTGATCTACCAGGGTGTGGCGCACATGCTGCCCCAGTCAGACGAGCGGCGCCTGGTGCTGGACATTGGGGGGCGGTCTACCGAGCTGATCCTGGGCCAGGGCACCAACCCGTTGGTCATGGAATCCTTTCGCGTAGGCAGCATAGCCTGGTCCACCCGGTACTTTCCCGATGGGCAGTTCTCCAAAAAATCTTTTGCCATTGCCGAAATCGCGGCCAAGGCGGTGCTGGACGAGGCTCTGGACGCCTACCACCCGGACCGCTGGGAAATGGCCTATGGCTCCGCTGGCACCGTAGGTGCCATTGCGGACGTGCTGGTGGCCTCGGGCTGGCCCGCGGGCAGCGTGACGCAAGACGGGCTGGATTGGCTGCTGGACAAACTGGTGGCTGCGCAAAGTGCCGACAAATTGAAGCTGGCCGGCATGCGCGAAGACCGCAAGGCCATCATTGGCGGCGGTGTCAGCATCGTGCGCGCCGTCTTCGACCTGCTGGGCATCCACACGCTGCACCAGGCTGCGGGCGGCCTGCGCCACGGGTTGATCTGCGACTTGCTTGGCAATACCAACAGCCACACCGATGACCTGCGCGTGAAAACCGTGCAACGCCTGTCCACCAAGTTTGGTGTGGACGGCGTGCATGGCGAGCGCGTGGGCAAGGTCGCCACCCATTTGTTTAGCCAACTGATGACGTCCCCTGCTGCGACCGTTTCCGTCGACGGCGACCGCCACCTGCGCAAGCTGCGCTGGGCCGCCCAGCTGCACGAGATTGGCAGCCACATCTCACACAGCGAATACCACAAGCACGGCGCCTATATCCTGGACCATGCAGACGCCATGGGGTTCTCATTGTCTGAAATGCACCGCCTGAGCCTGCTGGTGCTGGGCCACCGCGGCAAGTTGCGCAAGATTGAGGCCGCACTGGCAGACACCGATCTGCTGGCCCAGCTGATGGCATTGCGCCTGGCGGTCATTTTGTGCCACGCCCGCCGCGATCCGGACATGGCCGGTCTGGTGCTGGAGCGCCTGGACCCGCAGGGCCGCAACATGCAGCTGCGCTGCCGCGCAGGCTGGGCCGAGGCCTTCCCGCAATCGGCCTACCTGCTGCGCGAAGAAGCGCAGGCCTGGCAGAAAACGCCTTGGTCGCTGAACGTGGTGGGTTGCTGACCGTGGTGGATTGCTGACAGCCACGGGTATCATGCCTGCATGACTGTTTCGGTATACACGCACCGATGGCTGGCCAACATGGGCCGGGCCGGCCAACAGGCGCTGATGGAGTGGGTTCAGCTGCTGAGCCTGGGCCTGCATATTCTGGTGCTTGCGCTGTCCCCAAGCAGCTACGTACCCGCCAACCGCGCATCTTTACAGCGCAATATGTACGCCAATACCGCGCCCATTCTGTTGGGCTTCAGCATCGTGTGTGCACTGGCGGCCTTGGTGCTGACCCGCATTGTCGTGGTCACGGCCCACAGCTATGGCCTTTCGCACTACGCGCTGCAACTGGTGATACGCGTGCTGGTACTGGAGCTGATTCCTTTGACCTCTGCACTGTTTGTGGCCCTGCGCTGCACGATACCGGACGGTGCAGAATTGCTGGCGCTGCACGCCAAAGGCCAGCTGGACATGTCGCCCGGGCAGGAATGGGCGGCCATGCAACGCGAGGTGCCCCCACGCCTGGTGGCGGGTCTGTTTGCCGGCGCCACGCTGGCAGCGCTCAGCAGTGTCGTGGCGCTTGTCGTGGCCTACCTGGCAAGCTATGGTTTCACGCTGTCGGGCTTGGCCAACTTCACCCGGCTCTTTGGCCAAGTGTTCAGTCCGGCCGTGTCGCTGATTTTTGTCCTCAAGATCATCTTTTTCTGCCTGACCGTATCTCTGCTACCCATGGTGTCAGCCCTGGTTGGCATGCGCGGGACTTCCGGCATGTACGCCAGCACCGTGCGCACCAGCGCCGAGATGCGCGGTCTGGTGCGCATGTTCACCGTGATACTGTTGATCGAGATAGTGTCCCTGGTCGGCAACTATTACTGACATGTTCCACACGCTTCTTCCATGAACGCAAACGAATCCCCACCCCCTACCCCAACCGGCGAAAGCCTGGAGTTCAAAGCACGTCTGCTGATGGTGTTCATGCTGGTGTTGGTATGCGGCTCCGTGCTGTTTGTCATGTATGCGCGCGGCGCCTTTGACGCCACGCAAAAACTGGTGCTGATGGCCGACGATTCCGAGGGCGTCGTCATAGGCATGGACCTTACCTTCTCCGGCTTTCCGATCGGCCGCGTGCGCAGCATAGAACTGGCAGAAACCGGCAAGGTCCGCATTCTCATCGATGTCAGTCAGAAGGATGCGCATTGGCTGCGCACCAGCAGTGTCTTCACGCTCGTTCGGGGTGTGGTGGGCGGGCCGAATCTGCGCGCCTACACCGGCGTGCTGGATGCCCCCGCCCTGCCCGACGGATCTGTGCGCACCGTGCTGCAGGGCGATGTCAGCGCAGAAATCCCCAAGGTCATCTCGTCCACACGCGAACTGATCGACAACCTCAACACATTGGTCAGTGGAGGCGGCGCCGTTCATGGCACGCTGGGGAATATCCAAACGCTGACCGGCAAGCTCAACGGTCCAGGTGGCGCACTCGGCGTGCTCTTGGGCAGCGAGCAAGATGCCAAAAAGATTTTGACGACCCTGGACCGCACCAACGCGCTGCTGGCCAGGCTCGACGGTCTGGCCGCCAAAACTGATACCCAAGTATTTGGCGAAAAAGGCTTGATGCCCGAGACCCGCGTCACCGTCGTGCAACTCAATGCGCTGCTGGGTGACGCACGCGAGAGCCTGAAGAAGGTCGACACTGTGCTGCAAAACGCACAGGCTATCAGCGCCAACGCCAAAGACGCAACGGCCGACTTGGGCGTGCTGCGCAGCGACGTGGAAGCAAGCCTGCGCAAGATTGACGGACTGGTCAACGAGATCAACCGCAAGTGGCCGTTTGCCCGCACCACGGATATTCAGCTGCCATGAACCATTTCAACCCAACCTTCCGCTGTGCGTCGATGCTCATGGGTGCGCTACTGCTGTCCGCCTGCTCCAGCACCCCCAAGACTCCGGACTGGCAACTTGAATCCAAAGGTGCCGTGGACCGTGCGGTGGCCGCCTACCTGGAGGGCAACACACGTGTTGAGGTGGCTGAGCTGGGTCGCGCCCGCGCGCAGCTGGCCCGCACGGGCCGTGCCGACCTGGTGGCGGGCGCTGAACTGCTGCACTGTGCCGCCCAGGTAGCAAGTCTGGCTTTCGAGCCTTGCCCCGGATTTGAATCGCTCCGGCCCGATGCCACGGAAGCCCAACGCGCCTACGCCGACTACCTGCGTGGGCAAATCGCACCATCGCGCATACCCTTGCTGCCCGCTGCACAACAGGCGGCCGCCGCGCGCAGTACCAATGACCCCAGCGCCCTGCTCGGCATTGAAGACCCGCTGTCGCTATTGGTGGCGGCCGGTGTTTTACTGGAGTCCGGCAAGGCCAATCCGGCCACCATCGCACAGGCCGTGGACGTGGCCTCCAACCAGGGCTGGCGCCGACCGCTGTTGGCATGGCTAGGTGTGCAATTGCAGCGGGCGACAACGGCAGGTCAGCCTGCAGAGGCAGAGCGCATCCAGAGGCGCATTGCACTGATCCACAACGCGGGTGCGCCGCCCAAAAATTGACACTGCCAAGTCAACCATATAAACTGTATATACCGTTTATATGAAAGAGTACATGACTGTTATCGAGAACCCTGTTGCTGCTCCCAAGGCTGCTCCAGCAAAAGCTGCAACTCCCAAGCGCGCGACCAAATCCAAGACAGTGGCCAAAGCCGCGCCACGGGTTAAAAAGCTTACAACCTCTACGGTGCCGAAACCCAAGGCTGCGGCCAAACCGGCGGTAAAGCTCCCGGTAAAGCTGGCGGTCAAGCCCTCCGCAAAGTCTGCTGCAAAGCCGGCACCAGCAAAAGCTGTGAAGGTCAAGAAGCCAAAGATGGTGCGCGACAGCTTTACCTTCCCCAAAGCCGAATACGCGGTGCTGGACGGTCTGAAAATGCGCGCCGCCAAGCTCGGCAGTCCGGCCAAGAAAACCGAGTTGTTGCGTGCCGGTATCAAAGTGATTGCGGCCATGCAAGATGCTGCATTTGTCGCCGCACTGAAATCGGTCCCCAGCCTGAAAACCGGGCGCCCCGCTAAAGCGGTATAGAGCCCCGGCGCTTGCCACGACGTGTGATGCGCCGCCCCGCGGTGAAACCTTCCTCGGCTACAGCACTTCTGGCGATTGAACCGTCACTACGACCGTCTGCGCACCGGCTTCGCGTTCGCGGTGACGCAGCCACCACAGAGAGCCTTTTTTGACAGCGCACTCGCTGGCGTTCAGGCCCAGCAGGCTGGCAATCGTTTGGCCCAAAATGGGTTGGTGCCCCACGACCAGCACGCAGCCTTTGGACTGCGGCCACTGCACCAGCTCCAGTAGCTGCGCGCTGCTACCGGCGGGGCTCAGGGCCGGGCTGAAGCGAAATTTCCGTTCCAGCGCGCGGGCCGTTTGTTCGGTGCGCCGCGCCGGGCTGACGAAGATACGTGCACTGTCTGGCAACTGGCGGTCCAGCCAGGCCGCCATGCGCGCGGCCTGCTTCTCGCCACGCGATGTCAGCACCCGCGCCATGTCATCGCCATCCGGCATGTCTTCAACGGCTTCGGCGTGCCGCCACAGGATCAGGTCCATAATCGTCCTAGGCTCCGCCGTGGGTTTTGCCGGCCTGTGCGTAGCGCGCCATAAGCGCTGCCTGCGCACCGTGTACGGGCTTGCTGCCGTCGGCCCGGCTGCGTGTGTATTTGCCGTCTGGCCCCAGGTCCCAGGCGTCAACGCCGTCGTGCAGATAAGCCACCAGGCATTCATCAACAATGCGCTGGCGCTGCACGGGATCGGTCACCGGCCAAGCCAGCTCGACGCGACGCACCATGTTGCGGTTCATCCAGTCGGCGCTGGAGAGGTAGAGCTCTTCCGTGTCGCCTTCGCGAAAATAGAACACCCGCGAATGCTCCAAGAATCGCCCAATGATCGATCGCACACGGATGTTGTCTGTGTGCCCGGGCACCTGAGCCGGCAGCATGCATGCTCCGCGCACAATCAGGTCGATGCGCACGCCCTTGCTGCCTGCACGCATCAGACTGCGTATCAGCGCCTCATCCGTCAACGAGTTCATTTTGGCAACGATTCGCGTATCTGCGCCGCGCGCCGCCGCCAACCCCAACGCATCTATGCGGTCCAGCAAATTGCGGTGCAGGTAAAACGGTGCAAACCACAGCTTGCGCAAGGTCGGCAGCTTGCTTTGGCTCGCCAGGTGCACAAACACGTGCTCCATGTCCGTCGTCAGCACCGAGTCTGCCGTGATGTGGCTGACGTCGGTGTACAAGCGTGCTGTTCGGGGGTTGTAGTTTCCGGTCGACAGATGGCCATAACGCTTGAGTGTTTTGCCCTCGCGCCGGGTGATCAGCATCATCTTCGCGTGGGTCTTGAGACCAACGACACCGTACAGAACCTGTGCGCCGATCGACTCCAGCATCTCGGCCCAGTTGATATTGGCCTCTTCGTCGAAACGGGCCTTCAGTTCCACCACCACGGTCACCTCTTTACCGCGGCGCACCGCCTCGCGCAGCAGGTCCATCAGCTCTGAGTTGGGGCCCGTCCGGTAGATGGTTTGCTTGATAGCCAGCACCTGCGGGTCGTTGACAGCTTCGCGCAAGAACTCCAACACGCCGTCAAAACTCTCGAACGGTTGGTGGATCAGCACATCACCCAGCTTCAGTTGCTCGAAGATGGACAGGTTGGTATCCAGGCGCGCAGGGAAGGACGGTCTATACGGCGCAAAGCACAGGTCGGGCCTGTCCACCAGGTCGATCAATTGGGTCAGACGCACAAGATTGACCGGCCCATGGACCCGGTACAAGGCCTTGGCCGGTAAATCAAACTGGTGCAGCAAGAAATCGGACAGGTATTCCGAGCACCCGGCCGATACCTCCAGGCGCACAGCCTGCCCATAGTGGCGGTGTACCAATCCTTGGCGCAAGGCCATGCGCAGGTTTTGCACATCGTCCTCGTCCACCGCTAGATCGGAATGCCGCGTCACCCGAAACTGCGAAAACTCGCCGACGTGCCGCCCTGCAAACAGCTCCGACAGATGCGCGCGGATCACGCTGGACAGCGACACGAATAGCGTTCGCGTACCCGACACTTTGGCCGGCATGCGGATCATGCGCGGCAACACGCGCGGCACTTTGACGATGGCGATCTCGTTCTCGCGCCCGAAGGCATCGCGCCCGCCCAGCCGCACGATGAAGTTCAGCGACTTGTTGGCCACCTGCGGGAATGGGTGCGAGGGGTCTAGCCCCACCGGTATCAAGAGGGGGCGCACCTCGCGCTCGAAATATTGTTTCACCCAGTTGCGCTGCGCCGTGTTGCGGTCGCCGTGCGACACGATCTGGATACCCTCCCGCTCAAAGGCTGGCATCAGCTGCTCGTTGTACAGCGTGTACTGGCGGCCCACAATGTCGTGCAACGATGCCGCCAGCCGCTCGAACGAACCGACCGAGAACACGCCCTTGCGCTCACCTGCCTGCACGGCAATCACATGGGGTTCGGCCCGCACCTCGAAGAATTCGTCCAGGTTGGACGACACGATGCACAGAAAGCGCAGCCGCTCCAGCAGCGGTACATCGCTGCGCACGGCCCAGTCCAGCACACGCTCGTTGAAGGCCAGAATACTGTGGTCACGGTCCAGCAGATCCGGTGCCTGGCTCGGCGGCTTATCAGGGGCTTGCAACGGAGAACTGCGCAGGAAAGACAACATAGGCTCAGGCTTCACTATGACACAACGGTGACGGATTGTTTACGAGCGGGATGACAGTTGTGTGACAGTGTTGTGAATTGCAAGTTCCGTGCTGCCAGGCAGGCCCTTGCGCGCCGGCACCAGGTGTCCCAGGAAGAGTTGCGAGGCGTGCGCCCAGCTAAAGGCCTGCGCTCGCGCGCGAGCCGCATGTCGGGGGATGCTCAGCGCTTGGTACCAGGCCAGCGACAGATCTGCCTGCAGTGCTCCGCCACAGGCGGGCTGGCCCACCACCTCCAGCGGGCCGTCCACCGGGTAGGCCGCCACTGGCGTGCCGCAGGCCATGGACTCCAGCATGACCAGGCCAAAGGTCTCAGAACGGCTGGGCATTACAAACACATCGGCCGCGGCGTAGACCTGGGCTAGCACATCGCGCGGCAGCACGCCCAGCCAGCGCACATGCGGATAGCGCTCGCGCAGGCTGGCCTCCAGCGGCCCTACTCCGCAGACCACCTTGGTCCCCGGCACATCCATTTGCAGGAATGCATCAATGTTCTTCTCGTAGGACACCCGCCCGACAAACAGCGACACCGGCCGCGCCATCGTGCCCAGCGGGGCAAACACCTGCGGTACCTCTTGGTATTGGAACAGGCGCACGTCCACACCGTGCGTCCAGTTGCGCAGGTTGCGAAAACCCCTGCCCTGCAGCATACGCAGTACGTTGTCGGTGGGCACCAGCACGCCGGACGATGGCCGGTGGAAGTGCCGAAACAGCGCATAGCCCATCCACAAGGGCACGCCAATGGCTGCTTTCAAAATCTCGGGGAAGCGCGTGTGGAAGGCCGTTGTGAATGCCAGACCCCGGCGCAGGCAATAGCGCCGCGCAGCCCAGCCCAGCGGGCCTTCGGTTGCCAGATGAACAGCGTCAGCACCAATGGCATCCATTCGGCGGCACAACGCCTTGGCAGGTCGCACGGCCAGGTCGATGCCGGCGTAGCCCGGGCAGGGCCGGGTGTCGAACTGGCCGGGGTGGATGACCTCGACCTGGTGGCCCTGGGCCTCCATCTCGCGCACCAGTTCCACCAAAGTTGTCACCACACCATTGACCTGGGGCAGCCAGGCATCCGTTACCAGCGCCAGCTTCATGCGCTTACCTCCTGTGCAGCGTGCACCAGCACTGTGCTGGTCCGCTCTTCATTCCAGTACACCAGTTCCAGGCGGCCGTCCATGTGCTCGACCAGCGCGCTGCGGCTCTCTACCCAATCACCGTCGTTGCAGTACAGGATGCCGTTGATGTCACGCATCTCGGCACGGTGGATGTGGCCACAGACCACGCCGTCGTGCCCCAGCGAACGGGCGGCGTTGGCCACCGCCACCTCGAAATCAGTCACATAGTTCAGCGCGGTCTTGACCTTCTGCTTCAGGTAGGCCGACAGCGACCAGTACGGCAAGCCCATGCGCCCGCGCAGGTTGTTCAGGTGGCGGTTGAGCTTCAGCGTGAACTCGTACAGGTTGTCACCCAGAAAAGCCAGCCACTTCGCGCACTGGATGACGCCATCGAAATAATCGCCGTGCGTGATCCACAGGCGTCGGCCATCGGCCGTGGTGTGCACCGCGTCTTCGCGTACCTCTATGCCACCAAACTCATGGCCCAGAAAGCCGCGCGCAAATTCGTCATGGTTGCCAGGTATGAAGATGACTTTGCAGCCCTTGCGCGCCCGGCGCAGCAGCTTTTGCACCACGTCGTTGTGCGACTGCGGCCAAAACCAGCGCCGGCGCAGCTGCCAACCGTCGACAATGTCGCCAACCAGGTACAGCGTGTCGCTGGGGTGGGCCTTCAGGAAACCCAGCAATGCCTGGGCCTGGCAGCCGGCCGTGCCCAGGTGGATGTCAGATACAAAGATAGCCCGGTAGCGGCGGCCGGGCTTGTCATCCTCATCATCGTCGTCGGTGCTGGTATCTATGCGGGCGCCGGCTAGCATGCCCTGCATCTGCGGGGCAAACGCGTCTAGGCCGGCGCGCATCAGGCCCCCAGAAAGTGTTTGCGGTAACGCGCGGGCAAGTCGTCCAGGCGCATCAGCATCGGCAGGTCGGCGGAATTGAAATCTGGGTCCCAGGCCGGGGGGCCCAGAACCTTGGAGCCCAGGCGCAGATAGCCCTTGATCAGTGCGGGTGGCTCCACATCCAGCGACGCGTCCAGCTGCTCTATGGGCAGCGGCAAGCGCGGCCGCACGTGGTATTCAATCGGTGCCAGATGCGTCGCCGCCACCTTGCGCCAGATGCTGGCCGCCAGGTCGCCACTGACCACGCCGTTGTGCAGCATGGGGATGCTGGCGCAGCCGATCATCGTGTCCAACTGGTTGCGCACCATGAAGGCACCCAAAGCACCCCACAGCGCCATGATGACGCCGCCATGGCGGTAGTCCTTGTGCACGCAGCTGCGACCCAGCTCCACCATGCGATCGCGCAGCGTCCGCAGGCGGGTCAAGTCAAACTCGGTGTCGCTGTAGGTGCTGCCCACGCGCTGGGCCTGCACCGGCGTCAGCACGCGGTAGGTGCCGATGACTTGGCCTGTGATCTCGTCGCAGACCAGCAGGTGCTCGCAAAAGTTGTCAAACAGGTCGATGTCGTGGCCAGGCAGTGTTGTGCTCAGCCGCGCACCCATTTCACCGGCAAAGATGTCATAGCGCAGGCGCTGGGCGGCGCGCACTTCGTCCAGGTGCTGGGCCCAGAAGACCTTGATCGCCAGGGGTTGAGATGCCGCTGTTGGCAGGCCAGCGCCGCGCTGCGCGCCCAGCGCGGTTTGGGTATCCAGGGCCAGGCTGGTCGCGGATGACAGGTTGATGCCGAAGTTGTCTGCCATGATCAGTTTCCGGTGTGGATGGCCACGCGCGGTTGGGCGCGGTGCTCGGACAGTGCATCCAGCCAGGGCTGGGTGCCGGCCTTGAACCGCAGACCGCCAGGGCTGTTGGCCAGCGCATGCGCGGTGCAGCGCAGGATGCGCATGCACTGCTGCTCAAAATCGTAGGTGGGGCGGCTGGTGGACGTTGTCAGAGACCTGCCAAACTCCACTGCTGCGTGCAGATGTTTTCCCATGTGCTTCTCTCCATCGTGCTTGTTATGCGGCGATTTTGAGAGGCGCAGATGACGCGTTCACGTCAGTTAGATGGCAGTTGTATGACAGGGCACGGGCGGCAGAAGGAAATGCCTTCCGCGCGATCACATAAGTCTTTTCGGGCTGTAGCCCTCGCCCAATGAGCGTAAGCCGCTACCGAAACGATAGCAACCCTTAAACCGAGGCTTATCGGCTCATACCACCATGGACGCCAGCACCGCGCGGTTGCGCCCCTGGGTCTTGGCCAGGTACAGCGATGCATCGGCAGCCTGGATCAACGCAGCCGGCTCCTGCCCCTCGCGTGGCACCATGACGGCCACACCGATGCTGGCTGTCACGTAACCAAAGGTCGAGAACGCGTGCGGCAGCGCCGCCATCTCCAGCTCTTCACACACCTTGTGTGCCATATTCAGCGCGCCTTCGGCATCGGTGGCGGGTGCGAAGAACACGAATTCCTCGCCACCGTAGCGTGCCACCATGTCACCGGTGCGGCACACGGTAGCGGCCAGGATGCGAGAGAAGTTGCGCAGGCATTCATCCCCCGCCTGGTGGCCGTAGCAGTCGTTGTATTTCTTGAACCAGTCGATGTCCACCATGGCCAGCGCAAGGGGCTGCTGCAGCCGCGTGCTGCGCAGCCATTCGTTGGCCAGCAACTTGTCAAAGTGGCGCCGGTTGGCGATGCCGGTCAGGCCGTCGGTGGTACTCAGGGCCTCCAGCCGTTGGTTGAGTATCTGCAGCTCGTGGGTGCGCACGGCCACGCCCTCCTCCAAAATGGCCTCCGACGAGCGCAGGTTCTCCACCAGGCGCTGCTGGGCGGCTTCCTTCTCGCGGCGTATCACGTTGTAGCGGTCAGCCAGTGCGAATGACAACAGCAGCATCTCCAGCGCCGAGCCTATCTGGGCACCCGACGTGGTTAGCGCATTCGTCGGCAAGATGCCCAGCTGCCGCATCGACAGCATGGCAAGCGCCAGCAACACAACGACAAACGCCGCCATGAAAAAGTAGGCGCTGCGCTCGCGCTTGAACGCGCAGACGGCGCCGGTGACCAGCAGCAGCACCGCGGTCACGGCGTAGTTGATGACAAACAGGCGCGCGAAGTGCTGGAACCACAGCACCAGCAGGCCACAGAACGCGATGTTGACGAACACGAACAGCTTCAGCAACCGATCCAGCACCGGCACATGCTGGGCCGTGAACAACATGCGCCGCGTGAACAGCAAAAATGCCGTCAGCGCAATGGCCAGCGACACATTGGTCGCCACCATCGTCAGCTGCGGCTGGTCCCCCCAGATGAACTCCGTGCCCACGCCGACGAAGGCGGCCAAGGTCAGCGCACTGAAGGCCGCCGACACGACGTACAGCAGATAGCTGGTGTCTCGCAGCGCTACAAACAGCATCAGGTTGTAGAGGATGATGGCCAGCGCGCTGCCAAAGTACAGGGCCTGGAACACGTAGTCGGCCCGCTCGTGGGCGTGGAAGGCCTGCGGCTCCCACAGCGAAATCGGCAGGATCATCGAATTGGGTGTGGCAATCCGCAGGTACAGCATTTGGTCGGCCTGTGCCGGTAATGTGATGGGCAGCACAAAGAAGCGGCTGGCGTGCGGGCGCGTCGCAAAAGGCAATGCATAGCCGGTTTGCGTACTCTGGTAACCGCCGCCATCGACCGGCTGGTACAGCGCCAACTGTGCCAGCAGTGGATTGGCAATCTCCAGCATGCGCACCACCGGTTGCGAGCCGGTGTTTTGCACATGCAGGCGCAGCCAGATGGCTGACTGGGTGTAGGAAAAGTTCAAGGATTCGCCCGACGCAACACCGCTTTTGAAACGGGCGGCAACATCGGGCTTTTGCAGGTCATCGATCCGCAGGCTCAGGCTGCTGTCCTCCAATACTGAGAGGTATCCGGTCAGCGAGACTGGCTTGGAACCCATGCGGCTGGCGTCCAGCACCGCTTCGCCAGCCCAGGCTTGGCCTGCAGCCAGCAGCAGACCGCACAACCACAACAATACGCTGTATGCAGCGCTGCGCGCATGGGGCAAAGTGGCAGGCCAGGCCGCGTTCATAGGGTACTTTCTGACACTCTTGTGCCCCGTGCGACGCACAGGGCAAGCAAGAACTTACACGTTCTACAAAGGCCCTGTATACAACGCGGCGAGGTAAGCCGTCAACCGGACCGGGCGCTCGCCTCACTACGGCTTTTGTAAAACTGAAGGTCGGTATCCAACATGTCACCCAATAGCCACTGCGCCACCCGGTCGGCGTAGAAGTTGAACTGTGTCGTCACCCGGTAGTGCACCACCACATCGACACGCGTGCCACCACCGGCTACTGGCGTCAACGTGAAGGCCGTGTCGTGCAGGTCAAAGTAGTGCCCGCCGATCAGCACATGGTCGTCCAGCGCCTGGGGCGGGAACGAGGTAGGGCTAAAACGGTAGGTCCACCGCAGGTAGCGGCTGGGTTGCCAATCGGAGATGGGCTCGTCAAAGTGCACAGCCTTGCCCCAGCGCGTAGTGCGTACGTGGCCTTCGGGCGTGGATGTGGTCACGCCAGACAATGGCATGGGCACTCCAATGCGGGCGGCCCAGGTGGCGCCAAAGTCCTCCGGCGCAATATTGGTGGCCTGGTTCAGGTGCGCCCACACCTGCTCGGGTGCGGCCTGGATTACGGCGCTGCGTTGTACCGTGTTCAAGACCGTGGGCTCGGGCAAGTAGTCGCCCAAAGCGCCCAACACCAAGGGAAGCGCGGCAAAGCCGTACAGGGTCTGGCGCGGCCAGTTGGTCATGCGGCACACCCAGCCCATCAGCAAGCCACCCAGCGCGCCCAGGGCTGCAAACATGGGGATGATGATGATGGCGCAGATTAGCCCCTCCACCATGATCAACAGTGTGCCCAGCACGTAGAGGCAGTTGGCCACAAACGGCGCCCATAGGTAGTAGCCCCAGGTTCTGCGCTCCCGCGTTTCGGCCACATAGACGGTCAGTGCACCCACGACCAGTGGCGACAAGTAAATGAATGCGCCAGCCATCGGCGACCAGTTGCTGCCCGCAGCGCCGGAAAACAAAAAGCGCAACACCAGGCCACCGGCAATACCGGCCAACAACGGTGCCCACCAGCTGTAGGGGATCATGGACTTGGGTTGTATCACCAGCGGTAATTCTGGCCATTCGGCGGGTTCGGGCAATTCGGAAGATTCGGGCGGGGGTGGTACGGCAGCGCTCATGGGTAAAGGCCTTTAATGTTGCTATGTTTTTGGTAGCTGCTTACGCGCTCTGCACGAGGGCTAGCGCTGGTTTTGGCATATGGCCTAGCCAGGTCTGGGCAGCATTGGGGCTGGGCAGGCTCTGGGCCTGCAGCATGCGCACGGTGTCGCGGCTGAACACGTTTTGCGGCAGGAATGTAGCCATCCAAGCACCCACATGCACCAGCCACCATGGCATCGGCAGGTACAGCGCAGCGCCCTTGCCCGCCGCACGGCGCAAGCCCGCCAGCAGCTCGCGGTATGACAGGGTTTGCGCACCGGCCAGCTCCACGACGCGGCGCAGCGCCTTGGGGTACTCGCACAGGTTGGCCACCGCATCGGCCACGTCTTGGGTATGGATGGGCGCCATGCGCGAGGCGCCCGGGTGCAGCAACCCCGGCAGGCTGATCACGGGCAGCCGGGCCAGAAATCGGAACAGCCGGGTGCTAGGGCTGGCATCGTCCAACAGCAAGGCTGGACGCACGATCGCGTAGTCCACCGGGCCCGCTTGCAATGCCTGCTCGGCCGCCAGCTTGCTGGCCATGTAAGCGCCGGGTATGCCAGTGCCAACCCCCAGCGCGGATATCTGCACGATTCGGGCCACGCGCGCCTTGGCGCAGGCGGCAAACAGCGCTGCGGGTGCCTGCACGTGGACTGCGTCGAACCGGTTGTCGCCGCGCTCGATCAGCAGGCCTACGGCGTTGACGACAATGTGCGTGCCGCGCAACAGCTCGGCAAAGGCTTCGGGCGTGGTGTCAAAGCGGAAATCCACCGCCACATCGCAGCCGGTGCGCCCGGCCGTTGTCACGGTGTGGCCGGCCCGACGCAGGCTACTGGCAATGGCGCGGCCCAGCACGCCGGCGCCGCCGAAGACGAGGATGTTCATGGTTTTACCCCGGTGGATGGGGCGCACACCCCGTCGTGGCAGGCTGTTGCGGCCCGCGCGGCACGCGGCGCCGTGTGCTCTAGTTGTGCGGCGCGCGGCTGCGCCCGGTATCGGCGCAGCCACAGCAGCAGCGGCATCGTGGCGCGAGAGAGGCCGTAGCGGTTGCGCGCAAACGCGCCATACGCCTGCTCTATCCTCGGCGCAACCAGCCGCCACTGCGTAGGCGCCGTCCAGTGCCCCAGGCCCACAGCACCATAGGCCAGCCGGAACACTTCGACGCCGATGATCAGGCTGCTATCGGGGCGCTGCGCGTGCAGCAAGCCGTTCAGCGCCTGCAGGCTGACGCCCAGCGGTGCCGGGTCAAAGGCCGGGTTGCTGATGTCGACAAAGCGCAGCCGTCCTGCGGTATTGCGGGCCTTCAGGTTGTCCATCTCCAGGTTGCAGACCGGGCAAGCCGCATCGAAGTACAGGGTCAGGGGATAGTGGCTGCTGTCGGGTCGCTCATCGTTCATACGCAATCCTTTCATTCAGTTATTTCTGTCTAAACAGAAATTAAAGGGCAAAAAAAGGCCCGTCTTTGCATTCAGGGCCCTATCACCGAACCCATGGCTTGCAGATCGGTAGTCTTGTCGCGCGTTGCGGATTTGGCGTCGGTACTGGCGGCCTCACCGCGTATCAGTTTCTGGATCTTGGCACCTAGTTTGAGAACCTTGGTCAGGGTTTCGGTGTCCAGGCGCAGCATCTCGTCGCTCCACGCGGTCATCGTCTCCAGCATGGTCAGCATCTCGCGCATGCGGCTGGCGCGCTCGACGCCGTCGAGCATGATCTCGGGGTGGTTCAACAGCTCACGCAACATGGCAATCGTGGGCATCAACTCGCGCTCCTGGCGCTCACGCACGATGGTGCGGGACAGTTCCCAGATATCGGTGCTGGATTCAAAATGGTCGCGCCGGTCGCCCATCACATGGACCAGTTTGGTGAGGTTCCAGGCCTGCAGCTCGCGGATGGAGTTGCTGACATTGCTGCGCGCCACGTTCAGCGTGTCGGCAATCTCGTCAGCCGGCAGTGGCTTGCCCGCCAGGTACAGCAGCGCATGGATCTGGGCCACGGTGCGGTTGACGCCCCAGCGCGTGCCCATCTCGCCCCAGTGGAGTATGAATTTTTGGCTGGTTTCGCTGAGTTGCATGCCGGTGTGTCCTTGGCTGCAACTGTACTTCTGTCTTTTATTTCTGTCAATACAGAAATAAAAGACAATCCATTAGCGTCGCCGCCGCCAGGCCTGGTAGCGAGAGCGTTGCAGGGCTACCAGCTCCACCACGCCCCAGGTGATGCTGCTGAGCACATACAGGCGACGCATGGCCTCAGGCCTTCGCAGCGCTGCTGCCACCCGTGGGCAGACCCAGGCTGATCCAGCCATCGTCAAACAAAGCATCCAGCTTCTTTTGCAAACCCAAAAGTTTCCAGAGCATGGTGGCCTCCTAGTGGTGTAGTAAGACCTCTAGGCTATCGACGTTGTGTGACAGTTTTGCGTAAAGCATCCATACCCCTGCCCTACGCTGTGCCATGCAGCAACAAGAGGCTTTGCGGGCTAAGCTTGGCGCTTCTCCATCTGTTGCCCTCAACCCGTACTCCAGCGTGCAAGCCACCCATCTGCCAGAACTCGAAGCCCTGGAACGTATCCTGGACCTGGGCGCGCCGCACCTGCAGGTGCGGGTGGCGCACCAGGTAACAGCCCCTGCCGGTACCGCCCTGCCCGTCTACGCTATCAGCCTGGGCAACCCCAGCCCGCAGGTGCCCGCTATCGGCTTCTTCGGTGGTGTGCACGGGCTGGAGCGTATCGGCGCTGAGGTGGTGATCGCTTTCCTGCAAAGCCTGGTGATGCGCCTGCAGTGGGACGCGACGCTGCACAGCCAACTGGAATCGGTGCGCCTGCTGTTCATGCCCATCATCAACCCCGGTGGCATGTTGCTGGGCACGCGTGCCAACCCGCAAGGCGTAGACCTGATGCGCAATGCGCCAGTGGATGCGGTGGACAAGGTTCCGTTTCTGGTGGGCGGCCAGCGCATCAGCGCAACGCTGCCGTGGTACCGCGGACGGGCCGACGCTGATATGGAGCCAGAGGCTATGGCGCTGTGCGACACCGTGCGCAGCGAGCTGCTGTCGCGCCCCTTCAGCATGGCTCTGGACTGCCACTCAGGCTTTGGCGCCAGCGACCGCATCTGGCTGCCCTACGCCCATACCCGCAAGCCGATCGCGCACTTGGCGGAGATGCAGGCGCTAAAAGAGGTGTTTTTACAAACCTACAGCCACCACCCCTATGTGTTCGAGCCGCAAAGCCTGCAGTACCTGGCCCACGGCGATGTTTGGGATTACCTGTACCGGGAGGCCTGCGTCGAGCCGGAACGCATCTTCTTGCCGCTGACGCTGGAGATGGGCTCGTGGCTGTGGATCAAGAAGAACCCGCGCCAGATGTTTTCGCTGAAGGGCATCTTCAACCCATTGATCGCACACCGCCAGCACCGCGTGTTGCGGCGGCATTTGTCGCTGCTCGATTTTTTATCGCGGGCCACCGCCAGCCACGCGCGGTGGGTGCCGGTCAACGAAGCGCGGGCAAAGCTGCATGCCGACGCGCTGCGCGCCTGGTACGACTAGCCCAGCGGCATGCGCTGCGATGGGGAGAAAGCGCCTTCGAGCTTCAAGGCGATGCACAACTCCATGCTGGAAAAGGGTTTGTTGAGGGTTGCGACCACATGACAGCCCAGGCCTTGCGCCACCAGGCGTGCGCTGTCAAGGGTGGCATTGCCGCGACCACTGATCAAAAGCAGGTCCACCATAGGCGCATGGTCGGCGAGTCGGCTGATCATTTCGAAGCCGTCTATGTCGGGGAGTGACAAGTCCAGGACAATGGTCTGGTAAGTTTGCAGAGCGCTGCTGCGCAGCAGGTCCAACCCGGCCTGGTAGTGCACTGCGACTTGGTCATGCTGGGCCAGCATCTGAACGATCAAGGCACCCATCATGGCGTCATCTTCGACGATGGCAATCGTTCTGTGCTTGTTTGGCATGGGACCCCCTGGTTGACGGTGTCTGCTGTATGGCCCCCCTCTTTCTGCAAGCCCGGGGCCTAGGCGTAACTGCTCAGTCTAACCACTTCTGCATAAACTGTGCCTGCCCCATCGCGGGGTCCAACTGGTAGTTGGCAAAACCCAGGCGCTGGTACAGCTTGTAGGCGCCCGCATTGCCAGACAGTACCTCCAGCGTCAGCTTGCAGGCGCCGCGCTCCAGAGCCAAAGATTCGGCCAGAGCCAGCATCTTTTCGGCAATGCGCTGACCCCGATGGCTGGCCAGCACGGCCACATCGTGCACATTGACCAGCGGGCGGCAGGCAAAGCTGGAGAAGCCTTCCAGGCAGTTGACCAGACCTACGGCGTGGTCCCCATCAAAGGCCAGCACGCTGTAAGCCTGGGGCCGCGCAGCCAGCTCGGCCACCAGGTTGGTCTTGACGAAATCGCTGAGGCCATGGCCACCGCCGGCGGGGTCGTGGGCGTAGGCCTCCATAAGCTGGATCAGAGCTTCTGCGTGGATAGGGTTGGCATAGTCGGCGCGCAGCACGCGGATAGTAGTGGTCGTCATCGGCAGATTCTCAGACGGCCAAGGTGTCGGCAATGCGTTGGGCGCAGGTTTTGGCTTGGAGTGCATCGCGTGCCTCGACCATGACGCGCACCAGCGGCTCGGTGCCACTGGCGCGTATCAGCACGCGGCCGGTATCGCCCAGTTCGGCTTCCACGGCACGGGTTTCCTGCTCCATACGGGCATTGCTCTTCCAATCTTGGCCGGGCTTGAGTCGCACATTGACCAGGGTCTGCGGGAACAGCGTCACTTGCGACAACAACTGCGCTATCGTCTTGCCGCTGCGCTGCAAAGCCTGCAGCACCTGCAGGGCGGATATCAGGCCGTCACCGGTTGTGTGTTTGTCCAGCGCCAGCAGGTGGCCCGAGCCTTCGCCGCCCAGAATCCATTTGTTTTTTTCCAGCTCTTCCAGCACGTAGCGGTCGCCCACCTTGGCGCGCACAAACTGCACGCCACGTGCCTTAAGCGCCACTTCTACGGCCAAATTGGTCATCAGCGTGCCCACTACGCCGGGCACGTCCTCGTTGCGACGTAGACGGTCATCTGCCATCAGGTATAGCAGCTCGTCGCCGTTGTACAGGCGGCCCTGCGCGTCCACCACTTGCAGGCGGTCGGCGTCGCCGTCCAGCGCCACGCCAAAGTCGGCTCGGTGGTCCTTGACCGCAGATACCAGCGCGGCCGGATGGGTGGCGCCTACGTCGTGGTTGATGTTCAGGCCGTCGGGTGCACAACCGATGGCGACCACCTCAGCGCCTAACTCGTGGAAGACTTTGGGTGCGATGTGGTAGGCCGCACCGTGCGCGGCGTCGACAACGATTCGCATGCCTTTGAGTGTCAGGTCATTGGCAAAGGTGCTCTTGCAAAACTCGATGTAACGACCGGCTGCATCATCCAGACGGCGGGTCTTGCCCAGCGATGCCGAATCGGCCCATACCGGTGGCTCGCCCACGGCAGCTTCTACGGCCAGCTCCCACGCGTCAGACAGTTTCGTGCCCTGGGCGCTGAAGAATTTGATGCCATTGTCGGCAAACGGATTGTGGCTGGCGCTGATAACCACGCCCAGTGACGCGCGTTGTGCCCGCGTCAGGTAGGCCACACCCGGCGTGGGCAGCGGGCCCAGCAGCACGACATCCACTCCGGCAGAGTTGAAACCGCTCTCCAGCGCGCTCTCCAGCATATAGCCGGAGATACGGGTGTCCTTGCCGATCAGCACCGTAGGCCGAGCCTCGGTGCGCTTGAGCACACGGCCCACTGCATGCGCAAGGCGCATCACGAAGTCGGGGGTAATGGGGGCCTGGCCCACCGTACCGCGTATGCCATCGGTACCAAAATATTGTCGTGTCATGTTTGTACGTTTACTTCTTTTTGAAAAACCAAAGCCCGCCTCAGCACCGCTGCTGCATGGCACTGAAAACCCGCAGCGCCTGCACCGTTTCCCGGACATCGTGCACGCGAACCACGTGGGCGCCGTTTTGCACCGCCAACAGCGCCGCGGTAACGCTGGGCACCAGGCGGTCGTGCACGTCCAGCGACGCCACCGTTGACAGCGAACGCTCGGCCACAGCCGCCAGC
Source organism: Rhodoferax sp. ZS1R8 (assembly GCF_056521325.1). Classification (NCBI taxonomy): domain Bacteria; kingdom Pseudomonadati; phylum Pseudomonadota; class Betaproteobacteria; order Burkholderiales; family Comamonadaceae; genus Rhodoferax; species Rhodoferax sp. ZS1R8. The sequence goes on along the minus strand of NZ_JBWMBA010000004.1, from coordinate 114,183 downwards.
GAAGACTTGCGCGACCAGCCCGCCAGCACCGCATAGCCCATGGGCAGCAGCGCAGCCTGTTGTGCCAGCAGCGCAAAGTTCTGCTGCACGGTTTTGCCGAAACCGATGCCGGGGTCGATACAGATGCGAGCCGGATCGACCCCCAGCCCTCGCAGGTCGTGCGTAAGCCGCTCTAAAAAAGATAGCACCTGTGGCATGACCTCGCCTTCCATCGGCGCCGCTTGCATGGTCTGCGGGTCGCGGTGCATGTGCATCAGGCAGACGCCGCAGTTGCGGTGCTGCCGCACCACGTCCACGCCGGAGCGGCCGGCGGGGTCACCGGTCCAGCGCAGGGCCCATATGTCATTGATGATGTCTGCTCCCAAGTCCAGCACGGCCTGCATGACCTCTGGCTTATAGGTGTCCACAGATACCGGCACGCCCAGCTTGACCGCGTGACGCACAACCGGCAGCACGCGCTCCAGCTCTTCCTCCACCGGAAGTTGCAGGGCCCCAGGGCGGGTGGATTCGCCGCCAATGTCCAAAATGTCGGCACCGTCTTTCACCAGCTTTTCGCAGTGCGCCAACGCGGCCTTACGACTGGCATGCTGGCCGCCGTCGGAGAACGAGTCGGGCGTCACATTGACAATGCCCATGACCTTGGGCGTGCCCAGGTCGATCAAAAAGTGGCTGGTTTGCCATCGCATGGCCGTACTCCCGTCGCAGTCCAGAAATGAGAAAACGGGGCACAAGGCCCCGTCTGTTTTAGTTTCACTGGATCATACAACCGTGGGTGCGGGATCCGTAGAGACGGCGGGTGCTCCACCGTTGCCCCCGCTGCCACCGCCCGTGGCAATAGTCCGCGGTACCCAATCTTTCGGCGGACGTGGCTCGCGGCCCGCCATGATGTCATCAATCTGCTCCCTGTCGATGGTTTCCCAAGCCAACAAGGCTTTCACCATGGCGTGGATCTTGTCCTTGTTTTCCTCAATCAGCCGGCGCGCCAGGGAATACTGCTCGTCAATGATGCGCCGTACCTCGGCATCAACCTTTTGCATGGTGGCTTCGCTGATGTTGGTAGTCTTGGTAACCGAGCGTCCCAAAAAGACCTCGCCTTCATTCTCGGCGTAGACCATTGGGCCCAGGGCCTCCGACATGCCGTAACGGGTCACCATATCGCGCGCGATCTGGGTAGCGCGCTCGAAATCGTTGCTGGCACCTGTGGTCATCTGGTCCATGAAAACTTCTTCAGCCACCCGGCCCCCGAACAAGCTCGCCATGTTCACCAACATGTATTCCTTGTCCCGACTTACCCTGTCCTTCTCGGGCAGGTAGAAGGCAGCACCCAGCGTGCGCCCACGGGGCATGATGGTGACCTTGTGCAGTGGATCATGCTTGGGCAGCATCATCATGACCAGAGCATGCCCCGCCTCGTGGTACGCGGTATTTTTGAGGTCATCGGGGTCCATCACGGCGCTCTTGCGCTCGGGGCCCATGAAGATTTTGTCTTTAGCCTTCTCGAAATCCTGCATCTCGACGACCCGCGCATTGCGGCGTGCCGCCATCAAGGCCGCTTCATTGCACAGGTTGGCTAGATCAGCCCCCGACATACCCGGCGTGCCCCGCGCGATGACGTTGGGGTTCACGTCCTGGCCCAGCGGTACCTTGCGCATGTGGACAGCCAAAATTTGCTCGCGGCCGCGGATATCAGGCAGCGTCACGTAGACCTGGCGGTCAAAACGACCGGGGCGCAACAGTGCGGCGTCCAGAATGTCAGGGCGGTTGGTGGCGGCTACCACGATGACGCCGACATTGGTCTCAAAGCCGTCCATCTCGACCAGCATCTGGTTCAGCGTCTGTTCACGCTCGTCGTTGCCGCCGCCCAAGCCCGCACCACGCTGGCGGCCCACGGCATCGATTTCATCGATGAAGATGATGCAGGGTGCATTTTTCTTGGCGTTGTCGAACATGTCGCGCACACGGGATGCGCCCACGCCGACAAACATTTCCACAAAATCGGAACCCGAGATGCTGAAGAACGGCACCTTGGCTTCACCGGCAATAGACTTGGCCAACAGGGTTTTACCGGTTCCCGGAGGGCCGACCAGCAGCAGGCCACGGGGAATGCGGCCGCCCAGTTTCTGGAACTTGCTGGGGTCTTTCAGGAAATCGACGACTTCTTTCACTTCTTCTTTGGCCTCATCGCAACCGGCCACGTCGGCAAAGGTCACGGTGTTGGTGTTTTCGTCCAGCAACCTGGCCTTGCTCTTGCCGAAGCTGAAAGCGCCGCCCTTGCCGCCCCCCTGCATTTGGCGCATGAAATAAATCCAGACGCCAACCAGCAGCAGCATGGGGCCAAAGTTGATCAGCAGGCGCACCAGGAAAGATTCTTCCTCACGCGCCTTGACATCGAACTTGACGTTGTTGTTGATCAGGTCACCGATCAGACCCTTGTCGATATTGGGCGCCGTAGTCCGGATCTTGCGGTCATCGGTGGTGACAGCCAAGATATCGGATCCGCCCAAGCCAGCGTCCTGAATGATGGCGTTCTTAACGTGCTTGTTGCGCACTTCTTCCAAAAAGTCGGAGTATCCGACGGTGGTGACGCCGGAGGTTCCGCTCTTGTCAAAGGACCGGAAGACGGTGAAAAGCACCAGGCCAATCACCAACCACACTGCAATTTTTGAAAACCACTGATTATTCAAGCGAAGCTCCAATAGGGGCACAACAAGGGGTACTGTGCATATCTGAGACGCATTTTAGGCGTTTCAAGGTACGCAACATACATTTTCGGGGCTTTATGCCACATATACCGCAAGTGCATAACAGGCATGTGTCAGCCACTGCGACTATCGACACCCGCTTAGCCCCCTTGCCGTTTGAGACCCAAACCCACCAGAAAAGTTTCAGACGAACGGTCCCGTGACGCCTTGGGCTTCAGCGGTTTGACCACATCAAACGCGGCTTTGAAGTGCTGCACCACATCGTTGTAGCTGCCGCCGTGGAACACCTTGGCCACCAGCGCGCCCTGGGGTTTCATGTGGTTCTGGGCAAATTCGATGGCCAATTCGACCAAATGCTCAATGCGCGCAGCGTCTGCTGACGATATGCCGGACAGATTAGGGGCCATGTCCGAGACGACAAGATCGGCCTGACGGCCCTGAAGTGCTTGTTCCAGTTTGGCCAGCACATCGGCCTCGCGAAAATCGCCCTGGATGAAGGTCACGCCCTCGATCGGCTCCATCGGCAACAGGTCCAGGCCAATGATGGTGCCGTTGAGCGCCCCTACCGCCGCACCGGTGGGGGACAGCCGGCGGCGCACGTATTGGCTCCAGGCGCCTGGCGTACAACCCAGGTCTACGACCAGATGGCCCGGCTTGATCAGACCCAGGGTTTCGTCGATCTCCTTGAGCTTGTAGGCGGCGCGGGCGCGGTAGCCTTCGCGCGTGGCCAGCTTGACGTAGGGATCGTTGATATGGTCGTGCAACCAGGCCTTGTTGACCTTTTTGTTGCCGGCTTTGGTTTTCATGATTACTTTCTCAGTGGACGGCTCTACCGCCCAGTTTCCGTTCAACCGATAATACAGGTATGCCTCTAATTCAACTGACCCCTGCCCAGCGCAAAGATCACCGTGCCGACGCGCACCACCTGGACCCCGTAGTCATGGTCGGTAACGACGGCCTGACTGCCAATGTCAAAAAAGAGATCGACGCTGCCCTCAACGCCCATGGCTTGATCAAGGTCCGCGTTTTCTCGGATGACCGCGTGGCCCGCGAGGCCATGTTCCAGTCACTGGCGCAAGACCTGAGTGCGGCACCGATCCAGCACATTGGCAAATTGCTGGTGCTGTGGCGCCCCAAGCTGGAGAAGGAAAAAGCTGTCGACGAAGACCGCATGGCCGGTCCCCGCGACGTCAAGGTTTTGAAATACAGCAAACGGGCTGGTCAGCGTCCTGAAGTCAAAACTCTGCGCGTTCTGGGCAACCAGCGCCTGACCGCTGGTGGAAATGTGAAGCGTGCCAAGCCCAAGCCACAGGTCAGCGTCAAGAAGCGCAGCCAGACTTAGGTTTGTTATTCGGTGCGCCTGCCACGGCGGGCAATGCCGGGGGCCTCATGGTGCCAAATGCGCACAAATCGGCCCCCGACATCACCCGCCATGGCGAGATTGGTGTAGACCGCCCCGGCCGTTGCAGTTGACTAGATTAGTGGGGACCGCGTTTGGCCAACTTGCCAAACACCACTGCGGCGCACACCCACTGCACCACATACATCCCCGTGCCAACCCCATGCCACAAGGCCAGGTTGTCGCGAGCGACGATGTGCGGCGTGACGCCAAACTCCACCAGCAGGGCCATCAGCACTCCGCCCACTACAAAAAGCGTAGCGGACTGCGCAATGTCCGCGGGGGTTAGCGCCTTGTTTGACCTAAAGAGCATCAGCAGAACCAGGCCGCATACGGTGGAAATAGCAGTCTGGACACTGAACAGCTTGGCGGCCATATTGCCGGCCATCGCCGGGGTCGGAAGGTGCGCGAACAACATAGGCACGACAAAGAAGCCCAAGGTGCTCAGGCTGCCCCACCACAGGGCAGCGACCCAAACCGGCATATGGCGCATGCTGCAGGGAATGCGATCAGATGTACTGAACGGCCACGACCTCGTAGGCGCGTTCACCGCCCGGAGCCACGACAATGGCGGTGTCGCCTTCTTCCTTGCCGATCAGTGCGCGGGCAATGGGGCTGCTGATGTTGATCAGCCCCTGTTTGATGTCAGCCTCGTCCTCGCCGACGATCTGGTACTTGACGCGGTCTCCCGTCTCCTCGTCAGCCAATTCAACCGTTGCGCCGAACACTACGCGGCCCTCGGAGTGGATGGACGAGGGCTCAATAACCTGGGCCACGCCCAGCTTGCCCTCGATTTCTTGAATACGGCCTTCAATAAAACCCTGGCGCTCCTTGGCAGCGTCGTAATCGGCGTTCTCGCTCAGGTCGCCCTGGGCGCGGGCTTCGGAGATCGCACCAATCACCGCAGGACGCTCCACAGTCTTGAGTTTGTGCAACTCGGCCTTGAGCAGTTCAGCGCCACGCTTGGTAATGGGAAAGGTTGTTGCCATGTTCAGAGAGAAAACAAAAAGTCTAGGAAACAATAAGGGCCGAAACGGCCCGTATAAGCGACAAGGACAGCGCAGCATCGCAACGCTGCACTGTCCTTTACAAAAGCGATTATGCCAATTCTTACGCGTTCCGCTTAATCCTGCAACTGCGCGTGCATTTCCTGCACAGAAATCACGTCCAACTGGTCCAGATACTTCATGCCCTCCACCGCCGCCTCTGCACCTGCAATGGTGGTGTAGGTTGTCACCCGGGCCAGCAGCGCGCTGGTACGGATCTGGCGTGAGTCAGCGATCGCGTTGCGGCGTTCTTCGACGGTATTGATGACCATGGCGATCTCTTCGTTCTTGATCATGTCAACAATGTGCGGGCGGCCCTCCGCCACCTTGTTCACCACGCTGCACGGCACACCCGTCGCGGTGATGGCAGCGGCCGTGCCCTTGGTGGCCACCAACGTGAATCCCAGAGAGACCAGCGCACGTGCCACGCCGATTGCGCGTGACTTGTCGTTGTTCTTGACAGTCAAAAACACCTTGCCGGAACGCGGCAGCTTGGTGCCTGCACCCAACTGCGACTTCACAAACGCTTCGCCAAAAGTCTTGCCCACACCCATGACTTCACCGGTGGACTTCATCTCGGGGCCGAGGATGGTGTCCACACCGGGGAACTTGACGAAGGGGAACACGGCCTCTTTGACGCTGAAATACGGCGGTGTCACCTCCTTGGTGATGCCTTGTGACGCCAGCGACTGGCCGACCATGCAGCGCGCCGCGACCTTGGCCAACTGAATGCCGGTGGCCTTGGACACAAACGGCACGGTGCGCGATGCGCGGGGGTTCACTTCCAGCACGTAGATCACGTCTTTGCCATCCACGCTCTGAATCGCGAACTGCACATTCATCAGACCCACGACGTTCAACGCGGCAGCCATCGCCGCGGTCTGGCGCTTGATCTCCGTGACCGTAGCCGCGCTCAGGCTATAGGGTGGCAACGAACACGCAGAATCACCGCTGTGCACGCCGGCTTGTTCGATGTGTTCCATGACACCACCGATAAAGGTCACGCCGGTTGCGTCGCGGATGCAGTCCACGTCACATTCAATCGCGTCGTTCAAGAAACGGTCCAGCAGCACCGGGGAGTCGTGGCTGACCTTGACCGCTTCGCGCATGTAGCGCTCCAGGTCGCGTTGCTCGTGGACGATCTCCATCGCGCGGCCACCCAGCACATAACTTGGGCGCACGACTAATGGGTAACCCAGCGCCGCAGCCTTTTCCAGCGCTTCGGGCTCGGTACGGGCCGTGGCGTTGGGTGGCTGGCGCAGCTTCAGCTCGTGCAGCAACTTCTGGAAACGCTCGCGGTCTTCGGCCGCGTCAATCATGTCCGGGCTGGTGCCGATGATGGGCACGCCATTGGCTTCCAGATCGAGCGCAAGCTTCAACGGTGTTTGGCCACCGTATTGCACGATGACGCCAACCGGCTTTTCCTTGTCGACGATTTCCAGCACGTCTTCCAGCGTCAGCGGCTCGAAGTAAAGGCGGTCGGACGTATCGTAATCGGTAGACACGGTCTCGGGGTTGCAGTTGACCATGATGGTCTCGTAACCGTCTTCCCGCATGGCCAGTGCCGCGTGCACGCAGCAATAGTCAAACTCGATGCCCTGGCCGATGCGGTTGGGCCCACCGCCCAGCACCATGATCTTCTTGTTGGTCGTCGGCTCGGCCTCACACTCTGCGCCTTCGGACTCGTAGGTCGAGTACATGTAGGCCGTGTTGGTGCCGAACTCGGCCGCACAGGTGTCCACGCGCTTGTAGACGGGGCGCACGCCCAGGGCGCGGCGCTTTTCGCGGATGGCCTTGTCGGTGGTTTTGAACTGGCGCGCCAAGCGGCGGTCGGAAAAACCCTTTTGCTTGAGGCTGCGCAGCGTGGCCGCGTCGATCTTGTCAAATGCCGTGCCACTAGCGGGCTGTGGCAAACGTTCAATCTCCAACTCGATCTTGACGATCTGCTCGATCTGCACCAAAAACCAACGGTCGATCTTGGTCAACGCGAAAACTTCATCCACGCTCATGCCCTGGGCGAAGGCATCACCCACGTACCAGATGCGCTCGGGGCCTGGCTCGCCCAGCTCTTTTTCAAGCACTTCGCGGTCTTGCGTTTTTTCGTTCAAGCCGTCCACGCCCACTTCCAGGCCGCGCAGGGCTTTCTGGAAGGATTCCTGGAAGGTGCGGCCCATGGCCATGACCTCACCCACACTCTTCATCTGTGTCGTCAGACGGCTGTCCGCAGCGGGGAATTTCTCGAACGCGAAACGCGGGATCTTGGTAACCACGTAGTCGATACTGGGCTCGAACGATGCGGGAGTGGCTCCGCCGGTGATGTCGTTGCGCAACTCGTCCAACGTAAAGCCAACGGCCAGCTTGGCCGCAATCTTGGCGATGGGGAAACCGGTGGCCTTGGAGGCCAATGCGGATGAACGCGACACACGAGGATTCATCTCGATGACGACCATGCGGCCATCGTCGGGGTTGATGGAGAACTGCACGTTCGATCCGCCGGTGTCCACGCCGATTTCGCGCAGCACGGCCAACGAGGCGTTGCGCAAGATCTGGTATTCCTTGTCGGTCAGCGTTTGCGCCGGTGCCACCGTGATGGAGTCGCCGGTGTGCACGCCCATGGGGTCCAGGTTTTCGATGGAGCAGACGATGATGCAGTTGTCCGCCTTGTCGCGCACCACTTCCATCTCGTACTCTTTCCAACCCAGCAGCGATTCTTCAATCAGCAGCTCGTTGGTCGGCGAGGCTTCCAGGCCGCGCTTGCAGATGACTTCAAACTCTTCGGGGTTGTAGGCGATGCCGCCACCGGTGCCACCCAGCGTGAAGCTAGGGCGGATCACAGTTGGGAAGCCCAGCGTCTTTTGCACGCTCCACGCCTCTTCCATGCTGTGCGCAATGCCGGAGCGGGCGGAGCCCAGACCGATCTTGGTCATCGCGTCCTTGAACTTCAAACGGTCTTCGGCCTTGTCAATCGCTTCGGGGGTAGCACCGATCAACTCGACCGGTTTGCCGGTAGCCGCACCGTTGTATTTGGCCAGCACGCCGTTGTGCCACAGGTCCAGCGCGCAGTTCAGCGCGGTCTGTCCACCCATGGTGGGCAGGATCGCGTCCGGCTTTTCCTTGGCAATTATCTTCTCGACCGTTTGCCAAGTGATGGGCTCGATATAGGTCACATCCGCCGTGGCAGGGTCGGTCATGATCGTTGCGGGGTTGCTGTTGATCAGGATGACGCGGTAGCCCTCTTCGCGCAGCGCCTTGCAAGCCTGCACGCCGGAGTAGTCGAACTCACAGGCCTGGCCAATGATGATGGGGCCGGCGCCGATGATGAGGATGCTTTGGATGTCGGTACGTTTTGGCATTTCTTCTTCTCTGCTCTTTACTACTTTTCAATCAATTCGGGCTTGCTTAATTCAGGCTCGCGGTGGCCAGCTTGGCGCCAAACCACAGAAACAATCCGCCCACGGCGCTGGATAGCGCGCCAGACAGGCGCTTGCGCGCGCGAAAAATCTGGGCCAGGTGGGCACCAGCGAAAATCAGCGCGGACAAATACAGGGCGCTGAAAGCCATGACGATGGCGCTCAGTATCAAAAACGGCACGGCGGGTGTCTCGTAGGTCGGGTCAATGAACTGCACAAAGAACGACAGCAAAAACAAAATCGCTTTGGGGTTCAACAAGCTGATGACCAGTGCCCGTTTGAATGGGTGCGCCAGATTGGTCGGTGTCTCGGCCACAGCTTGTGCTTCTGGCATATCCGAACTGCGCCACTTCTGGATGGCAGCCCAGACCAGATTCAAACCCAGCCACGCCAGGTAGGCCGCGCCGGCATATTTGACAACCATGAACAGCGTTGGGTTGCCGCGCAGCAGGCTGGCAGCGCCGAGCGCGGTCAGCATCAGCAGGATCGTGTCGCCCACAAATACACCTACGGCACCCTGGTAACCGGCCTTGACGCCGCGCGCCGTTGCCACCGACAACACGAACAGCGAATTGGGGCCGGGCAACAAAATAATGCCAAAAGCCCCCACCACATAGGTCCACAAATCGGTGACACCGTAAAAGTTCATTGAACAACCTCCGTGCTGCGCACTGCGGTGCGAGCTTGCTTGGGGCGGCCCGGCGCGGCGCTCATGCGCGCTCGCCCTTCGCCGTTTCCATCATCGTGATGAAGCGATCAAACAGGTAGCCGATATCGTGTGGTCCGGGCGACGCCTCAGGGTGGCCCTGGAAGCAAAACGCGGGCTTGTCCGTGCGTTCCAGGCCCTGCAGCGTGTTGTCAAACAGGCTGATGTGGGTAGCGCGCAGGTTGGCGGGCAAGGTTTTCTCGTCTACCGCAAAACCGTGGTTCTGGCTGGTGATAGAAACGCGGCCGCTGTCCAGATCCTTGACCGGGTGGTTAGCGCCGTGGTGGCCAAACTTCATCTTGAAGGTCTTGGCGCCGGAAGCCAGTGCCAAAATTTGATGACCCAGACAGATACCAAACGTGGGGATGCCGGAATCGATCAGCGTGCGGGTTGCAGCAATGGCGTAGTCGCAGGGTTCAGGATCACCGGGGCCGTTGCTCAGGAAAATTCCATCCGGCTTGTGCTTCAGCACCTCGGCAGCCGAAGTCTGCGCCGGCACCACGGTGACCTTGCAGCCGCGCTCGGCCAACATGCGCAAGATGTTCTTCTTGACGCCAAAGTCGTAGGCCACGACGTGGAAGCGCGGCGCGGTCTGCTGGCCATAACCGTTGCCCAAGGTCCACTCGGCTTCGGTCCACTGCGTGGTTTCGGATGCGGACACGACCTTGGCCAAGTCCAAGCCCGACATAGACGGCGCCGCTTTGGCCGCTGCAATCGCCTTGTCCACCAGGGCAGTAGTTACCACCTCACCGGAAGCCAAGCCCAGAATGCAACCGTTTTGCGCGCCTTGGGTACGCAGTTGGCGTGTCAACTGGCGGGTATCGATGTTGGCAATGGCCACCGTACCGGCCTGCACCAGGTATTCACTGAGTGTGGCGGTGCTGCGAAAATTGGACGCCACCATGGGCAGATCACGAATGATCAAACCTGCGGCGTGCACCTTGTCAGACTCGATGTCTTCGGGATTGGTACCGTAATTGCCGATGTGGGGATAAGTGAGGGTGACGATCTGCTGGCAATAGCTGGGATCGGTCAGGATCTCCTGGTAGCCGGTCATGGACGTGTTGAACACGACCTCTCCGACTGTGGAGCCTGGGGCTCCAATGGAATTGCCAATGTAGACCGTGCCGTCTGCGAGCGCCAGGATGGCGGGGGGGGTGGTTCCCTTAAGAGACAAAAGCACTGGGTTCTCCGAGTGTGTTACGGGTACGCCCAAGCGAGCTCAAGAACGATTCTTGGCGGCTGATGTAGGTTGGGAAAGGTGCTTGAAATGCGCTTGGGACGGCAGTTTTCTGGAAAGCCTCCCATTATAGCGGGGGATACTGGGCCGCTCTCACCCGATTATGCCGTTTGGGTATGCATCCCAAGTGAGGCTTGCATATGAAAAGTGGCTGTAGCCCTCGCGGGATTAGCGTAGCCAGCTATAGAATTAATAGCAATATTTTTGCCGCTCAAGCCGGCTGCACCCCGGTCACCGCAGGCACCGGTCGGAACAGGCTGGGCACGCCACGGTCGCGCAGCTGCATGAATGGCAGCTCGACCAGGCGGTACAGCACACCGCCTACAGCGATGCAGGCGCTTGTGATGACGAGCAACAGCACAGGTTGCGACAGCGCGTACGGCGCCAGGTTGGCTTTCAACAGGTAGGCAACGGGCTTGTGCGTCAGGTAAATGGAATACGACCACAGCGCCAGCTGATAGACGCCCGGGATCCGAATGCGGTACAGCGGAGACCGAGGGCTCAATGCAGAGACGACCAGCAATGCAAACGCCATGGCAACCAGCGAGTAGCCAAACACGCTCATGAAGAAGGGATAGCCATAGCCGTCCACGTAATAGTGGCGCAACACGCCATACAGCGCCGCGAGTACGGCCGCCACGCCCACGCCGAACAGCGCGCCGCCCCGCAGCATCAAGCGCTGCCACAGCACGGGGTGGCCGTTCTTGACCAGCGCAACGGCGATACCGGGCAGGAATTCATCAAACCGACCCAGTGTGGCGTAGTAGACGTTGGGGTAGTAACCCGCAATCTTGCCGCCTTCCTCCAGCCCGTATTCGGACCACAGCATCCAGCGCGCTGCAATACCCACTACGAGCAGCGCCAACAACAGCATCCACGCCTGAACCCTGCTGCTGCCCACCTTGACCGCTAGCAACACGACCAGCGGCAGCACCAGGTAAAACTGCTCCTCAATGCACAGCGACCAGGCGTGCGAAAACGCGGTGCCCGGCTGCAGCTGGAAGTTTTGGGTAAAGGTTAAAAATTGCCACAGCGGTGGCGGTGGCTTGCCGCCCATGGCCGCCGGAAAAGCAAAGTATGCCGCCAGCACCAACCAAAACACCGGCCAGGTGCGCAGTGCCCGACGCGCATAGAAGCGCGACAGCGACAGCTCGCGTTGCCCGGCCAGGCCGGCGAACAACTGGTTGCCGATCAGGTAGCCACTGAGCACGAAGAACAGATCCACCCCCACCCAGCCCACGCTGCTGGCCCAGCCAAAGGTCGGCTCACCCGACACGAACACCATGTAGTGGTACATGAAAACCAGCGCAATGGCGAGTGCGCGCAGCGTGTCGAGGCCGTTGGAACGATGGGGATGCATGCGATTGGAGGTTGGCGGAGTTGCGCGAAGAGCCGCAGTTTAGCCGCCAGCCTAGTGCGGGAACTTGAAGGCCCCGGGCGTCATGGACGGGTCACTGCCCAGGCGGCAATCGGGCGCCGACAACTTGCCGCGCCACTCTCGGTACGCGAACATGGGCACCGGACTCATCACGCATGCGGGCCTGGCGAAAGGGTGAGACAGATGCCACAGTTGGTGACCCACCTCGTGCGTGGCTGCTGCGCCTGCCAATTGGGCGGCCTCCATCGGCTCATAGCGTTCACCATTGCGGACCTTGACCCAATACTCGCTATTGTCGGTAAATGCAAACGTACTCCACACTGACACCGTCCCATAACGCGACTGCTTGCTGGAAGTGGTAACGCCGTTCGAATACCCCCCGCGTATGGCGCTGTGCACCTCCGGATAGTTGGGTTCGATGCTGGCAATGATCTGGTTGGTCAACACGAGTTCATATGGCAGATCTGAATAGCCCAAAGCCAGCCACAGCGTGAATTCGTTGTAAGGGTTCTCATCGATCACAGGCCCACCATCGATGGCTTTCAAGTCCCGCCAAAGATTTAAACGCTGCAACTGAAGGTCAGCGATAGCTGAGGCAAATTCTTGTACCTTCGCCGTGCTGCGCAACCCGGGCGCATACGGTTGGGCAAACGCAATGCGATCAGCCAACGAACCGCTTTGCGCGGCAAACTGTTTGGCAAACTCGGCCTTGAGGCGTGCCAAATCGCCCCTGCCGGATTTGAAGTCGAAGATGCCCCCCATAGCCTGCACCCGCTTGGCAGACGGTATGCCACTGAACACGCGCTCAATGGGCAGCTCGGTTACCTCGGAAAACAGCAACTCCACACCAAAGTGTTCCTGTGCCGTGGCCCGCAGACTCGCCAATAGCGCAGCGAGCTGCACACTGGACATTTTGGGCAGCCGGTCGTTGACCACGTACGCCACCCGCAGCTCGATGGAGCCTGCCGGCAAGGTGGGCAATGGCAGCACCTGTGGCGCCGCCTTTGATTGGCAGGCGAGCAGCGCAGCGACGCAAAGGCCCAAAACGCATCGGTACACGCAGCGCAACACAGTACGGAAAGTCAACGCAAACAGTTGCTTGCGCGCACCGACCACAGCGGCAACGCCACAACCCGACGCGTGAAGGACTGTCATTCAGTGGCCAGCGGAACCGCGCCGACGCGCTGCAGGAACGTGCCCACCGCCCCTTCCCACACCGGGCGCGCGCGGTGGAACAAAAGATGGCCGTTCACCTTTTCAATTTGAAAAAACCTGAAGTCCACGTCACCTCCCGCTTGCGTAAACACTTGTGCGTACGTTTGCATGGAGGCGTCCGAATAAAACCCGTCGCCTTGCGCATATAGAAAGAGGCTAGGAACCCTGCCGCGTCCGGCTGCAGCCGCAAACAGGGCCAAGTTGATATCCACCGGTCCGCAGTTGTCGTTTTTCCACCCGCCTGAGAAGTTAATAGTGCCAATCGACACCCCCGGGTGTTCAGCCGCATAGATGACGGACAGGATGCCGCCGCGGGAATGGCCGGCAAGTATGACTTTGTTCAGTGCAGCCCAAGGCTGCTTGCGCAGGTCAAACGTAGCGTCCAGTGCCGCACTCGCATAGTCCAGCCCATACCGGGCAGCCTCTGGCGTACACGCCGACGGCTCTTCGGCATTGCGTCCCTGGGATTGCCCCCTGCCCCTGCGCATGGGTACGAGCAACGCAATACCTTTGCCGCTCAGGTAGGCCGCAAGGCCCGCAGCTTTTTCTGTGTAGTCCGCGGGGATAGGGCCTCCACTGGAGCCATGGCTGAAAACGACTGTCGGATACGGCCCAGCGCCAGCGGGTTTGTAGAGCGTGGCCTCGAGCTGGATGTCCCTTCGACCGAAGGTGGCAGACTCTTGCATGGGTATCCAGATCGCCTCGCCCACACCTTGGGCGAGTGCCAAACTCGGTACCAGAGCGCCTACACAGCACGCCACACCACAACAAAATCTGAAAAATCCCATGCACGGGACTCTACAGGATGCCGAGTTACACGATGCCCAGTGCGCGCTGTTGCTGTTGTTGCTTGCGGGCGGCCTGGGTCTGGCCGCCATACCCCCAATCGCTGGCGGGCACTTCACGCACGATGACATAGCTTGCTTCTTCCAGTGCCTGGCCGTGGCCCAACTGCCGCTCCAGCTCGGCATAGGCGGCGGCGATGAAGGCCTCTTTCTGGGCCACCGTGTTGGTGCCTGCAGTGATGCTGATCTCCAGCAAGGCCGTGGCCCGGTCCACATCGCGACCGCCGATGTACCAATGCGCGGCGGGCATATCGTCGATGACAACGGCAGTGACGTCTTCGCGCTTGCCAAGGTGCTTCGCAGTTATTTGGGTCAGCGCATGGGCCAGAGCGCGGTACTGGGCCGGGTTGAGCAAGGGCGCTACTTTCAATGACAAGGTGGGCATGTTCAAACTCCTGATGGTTGACGGGAAAAATTGGCGATACGCAGCACACCGCGCCGGGCGGCCAGTAGCGCACAGGCGGCCAGACGGTGGATGCCTTGCCAGAATGCGACTACGGCACTGCGGCGCAACTGCTGGGCCCGGCTGCGGGCACGGGTATGCAGGGCAGCACGTTCGGCGGCGGTGATCGGGGTGGTGGGATACATGGGGGTCCTTCTATTGGCTTGCGATGGAATGAACTTTATTGGTTAATCCAAACATCGGAAACAGCGTAAATAGCCTATTGGTTTTGCATTATTTGCAACACCGCCGGACAATACCCCCATGCAACTCCAACTAGACGACGTCGCCCTCTTCGCTCGCATTGCCGAGCTGGGCACCCTTTCGGCAGCCGCCCGCGAGCGCGATGTACCCGTCAGCCAGGTCACCCGCTCGCTTGCACGGCTGGAGGCTGCGTGCGGCGTGCGCCTGTTGCACCGCACGACGCACGGACTGAGTCTGACGGATGAGGGGGACACATTTTTGGGCTATGGCCGGCGCCTGCTGGAGACCACGGCCGAGCTAGACAGCGAACTCACCGGCAAGATCAGCGGCCCAAGCGGCTGGGTGCGCGTCACGGCAAGCCCGCTGATGGCCGATTGCGTGATCGCGCCCAGCCTGCCGGGCCTGTACCAGCGCTACCCGAACCTGCACCTGGACATCAGCGCCGACGACCGCATCGCCGACATGGCGCGCGAGGGCTTTGACATCGCCATCCGAAGTGGCACGCCCAGCAGCGATACGGTGGTTGCACGCCAGATAGGCGCCTTTGGCCGCACAGTGTGTGCCGCACCCGACTACCTGCAAACCCATGGCACGCCAACCCACCCGCGAGACCTGGAGCGCCACCACCTGCTGGCCAACAGCGCCAGCCCTTCGCTGAACCGCTGGGTATGGACGGATCCGCTGGATCAGAGCCAGGCCGAGCTACAGGTCAACGGCCAAACGCGGGCCGACAACACGGCGCTGCTGGTCAACCTGGTGCTGCAGGGTTTGGGCATTGCCCGCATACACGACATGGCCGCCATGCCGCTGATACGACAGGGGCGGCTGGTGCCGATCCTGCAAGAGTATTTCGTCAGCCCCCAGGTACCGATCTACGCCGTGATCCTGCAGGAGCGCCACCGTCTGCCCAAGATACGGGCCTGCATTGACTACTGGTCGGAGTGGATGGCTGCGTTGGCCATGGATCCAATCGGCCGCTAGCCCTCGTGGGGCGTGCGTAAGCCGCTACCAAAATCGTAGCGACAAATCACAGCCTTTGGCTTCTCTTATTCGCCCAGCAAGCCGCTGGCGTGCAGGCAGATCGCAGCCGCAGCTGCCACATTAAGCGACTCTTCACCCCCCGGTTGCGCAATGCGCGCGTGGAAGGCGGCGCGGGCCATCAGCTCGGCGCTGACGCCCTGCCCTTCGTGGCCAAAAGCCCACGCAGTGGCTGGGGGCAAACGCAGCTTCTGCACCAGCTCACCCTGGTGGGAACTGGTGACGACGATGGGTACTTGCAGGGCCTGCAAGTCGTCCAGACCCACGCCCTCGATCAGGTGCAGCCCGAAGTGCGCACCCATGCCGGCGCGCAAGACCTTGGGGGACCACAGCGCGGCGGTGCCCGTAAGGGCGATGATCTGCTTGAACCCAAACGCCCCTGCGCTGCGCAGAATGGAGCCTACGTTGCCAGCGTCCTGCACACGGTCCAGGATGACGGTGGCGGCAGCGGGTTGCAAGGCTGTGTGCTGTGGCAAGTCCAGCACGAAGCCTACGCCGGCCGGTGACTCCAGGCCACTCAATTCGGCAAACAACTTCTTGGGGATGACTACACTTTTGATAGCGGCTTGTGCATAGCTGGCAGGGGCTAGCGGCCAGTATTCCTCTGTGAACACGGCCACGGCAGGCTTCACACCGCGTTGCAGGGCTGCGCTGCACAGGTGGTCGCCTTCGATCCAGAAGCGCCCGGCCTTGCGGTAGGCCGTGTTGTCGTGCGCGATCTTGCGCAGCTCTTTGAGCAGCGGGTTGTCGTGCGAACTGACGAGGCTTGGTTGGTTCACGGCGTGCTCTTCAAGCGTAGACCAGCACGCGGGTCACCGGGCTGAAGGTCTTGCGGTGCTGCGGGCAGGCGCCATGCGTCTGCAGCGCCGCCAGGTGTTCGGCCGTGCCGTAGCCCTTGTGGTCGGCAAAGCCGTACTGCGGGTACTGGGCGTGCAGCTCGGCACACCAGCGGTCGCGCGTTACCTTGGCCAGTATCGATGCCGCCGAAATGGCTGCGACCTTGCTGTCGCCCTTGACCAGCGCCTCGGCCCGCATGCTCAGCACCGGCAGGCGGTTGCCATCGACGACGACCAAGCCGGGCACCAGGCGCAAGCCCTCCACAGCTCGGCGCATCGCCAGCATCGTGGCCTGCAAAATATTGATCTGGTCTATCTCTTCGACAGTGGCATGGGCCACTGAGCAGCACAGCGCCTTGGCGCGGATTTCGTCATACAGCTGCTCGCGCCGGCGGGCGGTCAGCACTTTGGAATCAGCCAGGCCGTGGATGGGATTGCGCTCATCCAGTATCACGGCGGCGGCCATCACGGGCCCAGCCAGCGGGCCGCGGCCAGCTTCGTCTACGCCGGCCATCAGGCCCGGTGTGTCCCACGCCAGCGTGACCTGTTCAGCGTGCAAGAATTTTTTCGATCGCATCGGTTGCCAAGGTGGAGGTGTTGCGTTTGAGCGTTTGGTGCAGCGCCAGAAAACGCTGTTGCAAGGACTCTATTTTCGCAGGCTCGCGGTCCATTGCGTCAAACCATTGCAGCATGGCGTCGCTCAGGGCCTCTGGCGTGGCACGGTCTTGCAACAACTCGGGCACGACAAACTCGCCACTGAGGATATTCGGCAGGCCCACCCAGGGCTGCAGTTGCTTGCGCTGCATCAGCTTCCAAGACAACCAGTGCATGTTGTAGGCGATGACCATGGGCCGCTTGAACAGGGCCGCCTCCAGCGTGGCCGTGCCGCTGGCGATCAGCGTGGCGTCGCAGGCCGCCAGAACGGTGTGCGACTGGCCAGCCACGATCTGGATGTGGTTGGCCATGCCCGCCTCGGCAGCCAATGCCGCGATGCGGGCCTGCAGCGAAGGCACGGCGGGTACTACAAATTTGATAGCTGGTTGCGCACGCTGCATGAGGGCTGCAGCCTGAAAGAACCTAAGCGCCAGGTATTCCACTTCGGATTTACGGCTGCCCGGCAGTATGGCGACCACGCGCGCGTCTTGGTGCAGGCCGAGCTTGTGGCGGGCGGCTGCGCGATCTGGCTCCAGTGGAATCACGTTGGCCAGCGGGTGGCCGACATACGTGGCAGCAATACCGTGTTGGGCCAGCAAGTCCGGCTCAAATGGAAAGATGCACAGCACGTGGTCGGCGGCGCGGCGGATCTTTTCAACACGGTCGGCACGCCAGGCCCAGATCGACGGACAGACGAAATGCACGGTGGGGATGCCCTGGGCCTTCAGCGCTGTTTCCAGACCCAAGTTGAAATCTGGCGCATCCACGCCGATGAAGACGCCTGGCCGCTCCTGCAGCAAGCGTTCGCGCAACTGCTTGCGGATGCGCAACAGGCCGGCCACGCGCTTGAAGACTTCGATGCTGTAGCCGTGCACGGCCAGGCGTTCACTGGGCCAGTGGGCCTGGAATCCGCGCTGGGCCATCTGCGGGCCGCCAATGCCGCTGGACTGCAGATCCGACCAACGGGCGCGCAAACCGTCCAGCACCAGGCCAGCAAGCAAGTCGCCGGAGGCTTCGCCGGCCACCATGGCTACTTGCGGGGCTGGCATAGTCAGCGCGCAATCCCGCTGGCAGAGGTGGCAAGGAAGTCGTCCATCAGCGCGATGTCTGCTGCCGCTTCGGGCATGGTGGACACCAACGCCTGAATCGCCATCCGCGCTTCGTCCAGCGTCTTGCCTTGGCGGTAGATCAGCTTGTGCATCTCACGGATGGCAGCAATGCGCTCGGCCGAGAAATCGCGCCGGCGCAGGCCGACAAGATTCACCGCGCGCACCGCCAGCGGATTGCCGTCCACCACCATGAACGGCGGCACATCTTTGGCCACATGGCTGGCAAATCCGACCATGGCATGCGCGCCAATGCGCATGCGTTGCAACACGCCGGTCAGGCCGCCTACCGTCGCCCAGTCGCCCACATGCACATGGCCGGCCAGCGTGGCGTTGTTGGCCATCGTGATCTGGTTGCCAAGCTGACAGTCATGCGCGATGTGGGTGTACGCCATGATCCAGTTGTCGTTGCCGATGCTGGTCACAAAGGCATCGCCCGGAGAGCCGATATTGAAGGTGCAAAACTCGCGGATGGTGTTGCGGTCACCAATGCGCAGCTCGCAGGGTTCACCGGCGTATTTCTTGTCTTGCGGAATCGCGCCCAGCGAGTTGAACTGGAAGATGCGGTTGTCGCGGCCAATCGTCGTGTGGCCTTCGATGACGCAGTGGGGCCCGACCGTGGTACCGGCGCCAATGCGCACATGCGGTCCTATGACACTGTAGGGGCCAACCGTGACGGTGCTGTCCAGTTGGGCAGCCGGGTCAACAATGGCAGTGGGGTGGATGGCGCTCACGGCAGCTTGGCTTGCCGATTCAGGCAATGTTGCGCACCGCGCAGGTCAGCTCTGCCTCTACCGCCAGCTCACCGTCCACGGTGGCGCGGGTTTTGAACTTGAAGATGCCGGCTTTCATGCGCAGCAGTTCTGCCTCCAGTATCAGCTGGTCGCCCGGCTCCACCGGGCGCTTGAAGCGTGCGCCATCGATCCCTGCGAAGTAATAGATGACGCTGTCATCGGGCTCTACGTCCAGCGCATCAAAAGACAGCAGAGCCGCCGCTTGGGCCAGTGCTTCGAGCATCAGCACCCCTGGCATCACCGGGCGATGGGGAAAATGCCCCTCGAAGAAGGGCTCGTTCATCGTCACATTTTTCAGAGCCTTGATGGATTTGCCCTTGTCCATTTCGAGCACGCGGTCCACCAGCAGGAACGGGTAGCGGTGTGGGAGCTTCTTGAGAATTTTGTGGATGTCCATCATTTTTTTGTCTCTTTTTCCAAAGTTTTGATGCGGTCGCGCAGGCTGTGCAATTGCTTCAGCGCTGCGGCGTTGCGCTCCCAGTTTGCGTTGTCGTCCAGCGGGAAGATGCCGGTGTAGTGGCCGGGCTTGGGTATCGATTTGGTGACCAACGTGCCTGCGGAAATATTGACGTTTGCACCCAGTGTGAGGTGGCCCAGAATGATGGCGCCACCGCCCACCGTGCAGTGCTCGCCAATGCTTGCGCTGCCGGCCACGCCCACACAACCTGCCATGGCCGTGTTGCGGCCCACGCGCACGTTATGGCCGATCTGGATCAGGTTGTCGAGCTTGACGCCGTCTTCAATGACTGTATCTTGCAGCGCACCGCGGTCTATGCAGGTGTTGGCCCCGATCTCGACATCGTTGCCGATCTGCACCGCGCCCAGCTGTTCAATTTTTTCCCAGTTGTCGCCGTTGGGCGCAAAGCCAAATCCGTCTGCGCCAATGACCACACCGGGGTGGATGATGCAGCGTTCACCGACTACACAGCCCTCGCTCACCGTGACGCGGGACTTGAGCACGGTGTTGGCTCCGATGCGGGCGCCCCGCTCCACGACGCACAGCGCACCGATAGTGGCGGTGGGGTCTACGACAGCCTCAGCGTCAACGATGGCGCTGGGGTGAACCGTAGGCGGCTTTTGTGGACCAAGCCCGCGCTTCCACAGCTGGGTGAGCCTCGCAAAATAGACATAGGGTTGGTCGGAGACGATGCAGGCGCCACGCGACAGAGCGGCATCCGCCATCTGCGGCGCCACGATAACGCAAGCCGCCCGTGAGGCCAATAGTTGCTGCTGGTAGCGCGGGTTGCTGAGAAAACTCACATGCTGCTGCGTCGCTGTCTCCAGCGGCGCCAGACCAGTCACCACAAGGGACGCGTCTCCATGCAATTGGCCGCCCAGTGCGGCGACGATGGAAGCCAAATCAAGCTTCATACCCCAAACCCGGTCACCCGAGCGTTACTTGCCGCCAGAGTTGAGGATCTTGAGGACCTTGTCGGTGATGTCATGTTTGGTGTTCACGTAGACCACTTCCTGGACTACGATGTCGTATTTTTCGGAATCGGCAACCTGCTTGACGGCCTTGGTAGCACGGTCCAGCACCTGCTGCAGTTCTTCGTTGCGTCGGCCGTTCAGGTCTTCCTGGAATTCACGTTGGCGGCGCTGCAAATCGCGGCCCATCTCGGCACCTTCTTTTTGGCGGGCTGCACGCTGGCTCTCGCTCAGAGTGGGTGCATCCCGCTCAAACTTCTCGCCGAAGGTCTTGAAGGCCCCCTGCTGGTCTACCAACTCTTTCTGGCGCTTGGAAAACTCCTGCTCCAGCTTGGACTGCGCAGTCTTGGCCGGTGTGGATTCTGTAGTGATACGCTGCGTGTTGACGTAACCCACCTTGAAATCCTGGGCATTCACACCCACAGCCGCTACCGCGAGCAGCGCCGACAGCAACCAACGCAGTTTTGAAGTATTCATTAGAAGTTGTTTCCAATCTGGAATTGCAGGGACTGAATTCTATCGCTATCGAAACGCCTGACTGGTTTGGCAAAAGCCAGACGCAAGGGGCCTACCGGGGAGATCCAGCTGATACCAACCCCGTAGGAAGTGCGCATGTCCTGCAGGGCCAAAGGCTCATCTGCACCGTAAAGACCGCCGGCGTCGGCGAAGGCGTAGAGCCGCAGCGTGCGGTCCTTGCCACCACCAGGCAATGGCGACAAAATCTCAGCGTTGAAGTTAATTTTCTTGGTGCCCCCGGTGGCAGTCAGGCCCAGCGCACGCTGCGTGCCAGTGGTCAGACTACCCTGCTCAAAGCCCCGGACAGTACCCAAGCCACCTGAATAGAAGTTCTTGAAAATCGGATAGAACGAGTCGCCAGTCGATGAGCCGAGCGACAACTCTGCGTTCACCGCAGCCGTGATCTTGTTGGTAACGGGAATGTACTGCTGGTAGGCAGTGGTTCCGCGTACGTAACGAAGTTCACCGGCAATACTCCATTCGGCCGAAGCTTTTATGACTCTACCGACAGTGGGCACCAAGGCGCTGTCGCGGGTGTCGCGGCCCCAGCCAACGGTAAGCGGCACGGCGTTGCTGGTGAAACCAAACTTATTGGCGAAGTCTTGGTAGACGACAGGCAGCAATGACCCAGGGACAATCGTGGTTCTATCAATGCCGAGACCAAAAAAGACCGTGTCGTACTCGTTGAATGGCACACCAAAGCGAATGCTCCCGCCCGTGGTCTCAATGGCGTAGCTGTTGATATCCAGGTAAGGTTTGGAGTTACGCTGGTAAACGTCAATGGAACGGGACACACCGTCTTCAGTAAAGTAGGGGTTGGTCGTGTTGAACACCAGCGTGCGATTTTGCTTGCTGGTATTGACTTCAATACCCAGCGAGTTGCCTGAGCCAAACGCGTTGTCTTGCTTGAATCCGAACGACACGCCCAGGCCATCCGCGCTGGAGATACCGGCACCCAGGCTGATACTGCCCGTGGGCTTTTCAACCACGGAGATCGTCAGGTCCACCTGGTCGAAGGAACCGGGGACTTCCGACGTATCCATCGTCACTTCCTTGAAGTAACCCAGGCGGTCCACGCGGTTGCGGGACTGCTTGATCTTCTCACCGTCGTACCACGACGCTTCTAGTTGGCGGAACTCGCGGCGTATCACTTCGTCTCGGGTGCGGTCGTTACCGGCCACGTTGACGCGGCGCACGTACACACGGCGCGATGGATCAACCTGCAAGGTCACTTCGACACGGTTGGTAGCCCGGTCGATGACAGTGCGCGGTTCAACCCGCGAAAAGGCGTAGCCGAAGTTACCGAAATAATCCGTGAATGCTTTGCTGGTCACCGCCACCTGATCGGCGTTGTAAGGCTGGCCAACCTGGATGGCCACCAACGATTTGAACTCGGCATCCTTGTTCAAGAGGTTGCCGACCAAATTCACTTTGGACACCACAAACTGGTCACCTTCGGTGATGTTGATCGTGATCGCGATGTCCTGCTTGTTTGGAGAAATAGCTACCTGCGTGGACTCCACTTTGAACTCAAGGTAGCCCCGAGCCAGGTAGTAGGAGCGCAGCGCTTCTAGGTCCGCGTTCAGCTTGGTACGGGCATAGCGATCAGACTTGGTGTACCAGCTCAACCACCCACCGGTGTCCAGATCGAAAAGCCCGCGCAGTGTGGACTCGGAAAATGCTTTGTTGCCAACGATACGGATATCGCTGATCTTGGCGGGTTCACCTTCCTGCACCGCAAAGCTCAGGTTGACACGGTTGCGGTCTAACGGCGTGACGGTGGTGATCACTTCCGAGGCGTACATGCTGCGGTTGATGTACTGGCGCTTCAATTCGTTCTCGGCCTTGTCGACCAGCGCCTTGTCGAAGGGTCGACCATCGGCCAAGCCAATCGCGAGCAACGCTTTTTTCAACACGTCTTTGTCGAACTCCTTGGTACCGACAAATTCAATATCGGAAATGGTGGGACGCTCCTCCACAATCACCACCAGCACGCCGTCGGCGACATCGATACGGACGTCTTTGAACAGACCCAGCCCGAACAGCGCCTTGATCGACGCAACCGCCTTGTCGTCACTGTAGGTGTCCCCGACGCGAACCGGCAACGATGCAAAAATAGTACCGGCCTCAGCTCTCTGCAGCCCTTCAACGCGGATGTCCTTGACGGTGAACGGTTCCACGGCCCAGCCGCTTTGCAAAAAGAGCAGCGATACGGCCACCGCGGATGCGCGGCGCAAAAAATTACGATTGAATTGCATTTTTATCAATTTAAATATTCCGGAAATTTGAGGTCGGCCTCGGTTGCTCACCGCAGCAAACGCGTCACATCGTTAACGATGGCAACGGACATCATCATCAGCAAGATCACCAACCCCAATTTTTGCAACCGTTCTGTCCACGGTTGCGACACAGGCTTGCCGGAAAGTGCCTCCCAAAGATAATACATCAGGTGCCCCCCATCGAGGACCGGCAGCGGTAGCAGGTTCAAGACGCCCAGACTAACACTCATCAGGGCGAGGAAAAGTAAAAATGGGGTAAAGCCCAGGGCGGCAGATTTACCTGCGTAGTCTGCAATAGAGATGGGCCCGCTCACATTGTTCAGCGAAGCCTGGCCCACCACGATCTGGCCCATGACCCGCAGTGTCAGTGCCGATGTTTCCCAGGTCCGCGCAACTGCCTGCCCCATACCGTCGAGCCAGCCATACCGTACGGTTGCCATTGCAGGTGGCGCCGCCACCATGGCTCCGATGCGGCCTATGGGCTTGCCTTTGTCCTGCTCCAGCTTGGGCGACACCTCTACGGCGAGGCGGGCCCCATTGCGGTCGACAAGCCAGGTCTGCGGGCGCGGTGCTACACCGCCGCTGCCGGATGCCCGAATCAACTCAAACAGCTGCATGCTGTCCACAATGTCCGTTGAGTCCACGCGCAGCACCACATCACCAGCCTGGAGCTTGGCGCGGGCCGCTGCACCATTGGGCAATACTCCGCCAAGGCGCGCCTGGGAAAATGGTGCCACCGCACCAATGCTTTGGAACAGTTTGGCATCTGCCGTGCTGGCATCGACACGACTCAACTGAAGCAGTGCAGCCTGCGGCCCCTGGCGCTGCGGAACCGTAAATTCCACTTGCAGGTTGCGCTGCTCGATCGCTGCACGCGCCAACCACCAGCGAAAGCCCTCGAAAGACACGACCTCTTCAAGGGGGTCGCCTTCGAAACCAGCTCGTTGGATACGCTCGCCGCCGCCGAACCCGCTGGCCGCCATGACAGAACCCTGGGGCGGCTTGGCGACGACGGCCTGCGCCATCTCGATACCGGTCCAGTTGACCCAGCTGTAAAGGGCCACGGCCAGCATCAGATTGGCAATGGGGCCCGCCAGAACAATGGCTGCCTTGCTGCGCAGAGGTTGCGTGTTGAATGCCGTTGCACGCTCATGGGCCTCCACCGGGCCTTCGCGCTCATCCAGCATCTTCACGTAGCCGCCCAGAGGAAGCATCCCGACCACAAATTCGGTGCCCGAGCTTGCCGAAGTCCAACCCCACAAGCGTGGACCAAACCCTACGGAAAATCGCAGGACCTTGACACCACACAGGCGCGCCACCGAATAGTGCCCCAACTCATGCACAGCCACCAACACAACGATGGCGATGATGAAGGCGAACAGGGTCATCGGCTTAGGGCTTGTTGAGGATCAGGCTGGCAGACGCAGGATGGCAGCTTCTGCCGCCTGTCTCGACTGCAGGTCCAGCGCGAGCAAATCGTCCAGCGAGGCTGGTGCTTGGGGCAAGACCGCACTCAGTGTTTCCGTATTGACAGCGTGGATCTGGTCAAAACGGATTTTGCGCGCGAGAAACGCTGCAACTGCAACCTCGTTGGCCGCATTCAGCACGGCTGTGCTACCGGCCGGCCCTTTCAAAACCTGCCACGCCAGATCGAGCCCGGGGTAGCGTTTTTTATGGTCGGCGGAGTCAAAGGTTTCAAAGCTCAGGCCTGCCATATTTGTAAAATCCAACGCCGCGGCGCCCGATACCACGCGTTCGGGCCATGACAGTCCGTAGGCAATGGGTCCGCGCATATCGGGTGTACCCAGTTGCGCAACAACGGAGTTGTCCACGTACTGCACCATGGAATGGATCACGCTTTGCGGGTGGATCACAACCTGGATTTGCTCGGGGGAAACGCCAAACAGGAACTTGGCCTCGATCACCTCCAGCGCCTTGTTCATCATGGTTGCAGAGTCGACAGATATCTTGCGCCCCATGACCCAATTCGGATGTGCGCAGGCTTCTTCCGGAGTGACGTGGCGCAGCGTCTGCGGGTCGCGCGTGCGAAACGGACCACCCGATGCCGTCAATATGATCTTGTCAATGCGCGCTGCCCAGTCTTTGGGGTCTGGGGGCAAGGACTGGAACACGGCGGAGTGTTCGCTGTCGATGGGGAGGAGTGTTGCGCCACCCGCAGCCACCGTATCCATGAACAGCTGCCCGCCTACGACCAAGGCCTCCTTGTTGGCCAACAGCAGGCGTTTACCTGCCCGTGCAGCACCCAGGCACGGCGCCAGTCCGGCAGCGCCCACGATGGCGGCCATGACCGTATCAGCCAATTCGTGTTTGGCGACCATGTCGATGGCATCAGCTCCCCACAGGACTACAGTGGACAAACCTGCCGCGCGGCAACTGTGCTGAAGTTCCTTGCCATGCGCCTCGCTGGCCATCACGGCAAACGCTGGCTTGTGCTGTACACATTGGGCCAATAGAGCCTCAACGCTGGTCGCAGCGGTCAGCGCAAACACCTCAAACCGGTCAGGGTGGCGCGCGACGACATCCAGCGTGTTGACCCCGATGGAGCCGGTGGAGCCGAGGACTACAACGCGTTTTTTTCCAGCGTTCATAGGGTAGAGAGCATCATCGCCAGTGGCAGTATGGGCAGCAGCGCATCGACCCGGTCCAGCACGCCGCCATGGCCCGGCAGCAATCCACTGCTGTCCTTGACACCCGCACTGCGTTTGAACAGGGACTCGACCAAATCACCGACCACACTCATGGCGGCCAAAAACAATACTGCCACCACAAGGAAGGCCACATGGATACTGCCCAGTTGCGTGTAAATGCTGGCGACGCCCGAGGCCATGGTGCTATCGAAGTAACGCCACAAAAATGCGCACACGACAACGCCTGTCATGCCGCCAAAGGCGCCTTCCCATGTCTTTCCCGGACTGATGGTCGGTGCCAACTTGCGGACAAAAAAGCGGCCACCGACGGCTCTACCGGCGAAATAGGCAAATATGTCTGCAACCCAGACCAAGACAAGAACCGAAAACAGGAAATTGATCCCCTTTGCGCGGGCCTGAGCGACGGCCAGCCACGCCACCCAGAGAGCAAAAATGCCGCCGACCAGACGCAGGGCGCGGGGTACGCCCGACCAGACTTTGACACCACCATGCAATAACCACGCACCCAATACCACCCATGCGCTACCGGTGAACAGCCACAGCGCTTTAAGGGGGGTATGCAGCAAGCCAGCGTACCAGGACAGCAGGCAGGCGGCGGCGCACAGCCCGCCGGCCAGCAAGGAGGCAGAAGGGCCACAAGCGTTGAGCCGAGCCCATTCCCATGCTGCGGCCGCAATCAGCACGATGGCGACGCCGGCAAATACCTCCGGCACAGGATAAAACACGGCTGGCAAAAGCACAGCCAGCATCAGCAATGCAGTGATGATTCGTTGCTTCAGCATAAGTGCCCCTGTCAGGCCTTAACGGCCGAATTGCTGACCACTTGGTCCGAAGTTTTCCCAAACCGGCGCTCGCGCGATGCGTAATCCAGCAGTGCCGCGTCCAGCGCGGCTTCATCAAAATCGGGCCACAGCAGGTCGCTGAAATACAGCTCGGAATAGGCGGATTGCCACAGCAAAAAATTGCTCAGCCGCATCTCGTTGCCTGTGCGAATCAGTAAATCGGGGTCCGAGCAAAACGACAGCGAAAGTGCACGCGACAGCGATTCTTCGGTGATGGGTGTGCCCTCGGCCGCGAGCCGTGCAGCTGCCGACGCAATGTCCCAGCGGCCACCGTAGTTGAAACACACATTGAGCGACAAAACCGTGTTGTCAGCGGTCGCGGCCTCTGCCTCTTCCAACCCTTTTTGTACACGAGCGGACAAGCCTTGCCGCGAACCTACAAACCGCAGGCGAACACCATCGCGATGCAGTTTGGGCACTTCGCGCGACAGGGCTATAGCGAGTATGTCCATCAGGCCAGAAACCTCTTCGACCGGGCGATTCCAGTTTTCTGAGGAAAAGGCGAATACGGTTACTGTCTCGACGCCGCGGCTCGGGCAGGCGCTTACGATACGTTTGAGCGTTTCCACGCCCCTGTTATGCCCGGCAATACGGGGCAGAAAACGCTTGGAGGCCCACCGGCCATTGCCGTCCATTACGATGGCTATATGGCGCGGCACGCTGGGCTGTTCTGCCATGGGAAAGGCTGGTTTCAGTTCATCGCGGGTATCAAACCGCCATGATGTCTTGTTCTTTTGACGCGACCAAACGGTCGATGTCGGCAATGTGCCGATCTGTCAATTTCTGGATTTCGGTTTCGGAGCGCTTCTGGTCGTCCTCGGAAGCCAGCTTTTCCTTCACCAGCTTCTTGACGGCCTCGTTGGCATCACGGCGTAAATTGCGCACGGCGATCTTTGCATTCTCGGCTTCGCCGCGGACAACCTTGGTCAGCTCCTTGCGGCGCTCCTCGGTCATCAGCGGCATAGGGACACGGATCAGATCGCCCATGCTCGAAGGGTTCAAACCCAGATCGCTTTCGCGGATAGCCTTTTCAATCTTGGCGCCCATGCCTTTTTCCCAGGGCTGTACGCTGATGGTTCGGGCATCCAGCAAGGAAAGGTTGGCGACCTGGCTCAGGGGCAGCATGGCACCGTAATAGTCCACATGGACAGTGTCCAGCAGCGCTGGATTGGCGCGCCCAGTGCGTATCTTGGTCAGATTGTTTTTGAAAGATGCGATGGACTGGTCCATCTTGCCATCCAGCGTTCTTTTGATTTCGTCAATTGCCATAGTTCTTCTCCGATCTTCAAGCCCGCAGCAAAGTTCAAACAAACGATCAAACGTGTACGAGGGTGCCTTCGTCTTCTCCCATCACCACACGCTTGAGCGCACCATGTTTGAAGATCGAAAAAACCTTGATGGGCAGCTTCTGGTCGCGGCACAGGGCAAACGCCGCGGCATCCATAATGCCCAGGTTTTGGGACATCGCATCGTTGAACGTGATCTTGGAGTAGCGGGTCGCGCCTGCATCTTTCTTGGGGTCAGCCGTGTAGACACCATCCACCTTGGTGGCCTTGAGCACGATTTCAGCGCCTATTTCAGCGCCACGCAGAGCAGCCGCTGTATCGGTCGTAAAAAACGGGTTGCCGGTGCCAGCCGCAAAAATAACGACCTTGCCCTCTTCGAGATACTGCAAGGCCTTGGGGCGCACGTAAGGCTCCACCACCTGCTCTATGCCAATGGCCGACATCACGCGGGCGGTCAGACCGGCTTTGTTCATGGTGTCGCCCAAGGCCAAAGCGTTCATCACGGTTGCCAACATCCCCATGTAGTCGGCGGTGGCTCGGTCCATGCCCACAGATCCACCTGCCACTCCACGGAAGATGTTTCCGCCACCTATAACCACCGCCATTTCGACGCCCAGGCGCGTCACCTCGGCGATTTCGTCCACCATGCGGACGATGGTGTCGCGGTTGATGCCGAACTGGTCATCACCCATCAAGGCCTCGCCTGACAACTTCAGCAGTATGCGTTTGTAAGCAGGTTTTTCTTGGCTCATGGGTGACTCCGGTTATCGCAAATAGGCAGGTGGACGCGCAAAGGCCGTCAATTAAGCAGCTTGCTGGGCGGCCGCAACTTGTGCTGCCACTTCGGCAGCAAAGTCGTCGACCTTCTTCTCGATGCCTTCACCGACGACGTACATCGTGAATGCTTTGACGTTGGTGGAGGCGGCCTTCAGCATTTGTTCTACGGTCTGTTTGTCGTTCTTGACGAAAGTCTGGTTGAACAGCGAGACTTCCTTCAGATACTTTTGTACGCCGCCTTCGATACGCTTGGTAACGATTTCTGCAGACTGGACTGGCTTGCCAGCGGCGGTTGCCACCGCAGCGTCTTCGGCCGCCTTGGCAGCTGCCACAGAGCGCTCGCGCTCCACCAGCTCGGCGGGTACGTCATTGCTGGTCAACGCAACAGGCTTCATCGCAGCCACGTGCATGGCAACGTCCTTCGCGGCAGTTGCATCACCTTCAAATTCCACGACCACGCCGATGCGGGTGCCGTGCAGGTAAGAAGCCAGCTGAGCACCGCTTGCAAAGCGCTTGAACCGACGGAAAGTCATGTTCTCGCCGATCTTGCCGATCAGGCCCTTGCGCACGTCTTCCAGTGTCGGGCCAAACCCGTCTTGTTCGTAAGCGAGCGCACCCAATGCGGCAACATCCGCTGGATTATGCTTGGCAACGAGGGCCACAGCGGCATTTGCCAGACCCAGGAAGCTGTCGTTCTTGGTTACGAAATCGGTTTCGCAGTTGACTTCCAACATAGCGCCGACGTTGCCGTCAATGCTGTTGACAACAACACCTTCGGCCGCGATGCGGGCCGCGGCCTTGCCAGCCTTGCTACCCAGCTTGACACGCAACAGCTCTTCAGCCTTGACCATGTCGCCTTCGGCCTCGGTCAGAGCCCTCTTGCACTCCATCATCGGAGCGTCGGTCTTTCCACGCAGTTCAGCCACCATGCTTGCGGTAATTGCAGCCATTTCGTTTCTCCGTAATCAATTCAATAGTTTAATAAGGGCTAAAAAAAAGGGGCAACGAAGCCCCCTTTTTCAGGCGGGACAACTTCAAGCAGAAGCGTCGCTCACCTCAACGAATTCATCGCTGCTCTCAGCGGCAACTGCCTTGACCACATCGTCCATCTGGTTGGCACGGCCTTCCAGAATCGCATCGGCGATGCCACGGGCATACAGCGTCACGGCCTTGGAGGAGTCATCGTTACCAGGAATAACGTAGTCAATACCTTCGGGCGAATGGTTGGAGTCGACGACACCGATCAAAGGGATGCCCAGCTTGCGGGCTTCAGCGATGGCAATCTTGTGGTAACCCACGTCGATGACGAAAATCGCGTCTGGCAAGGCAGCCATATCCTGGATACCGCCGATGTCTTTTTCCAGCTTAGCCAGTTCGCGAGCAAACATCAGTTGCTCTTTCTTGCTCATGCTATCCAGGCCGGTTTCTTGTTGGGCCTTCATTTCCTTGAGGCGCTTGATGGAGGTCTTGACCGTCTTGAAATTGGTCAACATGCCGCCCAGCCAACGCTGGTCCACAAAAGGAACACCGGCGCGTTGCGCTTCTGCTGCCACCGTCTCGCGCGCTTGGCGCTTGGTGCCAACCATCAAAATGGTGCCGCGCTTGGCAGACAGTTGGCGCACAAACTTGGCGGCATCCTGGAACATCGGCAAGGATTTTTCCAGGTTGATAATGTGAATCTTGTTGCGATGGCCGAAGATAAACGGAGCCATCTTGGGGTTCCAGAAGCGGGTTTGGTGTCCAAAATGAACGCCGGCTTCCAGCATTTCGCGCATTGTTACTGCCATAAATTACTTTCCAAAGGTTAGGTCTAAGACCCAGCCCCCTTATCACCTGCTCAAGCACCTGTTTGTAGGTTTGAACCGGCAACACCTTGACGGGGCGGATCTGCGATTAGCTTGCAAATGTCTACGTGCACCATTAGCAAAGCCAATCGAGTATAACACGGCAAAGAGACACAGTTATCACTCTGCTGCCCAAGCAAAAAACGTCACTGCGTCCGGCCCACAATATGCCAAGATGCGGGCAACGGGGCTCGCCGCTGGCCAAAACTGCCGGTTGTTGGCCCGACGTCCACCAGTCTTTTCGCGCAGGAAGGGAGTCGCCATGAAAGTAAGATTTTGGGGTGTTCGCGGGTCCATCGCTTCACCAGGCCCCAAGACGGTGCGTTATGGCGGTAATACGACCTGTATCGAGATCCGGACCGACAGCAACGAACTCCTAATTCTGGATGCGGGAACCGGAATTTTCCCCCTTTCCCAGACCTTGCTGGCCGAGTTGCCGGTCACGGCAAATGTTTTGATTACCCACTCCCACTGGGACCATATCCAGGGTTTGCCGTTCTTCATACCCAACTTCATACCCGGAAGTACCTTGCGCCTGCATGGTGGATTCGATCCGGTTTCGGGCAAGGGTATCGAACAGGTCATGTCGGTCCAGCTCCAATACAGCTTTTTCCCGGTGCGGGAGGCGGAAATGAAGGCGCGCATGGAGTACGTGACTTTGATCCCCGGTGAGCCGCACACCATCGGGTCCGCCACCATTACGCCGTGCATGCTGAACCACCCTGTCATCGATTTTGGCTACCGTATCGAAAGCAACGGTAAATCAGTGTTCTTCACCGGGGACCATGAGCCGCCCTACAACATTTACGAGCCCGGCGATGACGGATTTGACGAGTACCAAGGCTTTGTCAACGACAAGAACGCGGCCATACTGGAGGCCATCCGCGATGTGGATGTGTTCATAGCGGACTCCTCCTACACCGACGCTGAATACCCTAGCAAGAAGGGCTGGGGGCATGGCACCTTCAGTTCCAGCATCGCGATCGCAAAGCAGGCCAACGCAAAGGTCCTGTTTTGCACGCACCACGAGCCCACCCGCAGCGATGATGCGCTGGAAGAGGCATTTAAAGACGCGCTGCAGACCAATGCCGCCATCGCGCACGGGATCGACATACGCCTGGCGCGCGAGGGAGATACCTACGAGTTCTGAACACATACTGGGCATGGGCGGCGTAAGCGCCATGGCGCACGCCAAAGCCGTCTTTACATGCGCTCAAACGCGCGCACTGGAACAGTCTATCGGGCAGCGCCTGCCACCGCACACATTGATGCAGCGCGCTGGGCTCGCGGTCGCCAGGCTTGCAGTAGCAATAGCGCCCCATGCCAAGCACATCTGGATTCCCTGTGGGCCTGGAAACAACGGTGGCGATGGACTTGAGGCAGCTTTCCATCTGAAGTCCTGGGGCAAGTCTCCTATCGTCACCTGCTTGGGCCATGCAGACCATGCGCCCCGCGATGCAGCAGTGGCACGGCAGAAAGCGTTAGATGCAGGGGTGATTTTTGCGGAGTCGGCACCCGCGCAAAGCGATCTGTGCATAGACGCCTTGTTTGGTATTGGGCGAGCCCGACCCTGGGACACCCTCTGCGCCACGTGGATACAGCAAATGAACGCCGGGTCCGCGCCCGTGTTTGCCGTCGACGTGCCGTCCGGCCTCGATGCCGATACCGGGACTGCGTCCGCACTGCACGTCAAAGCCAGCCATACACTAAGTCTGTTGACGCTCAAACCCGGGGCATTCACAGCCGACGGACGCGAAGCCTGCGGTGAAATATGGTTCGATAACCTGGGAATAGACGCGCCCGACAACGCGTGTGCACAACTGATGGGTGCCCTGCCGCTGTCTCAACGCGCGCACAACACCCACAAGGGCAGCTACGGAGACGTGTGCGTGGTTGGGGGTGCTGCGGGCATGACAGGTGCGCCCCTGTTGGCGGCCCGCGCGGCGATACGGGGCGGCGCAGGACGTGTCTACGTCCATATGCTGGACCCTACCGCCTCACGCTTGGACGACCAGCAGCCAGAACTCATGTTCCGTAACCTTACGCAGGTGAAATTGGAATCCATGGCGGTGGTTGCAGGCTGCGGTGGGGGCGCAGCCATCCAGGGCTTGCTGCCCCAACTGCTCTCCAAGTCCGGCCGACTAGTCCTGGATGCGGACGCACTGAACGCCATAGCAAGCGATAGTGGACTGCAGAACGCAGTGCGTGCGCGGCCGCCGCACACCACCGTACTGACGCCCCACCCTCTGGAAGCGGCGCGCCTGATGCACACCACCACCGCGGAGGTGCAGACCCACAGGCTTGAATTGGCACAGGCGATAGCCGACCGCTTTGCATGCACCGTCGTATTGAAAGGGTCCGGCACAGTCATCGCGGCGCCAGATACGCTCACGCGCATCAACACCAGCGGCAATGCCCGCCTGGCGACCGCTGGCACGGGCGATGTGCTGGCGGGTCTGATGGGCGCCAGTCTTGCAGCTGGCTCGGACACCTTCTCAAGCGCCTGCCAATCTGTGTTCAAGCACGGCCATATAGCCGACGCATGGCCGGCTGGGCGCACCATGACGGCCCAAGATCTGGCAGAGGCCTTGTAGCCCGACTAACGGCGCTTGCGGGCCGTCTTCTTTTGCGAAGCCGCACCCTTGTCCACGGACTTGGAAGTTTTTGCGGACCTGGACGCTGATCGTTTACGCGGCTCTTCCATGAAGGACACCGAGCGGCTATTGCCCGACGCCTCGGCCCTTTCGCCTTTCAAGCCCCGACTCTTGGGATCGCGACCAGCGCCCTTATCCGCCATCGCCCGCGAAGTCAGACCATCGCCTTCCTGTATCAGACGGAAATCAATCTTTCGCCCATCCAGGTCCACACGGCTTACCTGGATGCGGACACGGGTACCGATGGCGTACCGCATTCCCGATCTTTCACCCCGCAACTCCTGGCGCGCTTCGTCAAAGCGGTAATACTCGCCACCCAGCTCGGTGATATGCACCAGCCCTTCGACATACATCGCGTCCAGCGTCACGAACACGCCGAAGCTGGTTGCAGCAGTGACCACACCACCGTATTCCTCGCCCAGGTGCTCCTTCATGTATTTGCATTTCAGCCAAGCTTCAACGTCGCGGCTGGCTTCATCAGCGCGCCGTTCATTCGCGCTGCAGTGCAAGCCAGCGGCCAGCCAGGCCATGCCTTCGGCATTGGTCTTCTTCGGGGCCTGCTGGGCTTGGCCTCCACGCGAAGCGACACCCTTCTCCAGCCTGCGGGCCAGCTTGGCATGTGCCTCGCCCGGCGTCGGCAAAACGGGCAATTGGTAACGCGTTTTCGCAAGAATAGATTTGATAACCCGGTGCACCAACAGATCCGGATAGCGGCGGATAGGACTGGTGAAATGGGTGTATGCGCCGTAGGCCAATCCAAAGTGCCCGCTATTGGTAGGCGTGTAAATGGCCTGCTGCATGGACCGCAACAACATGGAGTGGATCTGTTGCGCGTCTGGCCGGTCTTTGGTAGCCACCGCAATCGCCTGGAACTCACCGGGCGACGGATCGTCGCTGATCGTCATGCCCAGCCCGGTCACCTTGAGATAATTCTGCAGAATCTCTTTTTTCTCGGGCGTCGGGCCCTCGTGCACCCGAAACAGGCCGGGATGTTTGCTCTGGGCAATGAAGTCCGCACTGCAGACGTTGGCTGCCAACATGGCCTCTTCGATGACGCGATGCGCCACATTGCGCGTGCGGGGCACTATTTTTTCAATGCGCCCGTTTTCATCGCAGACGATTTGTGTCTCGGTGGTTTCAAAGTCCACAGCACCCCGTTTCTGGCGCGACTTCAGCAGCGCCTGAAAAACGCCGTGCAGGTTGAGCAGATCGCCCACGCGGTCCTTGCGTTTGACGGCCTCAGGTCCACGGGTATTGCCCAGAATAGCTGCCACCTCGGTGTAGGTGAAGCGCGCATGGCTCCACATGACTGCGGAGTAGAACTGGTAGGCGTTGACCTCCCCATCGGCGGTGACAAACATGTCGCACACCATGCAGAGTCGCTCTACCTCAGGGTTGAGCGAACACAAGCCGTTAGACAGCTTCTCAGGCAGCATGGGGATCACACGCCGCGGAAAGTACACGCTGGTTGCACGGTCGTAGGCATCGATATCAATTGCCGATCCGTTTTCGACATAGTGGCTGACGTCGGCAATGGCCACCAACAGCCGCCAGCCCTTGACGGCCGATTTGCCGCGCCCCTTGGTCGCTGGCTCGCAATAGACTGCGTCATCAAAATCGCGCGCATCTTCGCCGTCGATGGTGACCAGCGGGACATCCGTCAGATCAATGCGCTCAAGCTTGTCATGGGGACGCACCTTATCGGGCAGCGTACGGGCCAATGCAATGCATGCCTCAGAGAATTCATGCGGCACACTGAACTTGCGCACGGCGATTTCTATTTCCATCCCCGGGTCATCTACTTCGCCCAGGACTTCCTTGATGCGCCCAACGGGTTGGCCAAACAGGGCCGGTGGTTCCACCAACTCGACAACAACCACCTGCCCTGGCTTGGCTACGCTGGTAGCCCCTTTGGGGATTAACACGTCCTGACCGTATCGCTTGTCTTCAGGTGCCACCAGCCAGACACCGCTCTCCTGCAACAGGCGCCCGATGATGGGCTGTTTTGAGCGCTCTAATATTTCGACCACCCGCCCTTCTGGACGGCCCTTGCGGTCGCTACGCACAATGCGGACCTTCACCCTATCTTTGTGCAAAACTGCACGCATCTCATTGGGCGGCAAATATATGTCGGGGGCTCCATCGTCACGGGATACAAACCCGTGGCCATCGCGATGGCCCTGAACGATGCCTTCAACTTCATCCAGCAAGCCGCTGGTCTGGCTAATATTCTTAATACAAATACTCTCTTTCCTGAGATGCCCAGGAGGCGGAATTGATATACGCAGTAGTTTGAGACACCAAGTTGAGCCAACATCATCGCACACCCATTTCGGTGGCGACCGGTACGCCCTTAACTTTGACCGAACTACTCAGCCTTCGTGGACCGTCGGCTTATAAAAACGCTTTCCCAACCAAGGCCCATTTAGGGGCTAAAAATCATGCTAGAATTCAACTCGTTGCCCAGATGGCGAAATTGGTAGACGCACCAGCTTCAGGTGCTGGCGGTTGCAAGACCGTGGAAGTTCGAGTCTTCTTCTGGGCACCAAAATTAGATGAGGCCTGTAACGCAAGTTACAGGCCTTTTTCTTTTTCTGCATCACGTGCATACATGAATAAAAAAGCCGCTGAGATTCAGCGGCTTTACTCTATTTGGGCTGGAGACTGTGCACTACCATCATATCGGCAGGGCAACCAGATCATGCCCTTGTGCCGCCACAATCCGCGCCTTTGTAAACTCGCCCACCTTCAGCGTCTTGCTGATTTTTTCGGGTGGCAACAAACGCACCACACCATCGATCTCCGGGGCATCGGCATAGCTTCTGCCGACACCGCCTTTTTTACCCATGCCGGGCGCTGAATCCACCAAAATTTGCATCGTAGACCCGACACGCCTCTGCAATTTGGCAATCGACACTTCTTCCGCAACGGCCATGAAGCGTGCGCGCCGCTCCTCACGCAGTTCAATGGGCAACATGCCCGGGATGTCGTTGGCCGTCGCACCGTTCACCGCGCTGTAGGCAAAGCAACCTGCGCGATCAATTTCCGCCTCGCGGATGAAGTCCAACAGGTGCGAAAACTCTTCTTCGGTTTCACCCGGGAAGCCGGCAATAAATGTGCTGCGGACCACGATCTCGGGACACACCTCACGCCAGGCCTGCAGGCGCTCCAGATTCTTCTCGCCACTGGCGGGCCGCTTCATGCGGCGCAATACGTCTGGGTGACTATGCTGCAAAGGCACATCCAAGTAGGGTAAAACCAGCCCAGTTGCCATCAACGGCAGGATGTCATTGACGCTGGGATATGGGTACACGTAGTGCAAGCGCACCCAGGCACCATACGGCTCAGCAATCTGGCCCAACGTCTGCACCAATTCGAGCATGCGCGTCTTCACAGGCTTGCCGTCCCAGAAGCCGGTGCGGTATTTCACATCCACACCGTAGGCAGAAGTGTCTTGGCTGATCACCAGCAATTCCTTGACGCCGCCTTCAAACAGCGCGCGCGCTTCGGTCAACACATCGCCGATCGGGCGCGACACCAGATCTCCGCGCATGGAGGGGATGATGCAGAAGGTGCAGCGGTGATTGCACCCCTCGCTAATTTTCAGATACGCGTAATGGCGCGGTGTGAGCTTGATGCCCGCAACGCCAAACGAATTTGGAACCAGATCAAGAAAAGGATCATGCGGCTTGGGCAAATTGGTGTGCACCGCGTCCATGACTTCCTGCGTGGCATGGGGACCGGTTACCGCCAGAACCTTGGGGTGCATTTGGCGCACCATGTTGTCTCCGTTGGCCGCCGTCTTGGCCCCCAGACAGCCCGTCACGATCACGCGGCCATTCTCGGCCAATGCCTCACCAATCGTGTCCAGACTCTCCTTGACGGCATCGTCAATGAATCCACAGGTGTTGACGATCACCAGATCGGCACCCTGGAAGGTCTTGGAGGTCTGGTACCCCTCGGCACTCAGTTGGGTCAGGATCAGTTCAGAGTCCGTGAGGGCCTTTGGACAGCCGAGGCTCACGAAGCCAACGGTGGGAACACGTGCGGGGGTAGAAATTGCTTCACTCATGCGGCGATTGTCGCCGCTTTTCCTCTAGAAGCCCCTTTTGCAGGCCTGCCCCACCTAACGCTTTAGACCGAACGTACCCAACAGCTGCTCGGTTTGCTTTTGCATTTGTTCCTGCATCTGCTGGAACAAATTGTTGCCCATGGTGCCCTGCACCAGCGGTGCCTGCATTTCCATCAAGGCCTGCATGTTTTTCTCAAGATAGCCGCCCATCAGGCCCTGCATCGTATGGCCGTAAAAACGGATGATGTTGGCCAGCACCGCAGCGGTAAACATCGGCGTGCCATTGGCTTCTTCTTCCAAAATGATCTGCAAGAGGATGCTGCGTGTCAGGTCTTCACCGGTCTTGGCATCGCGCACCACACAGGGCTCGTTTTCCATGACCAGTTGCTTGATTTCGGCCAGCGTGATGTAGCTGGAGGTATCGGTGTCGTACAGACGTCGATTGGGGTACTTCTTGATGACCCGCTGCGTCGGTTTTCTGTCGGTATTGGATTTGCTTTGCATAGCGAGTGGCGGCTTCCCTGGAGAACAAAATGTATTGCAGTGCAACACATTCTAGGGACTCGCTGAAAACAGCCCGCCTGGGAATACCCTAGGGGCGGAAACAAAAAAGCCCCGCATCCACAAAGGATACGGGGCATATTTTGGTAGGCGCAATTGGACTCGAACCAACGACCCCCACCATGTCAAGGTGGTGCTCTAACCAGCTGAGCTATGCGCCTACAAGTATTCGAGAGGCCGAAGTATAGCAGTAAAAATATGCGCTCCTGAAAATGCGGCGACGCACTTCGGGCTTGGGCCATAATTGACGTTAACGTAAACGTCAACTTTTCTTCAACTTCACAAGGAAAACACCATGGAAATCGCAGGCAAAGTATTCATCGTCACCGGTGGCGCATCTGGCTTGGGCGAGGGCACGGCCCGCATGCTCACCGCCAAGGGCGCAACCGTTGTCATCGCCGACATGCAGGTCGAAAAGGGCGAGGCTATTGCCAAAGAACTGGGTGGCGCCTTTGTGAAGTGCGACGTAAGCCAGGAAGCAGACGGCCAAGCCGTGGTTGCCAAGGCTGTATCCATGGGCAAGTTGATGGGCCTGGTCAATTGCGCAGGCATCGCCCCCGCTGAAAAAACCGTGGGCAAGAACGGCGCGCACAGCCTGGCCGTGTTCAGCAAGACCATCACCGTGAACCTGGTCGGCAGCTTCAACATGATCCGCTTGGCAGCCGATGCCATGTCAAAAAACGAACCGGAGTCCACCGGGGAGCGCGGCGCCATCATCTCCACTGCATCCGTCGCAGCGTATGACGGCCAGATGGGCCAAGCAGCCTACAGCGCGTCCAAGGGCGGCGTGGTCGGCATGACCCTGCCTATCGCACGCGATCTGGCCCGCAACGGCATCCGCAACATGACGATCGCTCCCGGCATCTTCGGCACGCCGATGATGTTTGGCATGCCCCAGGAAGTGCAAGACTCTTTGGCTGCCGCTGTACCCTTCCCTTCGCGCCTGGGCACACCACAAGACTACGCCAAGCTGGCCGTGCACATTTTTGAAAACGACATGCTCAACGGCGAAGTGATTCGCCTGGACGGCGCCATCCGCCTGGCTCCGCGCTAAGCAACGGCACCCCGCAATAGCCGGCTTGAGCGCCGCAGGGCCGCCCCTAGGCGCGAAGGCCCGCTCGGGGGGCAGCGACCCGCGAAGCGGTGGAGCGTGGGGGCTAACCATGTGCCCGGATTGACGCGAGTATCCCGAGCACAAACAGCACGCTGGCCGCTACCTGCGCCAGCGTGAAGTGCTGCCCCAGCACGGCGAAGGCAAATGCCAGGCCAAACAGCGTCTCGCTGACGATCAGTTGTCCGCACAAACTGGCGCTCAAACGCCGGCTCGCATGGTTCCACAACACCGTAGC
The DNA here is from genome assembly GCF_056521325.1 of Rhodoferax sp. ZS1R8. Lineage (NCBI taxonomy): Bacteria > Pseudomonadati > Pseudomonadota > Betaproteobacteria > Burkholderiales > Comamonadaceae > Rhodoferax > Rhodoferax sp. ZS1R8. Next base: position 74,891 of record NZ_JBWMBA010000004.1, on the reverse strand, counting down.
CAGCCATCCCGATCCCACACCGATTGCTATACAAACCATAGCTGCTTGTGCGCTCCCAGCGAGGGCTAGCAGCACATTGAGCTGTGTACCTACGGCGCTCCAGAGTGCCAGGGCAGCTATACCCGCGGCCACACCCATCCAGTTCGCCCAATCCGTCGTCGAGATGGATTGGTGCGTCTTCAACCAAGCGGAGTTGAGCACCGCAAAGCCGGTCCAGCTCAGCATGGCCGCGACTGCATAGGCCACACCACGCCAGTAAATCCAGGCATTCGCCTGCTCCTGGGGTGACGCAGACTGCGGCACCTCCAGCATCAGGGCCAGCCCCAGAGCCGTCAACAGCAGGCCCGGTACCAGTTGGCGCCACTGCAAGTGAGCGGGCTTGCCCAGCAGCATGACCCACAGCGGAATCGTGCCCACCATCAACGTGGGCAGCGCCGGCCCGGCATCGCGGATAGCCAGCACCAGCAACAGGTAGTAGCCCGAAAAACCCAACACGCTCAGGCCCGTTGCGGCCAGGGCTTGCCGCACCGTCGGCAGTGCGCGCGACCGTGCGCCCAGCACCATCACCACGACCGACGTCAGTCCATAAAACAGATAGCGCCCGGCCACCAGATCCACGGCCGACAGGCCAGGTGCCAATTGCGGTGCGATAAACACCAGGCCCCACAGCGCGCCCGCCGCCAGCCCCGCAAGAATGCCTCCCCACATCAGGATGCGCCTGCGGTCTTACACACCAAAGCCATCATCCGCGGAAATGACCGCGCCATTGACGAAATGGCTCTGGTCCGAGCACAACATCACGATCAGCGCATCCAGATCCTGCGGCTGGCCGACGCGCTTGCGTGGCAGCATCTGGATCAGCTTTTGCCCGGCCTCGGTCTGCCAGTGGCGGTGGTTGATTTCCGTGTCAATGTACCCGGGGCAAATGGCATTCACATTGATGCCAAAGCGGCCCCACTCCAACGCCATGGCCTTGGTCATCTGCACCACGGCCGACTTGCTCATGCAATACACACCGATCTGCGGCAGCACGCGCAGGCCTGCCATGGACGCCACGTTGACAATGCGGCCACCGGTGTAGCTGCCGGGTGCCGAGCCCGTGGCGCGCGCCAGCATGCGTTTGCCTACCTCTTGGGCCACAAAGAAGGCACCTTTGACGTTGGTGTTGAACATGTAGTCAAAGTCGTCGGGCGACACATCCTGAATCCGCTGGGTGGTGCTGACGCCCGAGTTGTTGACCAGGATGTCGATGGAGCCCACTTCGGTCTCCGCATGGGCCACAGCCGACTTGATGGAATCGTGGTCGTTGACGTCCAGTTCGATCACATGGGCGTCACCGCCCTCCCCGTTGATGGTGGCACGCAGGTCCTTGAGTTTTTCGACCCGGCGGCTGGCCAGCACCACGGCTGCGCCAGCTGTCGCCAAGGTGCGCGCAAACTGGGCGCCAAGGCCGCTGGACGCGCCGGTAATGAAGGCTACGCGCCCCGAAAGATCAAAGGTGTATGCCATTTAGAGAACCTCCACGAATAAAAAAGAACGACCGTGCTATTGTGCTGATTCAGGGCCTAAAATGCTTGGCAAACCCAACCCTGCAAAGCGTGGTTGGCCGAATCCCGACAATTCCCATTATTGAACGAGACACACCATGACCAACGAGGAAATTCTTGCCCAATTCGGCCCCCGTGAAGCGATGGAATACGACGTTGTTGTCGTGGGCGGCGGCCCCGGTGGCCTCGCTACCGCCATCCGCGTCAAACAGCTCGCTGCCGAGAAGGGCAAGGATGTTTCGGTCGTCGTGTTGGAGAAGGGCTCCGAGCCCGGTGCGCACATTTTGTCGGGCGCCATCATGGACCCGATTGCGCTGACCGAGCTATTCCCCAACTGGAAGGAAATGGGCGCACCGCTGAACCAGCCGGTGCACGACGATGCCTACATGTTCCTTGGCGAAAAGACCGGTGTGCGCATACCCAACGTGTTTTTGCCCCCATTCGCGCAGAACCATGGCAACTACATCGTCAGCCTGGGCGCTGTGACCAAGTGGCTTGCCGAGCAGGCCGAGGGCCTGGGCGTTGAAATATTCCCGGGCTTTGCCGCAGCCGAAGTGCTCTACAACGCCAACGGTTCTGTGAAGGGTGTTGCCACCGGCAACATGGGCGTGGGCAAAGACGGCGAGCCGACTGAGAACTTCCAGCTTGGCATGGAGCTGCTGGGCAAGTACACCGTGTTTGCCGAAGGCGCACGCGGACATCTGGGCAAGCAACTGATCGCCAAGTACAAGCTGGACGACGGCAAAGACCCGCAAAGCTGGGGCATCGGCATCAAGGAATTGTGGGAGATCGACCCCAGCCGCCACGAGCCAGGCTTTGTGATGCACACCGCCGGTTGGCCCATGGAATCCGACACGTACGGCGGCGCATTTTTGTACCACCTGGAAGGCAACAAGGTTGCACTCGGCTTTGTCACCGGCCTGGGTTATTCCAACCCCTACCTGAGCCCGTTTGAAGAATTCCAGCGCTGGAAGACCCACCCGAATATCCGCTACTACTTCGAAAACGCCAAGGGCGAGATCACAGCCAAGCGCCTGGGCTACGGCGCACGCGCCATCAACGCCAGTGGCATCAACGCCCTGCCTAAGACTGTGTTCCCTGGTGGTTGCCTGATCGGTTGCAACGCCGGCTACCTGAACGTGGGCCGCATCAAGGGCAGCCACGCCGCCATCAAGACCGGCATGCAGGCTGCAGAAGCCGCGTATGACGCTATTCAAAGCGGCCGCCAGCACGATGAACTGAGCGCCTACCCCGAAGCCTTTGAGAAGAGCTGGCTGTACACCGAGCTGAACAAGGACCGCAACTTCAAGAACTGGTTCAAGTACGGCCTGACGGTTGCCACCATCATGAATGGCTTTGAGCAATTGATTTTGCGTGGCCGCATGCCATGGACACTGCGCCGCACCAAGCCCGACTACGCCTACCTGAAACCCGCGGCCGAGTGCAAGCCCATCGCCTACCCCAAGCCCGATGGCAAGCTGACCTTTGACCGCCTCTCCAGCGTCTTCATCAGCAACACCAACCACGAAGAGCAGCAGCCCGCCCACTTGACGCTGAAGGATGCGTCGGTTCCGGTCAACATCAACCTTGCGAAATACGCCGGCCCCGAGGCCCGCTACTGCCCAGCCGGGGTCTATGAATTTGTGCCCGACACCGCCAAGGGCGGAGATACCCAACGCCTGCAGATCAACGCGCAAAACTGCGTGCACTGCAAGACCTGCGACATCAAGGACCCCACACAAAACATCGTCTGGGTTACACCAGAAGGTGGCGGCGGGCCCAACTACGCTGGCATGTAGCACGAGAAGCCTGGCAGTGCGCTGGGCGGGGCGTTGTCACGGCCGTGGCGGCTTGCAATCCCACGACACAGTGGTATTCTGAAATATCCATGCGCTACCTGATGTTTCTGACTGCGGGCCTTTTTCTGGCGTTCTCCGCCCGGATTGGTGCAGCGGAACGTGTGGTGGCCTGCGGGGGTGACAACAACTGGCCGCCGATGTCATATGCAACGCCGGGCGACGGCCCAGTCAAGGGCTTTTCGGCCGATGTGCTGCGTGCCATCTTCCGCAACTACACCGACCTGCTGATCCAGCTGCGCCCGTGGGTGCGCTGCCTGACCGAAGTCACGCGCAGCGATGGGGCCGACATCGTGATGTCGTTCCTGCGCAACCCTGAGCGTGACAAACAGTTCCTGTTTTCACGCCCCTATGCCAGCCTGACGCCGGCCTACATTTACCTGAGCAGCCGCTACCCCACTGCGCCCGTGCGTACGCTGGCTGATCTGGCCTCGCTCAAGGTTTGCGCGCTGCGCGGAGCGTCTACGGCTTACACCAAGCTCCCCCCCGACACCATAGACGCGGGTGCCAACGGCTACGCCAGTCTGATGGTCAAGCTGAACAAGGAATACTGCGACGTCATCGTCGACATGCAAGAGGTCATCCAGGGCCACCGCAAACTGGGCAGCATCCCGCTGGTAGCGGGCCAACACACGGTGGCGCTGCTACCCGAAACCGAGCCGCACCCGCTGCATTTCGGTATCGGCCGCAACAACCCCCAAGCCAGCAACCTCGTCGAACGCCTGGACCGTGGCATCCAAACCCTGCAACGATCGGGCGCGCTGGCAAAGATGCAGGCCAACTACCAGCTCAGCCGGTAGGGCCCCGCCGGGCCGCCCCAAAGGCGCCACAGCCCCCGGGGCAGAGAGCGACACGCAGTGGGCGAACGTAGAAGTGAAATTAAGCAGCCGTCAGGCCGCCGTCCACCGGCAGGCCAATACCTGTGGTGAAGCCGGCGGCATCGCTACACAAATACAACACGGCCGCCGCAATTTCTTCCACCTTGCCAATGCGCCCCACGGGGTGCACCAGCACCGCCATCTCAGCCTTTTTGGGGTCAGACGCCTGTGCGCGGCGAAACATCTCGGTGTCGATGACCGCCGGGCACACCGCATTGACACGGATGTTCTTCTTGCCGTACTCCACCGCTGCGCTCTTCGTCAGGCCCATGACAGCGTGTTTGGACGCCGCGTAGATGCCCATCTTGGGCGCCGCAATCAAGCCGGCTACCGATGCGGTGTTCACAATCGCGCCGCCGCCTTGCTTCAGCATCGCCGCCAGCTCGTATTTCATGCACAGCCACACGCCTTTGACGTTCACATCCATGATGGCGTCGAACTCGGCCTCGCTACCATCGGCCAGCTTGCCTTTTTCGATGTCGATACCCGCGTTGTTGAACGCATAGTCCAGTCGGCCATAGGTGGCTACGGCGCCCTCCACCAAGGCCTTGACCTGGGCATCGATTGCCACATCGCAGCGCACAAATATTGCAGTGCCACCGGCATCGCGGATCTGGGCCACCGTGCCCTCCCCGCCATTGGTGTCCACATCCGACACCACAACCTTAAGGCCCTGTGCCGCAAATGCCAGAGCCGTTGCGCGGCCAATGCCGTTGGCAGCGCCAGTGACCAGGGCGACCTGGCCGGAGAATGTTTTATTCATGAAAATTTTCTTTCTTTCAGCCGAATCAGCGGAATAGTTGGCGACTTGCTGTTTGGCATTGCCCAAGTGGCGGGCATAAGCGTCGTGCCGCTACTGTATTGCCAACGGTGCTGATTGGGTGTTCCGCATGTAACACCCACGAATACGCTGGTCGAACGGCTCGCGTGCTTCAGCCCGGCAGCGGCCAATGCCCCAATTCATCGTAAGTGCCGGTGCCGACGTGGCTGTTGATCAGCATGAACTGGGTTGCTGTCCACACGATGGGCTCTATGTCGTGCTTGGCGATACGCGTGCGGTCGTAGGCCACCGTCATATGCGGCGAGAAGCTCTTTTTGACCTTGAGTCCCGCTTGCGCCATCGCACCCCCCAGGGCTTCGCGAAAGGCGACCAAGGCAGCAGTGCCTTCGGGCTCACCCCCCAACACATAGGTGCCGCTGCTGGGAAAACTCATCGCATGGTTGAAGGTCACATCGAATGCATTGGCCTTCAGCGCGTTGCCGGCCGCCAGTGCCCGCTGAACCAAATCCGGTGGAACCTCTTCAAAGTTGCCCAGATCGTGCAGCGTGATGTGCAGGCGGTGCGGCAGCAAGGGCTTGCGCAGCAGCCCGTGCGCGGCGCCAAAGTTGGCGACCTGCAGGGCTATCGGCTTGGCCACTGGCACCGGCAAAAAGATGGAGAAATAAATGTTGAAGGGGTGCTTGCGTTTCTTGACTGGCGTTACTGTGCGCTTGCCTGCAGCTACAGCACTCGGCGGGTCTGCGGTTGCAACATCGCCGTCGTCTGGGGAAATGGTCTGCGTGGACATGCAAACTCCTTGTTAAGAGCCATTGGGGTCAAGCCCAAGGATACGTGGCTTGATCCAGCCGCGTAGTCCGCGCACCGCCTTTACCCCGAAAAGTCTAAGCCTAATCGGGCTGTAGCCCTCGCTGGATGTGCGTAAGCAGCTATAACATTTATAGCAAATATCAAAGGTTACTTTCCCCTATGCACCGTCCAGGTGCAAACCATGCGACATGGGCATGGCCAAAATTCGGCTCTCCGCTTGAAAACCTAGGGAAAACCCTTAATCTACCGGTATCGCAACTCTCCACCCTCGCCGGTGGCACCTTTGTATGTATACCGTGTTTGCCCAGATCGCCCGTTTGTTTGCAGCCACCGCCCCTGCCCCGCAGGATGAAGAAAAAAGCCTCTCACGCCAGTTGATGGACAGCGCCGATGCATGCGCCGGCAACAGCCCCCACCACGCGCAAGAACTGCGCGAAGCCGCATACGCGTACCTGAGCGTCGTGCGCTAAGGGGCGCCCCGTAGCCGCGGCACAATCGCCGCATGGCCCGTGCACCCTCAGGTTCCCCTCACCCCTCGCAGTCTGGCGACGCACGCACCCACAACATCGGCCTCTGGGTAGACGCGCTGCGGCGTAAGGCCGACGCTGCCACGCTCAAAAGCCTGCCCACGCTCAGCGACGCGGACGCCGCCCGCGTTATGGCACTGCTGCGCCAAGATGAAGCTGCAGATCCTGAGCCCGCTCCGGCCTCTAACCCGGAACCACCAGCCGATGGCACGGTTATTGGCCACTTTCGCCCCCGCCTCACGCTGCAAACCCTGGGCCGCGGCGAGGGCCTGCTCGGCCTCAAACCCCAGGGCAAACTCGGTCCGCGTGGTGACAGTGTGACGCTGGCGCAGTTTGACTGGACCTACACCACGCAGAGCGGAGACCGGTGGGAAACGCCCGCCCCCACTTCCATCCTCAACAGCCGTCCACCGGCCGTGCAGGAGTTGTTCGAGACCGGCGGCCCCGTCATGCGCATGCGGCGCGACGTGTCGGCCGAGGCGGACGCTATGGACCGTGTGTGGGACATGGGTTTTGTGCCGCTGGAGCCCAAATCTTTTCAATGGCGCAGCCGTGAACACCCTTCTTTGGGCTCCGCCTGGACGCTACCGCAAGAGGAGTTCTTTGGCGACTTCTGGGCCGACCAGGTGCCCGCCTTGCAGGCCCAGGGCTGGGCGGTCGTCGTCAAGCCCGGTTTTGCGCATGAGAGCGTGCCGGTGCAGCGCTGGAAACTGGTCGTCAGCCCCGACACGGGCGAAATCATGTCCAAAGAGCTGGCCGAGCCCTTGGTCAAGCCCAGTCGCAGCGTACAAAAGCTGCAACTGCCCGCCCGTGAAGGTGCGTGGCTGCTGAGCTTAGGGATTGAGATCGACGGTCAGACACTGGACCTGGCCCCCATGCTGGCCGACCTGCTGCGCCGCGATGCCCGCTGGTTGAACGCATCCATGATTGCCGCCATCGACGACATGGCCATCGTGTCGCTGCGTGCGCCCGGCGGCAAACGCATTGACGCACCGGCCGCTCCGCTGAAAGCCATCGTCGGCGCCATGGTGGACCTGCTGACCGACCCCCAGCGCAACCAAGACCCGGGTTTGCTCAAGCTCGGCGCATGGGAAGCCCGTCGCCTGGATGCCCTGCGTGCCAGTCTGTTGGATGCCCACCGTGTCGGCCCGCACAACACCTGGCAGTTGGAAGGTGATATGGGCCTGGCCAGCCTGGCCAAGCGCCTCCAAGCCTTGGGTGCGCCCCAAGCATTGGCAGCGCCTGAAGGCCTGCAGGTGCGACTGCGCCCCTACCAGCTCGAGGGCCTGGCGTGGCTGCAGTACCTGCGCGCACACAACCTGGGCGGTATCCTGGCCGACGACATGGGCCTGGGCAAAACCGCACAGGCCTTGGCCCACGTGCTCACCGAAAAACACGCCGGCCGGCTGGACCTGCCGGTGCTCGTGGTGCTGCCCACGTCGCTGATCTTCAACTGGCAGGCCGAGGCCCAGCGCATGGCGCCGGGCTTGCGCCTGCTGACGCTGCAAGGCCCGGACCGCGCCGACCTGTTCACGCAGATGGCCGACCACGACCTCGTGCTGACCACTTACCCGCTGCTGTGGCGCGATATGGACGCGCTGGCGGCGCAGCGTTACCACCTGGTCATATTGGACGAGGCCCAGATGGTCAAGAACGCTGGCAGCCGCAGCGCCCGCGCGTTGCGCCGCCTGCAGACCCGCCACAGCCTGTGCCTGACCGGGACACCGATGGAAAACCATCTGGGCGAGCTGTGGGCGCAGTTCGACTGGCTGATGCCCGGCTTTTTGGGCGACGCGCGCCACTTTGCCGCGCGCTGGCGTAAGCCGATTGAAGAGAACGGCGAAACCCTGCGCGCCGCACTGCTGGCCCAGCGTGTGCGCCCCTTCATCCTGCGCCGGCGCAAGCAGGACGTAGCCAGTGAACTGCCGCCGCGCACCGAGGTCATCAAACGGGTCCAGTTGCAAGGCCAGCAGCGCGAGCTTTACGAAAGCGTGCGCGTGGCCGCCGATGTGCAGGTGCGCCGCGTGTTGCAGCGCCAAGGCTTCGGCGCAGCGCAGATCAGCATACTGGATGCGCTGTTGAAACTGCGCCAGGTCTGTTGTGACCCCTATCTGGTCAAAGGAGGAAAACCCGAAAGCACCATGGAGCGGGCCAAGCTGGAATTGCTGGCCGACATGCTGCCGGCGTTGGTGGAAGAAGGCCGGCGCGTGCTGGTGTTCTCGCAGTTCACCGAGCTGCTGGACCTGATCGCCGAGCGGCTGCAATCGCAGGCTCTGCCCTTCCTCAGCCTGACCGGCAAGACCGCGCCGAAAGACCGGGGCAGCGTGGTGCAACGCTTCCAGGCGCAAGAGGTACCTATCTTTCTGTTGAGCCTGAAAGCCGGCGGCATCGGCCTGAACCTGACGGCTGCCGACACTGTGATCCACATGGACCCATGGTGGAACCCGGCCGTAGAAGAACAGGCCACGGCGCGCGCCCACCGCATCGGCCAAAACCAGCCGGTGTTCGTCTACAAGCTGGTCGTGGAAGGCAGCATCGAAGAGCGCATGCTGGAGCTGCAAGCCCGCAAGCTGGCGCTTGCCGATAGCGTGCTGGGGCACGACGCCGCCGGCACCCTGAAATTTGACGAAGCCGATCTACAGGCCCTGCTGGCACCGCTGGCCGCACTGACCGCCGGCTCGCAGACGCCAGAAGAAGCGGCGCGGCGCTGGGGCAGCAGTGGCACGCGGCGTTGACGGACTTGCTATATGCCTAATCGGGCTGTAGCCCTCGTGGACTGTGCGTGAGCAGCTACTGAATTGATAGCGTTTTTTAGCGCAACAGCCGGCGCCGCACACCCATTGAATAGCCGGGCGACTCGCGCTCTGCCGCGCTGCTCTGCTCTGCCAGGGTTTGCAGGTGGCGCAGCAGGTGGGCCTTGCTGCCGCGGTCCAGCTCCGTCTGCAAAGCAGCGGCGGCCTTCAGGGACTGCAGGGCCTGGGCCAGGTCGCCGGACTTTTCTGCGATCAGTGCGTTCTCGCGCTCAATGCGCAGCGCAATGTGTTGGGCATTGGCCTGTTTTGCAGCCTGCCGTGCCGCCACAATGGAGGCAGTTGCCGGCGCCAACTGGCCCAACGCCGACTGGCACTGTGCACGCAGCAGGAACAGCGTGGCCAGGCCCCACACGTGGGAGCAAGCCTTGAGCGCCTTCTGGGCCGGCACCAGCAGCTCCAGCGCCTGCGCGGCGTCGCCCTGCAGCGCGGCCACCTCGGCGATGCGGACCAGGCATTCGCTGGCGATGTCTTCCATCTTTTCTGCCTGCGCCATCGTCTGGCCCTGGCGCAGGCTGGCCAGCGCTTCGTCGTACTGGCCCAGGTGCATCTGGTTGACGCCCAGGTTGACGGTGTTGACCGCCTTCAGCTCGCGCAGGCGCAGGTCGAACCGGGCCCACTGGCTCAGCGGCAGGCGCTGTGTGGAGCTGTCCAGCCGGCCCAGGTTGGCACCCAGATCCGAAAACAATTTGACCGCCATGGCATGCGCATCCAGCGCGTCACAGATCTGGCCTATGCCCAGCTTGCACCAGCTCCAGCTGATGCGGTCACCGTCCCGTTTGGCAATGTCCAGGCCTTCGGTCCAGTAGCCGAGTGCAACGCCGTATTCGGCGCGGGAGTAGTAGGCACGGCCCACCAGGTACAGCATGTGCGATTGCTCGCCAAACTCGCCGCAGCGTTTGGCGCATTCCACGGCCTCCAGCAGCCAGGCGATGGAGGCGTCGGAATAGCCGTCCTGGTCAATGACCAGACCAAAGGTTTGTGCGATCAGCACCAGGGCCGCATCGTCTCCCATGGCTCGGGCCTGTTCCAGAGCGGCCAGGCATTCGCTGTAGAGCGCCGTGCTGCGGCCGCTGCGGCCGGCTTGCTGGAGTTGGGCGACAACGGGTCTGAGGGATCGGTGGGTGGCGTCAAATAGCAGCATGTGATCAAGTATCGCACCCTGCCCCACGAAAAAACCCACAACCCACGTTCTCGCAAACGGGGTTGTGGGTCAAAACCAGCCCTGCATTGCGCCAGGGCTGGCCACTCACATCGGTGATTACATGGCCGGCTTGTAGAAAATGTAGTCGGCCTGGTATTTGACAACCTGTTTGGCGCCAGCATTGCCCGCCGCGCAAGCGGTAGCCGGTGCCACGCCACCCATGGTGTTGACGCGCTGGATGAAGCTTATGCCAGTCATCGCGCCTGTGCCCATAGCCGGGTTGGCTTTGACGAGCTGATTAGGGATATTGCCCGGGGCGCTGGGGGCAACCGCCACCTGCGCGCCCGTCAGTTTGGAGCCATCCATGTTTTCCCAGGTTGCGGGTGGGCCGTAGTATTTGCCGATCTGCTTGCCGCTGCGGTCATTGAGCTTTGCATCTGGCCCGACAAATACCCATTCAAACTGGTCCGCCATGTCTTTCTTGGCGTTGCATTGGTAGGTGATCTCGCCCACACCGACGGTTTCCATGGCGACTTTGTTACCAGCCGGTACTTGCACAGCGGCGGGCAGGTTGGCCTGAGAGTACATCGGCATCGTGGACATGCTGCCGCAGGCCGCGAGCAGGGAAACGGTCAAAACGGAAGCAGAAACAGTGGCTATACGCATCATCATCATGGTTTAACTCCAGGGTTGTGGACGGGTGTCATCAGTCTATACGCGGGCAATGCACCATTGGATTCAAAATTTTTTGACATCCGACTCTGATCGTGTTCACCTCCCAGGCACATGACCACTGGCTTGGCCACCAACAGGGCCGTGCTAGCATAAATGGATGAAATGCAAGGCTATGACACTACTTCGCCAGGCGGCTCTACTGCCGTGCATGGCGATGGTGTTGGCTTCCAGCGCCTGGGCGCAGGGCTCGCCCACGTTGAACAAGGTCGAGCAGACCGGCATGATCACGCTGGGCTATCGGGTGGGTTCGGTCCCCTTCTCCTACCTGGACGGCAAGCTCAACCCTATCGGCTATTCGATGGACCTGTGCTACAAAATTGTGGACGCCGTCAAAGTAAAGTTGAAAATGCGGCGGCTGCAGGTCAAGTTGTTTCCAGTCACGTCGGCCACGCGCATTCCCTTGGTAGTCAACGGCACGGTAGACCTGGAATGTGGTGTCACCACCAACACGGTGGAGCGACAAAAAAGCGAAGCCTTTTCGGTGACCACCTTCGTTGCTGTTAGCCGCCTGCTATCCAAGAAGACATCCAACATCCAGACGCTCGGCGATTTGCAGGGCGAGCCGGTGGTGTCAACAGTGGGCACAACCAGTATTCGTTACCTCTACGAAGTGAACCTCGCGCAAAAGTTGGATATGAAGATTCTGGCAGGGCTGGACGACGCCGAGGCCTTCCAGATGGTGCAGAACGACCGGGCGGTGGCCTACGCGATGGACGATGTGCTGCTGCGCAGCCTGGTTGCCCGCGCCAAAAACCCGGCTGAGTTCAGTATCTCTGAAGAAGCACTGTCCATAGAGCCGTATGGCATCGCGATAACCAAGGGCGACACAGCGTTCAAGCAATTGGTGGACGATGTGCTGGTCGGGATCTACCGCAGTGGTGAGATCCATACCATCTACAACAAATGGTTTCAGTCACCGATCCCGCCCAAGGGGATCAATCTGCAGCTGCCCATGGGAGCGGCTTTGAAGCGGGCCATTGCCAATCCCAGCGACAGCGGCGACCCCAGGCACTACGAGTAGCGGGTTATCCCAGCCTAGCGGTAGCTGTCTATGGACAGTGCATGCCGGTGCAGCTTGTCGTACAGCGTTTTCTTGGCAATACCCAAAGCCTGTGCCACTGCGACCGGGCGGCCCTTGTGCTCTTTCAAGGCTTGCTCGATCAGCACTTTTTCAACCACGTCCATTTGCTCCACCAGTGTGGCCGGCGCAGGTGCAGCCGTGGCCGCACCTTCACCCACGGGCTGCGGCAACTCCAGCACATAGCGGTCGGCCACATTGCGAACTTCGCGCACATTGCCAGGCCAATCGTGGGCCATCAGGTCCTGCATGCGCGGCGCCGTCAGCGTAGGCACTGCACAACCGTACCTTTGCGCGGCCTGGGCCACGAAGTGTTCAAACAACAAGGGGACATCTTCCCTGCGCTCGCGCAACGGGGGCAGCTGCACGACGGCAACGTTCAGCCGGTAGTACAGATCGCTCCTGAATTTTTGCTCGCGGCTGAGTTCCAGCAAATCGCTTTTGGTAGCCGCAACCACGCGGATGTCGACCTTGACCTCGTCGTTGGAGCCCAGGCGCTCAACCTTTCGCTCTTGCAACACCCGCAACAGCTTGACCTGGAACAGCATGGGCATGCTCTCAATCTCGTCCAACAGCAGGGTGCCACCGTTGGCATGCTCTATCTTGCCGATGCGCCGCTTGCTGGCGGTCGTGAAAGCACCCGCTTCATGGCCAAAAAGTTCGCTTTCAAACAGGGTCTCGGGGAGCCCGCCACAGTTGAGTGCGACAAAATTGCGGTCACGGCGTTTGCTATGGTCGTGCAGGCAGCGGGCGACCAACTCCTTGCCGGTGCCGGTCTCGCCGACGATCATGACATCGGCCGATGTGCCCGCCAGCTTCAAGACTTGCTCGCGGACCCGCACCATAGCGGCGGAGTTGCCGAGTAGCGCAACCTCTATGCCGATCTTTTGCTGCAGCTGGGCGCGCAAGTCTTCCACCGCCATGCTAAGTACACGCTTCTCCAGAGCACGCTGAGCAGTTTCGACAAAGCGCTCGGGCGAAAAAGGTTTTTCAATAAAGTCGTAGGCACCCACGCGCATCGCCTGCACGGCCATGCTCACGTCGCCGTGGGCCGTGATCAAGATGACTGGGATCGCCGGATTGATCGAGGCGACGTGGTCCAACAATTGCAAGCCGTTCATGCCGGGCAGCTGCACATCGCTGATGACAATGCCCTGCATGCCGGACCACAGGTGCGGCAGAGCAGCTTCCGCGCAATCGCAGGCCACCACGTCTATGCCCGTCAACTCCAGGGTTTGTGTCAGGCTGCGCCGCACCGTGGCATCGTCGTCCACAAAAACGACCTTGAATCCCTCAAACATGCTTGTCCCCTTGCGCCAACTCCAGATCAAACTCAAACGCCAGCCCTTGCACGCCTTTGTGGACGCGCAAAGTGCCACCAAACTCCCGCACGATATTGGACGAGATCACCAGCCCCAGCCCCAAGCCTTCGCCACTGGCTTTGGTGGTGAAAAACGGCTCAAACAAGCGTGTCATCAATTCATCCGACAAACCCGCCCCCGTGTCTTCCACCCGCACCCGGACACGTTGCCCCTCTGCAGGCAGGGTGCTGATGGTCAACACCCGCACCGTCTGGTTGTGCATGGCGTCCAGCGCGTTGGTGGCCAAATTTACCAGCACCTGCTCCAGGCGGTTCAGGTCGCAACAGACCAGCATGTCCGGCGGAATGCTCACATCCACACGCACCTGCTCAGCCGTGGTGCGGTGTTCCAGCAGGCGCTGCATGTATTGCACTGCAGCCACCAGCGATACCGGCTGATGCACGCCCTGTGACCGGCGAGCAAATGACTTCAACTGCGCGGTGATGCTGCCCATGCGTTCAGTGACTTCGCTGATGGCCTTGAGGTTCTCATCCACATCAGCCATGCGCCCCGCGGCCAGCAACATAGATGTGTTTTTGGCCAGAGCCCGCAGCGCGGTCAGCGGCTGGTTGATCTCGTGAGAAATGCCGGCCGACATCTGCCCCAGCACGGCCAGCTTGCCAGCCTGTACCAGTTCATCCTGCGCCAGCTGGCGCTCCTGCATTTCGTTGACCAGGTCTGCATTGGCCACCCGCAACTCACCAGTGCGCTGGGCTACCCGGCTCTCCAACTGGGCGTTGGCCTCTTGCAGTGCGTTGCGCGCCAGCGAGATCTGGCGCAAGGCCCGGCGACGCTGCCACAAATACAAGGTCAGCAAGCCCAAAAACGCGGCGAAGGCGCCGCCTCCCCAAGCGGCATAGCGGGCGTTGCGCCACACGTCGTGCGGATCAGACAAGATCATGATGTGCCAGCCCAGCAAGGGAATGGACCGCTCTTGTGCAATATGCTGCGTGGCGGTACCCCTGGGCTCCGAAATGCGAACCTGGCGCGCCCCGCGGACGCCGACTTTCTCGACCACCAAGTTCAATGGGCGGATAGGCTGTCGAGGGTATTGCTCCGAGTAGCGCAGGCCCACAGCCGGCTCAGATCCATCAATGCCAACGGACTTGTATTTCCATTGGCGCACCGAGGACATCACCACGACGCCCTCTTCGTCCACCACCAGCAGCTTTTCACTATCGGAGCGTATCCCTAAGTCCATCCACGTGGCCTCCAGCGGATCCAGACTCAGCTTGACCCCGACGATGCCCACGATATGGGCATCCCGTACGACCGACTGCGCAAAATAGTATTCCGACGCGCCGCTTTCGGGGTTGGCGACAAAGACCTGCGACCGTTGCGCCTGCAGTGCGCGCGACAGCAGCGACGGCAAGGTCAGAGCACTGGCCTCGCCTGCGTCGGCGCGGTAGCCTTCACTGGACGCCAACACCGTGCCGGTGGGGTCTAGCGCAAACGTGGTGATGGCACTGGCCCTAACCTTGAAGCTCGCCAGCTTGCGGTTGGCATTGGCCCGGGCCACCGGGCTATCGGGCGCGGCAAACACCGCATTGACGTCGGGATCCATCTCGATCAGGCTGGGCAGGTAGGCGTGCTTGCCCAGTTCGCTTTCCAGTGTGGACGTATACAAATCAAGGTGGCGGTTTGCGATGTCGTCGAGCTGTTCAAACCCCAAACGTTCACTCCACAGATAGGCAGCGACCATGCTGGCCGCCACTGCCATCGACAGGCATAGCCATGCAAGTGCAGAGCCTAGCCAGCGCGGCAGAACGGGGCGGCGATTCAGTGGAGTCATAGCATACGGTGCGCGCAGTATCACCCCAAAATTGGCCCGGACCATGCAGGCCGAGCCCAGCCTCCAACAAATTATTTAGGCGACAAGGTCGGCGCGTGTAGAAGTCCGCACACGCAAAAGATGGCGTGTGCCGATTTCCACACAAAGGTACAACTAAGCGTTAGCCGAGTGGCAATACCTTCTTACAAATCAACGGCTTGCGCGTGTTCGTCGGCTAGCAGGGTTGGCATGTTCCGTGCTGAAAGAGTCACTCTGCCCAACCGGCTATGCCTTGGCTTCGCCATATGCAAAGGTCATTCGGGTACGGACCCATACAAGGAGACATGTCGTGGAATTAACGGACACCCCCGCCCAGCAACCTGCCAAAGCGGTGCTCAAGCCCAAGCGCGCACCGGCCAAGGGCCGCACACCCGCGCTGCATGGCATGAGCCTGCCAGAACTGGCGAATGCAGCTGGCGCCCCAGACGCCAGCTACGCAGAGGGCCATACGCTCAGCCATCTGGAACGCTGCATTGCCGACACAACCTTTGAATCCTTTGAAGGCGTCATCGTGACGGATGCAAACCTGCGCATGTTGAAGGTCAACAACTCGTTCACCCGCATCACCGGTTATAGCAAACGCGAAGCCGTTGGATCGGTGTCCGCCGTGCTCTGCGATATCCAAGAACATCTGCTGAAGGAGCGCAGCTGGAACGACGAGGTCATAGGACGCAAGAAAAGCGGTGATCACTACTGCGCAAAGCTCAGGGTTCGGGCCGTGGTCGACGCCAACGACTGCGTCACCCACTACATCGCCACCTTGAACGACCTCAGTGCTAAAAAGGCGCTGCAAAAGAAGATCGTCCACCTGGGCTTTACGGATTCGCTGACCGGTTTGAAAAACCGCTCGTCACTGCTGATCAGCCTGCAACGCGCAATCGACAAAAGCCGCGAGCAACAGAGCTATGCCGCCGTATTGCTCGTCGATATCGACGATTTCAAGAGCCACAATGTGCGCCTGGGCCACCTGGCTGGCGACATGCTGCTACAACAATCGGCACGGAGGATGGGCGAAACGCTGGGCCCCGACGTCGCCATAGCGAGACTGTTTGCCGACAAGTTCGTCATTGTTCTGGAAGATCTGGGCAACCAGATGGACGATGCGGCGACCAGTACCCAGCGGATGGCAACCAGCGTTCGCAATTGTTTCGAAGACGCATTCACCATCCATGGTTCGGAAGTTCGTCTATCGGTCAGCATGGGCCTGTGCCTGGTGGGCATGCAGGATGTGACTAGCACCGACGTGCTGATTGACCGGGCCGAACTGGTGACCTACAACGCCAAACAGTCGGGCGGAGACTGTATGTTTTCGTTCGAATTCGGCGCCTTGAACCACTAGAACGCGCCAAAAACCCGGGGCGTCCCCATGGGACCCCCGAGCAGCGTCTACGATGGTTGGGAGATTTCAGACAGTGCCTCGGCAGCCGGTCTGATCTCAGAGCTTTCGACGGCGAAGTCACCCAACGCGACAATACCGACAAGGCGTTTGTTGCGGTCCACCACCGGCAAACGCCGAACTTGGCGCTCGCTCATGATCTTGGCGGCCTCTTCGACAGAATCATCTTCAAAAACCCAGGCTACGCCCTCGGTCATCACGTCACGTACCTTGGTGTCGCTGCCCTTACCGGCCGCTACTGCACGAATGGCAATGTCGCGGTCGGTAATCGTTCCGATCATGCGGTCATTTTCACCCACTGGGAGCATTCCAAAGTCACCCTCGCGCATGTGCCTTGCAGCTTCCTGAATACTCACATCGGGGGTGATGACTTGCACGTCGCGGCTCATCAGGTCTTTAAGTTTTTGCATGGGTATGGTCCTTGTAGGTGTGTTCGCAGTTGTCCAAGATGCCATCTTCTCTGAACTGCAAACTGCGGACTGTGCGGTTGCGCACGGCTAGAGGCATTGGCGGGCAGTGATGTGGGCAAGCCGCTCGAACCCACTACTGATTTTTGCGCAGGCTTGCCAGATCAACGCCACCATCACTGGTTCGTTCTGACACCGTCCAACGCAAGGGCGCTCGCACCGGGGCACTGAGGCGCCGGGCATCCCGCGCAAACAACTTCAAGGTGTAGTTACCAGCGGCTTGGGCCGGCAACTGCACAGCGGTATTAAAACTCTGGCTTGAGCCTGCACCCTGGTTGGCTCTGAGGTCACCGGCAAGCGTTTGCGACCAGACGGTGCTGCCAGCGCTGTTGGCTAGTTCCAACATAACCTCCCAAGGTTCGTAAGTGGGTGCGTTGCCGTCATTGCGTACAACAGCAGAAACTGACAACAGGCCACCGCCCGTCAAGCTGACATTGGCAGTGTCCACCCGGTAGCGGTATCCCGCCTCTCGGCCAAGCTGGATGAATTGTTGCTGCTCTGTGGGGGTAAAAGCGGCCCAGCTGTTGACGCTTAAGTCACCAATGTTTCCGTTGCCCACGGTGCTGATGTGAAAGTCCCGCGCCTGCTGCTGCGCCACAAGAACGTTGTCCGCCCCGTTGCCACTGAGGAACGGGCAAAACTCGGCGACGAAAGGCGCGGTCTTCCACACATTTTGCAGCGTGGCCCACTCGGTGGGGTGGTTTGTCCACTGGTTCATGAACCCTCCCCGCCCCAGGCAATCGATACGCATCCCCACGGGTTTACTGGCAATGGTCTGCTGGGTGGTGGCGTACCGCACTTCGTTGTACCGGCTGTAGATGGCCAACACCACCATCTGGCGGGTCGGGAAGGCGCGAAGATGCATGTCGACAAACTCTCGCTTGCTTGCATCAGTGGCTTCGGTGATGCCAGCAGGAGCCATAGCGTAGTTGATGCCCGACGACAGTGCCCATTCGCCCCACTGGCCAAACAGGCCTATATCGATCCAGGCGATGTCTTCCTGGTTACCCAGGGCCGCCGACAGAGCCTGCAACATGGCACTGGCCCGCTGTTGTACGAAAGGGTCATTCCAGTCTGGAACAAAGGTCAACCCTGGAGTACCCGGGTCGTAGTCTGCCCACCAACCACAGCCATGTTGGCAACTTGCGTGGTTGACCAGGTAGCTGGGCATGTAGACCTGACCATCGTCGTAGCCCAACATCATTTGCACCCGCAAGGCGAACTTGCGGCCCTGGCTTTTGGCCGTCTGCAGATCACTCAACACGGTGGCAAAGTTGTAAGTGCCCAAACTGCTCTCCAGATCTTTCCACCGATAACGTTGGTAGGCATCGAGCGAGGGGCTCACCTGTGAGACTTTTTCCTGCCCGCGCCAACGGTAATAGCCCCGCATGGGGTTCACGGTGTCGTCCGTGGTGGGCGAGAGTGCTGTGAAAACCTTGGATGCCGTCTGCGCCTGCCATGCTGAAGCCGCTGCGGTGACCGTGACAATGGCTGCGCTGCTGCTGATTTTGCCGTCATGCACCGTGAGGGACACGACGTAATTTCCGGACACGTCGGCTGTGAAAGTTGTATTGACCGACGTGGGTGTACTCAACACCGCGGCACTGCCTGCTGGTTTGGATGTCAGCGTCCATGCATAAGTCAGCGGGTCGCCATTCGCGTCGGAACTCCCTCCACCGTTGAGAGTAACAAGACCCAACGCAACATTCTGCGCACCTCCGGCGAATGCGACCGGGACGATGTTCGTCGCCGGCGTGGTGGCAATGGCAGGTGTGGTTCCGGAAGGGGGCGTAGTTCCTGCAGGAGGTGTGGCTCCAGCAGGAGGTGTGTTTACCGGAGAAGTGAGGGTAGGAGATGTAGCACTGGGCGCCGCGTTGTTGGGCGTACCGGTGCTTCCCACTGGTGCAGTTTGTTCTCCACTACCCCCACCACCACATGCCACCAAACCAAGGACTATGAGGCTAGACCAGAGCATTCGGATATGCGGATTTTTCATAGGGCCCCCCTTAAACTTTTTCAGAAAAAGAATGTTGGAGCGTAACACCCGAGTAACCGAGGTTCCCCGCGCAACGCTTAAAAGGCCAGTGGCATGGGTGGAACGGCATCTTTGACAAAAGCACCCACCTTGCGTTTAAGGTGATGTTGCGAAGCCGCGTTGCTGCAACCATTGCGTCATGCGCGGGTAATGGGACTTCGACCAAAAGCGCGCATTGACGAAGGCATTTGCCTTGTCTTCAGGGATTTCCCACAGGCCATGTTCGGAATTGGGCAGCATCCATATCTGGTAGTCCTGGTGGCCGGCGTTCTTCAGTGTGCTCTCAAACAGCTGCGCGCTCCTGTGGATCGGTACAAAACTATCACGGTCGCCAAGTATGTAGAGCACCGACACCTTCAGCTTGGCCAAATCAGGTAGCGGGTTGTAGCGAAAGAAGGCCGTGGATTCCTCGCGCGGCTTGGCACGCAGGGTGTCAGGCACCAGCTCGACACGGTCAGTCCAGCGTGCCTTGTCGCCAGCACGTGCCGCGGCCAGCAACTCGGAGCGGCCCTCGCCGCCCGACACCACCCAGTGCATAAGGTGTTTTTCGTAGGCGACAGCCTCAGCAATGTCAGCCTCCGAGAATTTGACGGCCCGCATCGAATTTTCAATTCGAAAAATTTCTTGTTCGGCTGGCGGCACACCCGATGCTGCCTGGGCAATGACGAAGGCGGCCTGGTTCGAGCGCACTGCTGCCAACGGCGCCAGCCAACCACCTTGGCTATGCCCCCAGGTGCCAATCTGTTTCGGCTTGATATCAGGCCGGGCGGCCAGCATGCGCAAGCCCCCAACGCTGTCGTCGGCCAGATCTTGCATGGTGGCTTTTTGCCAGTCACCACCAGACTTGCCAACGCCGCGCTTGTCAAACATGAGTGCGGCCATGCCATGGGCGGCAAAGTAGTAGGCTTGCAGGGCGTATGCACTGCGGGGCGCAGGGCTCGACATTTGGGTCAACACGACAGCAGCGTGCGGGCCTTTGGTGGCCGGCAACACCACCGTGCCGGACAGCACCACGTCTCCATTCTTAAACGTCACTTCTTCACTAAGCAAAGCAATCCGCTCGGCGGTCTGGTCAGCTTGACCCGCAACATGCCAAACCATCCGTGTACCCTTTCCATTGGCGTCGAGTTCAAACCGCATGCTTGTCTCGCGCACGGTCGGGTTCAAGAATCCGGCACCTGAGAAGAATGTGTTGTTGCCAGTGGGAAACATGGCGGCATAGCGTCCCGTTTGTACATCGGTGTAAAACAGTTGTGGAAAGTCACCCAGGTGCGACAGCACGACGAGGCGCTGGTCCGGGAAACGGTACGCACCGAGGAAACGTTCGTCGTACTCGGGCGAGGTCGCTTCGCTGCGCTGCAAGGTAAAGGTTCCAGCTTTGCCACCGACGACCACATTGCCGCTGACAGTATCGGCAGTAAGCTGCCCTTTAAAATGCAGCACGCCGTCGGGGCCAGCCAAGTCAAACTGAACCACCCCCTTGTGCTCACTTACGGCCGCCAGCGGCAAACCCTTCCTGTCGTTAGCTGGCATGTCGAGCGTGCCATGCAGTACCTTGTCTTTCTCGGCAAACTGGGTATGAACAAACCTGGGGCCGGTAGCCACATCAAAGATGCCGACCCAGTAACCCTCGAGCGGGCCGGACAGTGCGGGCACGGCTGCCAGTGCACAAATCAGGGAGAAAATTGTTCGACTAACGGCTTGTATCCTTGTCATAGGAAACTTCGGTGCAAAAAAACGCCATCGTATTGGGACTCATCCGGTGCGTCACCCCGGCTGCGACAGAATGCAAAAGACGGGGTACAGACCGTGGATCAGCCGCATCGGGTACCTCTATACAAGCTTGTATGAAGAAAAAACTGTTTCCCACCCTTGCTGTTTTGTCATTGTTGCTCAGTCTGGCGCAGGCGGCCAGCGCGCAGCCGGTGTCCTTCGGCCTGTTCGGAGACCTGCCCTACAGCCGCTGGGAACGGGAGCACCTTACCGACCTGATGGTGGAGATGGACAGTGAAGGCCTGGCCTTTGTCGTCCATGACGGGGACATCAAGAACGGCTGGAGCGCGTGCAGTGATGAGGTGCTGCGTGACATCCGGGATGTCTTTCAGACCTCAAAAACGCCGCTGATTTACGTACCGGGTGATAACGAATGGACCGATTGCCATCGCCGGAGCAATGGCAGCTACGACCCACTAGAGCGCTTGGCCAAGCTGCGCGAACTTTTCTTCGAGGGCGAAACCGCGCTCGGCCAGCGGAAGCTGGCGCTGGAGCGCCAAAGCCGCAATCCCGCCTTTGCCAGCTACCGCGAAAACGTGCGCTGGGAAGCGGGCGGCGCCCTGTTTGTCGGCCTGAACTTGCCCGGTAGCGAGAACAACTACCACGGCACCACCAATAAGAACGGTCCAGTGCCGGAGTTTGTGGAGCGCAGCGTCGCCAACCGGACCTGGCTGTCGCAGGCCTTTGCACACGCCCGAGCCAAAAAAATGCCGGGCATCCTGATCGTGATCCAGGCCGATCCCCAATTTGAAGACGCCAACGCGGGCAAGCACCGGACGGGCTACCAGGACTTCTTGACGCAGTTGCGTGAAGAGACACAAGCCTTTGCCGGGCAAGTCGTTCTGGTGCACGGCGATTCGCACCGGCAGCAGATCAACCAGCCCATGCGCGATCCATTGAGCAAACGGGTGGTCAAGAACTTCACGCGTGTGGAAACCTTTGGCTACCCTTTTTTCGGCTGGATCAAGGCCACGGTAGATGCGACAGATCCGCAGGTATTCCGATTTTCGCCGCGGCCGTGGCGCGCCGCTCCGCCGCAGAATTGAGACTCGCCCCACAGCGATCACACCTAGTTTGTGGTCGATCCTCGACCCTCCTTCGATTGCCGCTGGGCTCCTCTGTCGATCCTTTCGCCGTGGCGCCCTATGTTCTCCAACACACGGACAACGCAATGTCGTACCGCGAGTATGGGGATTCAAACCTACCAAAGGCCTCCGATGACCATCACTGGAAGTTGCCATTGTGGCAGTACCGCATTTCGTATCGACGGCGATATCCCCGAGAAATTGACACGATGCACTTGCTCGTTTTGCTCCAAACGCGGCGTGCTGTGGGCGTACTATGAACCTAGTCAACTTCACCTGACCAGCCCAGCGACCGACGATAGAACCTACCGCTGGCACACGCAGCTTGTGGCCCACCACTTCTGCCCCGTGTGCGGCTGCGGCACGTTTAGCGACACCCCCGCCTACGGGAGCGATGGGAGCTGGGACAAAACCACCCGCCGAGTTTCAGTCAACGCACGTTTATTCGACAACTTTGTCGCTGCCGATGCGCCCGTCGACGTGATCGACGGCAAGAACCTCTGGTAGCAACACCTGCAGCTATTCACTGAGGAATGTGAAGAGCCGCACTCAGATCACCTGGCACGGTTCGCAAATTTTTGAGGCCTGTAAAGATTGGAGAATCGAATGACGACACTAGCGAAGACATTGATCGACCTGGAGACAAAGTTCTGGCAATCGATGGTTGACCAAGATACAGACGCTGCCCTGCAATTGCTGCATCAGCCTGCACTGATGGCAAGTTCCCACGGCGCGATGAAGTTCGACCATGCAGGCTATAGAAAGATGGCTGAGCAAGGATCTATGGTCGTAACCGCCTTTGCACTGAGCGACATGGATGTTTTGTTTGCCACAGAGACGGCAGCCGTTATGACCTACCACGTGAAGCAGACAGTTGCGGCGCGCGAAGGTGGCAAAAGTGGAAAAGAGACTGTCCAGGACATGTCAGACACCTCCACCTGGATTTACGTCGACAAACGCTGGCAGTGCGTATCGCATACCGAATCACCGATGGCGCCGAAGCCTGCAAAGCCATGAATGCTTTTCACCGCATCAGCGTTGGCTGTTCACTGCGCTCCCAGTGACTGGCCGGGAAGCATTGGCAGATTTAGTCAAAAAGCCGCGCAGCCCTCACGGGATCTGCGTAGCTAGCTACTGAATCAGTAGCAATCTCCGGCTAGCAACCTACTTGCGTGTCGGCGGCACGTCCGTACAGCTCCCATGCGCGATCTCCGCGGCCATGCCAATGGATTCCCCAAGTGTTGGATGCGGGTGGATCGTCTTGCCGATATCCACCGCGTCCGCGCCCATCTCGATCGCCAGCGCAATCTCGCCAATCATGTCGCCGGCATGTGTACCCACCATGCCGCCGCCCAGGATCTTGCCGTGGCCATGAGCCTCGGGTGAATCGTCAAACAGCAGCTTGGTAACGCCTTCGTCGCGGCCGTTGGCAATGGCGCGGCCGGATGCGGTCCAGGGGAACAAGCCCTTCTTGACTTTGATGCCTTGGGCCTTAGCCTGGTCTTCGGTGAGGCCGACCCAGGCTACTTCGGGGTCGGTGTAGGCCACGGATGGGATGACACGGGCATTGAAGGCGGCTGCGGCCAACTCTTTGTTGCCTTGCAATTCACCAGCAATCACTTCCGCCGCAACATGGGCCTCGTGCACGGCCTTGTGCGCCAGCATGGGTTGGCCGACGATGTCGCCGATTGCGAAGATGTGGGGCACATTGGTGCGCATCTGGATGTCGACGGGGATGAAGCCGCGGTCGGTGACCGCCACGCCAGCCTTCTCGGCGGCAATCTTCTTGCCGTTGGGTGTGCGGCCCACGGCTTGCAGCACCAGGTCATAGACCTGCGGTGCGGGGGCTGTGCCGCCCTCCTCGGCCGATGCGAACGTGACCTCAATGCCTTCGGGCAAGGCGCGTGCGGAGACGGTCTTGGTCTTGAGCATGATGTTGTCAAAACGCTTGGCGTTCATCTTCTGCCAGATCTTGACCAGGTCGCGGTCGGCGCCCTGCATCAGGCCGTCAAGCATTTCCACCACGTCCAGGCGTGCACCTAGCGTGCTGTAGACCGTGCCCATTTCCAGGCCGATGATGCCGCCGCCCAAAATCAACATGCGCTTGGGGACTTCTTTCAGCTCCAGCGCGCCGGTACTGTCCACGACGCGCGGGTCGTCGGGCATGAAAGGCAAGCGCACGGCCTGGCTGCCTGCAGCGATGATGGCTTTCTTGAAGGCGATGACCTTCTTGGCGCCGGTCTTTTCTTGCGCGGTGCCGCTGGTTTCTTCCACTTCGACATGGTTGGCGCCGATGAAAGCACCATAACCACGGACGGTGGTGACCTTGCGCATCTTGGCCATGGCGGCCAAGCCACCGGTCAGCTTGCCAATGACTTTCTCTTTGTGGCCACGCAGCTTGTCGACGTTGACGACGGGTGCGCCAAAGTCCACGCCCAGTGCCGACATGTGGCTGACCTCGTCCATGACGGATGCCACGTGCAGCAGCGCTTTGGACGGGATGCAACCTACGTTCAGGCAGACACCGCCCAGCGTGGCGTAACGCTCAACGATGACAACCTTCAGTCCCAAGTCAGCCGCGCGGAAGGCAGCGGAGTAGCCGCCAGGGCCACCGCCAATGACCAGCACGTCGCAGTCCACGTCCGCTGCACCGGCAAAACTGGCGCCGGCGGGGGCCGCGGCTGCAGCAGGTGCCGCAGAAACTGCTATCGTTTCAGGAGCGGCTTGTGGGCGCTGCGCGGGGGCTGCAGCCTGATTTGGCTTGGAATTTTCGGCTGTAGCGCCGGCGTCGGCCACTTCCAGCATCAGCACGACCGAACCTTCGCTGACCTTGTCGCCCAACTTGACCTTGAGCTCCTTAACCACACCACCTTGGCTGGCCGGTATCTCCATTGAGGCCTTGTCGCTCTCCACGGTGATCAGGCTTTGCTCGGCCCTGATGGTGTCACCGGGCTTGACCATCAGTTCGATGACGCTGACGTCGGTGACGTCGCCGATATCAGGGACTTTGATTTCTACGATTGCCATATTTTTTCCAGTCAGAGTTGAGGTCAGTCTTAGAGCAAAACTCTACGGAAATCGCCCAGGATCTGGCCCAGGTAGACGTTGAAGCGCGCAGCGGCAGCGCCGTCGATGACGCGGTGGTCCCAGGTCAGGGACAAGGGCAGCATCAGGCGTGGCTGGAAGGCCTTGCCGTCCCACACCGGTTCCATCTGGCTCTTGCACACGCCCAGAATGGCGACCTCAGGCGCGTTGATGATGGGCGTGAAGTAACGCCCGCCAATGCCGCCCAGGCTGGAGATGGTGAAGGTGGCGCCGGACATTTCTGCCGGGCTCAGCTTGCCATCGCGCGCCTTTTTGGCCAGCTCACCCATCTCGATACTGATCTGGAAGATGCCTTTCTTGTCGGCATCCTTGATGACCGGAACCATCAGGCCATTGGGCGTGTCTGCCGCAAAACCGATGTGGTAGAACTGTTTGTAGATCAGTGCATCACCGTCCAGCGAGCTGTTGAACTCGGGGAATTTCTTGAGCGCGGCCACGCAGGCCTTGATCAGGAAGGCCAGCATCGTGACCTTCGCAACGCTTGTGTTGCTTCCAGACTTCGCGGCTTTCTCGCTCTCCAGGTTCGTCGAGACGCGGAAGGCTTCCAGATCGGTGATGTCGGCATCGTCGTGGTTGGTGACGGCCGGAATCATGATGGCGTTGCGCAGCAGATTGGCGCCGCTGATCTTCTTGATGCGGCTGAGCTCTTTGCGCTCTATGGGGCCGAACTTGGCAAAGTCAACCTTGGGCCACGGGATCAGGCCCAGGCCTGCGCCGTCGCCACCACCACCGGATGCCTTGTTCTGCGCGACGCTTGCCAGCGTCTGGACGGCTCCACTCATCACCGAGCGGGCGAAGGACTGCACGTCGGCTTCGGTGATGCGGCCCTTCAGACCGCTACCCTTGACCTCGGCCAGCGGCACGCCCAGTTCGCGCGCAAATTTGCGTACCGATGGCGATGCGTGGGGCATGCCCAGCGTGGACGCACCGGGTGCATGGGCTGGCACGGCAGCGGCGGGTTTTGCAGCAACTGCGGCGGTCTCAGCAGCCGGTGCGGGGGCAGCGGACGGCGCAGCAACAGCAGCAGCCGGCGCAGCTGGAGCTGGGGCGGCAGCCCCGGCAGAACCTTCCAAGATCACCACCAGGTCACCGATGTTGACGGTGTCACCTACCCTGACCTTCAGCTCGCGCACCACGCCTGCGGCGCTGGACGGAATCTCCATCGATGCCTTGTCGGATTCAACGGTAATCAGGCTTTGCTCCACCTTCACGGTGTCACCGACCTTGACCAGCAGCTCGATGATGGCTACATCCTTGAAGTCGCCAATGTCGGGCACGCGCACTTCGACGGGGCCGGAACTGGCGCCAATGGAGGCCGATGCCGCCGGCGAAGCTGCTACAGAAACAGGAGCGGCTTGCGCTCTCTGCACGGGGGCTGCAGCCTGTTTTGCCTCTGGAGCGGGGGCTGCAACGGTGTCGGCGGTCTCCAGCATCAGCACGACCGAGCCCTGTTTGACCTTGCTGCCAATGGACACTTTGACCTCTTTGACCACACCGGCCTGCGAAGACGGGATCTCCATCGACGCCTTGTCAGACTCCACAGTGATCAGGCTCTGCTCGGCCTTGACCGTATCGCCCACTTTGACCATCAATTCGATGACCGCAACTTCGTCCAGATCACCAATATCCGGGACTTTTACTTCTACCAATGCCATGTTCTTGTCTCCGTTTTGTTTTATGCGTACAGCGGGTTGACCTTGTCAGCCTTGATGCCGTACTTGCTGATGGCCTCTGCCACCTTGGTCGCGGGCACGGTGCCTTCTTCACTCAGGGCCTTCAGCGCCGCGACCACGATGTAGTGGCGGTTCACCTCGAAGTGCTCACGCAGCTTGCTGCGGAAATCGCTGCGGCCGAAACCGTCGGTGCCCAGCACCTTGTAGGTCCGGCCCTTGGGGATGAAGGGGCGGATCTGCTCGGCGTATGCCTTCATGTAGTCGGTCGATGCGACGACGGGGCCCGTGAACTTTTCGAGTTGCTGCGCGACGAAAGACACGCGCGGCGTTTCCAGCGGGTGCAGCAGGTTCCAGCGCTCGGCGTCCTGGCCATCGCGGGTCAGTTCGTTGAACGACGGGCAGCTCCACACATCGGCTGCAATGCCCCACTCCTTCTCCAGCAGTTCCTGGGCGGCAATGCTTTCGCGCAGTATGGTGCCGCTGCCCAGCAGCTGCACGCGCGGTGTCGATGTTTGCCCGCCGGGCCGCCCTAAGGGCAGATGCTCCCCCTCGGGGGGCAGCGCATCACGCGCAGCGGAAAGCGTGGGGGCTATATCCGCGCCTTCCTTGCACAGATACATGCCCTTGATGATCTGCTCTTCGGTGCCGGGCGTCAGGCCAGGCATCGGATAGTTTTCGTTCAGCAGCGTCAGGTAGTAGAAGACGTTGTCCTGCTTCTCGACCATGCGTTTCAAGCCATGGTGCAGGATCACGCCGACTTCGTGTGCGAAGGTTGGGTCGTAGCTGATGCAGTTCGGAATCGTGCCGGCCATGATGTGGCTGTGACCGTCTTCGTGCTGCAGGCCTTCGCCGTTCAGCGTGGTGCGCCCAGACGTGCCACCCAACAGGAAGCCGCGTGCCTGCATGTCGCCCGCCGCCCAAGCCAGATCGCCAACGCGCTGGAATCCGAACATCGAGTAATACACGTAGAACGGAATCATGATCCGGTTGCTGGTGCTGTAGCTGGTAGCCGCAGCGATCCAGCTGCTCATGCCGCCAGCTTCGTTGATACCCTCTTGCAAGATCTGTCCTTGGACGTCTTCCCGGTAGTACATGACCTGGTCTTTATCGACCGGTGTGTATTGCTGGCCCGCGGGGTTGTAAATGCCGACCTGGCGGAACAGGCCTTCCATGCCAAAAGTGCGCGCCTCGTCCACGAGGATTGGCACCACGCGCGGGCCCAGGGCCTGGTCGCGCAGCAGTTGCGTCAGGAAGCGCACATAGGCCTGTGTCGTAGAGATTTCGCGGCCCTCGGCCGTGGGGTCCATCACCGACTTGAAAGTTTCCAGTGACGGCACCGTAAAGCTCTCGTCGCTCTTCACCCGGCGGTGCGGCAAGTAGCCGCCCAAGGCCTTGCGGCGCTCGTGCAGGTATTTCATTTCTGGCGTGTCGTCAGCCGGCTTGTAGAACGGCACCTTGGCCAGTTCGCTGTCGGGTATCGGAATATTGAAGCGGTCGCGGAAGGCCTTGATGTCTTCATCGGTCAGCTTCTTGGTCTGGTGGACGTTGTTCTTGCCCTCACCCGCCTTGCCCATGCCAAAGCCCTTGACCGTCTTGATCAGCAGCACGGTGGGCTGGTCTTTGTGGTTCACGGCCTTGTGGAACGCGGCGTAGACCTTCTTGGAATCGTGACCGCCGCGGCGCAGATCGAACACTTCTTCGTCGCTCATCTTCTCGACCATCGCCGCGGTGCGGGGGTCCTTGCCAAAGAAATGCTTGCGTACATACGCGCCATCGTTGGCCTTCATGGCCTGGTAGTCGCCGTCCAGCGTATCCATCATGATCTTCTTCAACGCGCCTTCCTTGTCCCGCGCCAACAGCGGGTCCCAGCCGGAGCCCCACAGCAGCTTGATGACGTTCCAGCCTGCGCCGCGGAATTCCCCTTCGAGCTCCTGAATGATCTTGCCATTGCCACGCACCGGGCCGTCCAGACGCTGCAGGTTGCAGTTAACGACGAACACCAGGTTGTCCAGCCGCTCACGCGCGGCCAGGCCGATGGCGCCCAGCGATTCCACTTCGTCCATCTCGCCATCGCCGCAGAACACCCAGACCTTGCGGTTCTCGGTGTTGGCAATGCCACGGGCATGCAGGTATTTCAAAAAGCGGGCTTGGTAAATTGCCATCAACGGGCCCAGGCCCATGGACACGGTGGGGAACTGCCAGAACTCGGGCATCAGCTTGGGGTGCGGGTAGCTGGAAAGGCCCTTGCCATCCACCTCCTGGCGGAAGTTCAACAGTTGCTCTTCGGTCAGGCGGCCTTCGAGGTAGGCGCGGGCATAGACGCCGGGCGACACGTGGCCCTGTATGTAGAGGCAGTCACCACCATGACCCTCGCTTTCTGCGTGCCAGAAGTGATTGAACCCTGCGCCAAACAGGCTGGCCAGCGATGCGAACGAGCCAATATGGCCACCCAGGTCACCGCCGTCGACGGGATGGTGGCGGTTGGCCTTGACCACCATCGCCATCGCGTTCCAGCGCATATAGGCGCGCAGGCGTTCTTCGATTTCGAGGTTGCCAGGGGAGCGTTCCTCCTGGTCAGGCTCAATCGTGTTGACGTAACCCGTGGTCGCGGAGAAAGGCATATCAATGCTGTTCTGGCGGGCATGTTCCAGCAGTTGCTCCAGTAGGAAGTGGGCGCGCTCTGGCCCTTCTTGCTCGATGACGGCGCTCAAAGCGTCCATCCATTCGCGAGTTTCCTGGCTGTCCAGGTCTGGATGGGCGGCGCTAGGCACGCCAGGGGGAACTGCTGACATGGATGTCTCCTCTTTGTTTTGAAGCAATTTAGTACGTTTTAGAACGTTCTACCTATTCTCACATAGATATTTTAGAATTTCAACTGGCGCATATTGATTTCATATTATGAATTATTGAAACAGGTTCAAGGGGGCGCTCACCTACACTACACCCATGCCCCTGTCCAAGCTGATGTCCCTGCCAAATCCCCTGGCCCTTCCGGCCATGGAACGTGCCCGCCGCTGGTGGCACAAGCTGGCTCCGCACCGCCAGGATCGCCTTGCCGTGCTGGCCCCGCTAGCAGCCGTCTTGTTGTTTTTTGCCGCTATCGTGGCCGCCCTGGGATATCTGCGTCTGGAGGAAATGGACCGCGAGCAGCAGGCCGTGCAGCGCGACGTGGAATACACCCAGCAACGCCTGCGCCTGCGCTTGCTGGAGCGGCAGGAACAGCTGGCGCGCATCGCCCGGGAGATTTCCAACCGCGAGCTGGACGCTGAGGAGTTCCGCAACCGCGCCCGGTCCCTGCTGAACCAATATCCGGAGCTGCAGGGCCTGGCCTGGGTGGACGAACGCAAGCGTGTCAAATCGGCGCACGGCACCGCAGTGCTGATTGCTGCCCAGCTCAGCGCTCCCAATGACGGCGCGCAGCGCAACGAGACGCTGGGCGGCTTCCTCTCTGCGCGCGAGTTGCAGCAACCTGTCTATGTGCAACCCCTGGGCACCCCGCAAGACACGCCATTCCTGCAAGTGCACCTGCCGCTGACCGACCGTTCCCGCTTCGCAGGGGTGCTGATCGCCGAATACTCGGTCGATGGCCTGTACCGTTACGGCGTGCCGACCGAGGTAACGTCGCGCTACGCGATCTCGCTGCAGGACGCCAAAGGCAGCCTGCTGGCGGGCATCGCGATACCGGCTACCAAGACGGTCAAGAACCTGCTGCCCTGGACCGGCCCGACCAATGAATACTCCATGCCCGTATCCCCGGTGGGCAGCGCCCTGGTGGTCCGCGGTCAGGCCTACCGGGCGTCGCTGGGCGTCATCGGCAGCGGCCTGTTCTGGCTGGTCAGCGCCTTGAGCGTGATGACCGCCTGGATGCTGATCGCCAACTGGCGCCATACACGCCGGCGTATGCAGGCGCAACAGGCGCTGATTTCCGAAACGACTTTTCGCCGCGCCATGGAAAACTCCATGCTGACCGGCATGCGCGCCATGGATCTACAGGGCCGCATCACTTATGTGAATGCCGCGTTCTGCCAGATGACCGGCTGGACCGAGCCCGAGCTGGTGGGCCGCACGGCGCCCTTTCCGTATTGGCCCGAAAGCGACCGTGAGCAACTGCATTCGCTGTTGCACGAAGAGCTGGCCGGAAACAGTTCGCCGGGCGGCATACAGGTCCGCGTGCAGCGGCGCGACAGCAGCCTGTTCGATGCACGGCTGTATGTATCACCGCTGATTGATGCGGTGGGTAAGCAGACGGGCTGGATGACGTCGATGACCGACATTACCGAACCCAACCGCGTTCGCGAGCAGCTGTCGGCCTCACACGAACGCTTCACGACGGTACTGGAAGCGCTGGACGCATCTATCTCAGTGGCGCCACTGGGCAGTGATGAGTTGCTGTTTGCCAACAAGCTGTACCGCCAATGGTTTGGCCTGCAGGCCCACGGCCATTTGCAGCTGGTAGCCCAGGCCGGCGTACCGGAGAGCCCTCCGAACGACGAGGCCTCTGACAGCGTGGACTCCTTTGCCGGGCTGCCCACCAACGCGCTGCCCGATACCGAGACCGAAAGCGCGGAGATTTTCATTGCAGACCTGAACCAGTGGCTGGAAGTACGCACCCGTTATTTAAGTTGGGTGGACGGCCGCTTGGCGCAGATGGTAATTGCCACCGACATCACGGCGCGTCGCCTGACCGAAGAGCAGGCCGCCAGCCAGACCGAACGCGCCCAAACCGCCAGCCGACTCATCACCATGGGCGAAATGGCCTCCAGCGTCGCGCACGAGCTGAACCAGCCACTGACCGCCATCAACAACTACTGCAATGGCATGGTCTCGCGCATCAAGGCCCAGCAGATCAGCGAAGAAGACCTGTTGGGCGCGTTGGAAAAAACCGCCAAGCAGGCCCAGCGGGCTGGGCAGATCATCCACCGCATACGCTCCTTCGTGAAGCGCAGCGAGCCCAACCGCACGCCGTCTGAGGTCACCAGCATCGTCTCCGAGGCCGTGGAACTGGCCGAAATCGAACTGCGCCGCTTCAATGTGCGCTTGAACCACTATGTGGCTGCGCGCCTGCCCACATTGATGGTCGACCCTATCCTGATCGAGCAAGTGGTCATCAACCTGCTGCGCAACGCGGCCGAATCGATAGACATGGCACTGCGCCAGACCTCGCAGCGCATCGTGGAACTGCGCGTTGTGCCGCGTGTCATCGACGACAAACAGGTGGTCGAATTCTCGGTGCAGGACACCGGCAAGGGCCTGGCACCCGAAGTCATGGCGCGGCTGTATGAAGCCTTCTACTCCACCAAGTCCGACGGCATGGGTATTGGCCTGTCATTGTGCCGCTCGATTGTGGAATCCCACCTGGGCCGTATGTCGGCAGAGAACCTTTACAATGGCGATGAAGTATCGGGCTGCCGATTTTCATTCTGGATACCGCTGACCGACGTTAGCCCCAGTTTGTCGCGACATCCGCAGAAAAGCAATTAGAACCCTTGGAAACTGAATGAGCCTGCTTCCCAAAAAAGGTACTGTGTACGTCGTGGACGACGACGAGGCCGTGCGCGACTCTTTGCAATGGCTGCTCGAAGGCAAGGGCTTCAGGGTCCGCTGTTTTGACTCCGCCGAGTCTTTCCTCAGCCGCTATGACGCGCGCGAAGTGGCCTGCTTGATTGTCGACATCCGCATGGGCGGCATGACAGGGCTGGAACTGCAAAGCCGCCTGATCGAAGCCCGCTCGCCGCTGCCCATCGTCTTCATCACCGGCCACGGCGACGTGCCCATGGCGGTGGACACCATGAAGAAGGGTGCTATGGATTTCATCCAGAAGCCCTTCAACGAAGACCAATTGGTCGGCTTGGTAGAGCGCATGCTGGACCACGCCAAGGACTCGTTCAGCGACTTTCAGTTGGCCGCCAGCCGCGATGCATTGCTGTCCAAGCTGACGCTGCGCGAATCCCAGGTGCTGGAACGCATCGTTGCTGGGCGTCTGAACAAGCAGATTGCCGACGACTTGGGCATCAGCATCAAGACGGTCGAAGCGCACCGCGCCAACATCATGGAAAAGCTTAGCGCCAACACCGTGGCCGATCTGCTGAAGATTGCACTGGGACAAAACGCACCCAAGACCTGAGACCCGTTTTCCACCGCACCCCACGCCCGCCCCGCAAGGACTGCGGGCGTTTTACATTTGAAAGCAACACATGACCTCTACCATTGCCAAAAACATTGACGGCGTTGCGCTCTCTGCGAAATTGCGTGCAGACATTGCAGCCCGCGCAGCAGCGCTTACGGCACGTGGCGTGACGCCAGGCCTGGCCGTCATCCTGGTTGGAGAGGACCCGGCCAGTGCTGTCTATGTGCGCAACAAGGTCAAGGCCTGTGCCGATTGCGGCATTCACTCGGTGCTTGAAAAGTACGAGGCGACTCTCAGTGAAGCCGATCTGTTGGCGCGCATTGATTCCCTCAATACCGACCCCAGCATTCACGGGATTTTGGTGCAAATGCCCCTGCCCAAACACATCAACCCACACAAAGTCATTGAAGCCATTTCGACCAGCAAGGACGTAGACGGGTATGCAACGCTGAGCGCTGGAGAGTTAATGACCGGTCAAGAAGGATTTCGGCCCTGCACACCCTATGGTTGCATGAAGCTGATCGAGACCACGGGCATTGATTTGCGCGGCAAACACGCCGTGGTCATCGGGCGCAGCAACACGGTTGGCAAACCCATGGCACTCTTGCTGCTGCAGGCCAATGCCACCGTCACGGTATGCCACAGCGCCACGGCCGACATGGGCCACCACACACGCCAGGCCGATGTCATCGTCGCCGCCGTCGGCAAGCGCAATGTGCTGACCGCCGACATGGTCAAGCCTGGCGCCATCGTCATCGATGTAGGCATGAATCGCAACGATGCCGGAAAGCTGTGCGGCGATGTGGACTTCGCCGGCGTAAGCCAGGTTGCCAGCCACATCACACCCGTGCCCGGCGGCGTCGGCCCTATGACCATCACGATGCTGCTGGTCAATACATTGGAAGCTGCGGAGAGAGTCCGCGCACTATGAGAATGGGGGCCTTGTGGATTGCTGCCATGGCAATCGCGATTGCCGGCCCTGCGCAGGCCGACAAGGTCATCTGTGACGGCAATCCACTGTGCCTCGTCGGCCTGGTGCCCAT
This sequence comes from Rhodoferax sp. ZS1R8, assembly GCF_056521325.1. Classification (NCBI taxonomy): domain Bacteria; kingdom Pseudomonadati; phylum Pseudomonadota; class Betaproteobacteria; order Burkholderiales; family Comamonadaceae; genus Rhodoferax; species Rhodoferax sp. ZS1R8. The sequence goes on along the minus strand of NZ_JBWMBA010000004.1, from coordinate 40,832 downwards.
CGTGGCTGCAGGGATGGCCGTCCAGGCCCTAACCCCCAATCCACCTGAGAAGTCCGCTGCGCAGGCCATCCAGACCGGCAACCAGACCCAGCTTCAATTTGTGCTGCAGACCTATCCCCAGTTGCTGCAGGACGCGGAAAAAAGCCACGGTCTGCTGCTCGCGGCTTCAGAAGCTGGCAATCTGCCGGCAACCAATTTGCTGCTCGATGCTGGTATTGCAGCTCACACAGGCAAGAGCCGTGTGCTGTGGTACGCAACTTCGGTAGAAGAGCTGAAGCTCCTGTTGGCGCGCGGTGCAGAGGCCAACGACGTAGATCTGGGCGGCATGGTGCACCGGCTGCGTTCGCCGGCAATACTGGAGCTGCTGGGCACTTCATTGGATCACCGTACAGTTTTGAGCCCGAACGATCCCGGTGCCATGACGCTGCTCAATGCAGCGGTACGGGAAAGGAATTTCCCCGTGGCAGATCTGCTGGTTCAGCGCGGTATCAACCCCAACGGTCCAGCTACCAGCCCGACTTTGATTGCGTTGGCATTTGCGTGCCCCAAGCCGGACGCAGCCTGCGCGACTTTCACGAAATCTACCGCGCAAGCGCTTATAGCCAAGGGCGCGGACGTGAATATCGTCGACAAGTGGACCTGCAGAACGCCGTTGGATGCAGCTCGGCAATCACACAACACAGTGTTGGAGACGATGCTGGAGTCTGCAGGCGCTACGCTACAGATGACCGAACAAGAACAATGCCGCGCGAGCAAAAGGGCGGCTTCCCGCGCCTCAGAACCCTTGAAGGCGCAATGATTGCCCCTTCGCCTCTTGATCAACAGCCTGAAACCCCCAAATTAGCCATATGAGCAATCCACTACTGTCCCAATTAACCCTGCCCCTGTTTGACCAGATCCGCCCCGAGCACGTCGGCCCCGCCATCAACGCGCTGCTGGCCCAGGCTGATGCGGCGCTGGAGACCGTTACCGCGCCGGATTTCCCGGCCGAATGGGTGGCGATCGCCAGGGTGCTGGACGTGGCCACCGAGAAGCTGGGCATTGCCTGGGGTGCCGTCAGCCATCTCAACGGTGTGGCCGACACTCCCGAACTTCGCGCGGCTTACAACGAGGTCCTACCTGTCGTCACCGAGTTCTGGACCCGCCTGGGTGCGGATGAGCGCCTGTACGCCAAGTACAAGGCCATAGACGTGCAGACCCTCAATGCCGAGCAGCGCCAAGCCCACAAAAATGCGCTGCGCAACTTTGTGCTGGGTGGTGCCGACCTGGTGGGTGCCCAACGTGAGCGATTTGCCGAGATCCAGGAGCAGCAGGCCGCACTGAGTCAAAAATTCAGCGAGAACACGTTGGACGCTACCGACGCTTTTAGCTATTACGCCACAGCAGAGGAATTGGCCGGCGTGCCCGACGATGTGCAGCAGACCGCGCTGGCAGCAGCCCGGGCCGACGGCAAAGAAGGCTACAAGTTGACGCTGAAGATGCCGTGCTACCTGCCCGTGATGCAGTTTGCCCACAGCAGTCCACTGCGTGCCAAGCTGTACCGCGCGTATGTCACCCGTGGCTCGGACCAGGCCGGCGATGCGGAAGCGAAAAAATTCGACAACACCGAAGGCATTCGCAACATCCTGACGCTGCGCAAGGAAGAAGCCGCGCTGCTGGGTTACCCCGACTTCGGCACCCTGTCACTGGTGCCAAAAATGGCGACGTCGCCGGATGCTGTCATCCGCTTCCTGCGGGATCTGGCCCACAAGGCCCGCCCCTTTGCCGAAAAAGACCTTGCCGACCTGCGCGCCTTTGCCAAGGATGAACTGAAACTGAACGACCCGCAGGCCTGGGACTGGCCCTACATCGGCGAAAAGCTTAAAGAAGCGCGCTACTCCTTCAGCGAACAAGAGGTCAAGCAATACTTCACCTTCCCCAAGGTGCTGGCGGGTCTGTTCAAGATTTCAGAGACTTTGTTCGACATTGCGATCAGCCGCGACCACGCGCCGGTGTGGAACGCCAATGTGGAGTTCTACCGCATCGAACGCCAAGGCCAGCTCATCGGCCAGTTTTACCTCGACCCCACGGCCCGCAGTGGCAAGCGCGGTGGCGCGTGGATGGACGACGTCTGCGCCCGCTGGTTACGACCCGACACCGCCCAGTTGCAGACACCGGTGGCCCACCTGGTCTGCAACTTCGCCGACGGTATTGAAGTGAATGGCAAGAAGCAGCCCGCCCTTTTGTCGCACGACGACGTGACCACGCTGTTCCATGAATTTGGCCACGGCCTGCAGCACATGCTGACCCAGGTCAACGAGCACGATGTGTCCGGCATCAGTGGCGTGGAATGGGACGCGGTAGAGCTGCCCAGCCAGTTCATGGAGAACTTCTGCTGGGAATGGAGCGTGCTGCGCCACATGACATCCCATGTGGAGACGGGTGAACCGCTGCCCCGTGCACTGTTCGACAAGATGCTGGCGGCCCGCAACTACCAGAGCGGTCTGCAGACACTGCGCCAGATTGAGTTCTCGCTGTTCGACATGCTGCTGCACACGTCGCACGACCCGCAACAGGACATCATGCCCTTGCTGAACCAGGTGCGGGCAGAAGTTGCGGTGATGGTGCCACCCGCCTGGAGTCGCACAGCCCACACCTTCAGCCATATTTTTGCCGGCGGCTATGCGGCGGGCTATTACAGCTACAAGTGGGCGGAAGTGCTCAGCGCCGACGCGTATGCGGCATTTGAGGAAACCGCCGGACCAGACGGTCTGCCCAACCTGGAAACGGGCCGAAAATACCGCGAGGCCATTTTGGAGTCCGGCGGCAGCCGGCCGGCCATGGAATCGTTCAAGGCATTCCGCGGCCGCGAACCATCGCTAGACGCCCTGCTGCGCCACCAGGGCATGGCGGTAGCATAAAGCCGCTAGCATGCATCCTATGCAACACTACGCGTATCGAACAGGAGCTCGCACATGAACAACAAACAACTCACTACCGCATTCCTGATGGGCAGCGCAGCGTTGCTGTGCGCCTTGGGTGCCCAGGCACAGGTCTACCGTATCGTGGGTCCAGATGGCAAGGTCACGTTCTCCGACAAGCCCCCCGCCAATGCCCAACAGGGCAAGGTCGCAACCACCGGCACCGGTGCTGCTGCAGCGGCCAGCAGCAATGGCAGCTTGCCGTTTGAGTTGCGCCAAGTGGCGTCCAAATACCCCGTAGTGCTATACACCGGCGCGCAGTGCGCCCCGTGCGACTCGGGCCGCGCGCTGCTAAACAGCCGTGGCGTGCCATTTTCTGAGCGCACGGTCACCACCAACGAGGACCGGGCCTCGCTGCAGCGCCAGATGGGCGACACATCGCTGCCCTACCTGAGTGTGGGCGCGCAGCGGCTCAAAGGTTTCTCGGACATGGAGTGGACGCAGTACCTGGATGCAGCCGGCTATCCCAAGACATCCACGCTGCCCTCCAGCTACAAGAATGCACCCGCGACCCCGCTGGTTGCCGTTGCACCTGCGGTCAAGCCAGCGGAAAAAGCGTCCGCCTCCGCTGCCGAGCCGGCCTACCAGCCACCTCCCCCAAGCAACCCGTCCAACCCTGCTGGCATCACGTTCTAGGCGGGCGAGGGTTTCAGTTCAAAACGTCAGCGTCCTGACTCCGCCGGCCGTGCCCAGCAAACAAACCTGGGCGCGCTGAAACGCGAAAACGCCCACGGTCACGACGCCCGGCCATTGGCTGACCTCAGCCTCAAACGCCACCGGGTCGGTGATCTGCAAACCGGTCACATCCACAATGACCTGGCCATTGTCGGTCACCAGCGGTTGGCCGTCCTTCAGACGTACTTTGGCCGCGCCACCCTTGGCCGCAAACTGGGCAATGATCCGCTGTGTGGCCATAGGGATCACTTCCACCGGCAGTGGAAAAACGCCCAGCGTCTGCACCAGCTTGGATTCGTCGGCAATACACACAAAGCGATCGGACTGGGCTGCCACGATCTTCTCGCGTGTCAGCGCCGCACCGCCACCCTTGACCATGTGGCCCTGGCCGTCAATCTCGTCCGCGCCATCGATATAGACCGACAGGCGCGGCACGTCGTTCGAGTCAAACACTGGGATGCCCAGCGCCAGCAGGCGCTCCGTGCTGGCGACTGAGCTGGACACTGCCCCCTTGATCTGGTCCTTCATCGTGGCCAGTGCGTCGATGAACTTGTTGACCGTGGAGCCGGTTCCCACACCGACGATCTCGCCAGGCACCACGTATTGCAGGGCCGCCTGGCCCACCAGGGTTTTAAGCTGGTCCTGGGTCAGTGGGGTGGATTCGGCGGCGGAAGGGTTGGATGGGGTCATGAGCGAAAATTGGGGAAGTTACAAAAAATACTTGCTACAGGAATTATCCAATGTCTCTTGTCCCCTACGGCCTGGCCCGTGCCGCCCTCTTCAACCTGGATGCCGAGACCGCCCACGAAATCACCATGGCTGGCCTCGCCCGTACGCAGGGCACGCCATTGCAGCTGGCCTATTGCGCGGCCCGGGTCGATGACCCTGTAGAGCTAGCCGGCCTGCGCTTCCCCAACCGCGTGGGCATGGCCGCCGGGCTGGACAAGAATGCACGCTGCATTGACGGCCTGGGCGCCATGGGCTTTGGTTTCGTGGAAGTGGGCACGGTCACGCCCAAGGCCCAGCCCGGTAATCCCAAACCCCGCATGTTCCGTCTGCCCAAGGCCAATGCGCTGATCAATCGCCTGGGTTTCAACAACGAGGGGCTGGACGCCTTTGTGGCCAACGTGCAGCGTTCGGCGCTGCGCCGCCAGAAGAACCCCAGCCTGCTGCTGGGCCTGAACATCGGCAAGAACGCGGCCACACCCATTAAAAACGCGACCGACGACTACTTGGTGTGCCTGAACGGAGTCTACGCCCACGCCGACTACGTGACGGTCAATATATCCAGCCCCAACACCAAGAACCTGCGTGCTCTGCAGAGCGATGAGGCGCTGGACGGTTTGCTGGGCGCCATTGCAACGCGCCGAACGGAACTGACCCAAAAACACGGCAAACGCATCCCGATTTTTGTGAAAATTGCGCCCGATCTGGACGAAGCCCAGGTCGGCGTGATTGCAGCGACCCTCGTGCGCCATGGCATGGACGGCGTGATCGCCACCAACACCACGCTAGGCCGCGACGCAGTCAAGGGGCTGCCCCATGCCGAGGAAGCGGGTGGACTATCCGGCGCGCCGGTCTTCGAGGCCAGCAACCGGGTCATTGGCCAGCTGCGCGCGGCGCTGGGGCCACAATTCCCCATCATCGGTGTGGGCGGCATCATGAGCGCCGCAGACGCCGTGACCAAGATCCAGGCCGGCGCGGACGTGGTGCAGATCTACACGGGTCTGATCTACCGGGGGCCGCAACTGGTGCGCGACGCTGCACTAGCCATCAAGGCCATCCGCAAGTAAGGCCACCACCCGCTCGGCGATCGCCAGGCAACTGGTCAATCCCGGCGACTCGATGCCAAACAAGTTGACCAGCCCGGGCACACCGTGGTCTTTGGGGCCCTGTATGCAAAAGTCGCGCGCAGCCTCCAGCGGGCCGTTGATCTTGGGGCGTATGCCGGCGTAGGCCGGAAGCAGTCCGCCGTCGGGCAGGTCTGGCCAGTATTTGCGAACCTCAGCATAAAAGGCATCACCGCGCGCCGGATCGACCACCGTGTCGTCCGGGGTGTCCACCCATTGCACATCGGGGCCAAATCGGGCTTGGGCGCCCAGGTCCAGCGTCAGGTGCACACCCAGTCCGCCAGCCTCGGGCACGGGGTAGATCAGTCGGGAGAACGGCGAGCGCCCAACCAGCGTGAAGTAATTGCCCTTGGCGAAGTAGGCCTCTGGAACGTGGCGTGCATCCAACCCTGCAAAGCGCTTGGCTAGCGCTGGCGCCTGCAGCCCGGCGGCATTGACCACCGACCTGGCCGACAACCGGGTGCCATCCACTGCTACCAATTCGATAGCTGCTTGCGCAAATTGGGCGAGGGCTAGCGGCGAATTGAGCGCAAGGATTCCGCCCAGACTCTCGATATCGCCCAACAGCGACAGCATCAGGCCGTGGCTGTCCACAATGCCGGTGGAAGACGAATGCAGGGCCGCCAGGCATTGCAGTGCCGGCTCCATCGCCTGCGCCTGGGCGGCGTTCAGCAACTGCAGATCATGCACGCCGTTGGCCGTGGCGCGGTCCTGGATGGCCTGCAGCTTGGCAAGCTGGTCTGGCGCAGTGGCGACAATCAGTTTGCCGCAGCGGCTGTGGCTGACGCCGCGCTCTGCACAGTAGGCGTACAGCAAGGCCTTACCGCGCACGCACAACTCGGCCTTCAACGATCCGGTGGCGTAATACATGCCAGCGTGGATGACCTCGCTGTTGCGCGAGCTGGTCTGGGTGCCGATCGCGTTGCAGGCCTCCAGCACCAGCACTTCGCGGCCGGCCAGCGCCAGCGCACGCGCTGCTGCCAGGCCTACCACCCCGGCGCCGACGACGACGCAATCTACATCTTCCATGGCTGCTCGCAGTTAGCCCACCATTGCCGCGGCACTGGGTTTCATTTCATCTCCAGGCCGGAGGAACTGTTGAGCTCCTGCAACTGCTTGCCGTGTGGCACGGTCAAGTGGGCCCGTGCTTCGGTGGGCGCCATGCCAAAGGTCAGGCTGACCTGGCCGGTAGCGGTCTGGCCATAGCCGTAGCCACGGGTCTCACCGATCAGGGCCATGCGCAAGTCAGCAGTCGAGCCTTCATTGCAGCGCAGGTCGATGGCGCCGTACGCGGTGGCGGTGTAGCGAAAACGCCCTACGCAGCTGTTCAGGGCGGGACGCTCGGCAGCAGGCTTAGTGGGTGGGCTGGGGGCAGAAAATTCGGACGCCTGGCTGGCGCTTTGCTGCAACGAGTCGCCGGCCCGCAGGGCTACGGTGCCCGTATGGTTGGGGTACAGCGTCATCTCGCCCTGCACCAATTGTTCGTTGACTACGGCATAGGCCTGCACACGGGTGGCCAGCGCAGCCAGGCCCGTGTCATTGATGTCTGCGCACGCTACCAGCAACGACAGCAGAGGTGCCGGCACGGCAAGCAGGCCCAGGGTGCGCTGGTAATTCATTCGGATCTCCTAGAGTCGGTCACAGCCCAAAACCGACGAGCGGTCGGTGTACTATCTTAGCCACAAGCCCAGCCGCGAAAGCCCAATAAAGCACTCGAAAGCGTATCCATGAGCCATGATGACTCCGCCGCCACCAGCCCCAATGTGAGCCGCTTACCCCTGAAGGCCTTGGGCCTGCGCACGGGCATGGCGCTGCAGACCCGCCGACTGGTGGAAGGTGCCAGCAAGAAAGAGGCGCAGTTTTACGGTGCGATCGAGGGCAAGGGGGTCATGGTCGGACCGCTAGGCCCGGATGGCGCGAAGACGGAGCTGGACGAAGGCGAAGTCTGCGTAGTGCGCGGCTTTACCGGCCAGTACGAGTTTTCGTTCTTGAGCAAGGTGCTGCAGACCTTTCAAAAACCTTTTGTCTACGCACTTTTGGCCTACCCAGCCCAAGTTGATGCAACGCTGGTGCGCCAGAGCATGCGTACCAAGACATCCTGGCCCACCACCGTACACGTTCCGCCCAAAAACGGCAGTGCCGACGCCGGCCCGCAAGAGGCCAGCCTGGTGGACATCAGCCTGCAGGGCGCGATGATCAAGACCAGCTCGGCGCTGGCCACGGTGGGAGAACTGGTCACCGTAGGTATTACCGTGACTTTTGACAACGCCCCGGTGCAATTGAACCTGTCAGCCAGCATCTGCCACAACAACCGCGGCGCCAATGACCCAGCCTACTACATCGGACTAGCGTTCAAGAATCTGTCACAGCACGACAAGCTGGTGCTGCACTACGTCACGCAGGCACCGCAGCAGGGGCCACAGTCGCCCTAGTTTTTTCTGGCTTGGTGGTGGAGCGTGGGGGCTCCTATTTAGCGTAAGCGTCCAGCCCCACAACACCGATTTTCAGCAAGCCCTGGCGCTGAGCGGCGGTCAGCACAGCGGCCACGGTGTCGTACTTGGTTCGCGGGTCGGCATGCACGTGGACCTCGGGCTGCACCGGCTGTTGGGCCGCCTGCATAAAGCGCGCGTCCAGCGCCGTGCGGTCGGTGACCGGCTCCCCATTCCACAGCACCTGGTTGCTGCTGGACACCTCCAGGCGCACCACCACCGGCTCGGGCGCGTCCGGCGGCGGCAGGCCAGCGGGCAAATCCATATTCACCGAATGCAACTGGATGGGGATGGTGATGATCAGCATCACCAGCAAAACCAGCAGCACGTCGATCAGCGGCGTGGTGTTCATGCTGGGCTCGGCGTGGTCTTCGTCCTCACCCGCTTCGTCACTGTGGAAATCAATGGCCATGGCTATGCAGCGCTCACGGTGAAGAAGGCGGTTCGGTCAAAAAACCGATTCGCGCAATGCCCGCCGTCTGGCAGGCCAGCACGACCTTGGCTACAGCTGCAAAATCGGACCGCGCATCGGCCCGGATGTGGACCTCGGGCTGCGGGGTTTGCGCGGCAATCTTGGCCAGGCGCTGGCGCAGCAGATCGGGTGTGGCCAATTTGACGTCGAACCAGTAACTGGTGCCGGCAGCGTCCACCGACACGATGACGGTTTCGGGAAACAGCTGGCGCAGCTGGTTGCTCTCGCGCGGCAGCTTGACGGCCACGGCGGCATTGACGACCGGGATCGTGATCAAGAAGATGATCAGCAAGACCAGCATCACGTCCACCAGGGGCGTGGTGTTGATCTCGAACAGCATTTCGTCGTCGCTGTCCGGGCCGTTCAGACCGTCGCCAGCCGTTTCGAAACTGATAGCCATGGTGTTCAGGCCGCCGATTTGCCGCCGCCGCGCCGGCTTTTCTCAATCTCTATCAGGAACAGCGTGTGCAGGTCCGAGCCAAAGCCCTTGACGCTGTGCAGCGCGATGCGGTTGCGCCGCACCAGCCAGTTGTAGCCCAGCACGGCCGGCACGGCCACCGCCAGGCCCAGCGCCGTCATGATCAATGCCTCACCCACTGGGCCGGCCACCTTGTCGATGGACGCCTGACCGGTAGAACCAATCGTGATCAGCGCGTTGTAAATGCCCCAGACCGTGCCGAACAGGCCAACAAATGGCGCAGTAGAGCCCACCGTAGCCAGTATGGAAAGGCCAGACTGCATGCGCATCTGCAAGGTGCCCACATTGCGCACAATGTCCTGGCTCAACCAGGCACCCACCTCGACCTGGCCGGCCAGCGCCTCGTACTTGCGCAGCGCGTCCATCGCCGAATCCACCAAAAAGCGGAACGGGCTTTCCTTGCCCAACGCGGTGGCACCTTTTTGCAGGGAGTCTGCATTGGAAAAAGCTGTGCGTGCGGACAGCGCCTGAGCCGCCTGGCGGCGCTGCTCTAGCCATTTGGAGACGATCACATACCAGCTGAGCAGGGACATGAACGCCAGGATGACCAGCGTCGTGCGGGCAACAATGTCGCCCTGCCCCCAGGCCACGCGCAGACCGTAGGGATTGGCCCCGCTGTTGGCACCAGCATTTACCAAAGCTGGTGACATGGCCAGCGCCGCGTTATCGGATGCGGCTGGCACATTGCCCACCGGTGCCGGTGCGGTGGCCGCAGGAGCCGCCGCGGGCGCTTGCGTCAGCGCCGGCGTTGCTACCAGGCAGACGACGGCCAGCGCGATGCTGCCGACTACTGCCCGGACGGGCCGCGCAGAACGTGTAGCGAAAACGTCGGAGGAGGATTTTGGATTCATTGCCAGTTTTCCTGTGAAATGTGTGTTCATTTGCATTTGCCCGTTGCGGCTTTGTAAGCAATCAGGGGGGCGGCAAACAAGCCCCCCGCCTGGTTGGCGGCGAGGCAGTCCGGCTTTTCGGCACCGTCCATCGCATCCACAAACTTGTCGCGCCGCCCGCCAGGGTTCAGTTGCTCGTTGGCCAGCTCGGCGAAACTCTTCTGGCGCGGCTTCATCTTCATGTAGTCCGGGTAAATGACGCCCGAGCCGCTAGGCCCGCCCGCAGTGTTGGGGGCACCCCCAGCCGGCGCTCCACCTGCCGGTGCAGCCGCGGCCGGGCCCGACGGTGCAGCCGGCTTTTCGACCGGAGTGATGGCAAGAGCCCGTGCCGGAGCGGCGGTGGGCGCTGGCGCTGGCGCCGGGGCTGGAGCAGGAACCGGAGCCGGTGTTGGCGCAGGACTCGGCGTGGGGGCCGGGGCCGGAGTAGGCACCGGGGCGGGTGTCGGCGCGGGGGCGGGCGCTGGGGCCGGGGCTGGTGTGGGCGCTGGAACCGGTGCAGGGATGGGTGCCGGAGCAGGCGTCGGCGTCGGCGTCGGCGTCGGCGTCGGCGTCGGCGTCGGTACCGGCACCGGGGCAGGTGCTGGCGCCTGCACCGGTGGGGGCGGTGCAGGCGCCGGTACAGGCGTGGGTGTAGGGGCTGGAGCCGGCTCCACGACGGGTACTGGCACCGGCACAGGAACCGGTGTGGGCTCTGGCGCCGGGGTCGGCGGGGGGGGCACCACCGTGGGCGGCGGTACAGGTATGGGTTCCAGCGCAATCTGCACCGGCTTGGTCACAGGGACCACATCCGCCATCTTCTGGGGCGGCTTTTCGGCCGGACGCTTCGTCACCTTGTCGATCTGTATCGCATTCGTCGTGGGCGCCGGCACTTTTACGTCACGCACCTCGCGCGGCGCCTTCACGGCCGGGGTGGGCGGGCGCTCCTTCAACTGGGTGATGGGGTTCAGCAACTGGTAGACCACGGTGCGTGTAGCTTGCAGCGTGGGCGCGGCCGCTTGGAACATCATCCACAGCAGGGCAATATGGATAGCCCCCACCATCACCAGCACGGGCAGGGACACGCGTTCCTGCTGCAGCACGGCTTTTGACAGTGGATCAATCATCGGCAGAGGTTTTCCTCAGAACGGGCGCTGGGCCTGTGGGCTTGTCATGGGCCGAGTTTAATCCGCGGAAACCAGGTGGTAACCAATGATTCAAATTGATTGGTGGTTTAGAATCCTGCCGGTCAGGAGAGAGTTTTCTGCACAGAAAACCGCCGAAGGCGCAGGACCGCTGATTGCAGCGGTCTGAACGCTCAGGCAAAAGGACTGACAAACGCCTTGCCCTAGCGATAGGGCAAGACGATCCCCACTGGAGAGAGGCGGCACCACGATGCCGCCCACCGAAGGAGCAAACCGCAGTTTGCGCACAGTTTTTGTGCGGCAGGCCCGGCGAATCTCTCAGGTAAAGCGGACAGCGGGGGCAAACCAGGCCATGGCATTGACTGAACCGTTATTGCCGTGGATAGTCCATTGCCCCCTGCCGTCTGGAGACTGCCCTTGTCCGCTCCCACAGAATCCCCGACAACGCCGCTGTTGACCACGCCGCTCAACGCCTTGCACATCGAACTGGGTGCCCGCATGGTGCCTTTTGCCGGCTACTCGATGCCGGTGCAATACCCCGCAGGCCTGATGGCCGAACACCACCACACCCGCAAAGCTGCCGGCCTGTTTGACGTGTCGCATATGGGCCAGCTGCGCCTGGTGGGCGCTGACGCTGCAGCGGCGTTTGAGACACTGATCCCGGTGGATGTCATCGACCTGCCGGTAGGCAAACAGCGCTACGGCCTGCTGCTCAATGACGAAGGCGGCATCATTGATGACCTGATGTTCTTCAACAAGGGCAATGGTGAAATTTTCGTGATTGTGAATGGCGCCTGCAAAGTCGGCGACATCGCCCATATACAGTTCCGCATTGGCCACCGTTGTGAAGTCATCACGATGCCCGACCATGCGTTGCTGGCACTGCAAGGCCCGCAGGCTGTCGCGGCGCTGTCCCGGCTGGCACCTGGCGTCGAAAAGCTGGTGTTCATGACCGGTGGCAATTTCACCGTCGACACGGGCACACAAAAGATCGACGTTTTCCTGACCCGCAGCGGTTACACCGGTGAAGACGGTTTTGAAATCTCGGTGCACAAGGATCAGGCAGAAGCCCTGGCCCGCGCCCTGCTGGCCCAACCCGAGGTCAAGCCGATTGGCTTGGGTGCCCGCAACTCGCTGCGACTGGAAGCGGGTTTGTGCCTGTACGGCAACGACATCGACGAAACCACCCACCCCGTAGAAGCCAACCTCAACTGGGCCATACAAAAGGTGCGCCGCAGCGGTGGTGCGCGCGAAGGTGGCTTCCCCGGTGCTACAAAAATACTAGCGGCTCTCGCGCAACCGGCGGGGGCTGGCGGTCAAAATGGCTCAAAGAAACGTGTAGGACTGATTGCCCAGGAGCGTATACCGGTACGCGACCACACGGAGTTGCAAGACGGCAATGGCAATCGCATCGGTGAAGTTACCAGTGGTCTGCTGGGCCCCACCATCGACAAGCCCGTGGCCATGGGCTACGTTGATGCAGCGTTCAGCGCGCTGGGCACCCAAGTCGTTGCCGTCGTGCGTGGCAAGCCGGTGCCGATGGTTGTGAGTGCCATGCCGTTCGTGCCCACCAACTACTACCGGGGCTGAGAGCCGGCGTCCAGGCGGCTACAGTCTGCGTTGGCAGCTTGGAATTTTTGGTTCTTTTTACTTTTATCCCACTCAAACTTTTCTCAGGAGTCTTCCATGTCCATCAAGTACACCCCCGACCACGAATGGCTGAACGTTGAAGGCGGCGTCGCCACCGTCGGCATCACGCACCATGCGCAAGACGCGCTGGGCGACGTGGTGTTTGTGGACCTGCCCGAAGTCGGCAAGTCCTTTGCCGCCAAGGACATTGCAGGCGTCGTTGAGTCCGTCAAGGCCGCGGCTGACGTGTATATGCCGGTGACCGGTGAGATTACCGAAGTAAATGAAGCCCTGCGTACTGACCCGGCGTTGGCCAATACCGACCCTATGGGTGCCGGCTGGTTCTTCAAGGTCAAGCTGTCTGCGCCTGCTGAACTTGACGCCCTGATGGACGAGACCAGCTACACCAGTTTCGCCGCAGCGGCATAGCCCCCACGCTGCGCCGCTACGCGGGTCGCTGCCCCACTACCGAAGGGGTCGCTGCGCACCAGGGGTTAATTTCCCTTGGAGCGGCCCGGCGGGGAATTGCCCTCTCACCCCATAACCAACAAGCCTGTAAGCCCAAGCCCATGTCCTCGACCCCCACCCTCAAAGACCTCGAAAACGCAAGCGAATTCGTCGCACGCCACATTGGTATCGATGCCGCCGACGAAGCGCTGATGCTCAAGACCATTGGCGAGAGCTCGCGCCGTGAGCTGATCGACAGCATCGTGCCGCGCTCCATTGCGCGCAGCACGGCGATGGCCATCCCTGCAGCCATTACCGAAGCCGCCGCGCTGGCCGAGATCAAGGTTCTGGCGGACAAGAACAAGGTGTTCAAGAGCTTTATCGGCCAGGGTTACTACCCCAACCACACGCCGGGCGTCATCCTGCGCAACATCCTCGAAAACCCCGCCTGGTACACCGCCTACACGCCCTACCAAGCCGAGATTTCGCAGGGCCGCATGGAAGCGCTGGTCAACTTCCAGACCATGGTCTGCGACCTGACCGGCATGCCGATTGCCAACGCGTCCATGCTGGACGAGGCTACCGCGGCGGCCGAGGCCATGACGCTGGCCAAACGCTCGGTGAAGAGCAAGAGCAATGTGTTTGTCGTGGCTGGCGACTGCCACCCCCAGACCATTGAAGTCATCCAAACCCGCGCCGCTCCGCTGGGTATCTCCGTGAAGTTAGCCAACTCCGCGCCCGAGTGGGAAGCCGCTCTGGCCGGCGACTACTTCGCCGTGTTGGCCCAATACCCCGCCACCAGCGGCCGCATTGACGACTTGCGTGCCGACGTGGCGCTGGTACACGGCAAACAGGCCGCCTTCATCGTCGCCGCCGACCTGCTGGCGCTGACGCTGCTGACACCCCCCGGCGAGTGGAATTCTGACATTGTGGTCGGCACCACCCAGCGCTTTGGCATGCCGCTGTGCAACGGCGGCCCACACGCCGCCTACATGGCCTGCCGTGACGAATACAAACGCTCCCTGCCCGGTCGCCTGGTCGGCGTCAGCATCGACGTACACGGCAACCCCACCTACCGGTTGGCGCTGCAAACGCGCGAACAGCACATCCGCCGCGAAAAGGCTACCTCCAACATCTGCACCGCGCAGGTGCTGCCGGCCGTGGTGGCCAGCATGTACGCCGTGTACCACGGGCCCGAAGGCCTGACCCGCATTGCACAGCGCGTAGCCAGGTTCACCGCCATATTGGCCAAGGGCCTTGAGCAGTTGGGTGCACCGGCCCGCGCGCAAGCGACCTTTGACACAGTCACGTTGAAGACCGACGGCGCTACCGATTCAATAGCGGCACGTGCAGTATCCGCGGGGGCTAACCTGCGAACTTACTTTGAGCACTACCTGTGCATCTCGCTGGACGAGACCACCACGCGCGAAGACATTGCGTTGATCTGGTCCCTCTTCGCTAAGCCTGGCCAGGCGCTGCCCACGGTGGAAGCGTTGGAGGCATCGGCCGAGTCTTTGATCCCCGCCGCGCTGCGCCGCACCAGCACATTCATGACCCACCCGGTCTTCAACACCCACCATAGTGAGACCGGCATGCTGCGCTACATCCGCATGCTGAGCGACAAGGACTTGGCGCTGGACCGCAGTATGATCCCACTGGGCAGCTGCACGATGAAGCTCAACGCTACCAGCGAGATGATCCCCATCACCTGGCCGGAGTTTGCGAACATCCACCCCTTCTGCCCCGCTGACCAGCGCCAGGGCTACACCGAGCTGGACGCCCAGCTGCGCGGCTGGCTGTGCGCTGCCACTGGTTATGCCGGTATCAGCCTGCAGCCCAATGCCGGTAGCCAAGGCGAATATGCCGGCCTGCTGGTCATCAAGGCCTTCCACGAGAGCAAGGGCCAGGGCCACCGCAACATCTGCCTGATCCCCAGCAGCGCCCACGGCACCAACCCGGCCAGCGCGCAGATGGTGGGCATGACGGTGGTTGTCACCAAGTGCGATGACATGGGCAACGTGGACCTGGCCGACCTGCGCGCCAAGTGTGAACAGCACAGCGCCAACCTGGCCTGCGTGATGATCACCTACCCCAGCACACACGGCGTGTTCGAAACATCGGTCAAAGAGCTGTGCGCACTGGTGCACCAGCACGGTGGTCGTGTTTATGTGGACGGCGCCAACATGAACGCGCTGGTCGGCGTGGCCGCACCGGGCGAATTCGGTGGCGATGTCAGCCACCTGAACCTGCACAAGACCTTCTGCATCCCCCACGGCGGCGGCGGCCCAGGTGTAGGCCCTGTCTGCGTCGTTGAAGACCTTGTACCTTTCCTTCCCGGCCATGCGACTGGCGGCATGCCTGGCACCGGCGCTGTCAGCGCAGCGCCTCTGGGCAATGCGGCCGTGCTGCCAATCAGCTGGATGTACTGCCGCATGATGGGAGCCGCAGGCCTGCAGCATGCAACTGAGGCGGCTATTCTGGCGGCCAACTACATCAGCACCCGCCTCAAAGACCACTACCCCACGCTGTACGCATCCGCTAACGGCCATGTGGCCCACGAGTGCATTTTGGACCTGCGCAATCTGAAGGACACCAGCGGCGTGATGGCCGAGGACGTGGCCAAGCGCCTGATGGACTATGGTTTCCACGCGCCCACCCTCTCCTTCCCCGTGCCTAACACGCTGATGGTGGAGCCCACCGAAAGTGAAACCTTGGCCGAGATCGACCGCTTCATCCACGCCATGATCGCCATCCGTGGCGAGATCACCCGGATCGAGAAGGGTGAATGGCCCCAGGACAACAACCCGCTGAAACACGCCCCGCACACCGCGGCCAGCTTGCTGGGCAGCGAGTGGGACCGCCCCTACAGCCGCGAGGTGGGTGCATTCCCCTTGGCAACGCTCAAGGCAGTGAAGTACTGGCCGCCCGTAGGCCGGGTGGATAACGTCTACGGCGACCGCAACCTGTTCTGCAGTTGCGTTCCCATCACCGAGTACGCGAGCTAAATAGTAGTTAAAGGACGGCGCCGCATTGCATGCAGCCGTCCTTGCCAGACTCGATCTGGCACCGCAGCGGGAGAGCCCGAGGCTTTTATCAAACGAAGCCGAAGCGCCGAAGGAGCAACCACCCCGGAAACTCTCAGGCAAAAGGACCGCTGCGGTCATCAGCACTCTGAAGAGCTGTCGGGAATTTGTCACCCGGCACACCGCAGGAGCAAGCGTGCAGCCCACAAGGCGGCACGTGAATCTCTCAGGTCGCAAACAGAGGGGGTCGTCGGCTACACACGGTGTGCGGCCGGCGACTACTTTGTTTCCGACAGCTTCTGAAAGAAGAGTGCTCACCATGCAAAACCATCTGCAAAAACACATCGCCATCATTGGCGGCGGCATCACTGGCGTCACCAGTGCCTACACGCTGGCAAAGGCGGGCTACCGCGTCACTTTGATCGAGAAAAACCGCTATGCCGGTATGGAAACGTCATACGCCAACGGCGGCCAACTGTCAGCATCGAATGCCGAGGTCTGGACCCACCCCAGCACCATCGTCAAGGGCCTGAAGTGGATGTTCACCAAGGACGCGCCGCTCTTGATGAACCCTACGCCGACTTGGCACAAGATCAGCTGGATGGCCGAGTTTGTGGCCGCAATCCCGAAGTACCGCGACAACACCATTGCCACCACACGCCTGGCCATTGCGGCGCGCCAGCACCTGTTCAGTTGGGCCGAGGCCGAAGGCATTGATTTCAACCACGAGCGCAAAGGCATCCTGCACATCTACCGCAACAAGGCGGGCTTTGAGCACGCCGGTGAAGTGTCCAAGCTGCTGGCCGCAGGCGGCCTGGAGCGCCGCGCGGTCACACCGGATGAGATGCGCGCCATCGAGCCCACGCTGCAGGGCAACTACTACGGCGGTTACTTTACCGAAAGCGATTCCACCGGCGACATCCACAAGTACACCCACGGCCTGGCGCAGGCCTGCGCGCGGTTGGGTGTACGCACGCTGTACGGAACATCGGTGCAGCGCACTTCAAGCAACGGCAAGACCGCCTTGGTTCACATGCACAGTGCCCACGGGGACGAGACCCTGGTGTGCGATGCCGTCGTGGTCTGCGCGGGTGTGCAGGGCCGTGCACTGGCCGCACAACTGGGCGACCGCCTCAACATCTACCCGGTCAAAGGCTACTCCATCACCGTGGATTTGGAAGACGCGGCCAGCCAACAGGCCGCGCCCACGGTCAGCCTGCTGGACGATGAAACCAAGCTGGTGACCAGTCGACTGGGGCAAGACCGCTTCCGCGTGGCCGGAACGGCGGAATTCAACGGCATCAACCGCGACATCCGCGCCGAACGCATCCGCCCGCTGGTGGACTGGGTCAACCAATGCTTCCCGGGCGTCAACACACGCCGCGTCGAACCCTGGGCCGGTCTGCGGCCGATGATGCCAAACATGCTGCCGCGCGTGGGCCCAGGCCGCCAGGCCAATGTGTTCTACAACACCGGCCACGGCCACTTGGGCTGGACCTTGTCGGCCATTACCGCGCACCAATTGGTGGGGCATGTGCAGGCGCACTTTGCACAGGCCTTCAAATCCTACACACTACTGGAACTGGGGAAAACAATGAACACCGAAACACCCCTACGTCAGGAGGCATGACATGGCAGTATCCGTATTTGACCTGTTCAAGATCGGCATGGGGCCTAGCAGCTCCCACACCGTGGGGCCCATGCGCGCGGCGCGGCAGTTTGTGGCGCGGCTGCAGCATGCCGATCTATTGACGCAGACGGTCACCGTGCGCTGTTGGCTGCATGGGTCGCTGGGCGCGACCGGAAAAGGCCACGCCAGCGATGTGGCAGTGCTGCTGGGTCTGTGCGGACATGAACCCGATACCGTGGATGTGGACCAGATCCCGGCACTGCTCACGGAAATTCGCGGCAACAGGCGCCTGAGCCTGGGTGGCGTGCACAGCATCGCTTTCAACGAGAAGGAAGACCTGCTCTTCATGCGTGCACCGTTGCCCTTCCACGCCAACGGCATGCGGTTTGTGGCGCTAGACGCAGCGGGCAACGAGCTGGTCAATCGTGTCTACTACTCGGTGGGCGGTGGCTTTATCGTCAGTGATGAAGTGGCCGCCGATGGCAGCCGGCAAAAGGTCATTGCACCCGATGCCACCGTACTGCCCCTGCCCTTCACCAGCGGCGATGCGCTGCTGGTGCTGGCGCAGCAACACTCCTTGAGCATTGCGCAAATCATGCGCCGCAACGAGCAGCACTGGCGCAGCGATACCGACATCGACGCTGGCCTGCTGCGCATCTGGCAGGTCATGCAGGACTGCGTTAAACGCGGCTGCCGCACGGACGGCGTGCTACCCGGCGGTTTCAAGGTCAAACGTCGTGCCGCACCCTTGTTCCGCGCACTCAGCGAGAACCCTGAAGCCGCACTGCGCGATCCGCTACAGGTGCTGGACTGGGTCAACCTCTACGCACTGGCCGTCAACGAAGAAAACGCCGCCGGCGGCCGCGTAGTGACGGCTCCAACCAATGGCGCGGCCGGCATCATCCCCGCCGTGCTGCACTACTACACACGCTTTGTGCCCGGTGCCAACGACGCCGGCGTCATCGACTTCTTGCTGACGGCAGCTGCCATCGGCATCCTGTACAAGGAAAACGCTTCCATTTCCGGGGCCGAGGTCGGCTGCCAGGGCGAGGTCGGCGTAGCCTGCTCCATGGCAGCCGCCGCGCTGTGCGCGGTGATGGGTGGCACGCCTGAGCAGGTGGAAAACGCCGCCGAGATCGGCATGGAACACCACCTGGGCCTGACCTGCGACCCGGTAGGAGGCCTCGTGCAAATCCCCTGCATAGAGCGCAACGCCATCGCCTCGGTCAAGGCCATCAACGCCGCCCGCATGGCGCTGCGCGGCGATGGGTCGCACTTTGTAAGCCTGGACAAGGTCATCAAGACCATGCGCGAAACCGGCGCAGACATGAAGACCAAATACAAGGAAACAGCGCGCGGCGGGCTGGCGGTCAACATCGTGGAATGCTGATCACCCGCTCGCACCAGTCAATTTTGTAGGAGCACGCCTACCTGAAAATGCGTTGAAGTCTGACGGGCTGTAACGGTCGCACCTCTGATAATGAATCTCCATAACAAGATTGCAAGGAGGGGTGACCGTGACCCATGCCCTGATCATTGACGACCAACAGAATTCGGCCGAGGAAATGGCGAATTTGATCGCCGCGGAGGGCTTTTCGGTTGCGACGGCCAGCTCTCAGCGCGCAGCGCGGCGGCATATGGCACTGCAGCCACCGGACATCGTATTCATGGATCCGGTCTTGCCCGACGGAAATGGGCTGGATCTGCTGGACGAGATCCGGGCGACATCCCGCTCCCGCATCGTTCTGACGGGTTCCGGCGAATCCATAGCGGAGTCCAAGCAGGTCTCGCACGCCGATGTTGCCAACTATGTCAGCAAGCCCATCAACGCGAAACTTTTCCGCGGTGTGCTCACAGGCTTGAAGAAGCCCACTCCTCCATCAGAGGCGCTGCAACTGCGCGAAACTTTAGCCAAGGAGGGCCACTTTGGCCCGCTGTGGGGCCGCTCGGAGCTGATGCTGCACATCCATGAGCAAATATTGCGTGTAGCCGGTACATCGGTCACGGTGTTTGTGACCGGTCAAAGCGGTAGTGGTAAAGAAGTCGTGACCCGCATGGTGCACGACCTGAGTCGCAAGCGCTCTGGGCCGTTTGTGGCTGTTAACTGCGGCGCGATATCGCCCCAGCTGATTGAGAGCGAGATGTTTGGCCACGAGAAGGGCAGTTTTACGGGTGCTGACCGCCAACACCAAGGCTTTTTTGAGCGCGCGGACGGCGGTACGCTGTTCCTGGACGAGATCACCGAGATGCCTTTGAACCTGCAGGTCAAGCTGCTGCGCGTATTGGAGACCGGTACCTTCAGCCGCGTGGGCTCGACACAAGTGCTGAAGACGGATGTGCGCATCGCAGCTGCGTCCAACAGAGACCCGATGCAGGCCGTGGCCGAGGGCCATCTGCGTGAGGACTTGCTGTACCGTCTCAACGTTTTCCCCATCCACATGCCGGCGCTCTCGGAGCGGCCCGAAGACATACCACTGATTGCGAAACATTTCCTGGATGACATTGGCAAACGCGAGTCGCAGACCAAGCATTTCTCCCCCGCCGCGTTGGCGCAACTGGCTCGCTACCGCTGGCCCGGCAACGTGCGGGAACTGCGCAACATCGTTCACCGTGCGTATGTGATGGCCGGTGATGGCGCCACCATCACTGACCCGTGTCTTCCGGTCACGGACTTGCCTCCGCTGGAAAATGCTGGAGCGCCAACGATGACCTTCGAAGTGGGTACGCCACTGGCGCAGATCGAACGCGTTGCAACGCTCACCACGTTGGAACACCTGGGCTGCCACAAGGAACGCACGGCAGTCGCGCTGGGTGTCAGCCTGAAGACGCTTTACAACCGGCTCAAAGAGTATTCCAACGTCTCCCCAGGCCTCTCGGCAGCCGGGCACAGGGACGAATGCTCGGTTTAAGCACCGGTAAGGTTTACAGCAAAGCTTCCCTATTTCATTGCAGGCACACGCATTGCCGTGCATTTAGACGAAGGCTACGGCCTTTGCCTATCATGCTTTGAAAGGAACACTATGCTTCGAAAGAAATTACCCGTGAAAAATTTGCGTTTGTTGGTCGCCATTGGCTTGGCTGTACCCTGTATGGCTATGGCTCAAACGCCGTCTGTCCCTGCAGCCGATCTGGCCTTCGTGCGGGATGTCGCCCAGTCAGGCAATGCGGAGTAGAGGCTTCCCAAATCGCGATGTCTAAAGGCTCTGACCCAGCTGTGAAGGATTTCGCCCGGCAAATGGTGGCTGACCACACCCAGGCCAACACCAAGCTGGAGCAACTGGCGCGGGCCAAGGGGATCACTCTGCCTACAGAGCCTGGCGCAGCTGACAAGAAAAACCTGTTGGCACTGGCCGATGAAAGCGGTGCCAAGTTTGACCAGCACTATATGGACGAATACGGCGTCAAGGCGCACCGCGCCACCGTGGAGAAATTCCGCAAGCAGGCGCAGAGTGGTCAGGACTCGGACGTCAAGGCATTTGCACAAGAGACGCTGCCCACCTTGGAGAAGCACCTGCAGCATGCGACCAGCATGCCCAAACCCAGCGCATCCCGCTAGGGCGTTGTATGGTGTGACGTGAGCGGTTCAGCATGGGCGTGTGCCAGGCGCCTTTGCTCTACCGCCGGTATGTTCAACAGTTGACGGTATTTGGTCACGGTCCGGCGCGCGATCGTCAAGCCTTGTCGTGCGAGCCGCTTGGCAATCTCGACATCCGACAGAGGACGCGAGGGGTCTTCCTCCGCCACCAGCTCTTGTACCAGGGCGCGGATTTGTGTGGATGAGTACACCTTGTTGTCTGCCATCGGCATGGAGCGTGAGAAGAACTGTCTGAGCTCGATCAATCGTCCCGACACTGCCATGTATTTGTTCTGGCTGACGCGGCATACCGTCGATTCGTGAACCCCGATCTGGTCTGCGATGTCACGCAAGGCCATGGGTTTCATTGCCAGGGGGCCGTGTTCCAAAAACTGCTGTTGGCGCTGCGCAATGGCTTGGGCCATTGCCAGAATGGTTGAGAAACGCTGGTGGACGTTGCGCACCGCCCACCGGGCCTCCTGCAGTTCTGCACCGAGTTCAGCATGCTTCTTGTTCTCGCGGTGTTGCTGGAACATATCTGCGTACATCTGGTTGAGCTTCAGCGGCGGCACAACGGCCGGATTCAACTGCACTGTCCACACCCCGTTGACCTTGGTGGCTATTACGTCGGGCTTCAAAAACTGCACGTCGGCTCTGCCGAAACGCCACCCTGGTCGGGGGTCCAGGCGGCGCAGCGCATCGCAGGCGGCCTCCACCTCGGCAGCGGGCAGCTCTAACTGGCGCGCCAGCCCGCGCACATCGTGCCGCGCAACGAAGTCCAAGTGGTCTTCGGCAATATGGCGCACCAGTTGCGCTAGTGCGCTGTCCAGATCTTGCATCTGCAACAGCAGGCACTCCGCCACCGTACGGGCCCCAACACCCAGCGGCTCAAAGGACTGCACCAGCTTCAAGGCCATGCTCATCTCGCTGGCATCCGCTGGCGGATTCAGGTCTGCCAACGTGGCCAGCTCGTCCAGGCCCACGCGGAGGTATCCATCGTCGTCCAGCGACTCGATGACGGTGCAAACCAGCACGTGGTCACGCTCCGACAGCGGCAGCACGTTGGCCTGGCTACGCAAGTAAGGTCGCAACTCAACATCGGCAACCATGGTCTCCAGCGCGGCCGGGTGCGCGTCACTGTTGCCCGGCTGTGCGGCCGGGGTTTGCACATCGGAAACCGTTGGCGCGGGAACCGGTGCAACGACGGTGACATCGGTCGCTGGCGTGCTCGGTGTACGCCGATCCTCTATGACCAGGAAGGGATTTTTCGCGGCCATTGCATGCAACTCCTGCTCGTAATCCTGCGACGACAACTGCAGCAGACGCACCGCTTGCTGCAAGCGCGGACTCATGGTCTGGTTCTGTTGTGTCTGGAGATTCAGGGAGGCTTGGGTCATCGTTACCAATTCAGTGTTGTGTCTATCAGCAACTCGACCGCACAGATCGTGCCAAGAGCCGTGTGCGTGTTCCAACTGCAGGGCAGGCACGCCCATTGCCACGCTAAGAGTGCGACCTGATAAATCCATCAAGTTGCTCAGGCGGCTCTGAGAGCCATCAACCAATTTCATAGGAGAGTTCACATGGCAAATTCGAACAATAGTGGCGGCGGTTCCGAAAAAGGAAGCCAAGGCGGCAACCAAGGGCGCGGAGGCCAAGGCTTTGCGTCAATGGACCCCCAACGCCAGCGCGAGATCGCCAGCGAGGGCGGCCGTGCTGCGCATGAGAGCGGTAACGCACACCAGTTCACATCGGAAGAGGCCAGCGAAGCTGGCAAGAAGAGCCACGGCGGACAAGGTGGCCAAGGCGGAAACAAGGGAGGATCGGGCGGCGCAAACCGCTAAGCCCCAAGTTTCTTCATAAGAAGCATTGGCCCAATTCAAGCAAGCGTGGAGACACGCTTGCTTTTTTTACGTCCACAGGGATGTAAAAATTTGGCGGTCGCGACAGGTTGCCGTGTAAAACTTACCGAATCGGTAAATGTGCCAGCGCAAAAATTGCTCAGCTTTCAGGCTGCAGCTGGCGGGCTCCGCCTTACCTACTGCGTACCAGCTAGGCCGGCCAATCCGGATATGGCCAGCGCATAGCCATTGACCCCAAAACCCGCCACGACGGCCTTGGCCGCCGCAGAGATGTAGGAATGGTGGCGGAACGCCTCGCGGGCGTGGACGTTGCTGATGTGCAGCTCGATCAATGTGATGCCTGTGCCCTTGATAGCGTCGTGCAGCGCCACGCTGGTATGGGTGTAGGCGCCGGCGTTGAGCACCACGCCTGCCAGCGTGCCCGCTGCGTGCAGGCGCCCGGCCTCGTGCAGCCAGTCGACCAGCGTGCCCTCGTGGTTGGTCTGGCGGAAATCCAGCGCGAAGCCGTAGGTCTTGCAAACATGTTCGCACAGCGTTTGCACGTCGGCCAGGGTCTGGGAGCCATACACCTGCGGCTCACGCGTGCCCAGCAGGTTCAGGTTGGGGCCATTGAGCACAAACACGGTTTTCATCGTCATCGGGTACTTTCAGCAAACGGATGGAAGGCCTGTAAATCACTATGAATTCGATAGCTGCTTACGCACACTGCACGAGGGCTAGAGCCCGATTTGATCAAAATATTCGGGCTCAGGCCTGCGACGGGATCGGCGTCAACCCCGGCACCACGTCACCGCACTGGGCGCGGTTGCGCAGCGCATGCTCCATGACCACCAGGGCCAGCATGGCCTCGGCGATCGGCGTGGCGCGAATGCCCACGCAGGGGTCGTGGCGGCCCTTGGTGATCACTTGGGTAGGGTTGCCCGCCACATCGATGGAATCGCGCGGCGTGATGATGGAGCTGGTCGGCTTGATCGCAATGCTGACCTCCAGGTCCTGCCCGGTGGAAATGCCGCCCAGCACGCCACCTGCATTGTTGGTCGCAAAGCCGTTGGGTGTCAGCGAATCGCCATGCGTGGTGCCCCGCTGCGCCACACTGGCAAAGCCGGCACCAATCTCCACGCCCTTGACGGCGTTGATGCCCATCATTGCGTAGGCAATGTCCGAGTCCATCTTGTCGAACAGCGGCTCGCCCAAGCCCACTGGCACGCGACTGGCAGTCACGCGGATGCGGGCACCGCAGGAGTCACCGGCCTTGCGCAATGCGTCCATGTAGTCCTCCAGCGACTGCACATCGGCCACCGGGGCAAAGAACGGGTTGTTGGGCACGTGCTCCCACGATTCGAACGGGATGACCACATCGCCAATCTGGGCCATGCAACCGCGAAAGACGGTGCCGTATTGCTCGAACAACCACTTCTTGGCCACCGCACCGGCCGCCACCATGGGCGCGGTCAGGCGGGCGCTGGAGCGGCCACCGCCGCGCGGGTCGCGTATGCCGTATTTCTGGAAGTAGCTGTAGTCGGCATGGCCGGGGCGGAAGGATTCGAGAATGTTGCCGTAGTCCTTGCTGCGCTGGTCGGTGTTCTGGATCAACAGCGCGATTGGCGTGCCGGTGGTCTTGCCCTCGTACACACCACTCAAGATCTGTACGGCGTCGGGCTCGTTGCGCTGGGTGACGTGGCGGCTGGTGCCGGGGCGGCGGCGGTCCAGGTCGCCCTGGATGTCTGCCTCACTCAGCGCCATGCCCGGGGGGCAGCCGTCAATCACGCAGCCAATGGCTGGGCCGTGGGATTCACCAAAGTTGGTGACTGCGAATAGGGTTCCGAAGGTGTTTCCGCTCATAGGTAGCAATTATCCCAGAGCAACGGGACAGGTTCAGCCTTGCCCCGCACATGGCGGGGCGTTAGGCCAACGGATATTGCGTAATTTGCAGCTCGTTTCCTGCTGGGTCGCGAAGCGTGGCGATGATGCCGCCCCAGATTTGCTTCTCGGGCATGCCTGAAAACACCACCCCACGTGAAACGAACTCCTCATGTTTAGCCTGCACGTCCTCCACCGCGAAGGATAGACCAGTGAACCGACCAACAAGCACCTGCTCGTCGTCCGTGGCTTCAGTGCCAACGGACTCGACGACCAATTCGGCGTTGCCAGCGCTAAACACACAGTAGCCGGACTCTGTTCTGTTCGCCTTTAGAGGCAGGCCGAGTGTTCCTCGTAGAACTGTCTTGCTTGCGCGATGTCCCAGACAAAGACTCGGACAGCGTTGAGGTTCATGATGCTTGCTCCTTTCTGGTGTGATTTGCGGTGAAAAAAGGGGGGCGGCAGCGTCACATCGCCCGCGCCTACTCAATCCGGCGTAGCGCCCTCGCCCTCCGGCCAATCGCGGATGTAGGCCTTGAGCATCTTGTTCTCGAAATTCTGGCTGTCCACCACGGCCTTGGCTACGTCATAAAAACTGATGACGCCCATCAGCATGCGGTTATTGATAACCGGCATGTAGCGGGCGTGGCGCTCCAGCATCATGCGGCGTACTTCGTCCAGTTCGGTTTCCATCGTGCAGATCAGCGGGCCGGAATCCATGGCGCGGTAGACACTGGTGGTCCCGAACGTTCCGCCGTTTTTGACGGTGGCCTGGATCACCTCGCGAAAAGACAGCATGCCGACCACCAGCCCGTGGGCAATGACGACCAGCGAGCCAATGTCTTTCTCCGCCATCAGCTGTGCTGCGTCTGCCAGCGAGTCTTCTGGAGTGGTGGTGTAAAGCGTGCCGCCCTTGACGCGCAGAATATCGCTGACTTTCATGGTGTTTTCCCGTGGCGCATGGATAAAGGATCTCACCTAAATATAGCCCACAATCGGAAGAAATTTTTTGGAGCAACTATGCACCCCCAAGCTCGCATTCGTTCACTGCCCCCCAAGGGGGCGCATGCCTCCCTAGAGGCGGCTCGTCGGGAGGCATGACATGCCCGGTTACGCTGATCCCGGTTTCGACACTTTGGCCCTGCACGCGGGTGCCGCCCCCGACCCCACCACCGGCGCCCGCGCCACGCCTATCCACCTGACCACCTCTTTCGTGTTCGAGTCCAGCGAGCACGCGCAATCGCTGTTCAACCTGGAACGTGCGGGACACGTATACAGCCGCATCAGCAATCCGACCAATGCGGTGCTGGAGCAGCGCGTGGCGGCACTCGAAGGTGGCATAGGCGCTATAACAACCGCCAGCGGCCAGGCGGCGCTGCACCTGAGCATCGCAACGCTGATGGGCGCAGGCTCGCACATCGTGGCCAGTACGGCGCTGTATGGCGGCTCCCAAAACTTATTGCACTACACGATGCGCCGCTTTGGCATCGACACCACCTTTGTCAAACCCGGAGATATGGATGGTTGGAAAGCTGCCATCCGCCCCAATACCAAGCTGCTGTTTGGCGAAACCGTGGGCAACCCCGGGCTGGACGTGCTGGACATTCCCACTGTCTCGGCAATAGCGCACGAGGCAGGTGTGCCGCTGCTGGTGGACTCCACCCTCACCTCCCCCTGGTTGATGAAGCCTCTGGAGCTGGGCGCCGATCTGGTCTACCACTCGGCCACCAAGTTCCTGAGCGGCCACGGCACCGTGGTCGGCGGCATCGTCATCGATGGTGGCAGCTTTGATTGGGCGCGCGCCTATGCCCAATCCGGCAAGTTCGAAGAACTGGCCGCGCCGTACGAGGGCTTCCACAACATGAACTTCAGTGAGGAAAGCACGGTCGGCGCCTTCCTGCTGCGCGCCCGTCGCGAGGGCCTGCGCGACTTTGGCGCTTGCATGAGTCCGCACACGGCCTGGCTAATTTTGCAGGGCGTCGAAACCCTCGGCCTGCGCATGGAACGCCACATGCGTAACACCGAAAAGGTGGTGCAGTTCCTGGCCAGCCAAGCGTTTGTCGGCCGTGTTGGCCACCCGCTGCTGGACAGCCACCCCAGCCACGCACTGGCGAAGCAGCTGCTGCCCAAGGGCGCGGGATCGGTGTTCAGCTTCGACCTGAAAGGCAACCGCGAGCAGGGCAAGAAGTTCATCGAAACGCTGAAGGTGTTCAGCCACCTGGCCAATGTGGGCGACTGCCGCAGCTTGGTGATCCACCCGGCTAGCACCACCCATTTCCGCATGACGGATGAAGCGCTGGCTGGTGCCGGCATCACGCAGGGCACGATCCGCCTGTCGATCGGCCTGGAGGACGTAGACGATCTGATTGATGACCTGAAACGGGCCTTGAAAGCGGCGGAGAAGGCATGAGCACTGCACCTTATCTTTCGACATCCGCTATGCATTCGATAGCTGCTTACGCACATCCCGCGAGGGCTGCAGGCCGATTTGCCTCTGAACATTCCTGAAGAGCACGCACATGTACCTCACTGTCAACAACGCCCAGACCTACTGCTACACCGGCGGCAAGACACTGGACGCCACCAAACCCACGGTAGTCTTCATCCACGGTGTGCTCAATGACCACAGCGTGTGGGGCCTGCAAAGCCGCTACCTGGCCAACCACGGATACAACGTGTTGGCAGTGGACCTACCCGGCCACTGCCGCAGCGCGGGCGAGGCACCCTCCACAGTGGAGGCAGCAGCAGACTTTATCGCTGCGCTGCTGGATGCCGCAGGCATTGAGAGCGCCGCGCTGGTGGGCCATAGCTGGGGCTCGCTGATTGCACTAGAGGCCGCATCGCGGCTGAAGGACCGCGTTACCCACCTGGTGCTGGTCGGCACGGCCTTCCCGATGAAGGTATCGCCCGTGCTGATCGAAACCTCATTGAACGACCCGCTAAAGGCGCTGAACATGATCAACGTGTTCTCGCGCAGCACGCTGGCCGCGCCACCGTCGGCGCTGGGCCCCGGCACTTGGGTGTTTGGTAGCAGCATGGCGCTGGGGCGGCGTGTACTGGCCAGCAACACCGAAGTCAATGTGTTTCACCGCGGTTTTGTGGCCTGCGATAGCTATGCGAGCGGCGATGCGGCGATGGAAGCCCTCACCTGCCCCGTGCTGTTTGTGCTGGGTGCCCAAGACCAGATGACCGCAGCCAAGGCGGCGCAACCGCTGATCGCCAAGGCCAAAGCAGCGGGCAAGCGCATGCAGGTGGTCAACCTGGCGGTGGGCCACCACCAGATGACAGAAACGCCGGATGAGACTTTGTTTGCGATCCGGGACTTTCTGCGATCTGCACCCACCACGGGCGCAGACTGAGCTGCTAGCAGCCGAACACTACGGCGTCGACCTATGGCGTAGGAATAGCACGGCGTTGGTAATAGCTGGCACTGAAATAGACGCGGCACAGCCAGAATAGCAATAGCGCCACCACCACCGCCAGCGGTACCAACAACCACGGCGAGCCACGCAGCGATTGCGCAAACACCTGCTGCTGCCCCTGGAACAAAGATGCGGTCGCTATGAACAGAGCGGCACACATCCGCCACAGGTGTCTGGCTATGCGCACGGCGCCTGCCACCCCCCGGTTAAAGATGAGCCTGGCATCCCCAACCACCGCGATCGTGCCGATCAGCACGAACAGGTAAAACGCCTCACGCGGCTGGCCGTCCAGCGTGCCGGTGGAGCTCTGCGCTGCCATCCAAATAAACGCTACGCCAGTGGCCGTAAGGCAGACCGATGCCAAGAGCACAGCCACATCGAATGCGCCGCCCTGACCGGCTTTGCGTCTGACGGCGGTCCACGCCGTCAACACCAGATAAAACGTCAGCGCGCCGGCAACCACACTTGCTCGTTCTGGCACCGGCAGAAAAGGTGCCACGCAGGCGCCAATCGCAGACATGATCAGCATCGCACCTACAAAGAGTCGACCCGATAACCGGTGTAGCCGGGACCCCTTGCTCAGCGCCAACGCAGCAGCGCCACACAGCAGACCGACGCTGCCCGCGCCGATATGCAGGTACAACACGACGGCCGCCGCTACATGCACCAGCGCGGAGCTGTCAGGGCTGACTTGCAAAATGCTCATGGCAGCTGCCGCTCAAAAAAGGCCCAGATCATGGCGGGCCCGTCAGGCGCCATCGGCGATGGTCCAAGCAGTCGCGCCCGGCGGTAGTGGGGCTGGGGCAGGCCATGGCCACCGCCTTGAATGGCCACCAGTTCCACCTCTACCTTAGACGCATTCTGCCAGCGCAGTTGCTCGACGCCCGTGCCATCGAGCGTGGAAGATTGGGTTGTTGTGGGCGGGCCTGCGAGTTGGTTGAGATCCGCAAAATATTGCGCAGACGCTGGTGACGAACGGACATTTCCGCCCTTGAAAAACAGGCCCAGCAGGTTGACCTCTCCACCGGCGAACGGCACCAGGGGATCTTGTCTGCCGTTCAAGAACATGACGGAAGTGCCGGGCCCCACCGGCTGGCATTTGAAGTTTTCTGGTGACGGCACGTTGGCCGATACCGCTGCCACGGCGCGAAACCGCGCGGGCGCTTCCAGTGCCAGCCGAATCGACATGAACCCACCCGCAGACACCCCGGTAGCAAACACCCGGCTGCGGTCGACCCCGATGTCGGCAACCAGCTTGTCGACCAGCGCGCCCAGAAACCCCAGATCGTCGACCGTGCGACCATTGACGCTGAAGTCACCGACTTTGGTGCAATCGTTCCAGTCGAAACTATGGGAGCTCGGGTAGGCCACCGCAAAAACATGCTGGTCGGCCAGGCGATCAAAAACGTAGCCCGTCTCCATTCGAATTTGCGCGCCGTTTTGGCCCGAGCCGTGCATTACAACCACCAGCGGCGACCCTTTGGCCAGCTTCTGCGGTACGTAGGTCAGGTAAGTACGCGTGAGGCCATCCACCTCGATGGAAGCCTTGCTCAGCGTGCCCGACAACTGGGGCAACGCGGGGTCGGGCGAATAGACGAAATAACCAAACAGTGCCCCACACAAGGCCAGCAGGCCCATCAAGCCCAAGAGACCGAAACCCAGAAAACGTAGCATTCTTCTCATGGCAAAAAACTCGACCGCAACAATGAAACGCCATGCATTGGCCTACCCCACTTGCTTCAAAATTTGCTCAACGGCGGCCAAGCGCGTCTTTATGTCGGCCAACGATACTGCCATGTCTGCCAGCGCTGCCGCCGAGTCGGCCTGGGCCGTGACCGCCGTAGTGGCAATCTGCTGGTAGGCCTGGTCATTCGCCAGACGCGCTTTTGCCTGTTGTACGGCTGAAAAGTAGCGCATGGCGAAGACCAATACGATCGTCAGTAGCGGCAGTGAAATGGTGGTCAAGAAAATGGTCGCGGACATAAATGCCTCTAGGGTTCTGGGTTGGTGGAAAGTGACTTGGCCGCCTGGGCAATAGCCGCCGGTGACAGTTCAAATAGAAAGCCGGCCGCTTCAAAGTAGTTCAGGGCTTTGCCATCGGCCGATAGTTCGAGTTGGCTGCTGACCAGACCGGCATCCAGCAGTTTCTGCAGGTGTAAATGAAGCAGTGGGCGGCTGATACCGAGCTCCCGCGCAAGCTGGCTGATGTAGTTGCGCCCGTCGGTCTGCAGAGCCGCAATGATGCGCAGCCGATGCGGGTTGGCTAGCGCCGCCAGCATTGCCAGCAACTCATCGCCACTGGGTTGAAATGGTTTGTCTGTCACGTGTCAATAATATCTGACACATGAAACAAAGTCAATACGCAGCCCTTAATCTCTGGCGCTCCAGCACCAGACTTTTTATTTCAGGTCTTCTGTCTCGAAGTACAGCGTCTTGCCCACTTTAAGCACCCCGCCTTGCGTCTGCAACGCCGTTTGCAGAGACAACAGTGTGGGGGCCTTCAAATCGTCGGTGGGTAGCAAAAAGCGCCGAACGGGCGTGCGCTCTTGCCCGCCCGCATCCTTGATTTTTTTGGCATGCGGTAGAGGCTTCATCGCCACGATGGTGTCAAAGTCGGGGCGGCGATCAATCTCCTTCACCGCAAAAAATTCGCGCGCACCCCCAAGCAGCAGATAACTTCCAGCGCTGTGGGCGACTTTGCCGTCAACCGCAGTTTTGAAGTCCAGGTTTTTGAACAGCAGCACTTCATCCACGACCACCGTTTGTCCCGTAAAGCGCTCCACACCTCCGCGCTCGAAGTGCCCCTGCACAAAGCGGGCGGTGAATTGCTTTAACGGCTGCTCATTGCCCGGCTCCAACCTGTGCAGATCAAACAACTCGGGATCCAGGGTCCACAACTGTGGCCGCAGCGCAAGCCGGGCGCGCAAACTGGCGTCCACACTGGCGTCCGCAAGATGGAAGCGCAGCAGCACTTGCGCGTCATGCGGTGCATGGAACATTGGCAAATGCGATGCATACAGTCCGTCGCGCCCGCCAAACACGGCCATGCCGTGCGAACCGTAACCCGCGGGCTGAGCCACCGGTTTGTCATTGGTTTGCGCACTGGGTGGCTCCGCCGCGGATGACATCGCGGCCACCATCAACGGAAAAGCCGCGACAAGGAGAAAGCGCAAAACGGACTGCGGCGCTCGGGGAATCAACTGGACGGAGTACATAGGGTCAACACCTGGTGTGGGCTGGGTAGCCTTCTATCGTAGCCGGATCAGCGGGGCGGTACTTGCCGCAGGGCGCGTGGCGTCACGCCAAACCAGCGGCGCACGGTTCGGCTGAAGTTGGATGTGTCGGCATAGCCCAACTGGGCGGCCACCTCCTCCACGCTCAGGCTCTTCTGCATCAGTAGCCACTGGGCGCGGCCTTTGCGATCTGCGTCCAACAGAGCCTGGAAAGAAGTGCCCTCGGCACGCAAATGGCGCATCAGGGTACGGATGGAAACTCCGCACTGCTGTGCAACGTCGTCCAGTTGCGGGTAGCGCCCAACTGCCACCCTCGCCAGCGCGTGCACTACGCGATGGGTATAGCTGCCCAATGTGGCAACCGCAAGCGTCTCTTCGCACGCGCGACAGGCGTTGGCGTGGGCCTGCGCCTCAGCGCCTATGCACGGTAACGCCAGGGTGGCGTGTGCAAAGGTGAATGACAAGACCGGTTGGTCAAATTGCACCTCCAGCGGCGAGACGCGCGCATACTGTGCCGCCCATTGGGGCTTGGGAATAGGCAGGTCCAGACGCACGCCATCGGGCCATTGGCCAACCGATGCTTCTATGACACGCGTAAAGGCAGCGACCACGGTATCCATCACAAAGGTATTGGCAGCGCCCCAGTCGGTTCGTTGAACGGCTCGCAACGTCGCGCCTAGCGGATGACGGCTAAGAGTCCAAGTGAAGGTGTCGTCGCGCAGTGCGCCGTACCGCGCAAGCACGCCTAAGGCGGTGCCCACGTCGGGGGCCGTGACGGCGGCATAGGCGAGATCACCGTGTGCCGAAATGGGTGCCTGCCAGCCCAAGTCCAGCCCTAGCCAGGGTTTGCCGGTTGCGGCGATGGCGGCCTGGACCAGACAGACCACGGTGTCTGGTTCCAGTCGGGTCTCATCCCGCACCAGGGTGCTCCATTGCAAGTGGGCGCTGGCGAGAACACGGTCGCTGTCCACATCGGCCCTTTCCAAGAGCATGCGCAAAAGGCGCGCATACACCGGGTGCACGCCGGATTGACCTGCAGGGGCGGGACTAGGGGAAACCATAGCTTGGCACTTTATGACGATTTCGTGGCAATGGAATCGGTGGTTACCCACACTCCGGCAGGGCACACTGCTGTGCGTGGTGCCCCCTGCGCGTCTGTTGCGGGACCTACAAGAGAACTCCAAAAATGCCCTATACCGTATCCACCCCGCTGCCACCCACCGAACCTGCCGGGCCTGCCGGGCCTGCCGGGCCTGCTGCACCCTACCGCGACAACAAGCGCCTGGCTTGGGTCCTGTCGCTGCTGGTACCGCTGTCGATCGCAGCGGGGCCCCTGCTGTGGCAATGGCAGCCGATGACTGCCATGCTGTGGATACCGGTGGTGTTTACCTACTTGGTCGCGCCGCTGTTGGACCTGGTATTGGGAACCGACACCAGCAACCCACCTGAGTCGGCCGTGCCAGGCC
This sequence comes from Rhodoferax sp. ZS1R8, assembly GCF_056521325.1. NCBI lineage: Bacteria > Pseudomonadati > Pseudomonadota > Betaproteobacteria > Burkholderiales > Comamonadaceae > Rhodoferax > Rhodoferax sp. ZS1R8. The sequence continues at coordinate 7,754 of NZ_JBWMBA010000004.1, read as the reverse complement.
TGGAGGCAGACCCGTACTACCGCCGAGTAACCTTTGCCCTGGTGCCCCTGCTGTGGGGTGCATTCATTTACGCTGCGTGGTTCAGCCAAACGGCGCCGCTGACCTGGCTTGGTATGCTGGGCTTGATCATCTCTACCGGCGGGGTGGGTGGCTTTTGTATCAATCTGGGACATGAAATAGGCCACAAACGCGCGCCGCTGGAGCGCTGGCTGGCCAAGCTGATATTGGCGCCCACGTTCTACGGGCACTTCACCGTGGAGCACAACCGTGGCCACCACCGCGATGTGGCCACACCGGAAGACCCTGCATCGTCACGCATGGGCGAATCCATCTGGCGATTCGTGTGGCGCGAGATGCCCGGCGCCTTCCGCCGTGCTTGGACCCTGGAACGTGCACGCATGCGCGTGGACGGCCAGCCATTCTGGTCATGGCACAACGAGATCTTGCAACCGGCGGTGATCACGGTCTTGCTGTGGGGCAGCTTGTGCTTATGGCTGGGTACAAGCGTGTTGTGGTTCTTGGTGCCCGCGGCGCTGTGGTCCAACTTCCAACTCACATCGGCCAACTACATCGAGCACTACGGGCTGCTGCGACAAAAGAATGCGCAGGGTCGGTATGAGCCGTGCAAACCGCAGCATTCGTGGAACAGCAACCATGTGTTCTCGAACTGGGCTACCTTTCACCTGCAGCGCCATTCCGACCACCATGCGCATCCGCTGCGGCGCTTTCAGTCCCTGCGGCATTTTGAAGAAGCGCCGCAACTGCCAAATGGCTACTTTGGCATGTTCCCCCTGGCCTATGTGCCGCCGCTATGGTTTGCCGTCATGGACAAGCGCCTGCTGGCCGCGGTGGAGCGCGACCCCAGCAGGATCAACTTTGACCCTGCTCGGCGCGCGGAGCTGATCGCCAAGTACGGCTTGCAGGTCGCCCCATCCACATAGGGCACCGCCTGAAGCGTCAGGGTATGAGCCTACGGATGAAGAACGCCAGTATCTCGTCACGTGCGGCAATCGTCGGCTGGCCGGCCTCGTCAATCAGGTGCGCCGTCACCACGCTGTGCGGACTGGCCACCACATGTTCGAAGAACGGTGACAGTCCTTCGGTGCGTGCCGCGCTGTCAGGCAGCACACGTGCGACAAAGCGATCGCCCAAGGCCGCCCGGTACGCGGCAAAGCGCTCGGCCTTGCAGAACTTGTCGCCAGCGAATCGGTAGGCCAGCACGGTCAAGTCGTCCCGGTCCAGCCGCTGGCGCACGGCGGCCAAGTCGTCCGGCGCAATCTCCAGGCCCGCAGGGTCGTTGAACGGCAGCGAAGGCTGTGACAGCACCGGTGCCAGCACGGCAGACTCCAGCATCATCGTCAGCGCAAAGTTGCCGGTGAAGCACATGCCAATGGCGCCCACGCCCGGACCACCGCACTGCTGGTGTGCCAGCCGGGCCAACGCGCGCAGCCACTGCGTGACCGGGCTGGTCTGGTTGGCCGCCAATGCGCGGAACTCTGCGCTGACGCAGGCCCGCTGCAGCACGGCCATGCCCTCCCTGGCATCGGGCACGGCGCCGTCGGTGCCAAACAGCGAAGGCATGTAGACCGTAAACCCGGCATCGCGAACCCAGCGGGCGAAGCGTGCCACCTGTGGGCTGATGCCGGGCATCTCGGTCATGACTATGACGGCGGGGCCGGTGCCGGATACGTAGACCTTCTTGCCGATGCCATCGAGCGTGATGGGCCGGGGGTCAAAGTCGGCCAGCGTGTCGTGCTCGAGCATTGCGTCGGTTGCTGCCATCGTCAAACTCCCTGCGGCACAGTGGCCACCAAATGCTGCAAATGCGTGAACCCTGCGGCGCGGGCAAAGTCCGGCAGGCGCCAGACTGCGCCACCCACACCCCATGCACCATCGTCCACCGCGTTGAAGACGACGGATGTCAACAGCTGGCGTTTGTCATCGGCTGGCACCGCGCCCATGAATGCAGCCTGCAGCAACCGCGTGTAGGTGGCCCGTGCGGCATCGTCCAGCACGCCATCGGGGATGTGGACGATGGCCATGCAGGGCAAGAACTGGCTGGTCACATCTACACCGCCGCAGGTCCAGTTGCCAGTCTCAATCTCGTCGATCAGTACCCAGCACAGAAAGCGCTTGCGGGGATCAGCGGGTATGCCTTCGGCGGTTGCAGCAGCCTCATTGATGCCTTTTACCAGCGCAGCGCGCTGCGCTGCGGGAAAAGAGTTCTTGGGAATCTTCAAAACAATATTCGGCATGCAGGGAGCTCCGTGGGAGTGGTTGAAAGGAGCTTGTATTGCAGCATTGCCTAGGCCACAATGCGAGTGTCGCTTTTGACCGTTTTAATGCGTATTCAGTCAATGTACGATTTCACGATACTGGTATTGCAAGGCGCCTACTCCAGCAGCGTGGCGGCCTCGCTGGACATATTGGCTGCGGCTGCTGCTATGGCACCACGGCATGGTGTTGCGCCACCGACCTGGCGCGTGTGCTCGGTCGACGGCGGCACGGTGGCGCTACAGAGCGGCATCAGTGTCCAAACCTCTCGTCTGCCCCGCCGCCCCGCAGCAGCGGACACGTCGGTTTGGGTGGTGCCCGGCCTGGGGCTGAACACGCCAGCGGCTGTTACGCGGCGCTTTGCAATGGATGACGCTACGGCAGCCATCAGCGCGCTGCGCAAGCATGCGCAGGCGGGTAGCACGGTGGCAGCATCGTGCTCCGGCGCATTCCTGTTGCAGGCCGCGGGACTGTTGCAGCACAAGCGCGCCACTACCACCTGGTGGCTGGCGCCGGAGTTGCAGCGCATAGAGCCCAGCTGCCAGGTCGACGCCGACCGCATGGTCTGCGACCAGGGTAACGTCATCACAGCGGGCGCCGCGTTCGCGCAGACTGATCTGATGCTGCACCTGTTGCGCAAGCTGTGTGGCGCGGCGCTGGTAGATGCCATCTCACGCGTGCTGCTGCTCGACGGTCGTCAGGCCCAAGCGCCGTTCATCGTCCCTGAGGCCTTCTCCAGCGGCGACGATCTGGTGGGCCGACTGGCCGCGCGTATTGAAGCCGCGCTGCCAGTGCCACCCAAAATCGGTGAACTGGCTCAAGAGTTCTGCATGTCCGAACGCACGCTGTCACGCCATGTGCAAAAGGCTACCGGCAAAAGCACGCTGGCGCTGGTGCAAAGCGTCAAGCAGCGCCGGGCGCGCGCGCTGCTGGAAGGCAGCCGTATGACGGTGGAACAGGTTGCTGCTGCCGTGGGGTACCAGGATGCCACTGCACTGCGGCGGCTGATGCGCCGGGTGGCGGGCGCCAACCCCAGCCGGTTCAGGCCGGCGAGTGCAGGGGCTTGATCGCCAGCACCTCTGCCACGCGGAGTTTTAGCTCGGGCAATAGCTCCGCTTCAAACCACGGGTTCATGCGCAGCCAACGGTTATTGCGCGGGCTGGGATGCGGCAGCGGCACCAGGCGGGGCCAATGCGTGCGCCAGTCTTGCACCGCTTGGGTAACCGGGCGGGCCGGGCCTGGCAGATGGTAGGCCTGCGCATACTGGCCAATCGCCAGCGTCAGTTGCACTTGCGGCAGTTCACCGAGCACCGGGCCCAGCCAGCGCTGTGCGCACTCCGGGCGCGGCGGCAAATCGCCCGACCGGCCGGTGCCGGGAAAGCAAAAGCCCATTGGCACAATGGCCACACGACCGACGTCGTAAAAGACATCGGCCGACAAGCCCAGCCAATGGCGCAGACGGTCGCCGCTGGCATCGGTAAACGGTTGGCCAGAGGCGTGCACCTTGCGCCCCGGCGCCTGGCCGGCGATCAGGATGCGCGCACTGGTCGACGCCTGCAAGACCGGGCGCGGTCCGAACGGCAAATGCGCTTCACACAGGCGGCATTGGCGTATGTCGGCAAGCAGGGGCTGCAATGCGGTCATCTACTGGCTGGAGCGTACCGGCGCGGTGACGATGGTGGGAAGACTCCATGCCCCACCGGTTGCGATCAGCTTGCACATGCCGCTGCTGGATGACTCGGTGTGGACGAAATCCTTTCCGTCCCAGGTCCAGGTATCGGTAGACCAGCAGTCACCCAGGCCCCGCCCCTTGAGGGACGCCGAAATGCTGCCATCGCTGTAGTCCGAGCCCGAATCGGTCACCAGTACCGGCTTGAATGGGGGCGCTTGGTTGATGACCCAAAACCCGGCACCGAAGTTGTAGGCGCCTTGCCAGCAGGGCATGGAGACCAGCAATTTGTTGGCGTTCAGCCGGTAGACGGACAGCTCATCCTGGGCACCCTCCTCGGGCTCGGTGAGCTTGGAGCAGTTGCCGTCTTTCTCCACCGTGGGTAGCAGCGCAGCGCGCAGGGCCTTTGCGTGTTTCTTGGCGAACTGTGCGTCACCCAGTTGCGGCTTTGCCGGTACAACGGCTACGACCACCGGTGCGGGCAAGGCTGGCACCACAGCTTCATCGCCGCGCGGACCTTTCTTGATAAGCGCACCGGTGGTGCCCATGCGGCCCTGGAACTCATCCATCTTCAGCAGCGCGGCAGCAGCACCCTTGTCTGACAGTTGCCAACTGTTGCTACCCGCCACCCATTCGATGGTGCTGGCGCGTGGCAACGCTGCCAGCAGGGCATTGACTTGCGTGGTGGACAGGTCGACCGACATCGTATCCTTGGTTTCAATGACGATCTGCCCCACAGCACGTCCGTTCACGCGCATGCTGAGCTTGAGTACCGCTGGCAGCTTGGCCGCGTTGCCATCTGTGCCGTAGTCGCCAAGCATCAGCTGGCCGGTCACCGCCTGGCCCGGCCCGGCTTTGCGCGTCAGCAGCACGCTCACCGGGTTGGCATCACCGTCGGCGTTGTAGCCCGCGGCCCTGCAGGTGCGGGTGTTGTCACACACCAGTTGCCAGTCGTTGTGCGAAAAGCTCAGGCCAGCGGAAGGGGGCGCCGCTTGGGCACCCAGCGACAGCACGGCCAGGCAAGCGGCCATAAAACGAGGAGGAATCGTCAGCATAGCGGTGGGAGCTTCAGTTGGTGGCAGCTTGGTCGCGCCAATTGGAATACGGGTTGGTCGCCAGTTGGGAGTTGAAGTAGCGGGCGTCGTCGCTCACCTCGCGCCCCACCCACGGGGGTTTGACAAATGTCTCGTTCTCAGAAGCCAGCTCGATCTCGGCCACCACCAGACCCGCGTTCTGACCTGTGAACTCATCCACCTCCCACACGTGATCACCATGCGCGATGTTGCGGCGGATTTTTTCAACGGTGGGGCCATCACATAGGGCCAGTAATTGCTCGGCATCGGTCACCGGGATCGCGTACTCAAACTCGGCCCGCGTGTTGCCCTGCGTGGCGCCCTTGACGGTGAGATAAGCCTGGTCGCCCGCGATGCGCACGCGCACCGTTCTGTGCTTGTCGCCGTTCAGGTAGCCCTGGCAGATGCGTGTGCCACCCGCCACGCGCCAGGCATCGCCCAGCACCAGGAATTTGCGTTCAATTTCAAAACCCATGTTGACCCCCTGTGCCAAATTGTCGCCGGTAGGCCGACGGCGATATGTTGAATGTGGCCGCAAAGTGCTGCCGCAACGACGCGGCGGTGCCCAGCCCGGCATCAGCCGCCACCGCGTCAATGGAGCGGTCCGTGGTCTCCAGCAGCCGCTGCGCCAACGCCAAGCGCTGGTTCAGCAGCCATTGGCCCACGGTGGTGCCAGTGAGCTGGCGGAAGTGGCGGGTAAACGTGCGCCGGCCCATAGCCGAGCGGGCGGCCAGATCGTCCAGACTATGGGCTTGGTCGAGCGTGGCCAACACGCCATCGAGCACCGTCGACAAGCGGTGCCCAGCACCAGACACCGGCAGGGACTGTTGTATGAACTGCGCCTGCCCGCCCTGGCGATGCGGCGCCAACACCATGCGCCGCGCCACGCGGTTGGCCACCTCGGCTCCCCAATCACTGCGCAGCAGGTGCAGGCAGCAGTCCAGACCCGCGGCCGTGCCGGCAGACGTGACCACATCACCCTCGTCCACATACAGCACATCGCGGTCTAGGCCGACGGTGGGATAGCGCTGCGCAAAGCGATCGGCACACAGCCAATGCGTTGTGGCGCTGCGCCCATGCAGCAGGCCCGCATCCGCCAGCACAAAGGCCCCGAGGCACAGGCCCACAATACGCGCGCCGCCTGCGTGGGCCTGGCGCAGTGCGTCCAGCATGGCCTGTGGGGCGGGCTGCATAGGGTCGCGCCACGACGGCACGATGACCGTGCCTGCATCACAAAGATCGTCCAGGCCAAAAGGCGCCTGAACGGCAATACCGGCCGTGCTGCGCAAGGGGGCGGGTTCGGCCGCGCAAACCTTCAGCGTCAACGCGGGCATGCCAGCATCTGAGCTATTTTCGCCAAACACCAGGCAAGGCACCGACAAGTGGAACAGGCTGATAGCGTCAAAAGCCAGCACCGCCACCGTGGAGGCGCTGCGCTGATTCTGGGTGGGCTTTTTACGTGGCATGGCCCGATTCTATCGAATATTGTCAACTGGGCCACTGTTCAGAAAGGGTCGCTGGCGGAACAATTCAACCCATGGGCCAGGCACACCGTCAGCCCCAAACCCACACAACAGAAAGCCGCCATCACCATGACCCAGACCACAACAACACCTACCCCACCCCGCCGCGCGCTCATCGTGGTGGATGTACAAAACATTTACGCCGACGGCCCGCTGCTGATCGAATACCCACCGGTGCAGGAATCGCTGGTGCGCATCGGCCAGGCCATGGATGCAGCGCGCGCAGCAGGCATACCTACCGTGGTGGTGCAAGAGGACGGCTTCGGCAAAGGCACGCAGGGCTGGAAAATCCACGACGTGGTGGCCAGCCGGGCATCAGACCACCACATCCACAAGACATTGCCCAGCGCCTTTACCAACACTGGCTTGGCTAGTTGGCTGGCAGAGCGCGACATCAATACGATAAGCGTGGTGGGCTACATGACGCACAACTGCAATGCCTCCACGCTGTTTGAGGCCCGCCACCTGGGCTTGAGCGCCGAGTTTTTGTCCGATGCTACCGGTTCTGTGCCTTATGCCAACGCGGCGGGACGAGCCACGGCGGAAGAGATTCACCGGGTGTTCAGCGTGGTGTTTGAGTCGAACTTTGCCGCGGTGGTCAGTACCGAGAAGTGGATTGCTGCGGTGCAAACCGCGCAAGCGTTGGCGCGGGATGGGGTGATGGCCAGCAATGCGCGGGCTAAGCAGGCTTGACACCAAGGTCCGCCGGGGCCGGCCGGCGGCTGGAATTGAACATTTCAGCGCCGCGCCGCTTGATATGCCTCAATTTGCGGCAGAAGTTCATGCCGACGCGCAAGAGCCGCGGCAGACCAAACTACTTCCGGTTCGTAATATTCCGCGAAGGCGGGTGCGTTCGGAGGAATGATGACCCAAGGCTGCTTGAACTTGGTGAAGATGTGGACGTCTGGGGGCATCAGGTCTGGGCAATCGAGCGTCCCGACGCGCACGAACTTGGTCACGGGACCGGAACCGGCATAGTGACTCCATACCGCGACGCGGCACACCGGACACCTGGCGATCTTCTGGCCGGCACCGCTTGCAGACGGCGTGTTGACCACTTCAGGCTCGTTGCCGTTTTGCACAACCCTGTCCGACTCATACATCGCGTTGATCGCAAACGCAGCGCCGGACTCTCGCTGGCACCAGCGGCAGTGGCAGCAGTGGACGACCATGGGCGCGGTCGCCAGACCGTACCGGATATACCGGCAATCACAT
>NZ_JBWMBA010000049.1:0-1703 GCF_056521325.1 Rhodoferax sp. ZS1R8 | reverse complement strand
GTAGCTCGACAGCAGCCTGAGCTCTGCGCCGCCTTCGGTAGTGGCGAGATGGTAGATGGTTCCCTGGTAGGCCTGAACCAGCGGCGCCAGTTCGGTGAGCAGCATCTGGCCCACCGTTTTCAGTGCGCGCTGGCCTTGCAGCATGCTGGTGAAACGCGCGGCGTTGGTCTTGAGCCAATCCTGCTCGCGATTACTCTCGGTGGTCTCGCGCAGGTTGGAGATCATCGTATTGATGTTGTCTTTGAGTTCGGCCACTTCACCGCGTGTCTCCACCTGAATCGACCGCGTCAGATCGCCCTTGGTCACCGCGGTGGCGACCTCAGCGATGGCGCGCACCTGGGTGGTAAGGTTGGCGGCGAGCAGGTTGACGTTGCCGGTCAAATCCTTCCAGGTGCCTGCCGCTCCGGGCACATTGGCCTGGCCACCCAGCCGCCCTTCGACACCGACTTCGCGGGCGACGTTGGTCACCTGGTCGGCGAAAGTCGCCAACGTGGCGGTCATGTTGTTAATCGTGTCAGCCAGTGCCGCAACCTCGCCCTTGGCCTGCACGGTGAGGCGCTGGGTCAGGTTGCCGTCGGCCACGGCGGTAACCACCTTGACGATGCCGCGCACCTGTTCGGTCAGGTTGGAGGCCATGAAGTTGACGTTGTCGGTCAGATCTTTCCACGTGCCGGCCACGCCGCTGACCTTGGCCTGGCCGCCGAGCTTGCCTTCGGTGCCGACCTCGCGCGCCACCCGCGTCACCTCGGAGGCGAACGCCGAGAGCTGGTCGACCATGGTGTTCATGGTCTCCTTGAGCTGCAGAATCTCACCCTTGACGTCGACCGTGATCTTGCGGCTGAGGTCGCCCTTGGCGATGGCCGTAGCCACGTCGGCAATGTTGCGCACCTGGCCGGTCAGGTTGGAGGCCATCGAGTTGACGTTGTCGGTCAAGTCCTTCCAGGTGCCCGCCACGCCCGGCACCTGCGCCTGGCCGCCGAGCTTGCCGTCGGTGCCGACCTCGCGCGCCACGCGGCTGACTTCTGCGGCAAAAGAGCGCAGCTGCTCGACCATCGTGTTGATGGTTTCCTTCAGCTCCAGAATCTCGCCCTTCACGTCCACCGTGATCTTCTTGGACAAGTCGCCGTTGGCCACAGCGATGGTCACCTCGGCGATGTTGCGCACCTGGCCGGTCAGGTTGTTGGCCATGAAGTTGACGTTGTCGGTCAGGTCCTTCCAGGTCCCGGCCACGCCTTCCACCGCCGCCTGGCCACCCAGCTTGCCTTCGGTGCCGACCTCGCGCGCCACGCGGCTGACCTCGCCGGCAAAGGCGTTGAGCTGGTCGACCATCGTGTTGATGGTGTTCTTCAGGGCCAGGATTTCGCCCTTCACCTCGACGGTGATCTTCGAGGACAGGTCGCCGTTGGCCACGGCGGTGGTCACGTCGGCAATGTTGCGCACTTGCGAGGTGAGGTTGGTCGCCATCGCGTTGACCGAGTCGGTGAGGTCTTTCCAAGTGCCGGCCACGCCGGGCACCTGCGCCTGGCCGCCGAGCTTGCCTTCGGTGCCGACCTCGCGCGCCACCCGTGTCACCTCGCCGGCGAACGCGTTGAGCTGGTCGACCATGGTGTTGATGGTGTTCTTGAGCTCCAGGATCTCGCCCTTCACGTCGACCGTGATCTTGCGGTTGAGGTCGCCCCGCGCCACCGCGGTGGTCACCTCGG
>NZ_JBWMBA010000048.1:0-1704 GCF_056521325.1 Rhodoferax sp. ZS1R8 | reverse complement strand
AACCTATGGCGTGCCGGTGGAAGAAATCCAGCGCGGCATCAAAAGCGGCGTGCGCAAGATCAACATCGACACCGACATCCGCCTGGCCATGACCGGCGCCATGCGCCAGGTGTTCGCCCAGCAACCCAGCGAATTCGACCCGCGCAAGGCGCTGGTCGCGGCCAAGAATTCGGCGCGCGGCATCGTCAAGGCGCGCTTTGAGGCGTTTGGCTGCGCGGGGCAGGGTAGCAAGATCAAGCCGGTATCGTTGGAGATGATGGCCAAACGCTACGCCTGACCCACAGTACCAAAACGCTGGACTATATCGGTATGAAACACCTTCTACCGAAAGAAACCTGGGCTCTGTTGCAGCAACAACCGGAGGCGCTATTTGTCGACGTGCGCATGGAAATCGAAGCGCGCTATGTGGGCTACCCACCGGGGGCGGTCAACATTCCGTGGTTCGAATTTCCGGCCATGAAGCCCGACACCGCCCAGTTCGTTGCGGCCGTGTCGGCCAAAACCACCGACCAGAATCAAATCATCGTGCTGATTTGTCGCAGCGGCGAGCGCACCATCGACGCCGGTATCGCCTTGGAAAAGGCGGGCTTTAACAACGTGGTGAATGTGCTGGAAGGCTTTGAAGGCGACCGCGATCACCATCTCCAGAACCGGTAAAAGGAATACCTGGCTGATGCCCTGCACGCAAGCCTCGACTTGCCACTGTGAAGTGCTGTCCACGCAGGTGATGTGATAGACCCCTTTCATCCCGTCTTCGTCGCCCTGATGGCCGCTGTCAATGCGCACAAAGCCAGCGCGTCCATCGGGGCGTGGAGCCTTGCGCACACCAATGGAATTGCACACCGGTTGGGTCTTTGTGAAACTGACTCACAGACGCTGATAGCCCGCGCTTTTTCGCAGGTTGTACAGGTGCGAGGAAGACAGCTGGGACAGGCGTTCGTAGCGCGCATCACCGTAGTCAAAGAAGGCCCGTTTCAGGAGGTGTGTGATGACTGGGCCACAGACTTCCTCATGTGCCTTGTCCATCTCCACCAGGAGCTCGATATCCAGGGCTGTGTACTTGCGTGCGAAGGGCGCTGCAGGGGCCCTGTAGCGCTTGATCAGCGGGGTGCTGGCCAGGCGGTTGGTGTGCCACTGCTTGACCAAGCGCGTGAGTTGGGCGCGGCTGTAGCCGCTGGTGTGTTGCAGGTAGCGCAGCAGCACGCCACGGTCATGTTTGTTGCACCGGGGGTAGTCAAAGCGTTTGAGCACCCGGCTGATGTGTGCGTAGCGCTCCAAGTCGTCGCCGTGGGCTGTAAACGCGACGTCGGCACTGGCCGCGAGAAATTGCTCGACTTGTTCGATCGTGCGAAGCTGGGACTCATCCATATTGATCACCATTTCTGGATGATCAACCCACCTGCCGGTTCACCTCAAATTGCGGCTTCAGGCTCATTCCTGCTTGGAAATACAGGCCCTCGCTCAGGCTCATACCTCATTGGACAAGGCTACCAGTTGACACACTGATCGACACAGTAGTCGGGGGCCGGTTGTTCTGCAAGACCCCAAGCCGGCTTGATGAGCACCCCGTCATGGCTGTGCGCGTCGCAGTCATCCCACAGGAAATCATCCGCAAGTACGGCGATGACATCAAGGAGACCTATGGCGTGCCGGTAGAAAAAATCCAGCGCGGCATCAAGAGTGGCGTGCGCAAGATCGACATCG
>NZ_JBWMBA010000047.1:0-1705 GCF_056521325.1 Rhodoferax sp. ZS1R8 | reverse complement strand
CGAGGTGGTGGCACCTTTCCGCCAGGCCCAGGTGGCGCTAGCGTGGATCACCGGCCTGGGCGTGGTGCTGTTTGCCATTGGCAGTGTGTTTGCGGCGCGGCGCGTGACCACACCTTTGCGCTCGCTGGTCCACGCCACCGAGGTACTGGGGCGTGGCCAGTACGACGTGCCCATGCAGCACACCGACCGCCATGACGAGATTGGTGGACTGGCCAAGGCCTTTGACGCCATGCGCATCAGTATCGGCGCGCAGCAAAACGAGATTCGCACACTGGCCTACTGGGACCGCCTGACCGGCCTGCCCAACCGGGCGCGCTTTCGCGAGGCGGTGCAGGAGCAGATCCAGGCGGCCAGCGCCGAGGGTGGTAACCCCGCCCGCGGCATGGCCATTGTGATGCTGGACATTGACCGTTTCAAACACGTCAACGACGTGCTGGGCTACTCCTTTGGCGACCAGTTGCTGATTGCCGTGGCCAAACGGCTGACCCAGCAGGACATGCGCGCCGGCGACATGGTGGCGCGCTTAGGGGGTGACGAGTTTGCCGTCATGCTGACCGGCAGCAATGCCGACATCGCGGTCACCGTCGCGCAGCGTATTGCCAAGTCGTTTGAACTGCCGCTGGCCTTTGAAGAGCAAACCGTGGACATGAGCGCCAGCATGGGCATCGCCTGCTTTCCACAACACGCGCAGGATGTGGACGCGCTGCTGTCGCGCGCCGAGGTTGCCATGTACGCCGCCAAGTCGCGCACCACGCTGATGCAGGTCTACGACGCGTCGCTGGACTCATCGAGCACCGAGACCCTGTCTATGCTGTCCGAGCTGCGCAACGCCGTAGCCCAGGGCGAGCTACGCCTGTTCCTGCAACCCAAGCTCAGCCTGGCCACAGGCCGCGTGGTGGCCGCCGAAGCCCTGGTGCGTTGGCAACACCCGCAACGCGGCCTGGTGCCGCCCATGGAGTTCATACCGTTTGCCGAGCAGACCGGTTTTGTGCGCCAGTTGACGACCTGGATGTTTGAAGAGTCCGCCCGCGTTAGCAAGACACTGATTGGCCTGGACGAGGGTTTTAAGCTGGCCATCAACCTGTCCACCCGCGACCTGCTGGACCTGGAGTTCCCGGCCCGGCTGGATGCCTTGCTGGCCCAATACGAGATACCAGCCACCGCCTTCTGCCTGGAGATCACCGAGAGCGCCATCATGGACGACCCCCAGCGCGCCCAGGCCACGCTAAACCTGCTGTCTGCGCGCGGCTTCAAGCTCTCGATAGACGACTTTGGCACCGGATATTCGTCGCTTGCCTACCTGAAAAGCCTGCCGGTGGACGAACTCAAGATCGACAAGTCCTTTGTGATGAACATGGAGAAGGACGAGGACGACGCGAAGATCGTTCGCTCCACAGTTGACCTGGCACACAACCTGGGCCTGACCGTGGTGGCCGAGGGCGTGGAGAACGCCTTGATCTGGGACAAGCTTAAGGCCTTGCAGTGCGATGAAGCGCAGGGCTATTTCATGAGCAAGCCGATTGCGGCGCATACGTTTGCGGCGTGGTGCGAGGGGTGGAATGCGAAACAGGGGCAGGTGGCCTAAAGACCGCCCGCCGCTCCCAACCACTTACTAGCGGCTGCTCGGAAACGCAAACACTGTCCCCTCGCGCACACCCGCACTCGGCCAACGCTGGGTAATCGTCTTGCGCTTGGTGTAAAACCG
>NZ_JBWMBA010000046.1:0-1725 GCF_056521325.1 Rhodoferax sp. ZS1R8 | reverse complement strand
GCACCAGAGTCAGATTTTTGGCTTCGTGCTCGGCGAAATAGGCCAGCGTTTGCGCAATCAGCATACGTGCCAAGCGCACCGCCGGGGTGGGCGGCTGTGGGCTTGGGCGTTTGGCGGTTGAAATCGGTTGCTCGCGGTTCACGGTGCGATCTGTCAGGAGTCAAAAATAGTGCCCACGCAGGCGGGCTTTGGAAAAGGAGACGGGTTCTCCCAAGGATTGTGGTTCATTTCTCTTTAGAGTCGAACCGTGTGCGACGCATCCGCCGCGTTTAAGCGGCGAATGGCCCGCAAAAGAGGTAACCAGTTGTAACTCGTCGCCCAAGGGAGCCACCGATATCAGATCAACAACCGCGAGGATTTGGGAACGTGTGCAATCAAAAATTCCATCTGGTCCGCCAAAATGCGGCGATTGCGCAGGATGAAATCCTCCCACAGGCTGGGCACATACGGCGCGTACAGCAGCGGCATGCGCGCCTGCTCAGGGGTACGGTGACTCTTGCGGTGGTTACAGGGTCTGCAGGCCGTGACCACATTCATCCAGGTGTCCACGCCTTTTTGGGCAAAGGGAATGATGTGCTCGCGGGTCAGGTCGTGTTCGTGGAAACGCTGGCCACAGTAGGCGCACACATTGCGGTCGCGGTCGAACAATTTGCCATTGGTCAGGCCTGGGCGCAGGTTGAAAGGGTTGATATTAGGCACACCGCGGGTGCCGATGATGCTGTTGACGCGGATGATGGATTGCAGGCCAGTGATCGCGTTGTGACCGCCATGAAAAACCGCCACTTGGCCACCGGACTCCCAGCGCACCTCATCCGACGCGTAGTGGATGACCGCCTGTTCCAGCGATATCCACGACTGCGGCAGCCCCTGGGCCGACAATTTCAAGACTTTCAAAACACGCCCTCCTGAAACTATGCGGGACAGCCCGCAGTTACTTGACGCGAACCAGCTCAGTCCTCAACACATCAAGTCTGCAGAACAGGCTGCAACAACATGGCAAAAAAAGCTGCCTTGGCTGCTACGTCACAATATACCTTGTTTCTGTGACACATTGGCTTCAGGCGCTAGAACCCCTAGCGGCGACTGCTATCAAAAAGATAACAAATTCATGAAGGTTTTTCGCGGTTTCCATCACCCGGGTGTAGCCCCTGCTTGCGCACTGACCATAGGCAATTTTGACGGCGTGCACCGCGGCCACCAGGCCATGCTGGCGCTCTTGCGCGGTGAGGCGCAGCAGCGCGGCGTGCCCAGCTGTGTGCTGACGTTCGAACCCCATCCACGTGATTTCTTTGCCGCCACATTCAAGAAGCCCGAACTGGCGCCCGCACGGGTCGGCACGTTGCGCGACAAGCTGGACGATCTGGCGACCTGTGGCGTTGACCAGACCATCGTACTGCCCTTTGATGCCAAGCTGGCGGGGCAATCACCGCAGAGCTTTGTCGACACGGTGCTGGTGCAAGGTCTGGGCGCACGGTATGTGCTGGTAGGAGACGACTTCCGGTTTGGCGCCCAGCGCGCGGGTGACTACGCCTTTCTGGACGCTGCCGGCGACGCACAGGGCTTTGACGTGGCGCGCATGAACAGCTACGAGGTCCATGGTTTGCGTGTCTCCAGCTCAGCCGTGCGGGAGGCATTGGCCCGGGGCGACATGGCTGACGCTGCGCGCCTGCTGGGCCGGCCATACCGCATTTCGGGCCACGTGGTGCATGGCCGCAAGCTGCGCCG
>NZ_JBWMBA010000045.1:0-1739 GCF_056521325.1 Rhodoferax sp. ZS1R8 | reverse complement strand
ACGTTGCCGAGACCATTGAACAACTCTCTGCTGCCTGGACGCTGCAACCTGGCGACCTGATATTTACCGGCACCCCTGAAGGTGTGGGCGCCGTGGTGCGCGGCGACACATTGGTGGGTGGTATCGATGGCCTGCAAGGCCTATCGGTACGCTTGGAGTAAGCCACTTGTCCACGACCACCCTGCCCGCTTTTGCCTATGCCCGGCAGACCGAGGGCCGCTACCAGTCCACCCAGCTGACCCGCGGCCCCTGGCATCCCGACCACCAACACGCCGGTCCGCCGATTGCACTGGTCTGCGGTGCGTTTGAGGCTGCGGCCCAGGCCCATGGTCTGATCCACATCGCCCGACTCACCGCCAACCTGATACGCCCGGTGCCCATTGGTGAACTGCAGGTGCAGGTCACACCCATTTATGTGGGGCGCAATGCCGGGCATTTTTCAGCCCAGCTGCTGGCCGATGGCAAAGTGGTGGGCATGTTCACCGCCCTGGCCCAGCGCGAAAACGCGTTTGAATTGCCTGACGGCCTGCCCGGCCACCCGCTGCCGATGGCACCCAAACCGCCAGACGAATCACCAGGCGCCAACTTCCCGTTTGCGGGCCGCCGCGTGGGTTATTCCGACCTGGTCGAAACCCGCACCGCCCAGGGCACCATCTTCGACGGGCCCTGCGCCATCTGGTTTCGACTGCGCCACCCGCTGCTGGACGGCCATGCACCCAGCGCATACCAGCGTGTGGCGGTGGCGGCCGATTCAGGCAACGGCATCAGCGCGGTGCTCGACTATGAACGCTACAGCTTTGTCAACTCCGATCTGACCGTCCACCTGCTGCGCCCACCCGAGGGCGAATGGATCTGCCTGGAGGCGCGCACCTGGCTGGGTAACAACGGCTGTGGCCTGGCCGAGTCCGCGTTGTACGATGCCCAAGGTTTGATCGGTCGGTCCACCCAGAGCCTGGCCGTCAAGGTCCGATAGAAGCCCGTTTAAAGCCCTCCACAGAAAAACCTTACGCCCATGCTGCGCAGCCCCATCAAACATTGCAAACAGTGCGGAACCGCCGTGGTCTACCGCTTGCCAGACGACGGCGACACCAAGGAGCGCGCCGTTTGTATGGCCTGCCGTACGGTGCATTACGAGAACCCGTTGAATGTGGTGGGCACCGTGCCCCACTGGGGTGACAAAGTGTTGCTATGCAAACGCAATATCGAGCCGCGCTGGGGCAAGTGGACACTACCAGCCGGCTTTATGGAGCTAAACGAAACCACGGCCGAGGGCGCCGCGCGCGAGACCGATGAAGAAGCCGGTGCGCAGATCGAGATGGAGGGCCTGTTTACGCTGCTCAACGTATCCAGGGTCGGCCAGGTCCACCTGTTTTACCGCGCCCGCCTGCTCAGCGACGTATTCAACCCCGGCACCGAAACAATAGAAGCGCGCCTGTTTGCCGAGGACGAAATCCCCTGGGACGAGATCGCATTTCGTACTGTAAAGGAAACCCTGGAGCACTACTTTGCAGACCGCAGGCGTGGCCAATACGGCCTCCACCAAATGGACATTGTGTAGCCGTGGCCTCTGCCCCCCCGCCCAAGGACAACCCGTTGGCCGAAGCCATGTTCCAACTGGTCTTGCAGGTGCCCGGCAGCACTGAACCAGTGCGCGCGCACCCAGCCGAGCGGGCCCATGCCATTGCGCGCAAGGCCGCCCGCACCGCCAGCGTAGTGTCCGGTTCGCTGGCCCTGCCCCC
>NZ_JBWMBA010000044.1:0-1741 GCF_056521325.1 Rhodoferax sp. ZS1R8 | reverse complement strand
TGAACCCCGTTCCGATGGCCAGCCGCCCTGTTGTGCTATCGGGACAGGTTCCAATGAGACCTCACACCATGTTGCAAACACAGGCTCTGGCTCCACCGCTGCAGGTTAGCAAGTGGTTTAACACAGACACCCCCATCACGCTGGATGCGCTGCGCGGGCGCGTGGTCGTGGTGCACGCTTTTCAAATGCTGTGCCCTGGCTGTGTGGCGCAGGGGCTACCCCAGGCTATGAAGGTGCACAAGCTCTTCCCGCACAGTGAAGTGGTGGTACTGGGCCTGCACACCGTGTTTGAGCACCACGACGCCATGGGTCCAACGGCATTGAAAGCCTTTTTGCACGAGTACCGCATTACCTTCCCTGTCGGAGTAGACCTGCCTGCAGCAGATCATCCAGTACCCACCACGATGCAAGCCTATGGGCTTCGCGGAACGCCAAGTTTGGTCCTTATCGACCGCAGTGGCCGCGTGCGTCTGAATCACTTCGGCCACATGGATGACTTGCAGCTTGGCGCACTACTGGGAACGTTGCTGTCCGAGGCTACTCCCTCCGATACCAGCCCCCCCGCCGCTGCCGATCATGAAAACCGCGTGTTTGCCGACGATATGGCAGGCGATTGCAACGATGGGCAATGCACCGTACCTGATCAAGGCGCATCGGCATGAAGTGTGTTGCCGTACGTCATCTGAAATTTGAAGACCCCGGCATCTTCGAAGAGGTCTTGATTCGGCGCGGATTGGATATCGCCTACTTTGACGCAGGCTTGGAAAACTTTGACAGCCGAGACTGGGATACTGCAGATTTGGTTGTCGTGCTGGGCGGCCCGATTGGCGTGTATGAGACCGCAGACTACCCCTGGCTGAGCCAAGAGATTGGCATCGTCGCGCGTCGTTTGCATCTTGACCGGCCCACGCTGGGTATTTGCCTTGGTGCGCAAATCATGGCTGCCGCGCTCGGCGCTGTTGTTTATCCGGGGCCCAAAAAGGATATTGGCTGGTCCAAATTGCAACTTACACCCGCAGCCAAACACTACGGTTTGCAGGCGCGTGCCCAAGCAGAGGTGCTGCATTGGCATGGCGACACATTTTATTTGCCAGAAGGTGCCGTCCTACTGGCTTCGACCGACATGACGCCGCAGCAAGCGTTTTCTTATGGACGCGCAGCATTGGCTTTGCAATTTCATGCGGAAGCAAACGGTGCGCGAATGGAGCCTTGGCTGATTGGACACACGCTGGAACTACGCAACGCAGGAATCGATATCAACCAATTGCGCCGTGCTGGTCAAATCGACGTTGCACAAAAGGCCGCCGCAGGACAAGACATGCTTGAGCAATGGCTTGCCTACGTGGGACTCGTCTAGCGGCATTTGAATTCAACGACCTCGCCCTGAAACCCGAGAATCATCATGCAAATTTCAGTCTATGACACCTATGTTCAGCGACCAGATGGGCGTCGCATGCACTTTGACATCCTGGTGCCAGCAACACTCAAGGACATTGAAACCATTCTGGGTTTTGGTCGAACTTACCTGGCGGCCAAAGGCCTACCGAGCGCAGCGCTAAAGGCTGAAAAGTGCCGCTATTGCCACATGGAGTCCGCAGATCCGCTTGTCGAAGAGGAACTCGTGAACACCGGCTTTGCTATTCTGGAATTTGAAAACTGCGAATAGCGTAAGAAACCGTACCGACCCATTGAGCGAGCGAATTCGGCTCGACCAGGTTAAGTCGATAGGTTCCTACAACGT
>NZ_JBWMBA010000043.1:0-1778 GCF_056521325.1 Rhodoferax sp. ZS1R8 | reverse complement strand
GCCTCTTGACCACTGGCCACCGCATGGGTAATGACACCTTCAATCCCCAGCGTGCGCGCCAAGACCATACGGTTTACCGCGTTGTCGTCCACTATGAGGGCCTTGCAACCAGCAAAACGCACCACCTGGGCCGGAAGTACTGTTGCGCTCGTGTCGATATCCAGTTGCAACGTAAAGTGAAACACACTGCCCAAGCCCGCTTCGCTCTCCACCCATATCCGACCACCCATTGCCGAAACCAGACGCGAACAAATGGTTAATCCCAGGCCCGTACCACCATACCGCCGGGTTGTAGAACTATCCTCCTGAGAGAAGGCTTCGAATATGGCCTGTTGCTTGTCCGCTGGGATGCCAATACCGCTGTCGCTGACAGAAAAGTGCACCGTCGCAGGGCTGTCCTGTGCACAGGCATGTGCAACACGAACGACGATTTCACCTCTATGGGTAAATTTGATGGCATTGCCGATGATATTCAACAAAATCTGCCGCAATCGGCCGGGGTCACCCAATACTCCCGTGGGGACATCAGCCTCGACGTCGGACACCAGTTCCAGGCTCTTTTCACTGGCGCGAAGCGCCACCGACTTCAGAGTGTCTGCAACGACCTGACCCAGGTGGAAGGGAATGTGCTCTATGAGCAGCTTGCCAGCTTCAATTTTGGAGAAGTCCAGAATGTCGTTGATCACCCGAAGCAATGCTTCGCCAGACGACTTGACGATGCTGAGGTATTCCCGTTGCTCGGCATCCAATGGGGTGTCCAATAGCAATTCCGTCATGCCAATGACCCCATTCATGGGAGTTCGGATTTCATGGCTCATATTGGCCAGGAAATCCGACTTTGCATGGCTTGCGGCTTCTGCAGCATCTTTGGCCTTTTGCAACTCGGCCTCAGCTTGCTTGGACGCTGTAATATCGGTGAAGTAGCCATTCCACACCCAGTCGCCGTGAGCGAGCTGGCGCGGATGCGCCTCGCCGTGCACCCATACGATGGCACCCGTTTGAAGGTGCACCATGCGAAAATCCACAGCTTGCGCTTGCGCATGGGCGTTCGCCACGCCAAGGCCCGTCGAAAAAACATCCTGGTCGTCGGGGTACACCCTGTCCAGCAACAAGCTGGTTGTTTCCAGTACTGCCTCGGCGCGCACGCCACAAATGCCTTCAATGGAATCACTCATAGAAGTGATCATGAGCCTGCTGTATGATTCGGCGTAATACTGAAAAACCGCGACCGGAATGTTCTCAGTGACCTCGCGCAGCCGCGAATCCGCCTGCTTGATGGCAGTTATGTCCTGCCAGATGCCGGTAAACACCGTAGCGCCATCGGGAGCCAAGTCTGGCTCGGGGTCAATTTCGGCGCGAATCCAACGCTGAGAACCTTGTGGCAAAAGCACCCGGTATTCCCCCCGCCAGACGACACGCCGGCGTGGCGCATCCAAAACTTCATTAATCACCCGGGAACGGTCTTCTTTAAGAATTTGAAGTGTGGTCAACGACGAATCAGCCTTCAGTTCCTCAGGCGCAAAGCCGAGTACGTCGCGCACGCGCTCACTGATGAAGGTGTAACGGTAATGGTCCGGACCCACATGCCACTGAAAGACGGCGCCAGGCACCGTGTTGGTGATGTGGCGAAGGCGTGCTTCTGCTGCCTTCATGGATGTCTCCATGCGCTTGCGCTCCGTAATGTCTGTTCGTATTGCAATGAACATGGTGGGCTTACCAACATCGTTTGCCAGGGGAACAATGGTTGCATTTACCCAGTACAGATCGCCAGTCTTGTT
>NZ_JBWMBA010000042.1:0-1855 GCF_056521325.1 Rhodoferax sp. ZS1R8 | reverse complement strand
CGCTTGCTGAGTCGCCCACGCGTACAGCATATGTGGAAACAATTGTCTCAAGCGTTAGTGCCCCCAAAGGATTTGAAACGAACAAAAATAGAGTTGCCAGCAGTACTTTTACCATGCTAAAGCGGTATGAAATGTGTTGTCCCAGATAATTCAGGCTCTATAGCCCCGGTGTGGTGGACAGCAGCAAGTTAGACAGGCGAAATTGCTACATCAGGATTTTGAGTATTCCACAAAGCGGGCATTGATCAACGTCCGTAACTGGCCCAGAGCAGTCACTCCTCCATCAGCCAGACCCGCAAGCCCCCCCCCTCGACCACGCCTCACGCGACAAACCAGCACGCCAACTACACGCCCCGTTCTCACATCCGTCGGGACGGTAAATGCTACTGAATAAATAGCAATAACGCCATATTCCACGGGGGCTAAGTGCCAATTTCACTAAAAATTCGGCACTTTTCAGTCCTTTGGGGCATTGCCACACAATCTAATATCACCTGCGATATCAAGATAGTCGGCATTTCGCCTGCGTACCAGCCCACACGCCGGTAGCGCAAGCCACCTTACTTCGGCAACGTTTTCCAAAACTACAGCAGCGTTCGCAGCGCGCCCGGCTTGTTGACTGGCTCCCCCGCGTGGTTCCTGCTGTTAAGGCCATGGCACGACGCACAGGTGCGGATCTCCCCAGGCTGAAACGGGATCCAATTGCGCTCCCGCACCACAGCAGTGCCACCGGCGTCGGTCAGCTGCCAGATCATGGCGCGGCGCGCGGGCACAAAGGCTGCGCTGGAGCCATCGGCGGCCAGCTTCACGCTGCCGGTGGGGCCACCGGTGCCGCCGGGGTTCTGGGCCTTGGGGTCATGCATGGCTTGCGCCAACACGCGCCGCCCGGCACGCGGTGACGCCGTGCCGCCATAACCGCGCACCTGGTCGGCCTGGAACATCTGCAAGTGGGCCACGTTGGAGACCTTGCCGCCATCGCCCACCGTTTTCGTGCCACCGGGCACCTGCAGGTTAAAGGGTTGCTGGCGTTCGCCGCGGTCGCGGATGGTGTTGTTGCGGGTGACGATCAGGGCGAGGTCGTTGGCGGTGAGCCAGGCGCGCAGTTGGGACTCGGCCACACCCTCCTCTTGTAACACGGCGCTCTCTGGGCTTTGCAGTACCTCGGCAGGCCGCACGGGCTTGGCGCGGGCGACCACCTCCACCGGGTCCAGCTCCCACAACACACCATCAAAATCCACCCGCGTATCCGGGTCCCAGTACCAAATGGCTTTGCTGGAGCCGGGGGTAATGGGCTGGTCGGCCGTGAATACATCACCCGACGCAGCCACGGACTTGATGCGCAACTGGTAGCGGTAGCGTGGCAGTGCCCGCGTGCCGTCGTTTTCCTCCAACCGTGTCTCCGCAGTGTGCACGGCCAGCAGGCGGCCGTCTGATGTGGGCAGCGGGTTGCGGTACATGCCGCTGTGGCCTGCAGCGGGCGACTGGCCATCGTTGGTAAAACCTGCGGTTGCCGCGTGGGTGACCGGCATGATGACCATGACCTCACCATTGCGCGAGGGGTTGGCCGTCATGCGCACCAGCTGGTTGGCGCTGTTGGTGCCGAACTCGCGAGCATGGGTGCCGTAGAACACGCCCGCACGTTTGGGGTCTTCGCGCAGGTAGGTGCGGTTGGCATCCACACTCTCGCGGCTGTAGCTGGTCCTGCTGCAAATGGTCCCAGCGGGCAAAGACTACGCGGCCAAAGCTGTCGATGGTGGGGGTTGAGGTGCGCCGCCAAGGACATTGACCACACCGCGCTCTTGGGCCCCGGGTACTAAGCCACCATGGGTTTTGGCGTGCCGGCCGGTGTGGGTCT
>NZ_JBWMBA010000041.1:0-1873 GCF_056521325.1 Rhodoferax sp. ZS1R8 | reverse complement strand
CTGTGGATCCCCTTGACCTGGTCCGCCTTATCGATGCCCATGTGCTTGCGGGCACGCCGCGTAGCAAAGCCACCTTTGTCCACCGTGTTGACTTGGATGGGCCTGTTGTGTATGGGCTTGTTTTCTTCGCTACTGGTGCTGACGCTGCTGCGCGAAGTGCTGTTGCTGGGGGCATGGCTTATAGACTGGGCATGGCCGCAAGCGCTGCCCCTGCAAGCCCTTCAAACCAACACTGCGGTCGCATTACCCATCGTGGCCCTGCTCGCCACCACACTGGGTTTCTGGAACGCACGCCGCACCGCCACCGTCGTGCAGGTCGATGTGCCTATCGCCAACCTGCCCGAGGCACTACAAGGCTTTACCGTGGCACAGATCAGCGACATCCACGTCGGCCCCACTATCAAGACCCACTACCTGCAGCGAATAGTAGACCGGGTCAATAGTCTCAACGCCCATATGGTGGCCATTACCGGCGATCTGGTGGACGGCAGTGTGGCTGAACTCGGCCACCATGTCGCACCGCTGGCGCAGTTGCGCTCTACCCACGGGAGCTTTTTTGTCACCGGCAACCACGAGTACTACTCTGGTGCCCACAGTTGGATAGACGCGCTGCGTGACCTGGGTATACAAGTGCTGGTAAATGAACATGTACTGATACACCACAACACCGATGCACAAGACCCCGAGACAGCCCTGGTGGTGGTAGCCGGTGTGGCAGACTACAGCGCCCACCATTTTGACGAAGCGCACCGCAGCGACCCGCACAAGGCCTTGGCCAACGCGCCAGAGCACGCGGTGTTCAAGCTGTTATTGGCGCACCAGCCGCGCAGCGCGGCAGCCGCAGCCGACGCCGGCTTTGATCTGCAACTGTCGGGCCACACGCACGGCGGCCAGTTTTGGCCGTGGAACCTGTTTGTGCCGCTACAGCAACCCTTCACTGCCGGCCTGCACAGACTTCAGGCGCTGTGGGTCTATACCAGCCGCGGTACCGGCTATTGGGGCCCACCCAAACGCTTTGGTGCTCCGTCAGAGATAACGCGCCTGCGTCTGGTGCGCGCTTAAACAGGGTTTCACCGCAGGGCCGCCCCAAGGTGAAATGCTTCCCCCTCGGGGGGCAGAGAGCCACACGCAGTGGGCGAGCGAGGGGGCAACGTTCAGCGGTTTTCGGGCAGCTCGATCTTCACTTCCAGCACTTCCAGGTTGTCCTGGCGTTCCAGGTTTACCTTGATGTCCTTCTGGTTGATCTTGATGTATTTGCTGATCACAGCAATCAATTCGGCTTGCAAAGCTGGCAAATAGTCAGGCTCTGCAGCATTACGACCACTGCGCTCGTGCGCCAGAATAATCTGCAGCCGCTCCTTGGCGACACTGGCGGTTTTCTTTTTCTCGCCCAGCAGGAAAGACAGGAACGATGCCATGGCTTACTTCCCTCCAAACAGGCGCTTGAGCAGGCCCTGCTTAGGGGCTTCGGTGAAGCGCATAGGTTTGTCAACGCCCATAAAACGGTCGATCACATCCTTGTAGGCTTCCGATACATCACTGCCCTGCATGTGCACGGCGGGCACGCCCTGGTTGGAAGCCTGCAATACCGACTCGCTCTCAGGGATCACGCCAATCAGCTTGATGCGCAAGATGTCCTGAATATCTTCCAGCGACAACATCTGTCCTTGGTCTACACGGGCCGGGTTGTAGCGGGTGATCAGCAGATGTTCCTTGATCGGGTCAAGACCTTCAATCGCCCGCTTGGTCTTGCTGGCCAGCATGCCCAGAATGCGGTCGGAGTCACGCACCGAAGATACTTCTGGGTTGGTTACCACCAGGGCTTCATCGGCAAAATGCATCGCCATCAGCGCACCGGTTTCAATACCGGCGG
>NZ_JBWMBA010000040.1:0-1905 GCF_056521325.1 Rhodoferax sp. ZS1R8 | reverse complement strand
CCACACGGTCGGCCTCACGCTCCATGTCGCGCGAGAAATTGAGCTGGGCCTGCGCACCTGCGGCCTGGCTGCCCATGATCACGGCGTTGGCGGCGCTGGGGTCTTTGCTGGCGGCCAGCACGCCGAGGATCATGGCACCCAGCATCCACGGCGCCTGCTGGCTTTGGCGCGTCATCATGCGGGAAATGTGGCGCTGCGTAACGTGGCTCAACTCGTGGGCCATCACCGAAGCCAGCTCATCGCGGCTGGTGACGATGCCCACCAAGCCCAGGTGCAGGCCAAAGTAGGCACCCGGTAACGCAAACGCGTTGACCGAGCGGTCGCGGCCCAGCAGGATTTCCCAAGCATAGGCCTCGTCCTGCTCGGGCGGCATTTCTCCGCGCTGGCGGGCCGCTACCAGCAGGGGTTGCCAAATACCCTGCACATATTCCATCAGCACCGCATCGTCCACATAGTCCGGGTCGCGGTACAGCGCGCGGGCGATACGGTCACCCAGGCGGCGCTCCACGTTGGGGGTCATGTCGGTGCCGTCACCCAGGTTGGGCAGGGCGGAACCGGTGGCAGCGCCAATGGTCGCAGCGGCCTGGGCATGGGCCTGCGGCACCGTCGCGAATGCTATCAAACTGATAGCTATTTGTATTGCAACGGCGGGGGCTAGAAGGCTATTTTGCTTAAGATGCTTGGTCAAAATGGGTCCAGGGGCATGGTGGCCACGATACGCGCGTCGACCGGGTCGATAAACACAGTCCAGAAATGGTCGCGGCCGACGAGTGGTAAGTACAGTGTGGTTTGTGGGTTGCCACCGGCACTTTGGATCACTTGGTCTATTTCGGTGGAGCGGCTGGCGAACCGCGTCCTAAGTTCGCTAACGGTCTTGGCTTCCTTGAGGACTTCAGACCTGGCCTTTGCGTAGGGTTGCCACAATTCAGGCCGAAACCCCAGTTGCAAGCCTTGTAAAGCAGCCATAGTAGCGTCCGCTGCCTCCTGACTATCGCGAAATGGCCGTGTTGCCAGCAAAGTGGGGCCGGTCAGTGGCAGTGCATCGATTCCCGAAGGCGTCTTCTCCAAGAAATCGGCTGGGACATCTATGGCATGCACCACACGGAACCGGTCGACTTCAAATACCAGGTGCACCGGACGTGCCACGCTCACGGCCCACAAACCGTAAGCCAATGCCCCCAGCTGCAATAGCGCAACGATAGCCAGATCTCGTTTCAGTTCGGCAAGTGGTTTCCTGCGATTGAACACTGCCAGGGTGATCAATGGCCCCATAACTACATCCACACCGACAACCAGCCAGAACAGCTCCCGCCCGCCCGAAATTTCGCGATAGGGATAGGGATACCAGACACCGAAAACCAGTGCCGCAGCCAGCGCGGCTATAAGCAGACTGGCAGACAAATGGATGGCACTGGCCTTGAGACGATGACGCCAGAAGGCTGATGATTTCATTGTTCCGTTCATGATTCAGTAAAGGTTAATCGACACGCGGCCGGGTTGGAGTTAAGGTCAGGTAAAGTTTACCGATCCCGAATGTAGGGCAATCCTCCATCTTTTCGACACATAAATCACAATGCCGTCCCTCACACATTTTGACGCCCAAGGCCAAGCCCATATGGTGGATATTGCCGCTAAACCGGCCACCCACCGAATTGCAGTTGCCAGCGGACGCATCGACATGTTGCCCACCACGTTGGTACTCATCGAATCTGGAACATCCAAAAAGGGGGATGTGCTCGGAATTGCTCGCATCGCCGGTATCCAAGCGGCCAAGCGTACCAGCGACCTGATTCCTCTGTGCCATCCTATCGCCCTGACGCGCGTGGCCGTCGAACTCACGGTAGTGCCCGCCAGCGGAGCACAGGCTTAACATGTGAGGTGCCAGGCAACCACCAAAACCATGGG
>NZ_JBWMBA010000003.1:0-708406 GCF_056521325.1 Rhodoferax sp. ZS1R8 | reverse complement strand
TGGGTATATTCCACCGGCCGAGGCTGAGGCAAACTACTATCGGCAACTCGCCGAGAAGACCGAAACCCCGGTTTCACTTTAACTAACTGGCCTCCACGAAACCCGGGGCGATTCATTTCTAGCGGAAGAACTTGCTGGTTCTGTGTTGGTTTTTGCGTCATTGAAGACCGAAATCACACAAAGTGAGGCCGCCGCAATTCGTTCCATTGTGCAAACACAGCGTCGGCGGCGGTTAAGACGGCAGCCAAGTAGTCATGTAGTGGTCCTAACTGGCACGGAGTTGCTTTCAGAGCGAGGTGTCCCATCTTGTTGGGAAGGAAAAGGCGAATTACAGGAAAGACTCATTTCGGGCCATCGCACTTTCCACGAGCTGGCGGAATTGGCAGATGCGACTCAGCAAATCTATTTGGGTATGCCGGGGTGGTTCGATTGGTCTGAGTCTGAGCGGGCCAAAAGGCACGCGCGCAAGAAGGCAAAACCATGAGAGCAAGCCGAGTTGAGTCGGCGTTGGGCGTCATGCTTTGTTTGGTCTTTGCTAAATGCTTTGTTAGCAAAGGCCAAACAGCTATTTAAACAAAGCCATGCAAACCCCCTTCTCCCTCCGCATCTTCGTCGCCGACGGCGATCCCGACGGCCTGCGCATCGTCGACAAGTCCAACTGGATCGGCAAGGCGCTGGTGTTCCCGCGTGCGCTGCTGACGCAGGTCAAGGCCCGGCCCGAGCTGGCCCAGACCGGCGTGTACCTGCTGCTGGGGCCGCGCCCGGACGGTGAGGGCGATATGCTCTACGTGGGGGAGGGCGACCCGATCCGCCCCCGGCTGGAGAGCCACTATGCGCAAAAAGATTTCTGGACCCGCGCCATCGGCTTCACCACCACCACGGCCGGGCAGCTCAACAAGGCGCATGTGCAGTTTCTGGAGTCGCGCCTCATCGCTCTGGCCCGCGCCGCCAAGCGCATGCCACTAGACAACGCCAACCAGCCCGCCGAGCCGTCCCTCAGCGAGGCCGATCGGGCCGACATGGAAGTCTTTTTGGGCCACATGCTGGGCATGCTGCCGGTGCTGGGCGTGCACGCGTTTGAGCAAGCGCCCAAGGCCCCCGCCGCCAAGGTAGGCCCGGCGCTCACCTGCAAAGGCAAGGGCGTCCAGGTCACGGGCTACGAGGCGAGCCAGGGGTTTGTGGTGCGAGCGGGTTCACAGGCGGTGGCAGACACCGTGCCCAGCATGGCGCAGCACGTGCGCGGCATGTTTAATCTGCGCCAGGAGCTAATCAGCAACGGCGTGCTGGCGCTGCAGGGCGCGCTCCACCAGTTCACGCAGGACTACAGCTTTAGCTCCCCCAGCACGACTGCGGCCGTAGTGCTGGGCCGCAGTGCCAATGGACGGGTGGAGTGGAAGGCGGCGGATGGACGGACGTTGAAGGAGCTGCAAGAGGCGGAGGCCGCGCAGTAGCCCGTTTTGCTTCTGTTTTGATAGCTGCCTGGGCAAATTCCGCGAGGGCTGGAGCCTGATTTAACATGGAGCCGATGAAGACACTACCCATTCGCCTCACGCCCGGCCAGGACTTGCGCGCTGCGCTGGAGGCAGCGGTGCTGGCCCAGAACTGTCGCGCCGCCTTTGTGTTGTCCGGCATCGGCAGCCTGTCCCCGGCATCAGCCCACGCGGTTGACCGAGAGCATGGAAATCCTCACGCTATCCGGCACGGTGGCGGTGGACGGCAAAAAGACCGCATCCCACATGCACATGGCTATTTCCTCCGCCACAGGGGCAGGTGCTGGGCGGGCATGTGGCACCGGGTTGCATCGTGCTCACAGAGTTGGTGATACAGCATCGAAACTGACGTTTGCTGCGATTTTGATAGCTGCTTACGTAATTTTTGTGGGGGCTAGAGGCCAATTTCATTCATGACTTGCCTTGGAGTGGCAATTCATTTACATTCAATATTCGCGATTCACGAATATTAAATGTAAATGCAACTCAAACCCCAAGACTTCCTGGTAGCCCTCAAGCTGGTGGCTTGGGGTGAGCAGCGCTGGACGTACGCGCGGCTGGCGCAGGAGTTGGGCATCAGCGTGTCCGAGGCGCACGCCTGCATCAAGCGTGGGCTGCAGGCGGGGCTGTTGGTACAAAACTACCTGGCGTTGGATGCTGCGACCGTGGCACTTTCGGTGCAAGAGCCAACAGCCATTTACCGGGTTGCCCGGCGAAAGCGCCTGCGTGCCGATGCTTCCGCTGGCGAAGTGGCACAGAGCAAGGCCACCACGGCAGACAACCCCGTGCGCCCCCATTCAAAGCAACTTGCAGAGTTCGCCTTGCATGGCGCCAGGTATGCATTTGCGGCAGACAAAACGCCCTCCACGATTGGCGTGCCCACCAGCCACAGTGCGCCGGCTTTTGCAGGTGTATTTGCGCCGGGCTCAGAAGACTATGTTTGGCCACATCCCAATGGCTCGGTGCGTGGCGTGGGCGTAGAGCCACTACACCCCAGCGTGCCTTTCGCCGCCATGCAGGATGACAAGCTCTACGAAATGCTGGCTTTGTTTGACGCCCTGCGCGTAGGCCGCGCTCGCGAACGCGGTATGGCGCTGGACCGACTGCAAACACTTATCGACCCATCCGCACCAAAGAAAATAAAGGGCCCCATGTATGGCTAACCCAAACTTGGCTCTGTTGGTGGGCATGGCGAAGGCCATGGGCCCGCTGTGTGACAGGGTAGTCTTTGTGGGTGGCTGTGCTACGGGTTTGCTGATCAACGATCCTGCGCTGCTCCATGTGCGTGCCACTGAAGATGTAGATGCCATCGTGGAAGTAGCCACCCTAGTGGGCTACCATGCCTTGGCAGGGGAACTGATGCAGCGCGGCTTCAAACAAACCATGGCAGACAACACGCCGCCGTTTCGTTGGTACTGGCAGCGCATGCAGCTGGACTTGGTACCGTTGGATGAAAAAGTGCTTGG
Source organism: Rhodoferax sp. ZS1R8 (assembly GCF_056521325.1). Taxonomy (NCBI): domain Bacteria; kingdom Pseudomonadati; phylum Pseudomonadota; class Betaproteobacteria; order Burkholderiales; family Comamonadaceae; genus Rhodoferax; species Rhodoferax sp. ZS1R8. The sequence continues at coordinate 705,450 of NZ_JBWMBA010000003.1, read as the reverse complement.
CTTTGCCAACCGCTGGTATCGCCCAGGATTCGACGCTGCTGTGCAAACCCAGGTCGCACCGGGCATGGCGCTGCGGCACTTATCAGCACCCTATTTCTTGGCAACCAAGCTTGAAGCTTTCAGTGACCGCGGCAACAATGATGTGTATGCCAGCCATGACCTGGAAGACATACTCACCGTGGTGGAGGGGCGCGCCGAGTTGGTCGAGGAGCTAGCCAACGCGTCTGCCGATGTGCGTACTTATGTGGCGACATGCATAGCCCAACTCCTTGGCCACTCTGATTTCGATAACGCACTGGGCGGCCTGCTCAGTCAGCCCAGTCGTGAGCCCCTTGTACGAGCAAGACTGCAGCAATTTACTCAATAGAGAACAGCATGAATACCACCACTAACTCCCTCGTCCAGAAGCTCTGGAATTACTGCAACGTGCTGCGCGACGACTGCATGAGCTATGGCGACTATGTGGAGCAGCTCACGTATCTGCTGTTTCTCAAGATGGCTGACGAACGCGCCCAGCCGCCCTACAACCAGGCCAGCATCGTGCCAGGGGCCTACTCTTGGCCGTCACTGTTGGCCAAGGATGGCGATGAGCTTTTCGACCACTACCGCCATGTGCTGGAGGCCTTGGGCCAGCAAAAGGGCACGCTAGGCCTGATCTTCGGCAAGGCACAAAACAAGTTTCAAGACCCGGCCAAGCTGCGCCGCGTGATCGTCGATCTGATTGATGCCGAAACCTAGACCATCTTGGGTGCAGACGTGAAGGGCGATGCCTATGAAGGCCTGCTGGAAAAAAACGCGCAAGACACCAAGAGCGGCGCAGGCCAATATTTCACGCCGCGTGCACTCATCCAGGCCATGGTGGACTGCATTGCGCCGCAACCCGGTGAACGCATTACCGACCCGGCCTGTGGCACGGGTGGTTTTTTGTTCACCGCACACAACTACATCACGGCGCACAACAAAAGCCTGACGCGCGAGCAGCTCAAGCACCTGAAGGAAAAAGCCTTCACGGGCTACGAGCTGGTGCAAGGCACGGCCCGCGTGTGCGCCATGAACATGATGCTGCACGGCATTGGCTCTGAAAAATCAGTGCCCGTGGTGGTGGGCGACGCGCTGGCCGCAGACCCCGGCGAGCGCTTTGAGGTGGTGCTGGCCAACCCGCCGTTTGGCAAGAAGAGCAGCACAGTCATCGTGGGTGAGGACGGGCGCACCAGCACCGAGAAAGACACTATTGAGCGTGACGACTTCTGGGCCACCACCAGCAACAAACAGCTCAACTTTGTGCAGCACATCAAGACCCTGCTGGCCACCCACGGCCGTGCGGCGGTGGTGTTGCCCGACAACGTGCTGTTTGAAGGTGGCGCGGGCGAGACCATCCGCAAGAAGCTGCTGCACGAGTGCGATGTGCATACGCTGTTGCGCCTGCCTACGGGCCTGTTCTATGCGCAAGGGGTGAAAGCCAATGTCCTGTTCTTCGAGAAGAAGGGCGCTAGCGAAACGCCTTGGACCAAGAAGCTGTGGATTTATGACTTGCGCACCAACAAACACTTCACACTGAAGACCAACCCGCTGCGCCGTGCAGACTTGGAAGAGTTTGTCGCGCTGTACCTGGCTGGCAACCGCAACAAACGCCAGGCCACGTGGTCACCGGAAAACCCCGATGGCCGCTGGCGCGCCTATGGGTATGACGAACTGGTAGCACGCGATAAAACCAGCCTGGATATCTTCTGGCTGAAGACGATTCATTAGCGGACAGCGACAACCTGCCCGCACCGGGTGTGATTGCCCTGGAAATTGTGGAAGACCTGCAGGCGGCGCTAGAGCAGTTCAAGCTGATTGCTGGTGATCTGGCCGAGGAAGCAATCGACTGGGTCTCGGGTTAACCGCATGGCAGCCTGTGCAAGAGTCCGGTGTAATGGCTTGATTCGCTGATAGACACACCGTTAGATAGAACCTTCACCCAGGAGCCCCCCACCATGCAACGCCGCCACGTCGTACAACTCGCCGCCACCACACTCGCCACTCGCTTGCTCGACGCCCAGGCGCAGGCCGCTTCCTTCCCAACCAAGCCCATCAAACTGGTGATCGCCTTTCCGGCAGGCGGCCCGACCGACATCACGATGCGTTCGTTGGCGGACGCCGCCAGCAAGATCCTGGGCCAGCCGGTCATCATCGAAAACAAGCCCGGTGCGGGCGGCACCATGCCGGCCCAGCAGTTACAGACCGCACCGGCCGACGGCTACACGCTGGCGCAGATTCCGTTGGGTGTGTTCCGGCTGCCCTACACCACCAAGATCAACTGGGACCCGGTGAAGGACATAACGTATGTGCTCAATGTCACCGGCTACGCGTTTGGTCTGGTCGTGCCGGCCGATTCGGCGCTGCGCACCTGGACCCATTTCGTAGCCTGGGCCAAGGCCAACCCCGGCATGTTGTCTTATGGCTCCACCGGCACACTGACCAGCCCGCACCTGACCATGGAGTTGATTGCGCAGAAGTTGGGGCTGGAGCTGTTGCATGTCCCGTTCAAGGGCAGTGCTGATCTGATGCAGGCCATTCTGGGTGGCCAGATCATGGCCGCGGCCGACTCCACCGGCTTTGCACCCCAAGTGGCCGCCGGCAAGCTGCGCGTGCTCAACACCTGGGGTGCCGAGCGGCTGGCCAAGTTTCCCGATGCGCCCACGCTCAAGGAGCTGGGGCTGGACCTGGTGCAGAACTCACCCTTCGGCATTGGCGTGCCCAAGGGTACCCCGCCCGCGATCGTCAAGCGCCTGCACGATGCCTTCAAACAGGCCATGGAGCAGGAGAGCTATGTGACCGCGTTGGCCCGCTACGACATGGTGCCGATGTACATGAACTCCGCTACCTACCTGAAGTTTGCGCAGGAGACCTTTGCCAAGGAGAAGGCCCTGGTGGAGAAACTGGGCCTGGCGCGCCAACCGCAATAACCCCAACCACGAGCCGGACGATGATTACCTTTTACAACCACCTGCACGCCCAGCACCAGGGCAAGGTCGAAATGTTCCGCGGCGCGCTGGTGCCCTGCTTTGAGGTGCCCGCCCGCGCTGACCATGTGCTGGCCGAATTGCAGCGCCGCAAGCTGGGCACGGTGCAGCACCCGCATGCGTTTGATGACGCGCTGCTGGAGACCATCCACAGCCCGCGCTACCTGCGCTTCCTGGCCACCGCATGGGACCAATGGGTGGTGCTGGACCCGGCCAACGCGGACAAGGACATCCTGCCCTCGGTCTGGCCCACGCGCACCTTCCGCACCGATGTGGAGCCCGACAACTTTGCCGCCAAGGTCGGCTTGTATTCGTACGACGCCGGCTCGCCGTTCACCGCGGGCACCTGGGTCGCGGCACGCGCCGGAGCCCACTGCGCTCTGAGCGCGGCCCAGCAACTGGTACAGGGTGACCGCGCCGCCTTTGCGCTGAGCCGCCCGCCCGGCCACCACGCAGGAGCCGACTTCTTTGGCGGCTACTGCTTTTTGAACAATGCGGCGCTGGCTGCACAGCATCTGCGCAATGCCGGCATGGCCAAGGTCGCGGTGCTGGACATCGACTACCACCATGGCAATGGCACCCAGGCCATCTTCTACGACCGGCCCGATGTGTTCTTCGCCAGCATCCACGGCGATCCTCGGACCGAATACCCGTTCTACCTGGGCCACGCCGATGAGACAGGTACTGGGGCAGGGCAGGGCGCCAACCTCAACATTCCGCTGCCGCGTGGCACGGGCTTTGCGCGCTGGTTGGAAGCGCTGGAGCACAGCCTGCGAGCCATCGAGCGCTTCGGCGCCGATGCACTCGTGGTGTCGATGGGCATGGACACCTTCGAGGGCGACCCCATCTCCGGCTTCACGCTGCAAAGCGCGGACTATTTGCGCGTGGGTGAGCGGCTGGCCGCTGCGGGCTTGCCCACCGCGCTGGTGTTCGAAGGAGGCTATGCGGTGGCCGAGGTCGGCGTCAATGCCGTCAACGTCTTGGAGGGATTTCTAGGGGCTTGACGCTGGGACGCCGCAGGCGCTAACCTCAGGCCGTGTACGCCACTGTGAAAACTATCCTGCTGATGTGATGGCTTTGCGCACCCTGCAAGGCTGGAAACCCAAGTCTGCCAAGGCTTCGCTGGCCATCATCGTCGTGGTGGCATCCACACTATTGATGGGCATATTCGCAGCCGGTAGCTACTGGATGACGGACCAGCGCCTCAAATCGCAGCGCGCCCAACTGTGGGCCCGGATGCAACGCCACTTGGCTCAGCCGGTGGCCACGGCACTGTGGAATTTCGACCTTCGGGGGGTGCATGCCGCGTTGAGCTCCGAGGTCGGCGGCTCTGTGCTCGGGTTGGCGGTCGTAGACGAAACCGGCAAAGTGGTTGCGCAGGTGGGCCAGACCCTCCCGTTGGCCGGCGGCACCTTGCCGGCCAACGCCGAGGTGCTGTCCATGGATATCCCCCAGGTTGAAGGAAATACGCTGGGCAAGGTGCTGGTCGCATGGTCCGACGCATCTCTGCGCCAAGCCCTCAATGCCACGCTTTGGCTGGCGTTGGCGCAGCTCATTGGGGTCAGCCTGGCGCTCTTGGGCGTTGTGTGGGTGGGTGTGGACAGGCTGATATTCCGGCGCGTGGAAGCATTGCAGCATGCGCTGGACCGCGCGGTAGGCCGTGACGCCGCCGCCGACATCGTTCCCCTGCCAGAAACCTCGGACGATGAATTCGGAGCCATCACACGCAGCATCAACGCCATCACGCAACGCCTGGGCGACGAGCTGGAGGCCGGCAAAGAGTCGGAGGAAGAAGCACGTGCCGCGCTGTCCAACATGGAGAACGCCCAAGAGGGCCTGGTGCAGGCCGAAAAGATGGCTGCGTTGGGGCGCCTGGTGGCGGGCGTCGCCCATGAGCTCAACACACCCATTGGCAACATCGTCATGGTCGCCAGCACGCAGCAAGAGGTTGCTAAAAGCCTGACGCGCTCGGTGGCATCCGGCGGGCTGACCCGCACCGCACTGACCAGTCTTGCCGGCCAGATCGACGAAGGCGCCGCCCTGATGCTGAGCAGCTCGCGGCGCGCGGCCGAGCTGATCCAGAATTTCAAGCAGGTCGCCGTGGACCAGACCACCGACCAGCTGCGCGACTTCGAACTGGACCGTCAGATCGCCGAGATGCTGTCCGTGATCTCCCACGTGCTGTCCAAGACGCCGATCAAGCTGGTGCAGCATCTGGAGCCCGGCATCGCCATGCACAGCTATCCCGGCCCGCTAGGCCAGGTGCTGACCAACCTGGTCATGAACGCTGTAAAGCACGGCTTTAACGACACCCAGCCCGGCACGATCACCGTGGCCTGTATGCGCCAAGGCGAGCGGGCCTGCATCACCGTGTCGGACGACGGTGTGGGCATCCCGGCGGAAAACGTCGGCAAGATCTTTGACCCCTTCTTCACGACCAAGCTGGGCCAGGGCGGCACGGGCTTGGGCCTGCACATCTCGCACAACATGGTTTACGGCCCGCTGGGTGGCCGCATGGCGGTGGTCAGCAAACCGGCTGGGGGAACCAGCTTCACACTGCTGCTGCCGTTATACGCGCCGGGATCCGACCGGCTCTGAGCTGTTTTTCTCTGACAGGAGATAGAGCCCTGATGGTGCAGAGCACCACGTTCGGGAACCAGGTATTACAGGCAGGTCATCGCCCTGCCATCGCTTGGGCTATGGCCGCCGCCACCTCCGCAAACCCCGCTCCACGCTCGCTGGGCGTGATGTAGCGCGGCAGGTGCGTCAGCTGGGTTTCAAAGCGGCGGATGTTGGCTACGCCTACGCTGTGCGTGAAGTGTTCGAACATGGCTTGGTCGTTGCCCGAATCGCCAACGAACACCCAGCGGTCGATCTCCTTTGCCAAGTCGCGCTGCAGCAGTTCGCGGGTGATCCAGTTGGCGCCCTGCCATTTGTTGAAATCGCCAAAGCAGCCGTGGATGTGGATGCTGCTGACGGTGGTGTGCATGCCAAAGCCCTGCAGCAGGTCCACCACGCGCTGCACGGTGTCTGGCGGCAGGCGGGCGTGCTCGTGGTAGTCGAAGGCCAGGTCGGTCTCGCGGCCGTCACTGTCGTGTGTGATGAAAGCACCGGGTACCTGGAACATTACCCGGGCGCCGATTTTTTGCATGCGCTGGCGGTTGTCGGCCAGCGTGGCTGCATCCTGTTGATACAATTTTGATAGCGGCTTACGCACGTCTGGCGAGGGCTGCAGCCCGTTTTGACCTAAAGACTTGGCTGGGACCAGCGCCACGGCACCGTTTTCGGCAACGATGGCATCCACCGGCCAGATGCCGGCAAACGCCTCGCACCAGCCCACCGGCCGGCCGGTGATGGCGATCACAGTCAGGCCCGCCGCCTGGAGTTGCGCCAGCGCCTGCAGGGCATCCGGCGTGATGGCGCCGTCGGTGGTCAGCGTGTCGTCGATGTCGGTGAACACGCCGGCAATGCTGCGGCGCTCACTGGCTGGCCAAAGATGCAGGGGGAGCATGTCAGGTAGGCGTTGGTATGCTGTGGCGGGAGTGCAAGTGTATCGGCGCCCCATCGGCGCCAGAGTCGCCAACTTTCCAGGAGATGCGCGTGCGAATGCCGGCCTTTAAAACCCTTTTGATTGCCATCGCCTTGTCCGTGGCATGGGCCTTGCCATCTGCGGCGCAAACCCGCGGCGACCAGGCCTTTACCTGCAACCGCGCAGCGGACAAGATCGACAGCATGATCGAAGAATGGCGTGACGACGTGGTGACGTACAAGGGGCAGGCCCAGAATGCCGCCGTGTTCAAGATGGCGGCCGAGCACCGCAAGGGGCGCTTGAAGGCCAACTTCAAGAAACACTGCAATGCACAGTGGGCCACGCACCAAGCCATTTTTGTGTGCTTCAGCGGGTCGGTATCGGCGCTGGGGCTGGCGCTCTGCCGTGCGCCTGACGACAACCCGAACAACTGGCAGTATTGATCTGCAGACAGCCCTGCTTAACCTGCAGTCTGCAATGCCAAGCCGGCGTGTTCGCGCAGCGGGTGAAAATGGATCTTGGGGAAGCGTTCCTGCGCCAGCCGCACGTCATACGGGCTGGTGCACAGATAGGCCAGCGTGTCGGCCGCGTCGCGCGCCATGCGCATCGGGTAGGCATCGCAAAAGGCTTTCAGCTCAGCGGGCGTGTCGGCGGTGATCCAGCGGGCACCGGTGTATTGGCAGCCTTCCAGCCGGATGTCGGCGTCGTATTCGCCCTTTAACCGGTGCTGTACCACCTCAAACTGCAGTTGCCCCACGGCACCCAGCAGCATATTGCCGCCGATTTCGGGTTTGAACACCTGGATCGCGCCTTCTTCGCCCAACTGCGCCAGCCCTTGTTGCAACTGCTTGGTGCGCAGCGGGTTGCGCAGCACCACGGTCATGAACATTTCGGGTGCAAAGAAGGGCAGGCCGGTGTACAGCAGGTTGACGCTGCCATCGGTAATCGTGTCGCCCAGTTGCACGCCGCCATGCGTCGTGAAGCCGACGATGTCGCCAGCGTAGGCCTCTTCCACAGCCTCGCGGCGCTGGCTCATGAAGGTCACCACGGAGGTTGGGCGCAGTTCCTTGGCGGTGCGCATGACCTTGAGCTTCATGCCGGGTGTGTATTTGCCCGACGCCATGCGCACAAAAGCGATGCGGTCGCGGTGGTTGGCGTCCATATTGGCTTGCACCTTGAACACCACGCCGCTGAAGGCCGGGTCCTCAGGCTGCACTTCTTTAACCACGGGCTGCCGGTTGACCAGCGTGTTGCTGATGCGCATCTGCGGGCTGGGGGCCAGGTCGACCAGTGCGTCCAGCACTTCCATGACACCAAAATTGTTGACGCCGGAGCCAAAGAACACCGGGGTCTGCTTGCCGGCCAGAAAGGCGGCGTGGTCCCAGGCGGGGGACGCACCGGTGGCCAGCTCCATGCTTTCCATCGCCGACGTCCATTCATGGCCAAAACGCTTTTCCAGCGCAGCCTGGTCGCTCAGCGGCATCGACTCAAATTCTTGCGGACGACGGTCCTTGCCACCGTCAAACACCGTCATCATCTGTGTGCGCAGGTTGACGATACCGCCGAAGGATTTGCCTTGGCCCACGGGCCAGGTCATGGGCACGCAGGGCATGCCGAGTTCGCGCTCGATTTCGTCCAGTATGTCCAGCGGCTCGCGCACTTCGCGGTCCATCTTGTTGACGAAGGTGATGATGGGCGTATCGCGCTGGCGGCACACTTCAATCAGGCGGCGGGTCTGGGCTTCCACACCGTTGGCCGCATCAATCACCATCAGTGCGGAATCCACCGCGGTCAACACGCGGTAGGTGTCTTCGGAGAAGTCCTTGTGCCCGGGCGTGTCCAGCAAGTTGACCACATGGTCGCGGTAGGCCATTTGCATCACGGACGATGCGACCGAGATACCCCGCTGCTTTTCAATCTCCATCCAGTCGGATGTGGCGTGGCGCGTGGCCTTGCGTGCCTTCACCGAGCCCGCAATCTGGATTGCGCCCGAGAACAGCAACAGCTTTTCCGTCAGCGTCGTTTTACCGGCGTCTGGGTGGGAAATGATGGCAAAGGTGCGGCGACGCTTGGTCTCGGCAAGAAAAGTCATGGAGGCGGGGGCTGCAAGCAGCGGCAGGGGCAAAGGGCGTGATTTTAAGGGAAGCCCCCCGGTCGCCCATCCTCAGTTGGCGTCCACCCCGATGAAGTCGGCCAGGGCCTTGGTTTCCAGTGCACCGAGTGCGCTGACGACCTCGCCGGTGCGCGCGTGCTTGGTCAGAATGAACGGGACCGATTCCACCTTCAGCTGGTTGAACAGGTCGGTGTTGCCTTTCAGGGCAGCAAACGTCGGTGCCGGGATGCGGCCCATGGTGATGACGCCACCCTTGCCTGCCATCATCGATGCCTCGTGGGACACCATGGCCTGCTGGGGATCGGCCGCGCCGAGTATGGCCGCCCCTTGCGGCGCGCTCTTGGTGTTCAGAATCGCAACCGGGATCCACACAAACTTGGCCTTGCCCAGCAGCGGCTGCGAGGTTTTCCACAGGTGGCCGCAGTGGGGGCATTGCGCGTCAAACATCACGTAGACGGTATTTGAGCTGCTGGTCGACCCCACGGTAAAGCCCTTGGTCTGGGTGCTGACCTGCTCCAGCGCCTGTGCGGGGTTGGCTACGGCGGGAGGAGGCGTTGCGTCCTTGGCCGAGGCCGTCAGGCCTAAAAGGGCCAGTGTGAGACCCAGGACAATGGTTTTGGTGCGTGTGAATCGTGTCATAGCGCGGAATATTACTCCGCTGCAGGGCGGCCGCTCGTTGTCACGATTGCGCAGTGTCCGCATAGCTCCGTATAATCCAAGACTTCCGAGGAGCGTTGCAGCTCGAACCCCTGACCTGGATGAAGCGAATTCAAGGCACAGGATGCGAGTGAGGCTCGGAACACGTTGTTTTCAATGAAGGCAACGCAAGTCAACGGCGCTCACCCACTGGTCTGTGCGGTGAGTCCATTTGCCCTGGTTCTCTCTGGATTCGCGCGTAGCCTAGTGGCCTCAATTTTTTATTGGAGCACACCATGAGCGCATTGAAACTTGTTTCCCAATTCGAAGACTACAAGATCGCTGATCTGAGCCTGGCCCCTTGGGGTCGCAAAGAGCTGACCATCGCCGAGACCGAAATGCCCGGTCTGATGGCCATCCGCGAAGAGTTCGCCAAGGCCCAGCCACTGAAGGGTGCGCGCATCACCGGCTCGCTGCACATGACCATCCAGACCGGCGTGCTGGTCGAAACCCTGCAAGCCCTGGGCGCCGAAGTGCGCTGGGCTTCGTGCAACATCTTCTCCACACAAGACCACGCGGCCGCTGCCTTGGTTGCCAAGGGTACGCCCGTGTTTGCGCACAAGGGCGAGTCGCTGGAAGAGTACTGGGACTTCACCCACCGCATCTTTGAATTCAACGGCAAGAAGGGTTCTGCTGCAGAAGGCCCCAACATGATCCTGGACGACGGCGGCGACGCCACGTTGCTGATGCACCTGGGTGCCCGCGCCGAGAAGGACATCAAGGTCCTGGCCAAGCCTGGCAGCGAAGAAGAAATCTGTTTGTTCAAGGCCATCAAGGCCAAGCTCAAGCAGGACCCCACCTGGTACAGCCGCCGCCTGAAGAACATCATCGGCGTGACAGAAGAAACCACGACCGGCGTCATGCGCCTGGAAGAAATGTCGGCCAAGGGCTCACTGGCTTTCCGCGCCATCAACGTCAACGACTCGGTAACCAAGAGCAAGTTCGACAACCTGTACGGCTGCCGCGAATCGTTGGTGGACGCCATCAAGCGCGCTACCGACGTGATGATCGCCGGCAAGGTTGCACTGGTCGCCGGCTACGGTGACGTGGGCAAGGGCTCTGCCCAGGCTTTGCGCGCACTGTCCGCCCAAGTGTGGGTGACCGAGGTGGACCCGATCAACGCGCTGCAAGCCGCGATGGAAGGCTACAAGGTTGTGACCATGGAATACGCTGCTGACAAGGCCGACATTTTCGTGACCGCCACCGGTAACAAAAACGTCATCACCTTCAAGCACATGCAGGCCATGAAGGACCAGGCCATTGTTTGCAACATCGGCCACTTCGACAACGAAATCGATGTCGCGTCGCTGGAAAAGCTGCAGTGGGACGAGATCAAGCCGCAGGTCGACCACGTGATTTTCCCCGCCACCAAGGGCAAGCACGGCAAGCCTGAGAAGCGCATCATCCTGCTGGCCAAGGGCCGTTTGGTGAACCTGGGTTGCGGCACTGGCCACCCCAGCTTCGTGATGTCGTCCAGCTTTGCAAACCAGACCATCGCCCAGATTGAACTGTTCACCAAGCCCAAGGAATACAAGTCCGGCAAGGTGTATGTGTTGCCCAAGCACCTGGACGAAAAGGTTGCCCGTTTGCACCTGAAGAAGGTGGGCGCGCAGTTGAGCGAGCTGTCCGACGAGCAAGCCGCCTACCTCGGCGTCAGCAAGTCCGGCCCGTACAAAAAAGACACCTACCGGTATTGATAGCCATCCATGCGCATTGACCAACTACTCGTTCAACGTGGCCTGGCCACTACCCGGTCGCAGGCCCAGCGCCTGATTGCCGATGGTGTGGAATGGCTGCACGGCGAGGCGTGGAAGCGCGTGGCCAAAAACGGTGACGAAGTACCTGAGACGGCCGACGTCCGTTTGCTCGACGACTCCGAGGCCCGCTACGTATCCCGCGGCGGCTTGAAGCTGGAAGCGGCGCTTAAACAGGTGGGCCTGTCGGTCGACGGACTGGCCTGCCTGGACGTGGGCCAATCCACCGGTGGCTTTACCGACTGCCTGCTGCAGCACGGCGCGCGTTTGGTCGTGGGAGTGGATGTCGGGTCAGCCCAACTGCACCCGCAACTGCGCGAAGACGGCCGTGTGCTGTGTGTGGAAAAGGTCAATGCCCGTAATCTGGTTGCTACAGATTTTGAAGCAGCATGTCTAAACTACACGGGGGCTGGCGGCCAGTTTGATCCAGAGGCTGAGGGCGCAGAGCCGTTTGTGCCGGAGTTTGATGTGGTGGTGGGCGATTTGTCCTTCATCTCGCAAACTTTGGTGTTGCCGGCGGTGCTGCCTTTCTTGAAGGCGGGCGGCACGCTGCTGTCTTTGGTCAAACCGCAGTTCGAACTGCAGCCAGGCCAGGTGGGTAAGGGTGGCATCGTCCGGGACGACGCCATGTACGCAGTAGTCGAGCAGCGCCTGCGCGAAACCTGCGCCGAGCTGGGTCTGACCGTGACCGCGTGGTTCGACTCGCCGATTGAAGGCGGCGATGGCAACCGCGAGTTTTTCATTTGCGCTAAAAAATCGTAAACCCTGTTGGGGCGGATGGTGGTGTGACGCAGTGCACGCGCCCCGTCCCTGACTGATTGGAAAGCTATGTCCGATACATCCCGCATCCCCCTGAGCGTGGAATTTTTTCCACCCAAAACGCCCGAAGGCGTAGCCAAGCTGCGCACGGTGCGCCAGCAGCTGTATGCCCTCAAACCCGAATTCTGTTCGGTGACCTTTGGTGCCGGTGGCTCCACGCAAGAGGGCACATTCAACGCGGTATCCGAAATATTGGCCGAAGGCGTTAGCGCCGCATCGCATTTCTCGTGCATTGGTGCCACGCGTAGCACGGTCCGCGCGCAGTTGGCCACGCTGAAATCAATGGGCGTCAAACGCCTGGTGGCGCTGCGCGGCGACCTGCCCAGTGGCTACGGCGCCGGTGGCGAATTCCATTACGCCAGTGAACTGGTGGCCTTTATCCGCGCCGAGACCGGTGACGACTTTTTCATCGAAGTGGCCGCCTACCCGGAGATCCACCCCCAGGCGCGTTCCCCGGAGAGTGACTTGAAAGCCTTTGCCGCCAAGGTGAATGCCGGTGCCAATTCGTCTATCACCCAGTATTTCTACAACCCGGACGCGTATTTCCGTTTTGTCGACGACGTAGCGGCGATGGGTTTGAACGTTCCGGTCGTGCCCGGCATCATGCCCATCACCAGCTCCACACAACTGATGCGTTTCTCGGATGCCAGCGGCGCCGAGATCCCGCGCTGGATACGCCTGCGGCTGCAAAGTTTTGGCGACGACACCGCGTCCATCAAGGCCTTTGGCCTGGATGTGGTGACCAGCCTGTGCGAGCAATTGCGAGCCGGTGGCGCACCGTCGCTGCACTTCTACACCATGAACCAGAGCGTCGCAACGATTGCGCTGTGTGAGCGCTTGGGGTTGACGGGCTAAACCCCTTCAAACTCCATTGCTGGCCGGTGCTCGTCGGCGCTGACGAACTGCCAGCGGCCCACAAAGCAGGCTGCCAGCCAGGCGATGGCGCCAATCAGGCCTATCACCAGCCAGGCGCTGAGCCAGTCGCCATCAAAAGCGCCAAACATGCAGGCACGCAAGCCCTTGATGACCCATGTGAATGGCAGCCAGGGGCTGACGGCCTGGTAGATGCCACCGGACAGTTCCACGGGCAGCACGCCGCCGGCCGACGACAGCTGCAGCACCATCAACAGCAGAACGGCGGCTTTGCCAGCGTCCCCAAAAGCGCGGGTGATGGCCACGATGAGTGTCAAAAAGGTCAGCGAACTCAGTACCAGCGTTAGTGCGTAAGGCCCCAGTTGCGCTACATGCAGTTGCAGCACAAATAGCGACATCAGCATGATGACCAGGGCCTGGGCCACGACCAGGCCCGCCAGGATGCCGAGTTTGCCCAGCAAGCGGGCGGGGCGAGACGTGCGGGCCGCGGCCTCGGGCAGTCGTCGCAGATGGAATAGAAAGGCCGACATCACCGCGCCCAGCCACAGTGAAGTGGCCAGAAAGTTCGGCGCAAAGCCGGCACCATTGTTCGGAACGGGCGCCACGATTTCTATGGCGGGTTCTACAGAATCGGCCAAGCCGCGCGCGCTGCCATCGGGCGCGCGCACGTCACCGGGTAGAGAGTGTTTCAACAGTTTTACGCCCGAAGCCAATTCTTTGGAGCCGGTCCTGAGCTGGGTCAGGCCGTTGCGCAGGTCTTGGGTACCAGCGCCGACGGACCGGCTGGCACCGGTCAGCTCATCCAGCTTCGCATCGGCTGGCACTTTGCTGGCCGCTGTGTGGATTCCGCCGCCCAATGCCGCCATGCCGTCGGTCAGCTTGGTAATGCCGGTGTTCAGGCGGACTGTTCCATAGTTCAGCTGCGTCTGGCCCAGGCGAGCGGTTTCCAGGCCCGTCGCCAGCTGCGTGGCCCCAGCCGTGAGCTGGGCAGCGCCCTCGGAAATGCGGGTACCCACGATGGGGATTCCCTTGGTTTCATCCCGCATCTTGGCGCTGCCATCAGCCAGTTCCAGCGCGCCGTTGTGCAGCTCCTGCAGGCCGCGGGCGAGGTTGGCATGGCCGACCAGCAACTCGGCGGGCCCGGCCTTGAGTGCGGCCAGATCTTGCGTAGACGGGCGCTGTTGGTCCATGGTGCGCAGGCCCGCACCCAGCTGTTTGACACCATCCGTCAGTTGCACGACGGCTGAGCCCAGCGTATCGCTTCCGGTGGCCAGTGTCTTGGACCCGGTTTCTGCCTTGGCCAAGCCTGCCTCGAGCTTGGATGCGCCGTCGTCCAGCGCTGCCACCGCTGTGCGCAGCTCGGCCAGCTTGTCGCGGGAACCCGTGACTGTGTTCAGTACCAATGACCAGCGGTTCTCATTGAGGTTGATGTTGACCTGGTGGCCCAGTTCAGACGCAAAGCGCTTGGCAATGTTGGCGCCGTTGTAGTTGTTTCCCTCAGACACGTACATCACCAATCGGCCGCCTGCGGCTTCCTGCCCCGGTACGGCGTTGGCGCTGAAGTCCTTGGGGATGATCAGTGCAAAGGCCAGCCGACCCTGGCGCACCGCGCGCTTGGCTTCGTCTTCTTCCAGGTAGTCGACAAAGCCGAAGGTTTTGCGCGCGCGGATCGAGGTCGCCACCTCTTGGCCCACATTCACATCCTGGCCCCGGTAGTTCAACCCCTGGTCCAGATTCACCAGGGCAGCCTTGAGGTCGCCGGTGTGGGCGGCGGGGTCCTGCACGCTGGACAGGTAGATCAGCGCATACAGCGCCGGGATGATGATGACCCCGATTGCCGAGACCTTGAGCTTGGGGAAACGCCTGAACAGCGTCGCCTCCATGCGGAAAACCGCAAAAGCATCGCGAAGCACGCGCATGGCCGACTCCTGACGCAGGCCCTAGCCGCCGGAGTCCAGCGTAAAGGCCGCGTTGGCGTCCTGCTTCAGCAGTTCCACCATTTGCGGCAAGGCCTTTTGCAGGCCGGCCTTGAGCGTGTGGGGCGGGTTGATGATGAACATGCCGCTGGCGGGCAGCCCGGGACGTATCACCTCGCCTTCGTCATCCTGCAGCAGCTTGCTGGATTTGACGGTGAGCGTGGCACCCAGCCAACTCTTGCCGGCCTTGTTGGCAAGCGTCTTGAGCTTCTTGGGCAGGTCGTGCGCTTCGGGGCGGGGGATGATGGGGTACCAAACGGCGTAGGTGCCGGTGGAAAACCGCACCAGGGCATCTGCCACCATCTCTGCGACACGACCGTAGTCGGTTTTGAGTTCGTAGCTGGGGTCGCACAGCAGCAGCGCGCGGCGCGACGGCGGCGGCAGGAATTTCTTGATGCCTTCAAAGCCGTCTTCGCGCAGGATGGCGATCTGGCGCCCGGCTTCTAGCTGGGCGATATTGGCAGTCAGCGTTTTGGTGTCGGTGGGGTGCAACTCGAACAGCTTCAGCTTGTCGCGGTCACGTTCCTGGATGACGCGGTGGATGATGAACGGGGAGCCGGGGTAGACCTTGTGGCTGCCGGTCTTGTTGAAGCTGGCTACCAGGTCCACATAGTCCTGCAGCAGCGGCGCAAATGGCTGCGCAGGCTTGCCGGCCATCAGCTTGAGAAAACCGTCGGCCGCCTCTGCGCTGGTCTGGGCGTAGTCGCCGTCCAGGCGGTACAGGCCGGCGCCGGCATGGGTGTCGAAGACGGTCAGCGCGGCGTCTTTTTGCGCCATGTGCCGCAAAACAGCCAGCAAAACGGTGTGTTTGAGGACGTCGGCGTGGTTTCCGGCGTGGAAGGCGTGGCGATAACTGAACATGCTTGGATGGTAACCGCCCTGGCCCCCCGGCTGATTTCTGAATGGTAAATTGGCATCCAGCCCTCGCCGGGCGCGCGTAAGCAGCTATTGTTTTGATAGTGAATCTGCGACGCCCCCAGTCTGCTGGCTGCAACAAAACCAGGCAGATATAGCTGTTTTTGGCCAAAACCCATATAATCGAGGGCTTCGCAGCGCTTTTGTGGCTCCGCGGCGAAGGCTTTTCGTAACGTCTTGCGACCGCGCGCCGAGTAACCCCACCTAAGAGATTCCCATCAGAGGAACGCCGACCGTGGAAAAGAGCCAACGTTCGCGGACTCACGTGGAGCCCGCCAAACCTCTCCTTTTTTAGGAATATCTCATGTCTACTTTCAGCGCAAAACCCGCTGAGGTCGTGCACGAGTGGTTTGTGATTGACGCGACCGACAAGGTCCTCGGACGAGTAGCCAGCGAAGTTGCTCTCCGTTTGCGCGGCAAACACAAGGCCATTTACACGCCTCACGTCGATACCGGCGATTTCATCATCGTCACCAATGCAGCCCAGCTGCGCGTCACCGGCGCCAAGTCGCTGGACAAGGTGTACTACCGCCATTCGGGTTACCCCGGCGGCATCTCGTCCACCAACTTCCGTGACATGCAAAACAAGTTCCCCGGTCGCGCTTTGGAAAAAGCCGTCAAGGGTATGTTGCCCAAGGGTCCCCTGGGTTACGCCATGATCAAGAAGCTCAAGGTTTACGGCGGTGCTGAGCACCCCCATACAGCCCAGCAGCCCAAGGTTCTGGACATCCCCGGTATTTCTCCCGCAGCAGTGAAACGTGAGGCAGCCAAATGATCGGTGAATGGAACAATGGCACCGGCCGTCGCAAATCCAGCGTCGCCCGCGTGTTTCTGAAAAAAGGCTCCGGCCAAATCGTCGTGAACGGCAAGGACATCTCCAAGTTCTTCGGTCGCGGCACTTCCATCATGATCTGCAAGCAGCCCCTGATGTTGACCAACCACGCTGAAACGTTTGACATCATGGTCAACGTCGCTGGCGGCGGTGAGTCCGGCCAAGCTGGTGCAGTGCGCCACGGTATCACCCGTGCCCTGATCGACTACGACGCAACGCTCAAGCCAACACTGAGCCAAGCCGGCTTTGTGACGCGTGACGCGCGCGAAGTGGAACGTAAGAAGGTCGGCTTCCACGGCGCTCGCCGTCGCAAGCAGTTCTCGAAACGTTAATCGACGCAACACCCCGTTGCAAATAGAGCGACCGCCAGGGTGCAAACCCTTGCGGTCGTTTTACATTGTGTTGTTAGACTTCGCGCTCCATGCGTTTCAAACTCCTACGCCGCCGCCTCACGATCAGTGCGCCCCGCATGGCTATACGCAGTGCCATGCCTTGGCCTTTTCGCTGGGCCATCGTCGCCATCGTGTTGGGGTTTTGTGCTGCCATCGGGCTGTGGGCCTTCGAGTTTGGCAAGGACATTGCCGGCTTGGAGAAGGGCTCCAAGGAAGAGATGCTGCGCTTGCGGACCGAGTTGACGGACGTCAGGGCAGAACTGGCAAAGGCCAAGCTGGATCGAGACCATGCACAGTCCATTGCCAACACGGCGGACACGCTGGTCACGGCCGAGAAGGCATCGCATGAAAGCCTGCTGGCGCAGCTGAAGCAACTGGAAGCGGACAACCGCACGTTGCGCGACGACCTGGGCTTCTTCGAAAGACTGATTCCTGCGGCCGGCGGTGACGGTTTGGCTATCCGCAGCATGCAGGCAGATTTGCAGAATGGCGGCAAGTTAAAATGGCAGGTGCTGGTGATCCAGTCGGGCAAGAACCCGGTGGAGTTCAACGGCCGGCTGGAGATATCCTTCTCCGGTGTACTCGATGGCAAGCCCTGGACTGCCAGCCTGATGGGTGATGCCCCCGCGATCAAGGTCAAGCAGTACGGCCGCATGGAGGGCCTGTTTGACATACCCGCGCAAGTCGTTGTGAAGGGCATGTCTGCCAAGGTGATGGACGGTACCGTGGTCAAGGCGACCCAGTCCATCAAGTTGTAATTTTCTTTGCCAAGGATGAATGCATGTTCAACAAAAAGAAACAGCCGGCGATCAAAAGCCTGATCGCCGAAGGCAGTGAAATTGTTGGCAACATCAGCTTTACCGACGGACTGCGGGTGGACGGCAGCATCATCGGCAACATTCGCGCCGGCGTTGAGGTGGCCAGCATCCTCGTGATTTCCGAAATCGCCAGCATTACTGGCGAGGTGGTTGCCGACCACATCATCATCAACGGCAGCGTCAAAGGGCCCATTTTTGCCCGAAAAATGCTCGAACTGCAGCCAAAGGCGCGTATCGAGGGCGATGTGGAATATGCGGCCCTCGAAATGCACCAGGGCGCCTTGATTACCGGACAGTTGCGCCCCATCTTGGGCGAAGGGGAAGAAAAGCCCACACTGAAACTGGCGGCAAATAACCAGTAACAGAATTCCCGAGCAATTTACCGTACTATTCCAGCTATTCCCCAGATTTCACCGGAGTCATCCATGAGTGCCCTAGCCGAAACCATCCCCACAGAAATGCCCGCGCCCATCCTGTTCACCGACAGTGCAGCGGCCAAGGTGGCCGACCTGATCGCCGAAGAGGGCAACCCAGATTTGAAGTTGCGCGTGTTCGTGCAAGGCGGCGGTTGCTCCGGCTTCCAGTACGGCTTCACCTTCGATGAAATCACCAACGAAGACGATACCGTGATGAGCAAGAACGGCGTGTCTCTGTTGATTGACGCGATGAGCTACCAGTACCTGGTCGGCGCTGAGATCGACTACAAAGAAGACCTGCAAGGCGCCCAGTTCGTCATCAAGAACCCCAATGCCACGACCACCTGCGGTTGCGGCTCGTCCTTCTCTTAATACAAAAGACGGACGCCCAGCCTAGGCTAGGTAGATCCCACCCAGTATGCGGGCGCCCAGTGCGCCCGTAACGCTTTTCAGGCTGGATGTTTTTCCCAGCATGGTCTGGCGGGCCAGCCAGGCGAAGGCCGTGGCTTCCACCTGTAATGGCGGCAAACCCAGTTCAGAAGATGAAGTGACGCGGCAGTGGGGCAGGGCTGCCTGCAAACGCACCATCAAATAATCGTTCAGCGCCCCGCCACCGCACACCACCAGGGTTTGGCAGCCGGGGCTGGTCTCCAGCAGGCTACTGGCACACGCCCGCACGGTCAGCTCTGTCAGCGTGGTCTGCACGTCCTGCGGGGGCACGCCTTCTACTTGCGTCAATTTGGCTGCCATCCATGGGCCGTTGAACAAATCGCGCCCGGTGCTTTTGGGTGGTGGCTTGGTAAAGAAGGGTTCGTCCAGAAAACGGGCCAACAGATCAGCGTTCACCCGCCCTAGTGCCGCCCAACGGCCTGCATCGTCGTATTCCTTCTCGGTGTGCGCAAGGCACCAGGCATCCATCAGCGCATTGCCAGGCCCGCAGTCAAAGCCCAGCAGGTCGGGCGCGGCCGGGTCCAGCACGGTGATATTGGAAATCCCGCCAATATTCAGCACAGCCATCACCTGGTCGGACTGGCCAAAAAAGGCCTGGTGAAAGGGCGGTACCAGCGGCGCCCCCTGACCGCCGGCTGCCACATCGCGACTGCGGAAATCGGCCACCACGGTAATGCCGCAGAGCTCGGCCAGCAGCGACGGGTTGTTGAGCTGCAGCGTATAGCCGGTGCCATCAAACTCCTGGGGCCGGTGTCGCACGGTCTGGCCATGGGCGCCAATGGCTTTCACCGCCTCCGCCCGGACACCGCATTGCGCCAGCAGGGCCGCAACCTGGTCGGCATACAGGCGGACCAGACCATTGGCGGCCAGCGCCGCGCGGTGCAGTTCGTTATCGGTGGGGGCGTTCAGGGCCAGCAATTCGGCCCGTAGCGCAGCGGGCATAGCTGCGCTGCTATGGCCTATTACATGGGGTTGGGGACCATCATCAAACTCCACCAGCACGGCATCCACACCGTCCAGCGAGGTGCCCGACATCAGGCCAATGTACAACCCGGACATTACAAACCCGACACGGTGTGACCCGTCAGGCTTACTGTGCGCTGCCCACTTGCATATAGGCCGCGGCAGCCAGCTGCGTGCGCACCTGGGCGGCCGCCTGGTTAAAGGCTGCGCGCGCCGATGCGGCGACCGGCATGGATTCGCTCTGCTTGGCAATCGTTAGCGGGTCTTTGTGCACGCCGTTGACGCGGAACTCAAAATGCAGGTGCGGGCCGGTGGCCCAGCCGGTCTGGCCGACGGCGCCAACGTTTTGGCTCTGGCTGACGCTTTGGCCGGTGCGCACGTTGATGCGGCTCAGGTGGGCGTAGACCGTAACATTGTTGTTGCGGTGCTTGACCATGACGACATTGCCGAATCCGTTCTGGGTGCCGGCAAATTCCACGACACCATCGGCGACGCTGCGCACGGCTGTACCGGTGGGTGCCGCATAGTCCACACCCAGGTGGGCGCGCCAGGTTTGCAGAATGGGGTGGAAGCGCATCTTGAAGCCGCTGGTCACGCGCGAGAACTCCATCGGTGATGCCAAGAAGGCGCGGCGCAGGCTTTCACCGGCCAGTGTGTAGTAGCCGCCCTTGCTCAGCGTGTGGCTGGCGGTCGATGCTGCGGCATTGCCGGCCGCTACCGGCTCCTGGAACCACATGGCCTGGAAGCTTTTGCCCGCGTTGACGAATTCGGCGCTCAGCACCCGGCCGGCGCGCATGGGCTCGCCATCGCCTTCCAGCGTTTCGTAGGTCACCGAGAAGCGGTCGCCCTTGCGCAGCGCGCGGTGGAAGTCGATATCGCCGGCGAAGATCTCCGCCAGCTGGATCGCAATGGTGTCCGGTATGCGGGCATCGTCAGTGGCGGCAAACAGCGATGTCTGGATGCTGCCGCTGGCCAGGCGCGACGAGGCCGTCATCGGCAGGGTTTCGAGCTTGGACTGGAAGCCGGTGCGGGTTTTCTCAATCGTCAGGCGCTTGAACATGCCGTCGTCTTCAGGGCTCCAGCGGGCGCTGAGCTTGAGCAGCGTATTGCTTTCGCTGGCTTCCACGGTGACGTTGCGGCCGGCGCGGCCCATCAGCGTCTGCTGGACCACGGTGTCGGAGCGTATGAAGGCAGCAGCCTGTGGGTCGTAGACGCCCAGGCGCTTGAGCAGGGTTTCGGCCGTGTCGGACGAGCGGGTGGCGTCGGAGCGGTACAGGCGCATGGCCTGGGTTTGCACGGCGTCGAACTGGCTGAGCAGTGGCAGGGGTTGGACGTCTTCCACAATGGTGCGCACCGGCAGATCGGCTGCGTCGGGCGCGAGGGAGGCCACGGCATAGGTGGCGCCCGCACCGCACAACAAGAGTGCGGCAATTGCGAGGCTGAGTTGCTTAGGATGGCTGTGTACAAGACGGGCGGCGGAGGCAAAAGAAACCTCGGCGGCCTGTAGCAGGCGTTGTATCAAAATTCAGGGCTCCATGGATTTGGGGGTGAGGCCGTGCGGCGCTACACCCCAAACTGCAACGCAGTCGCGACTAAAATCTAGCCGCCGACCATCAAACGCGGTTGCAGGAGGAAGGCCAGTATAGCGGCCTTCCGCACAGACACATCGATAAAAACCCTTATGAATCAAGCCCAAAGTCCCGAGTTAGTTGTAAGCGATCGTGTCCGTGAGGCCCTGGCTGTGACGCTGCGCGGTGTGGAAGAGTTGCTACCGCAAGACGAGTGGGTCAAGAAACTCGCCAAGTCTGAAGCCACCGGTAAGCCGCTGCGCATCAAGCTGGGTCTGGACCCCACCGCGCCCGACATCCACATCGGCCACACCGTGGTGCTGAACAAGATGCGCCAGCTGCAAGATCTGGGCCACACGGTCATCTTCCTGATTGGCGACTTTACCAGCATGATTGGCGACCCCAGCGGACGCAATAGCACCCGCCCGCCACTGACGGCTGAGCAAATCAAGCTCAACGCCGAGACCTACCGCGCCCAGGCCGACAAGATTCTGGACCCCACCAAGACCGAACTGCGCTACAACAGCGAATGGAGCGACCCACTGGGTGCCCGCGGCATGATCCAGCTGGCCAGCCGTTACACCGTCGCCCGCATGATGGAGCGCAACGATTTCCACGACCGCTTCAAGGCCGGCACCCCGATCGCCGTGCACGAATTCCTGTACCCGCTGATGCAGGGTTATGACAGCGTTGCTTTGAAGAGCGATCTGGAACTGGGCGGCACTGACCAGAAGTTCAACCTGCTAATGGGCCGCACGCTGCAGGCCGAATACGGCCAGGAGCCGCAATGCATCCTGACCATGCCGCTGCTCGAAGGCCTGGACGGCGTCGAGAAGATGTCCAAGAGCAAGAACAACTACATCGGCATTTCTGAGGACGCCAACACCATGTTCGCCAAGGTGCTGAGCATCTCGGACGTGCTGATGTGGAAGTGGTTCACGTTGTTGAGTTTCCAGAGCGAGGCTGCGATTGCAGCGCTGAAAGCGGAAGTGGACGGCGGACGCAACCCCAAGGATGCGAAAGTGGCGCTGGCGAAGGAAATCACGGCCCGCTTCCATAGTGCAGCCGCGGCCGATGCGGCCGAGCAGGATTTCATCAACCGCAGCAAAGGCGGTATGCCGGACCAGATCGACGAGATCAGCTTGCCGCTGGGCGAGGGCGGTGCCGCCTTGGGCATTGCCGCGCTGCTGAAGTCCGCCGGGTTGGCGGCCAGCAGCGGCGAAGGCAACCGCCTGATCGACGGCGGCGGTGTGCGGGTGGATTCCAACGTGGTCAGCGACAAGGGCCTGAAGCTGGCCGCTGGCACCTATGTGCTGCAGGTTGGCAAGCGCAAGTTTGCGCGGGTCACGCTGGCGTGAGTCAGCAGATATTTGCTATGGAATCAGGAGCTGCTTACGCACAGTCCACGAGGGCTAGCGGTCGTTTGTCCTTATGATCTCCGTGCTACAAAGGGTGAGCTCCGCCCGTGTTGATGTGGATGGGCAAACGGTGGGGTCAATTGGCGCGGGCCTCTTGGTGCTGGTCTGCGCCGAGCAGGGCGACACCCAGGCGCAAGGTGATAAGTTGCTGGCCAAGATTCTGAAGCTGCGCATCTTCAGCGACGCCAATGGCAAGATGAATCACAGCGTGCAGGACATGGATGGTGCGGGTACTGCGGGTGGCTTGTTGATCGTCAGCCAGTTCACGCTGGCGGCAGATGTGAGTGGTGGCAACCGCCCCAGCTTTACAGGGGCCGCAGCGCCGGAGGATGGAAGGCGTTTGTTTGACGGCTTTGTGGAGGCTGCGCGGCGCGCGCATGCGGTGGTGCAGACCGGCATCTTTGCAGCGGATATGAAGGTTAGTTTGGTCAACGATGGGCCCGTGACGATACCGTTGCGCGTCGCACCGGCGGTTTAAAGTGCTATTGTTTTAGTAGCTACTTACGCACATTCCGCGAGGGCTGCAGCCCGTTTTGTCTTGTGTCGCGCGGCCAGGAGCCTGGGCGCCAGTGCGTTCTGCTCCGTGTCCCCCGGCCTTCGGCCTCCTCCTTTACCTGCGCAGAACGCACTGGCACCCAGGCCCCTAGCCGGGCATCAGCGCGCCGTGTTCCCCGTTATCCCACACAGAGGGCAGGTGCTGCGCCAACGGCGCGTCCCACACGGCATGCACCCAGCCGCGCAGGCTGTTGACGAAGGCCATGCCCTGCACCCGGGGTAAATCGTCTAGGTGCACCGCAGCCTCCGCCACGCGGCCCGCCGCCAGCCAATGCGCACGCCCGACTCCGGGCAGCAGGCCGTAGTTGGCTGCCGGCGTAACCCAGCGGCCATCCAGCAGCAGGGCAATGTTGCCGCGGGTGCATTCGGTGATTTCGCCTTTGGCGTTCCACAGCACGGTGTCAAACACGGTGGAGTTAGTGGGCGCAAACTCTTCGTAGTGGGCTCGCCGAGTGGTCTTGTGGCGTACAAATTCGCTGCCGGCCAGCAGCATCGGTCGGGTCGCTAGCCCCAGGTGCACGGTGGCGGGCGTGGCGGGCAGTGCAAAGGCCTCGGCGCGGGGTGTGCCCCCAGCATCCAGCAGCAGGCGCACGCGCCAGGCCCCGCTGGGGTGCTGCTGGCTGAGCGCAGCCAATGTCTGTTGCACGGCGTCTGGCCGCCATACAAACCCGAAGTGTGCGGCAGACGCCGCCATGCGTGCCAGGTGGGCGTCGGCATGCTGCAGCTTTCCGTCGTGCAAAGCCAGGGTTTCCAGCAATTCAAAGGATTGGCTGGCCCGCGTCAGATACGTCTGCTTGTGCCGCCATTCCTGCCACTCGCCAGTAGCCTCGGCATCCGACGTGATGCCGCTGCCGGTGCCGGTGCGCAGGCGATCGCCCTGGGCCAGTACGGTGCGTATCGGCACGTTGAAGGTGGCGCTGCCGCCCGGGCGCACCACGCCGACGGCGCCGCAGTAGACGGCGCGGTCGCTATCTTCCAGTTCGCGTATCAGGCGCATGGCCTGCACCTTGGGCGCCCCGGTGACGGAGCCGCAGGGGAATAGCGCGGTGAAAACGTCCACCAGGCTCGTACCCGGGCGCGTGTCGGCGTGCACGTCGGTGACCATTTGCCACACGGTGGACAAAGCCTGCACGCGGCACAGCCCGTCCACAGTCACGGAAAACGGCTTGGCCAGGCGCGACAGGTCGTTGCGAATCAGGTCCACGATCATCACGTTTTCCGCTCGCTCTTTGGGAGAACTGCGCAGGGCCTCGGCCAGGGCGGCGTCCTCTTCTGGGTTGCGTCCGCGCGGCGCCGTGCCCTTCATCGGGCGCGTGACGATGTGGCCGTCGTGCCAGTCGAAAAACAGTTCGGGCGATGCGGAGAGCACCTGTTCTCCACCGGTGTCGATAAAGGCGGCGAAACCCCCAGGCTGGGCCTGGCGCATGGCGGTGAAAAGATCCCACGGGGGGGTGTGCAACTGACCGACATTGCGTGCCGTGAAATTGGCTTGGTAAATTTCGCCGTCGGCTATGGCCTGGTGCAGGCGGTTGAGCGCTGCATCGAACTGTGCGCGCTGAATGCCGGGCTGCCACGTAGCGCGGTGCGAAGCCTCAGCGCCCAGGGCCCAATCACAAAAGCTAGCCGTATGGGGGCTGTATGCCGCGTGGTCCGCCGTTGGCAGCGGCGCGTCGTGCACACCAAACCACGCCAGCGGCCCGGTCGCCGCGTGCACGGTTAGCGCTTTGTCAAAAGCCGGTGCGGCTTCGTAACGCAAATAGCCCACGCACCACTGGCCACCCCGTGCGCGCTCTTGCACCGCCTGAAGCACTGGTTTGATCTGGTCTAGCGTATGCGCAACCAAGACTTCCACAGGGTCGCCAAATGCGACCCGCAATGCGCCCGAGCCTGCGGGCAGGGCCTGGGCGTTCGTAGCGTTGAGCTTATCGGGCTGTGCGCTCGGTGGAGCCTGTATGGCGGCGAAGTCGATCAGTGCGCGCATGGTGAGGGTTGGAACTTAGGCTGCCGATTATGCTCAGGTGTTGGGACCCCTAGGGAGTGATGGCAGAAATGGCAAGAAAGCTACTGGTACAACATGGCGCGGCTCCTGCGCACGGCCAAGAAGCGGACACAACGCCGGTCAACAGTTTTGCGCCGTTGTCATGTCCAGGTGCGCGCGTGTTGATTCTGGGAAGCATGCCGGGCGTGGCGTCGCTAACGGCGCACCGGTACTACGCACACCCACGCAACCATTTCTGGCCGATCATGGGCGACATCGTTGGGTTTGATGCTGCCGCGCCGTATGCCGAGCGTGTGTCCGCGCTGACCTTGGCGGGTATTGCGGTGTGGGATGTGTTGCAGAGCTGTGTGCGACCCGGTAGCCTGGACAGTGCCATCCGGGCCGGCACGCGGGTGCCCAATGATTTCGCCGGATTTTTTGCCGAGCAGCCCGGCATCACACGCGTGTGTTTCAACGGGACCGAGGCACAGAACAGCTTTACCCGGCATGTGTTGCCAGGCTTGACCTTGGAGGGGGTGGATTGTGTGCGTTTGCCGTCAACCAGCCCAGCGCATGCTGTGGCCTTTGCGACGAAGCTGGCGGCGTGGCGGGCGGCCGTGGCGGGCCGGTAAACCGTCCGCCAGGGCGCCTTGTCATCGAATTACTGTTGTTGCTTGTTGCGGCGGCGGCGCGCTACGCCACCAACCAGTGCCAGACCAGCCAGCATCAGTGCATAAGTTTCAGGTTCTGGCACGGATGACACCATGTACAACTGATCCTGCGCATTGACCGTGTATTGGCCACGGTTGTCCTTGCTGTACAGGTTGAGTACGCGCACATTGCCGATGCCGCTCCAGGCGCCGGAGCTGACGGCCGTGGTAGCCATATTTTTGTAGTTGGTGGCCAAAGTGTTCATCGTGCCGAAAGATTCACCTTCCAGCGACCAAATAGCTTGCTGCACGGCCGTGTTCTTGGTGGCTTGGCTACCGTTGCCCCAGATCGCGCTGTTGGACAGGTTGGTGGTGAAGAACTGGGTGAACAACCATGCGGTGCTGGCGCTGATGGGGTCTTGGGTCGACGTGTGGCCGGATTCGGAGCCGGTGTACGTGCCGTAAGCGCCCGGTGCGTTGACCGTGTGGTTGGTCACGCCGCCCACGCGGTAAGTGGTACCAAAGCCGATGTGTTCGTTGAACTCCAGGCAAAAGCTCTGGAACGAATTGTTCCAGGTGCCAGACGCGCCGGATACTACCGATCCGTTAAACGCGCCGCCTGGGTTATTGCCGACGCCGTCGGCGAACTTGATGAGCGTGCCGGTAACAACCGTAGCTGCCGCCCATTGGCTGCCCGCAAGCAGAGCGACAGCCATGGTGGCCTTCAGAATCGTCCCGAGTTTTTTGTTGTTGCGCATAATTCGAATCCCTGATGAGTGACAGATGTAAATCTTTGTTACCCAGACTGTAGGGGTTCGCGCTGCTGCGGTAAATAGTCCGATCGGACTAAGCGCAACGTTAGCAAGCGCACCGTTCGCAACCGTCAATTGTTGGGTACCAGCTCCACCCGGCGGTTCTTGGCCTTGCCGTCATCGCTGGTATTGGGCGCAATGGGGCTGGCGAACGACACGCCCACCGGGGTCAAGCGTTTGCGGTCCGCCTTGTACTGGCTGGCCAGAATGGTGATGACCGCATCGGCACGGCGTTTGGACAGGTCCATGTTGGACGCGAACTCGCCGACGTTGTCGGTATGCCCCACGACCAGCAGCTTCAGTGCAGGCGAGCTGCTCAGCAGCTTGGCGATCTGGTCCAGCGTGTCCTTGGATTCGGGTTTGACATCGGCCTTGCCCGAATCAAAGTACAGGCCATACAGCGCGACGCGGCCATTGGTGGTGATGGACTGGGCCATCTCTTCGGCCTTGACCGTCACCATCTTCTGCTCCATGGCCTTGAGCTCCAGCACGTCCAACACGACGACCGTGCGGTTGGCAAATGCCTTGCAGTAGGTGCCGCCGTCCAGGCTGTAGGCCAGCACCGATACAAAGGCATTGGACTTGGGCAGCTCCAGCGCGGCATAGCGCTGCTCGCCGGTGCGACCAGTCTGGGCGCAGCTGCCGTTGGTAAAGGCCTTGTCCTTGATCTTGTCTTCGGGCGTCAGGATCATGGCGATGCTCTGGTCGCCACCGCCGCCCTCGCTGCTGCGGGTGCCGTCGCCACCGCAGTCGGGGCTCTTGCATTCAAACAGCGTTTTGCCGCCCTTGGCCGTGGCGTCGTTCTGGTAATTGCGCACGGCTTGTAGCGGCGACACATTGTCGGGCAGCACATAGACCAAGTGGGTACGCTTGCCTTCCAGTCCCTTGCTTTGCGCGGGCTCGAAGACGATGTTGTTGTGCGTATCGCGCTTGGCTTTGTCGGCAACGGGTTTCAGCGGCCCCAGCGGTAGTTTGAGCTCGTCGAAATCGCGGTTGTCTTGCGACACGATGAATGAGCCGGCAAAGCGGCCGATCAGCGGTGAGTCTTTAGCGCCGGGGATGTCGGCCTTGGGCAAGGTGGCATCGGCCAGCGCAACGCCGGCTAGCAGCAGGCCCGCAAGTGCAAGTCCAAATCGTTTCATAGTCCATCCTCCGGTTGGGTAATCTAAAATCTTTTGCTATACATTGCATAGCTGCTTACGCCCTACTGGCGAGGGCTATCGGCCAATTTGCCTAATACGGATTCTTGAAACTGAGCCGCGCCATGATCTCGGTCTCACGCATTTCCATGACCTGCGCATCCTCGTCTATCTCGTGGTCCCAACCCTGGGCGTGCAGCGTGCCGTGCACGATCAGGTGGGCGTAATGGGCTTGCAGCGTCTTCTTCTGCTCCTTGGCCTCGGCGGCCACCACGGGCGCGCACAGCACCAGATCGGCGCTGACCACTGGCTCCTGCGTGTAATCAAAGGTCAACACATTGGTTGCGTAGTCCTTTTTGCGGTACTCGCGGTTCAGCGTCTGGCCCTCTTCGGCATCGACGATGCGCACGGTGATTTCGGCATCGGTCTGCAGCGCGTGGCGAATCCACTTTTTGACCATGTGGCGGGGCAGGGCTTCGCGGTGTTTTTCAGGCCTGGCAAGGGCGCCGAATTGCAGGGACAGGGTGAGTTCGGGCAGCATGTTCTATAGAAAAAATCAGGATTTTTTGACCACCGGGCGGCGGCTGGGCGTGCGCAATTTTGGCAGGCCTACGCGCGATAGCTCTGGCTCTTCGTCCGGAATGGCGATAGACGGCAGCTCGTCCAGGCGCGCAGCGTCGTACGCATCCACGACGCGAGCCACCAGCGGATGGCGCACGATGTCAGCACTGGTGAGGTGCGTGATGGCGATGCCGCTCACGCGGCGCAGCACACGCTCGGCATCCACCAGGCCGCTGAGCTGGGTCTTGGGAAGGTCAATCTGGCTGATGTCGCCCGTGATGACGGCCTTGGCACCAAAACCAATGCGTGTCAAAAACATCTTCATCTGCTCGGGCGTGGTGTTCTGCGCCTCGTCCAGAATCACAAAGGCGTTGTTCAGCGTGCGCCCGCGCATGAAGCCCAACGGCGCGATCTCCAGCTGCTGCTTCTCAAACGCCTTGTGCACCTGGTCGTAGCCCATCAGGTCGTACAGTGCGTCGTACAGCGGGCGCAAGTAGGGGTCGACCTTCTGGTTCAAATCGCCGGGCAAGAAGCCCAAGCGCTCACCCGCTTCTACCGCCGGGCGGGTCAGGATGATGCGCTGCACCGCGCTGCGCTGGAGGGCGTCCACCGCGGCGGCCACGGCCAGGTAGGTCTTGCCGGTGCCGGCCGGGCCAATACCAAAGGTGATGTCGTGCTCGGCAATATTGTCCAGGTACAGCGCCTGGTTCTTGCTGCGGGGTTTCAGGTCGGCGCGGCGCGTGGCAAGGCTGGGGCCATCGCCTTCATTGGCCGAACCATCGCCCGACAGCATCAACTGCACCGTGGCAGCACTGATGGGCTTGGCCGCCAGCTCGTACAGCGCCTGCAGCATCTCCATGCCGCGCTGGGCCTTGGCCTTGGGGCCTTCGATCTTGAACTGCTCGTGCCGGTGGGCGATGCGAATCTCCAGCGCCCCTTCCATCGTGCGCAGGTGCTCATCGGTCGGGCCGCACAGGTGGGACAGGCGGGCGTTGTTGAGCGGTTTGAAAGTGTGTCGGAGGATCAAGCTGATAATTCCGGTCAGTAGAGAGCCGGGGGCTGACCAGCTCGCTGTTTAAAAAGGCCCCATCATAGGCAAAACAAACGTCAAACAATCTAGGGCACACGATGATCGGCAAACTCACAGGCATTCTCAGCGACAAAAACCCGCCCCAGGTGCTGGTGGATTGCGGCGGCGTGGGTTACGAGGTGCAGGTGCCCATGAGCACGTTTTACAACTTGCCCGCCAGCGGCGAAAAGGTGTCGCTGCTGACCCATTTTGTTGTGCGTGAGGACGCGCAGATTTTGTACGGCTTCCAGTCGGCAGAGGAGCGCGCCGCCTTTCGCGAGCTGATCAAGATTTCCGGTGTCGGCCCGCGCACGGCCTTGTCGGTGTTGTCCGGCATGAGTGTGGGCGAGCTGTCGCAGGCGGTGACGCTGCAAGAGGCGGGGCGCCTGATCAAGGTGCCGGGAATTGGCAAGAAAACTGCCGAGCGTTTGTTGCTGGAACTCAAAGGCAAGCTGGGCGCGGACATTGGCGCCAGCGCCACACTGGTCAATGATGCCCAGGTCGACATCCTGCAGGCTCTGCTGGCGCTGGGTTATAGCGACAAGGAAGCGGCTGCTGCGCTGAAGGCATTGCCGGCCGATGTGGGGGTTAGCGACGGGATCAAACTGGCGTTGCGGGCACTTGCAAAGTAGGGCTTATAAACATGTACACGTGACCCAGACGTGATGCACTTCTTTCAACAACACCGCGCTACCATTCTGGTGTGTGTGCTACTGGGCACGTTGGGTACGGATATTTTTGCCCAGCCCGTTCCAAAGCCCGCCACCCCATCATTGCCACAGACTGCGGCGCAGTGGCGGGATGCAGCTATACGCGACATTCAGGATGGGTACGCCATTACCGTAAAGAATCACCCCGGTACCTATGACCGCGCCAACCCCAATTTCGTAACGAATCTGTTGGCTGCGAAGCAGGAGGGACTGCTGCTGGCCGCGAAGGTGCACAACGGAGCCGGCTACACCGCCGCTGTCGACGCGTTCAATGTGCGCATACACGACGGCCATGCAGGCATGGTCACCAGACTAGACTCTTCGGCCCTGCCGCCCGAGCGTTGGCCTGGCTTTGTCACGGTATGGCGCGGCGACGCGCTGTACGTTGCTGCTGCAGAGTCAGGGCAACCCCCCGCAGGTGCGAAGTTACTGTCGTGTGACGGCGTGCCGATGTCCACACTGATTGCCAAAAATGTCTTCATGTTTATGGGGCGCATGGATGAGCCAGGAAATTGGTGGTCTCTGGCTCGCGCGGTGTTTGTAGACCGGGGCAATCCGTTCATTGCGCTGCCGCAGAGTTGCGATTACGAGGCGGGCGGCACGACAAGTACTCAGCAATTGACCTGGGTGCCCATGACCGACCAGGCCAGACAGTGGCTGTACGCCACTTACAACGGGGACCAATTGGCGGTCGGTATCACCGAGCCACGCGCCAAACTGTACTGGGTGGCCATGCCCACGTTCCAGCCCGATGACAAGCAACGCGACGCCTACCACGCTATGACCGACGAGGTCCACCAACAGCGGCAACGTTTTCTCCAGGCTGATGCCGTCGTCATCGATCTGCGCCACAACCACGGAGGCTCATCCATGTGGAGTCGTGAGTTTGCGGGCGCGCTGTGGGGTAAGGGACGGGTTGAACGACGCCTTCAGGCCTACTTTGCCAAGACCGAAGTGTGGTGGCGCGCATCCAAAGACAACACCATCTACGTGGAAAACTTGGTGAAGATGTTGACCCAAGAAAAGCAAACGGAAATCGCTCAATGGTTCAGGGGCTCTGCCACCGGCATGCGTAAAGCCCTAAGCGGGGGGCAAAAGTTTTTTATGGAAAAGCGTGCAGCACCGGTAGCCCAAGCTGCGGAACCGACGGTCGACGTGGCAGGTGACCCTGCGGCCTTCAACCAACCGGTGTATGTCGTGGTGCCAGGCCAATGCGCCAGCGCCTGTCTCGATGCCTTGGATGTGTTCACCCGATTCCCCAACACCAAATTGATTGGTGCACCCAGTTCGGCGGACTCCACTTACATGGAAGTGCGCTCTCAGACACTTGCGTCGGGCCGGTCAGTTGTCATCGTCCCCAACAAGGTGTATGTCAACCGGCCACGCGCCAATGGGCAAGTCTACAAGCCCCAGATTTATGTGAACGATCTGGACTGGTCCACCGCGAACTTTTTGGCCGTGGTGGAGAGGGATTTGCTTGGCACAGCCAAATAGCATCCAGACCCTGCCTGACTTTTATACTTCGCGTGTTGAAGAGAAAACATCATTTCCGAACATCGCTCCACCGTTGGATGAAGGCCTCAAGCAGCGTTCTCTGGTTTTCGGTCAAACAGCGGTACGGCAACGGAACTGCCCATCCAGATTTTTGAATCAGATAGCTTTGCATAAGCGGTGGTCAGCAATGACGCAGCAAACCTCGCTTAAAAGCTCCACTCTAGAGTTCAGCGTCGGCTAACCGGAATAACGATTCGGTTTGGCTTATTGGTAAGGCACGGCTTGACTCGCAGACGGCCCCATTCAACATTTTTGGATAATCGGTATACGAAAGAACTCATTTTTTAGTGGACAAGTTGTGTGTGCGCCCGTTTGCATCCACAAAGGCAAATTCGGTAACCTTAGGCTTCATGAATCGGGCGGACTCCTCTTTGGAAAGCATCGAAATAACATGGTAGTTCGCCGAATCAATGGTTGTCCGTTTTCGCTTTCCGTTTTCCCAGATGTAATTAACCATGAAGCGGCCACGCGCCACTGATATATCTGCCGGTGTGCAGGCTAGCTCTTCGCAAATCTCGTCATCGGTCCAATCGTCATTGAGATATTCAACAATCTTGGCCTGCTTTTGCAAGTAAGCATTTTGCATAGCCAGAGAATCCATATTCGCCCTTGAAGAGTGGTCGGTAACTTGTATCAAGCTACGTGGCGACGAATGGTGGAAACTCAATAACGATCCGCTGAAAACTACTGCGCTTCTCGCACCGCCCGCCCGTTGAGCGCCTGCACCGGCCGCGCATTGTTGGGGTACAGCTGGGTGAACAGCTTGTACTGCCCCTTGCTGATGGTGACGGGTTGCTTCATCACCATCCACAACACGCCCTCAGAGCAAGGCGGTGTCGTCAGCGAGCCCATGAACTGGTAGTAGCGCTGGTCGGTGGGCAGCAGCTCGGCCAGGTTTAGCAGGCCCGCGGGCATGCGCACGCGGTCGTTGGCATCCAGCGGCATATAGGTCCAGACCTTGTCCACCAGCGGGTTGGCGTTGCCTTCGTCCAGCAGCACGGCGACGACGGCCAGTTGCCCTTCGCTATTTTTGTGCACCAGGTGCGCCACCATGGGGAAGCGGCGGGAGTTGATCTGTTCTTCAGACGGTGTGTGGAAGTGGAACTGCAGCAGCCGGTAAGTGGAGCCGCGCACGGTGATGGCGTTTTCGCCCTGTACGTCCACTTGTATCGTGTGCCCGTTATTGACGACCGTGCCATTGCTGGGCGCGTACGCAAACTGCACCGGCTCGGCCGGGCCCTGCAGCGTGTTCCCGGCTTCGATGTTGATTGGCGACTGCCGCTTGCCGGTGGCGCAGGTGCCGAAGTCGGGCTTGAGTTTGCCCCAGGCCTGCGGACCGGTGTCGCCTTCATAAGCCCAATGCACATCGCCAGCGTGGGCGTTGGCCGTAGCAACAGTGGCGGCCGCGGGTGCATCCCCTGCAGCATGTCCGGCCACCGCAGCCGCGCGGGCCTGCTTGTATTGCGTGCTGGACAGTGCGCGCGCTGCAGTCGTCGCGGGCACAGGTGCCGTGGTGCGCGGGGGCGGCGGGGTTTTGTCCTCGACCGTGACGGTCATCTTTTTGCTGACCACCGTGGTGCCGGTCAGCGCAGCGCGAATCTTCTCAGCCATGTTGCTGCCATTGTTGGTGGGCAGGCTGTCCACTGGCGCAGTCTTGTCACGTGCTTCCTTGGACGCCGCCTTGGCCGGGGCGGATGCGCCAGCGGAGGCCGCTGGGGCGTGCGATGCGCCATGCTCGGCGGCGGGTGCCGCGCTGTCTGCCGCCCACGCTGCGCTGGGGCCCAGGACGATACTCAGAGCAATACTCAGAACGATACCCAGAACGACACCCGGAGCTGTACCCCGAGTCAGGCGCAACAGGGTGCGCGGGCCGGGTGGGGAGAGGGAAGTGGGGAGCAGGGTCATCTCCTTCGTATCGGCGCAAAGCCCGGCAACTTGAATTGTGGCGGTGGCGATGGCGGCTGTGTGCGTCCGGCCGCGCGCTATAGTGGGCATCCGCCAGCCCCCACTTCATGAACCTGTACCCGCCGTGAGCATCCAGACCGACGATTTCGCCGCCCCACCGTCCAAACGTATGGTGTCTGCCGCACCCACCTCGCCCCAGGAAGAGGCCATCGAGCGCGCGCTGCGCCCCAAGCTGCTGGACGAGTATGTGGGCCAGGCCAAGATCCGCGAGCAGCTGGAAATTTTCATCAGCGCCGCCAAGATGCGCGGCGAGGCGCTGGACCATGTGCTGCTGTTCGGCCCGCCCGGCCTGGGCAAGACCACGCTCTCCCATATCGTCGCCGCCGAGCTGGGCGTCAACCTGCGCCAGACCAGCGGCCCGGTGCTGGAAAAGCCCAAAGACCTGGCCGCGCTCTTGACCAACCTGGAAAAGAACGATGTGCTGTTCATCGACGAGATCCACCGACTCAGCCCGGTCGTCGAAGAAATTTTGTACCCCGCGCTGGAAGACTACAAGATCGACATCATGATTGGCGAAGGCCCCGCTGCCCGCTCCATCAAGCTCGACCTGCAACCCTTCACGCTGGTAGGCGCCACCACCCGCGCCGGTATGCTGACCAACCCGCTGCGCGACCGCTTTGGCATCGTCGCGCGGCTGGAGTTTTACACCCCCGAAGAACTTGCCCGCATCGTCAAGCGCAGCGCTGGATTGCTGAAGGCGCCGATGGACCCAGATGGCGGCTTTGAGATTGCCCGCCGATCCCGCGGCACACCCCGCATTGCCAACCGCCTGCTGCGCCGCGTGCGCGACTATGCGGACGTGAAAGGCAGCGGCCACATCACGCTGGACATTGCCAACCGCGCACTGGCCATGCTGGACGTGGATCCGCAAGGCTTTGACATCATGGACCGCAAACTGCTGGAGGCGGTGATCCACCGCTTCGACGGCGGCCCGGTCGGGTTGGACAATATTGCCGCCAGCATTGGCGAAGAGCGCGAAACCATTGAAGACGTCATCGAGCCCTATTTGATCCAGCAAGGCTATCTGCAGCGCACGCCGCGCGGGCGCATTGCCACGCTGGCGGCTTACCGGCACCTGGGCGTGGCGCCGCGCAATCCGCCCGAGGGTGCGTTGTTTGCCGAGTGAGGTCTGGGCGCTTCGGGATAGATTTATGCCAAATGGGCTTGGAACCCTCGAGTACTGTGCGTAACCAGCTATTAAAAAGGTAGCAATCCATGGAAGTCATTTTTGAAGTTCTGTTTGGATTCTTTGGCGAACTGATACTGCAACTCCTGGGCGAAATTCTGTTGGAGATCGGCCTGCACTCGGTGGCAGAGCCCTTTCGCAAAAAGCCTTCACCGTGGTTCGCGGCTATTGGCTACGCGTTCTTTGGCGCGTTGATTGGCGGCTTGAGCCTGCTGGTGTTCCCCGACTACCTGATGGCCAACAAGAGCCTGCGCGTGGCGAACACGGCGTTGTCGCCCATCGTCGCCGGCTTGAGCATGGCCGCTATCGGCAAGTGGCGCGCCAAGCGCGGGCAAGATGTGCTGCGCATTGACAAGTTTGCCTACGGCTACCTGTTCGCGCTGGGCTTTGCGCTGGTGCGGTTCTGGTTTGCGAGCCCGGGTTAATAAAGCCCCGGCGGGAAATTGCGGCTTCCACGCTTCACCGCTGCGGCGGCTATTCGCCGCCCGACACCCGCCCCCTTAGCTTCTTCACATCCCCCCGCACGGCCTTGCCCTCTAGGCGCTTGCGCTGCGAGCTTTTGGTTGGTTTCGTAGCTTTGCGCCGCTTCGGCAGCACGGCCACGCTGTCCACCAATGCCTGCAGGCGCTCGATAGCGTCCGCCTTGTTTTGATCCTGGCTGCGCGTGGTCTGGGCCTTGATGACAACGACGCCATCGGCGGTGATGCGCTGGTCGCTGAGGGCCAGCAGCCGTTCCTTGATGGTGTCGGGCAGCGAGGAGGCGGGAATGGCGTAGCGCAGGTGGATGGCGGACGACACCTTGTTGACGTTTTGCCCCCCGGCGCCCTGCGCGCGTATTGCGGAGAAGTCGATCTCGTCTTCGTTGATCGGTACCAAAGGGTTGGGCATGGAGCAGATTAAGGCGCGGCAGTAGGCGCTTGTTTGCGTGTGGTGGTGTAGATGTGCCAAACGGCCAGGAACATCGCGGCAATCGCCGGGCCGATGACAAAACCGTTGATACCGAACACGACCATACCACCCAGTGTGGTGATCATCACCACATAGTCTGGCATGCGCGTGTCCTTGCCGACCAGGATCGGGCGCAACATATTGTCGGCCAAACCGATCACCAGCACGCCCCAGGCGCACAACGCAATCGCTTGCCAGGTCGCGCCGGTTACGAACAAATACAGCGCTACCGGCAACCACACCAGCCCTGCACCAATCGCGGGCAACAGGGATAAAAATGCCATCACCACGGCCCACAGCAGCGCGCCGCCCACGCCCAGCACCCAGAATGCCAAGCCGCCCAGCGCGCCCTGGATGATGGCCACTACGAGATTGCCTTTGACCGTTGCTCGCACGACAGTCGTGAACTTCTGGAACAGTTCCCTTTTGTGCTCTGGAGCCAGCGGAATGGCTTCACGCAGCGCACGAGCGACGGAATCGCCATCGTGAATCAGGAAGAACGCCAGGTACAGCGTGATGAACAGGCTGGTAACGAAGTCAAACGTCAGCTGGCCGATGCTGAGCGCTTGTGTGGCGAGAAACTGGCTGCCCTGAGACAGTGCAGCGGCCAGTCGGCGCTGTAAGGCCGCGAAGTTGACGAGGCCCACGCGGTCAAGCAGCCCCGTCAACCACGACGGCAAGGCGTCGAACACGCCTTTAAAGTACACCGAGGGTTGTATCTCGCCAGACTCCAGTTGCTGGAAGAGCTGTGCGGCTTCGCTGGCCAGGGCTGCTGTCAGCAGAGCGAACGGAAAAATCAGGACCAGCAGCACGGCTAGTAGCGTCAGCAAAGCCGCCAGCGTGTGCCGCCGAGGGAACCGCGCCCGTAGCCGCCGGTACAGCGGTGCAAACAGCAGCGCGATGATGGCTCCCCACATGATGGCGCCATAAAAAGGCAGCAAGATCCAGCCCAGCGACAGGGTGACCACGATCAACAACGGCATCAGGGCACGGTTTTGAGAAGCCGCAGGGGCTTGTTCTTCGCTGGGGGGCATAGGGTCGTCTTCGCAGGCAGCCGGGATTGGCGGGTTCATCGTAGCAGCCCCGTCTGTGCGATGGACCCGGTTAGGGGTGAGCGACTACGGGCGAGGTGGGCGCGCGTTGTGCACGATCAGCAGTTGCGCCGCATAGTAGGTCGCCAGAATCCACAGCGATGACAGCGCCACTGGCGTTACAAACTTGTTGATGGCGATCAGTGAATCGCTGACCATGAAGATGCAAGCGCCCAGCGCCACCCAGCTGGCACCACCGTCGTCGGGTGATGCGGTGGCCCGGCCAATGGCCTGCGCCGCCATCAGCGCGATGACGCAGA
Source organism: Rhodoferax sp. ZS1R8 (assembly GCF_056521325.1). Classification (NCBI taxonomy): domain Bacteria; kingdom Pseudomonadati; phylum Pseudomonadota; class Betaproteobacteria; order Burkholderiales; family Comamonadaceae; genus Rhodoferax; species Rhodoferax sp. ZS1R8. Next base: position 668,435 of record NZ_JBWMBA010000003.1, on the reverse strand, counting down.
CGTAGGCCGCCACAGCGATCTTCAGCACCGGGTCATTGAGGCCGCTCCAGACGATGGCGTACATGGTTGCTCCCACGGCCAGCACCCAGGCCAGCGCCTTCTTGCTGGGGAACCAGGTCTGGCCCTGGCCGAACAACGCGATGTAGAACAGGTGCGCCACCAGGAAGGACGCCAGACCGGGTATGAAGTAGTTTCCGGGCAGCATGAGGAACACGTCCCCGACCAGCGAGAACACCAGCGCAGCGATCAGCAATGCGGTAAATCGGCCTGTAGCCCCCGTGGAGTGACCACGAGCAGCTATGAAAATGATAGCGATCACCATGGTCAGCGGTTTGAAGAGCATATAGCCATCCATCAGCCCCAAGGCACCGAGCGTGGCCAGGGTGCCGCTTTCTACCACCAGCACCTCCAGCATGGACAGCCTGCCGTGCATGAAGTGGCCGTTGGCCCACAGGCCGGCCGCTATTGCGGCGCCCCAAATGGCGACTTGGCCAAAAGCTAAGGTGTCTACATGCCACAGCAGGGCTGGCACCGCGACCAGGGCCATCGCAAACTGCAGGCCGGCAAACCATTGCTGTCCCTTGCTGAGCGGCGGGTCATACAGCGACACCGATGCCAGCGCGAAGGCCGGCTTGGGCTGCGTGCGGGCCATCTCGGCGCTTTGCCAGCCGGGGGGCTTGAACCAGAGTTTGATCTTGTCACCCCAGTTGGGCGTGCGCCACGAGTCCTTGACCAGCGACCAATAGGTGTCGGCGTTGGCCCACAGCGGGTCCCAGCTGTTAAGTAGGCCACGGGTGCCGTAGACGCAGGGCTCGGTCTCTTCGCGGAATGTGCCAAACAGGCGGTCCCACAGTACCAGGATGCCGCCGTAGTTCTTGTCAATGTACGGGTCATTCACTGCATGGTGCACGCGGTGGTTGCTGGGCGAGCAGAACACCCGGTCAAACCAGCCGAGCTTGCCCACTTGCTCAGTGTGCACCCAGAACTGGTACAGCAGGTCGATCAGCGCCACGGTGCCAAACACCACGGGCGGCACGCCGGCCAGTGCCATCGGCAGGTAGAAGATCCAGCCAAACAAAAAGCCGGTGGATGTCTGGCGCAGCGCAGTGGTCAGGTTGTAGTTTTGGCTCTGGTGGTGCACCACATGCGCGGCCCAAAACAGCGCTACCTCGTGTCCCGCCCGGTGCAGCCAGTAGTAGCAAAAGTCGTAGAACACCAGCGCCAGCAGCATGCCGTACCAGGTGCTCCAAAACTCCAGTTGCGGATATAGCGCCAATGCGTTGAAGGTCAGCACATAAATGCCGATGCTGAACAGTTTGCTCAAGAGTCCAGTGACCTGGCTCAGCATGCCCAGGCTGATGCTGTTGATGGCGTCGTTCAGCCTGTAGGGCCTTTGCCCGGCGGTGCGGCTACTGGGGCGGCGGCTCCACAGCATTTCCAGCGCGATCAGCAGCAGAAAAACGGGGGTGGCGAAAACAATGACTTTGCTCATACCCGTATTTTCGCCGAGCGGATGCTTTGCAAAATACGGGGCAACCCTATGTGCGGGTCGCCGCGATGGGTTGGGCGCCGTCCGTCGCGCTTGACCCCAGGGGCCCTCGCGCCCATACTTTGGCGGTGTACGTATCAAAGTGAGAGAGTCTATGAAAACCAGGAAGCTTTGCCTGGCCCTGTGTGTGGCGCTTTCTTTGGGTGGCTGTGCCGCCCCCGTCACGTACAGCGCGCCGCCTGCTGCCGTGTGGCAGGACAAGCTCTTTGACTACGACCGTTCGCTAGTGACCGAGACGAAAGAGGACTTGTTTGCGCTGGACCCTGAGATCGTGCAGAGCCTGCGCGCAGACGATGGAGGCGTTCGTTCCTCCGAGCGCCGCCTTAACAAACTGGTTGCGCGGCTGTATGGGCGCAATGGAATACAACTGTCCTATGCCACTGGGCATACCACCAACGCCTCAGAGACCTGGCGCAACAAGCGTGGTGATTGCCTCTCCCTTACTGTTCTTGCGTATGCCGCGGCGCGATTCCTGGGCATTGATGCGCAGATGCAGGAAGTTGACGTCCCCGCCGCCGTAGACCGGCGTGATGGCGTCGATTTCGTCAGTGGCCATGTCAACGTCGTCGTCCGCAACGAGTCGGAAGTCCTGCTCAATGGCCAAGTCTTTGGGGTTGGAAGTTTCGTCATCGACTTCGAACCGCAGGTAGGCTCGCGTCGGCATGGTCGGCGGCTGTCGGAAGAAGAAATCCTCGCGCGCTTTTACAACAACCGTGGGACCGAGTACTTGGTACAGAAAGACGATGCCCGCGCGTACGCGTACTACCGCGCTGCCATCGACGCTGCTCCGAATTTTTCCCCTGCGGTTGCCAATCTGGCGCAGCTCTACATCCGAAGGGGCCAGTTGCCTGGGGCCGAGCAGTTGCTGAGGCACGCCATGTCGCTCGGTGCCGCGTACTACGGGCCGATGCGCAGTCTCCATCAGTTGTTGTTGACACAAGGGCGCAATAGCGAGGCGCAATACTACGCACAACTGCTGGCCAAACGCCAGGATGAGGACCCCTACTATTGGCTGAGCCGGGGGATCATCGCGCTGCGGGAGGCACGGTTTGGTGCTGCAGTCAGCGCTCTGGAGCGTGCGGAGTCACTGACCACGGGGTTTGAGGAAATCCACTACCACTTGTCCTTGGCTTACTCACTGAATGGCCAGCGCGAAGCGGCCAATAAACAGCTCTCGGTATTGAGGAATCTCGACCGCGAGGACCCCGGCGTCGCCCTACTGAGCAGAAAGCTGAGCGCGGTGGCGAGTTCTAGGCCCGTGCATTAAGTCGCGCATCGGGATCACCTATTCACCGCCGCGTGGTGGCGTAAATGGCTTTCGATAAAACTGCTGATGAAGTAGTAACCGTGGTCATAGCCCGCGTGGCGGCGTAGTGTCAACGGCTGCCCGGCCTGCGCGCAGGCTTGCTCCAACAGGTGCGGGTGCAGCTGGGTCTCCAGAAACTTGTCGCCCAAGCCCTGGTCGATGAGGATGCCCTGCGCAAACAGCGGGCTGCTGCGCAAGCCCATCAGCGCCGATGCATCGTGTTGCTGCCAAGCATCCACCGCATTGCCCAGATACGCGCTGAAAGCCTTGTGGCCCCAGGGGCACTGGCTGGGTGCACAGATGGGCGCCAACGCAGACAGCGATCGGAACCGGCCCGGGTGGCGCAGCGCCAGCGTCAGCGCGCCATGGCCGCCCATGGAGTGACCGGTTATCCCCAATCGCTCTGTGTCTATGGGCAACGCGTCGCCAATCAGCGGCACCAGGTCTTGCAGCAGGTAGCTCTCCATGCGGTAGTGCATGGCCCAGGGGGCCTGCGTCGCATCCAGGTAGAAGCCTGCGCCCAGTCCCAAGTCCCAGCTATCGGCTTCACCGGCAACGCCTGCACCGCGCGGGCTGGTGTCGGGTGCGATCAGCGCCAGGCCCAGTTCAGCGGCGACACGCTGCGCGCCGGCTTTGGTCATAAAGGTTTCTTCGGTGCAGGTCAGCCCCGCCAGGTACAGCAGACCGGGAACCGGGTGGCTGCTCGCTTGTGGCGGCAGGTAGACGGAGAACCTCATCGGCAAGCCGATGGCAGCCGAGTCATGCTGGTAAAAGCGCTGCACGCCGCCAAAGCAGGCATGCTCGCTCAGGAGTGTCAACGATGGCTTAGTCATTGTGCTATTGAATGCATAGCTGCTTACGCTATACCGGCGGGGGCTACAGCCTGATTGGTCAAAACAAAACGACGCCGCGGATGGACTCGCCGCTCTTCATCAGATCGAATCCCTTGTTGATGTCTTCCAGCGGCATGGTGTGGGTGATCAGGCTGTCGATATTGATCTTGCCGTCCATGTACCAGTCCACAATTTTGGGTACATCGGTACGGCCGCGTGCGCCGCCAAAGGCTGAGCCTTCCCACTTGCGGCCGGTGACCAGTTGAAACGGCCGCGTGCTGATCTCGGCACCGGCTTCGGCTACGCCGATGATGATGCTGCGGCCCCAGCCCTTGTGCGTGCACTCCAGTGCCTGGCGCATGACGTGGGTGTTGCCAATGCACTCAAAACTGTAGTCGGCACCGCCATCGGTCAGTTGCACGATCGCATCCACTACATTGCCACCCGCCGCTTCGATGTCCTTGGGGTTGATGAAATGTGTCATGCCAAACTGGCGGGCCATCGCCTCACGTGCGGGGTTGATGTCCACCCCAATGATCTTGTCGGCACCCACCATCTTCAGGCCCTGGATCACGTTCAGGCCAATGCCGCCCAGGCCAAAGACCACGGCGTTGGCACCCGCTTCTACCTTGGCGGTGAAGATGACTGCGCCAATGCCGGTGGTGACGCCACAGCCTATGTAGCAAACCTTGTCAAAGGGCGCATCGCTGCGGATCTTGGCCAGCGCAATCTCGGGCACCACGGTGTGGTTGCTGAAGGTGCTGGTGCCCATGTAGTGGAAGATGGGGTCGCCATTGAGGCTGAAGCGGCTGGTGGCGTCGGGCATCAGGCCCTTGCCCTGTGTGCCGCGAATCAACTGGCATAGATTGGTCTTGCGGGAGAGGCAAAACTTGCAGGTGCGGCACTCGGGGGTGTACAGCGGAATGACGTGGTCGCCCTTCTTGAGCGTCGTCACACCGGGGCCTACGTCCACCACGATGCCCGCGCCTTCATGCCCCAGGATGGCGGGGAAGATGCCCTCAGGATCGGCGCCACTTAGCGTGTAGTAGTCGGTGTGGCAAATGCCGGAGGCCTTGATCTCCACCAAAACCTCGCCGAACTTGGGGCCTTGCAGATCTACGGTTTCTATGGTCAGCGGTTGGCCCGATTTCCAGGCGACGGCGGCTTTGGTTTGCATGGTGATATTCCTTTGTTTAGCTTAGTTGAGCCGACAAATCCGCGCCGGGCCGCCCCAAGCGGATTTAGCCCCCTCGGGGGGGCAGCGACCCGCGCAGCGGCGGAGCGTGGGGGCAATTTCATGTGCTTGTCTCGTCTAGTGTCGCGTCGTCCAAATGGCGGGTGTCGGACCAGCCGACCAAGCTCAATCCATCGGGCGTCCACAGCAGTCGGTTGATGGACGCATTGCCCAGGTCCCAGGTGCGAGGCGATTCAATCTCTTGCCGTGTTGCCAGGCGGTACAGCGCGTCCATGACGCCGCCGTGCGCCACCAGCACGATCTGCTCGCCCACATGCAAACCGGCCAGGATGTTGACCGTGCTGGCAATACGGTCGCGCACCTGCACCAGCGATTCGCCGCCGCGCGGGGCAAAGTTCGGGTCACGCTGGCGCCAGCGCAGCGATTCCTCGGGCCAGTCAGAGGCGACCTGCGCATAGGTCAGGCCTTCAAAAATGCCGAAGCCGCGTTCGCGCAGGCCGGCGTGGGCATGCACGGGGCGTGCGCCAGGGCTGGCGTTGCGGTTGGAGATGGCCGTTGCGGTGGCAAAGGCGCGGGTCAAATCACTGCTGTAGATGGCGGCCATCTCTTCGTCGGCCAAGGCCTCGGCGGCACGCTCGGCCTGCCACTGTCCACGTGCGTTCAGGCCAATGTCCAGGTGGCCTTGCAGCCTTGTCTCCACGTTCCACGCGGTCTCGCCATGGCGTATGGCGATGATGCGGGTCGCGCCAGTCATCTGCGCGGGGCTCACGCCATCAGGACCGACAGACCGGGCAGGCCTGACAGCTTGGGCGCTACGGGCTCTTCCTGGTCAAAGGCGGTGTCGCCGTCAGCGTCGGGTATGCCGGTGGCCTTGATGGCCTTGAAGTCGTGTTTGGTGTGGTCCATCAGGTGCGATGGCACAACGTTTTGCAGCGCAGTGAACATGGTTTCGGCGCGGCCGGGGTATTGCTTCTCCCACTCGCGCAGCATCTTGCCGATCTGCACGCGCTGCAGGTTTTGCTGGCTGCCGCACAGTGTGCACGGGATGATGGGGAACTGGCGGTGCGCGGCCCAACGGATCAGGTCTTTCTCGGCCACGTAGGCCAGCGGGCGGATGACGATGAATTCGCCGTTGTCGCTGTTGAGCTTGGGTGGCATGCCCTTCAGCTTACCGCCGAAGAACATGTTCAAGAAGAAGGTCTGCAACATATCGTCGCGGTGATGGCCCAGCGCCAGCTTGTTGCATTTGAGCTTGCGCGCCACGTTGTACAAAATGCCCCGGCGCAGGCGGCTGCACAGGCTGCACATGGTCTTGCCTTCGGGAATGTTTTTCTTGACGATGGAGTAGGTGTCCTGCGTCTCGATGTGGTACTCCACACCCAGGTTTTTCAGATACTCAGGCAGGATGTGGTCGGGGAAGCCGGGCTGCTTCTGGTCCAGGTTCACGGCGACGATCTCGAAGTTTATCGGCGCGCGCTGCTGCATTTTCAGCAGGATGTCGAGCATGCCGTAGCTGTCTTTGCCGCCGGACATGCACACCATGATGCGGTCACCTTCCTCAATCATGTTGAAGTCGATGATGGCCTGCCCCACCTGGCGGCACAGGCGCTTTTCCAGCTTGTGGGTTTCGTGGGCGGCGCGTTCCAGTGCGGATTGTTCAGCTTTGGTATCTGCGTTCATGGAGTTATCAAATCATCGACAGGTGTAAGGGCTAGTAATGGGTTGCGCTTGGGCTTGAATTCTGCTGCGGGGAACCACTGCGACACCTGCGCGGCCGGTGTTGGAGCCTGGATCAAGGATGCCAGTCGAGGCACGTAACCCAGTATTTTAATATTTTTATCGTTTCAGCTAGCAACTGGCACTAGCGCGTCTGTTAGCGATTGAAGCCTCTTGTGCTAGGGCTACCTGGCCGATTGAGAAATAACCCCACTGAGAGACGGTCCAGTCAAGCAACGGGCGCAGTACGGATTCAATCGCCAGCTGTAGCCGCTAATTTCCTAGCTTTCCAGTGACACGTGTTCATGGACGTCTGAAACAGCGCCTGTTGGTTGGGTTTGGTTTTATCTTATAACTCTTATGCACTATGCATTTATTTGAGGTTTTGCACCTCAGTTTGCTTGAGATACACCCGCCTTCGTTTCGCGTATGCCCAATTCCTGCTGTGCAAAGACGCGGTACTGTTTGGCGAGTGCGTCGCGTGTCAATGGCTGTGCGTCCAATTCAATCTTCATTGAGGCAACTTCGCCCAGCCGGATTCGGTTTTCAAGGTGGCTTGTCATTTGAACTGCGGCGAGACAGGCACCCAGTTTCTGATTCTCAGGGTTGGCGGACGCTGACGGCAATGTATCGGGTCGCGCCATTTCAAGTGCACGAAATGCATCTAGTTCTTCACGTAAGGGGTTCAGTACTTGGTCTCCCCAGCCCAAACGTTCACCTAACTTTACGCCCAAGGCCCGGCTGATGAGGGAACTCTGGTCACGAATCAAATTCGCGCCTATGTCATTGCAGACTTGCCTGCGATTGGGGTCGCGCAAAGCGGTGGTTTGGCAATAGTCCATTCCGCTTTTGTATTCCGGCAGGGTGAGGTTGGTGAACACACCGTTGACTAGCTTGGTCACCGCGGGGCGAACTGTGACGTTGTCACTCTGCATCGACTCGCTACTTTGCAGTCGCGACAGTGACGACAGGCCTAAATCGAATTTTTTTGCGCGTGAGAATCGGAACATCGCTTCCTCAAACTCGCCATTTCTTCTCTCGTTTGACGCTTGACCAGCAACATAAAGCCACGCAGTGCCGTTGCCGGGGTCTCTGTGAGCCCATTGAGTTGCAGAAATTTGAGAGCAATAGCCCCTTACTGGGCGGGCTTGTCTTTGGCAGGCATGGAAGGCGAGCGCGTATTGCCGTGGGTCGGTGGAATAGATCGCAAGTTTGGCGATTTCGTCAATGTTTTTGAACATTGCGGCTGCGGATGTGGCGTTTGCTTGTTGCAGGCAGAGCTCGGTGTCTTCACAGTTTTGATGCTGCCTGTCAAATTCGGCTCTGACTTTTGCCTCTAGGAATTGCGCGCTTACATACAGTGCAGCAGCCCGTTCCAGCGGGTCATTGGCGGCGACAGCGCGGGTCAATAGTCGATCAATTTCCGAGGCGCTTTCAAGGTATGCCAACTGTATTTTTGCCATGAAGGCTGCTCGAGCAACCAAGCTTAACGACAAGGCTTTGCACAAAGATTCGTCAAAGGCTGGCGGCTCCCCGTCTGTCAAGCCATTAGCGGTTGATCCTCCATCCCAAGTGCTGCTGGTGGGCAAACGCGAAGCAAGAGTGCTTACCGACGCGGCATCGGGCGATTTGATCGATGGATTTGCGGGCTTCGTGCGCTGATCGTCGTTGTGGTACACAACAAAGACCACCATCAAGGCCGAAAATACCAACAGCCCGGCCCACTGCTTGGAAGACATCTACTGCCTTACCACTGGCCCGCTTCGACGCGGATCGCCACTTCGCAGTCGTCAAAAATCTCCAGCTTGGCGATCTTGACGCGCACGCCCAGCACGCCGGGCAGTTGCATCAGGCGGTGGGCCAGCTTGCCGATCAGGGTCTCCAACAGGTTCACGTGTTCGGCCGTGCATTCGTTGATGATGATCTGGCGCACCTTGCGGTAGTCCAGCACGTGGTGGATATCGTCGTCATGTGGCAGCAGGGGCTGGGCGCCCAGGCTCAACTCGGCGTCTACCTGTATCGGCTGGGGCGCGAGTTTTTCGGACTCCAGAATGCCCAGGTTGGCATTGAAGCGCAGGCCGGTCAGCGTCAGTGTCTGGTTTCCCGTGGTGTGTTGCATGGTTGGTAAGGCTTTCACATCAGGGAAAAATCGCGCTCAAAGCGCATCAGGTGTTGGCCGCCGTCGACCAGCAGCGTGGTGCCGGTGATGGATTGGTTGGTCAGAGCAAACAGCACGGTGGCCGCTACGTCCTGCGGGGTAGAAGATCGGCCCAGCGGCGACAGCTTGTGCAGGGCCTGGAACTTATCATCGCTGAGCATATGGCTGGTCAGCGTCAGGCCCGGCGCCACGCCGACGACGCGCACCAGCGGGCTCAGGGCCATGGCCAGCATGGTGTTGGCGGCCTCCAAAGCGGCCTTGGACAGGGTGTAGCTGACGAAATCGGGGTTCTGGTTCCACAGCTTTTGGTCCAGCAAATTTACGACTGCGCCACCGAAGGGCTGTGTCCCAGGGGCTGCACCGGGCCGGCGCTGACTCAGGTGCGCATGCAGGGCCTGGGCCAACAGAATCGGCGCGCCGGCGTTGCTGCGCATGTGCTTTTCCAGTGCCGCAAAGCTGAAAGTGGCGCTGCTGTCATGCTCAAACGTGGATGCGCTGTTGACCACGGCGTCCACATGCCCCATGGATTGGATGACGGTTGGCAGCAGGTTGCGCACCGCGGTTTCGTCGGAAAGGTCAGCATGAAAAGCGGCTGCACCCCCAGTCAGGTGGCCACAAGCAGCTACGGTTTTTGTAGCATCTTCCAGCGAACCCCGGTAGTGCACGGCGACACGCCAGCCAGCCGCTGCCAGCGCCAGCGCGATATCGCGGCCCAGGCGCTTGGCAGCGCCCGTCACCAGAACGGTGGGCACGGATGTGCGGGGTGCGGTAGTGGGGGACATGGGATGAAAGGAGGCTGGGGGATGGTAGAAGCTCCGATTTTAACGACCCGGCCATTCCTCGGCCACAATACGCCCCGCCAAAGCGCTGTACAGCGCTGCCCCCTTAACCCAGTCTCTCTTCATGATTTCTATCAAAGACAAGCCACTCGTGCAATGGATGATCGGTTTTGCCGCGCTGGTGGCGCTGACCGTCGTGCTGCTCGTGGGCTACACCTTGCTGGTACTGGCGCCAGGCTTGCCCAGCCTGGAAGCCGTGACCGATTACCGGCCCAAAATACCTTTGCGCATCTACACCGCGGACAACGTGCTGATCGGTGAATTTGGCCAGGAACGCCGGGATTTTGTGTCCATCGAAGACACCCCGCAGATGCTGAAGAACGCCTTGCTGGACATCGAAGACGAGCGCTTCTACAGCCACAGCGGCGTGGACTTCAAGGGTGTCTTGCGCGCGCTGGTGTCTGATGTGACCGGCGGCGTCAAACAGGGCGGCTCCACGATCACGATGCAGGTGGCACGCACCTTTTTCTTGAACCAGGAATGGACGCTGCCGCGCAAGCTGAAGGAGACCCTGCTGTCCTACCGCATCGAAAACGCACTCTCCAAAGACAAGATATTGGAGCTGTACATGAACCAGATCTACCTGGGTCAGCGCAGCTATGGTTTCTCCAGCGCAGCGCGCACCTACTTCGGCAAGACTTTGCCGGAGTTGAGCATTGCGCAACATGCGATGCTGGCCGGTCTGCCGCAAAACCCCTCGCGCCACAACCCGGCTGTCAACCCAGAGCGCGCTAAGAAGCGGCAAATGATGGTGTTGAAAAACATGCTGCGCCTGGGCCACATCACCCAGGCCCAGTTTGACAAGGCCAGCGTGGAGCCCATGCCCATCAGCACCAGCCCCAGCGTGGAGGCGCACGCCGCCTTTGTGGCCGAAATGGCCCGCCAGAATATGGTGACCCAGTACCAAGATGCCGCGTACACGATGGGCCTGAAGGTAGTGACCACTGTCAACAACGCAGAGCAGTTGGCTGCGTACCAGGCGGTGCGCCGCAATGTGCTGGCCTACGACCAGCGCCACGGCTACCGCGGCCCTGAGGCTTTCATTGAGTTGCCTGGAGACGAGGACGCGCGCGATGACGCCATCGACGCATTGCTACAAAAACACCCAGCCAGCGACGGCCTGCTGCCTGCGGTCGTGACCGAGGTGGCGGGCAAGTCGCTGAAGGCTGAGTTGGCCTCCGGCGAATCCATACAGATCAGCGGCGCGGAGCTGGGGTTTGCGGCGGGCGCCCTGCAGGCCAATGCCAACAAGGCCGTGCGCCTGCGCCCCGGAGCGCTGGTACGCGTCACGCAAAACGCCAAGCAGAAGTGGGTGATGTCGCAGATGCCGGAGGTGGATGCGGCCTATGTCTCGCTGAACGCGCAGAGCGGCGCGTACCGCGCGCTGGTGGGCGGCTTCGATTTTCGGCGCAAGAACTTCAACCACGCTACCAGCGCCTGGCGCCAGCCGGGTTCGGCCATCAAGCCTTTCATCTACTCCGCTGCGCTGGAGCGTGGCTTTGCCCCGGCCACCATCATCAATGACGTCCAACTGTCGGCTACGTCCAACGAAAACCTGAAGTGGGACCCGCGCAACGACGATGGCAAATACGACGGCCCCATCCGTATGCAGGACGCGCTGGCCCAGTCCAAGAACGTGGTGTCGGTGCGCATCCTAAAAGCCATAGGCGTGCCCTATGCGCTGGAATATCTGCCGCGCTTTGGCTTCGAGGCAGACAAGCACCCCGCCAACCTGACGCTGGCGTTGGGAACTGGCTCCGTCACGCCGGTGCAAATGGCCAGCGCGTACGGCGTGTTTGCCAACGGAGGCTACCTGGTCAAGCCCTGGCTGGTACAGCGCGTCAGCGATGGGCGGGGCAAGGTGCTGTTTGAATCGGACCGCACGCCTGCGCCGGCAGAAAGCGCGCGCGCGATCGATGCCCGCAATGCCTTTGTCACCGACAGCATGCTGCGCGAAGTGACGCGCACGGGGACTGGCGCGTCGGCCAACCAGAAGCTCGCGCGCCAGGATTTGGCCGGCAAGACCGGCACGACCAGCGACGCAGTGGACGGCTGGTTTGCCGGTTATGCCAACAACATCGTATCGGTGGCGTGGATGGGCTATGACGAACCCCGCTCCCTGGGTGGCCGCGAATTTGGCGCCACGCTGGCATTACCGATCTGGATAGACAGCATGCGCCAGGCGCTAGTGGGTTCTGTGGCCAGTGAACGCCCAGTGCCGGACCAGGTGATCCAGGTGGATGGGCGATGGGCTTTCAGCGAATTCGACAGCGACGCCGGGGTCAAGACCCTGGGGCTGGACGAGCCGGTGGCCGAGTAGGGGAACACTATGACGTCGAGCCGCAATGAAACCTTGCTGCAACGCAGCCGCGCCGCCGTGTGGCACCCGTGCACGCAAATGAAACACCACGAGTCGCAGCCGCTGGTGCCCATCGTCCGCGGCGAGGGCGCCTGGCTGTTTGATGCCGATGGCAAGCGCTACCTGGATGCTGTCAGCTCCTGGTGGGTCAATCTGTTCGGCCATGGACACCCGCACATCAAGTCCGCTTTGCACGACCAATTGGAGCGCCTGGACCATGTGATGTTGGCCGGGTTGACGCACGAGCCTGTCATTGAGTTGTCGGAGCGCTTGGCACAGTTGACCGGTCTGGGCCACGCCTTCTATGCCAGCGACGGCGCCAGCGCCACCGAGATCGCGTTGAAGATGAGCATGCACTACTGGGGCAACCAGGGCCGGCCCGAGAAGAATGGCTTTGTGAGTCTGGCACAGGGCTACCACGGTGAGACGGTGGGCGCGCTGGCGGTTACCGACATCCCGCTGTTTCGCAGTGCCTACGCGCCCCTGGTACGCGGTGGCGCCGTGGTGCCCAGCCCCGATGCGCGCCTGGCAGCGCCGGGCATGGATGCCGAGCAACATGCCGAGTCGGCGGCGCAGGGGCTGGAGATTTGGCTGCAGCAAAACCATGCGCAAACCGCTGCGCTGATCGTCGAGCCCATGGTGCAGTGTGCTGCCGGCATGGCCATCTACCACCCGCACTATCTGCGCCGTGCGCGGGCTCTTTGCACGGAGTATGAAGTGCACCTGATTGCTGACGAAATCGCTACCGGCTTTGGTCGCACCGGCGAGCGTTTTGCGTGTGAATTGGCCGGCATACGTGCTGACTTCATCTGCCTGTCCAAGGGCCTGACCGGTGGCACTTTGCCTTTGTCGGCCGTGCTGACCACCGATGCGATCTACGCGGCGTTTTACGATGACGACACGGCTCGGGGGTTTCTGCACTCACACTCGTACACCGGCAACCCGCTGGCGTGCCGTGCGGCATTGGCCACGCTGGATTTGCTGGACGATGCCCAATTGTTACGTAACCGCGACACGGCCCAGCGCCTGAGCCAAGCTGCGCAGCCGTTGGACGCACATCCCAGCCTGCAGAACGCCCGCCGTCTGGGCATGATTTGGGCATGGGATGCGGTGACCGAAGACCCGCTGTTTTCGCGCCGCTTCCACCATGCCGCGCTGGACCGAGGGCTGCTCTTGCGTCCTATAGGCCGCACGCTGTATTTCATGCCACCGTATGTCATAAACGATGCGGATATGGCCCATCTGGTGGAGGGCAGTCTGCAGGCTTTGCACTGCGCGCTGACATGAGCATCCTGCAAAGCGGGGCGATGCCCCAAGGCGCCGCGTGGTTTGTGACTGGCACCGACACGGGTGTGGGCAAGTCGCTGGTGGCGTGCGCGCTGATGGTTCATCTGCGTGCGCGTTATGGCCGCATCGCTGGCATGAAGCCGGTAGCCGCCGGTTCGGAGCGTGCACCTGACGGTGGGTGGAGCAATGAAGATGTGCTGGCTTTGCAAGCCGCCGCAACGGTGGATTTGCCGCGGTCTTTGGTCAACCCCTATTTACTGCACGCACCAGTGTCGCCCCATATCGCGGCACAGCGGGACGGCGTCAGCATTGAGCTGAACACCGTCGTGGACGCCTGCACCAAGCTGCGTGCGCAGACCGATGCGCTGGTTGTAGAGGGCGCAGGTGGCTTTCGTGTGCCGCTGTCCGATACGCAGGATGGTGCGGACCTGGCTGTGGCGCTGGACCTGCCCGTGGTGCTGGTCGTCGGCCTGCGCCTGGGCTGCTTGAACCATGCCGTGCTGACGGCAGAATCCATCACCACCCGCGGCCTGCGCTTGGCGGGCTGGGTGGCCAACCATATTGATCCGAATATGCCGGAGCAGCAGGCCAATATCGCCTGGCTGCAATCGCAACTGAACGTGCCGTGCCTCGCCGACCTGCCGCATAGCGCCGCACCTGACGCGCAGCAGATGGCCGCGCACTTTGACTTGCCGCAGGAATTTTTTGCATGAGCGTGCTCGACAGCCTTTCCGAAGAGATTGACTCGCTGGATAGCGCGAAATTGCTGCGCGTGCGCCGTACCGTGCAAGCGGTGCAGGGCGCCTACCTGCGCGTGGATGGCCGCGACATGCTGGCCTTTTGTGGCAACGACTACCTGGGTCTGAGCCAGCATCCGGCGGTGGTAGAGGCCGCACAACAGGCCGCGAGCCGCTGGGGCGTAGGCGCCACTGCGTCACCGCTGGTGTGTGGCCACAGCGCGTCGCACGAAGCGCTGGAGGCCGAACTGGCGGAGTTTTTGGGCCTGCCCCGCGCGCTGTATTTCGCGTCCGGGTTCACGGCCAATGTGGGTCTGGTGCCGACACTGGTGGGCCGTGAAGACGCCGTGTTTTGCGACGCACTCAACCATGCCAGCTTGATCGACGGCGCCCGCCTGTCGCGCGCGCAGATCGGCGTCTACCGGCACGCGGACCTGCGGGCGCTGGAGAGTCTGCTGCAGGCATCCGCGGCGCGCCGCAAGCTGATCGTTACCGACGCCGTCTTCAGTATGGATGGTGACATTGCCGACCTGCCCGCGCTGGTGCGCCTGGCCGAACAGTACGACGCATTGCTGCTGGTCGACGACGCGCATGGCTTTGGCGTGTTGGGTGCCAGCGGCCGCGGCATTGCGGAGCATTTTGGCGTGCAATCGCCGCGCCTGATCCTGATGGGCACGCTCAGCAAGGCCGCTGGTTCAGCCGGTGCCTTTGTCGCCGGCGATGCCCGAGTCGTGGAGTTGGTGATGCAGCGTGCACGCAGCTATATTTTTGCGACCACATCGCCAGCCATGGTGACCGAGGCCTTGCGGGCCAGCCTGCACGTGATACAGACCGAGGGTTGGCGGCGCCAGCGCCTGCAGTCGCACGCGGCGCAATTGCGCGCGGCCTTGGCCGACCGCGCGGACGTGGGTCAACTGCTGCCCTCGATCACTCCCATACAGCCGCTGGTGATCGGCGAAAACGCGCAAGCGCTGGAGCGCATGGACCAGCTGTGGGCACACGGCATCTGGGTGCCGGCGATTCGCCCTCCTACCGTGCCGGCCAGTACGGCGCGCTTGCGCATCTCACTGTCAGCAGCACATAGCGACGCGGATGTGGACCGACTGATCAACGCGCTCCTCACCAAGGTCTAGGGGCCAGGGCGCCCAAGCCTTCTGCGCAGGTAAAGGAGGAGCCCGCAAAGCGGGCGGGGGACACGGAGCAGAAGGCTTGGGCGCCCTGGCCCCTAGACCGCACCCAAGCCTCGCTCCTTGAAAACCTCTTGCGCCGCAAACAGTCCGTTCAAGGCAGCAGGAAAACCAGCATACACAGCCATCTGCATCATCAATTCCACAATTTCGTCGCGGCTGCACCCCACGTTGAGCGCCCCGTGCACATGCACCTTGAGCTGGGGTGTGGCGTTGCCCAGCGCCGTGAGTGCAGCAACGGTTGCAATCTCGCGCGACTTCAAATCAAGTTGGGGCCGCGAATAGATATCGCCAAATGGAAACTCGATCAGGTAGCGCGCAAAGTCAGGTGCGATCGGTGCCAGCGCGTCGATGACGCGTTGCCCGGCTTCGCCGTCGATCTCACGCAATTTTTCCAGGCCGCGCTGGTAGCGTGTGTCATCGTGGGAAGAGGGTACTGTCGAGTCGGGTGCATTCATTTTTTGGATGTGGGTTTCACCCTGCCACCTGTCCGCATCGACTGGCGGTACACGCCAATCTTGTCGTCCAGCGCCGCAAGGTTGTGGGAAAGCTCCTGGATACTGACCAGCAGACGTTCGCGGTGGAGCTCAAGCACCGCAAGCCGTTGTGGCACCGTCATCACCCCCTGCGAACGCAATACCGCGTACTGCCTGATCTCGGCCAGCGGCATGCCCGTGGCCTTGAGCCGCAGCACAAAGGCCAGCCACGCGACATCACTGGCGAGGTAACGCCGGTGGCCGTTGGCCGCGCGCGTGGCGGGCGCCAACACCTCTGCCTTTTCGTAAAAGCGCAGTGTGTGCTGGCTGACTCCGCTTTGTTGCGAAAGCTCGCCGATGGAGAGTGTGGTGGTGTTCGTAAAAGTGGTCACGCATGCATCTTAAAAGTTAGAGCCCACTCTAAGTCAAGCACTACAGTCGCCGCCGGGCCGCCCCAGGGCGACTACAGCCTCCTTAGGGGGGGGGGAGTTCCGCACTCGCAGTGGCAAGCGTGGAGCACAATTTACGCGGCTATGGCGTGCAGGCTTTCCAGCACCCCGCCCTGAGAACGCATGCCCGGGATCGCTCCGGGGTGCCGCAACTTTGAGGCCTTGCTAACTGACCGGCCCCGCTCGCCTGGATGCAGCGCGCTGGGACCCTACGCGGCCCATAATTTTCCACTGCGCCAGCTGGTGTTGCCGCTCCAGAACCCCCATGGTGTCACGGCGGCTTTCGCGCAGCAGCTTGTGGTAGTTCTTCACCCGTTCCGGGCTGACCTGCGCGCGCACGGCACAGCCGGGCTCATTCTGGTGCTGGCAGTTGCGGAAACGGCAGGTGTGGGCCAGCGTGCTGATGTCCTCAAACAGCTGACCCAAGGTGTAGCCATCTACATCGGGCCGCAGCGTGCGCACGCCCGGTGTGTCGATGACGCAAGCGCCGCTGGGCAGCAGGTGCAGGGTGCGCGCCGTCGTCGTGTGTTTGCCGCGGCTGTCGTGCTCGCGCACCGCGCCGGTGTCCTGTGTGGCGCTGCCCAACAGGCTGTTTGTCAGCGTGCTTTTTCCGGCGCCGGACGAGCCCAGTAGCACCAGGGTTTGGCCCGGTGACAAATAGGGTTGCAGGGTCGCTGGTGCATCTGCACTTCGCCCGTCCACAGCGACCACATCCACATGCTGGCCGACGCGCGCGCGCACCGCCTGCA
Organism: Rhodoferax sp. ZS1R8; assembly: GCF_056521325.1. Lineage (NCBI taxonomy): Bacteria > Pseudomonadati > Pseudomonadota > Betaproteobacteria > Burkholderiales > Comamonadaceae > Rhodoferax > Rhodoferax sp. ZS1R8. Next base: position 651,595 of record NZ_JBWMBA010000003.1, on the reverse strand, counting down.
CGCGCTGCTGCACGCTGCCGCAATCCGCCTGCTCCGCGACATCGGCCTTGGTCAGTACGACCACCGGCAGCACGCCGCTGCTGCCCACCAGTGCCAAGTAGCGCTCCAACCGTTGCAGGTTGAAATCCAGGTCCAGGCCCATGACCAGCAACGCGGTATCCACATTGCTGACCACGGTGTGGCGGCTGCCGTCCGCATCGCGGCGCACGATCTGGTTCAAGGGTGGCACGCGGGCAGCGACCCAGAGCTGGCGGTGCGCGTCCTCTGTGCACAGCACCCAGTCGCCCACGGCCAGTGCACTGCCTTCGTCCAGCAGGTTTCGGGTCAGGCGCGCGGCGCAACGGGCGGATCGTTGTACGTTGCCATCGTGCACCTCCACTGTTTCGCGGTGCACCGCGGCGGCGCGCATCCACTGGGGTGCTGGTACGCCAGTGTCGTTGTTGTCGGCCACATCAGCAGTGGCCAGGCTTTGCGCCATGGCTGGAGTCAGTCCCAGGCGGCGCAGTGTCTCAAAAGAAAATTCGATATGCATGATCGTGTGTGTATGTCTTTGCGTGACCCTGCAGCCAGGCGTGCGAAAACAGCACGCCATAAACGGCGACAGAGCCAAATTAAAAATGGAATAGGCGGAACCGGCTGGCGGCCCGACAAAGACAGAGATCACACACACGCCCCGTGCAACAGGGCGAAAACCAGCGTTGGTGGTGTTTAGTTCAGGTAACGCGGGTGGTTGGCGAACTCAAGCATCTCAGGCGGCCAGCACGCAGGAGGAGGCAGGTGTATGAACAATCATGGAAGCACTCCTTCACGGTGGGGTTGAGAACAGTTGCCGTGCGGCGCGGGGCCGCTGCGGATGTGAAGGCGCAATTGTGTAGACATGGGTTTGGCTTGTCAACGCATGGCCGTGTGGCTGGTGCCGTTTTGCAACAGGGCCGTGGCGCCCTGCCATAGCCCCGCTTGGGGGACAATTCATGCCGCTATGACGACACCACCACTCCACCATTCCACCGGCGCTGCCATGCAGGCGCATATGCAACAGCTGATCAATGCCAGCGGCGGCTGGATAGGCTTTGATGCCTTCATGGAGCAAGCCCTGTATGCGCCCGGCCTGGGCTACTACAGCCGTGGTGCCACGGTGTTTGGCGCCATGCCGCAGGGGGGCAGCGACTTCGTCACCGCACCCGAGATGACACCCTTGTTCGGCCAGGCCTTGGCGCGCCAGATTGCACAGGCCCTGCACGTGACCGGTACCGATGAGATCTGGGAGTTTGGTGCTGGCACCGGCGCGCTGGCCCTGCAGATATTGGATGCGCTGGATGCCTTGGGCGTGCCGCTGCGCCGCTACACAATTGTGGATTTGTCGCAGCCCTTGAAAGAGCGCCAGCAAGCCACACTGAAAGCACACACCACCCGCGTGCAGTGGGTCGATGCCTTGCCTGCCGAGATGCGCGGTGTAGTAGTCGGCAACGAGGTGCTGGACGCGATGCCGGTCAAGCTGCTGGCCCGCACGGGCGGTGTGTGGCACGAGCGCGGCGTGGCGTGGGATGCCGCAAACGCGCGCCTGGTTTGGGCGGACCGGCCCACTGAACTGCACCCACCCGACGAGGTGGCCGGTACACACGACTACGTGACCGAGATTCATCCGCAGGGCGAGGCCTTTGTGCGCACGCTGGCCGACCGTTTGAAAGCCGGTGCCATCTTCCTGCTGGACTATGGTTTCCCCGAGCGCGAGTACTACCACGAGCAGCGACACATGGGCACTGTGATGTGCCACCGTGCCCACCAGGCAGATGGGGACCCGTTGGTGTTGGTGGGTGAGAAGGACATCACGGCCCACGTCAACTTCACCGGCATCGCCGTGGCCGCCCAGGACGCCGGCCTGGAGGTTTTGGGTTACACCAGCCAGGCGCACTTTTTGATGAACTGCGGCTTGGTGGATGCGATGCAGGCGGCGTCCCTTGCGGACCGCGTTGCAGCGCAAAAGCTGATCCTGGAGCACGAGATGGGCGAGTTTTTCAAGGTTATCGGTTTGACCGTGGGCAGCGCGTGGGACCCCATGGGTTTCAGTCGCGGAGACCGCACGCACCGGCTGTAACCAGGTGGGGCACTTCACGTATGCGCCCGCAGCGGGGCTGGGGTAAACGCCGCCGTTCGTGTCCTCCGGCCTTTGGCCTCCCCCTTTACCTCACTTTGGCGTTCACCCCAGCCCCGCTGCTCGATGGTCGAGAGCCTAGAACGCCAATTGCAAGCCGACCTTCACGGTACGTCCCGGCAGCGGCGCCTTGCCCGGTGCGCTCTGCGTCAGGATGGACGTGGCCGAATAGGCCAGCACGTCGCCGACGTTATCCAGGCGGGCGAACCACAGCGCGGTCGTCGTACCCATTTGCTGGCGGTAGCTCAGTGATGCGTTGACCAGGGTGTAGGCCTGGCTCGCCAGCTGTGTTGCGGGTCCGTCGGTCTGGGCCCGGTTGTGGTTGGCGTCCAGCCGCGCGCTCCATGCGCCTTGTGCCCACAGCAGGGACGCCCCCACGCGCACCGGCGCAATGCGGGGCAGCCATTCGCCGGTGGCGGTGTTGACGGCCCGCACCCAGTCGCCGTGCAGTTCCACGTCCAGCGTTTGGGCGGCGTCCAGCAGGCGCATCTTGCCGCTGGCCTCAATGCCGGTGAAGCGCGCCGGCACCTGGGTGTAGACATATTCGGGCAGGACATTAGCGCTGCCGCCGGACTCTACCGATTTGCCGCTGCCGTCGTCCGTAACGCCTGTACCGCCCGCACCATTGCCCTCGGTATCGCGCAATACGCCAGTGGCCTGCTGCGACAGGTAGTTGTTGAACTGGTTTACGAAAGCGCTGACCTTGAACGTGTGGTGGCCTTGCTTCCATTGCGCGCCGATGTCCATATTGGTGGATTGCTCGGCCACGGCCTGGCTGTTGCCCACCTCGTAGGCGTGGGTGGCGATGTGCGGGCCGTCGGCAAACAGTTCGTAGTCCTTGGGTGCGCGTTCGCTGTAGGCAATGTTGGATGTCAGCTGCCAGCCGGGGGCTGCATTCCACAACGCGCCCAGCGCCAGGCTGCGTGGCTGGAAGCTGCGGCTGGCCGGCACGAAGCGCGCCACCAGCGGGTTGCCACTGGACTCCACCTGCACCGATTCCAGACGTGCGCCCAGACTGAAGCGGCCCCAGTCCAGCGGCAATTCTTCAAAGGCAAACACAGCGTTTTGTTGAGTGCGGCTATAGGGCGCAAATGCCTCGCTGCCATCCGCGGAAAAGCGCACTGATTCGCTGTGCAGGCCCAGCACGCCTTCCCACGCGCCCAGCTTGGCGTGGCGCGCGGTGATGCGCACATCGCTGCCGGTGTTCTTGAACACGGTGCCGGGCTCCGTGTCGTTGTACTCCGCGTGCTGGTAGTCGCTCTGGCTGGCGCGTAACTTGACGCTCTGGATCCAGCCGGGCAGTTGGTCGACGTCCCACTCCAGCGCCGCGCGGTTGGAACGCATGCCTATCGTCACAGCATCCTCAGCCACGGTGCCGTAGGTTGACGAATAGCTACTGACCGATGCACCCAGGCGGCTGTGGCCAAAAAACAGGCTGCCGCCCAGCGCACCGCCCTGCGCCTGTGCGCTGGAGTTGCAGATGGCGTTGGCAACGGTGGGGGCGCCGGGTTTCTCGCAGGCCAGGGCGATGGGTACGGCGACATCGCTTGAGCGGCGGTTGAAGGCATCGGCATGCAGTGTGAAGCGGTCGGTGCCGGTCTCCAGCAGCACAGCACCGGAGCGTGCGGCGTCGCCGCTGGCGGCTTCCAGGTTCAGTTTGCCTGAGACACCGCCCTTGGCATCAAACACGCGCTCCTGCGGGATGCGGTTGTCGATGACATTGACGACGCCACCCACGGCGCTGCCGCCGTACATCAGCGCGCCGGGGCCGCGCAGCACCTCGATGCGCTCCATCGAGATCGGGTCGGAGGGCACGGCGTGGTCATTGCTCAAACCCGAGGCGTCGATGCTGGCGCCGCTGTTTTGCAGGATGCGCACGCGGTCGCCATCCAGCCCGCGGATGATGGGGCGGCTGGCATTGGGGCCAAAGTAGCTGCTGCTGACGCCGGGCGTGCCGTCCAGCGTCTCGCCCAGCGTGCTCTTGGAGCGCAATAGCAGGTTAGCCCCCGAGTAGCTGTCGGTTGGTGCTATTAAATCCGTAGCGCCCAGCGGGTTGCCGGTGATGGTGACTGCGGGCAATGCGGCGTCTGTACGCGGGGCGGCGGATTGCGCACTGGCACTGGCAGCGCCCAGGCTGGCAAGCGTGGCGACCATGGCCAGGCTCAGGGGGTGCAGGGGAAAGGCACGCGCGGTGGCGGTGCGGTTAAAAAGGCGTGTCATGGCAATGTCCGTTGAATCTGAAAAAAATGCAAGGCTCCCGCAGGCCAAAAGGCAGCGAGAGGCTGGAAAGGCAGGGATTCAGCGGACGGAAGGGGGGCCACGCGCCTGGAACAGCGCGTGCCAGCGGGCCACGGCCAGTGCATGGCTGACCCGCACAATCTGGGGCAGGTTTACCAGGCCCAGCACCACCGCGGTGGCGGTGTCTACACCATCGGCGTGGCTTAACTGGTCAAATAATTGGCAGTCGGCGTCGGCATGGTGGTTCGAGAACAGTTTGGCGGACAGGGTTTGCACCTGGACCCGCTTGGCGGTATGGCCTGCGTCAAAGTGCACCATGCGGTGCCACAGGCCCAGACTCTGGGTCCACAGCAATGCCAGAACCAGGAGGCCGGCCAGCACCAGCCGCGCCGTGCGTTGGCGGTCGGTGTGGTGGGCGGTGGCGAGCTTGTGGTGCACGGGCGGGAGTCTACAGGACGGCGCACGGCTCCTTGAATCGGGGGCCATTAGCCCCACCTGCTGCGCTCAGCCAACAAACTATCTCCCCATGACCGAATCCCTGCACATCGTGTGTCCGCATTGCCACACCACGAACCGCGTCAAGACTGCGGACCAGGCCAAGGCGCCGGACTGCGGTAGCTGCCACAAGCCGTTGTTTGTGGCGCATTCTGTGGCGCTGGACGAGGCTGCGTTTGACCGCCACATCGGGCGTAGTCAGATTCCGGTGTTGGTGGACTTCTGGGCGCCGTGGTGCGGGCCGTGCCGGCAGATGGCGCCGGCGTTTGAGCAGGCGGCGGCGCAGCTGGAGCCGCATGTGCGCGTGGCCAAGGTGGATACCGAGGCGGTGCAGAACCTGGGAGCGCGGTTCAATATCCGCAGCATTCCTACGCTGGCGCTGTTTGTGGGCGGGCGGGAGGTGGCGCGGCAGGCTGGGGCCATGGGGGCTGCTGACATTGTGCGGTGGACGCGGGCGCATTTGCCTGCTTAGCGTGTGCTGGCCCGTAGGCTGGGCGGCAGAGCGTTTTGCTCCGTGTCCCCCGGCCATGCAAGCATGGCCTCCTCCTTTACCTGCGCAAAACGCTCTGCCGTCCAGCCTACTGGATGCTGTTGGCTACCGCTTCGACGCGTGCCTTGTGGATCCATTCGCCGATCTTTGGGCCTGTAGCCCCCGCCTGCTGTGCGTGAGCAGCTATCAAATCTGTAGCAACCGATTGTGCCCTTTGCAGCGCGGCTGCCAGGCGTGGGGCTTGCGGATAGGGGTTGCCGTCCATTCCTAGGCGGCCACGAGCATCGCATTCGCAGGCCAGCAGGATCTCGGCAAAGCGGGCCGGCTTGCGAAAGGCATCACAACGTTCCAGCAGGCGCACGATCGCCGCTGCGTTCAGCGATTCGCTGCGGTGGATGTTGCCGTGCTCGCGCGCCACCACCTCGGCCAACTCCTTGCATTCGACCGGGATGCGCAGGCGCTGGCAGACGGTCTTGAGCAGCTTGACGCTGCGTTCCTCATGCGCGATGTGGCGGGGCAGCACGTCGGCTGGCGTCGTGCCCTTGCCCAGGTCGTGCACCAGGCAGGCAAAGCGCACGGCCAGTGGCGCTTGCAGCTGGGCTGCCATATCGACGACCAGCATCACGTGCACGCCGGTGTCGACCTCCGGATGGTGCTCCACGCTTTGCGGCACGCCCCAGAGGCGGTCCAGCTCGGGTAGCAGGCGCGCCAGGGCGCCGCAGTCGCGCAGCACGGCGAACATGCGCGAGGGTTGGGCTTCCATCAGGCCGCGGGACAGTTCCTGCCACACGCGCTCGGCCACCAGGTGGTCGGCCTCGCCAGCCTCCACCATCTCGCGCAGCAGGGTCTGCGTTTCGGGCGCCACCGTGAAGTCGGTGAAGCGTGCCGCGAAGCGGGCCAGCCGCAGGATGCGCACCGGGTCTTCGCGGAAGGCCGGCGTAACGTGGCGCAGCACTTTGTCAGCAATGTCCCGGCGCCCACCGTAAGGGTCGATCAGGGCATCTTCTTGTATGGCAAACGTGGCTGCAGCCCTCGTCGGATGTGCGTAAGCAGCTATTGAATTGATAGTGAGATCGCGGCGGGCCAGGTCTTCTTCCAGCGTCACATCGGGCGCGGCGTGCACCGCAAAGCCGTGGTAGCCCGGCCCGGTGCTGCGCTCGGTGCGGGCCAGCGCGTACTCTTCCTTGGTCTGTGGGTGCAGAAACACCGGGAAATCCTGGCCAACCTGCAGGTAGCCCTGGTCCAGCAGCTGCTGCGGTGTGGCGCCCACGACCACCCAGTCGCGGTCCTGCACGGGCAGGCCCATCAGGGCATCGCGCACGGCGCCGCCGACCAGGTAGGTTTTCATACTGGATTCAGGGCTTGATTCGATACGGTTCTTCAAAATCCAGAAAATCCTTTTCGGCTAGCGCTTGCTGGATCCACGCGGCCACGCCGGGCAAGGCGGAGACGCGGTCCACGTAGGCGGCTACGGTCGGAGGCACGGGCAGCGCGTAGGCCTTCAGGCGCATACAGACGGGCGCGAAGTAGGCATCGGCAATCGTGAAGCTGCCAAACAACAGGGGGCCGCCGTGTTCGGCCAGCAATGCCGTCCACATGTCCACCAAGCGCTGCACGTCGGCGCGCACGGCGGGCTTGTCGCGCCAGATCAGCGCGCCGGCGTCTGCCAGGTCAGCTTCGATGTTCATCGGGCAGTTGCCCCGCAGCGCGGTGAAGCCGCTGTGCATCTCGGCGCAGATGCTGCGGGCCCGGGCGCGAGCGGCCGTGGTTGCGGGCCAAAGTTGTTTGGTGGGGAACTGCTCGGCCACATATTCGGCAATGGCCAGCGTGTCCCAGATCGCCAGGTCGCCGTCGACCAGCAGCGGCACCTTGCCGGTGGGGGAGGCACCCTGCAAAGTCTTCTTGAAAGTGGAGTCGGCGTCGAAGGAGTCGAAGCGCACCATGACTTCTTCGAACGGAATGCCGGCCTGCTGCAGCAGTACCCATGCCCGCATGGACCAGGAAGAATAATTTTTGTTGCCAATGTAGAGTTTCAGCATAGTTTCATCTTAGTAGGGGCTGCCATGTTACGGCCGGGGTGCCATCGGATTGATGACGAACCGCGCCCCCATTGATGCTTACGGCAGGTCCAGCCCGGTATCCACCGTGGCGGCGTCCTTGGGGCCAATGGTGCCCAACCGTGCTTTCAGCGACTGGGGCTGGCCAGTGATCAACGCGGCGTAGTTGACGGTGTTGGCCAACACCTTCTTCACGTAGTCACGGGTTTCGTTGAAGGGTACGTTCTCAGCCCAGATGGCGCCCTCCATGACCGGACCGCCGGTCTGGCCACGCCAGCTGCGCGGGCGGCCCGGGCCGGCGTTGTAGGCGGCTGCTGCCAGCGGCATGGAACCGTCAAAGCTGTCCAGCACCAGCTTCAGGTAGCCGGTGCCGATGGCGATGTTGGTGTCGCGGTCGTTGATCTGGTATGGCTGAAAGTTGGTCAGGCCGATCTTCTTGGCCGTCCATTTGGCCGTGGCGGGCATCACCTGCATCAGACCCGACGCGCCAACGCCAGACTTGGCGTCCATGATGAAGCGGCTCTCCTGGCGGATCAGTCCGTAAACGTAAGCCGGGTCCAGGCCGATGTGGTGGGAGCGGGACAGTACCGCGGTCTTGAACGGCATCGGAAATCGCTGGTCGGCATCTATGGCCTGCCGGGTGCGTTCGCTGGTGTTGATGCAGCGGTCCCATACCTCGAAACGGCAGGCCATGTCGGCTGCGGCCAGCAGCGCGCGGTCGTCCATGCCGCCGCGCACATGCAGGTTTGTGCTGTAGTTCCACTCGCGCACGCCTTCGGCCCGCAAGCCCATGTTGATGGCATACAGCGCGCGGTTCAGGCCGGGGTTCAGACGGGCGGCCTCCTTCTCTTCGCCGAGCAGCGGTGTCGGTTTGGCTGGGGTTGCGATACGCAGGCCCAGTTCTTCTTGCGCCAGCTGCTCGTAGAAGCCGCGGGAACTGGCAATGCTTTCAAACAGTTGTTGGGCCTGGGCGCGGGCGTTCTCGGAATTGGGCTGCTGAGAGCTGGGTTGTTGCGAGTTGGGTTGTTGCAGTAGTGCGCGGGCGCGCCAATAGACCCAGGTCGGCTCGTTGCGCAGTGATTCGGGCATGGCAGCGATGGCGCTCAGCACCTGCGGCCAGCGGCCCATGCGCAGCGCGGCGCGCACCTGCCAGGCCAGGTGGTCTTCGTGCATGGCGCTGGCCTGGCCATTGGCAAAGTAGCCAGCCGCATCGTTGGACAGCCGTTGCGCGGCACGCTTGCCGATGACACCCCAGACCCAGCTGCGCTCTTCGTCGGTCAGCTGGGTCTTCCAGCGCAGCTTGTTGATCTCGGTGGCCGCTTCCAACGGGTCCTGCGTAGCTTGGCGTATCAGTGCCAGCGACACCAGTTCTCGCGTTTTGGGCTGGAAGGCGGTGAGCTTGTCGTTGAGGTATTTGCCGGGGTTGAGGTAGATATCGTTGAGCTTGGGCAGCGAGCTCGGGCTGACGATTCCCACAGCCTGTGTGACGACGCGCAGGCGGTCGTTCTCCATACCCAGGCGGGCGCGCTGCCAGGCCATAGGCGTAGCGGTAGCCGGCTGGTCCCTGACCAATTGTTCAGCGGCCGCAGCGCAGCCTTCGTCAGCGTCTTTCAGGTTCAGCCAGTTGTCCTTCACCAGGGCCGTGTTGTCGACACCACTGGCCATGTGTTCCGCCAAGAGGGCGTAGCAACGCACCGACTTGTCGTCGTTCATCCGGTACAACGGGTATTCGCGGTTGAAGGACGCCCAGTCGCGGTTGCGGCCATACTGCAGCAGCAGCTCGGCACGCAGCCGGTCTTCCTGGTAGCTGCCGCTGTAGCGGTTGAAGAATTCCTGGATCTCGGTGGGGCCCGCTTCGTCCAGCCGGGCCGATAGGTCCCAGTAGGCGGCCCAGGGCTCCAGCACGTGGCCGCGCACCTGGGGAAGCAGCGCGATCAGACGCTTGCGATCCCGAATTTTGTACGATTGCGCCATGTCCAGAAGGACGCTGTCGGCGCGTGAACTCTCCCGGTTCTGCGCGAACGCTGGAGCGGGAGTGGACACCAGAGTCACGCCAATGAGCGCTATCGATGTCAGAATGGCTGAAAACTGCATGTGGGAGATTATGGACAACTCAGATGATTTGAAAGCTGCGGCAAAGAAAGCCCTGCGCAAACACTTGCTTGAACAACGCCTGAACCTGCCCGACCGGCTACAACAGGCCGATCTTTTGCAGCAGGTCATGCGCATCTGGCTGGTGGGCCGGCCCGACACCGTCATCGGTGCCTACTGGCCCATCAAAGGCGAGTTTGACCCGCTGCCCGCGCTGCACCGCTGGAAGGAAGACGGCGAGCTGCTCGACCAGCCCCAGCTGCGCCGCATCGGCCTGCCGGTGGTCAACAAAGAACACAAGACCATGACCTTCCACGCCTGGTACCCGGGCTGCCCGATGGAAGAGGACGCTTATGGCATCCCCAAACCCAAGGACACCGAGGTCATCACCCCCACGTTGCTATTTGCTCCCTGTGTGGGCTATGGACCGGGCGGATACCGGTTGGGCTATGGCGGCGGCTTCTATGACCGCATGATGGCTGCGTTGGACCCCAAGCCGTTCACTGTCGGGCTGGGCTATGGCGTGGGCTTTGTCGAAGACTTCGAGCCCGAGCCGCACGATGTGCCGCTGGACGCCATTCTTAACAACCACGGCGTCGTCTGGCCGGTGTGACCCTGACGGAATGTGGGGTGGGCAGGGGGCCTAAGAGCGTTTCTTGGATGCTGTTTTGCTGACTGGCTTCTGCGGCGCGGGTCGCTTCTCTGCGGTACGTGGTTTGGGCGTCTTTCTGGTCGGTTTGGCCGCCTTTGCGCTCAGCGCCGCCTCCATCGCCAGTCTGGCCCAGGGCGCCATGGCGTGCGCCGCGTCCATGGCTTCTTCGGGTGCGCTGTAGTAGTTCATGCCGCGGGACACCGTCTCGCCATCTTTGGTGGAGGCATAGGTAAAGCGCTCGCAACCCGCGGCCTCCCACTGGGGGCGGTTGTCATCACTGGCCTTGAGCCACAGCTTTTCGCCCGAGCCCAGGTCGGCAATGATGGCGATGGTCAGCCCATCGGTGCTGATACCCCAGCCACCAAACATGCGTTTTGCCGTGCAGGAGCCGGCGCTGGACAGAAGTTCGCAGCAGTATTGTGCGAAGTCGGAGTGGGTGCTGGCCATGGGTGGTGTGTATCTGTTCAAGGCTTTTGGTTGGCCAGCGCGCGCGCGTCGCCCTCGTAGCCTTGCAGGGCTTTGAGCAGACGTGTGCGCTGGGCGCTGGTGCTGGTGTTGTGCAACGCAGCCGTGGTGCTACAACTTTCATCGGTCAACCGGTCAATGTACTGGCGAAAGGCCGGGTCTGGTGCCTTGAGCGTCCGTTCGAGCAAACCTCGTATTTCAGACGCTGCCTGGGCAGCAGGCACGCGTGCCGTACGCAACCCAGTGAGCACCTGGATGGCGTCCTGATGGCGGCGCAGCATTTCGCGGTGTTGCCTGGGGCCGTCGAAACTGGAGGCCTCGATACGGGCTCGTACGGTGGCGATCTGCTCGGGCTCAAGGCTGCCGTACAGCGATTCGGCACGCTCCACAATCTGCTTGACACGCCGGTCCGTCCGCTCGGCCAAGCTACCTTCGAGCCACTCTTCGCGCCATTTCTTGTCGCGCTTGTCGAACTCCCGCGCCACCTGCTCTACCTGGCCCGCTTGCAATGTCGGCGCAATGGCCGCGATAGCAGGCGCTGCCCGCTCCAGCGTGACCTGGACGCGCGTCTGCAACTCCGCCACCATGCTGCACACCTGTGCGGGCGTTACAGGTTTTGGTGCCATGGCCTGCAGTTCTTTGAGCGTCTGGATCAGCAGCGGCAGCTCTTCCTTGCGGTGCCAGTCCTGCACGGCCTGCAGATCAGCCTTTATGCGCAGGCTTTGCTGCCCATCAAAGTCAAAATAACTGTCCAGCCACCAATACGCCAGCGAGGGCGCATTGTTATAACCCAGGCGTACCGCGCTGCATCCCACCGCGGTCAGCATCAGCACCACCGCGCAGATAATGGATGCTGACCGAACAGATACACGCACAATAGAAGAAGGCATTGAAAGGGACATGCAAGTGACTTCCGGATTACAGGTTCAAAAAAACACAGCGTTGGAGCAGCAGGCCATTGATGTGGTCATTATGGCGGCCGGCAAAGGTACGCGCATGAAGAGCAGCCTGCCCAAGGTGCTGCACCCGCTAGCCGGGCGCCCCTTGCTGGGCCATGTGCTGGACACGGCGCGGGCATTGCAGGCCCGCCAGGCGGTGGTGATCACCGGCCACGGCGCTATAGAAGTTGAAGCGGCTTGCGCACGCTACACGGGAGCTACAGCCCAGTTGGCCATAAATTTTGTACGCCAGGAGCCGCAGCTGGGCACCGGCCATGCAGTGCAGCAGGCGGTGCCTGTAGTGGGCGACGATGGCGTGGTGCTGGTGCTCTCCGGCGATGTGCCGCTGACGCAGCCCTCCACGCTGCAACAACTGCTGGCCGCCAGTGCCGGCAGCAAACTGGCCTTGCTGACATTGGAGATGGACGACCCCACGGGTTATGGCCGCATTGAGCGCGGGCCAGACGGTGCGGTGCGGGCCATCGTGGAGCACAAGGACGCCAGCGCCGAGCAGCGCGCCATCACCGAGATCTACAGCGGCATCATGGCCGTACCGGCTGCGCAGTTGAAGCGCTGGCTGGCCCGGCTGGACAACAACAATGCACAAGGCGAGTACTACCTGACCGATATCGTGAAGTTTGCCGTGGCCGACGGTGTGCCCGTGGTTGCGCACACGATTGGTGACGCGGTGCAGGTGGCCGGCGTCAACAGCCCCGTGCAACTGGCCCAACTGGAGCGTGCCTACCAGTTGCAGCAGGCCCATAGCCTGATGGACGCAGGCGTGCGGCTGGCTGACCCGGCGCGGCTGGATGTGCGGGGCAGCCTGCTGTGCGGGCAAGACGTCTGCATCGACGTGAACTGTGTCTTTGAGGGGCAGGTTACGCTGGGCGCGGGGGTGTCGATTGGTGCCAACTGCGTGATTGCCAACGCCACGATCGAAGCCGGCGCCGTCATCCACCCGTTCACCCATATCGATGGGGAAAAGCTTGGGGTCACGGTGGGCGCCGGTTCACTGATTGGCCCATTTGCCCGCCTGCGGCCGGGCGCGCGCCTGGGTGCTGAGGTGCACATCGGCAATTTTGTCGAGGTCAAGAATTCGACGTTGGCCCATGGCGCCAAGGCCAACCACCTGGCGTACCTGGGGGACGCCACGGTCGGCGAGCGCGTCAACTTTGGTGCTGGCAGCATCACTGCCAATTACGACGGCGCCAACAAGCACCGTACGACGATTGAGGCGGACGTGCACGTTGGCAGTAACTGCGTGCTGGTGGCGCCCATCACACTGGGCGCCGGCGGCACGGTGGGTGGTGGTTCTACGTTGACCAAGGACACGCCAGCGGGCGCATTGAGCGTGGCGCGTGGCAGGCAGGTCAGCATTGCGAACTGGTCGCGTCCGCAAAAGGCGCCCAAAGCCTGACGCAAGGCAGTATGAGCACAATGGCGGATTCGCCCGACACCCGCATTGCCGCACTGCAGGCCGAGCTGGATGCACTGCGCGCAGAGATGCAGCACTTCAGCTTTGCGGTTTCGCACGACCTGCGAGCGCCGCTGCGCCACATCGTGTCTTATGCGCTTATGGTCCAGGAAGACGCCGGCCCAGTTCTTGGTGAAGAGGTGCGGGAGTTTTTGACGACCATCACCGACTCCGCCCGACATATGGGCGTGTTGCTCGATGGCCTGGAGGCAGTGTCACGCGTGGGGTCTACGCCGCTGGAGATAGGCCCGGTGTCGTTGCAGGAGTTGGTGCAGTCTTCATGCCGTACTGTGGCCATGCAAGACTCTCCGCGTACCGTGGAGTGGCGTATTTCCCCCGATCTCCCCCAGGTGCAGGCAGATGCCACGCTGCTGCACCAGGTCTTGCTGGAGATACTGGGCAACGCGCGCAAGTTCAGTGCGGTACGTGAACAGCCTGTCGTTGAGGTACGCGCTGTGCCAACGGAAGCGGATGACGATGTGGTGCTGCAGATACGTGATAACGGTGTGGGTTTCAACCCGGCGCAACATGCGCAATTGTTCAAGGTGTTCGGGCGGTTGCACAGCGCCCGGCAGTTTGATGGTATCGGCACGGGCTTGGTGCTGACGCGCAAGATGCTGGAGCGTTGGGGTGCAACGGTGTCGATCGCAGGGGTATTGGACGGGGGTTGCAGCGTGCAGCTGCGCTTGAAGCGCGGGTAAGCGCGCGGCGTACTATTGCGCGGCGGCGTGGGCCGTCAACGCCGACACGAAGCGCCCTAGTATCACCGGTGATGCCGCCGTGTGGAACGCCTGGTGCCGTGCCCGCTCAGACAGCTGGTCAAATTCGGCGGATGGTGTGTAGGCCAAGCGCAGCGCGTCTTCCCATTGCGGGATGGGTGCATGCGCATCGATCAGTATGCCGCCGGCACCGACCGTATCGGGCAGGGCACCGCGCGTGCTGGCAACGACGGGAATGCCATTGATCTGCGCTTCCACCACGGTGCGACCGTAAGCCTCTTCCCAAATGCTGGGCATCAGCAGCGTGCGGGCGCGGGCGTACACGGTGCGCATGTCACGCGTAGGAGCTTCCCATTCGATGTTGTGCAGGCGGGCCGCGCGTTGCATGCAGTAGGCACGCCACTGCGGGTTCAGGCCCCAGCTTTCAGATACCAAGAAAGGTATGTCCGGACAGGCCGCGGCCAGCGCAAACATGATCTCTACGCCCTTGATGGGTGTGGGATTGACGAACAGCACGCGATCACCCCGAACATTGACCAAATAGCGTTCGGGCAAGACCAAAGGCGGCACCACGACGCTGTCTATGCCACACAGCGCGCGCCAGCGTTGGGCGGTGAATTCAGAATTGCTGAGGTACAGAATGGCTGGGTCGGGTACAAGGCTGCCCCCCAGTTGGTGTGTCTCCACGTTGTGCAAATATACGGCTGTGGGCCTGCCGGTGTCCAACGCACAGACCACCATGGGTAGCAGCGTGGTACCGCTTTGCACAACGATGATGGAAGGGTTCCAACTGGCGGCCAGCAGAGCCAGATCATGCACGGGATCGGCGACGCGGAATACCGGGTAGCCCAGGTGCTCGTCGCACTGCGCGCGGGCCGGCAAACCCGGTGCAGCGTGCTCGCGTAAGCCGCACAGCACGGCCACTTCTGCGCCAATGCCCAGCAAGGCCGTACATAGGTCATCGGTGGTTGTTTGTAGCCCGCCAACGACTTCGGGCAGATGCGGGTATACCGACGCGAAAAGTACCCGCATGTATCAGAAGATCAGGACTGGACCTGTACCGCCGGGTTGCCCAACAAATCGCGCAGGGTGTTGCCTGGGTTCTGGTCGCGGATGCCGTCGTTAGCGTTACGGGTGCGATCGGGTGCGAGGGATGAGTTCGGAGTATTCAGTCCATCGGGGCGGTCGTTGGTGCTGATCAGGTTGCCAGGACTGCCTTGCGGGGTGGTCTGTTGGGTTTCGAACCGATTCACCAACTCAGCCATATCGGTTGCAGAAACACGGACCGGATCTGAGGCCCCATTGGTTGACACCGTCACCGAGAACCCGGGGCGGGTTACGGTATGAAGCAGTTCACCATTGGGGTTGGCGACCTGCATATGTTCACCGAACAGAAACACCCCGCGGGTGGTGTCAGCTTGCGCATCCACCAGCGTGATACCGCCGCGAATACCGATGGTCGCTGTTGGAGTGCGTATTTGTGCGGCGCTTCTGCCCTGCGGCGTGATGAATTTGCTGACGAATCCTCCGACCGCGCGCAGTGAGCCTTTGAAAAGGTTTACTGCAATATTGCCTTGCTGGGCCTCGGGACGAAATACAAACTCGTCGATAACCAGTTCGGAATTGGGGCCAAGGGTCATGGACGACCTGTCCATGAACAAGATGTGAATCACACCCGTACTGTCGGTCCTGAAGCGTTCACCAGATGTGACCGCACTGCCGATGTAGACCACCCGCTCATTGCTGACTGAGAGAACGCCCGGTCGGGCAGCCGAGGTTATGCCTATCTGCCCTGCGGGTGGCGTGGCGGCAGTGGCTGCGACTGGCAGCGTACCGGTCGCGGCTACTGCTGCGGCAGCCAGCCACCAGTCATTGATGTCCATGGGGGGCGGTGGTGGGGGCATAGCGTTCTCCTGCCAGGGGTCAGTATTTCCAGACCACACCCACTGTGCCAGCGGTGTTGGTGTTGGTGTAGTTCGGAATATTGGAGGGCGTGTTGGCGTAGTCCAACTGCAACTGCACGGAAAGGTCCCGTGTGACGGGTATCAGCTGAACCGCAGTCCAGCGCCATTCTGTGTCTTTGCGTACCGTGCGGGCATCGACCGTGGGGTCGGCACCGCGGTAGTCGCGCTGCAGTGCATTGACGGAAAGAGTAGTCGTCCAGGGCAGGCCCGTGGACGAAGTGGGTGATGCATAGCTAAGTGTGTATGCGAGCCGGACCTGCGGGCCTTTGAATGCGGTATGGGGGGCATTGCCGTCAAAATCAACATAACCCAGTTCTGCGACCAGGAACTGGTTGACCCCCGTTTCCACCGTGGCGTTGACCTTCAGGCCTTGGCGCGATCCGCCCAGTACTACCGAGTTGGCGACATCGTTGCGCGACGAAAACGCAAGGCGGCTGTTTTCATAAGCGCCGCCCCACAACACGGTTTCGGATGTGCGGAAGTCTCCGTCCACGCCCCAGCCACCCGCGTTGAAATACACATTGCCGTTGGCCGCTGCGGTGCCAAATATAAGATGGGGGCGGAGGTTAAGTGTCGGTGCCGACAGACGTATGGGTTTGAAGCGTACGCCGGTGCTACCGGCAACCAATGCCACGTCCGTTGGCTTGCCCGATCCAGCTTCGCTGTTGTAGCTGCCGACCGAACTGTAGTGGTTGGCAAAGGCCACAACCGATGTGACGATGGAGGCTTCGTTTTGCTGGTCCAGGTCAAATGCGTGATTCAGCGCGGCCCATGCATGTACGTCTGTGTCCGACCTGGGTCCGGCGTCTCGGCCGCGTGCCACAGCATTGCCCAGGTAGTACACGGTACCGCTATCAGACGCCGCTGTTGGATTGCTTTGAGATCGCACCCCCAGCAGGATGCTGCCGGACACCTGCGACCGCTGGTTGCGGGCCAGCACTTCACGCAGCAGCAATTCCGCCTGGCTCTTTTGTTGCGGGTCCAGGCGAGGGTCAGCGATGGCTGCGCGCAGATAGGTTTCTGCAATGGCGTAAGAACCGAGCCGGAAATACAGTACACCCAGCTCCAGACGGATGCTGGCTGAAGCGTCTGGCGACACCAGCAAACTTTCCAGCGCGGCGATACCGCCTTCGAAGTTGCCGGAGCGAACCAGCAGGCTGGCGTATTTGCTATGGGCCTCGACGGAGCCTGCCTTGCCAATCACCTCCTGGAAGGCCTGTTCGATTTCTTGGGGTGCGGGTGTGTTTTGGGCGATAGCCGGGGCCGCGATTGCCGAAAGACATAGCGCTATTGGCGCCAGGTGCTTGGCCAAAATGGGTGTCCGTTGATCAATCATGGTTCATATCCCTGAAAGAAGGCCGCGCGGTTTCCCGTAGGAGTTCGCTCCAAACGGGAAAGATCTGACCAGCAGGGAAACAATATAGCAGGAAGCCTTCATGTTGAATAGCTGAGACTCAGGTGTGTTACCAATAAGCCCAACTCGCGTTTGTCGTCGGAGTTACCCAGAGCATGGGGCGAAATCGGGTTTAGCGGCCGGAAGTCAAGCAACATGGTTGCGCCGTCTGCCAAGTGCGGCGCCGCGACCCGTACGGTGTGCAGGGTCTGGTGTCCACATACCAGTGTGGTTGCGACGGTGCCGTTGACCAAGAGTTCCGCTTGGGTCGTCGGGTGCTGCGGCCCGACCAGCCCTTGGGCCAGAATTTCGATCACCAGATCCTTGCCATCTTCACACCCAGTGACCAAGGTTAACGACAACTGGGCGCTGGACGCAATGGTCCAGGTGCCGCCATCGGATGAAAAATCCCAACCCTGGCGTTGGTACAGGGGGGCATTGCCCCCCAGGCGAAAATCGATGGGGTCGCCCGGTCGGTAGCGACCGGTTTGCTGTGTAGACGTATTAGCAGCCGGCCTTAATCCCCGGTTGTTGCCTGTGACCACCAGATAGGTAGGATCCAGCTGTGCGGCCGTGTAACCACCATAAATGGTCTGGCCGTGGATGGCCGTATGGCCAAAGAAGGATGGTGGCGAAACAAGGCGCTGCGCAGGCACCGGCGGGAGAGGGGGCGACTGGGTGCTCGCACTGATGTGGTTGACGGCATGGCCCAGCAGTGGGTGTTCGCCCCTCTTGACTAAAACCGCCAAGGCGTCCTCGCGCTGGGCCAGGGACCAGCGCGAGGATTGGCTGTCGAAGCAATGCGCGGACGCCAACTGGCCCAGCAGCGTGGCCAGGCCCTGCTGGTCAATGGCCAGGCGGGCACCACTGCGACCAAACCGCAGGTCACGGAGAAACTCCCGGGTGGTGGAAATGCCGGGCAACTCCAGGTCGGCGGGCTGGTAGTGCAGGTCTTCGATGCAGTAGATGCCACCCGGCGCCAGGTGCGAAAACAAGTTTGCAAGCGCAATTTGCTGGTGGTGGGAGGCGTGGCTGCCGTCGTCAATGATGATGTCAAAGGCGCCACCCGTCTGCTCGACCAACGTTGCCAGGTCGGCAGGGTTGGATTGGTCTCCCTGGAAGATGTGTATGCGCGGCTCCGATAGCTGGCGAAAATCCTCGATGTCCAGACCAAATATGCTGGCCTGCGGCAGGTATTGGGCCCACATGCGCAAGCTTGGGCATCCGATTTCGGCTAACCGGCCCCGCCTGTCCTCCTGGGTTTGGCCATGTACCAGACCGATTTCCAGGATGCGGATCGGTAGATGACGCACACGTTCCAACAAGGCGGCATAGATTCGCGTGTAGCCGTGGGCGCACAATACAGAGTCGCCCTTGTCGCTGCCAGCCTGGTTAGCCAAATGGGTTAGTTCATGGATTGGCATATGGCATAGCTGGAGAAGCGGTTGATCCAGTCCGTTGCGCTGAGGCGGTTGACCATGGCCGCGATCACCGCATTTCCATTGCGCAATTGGGCTAGTTCCTGGCGGATGGCGTTGCGCTGCGCCTGCACACATTGCATGGCCGCAGCTTGGGCGAGTGTCAGGGTTTGCAGTAGCGCAGGTGGCAATTCATGTTGCGCTTCAAAGCGTGGAGCAAAGTCATCGCCGATCGGGTCTAGGCCGGTGGCGGTGCCATGTGGGGCGGTGTTGAGCATCTCGATGGCCAAGCTCCATTTGTCGAGTTCGCTGGTGCGTATCGCCGACTGGAATCGGAAATGGGGATCCCGCTCCAACGCAAGGCTGTCGAATGCCTGGTATTGATGGTTGTCAATGTGGACCAGTGCAAAAAAATCTATGGGCTGTGCCGTTGACTGGCTGAACCGCCACCAGGAAAGTCCCGTCGACACAAGGTCACAGACCAGTGCCTGGTCGAGGCCGTGCTTGTTGAAGTAACGGGCAAACCCTTCGACATCCGCAGCCAAGGCGGCTCTGGATACATGGACCAGATCTGAGTCCTCCTCGGGATGGAGCGCCAGGAATATTTCACTTAAAAACTGGCAGTCCCGTGACAGGAACAGAATATTCTTCTTTCCACAAACTTCACGTTGCATGCGGACCGCTTTGGTGGCGGTACACAGTAGGGGAATATTAAATCCGACGAAGTGGTTCCACAGCTCTGCTTCCAGCGTGTCGGGTACATACGGGTTGGCCAGGCGTAGCCGGCGAACCATTCGGCTGATGGTTGGCAACCCAATGCCGTCGAGATACTGTTCTGTGCCACTCTGAGCTGCGCCGGTGTAATGGCTGGTCGGAATGCCGAACCGCTGCGGCTGTTCTACGTCTGCATGCGCGTTGTCCCCAAGATGCCGGAGAATCAACCAGCGTTTGGTCAGTTGCGGCCAGATGGTTGCCTGGTGCTTGCCGGCATTGCTGACGAACAGGTGTACGAACCGGCGCAGTCCCACGTGCTGCAGCAGGCTGCGCAGGATGGTAGCAGGCAAGTACATGTCAGACACCACCAGATCGAAATCGCGTACGGCTGCGATGTTTTCTGCGATGGGAATCGCATTGTCGAACTCTGCCTCGATTTCCGCCGCCATCAGCCTTTTGGCCACGTGTGCTTCGCAGTAGCCCGTAGCGCACAGCCGACGGTAGATCGTAGACAGGTCAAAACTTTCGCCAGTGGAAAAGACTGCCTGTTCGGCCTGCATGCGCGCCGTTGAAAAGTCTGCAAGACCCATTGCAAGGCCTAAATCGGAAAACAGGTTGACCGGGCTGATGCAGGCACGCGCAACCAGCGTATCAAACAAGTCGAAGGATTGAACGGTTTTGCGTAGCGGTATCACAGTGGCAGCCATACTACCTGTGTTTCGCTAGTGCGTGAAAAGGCCGCGCAGCGCTGCCTCAAAGGGCTGGGTTGCATAGGCCTCGCGGGTCTTGCGCTGCATTGCATGGCATATCTTGCGCCACTTTGCAGCGTCTGTGTACAGCACTGCGATTGCTGCAGCAAACGCCCGTGCGCCATCGGCGGCCAGGATCTCCTGCCCGGCTTGCCATCCCAGCTGGTCTACGAGCAGTGGAGTTGCCACGACAGGAATGCCGTTGCAGCCAGCCTCGATGACCTTGGCTGGTACACCGGCTGCAAAGCGCGTGGGCGCAACAAATACTCGGTGCTGGTCGTAACACGGTGCCAAGTCTTTGACGCGTCCCACGAGCTGGATGCGGTCACTGGCCAGGGCGGCTACGGGGCCCGATGTACAGTCACCGACGATATCCAGGTGCAGGTCGAGCGTATGCTCGGCGTGTAGAAGCGGCAGGACTTCGTTGCAGAACCACAGCAGGCTGTCTTCATTAGGCGTGCCCGCATGCACTGCACCCACAAAGAGCAAACCCTCGCGTTGTGTCCAGTCGGGCGTTTCTGCCCGGGTTTCCATTGCATGCGTCAGAAGGTGAACCCTGCTCGCGCCGGCCGTGCGGACGATGTGGGCTTCGCTAGCCGATACACAAATGACGGCGTCTGCCCTCAGCGTCAGCGCCAATTCCCTTTGCAGCAACTCTTGTGCAGCCTGTGGGGGAAGGGGATTGCCGCTCAAAGCGGCCTTGGCGATGTCGCGTAATGCAAATAGGGCCTCTGTGTCATAGATGACTTTCATGCCGATGAACAGCTTCGGACACCTGATTCGCAATGCGTCCACGATCACCATATTGGGCGAGCGGCTGACCAGCACAAAGTCATACACCCCAACACGCTGCAGCAAGAATTCTTCAAGGCCCGCTGCGCCAACGTCCAGCATGACTTCCACCGTCTCCGGCACTGTGGTGTAGACCGCGCGCCAATCTTCGTGGATCTCCCACATGGGAAACAGTGTCACGTCGCAGGAGCTTGCCAACGCCTGCAGAATGATTCTCGCGCGGGGCAGACCACCGCCGGCCGGGGCGTGCGGCACGCAGTTGTCGATGACCAGAACGCGAGTCCTGCGCACGACCCGCCATCGGTCCAGGTGCGGCGACGCCTGCAGAGGCCCGGGCCTATCGGCCAGGCGCTTCTGGTGGCGTGCGCTGAAGCGCTTGCAGTTGTTCTCTATCATCGCGACCGCATCCTGGTTCGATGCTGCGCTCCCCCACTCGAAGTGCGAGATCCACACGCTGGGGTCATAGACCACTCGGTGACCCGCGTCCCGCATGCGCATGCAAAGATCGGAGTCCTCGTAGTAAGCGGGTGCGAAGGTCGGGTCGAAGCCGCCCAACGTCGTCCACACCTCGTGACGAACCATTAGGAATGCGCCGGAGCAGAAGTCTACGTCGCGCACAAAGCTAAACGCTGGAAGCTTAGGGTCTTGCCCACGGCCATAGCCTGCTGTTGCACCACCCGCGTAGGCGATGCATCCGGCTTCCTGCAGGCTCCCGTCGGCCAGCACGATGCGCCCGCCCACTGCTCCGATGCTCTGATCCGAATCCAAACGAGCCAAGGCCTGGCGCAGGGCACCGGCCTGCAGAATCGCGTCGCTGTTCAGGAACAGGATGTGTCTGCCGCTTGCCAATGCCGCCCCTTGGTTGGCGGCGTACAGAAAACCGAGGTTGTCGGCATTGCGGACGATGCGGGCACCATTCAGGCGGTCTAGCAAACGCTCGGTGTCCGTGCCCGACGCGTTGTCCACGATGATGGTTTCGAAGTGCACGTCTGACTGATCAGCCAACGCAGATAAGGCCTGTCGCGCCAAACCGGCCTGTTTGAACAGCACGATCACCACAGAGACGTCTATCGGGGGTGCAGTACCTATAGGGGGCGGCGCAAAGTCCAGGCGAGCGCCGTTTCTCAACCAACCTTCCCATTGGCGCTGAGCCATGGCGCGAACGCGCTCCTTGGGACTTGGCGCGTCCGACACAGCCTGTGCGCTTTGCTTCCACTGCTCGCATGCTGATTCTATGGCTTGGGCAACCCGTGCACCCCGGACCAGTTGCGATGCTGCAACTTCGCTGCGCAGACGCGCGCGCAAACTGGCCAGCGATTCGAAATCGGCTGCTAGCGCGCACACGGTGTCGATATAGCCGGCTTCGTCCGACGCCGCCCACTCTGTATGCCCCAGGGATCCAAGAATGGAGATGCCTTGCCGAGCTCCAGGCCAGTTGCCGGCCAGGGTAACGAATGGAACCCCCATCCACAGCGCATCCAGCAGGCAAAGGCCGCCGTTAGCCGGAAAGCTGTCCAACGCAATATCAATGTCGTAATAGCCGGACAGGTAGTCTTGGTATGCACGTTGCGCTCTGAACGACACGCGGTTGCGATCCACCCCGCCGGCGAACAGCACACGATTGAGGTCACTGCCGAACTGCGCGCTCTGACCGTGCTCACCCATGAACACCAGGCTCGCGCCGGGTAAGCGCTGAAGTAGCCGGCACCAGACCTCTAGAGTCCTCGGCGTTATACGAAAGGCTCTCACGGCGCAGCCCAGGGTGATGTTCGCGCTTGCAAGTCGTGGAAGGGGCGTGATCGGTGGCGAGCAAGGCGGTGGCTGCCAACACCATTGACCCCCGGGTATCCTAGTGATCCTTTCTTCGTAGTAGGCATCGTTGGGTTCGGGCACGGCATAGACATCGGACAGCATGTGGTCAAAAACGCCGCCACCACTGCACCATGTGCCCAACCAGGCGCATTGAACCGGCGCAACCCTGTGGGCAAATTGCCGCAGAACTTCGTCCTGACCCAGGAAAGGCGCCACTCCCACCGTATCTATCGCAACGTCGATCTGGTTGACATGCATCGATGCCGCTAGGTCTTGCCCTTCCAACGCCTCCAAATACACTTTTTCGGCAAGGCCACCCAGGCTATCGCGTGCGACGTCGCAGTACAAGAAGACGTCTACTGTATCGAAGTTGTGTGCTGCCAGTACGCCTGTCAGCAGCGATCGGTGAAAGTGCGCTGCGACATACGCGATACGCAACCGCTTTGGGGCAAACCGGTCCGGCGCACGCTGTGCAAGGGGATAAGCGCCACATTGCATCACCAACTGCCGATTCCATTTACGAGATCGGAGAGCCAGCTCTGATGCGGACACCGAGCTTTGCGTACCCAGCGCATATAGTGCCGACGCCTGCAGGAACCCGTCATCCGGAAAATCGTTGTTTGCTAACTCAATGAGAGCGAGAAATTCGAGATGGGTACCCCGCGCTTGGCATGAGTCCAAGGCTGATTTATAGAGGCTGAGCCTTTGCGCGCGTGGCAGGCCAGTCAGTGACTTCAACGCCTTTCGGTTGCCTTGGGCCGCCATAGTCATTAACAGCGGCGCAGTCTTTTCGACCAACTTGCGATGGCGCAACAGTTCGGTGCAAACAGCGGCCGAGTTTGCCCAGTGGTCGGACCCGCGATCCAGCAATAACTTCGCATGCAGCAGTTTTAGATGGGGATCGTCCGGATGTGCGCAACGGGCCTGTAGCAGGGTGGCCACGGCCGCATCCGGGTCTCCGGCGAAGGCCTGTGTCTCTGCCCACTCGTGGAGACAAACGGGGTTTTGGGCGTCCGCAGCGCAGGCTTGCTGGAACGCTCGGGCTGCCTCCCCAAATCTTCCACCGCCGCGCAGTATCCACCCCAGTTGTTGAAAAAGTGGTGCGGCAAAGTCAGGCTCACATGCCAGCGCCAACCGCGTGAGGCGCTCGGCCTCTCGCAAATGCCCCTGTGCATGGCGCACGTGGCCGAGTGCGTGGAGAGCTTGGGACGACCGTGGATGTTGCGCTACTGCCGCTCCTGCCAGCACTGCCGCCTCGAGTGTGTCATGGCACGCTACCAGAATGAACGCTACTTGTACACCGAGATCGGGCAGGTTGGGGCACCGGATCTGCAACTGCTTTAATGCGCTACGGGCATCGTCCAGCTGACCGCTTTCTACGCCTAACCAGGCTGCCAAAATCCAGGCCTCCGGCCGGTAGACCTGGTGCCGCAAGGCCCGGTGCACAGCTACCCTAGCAGCGCCAATTCGTCCACGTTTTTGCAAAGTTTGCGCGAGCAAATACCATAGAAATTCATTGGCGCGGTCCTTGGCCAGCAGCTGATGAACGCGGCGTCGCGCAGCGGCGATGTCTCCGATATCCAGTGCCGTTTGCACTTGCCATTCGCCCAGCTGCGCGTGATGGGGCTGGCGATCTAGGGCGGCAGAAATGACGGCAGCAGCGTCGGCGAATTGATGCCTGGCGCGCAGGTACCGGGCGAGCATGATCGCTGCATCGGCGGTGGCTGGGTCAGCAACCAGCGCCCCGCGGAAGTGATCTGCAGCAGTCTCGTTGTTGCCCAAGCCCTGTTCGGCGATCCCCATCAATAAATGGGCGTCAGCACACTCGGGTTGCCGCTTGATCAACTGTTCGGCAATGTCTTTCACCTCTGCAAACGCTTGTGCGTCCCGGTAGTGCCAAGCCATGGCCAACAGAACTTGCTGTGATTGGGGGAAAAGTTGCACAGCGCTTTGCAAAATGCGATGGGCTTGGCGGTGCTGGCCTTCTTCGTTGAGCGCTCGCGCCAGATGCACGTAGGTTGTTTCGGACTGTGGAGCTGTCTGCAGTGATTCTTCTAACAGCGGGATGGCCTGCGCTGGCTGCCCCTGCAGCAACAAAAACCAGCCCAACTGTGTTTGCCGCTCGGGGGTTGACCGCCGATCCAATGCGTGCCGTATCCAAGCCGTGGCCTGCGCCATTTGGCCCTGGTCATGGTGTAGCCACGCGAGTGTGGCTGCGGCATCGTCAAGCGCAGGGTTAATGGCCAAGGCCCGATCAAGATGCTGTACGGCCGCGTCGAGCTGTCCCTCCTTGAGCGCCAGAATCCCGACACGCCATTGCAAGACTGCTTGTTCCGGGAAGCTGGCAAGGGCGGGAGTCAGCACATCGGCGGCGGCCTGCAAGTCTCCCTTTTCGATGAGAAACCAGCCCAGTGCTGCGCAACTGCTCACTCTCTGCATGGGATGCTGTGCCTGCTGCCAAGCGTCTCGGGCACTGGCGATGGCCTTGTCCAACTCGCCCTGCTCGTAGAACAGCCAAGCCATCTGGCAAAGTTTGTCGATCTCCAGGACCAAATTCAAGTCTGCACCTGCTTGTCTTGCAAAGCCCATGTTGGGCCGACTGTGGGTCAAAGCAGTCTACCCGAGTGGCAACTGGTCTAGATCCATCCCTTGCCTAGTCGAACGGCC
Source organism: Rhodoferax sp. ZS1R8 (assembly GCF_056521325.1). Lineage (NCBI taxonomy): Bacteria > Pseudomonadati > Pseudomonadota > Betaproteobacteria > Burkholderiales > Comamonadaceae > Rhodoferax > Rhodoferax sp. ZS1R8. The sequence continues at coordinate 626,315 of NZ_JBWMBA010000003.1, read as the reverse complement.
TATTGCCGAAAACTCACTGGACAGGACAATCCGCGGCTGTGCCGCTTGGCACATTAACCCGTCAACCAAACTGTATTCAAACATGACAAACACTTTTCGCGCCGCTCTGTTGGCTTTCGCTGTAGTTATTTCAGGTTTCGCGAATGCAGCGCCCTTCGCTAACGGAAGCTTCGAATCCCAAAATTTAAGTCAAAGCTGGGTGGGATATCTCTACGGAGATGCGGCTTTTAATCAATCGGTCGGTTACGGCCCCGTGGCCGTGGAGGCGCCTGGTTGGTCCTTTTCTTATACATCCGGTCTGTCGTATTCCATTACGACTGGCCCACAATTGTGGAGCGGCACGGCTAAGGACGGAGACGTCTATGGCTTCCTGCGGCTTTCCGGGGCGTCGATAAGCCAAACGTTTGACGCCGTTGCCGGTAGCTACACATTTTCCTATGATTTGGAGCAACGTACTAATTACCGAGTTGGTGGTCCGCAAACTGTCTCAGTGTTGTTCGACGGCAATACTATTTGGTCTGGCACGCCCGGGGATACCTGGAGTTCCTATTCGTTCACTGTGAATAACCAAGCTGCGGGTTCCCATACGATAAGCTTCGCCGGCACAAATCTGAACAATGCTTCCGATACGTCGGCCTTTATTGACAATGTGGCGTTGGCCGTAACACCTTCTGTACCAGAGCCGGAGTCTTTTGCCATGATGCTTGCGGGACTTGGTCTTTTGGGAACGACTGCACGTCGTCGTAAAACGTACCTCTGATCTAGCCTGAATGTCCGGCAGCTGAGCGTCGGCTCACACCAACGGCAACTCAGCTCCAAACTTGCTGCGTTTGATACTGAAGAAGGCCTTGGTATTGCGCACATTGGCATCGCTGGTGAAGAGCCGCTGTGTTAGCGCCTGGTAAGCTGGCATGTTGGCTGCGTGGACCACCAGCACAAAATCGGGTCCGGGTGACACGCGGTAGCACTGCTGCACCGCGGGATCGTCTGCAACCCGTGCCTCAAAATTTCCTAAGGCTTGTGCGTCTTGTCGGTCCAATGTGATCTCCACAATAGCGGTTAGACCGAAGCCCAGCGTATTGGCCATCTTTTCCGGGTTCAGGATAACGATGTGGCGTTCGATGAGCCCGGCTTCGTGCAGTCGCTTGACGCGCCGCAGACAGGTCGGTGGCGATGTGCAGACCTGCTCAGCGAGTGCCTGGTTGCTCAAGCTGGCGTCCTTTTGCAGAAGCGCCAGAAGTTGTTTGTCCACTTCGTCTATGGATGTTGATTTCATTTATAAAATAAAATTTGGATAAAAATTACACTTTCGGGATCTAGTGAAATTATTATTCAATATTCATAAAATTTAGGAAATAAATTTCTTAAATGCGGCACTACGATTCCCTATCTTCGAATTTTCAAACGGGAGTGTGCGTATGTGTGGCATTGTTGGTGCGGTTTCGACTCGCAATATTGTTCCGGTCCTCGTTCAGGGGCTGGAACGTCTGGAATACCGGGGTTATGACTCCTGCGGCGTCGCCGTTTACGCGCAGGATGCGGGCCACTCTGGCCTGCGTCGGGCACGCAGTACATCGCGCGTTGCGGAGCTGGCAGCACAGGTCGCTGCCGGAGGCGATTCAGCCGGCTTGGCAGGTAACCTTGGGATCGCCCACACCCGGTGGGCCACACACGGCGCACCATCGGTCAGCAATGCACACCCCCACTTCAGCCATGGCTCAGGGGCCGACGCGCACCAGCGGCCCGGCCGGATCGCGTTGGTACACAACGGAATCATCGAAAACCACGATGAGTTGCGCGCCACGTTGAAGGCCAAGGGCTATGGATTTGTCAGCCAGACGGACACCGAAGTCATTGCACATCTGGTGGACAGTTTGTACAACGGCGATCTGTTCGAAGCTGTACAGGCGGCTATCGGCCAACTGCATGGAGCCTATGCTATCGCCGTGTTTTGCAAGGACGAGCCGCACCGCCTGATTGGCGCTCGCGCCGGTTCGCCGCTGATCCTAGGTGTTGGCAAGGACGGGCAAGAGCATTTTTTGGCCAGCGATGCGATGGCCCTGGCGGGCGTCACCGACCAGATCGTGTACCTGGACGAGGGCGATATGGTGGACGTGCAGCTGGGCAAATACTGGTTGCTCGACAAGGCGCGAAAGGCTGTAACCCCCGCGCAGCGCCCGGTCAAGACTGTGTTGGCGCATAGCGGCGCGGCCGAGCTGGGTCCGTACCGCCACTACATGCAGAAAGAGATCTTTGAGCAGCCCCGCGCCATTGCCGATACGCTCGAAGGCGTCGAGGGCATAGTCCCCGAGCTGTTCGACTTGCAAATGAACCACAAGCCGGGCGCCAACGCCGCGCGCGTATTTGCAGAGATTGACTCGGTGCTGATTCTGGCGTGCGGCACCAGCTACTACAGTGGCTGCACCGCCAAGTACTGGCTGGAGAGCATTGCCAAGGTGCCGACCCAAGTGGAGGTAGCCAGCGAGTACCGCTACCGCGAATCCGTGCCCAACCCCAAGACGTTGGTCGTCACCATCACACAGTCGGGCGAGACCGCGGACACGCTGGCCGCGTTGCGCCACGCCCAAAGCCTGGGCATGCGCCATACGCTGACTATCTGCAATGTGGCGACGAGCGCCATGGTGCGCGAATGTAGCCTGGCCTACGTGACGCGCGCCGGTGTCGAAATCGGTGTGGCCTCCACCAAGGCCTTCACCACGCAGTTGGCCGGCTTGTTTCTACTGACGCTGGCACTGGCGCAGGCCAAGGGGCGCCTGTCCGACAGTGAAGAGCAACGCCACCTGAAGGCCATGCGCCACCTACCGGCCGCGTTGCAGGCCGTACTCGCGCTGGAGCCGCAAATCATCAGCTGGTCGGAAGACTTTGCCAAGAAGGAAAACGCGCTGTTCCTTGGCCGCGGCTTGCACTACCCGATTGCAATGGAAGGGGCGCTCAAACTCAAGGAGATCACCTATATCCACGCCGAGGCGTACGCCGCTGGCGAGCTCAAGCACGGCCCGCTGGCTCTGGTGACCAGCGAAATGCCGGTAGTGACCGTTGCTCCAAATGACGCGCTGCTGGAAAAACTCAAGAGCAACCTGCACGAAGTCCGGGCCCGAGGAGGGGTGTTGTATGTGCTGGCGGACGCCGACACACGCATCGAGAGCGGTGAGGGCATGCACGTGATCAGAATGCCTGAGCACTACGGCGAGTTGTCGCCGTTACTCCACGTCGTGCCGCTGCAATTGCTGGCATACCACGCTGCTTGCGCGCGGGGAACTGACGTAGACAAACCTAGGAATCTGGCAAAGAGCGTCACCGTGGAGTAGTCGTGTATTTGCTCTGTTTCTAGTGCTGATCGTGTTGTCAAGCAGCATGAGGTCCCGCTCGTCTACTAATCGGTGAATGAAGAAATTGTGAATCTGCGAAACAATGGTGGTCAGTTTTCGGCGGCGGCAACATACCTCAATGCCCAGGCCATTGAGCCAACGCCCCCAATGGTGGGCCGATCCACAGGCTTCCATGATCACCAGATTCACATCTCGGTTGGCAAACCAGCGTTCAAACTGGGTGCGTGTGAGGCGGTGTGTTTCAACCACGCGCCATTGTTCGGGGGAGTCCATGCATCAATTGAGAGGACAGTCCCGGTAAGCCGGGTGTTAATATTTGAAGGACCACTTCGAGCCACGTATTTATGGTGGCCATGGCTTGAATAAAGGTTGCCCTTAAGGGCGAGTCCTTTGGGTTCAGGTTCTGGGCGTCGCGAAACTCTTCATCAGCGTTGCAGTCCTTGGGTGTGCTGGCGAACAACGATGAATTGCGGATGGAGTTTTGTGTTGGAGAACACAGACGCGCAAAGGCCTCCAAAGTAGGCTGAATCATCGCCTATTCACAAGGATGTCTATGTCCCGAGTCCCGATGTTTTTGATCGCTGATGCGAACTCGCCAATGCGACGCACTATCCGCGGCATGTTGTCGGACTGCGGTTTCTCTGAAATCCACGAGGTCGACAACGGTGCCGCCGCGCTGCAAAAACTGAAGGCCAAGAAGTTCGACTTCTTGATCACTGATACCGTGCTGCCTGGTCTGGACGGTTTTCAATTACTGACGGCAATTCGCACTGATCCCCGGCTCCACCCTCTGCCAGTTCTATTGGTGACTGCCGAGGCGAGTGCGAGCAGCGTAGTACACGCTGCTCAGCAAGGCGCCTCCGGATACATCGTGAAGCCGTTTACGCGGGCCACATTGGAAGAGAAGATCGCATTGATTTGCAAAAAGCTGCAGGTGCCTACGCCTTCGACGTGCCTAGCCTCTGCTATCGAAGCCTAATGCATTGTATTCAGTGGAGAGAACTTTGCTTTCGTATGAGGCATCCAAATAGCGATCAGATGTACCTACCCAGTTTGCTATCGGGGACTCTGATAGCGCATAAGGCTCTGTAGCTCAATGAGTACCAACGCGGGAGGATCGACGCCTCGACAATCCCGGGCCAATAGGGGTACCCGCAGTAGCGGTGCAAACAAGACTACGAAGACCGGCGCATCACGCAAAGTAGGCGACCTTGGTAGCGCTGCGCCGGACGCAAAACCGCTGACAGATTTTATTCAGGTAAGAGGTGCGCGCGAGCACAACCTGAAGGATGTGAACGTGGACATTCCTCGCAACGCACTTGTGGTCTTCTCAGGTATTTCTGGCTCGGGCAAATCCTCATTGGCGTTCGGAACACTCTTTGCTGAAGCACAACGGCGTTACTTTGACTCTGTATCGCCCTACGCCCGACGCTTTATAGACCAAGTAGGTGTACCTGATGTCGACAGCATCGAGGGGCTTCCACCCGCTGTTGCCTTGCAGCAGCAGCGCGGCGGAACAAGCACGCGCTCCACCCTGGGGTCCATCTCCACCATTTCCAATTTGCTACGAATGTTGTACTCCCGAGCTGGCACTTACCCCGCCGGGCAGAGCATGCTGTTCGCCGAAGACTTTTCTGCGCAAACCCCGCAAGGTGCTTGCCCGGTATGCCACGGACAAGGCCACGTGTACGCGGTTACTGAAAAATTGCTGGTCCCCGACGACTCTCTTTCGATTCGCGAGCGCGCTGTGGCCGTGTGGCCGCCAGCTTGGCATGGGCAGAACTTGCGCGACATACTCGTCACACTGGGCTACGACGTGGACGCCCCGTGGCGCGACCTGCCTAAGAAAGACCGAGACTGGATACTGTTCACCGACGAGCAGCCTACCGTCCCGGTGTACGCCGGGTTTACGCCGGCAGAAACACGAGCGGCGTTGCGCCGCAAGATGCAGCCAAGCTACCAGGGCACCTTCACCGGCGCCCGCAAGTATGTTGCGCAAACCTTTGCCACAACCACCAGCGCCCTGATGAAGCGGCGTGTCGCGCGGTTCATGCAGGGGCAGCTGTGTCCCAGTTGCCATGGCAAGCGGCTCAAGGCGGAGGCGCTGTCCGTCACGTTTGCGGGCTTTGATATTGGCGCGCTGTCGCAACTGCCGCTCACCCAGGTCGCCCGGGTCCTGGGTCCGGCGGCCCAAGGCCAGTTCGCTTCAATGGAGGGCGACGCAACCCGTGCAAATACTGCACCGAAGCCCCGTCGCCGGATAGCAGCTGGTGAACCGCATGCGGGCGCTGACGATGTGCTGCGCACGCCCGACCTCTCTGAAGAAAAGCGCATCGCTGCCCAGCGCATTGCGCGCAATGTGCTGGACCGTATTGAGACCTTGCTGGAGTTAGGCTTGGGCTACCTGTCATTGGAGCGCAGCACGCCTACGTTGTCTCCTGGCGAGCTGCAAAGGGTGCGGCTGGCCACCCAGATACAGTCGAACCTGTTTGGAGTCGTCTACGTGCTGGATGAGCCGTCGGCAGGCCTGCATCCGGCCGACAGCGAGGCTCTCCTGGCGGCGTTGAAGCGCTTGCTTGCCGCCGGCAACTCGCTCTTTGTTGTAGAACACGACCTGGCAGTGATGCGGCAGGCTGACTGGATTGTGGACGTCGGCCCCGGCGCCGGCGAAAAGGGTGGTGAGGTCGTCTACAGCGGTCCCCTTGACGGCCTGCGCACGGTGTCCACATCGCACACTGCCCACTATTTGTTTGCCGAACCAGCGCTTCAAACGCGGGGACTCCGGTCGCCACAAGGCTGGTTGAAGCTGACCGCCGTGGATCGCAACAACCTCCGTCAAGTCGATGCGGCGTTTCCGCTGGGAGTGGTCACAGCAGTTACCGGCGTCTCGGGCTCCGGCAAGTCCAGCTTGGTCACGCAGGCGCTTGTCACACTCGCGGCCAACCACTTGGGCCATGCAGTAACGCCGGCCGACGAGGACGAAGCGGAGGAACCCGTGCCCACGCGCACCGTCGTGCTCAACGGACAGCTCAGCGGCGATTTAGAGTTAGTCCGCCGCTTGGTGCAGGTGGACCAAAAGCCCATTGGCCGCACCCCACGCTCCAACTTGGCAACCTATACCGGTCTATTCGATACGGTGCGCAAGCTGTTTGCCGGGACTGCAACTGCGCGCAAACACCGTTGGGCTGCTGGCCGGTTTTCTTTCAACGTGGCGGGTGGGCGCTGCGAGACCTGCGATGGTGAAGGTTTTGTCAGCATCGAACTGTTGTTCATGCCCAGCGTGTTTGCGCCCTGCTCGACTTGCCATGGGGCACGTTACAACGCAAAGACGCTGGAGGTGCAGTACAAAGGCAAGAACATCGCTGAGGTATTGCGCTTAACGGTGGACGATGCCTGCAGCTTCTTTTCAACTGAACCCACGGTACTCCAACCGCTCAGGCTGTTGCGCGACATTGGTCTGGGCTACTTGCGCCTGGGACAGCCTGCGACAGAATTGTCAGGCGGCGAAGCCCAGCGGATCAAGCTCACTGCCGAACTACATGGACAAAGCAAAGGCCAGACGCTGTATGTGCTGGACGAGCCGACAACCGGACTGCACCCTGCGGACGTGGACCGCTTGATGGGTCAACTCCACGCCTTGGCAGATGCCGGCAACACGATCGTATTAGTCGAGCACGACATGCGCGTGGTTGCGGATTGCGATTGGGTCATCGACATTGGGCCTGGTGCAGGTATCGAAGGAGGCCGTATTGTCGCCACCGGTACACCTGCACAGGTCGCTAAAAATGGGAGCAGTCTGACTGGCCGGTACTTGCGAAGCAACTGATAGCGTATCCGTCTGCGCTAAGCGCTGGAGAAGTACCTGACGGACGCTTCGCTGTGCGGCAGGGTGGCCCATCGCACAGAAAAAACGGTAAGTCAGACATAGCATGCATCGACTTACACCCTCTAGGAGATCTCTCATGTCCGACAACAGGCAGAAGACCGGCCACAAGACAGTTCCCGCATAAACACCAGCGAAGACTATGAAGTCCGGTACTGGACTGAAAAATTCGGTGTCACGGCTCAAGCACTCAAGGAAGCGGTAAAGGCGGTCGGTTCATCCGCCAAGGCCGTCGAAGACCAACTCAAAAAGTCCCGCTAGCCCAGCCGGATGGAGCCACCAGGATGGTTGGGCATTACCCGCATCGTAAGCGCGCCCACGTCGTTCAATAGAGCCGTCCCTTTTTGCTATAAAATACGTAGCACTACGCTCGATGAGAAGCGAAGTTTTTAAAGGTAAATCCAAATGGCAACTGCAAAGAAAATCATCTCGAAGGCCCCAATGAAGGCCCCAGCTAAAGCTCCAAAGGCTTCCGCTAAACCCGCCGCCAAGAAGGTGGTTAAGGTCTCGAAAGAGGTCAAGGCCATCGCAAAGCTCAATGAGAAGATTGCTAAGGTCACAGCGACCCTGAATGCACTCAAAGCTCAGCGCACTACCCTGAAGGAAGCTCAAGCTGCGGCGAAGTCAGCGATAACTGCAGCGCCAGAGAAGCGCGCTCTTGCCAAGGCTAAAAAGCCCGCACCAAAGCCCTCAAAGAAGTAAATCACTTCTTCCTGAAACGGCCCGTCAAGGGCCGTTTTTTCATTGCAGTTGCAGGCGTTTGTCAATGACCGCAGCTAAGCATTCAGCGGCTTTCTCCTATAGCACGATCATCATGGCCGCACGCACAAGAGAATGCAGAGGAGTTCGTCTGTGTCATTGGTGAAGTAGCCGCTTGGATCGACGGCTATATTTACCCGATTCCCTCGGGTGATCTGGCGGCGTTTCCGGCCGGCACTGGCATTTCGCACTGCTTCATCAATAACAGCGGCAATGAAGTCCTCTTGCTCGTTGGCGGAGAAGCGCCGAAGCAGGGCAGCAGAATTTTCTATCCGCTGAATCCAGCGCGTCGCTCCGACATAAGCGAATCGAACCGGTGGACGGATTCAGAGCATGCCGTTTTCCCACATCCATTCAGCTACCGTTCACCCAGTCCCGCGCAAGATGCCCCCATACCAACCCAAAGAGGCATCCTATGAAACGTCTTGCTATCGCTCTCGCATGTACTGTTGGCGCTTTTGTTGCGCAGGCAGACACCTTCTTTGACAACGCCCGCGTGCGCAGCGCCGAGCCGCAGTATGAAAACGTCACCGTGCCGCGCGAAGAGTGCCGCACCGATTGGGTGACTCCGCCCCCGCGCGTCTACAACGAAGGCCCTCACTATGGAGGCGTGGCACTGGGTGCGCTGGCCGGTGGCGTGGTGGGTAACCAGGTTGGCCGCGGCAGCGGGGGCGGGGGTCGCGAGGCTGCCACAGCCTTCGGCGCGCTGGTGGGAGCCATTGCCGGCGACCGCATTGCCAGCAATAACAATTACCGCTACGCGCAAGTCCAGGAAGCCCCGCGCCAGGTCAACCGCTGCCAAGTGGTCAACGATGTCCAGGCACGCCTGACCGGTTACAGCGTGGCTTACGACTACCGTGGCCAGACCTACACCACCCTGATGCGCGAAAACCCCGGTCCGTACCTACAGGTGCGCGTGTCAGTCGACCCCGTTGGCCCTGTCCTGCGGTAACCCGCTCTTGCGGTAGTACGATGATGCCCATGACTTCCCGCATTGCACGCTCGCTGCTCGTCGCCTTTATGCTGGTCTGCGCGCCCGCGTGGGCCGACATAGGCCGAGATGAAGCCGCTGCTGCCGCCCGACAGGCGGAGGGTGGGCGCGTGCTGTCGGTGGACAAAGCCCAGTTCGGCAATAGGGCAGCTTGGCGCGTCAAGCTAGTCACTGCGGGTGGCGAGGTGCAGGTGGTGATGATCGACGCCGCCACGGGAAAGCCGCTTTAATTTTAATGCGCCTGCTGCTGATTGAAGATGATGCGCCGCTGCGGCTCTCGCTCGCACTGCGTCTGGAGGCCGATGGCTACCGGGTGGACCAGGCCACTGATGGGGAAGACGGCCTATTCCAAGCACGCGAGTACCCAGTGGACCTGGTCATCGTCGATCTGGGTCTGCCCAAGCTCAATGGACTCACGGTTGTACAACGGTTGCGCGCCGATGGCAAAGCCTTACCCATCCTCATCCTGACTGCGCGCGGCAGTTGGCAAGACAAGGTGGTGGGTCTGGAGTCGGGCGCCGACGACTACCTGGTCAAACCGTTTGAATACCCCGAGCTGGCAGCGCGCGTCAAGGCGCTGCTGCGCCGCGCCATGAAAGCCGCCACCGCTGTACTGACCGTGGGGCCGCTCAGCCTGGACATTGCTGCGCAGGCCGCCCACCTGAACGGTGCGCCCATGGAGCTGACGGCGTTTGAATACCGTGTGCTCGAATTCTTGGTACGCGAGCGTGCACGCGTGGTCAGCAAGCAAGAGCTTTCCGATTACCTCTACCCCCACGACCAGGACCGCGACAGCAATGTGCTGGAGGTGCTGGTGGGCCGCCTGCGCCGCAAACTGGATCCCGAAGGCGCGCTGGCTCCGATAGAAACCTTTCGCGGGCGCGGTTACCGCTTCACCCTTGAATGACGCGGGTCGCCCCACATGAGGTTTTACGCGTTGTCGATCCGCGCGCGGCTGATGGTGGGCGGTGCCGTGGTGTTGCTGTCATTCATGGCCGTGGTCGGCGTGGCCCTGCAACGTGCCCATACCGATGGCGTGCGCGCCGCGCATTACGCCCGTTTGCAAAGCACGGTGTACCTGCTGCTGGCCGGGGCTGAGTTGGACGCTGCGGGCGCGCTGGTTATGCCGACCGAGTTTGCCGAACCACGCCTGTCGCTGCCTAGCTCGGGCCTCTACGCCCGCATCGTCAATGTGGCGCGGGGTGAGGCATGGCAATCGGCATCCACCCTTGGGCTGACTCTGCCCTTTGATGGCGACGTTCCGGTGGGTGCGTGGCGTTACGACACGTTGCAGGCGCCTGCGGGCGCATTCTTGTCAGCCACTTACGGCGTGCGCTGGGCAGGGCAGGGCAAGGCCAGTGTGCGACTGGTGTTATCGGTGGTGGAGAGCAGCGTCGCGTTCGATCGCGAAACGAGGGCCTTTCAGCGCACGCTGTGGGCTTGGCTGGGCGGGGCGGGTCTGTTGTTGTTGCTTTCGCAGACCTTGCTGTTGCGCTGGGGCTTGGCGCCGCTTGAGCGAGTGTCGCAAGAAGTTGCCCGTATTGAAAGCGGCGAACAGACCGAGGTGCAGGGTCGCTACCCCAGCGAGATTGCCGCCCTCACCGGTAACCTCAACACCCTTATCCAACAAGAGCGGGTGCGTCAGACGCGCTACAAAGAAGCGCTGAGCTATCTGGCCCATAGCCTGAAAACGCCGCTGGCCGTGCTGCGCTCCGCCCTGGGTCAACCCGACCAACTGGCTGACACCGTGGCGCAACAGGTGAACCGCATGGACCACATAGTGCAGCACCAACTGGGCCGCGCCGGTGCTAGCGGCGCAACGCGTTTTGCGCCTTGGCTGGCGCTGGCGCCAGTAGTGGGGCGCATTTGCGATTCGCTGGCCAAGGTATATGCCGACAAGCAGTTCGCCTTCACTGTCGATTGTCCGCCCGACCTGACGTGGCGCATGGACGAGGGTGACGCCTTCGAGATGCTGGGCAATGTGATGGACAACGCAGCCAAATGGGCCGCGGGGCGCATTGACGTGCGGCTGTGGCGCGAGGGTGGCGCCCTGCGCATCCGCGTGCAAGACGATGGCCCCGGCTTTACCGATACGCAGGCCGTGCTGCAACTGCATGTGCGCATGGACGAAAAAGTGCCCGGCCACGGCGTGGGTCTGGCCGTGGTGAACGACCTGGTGGCCAGCCACGAAGGCACGCTGGCGCTGGGGGCTTCGGCTTGGGGTGGGGCGCAGGTGGACATTGCGCTGCCTGTAGCCGTGAAACACGGTGTTACTTTCATAGGGTCTTAGTTGGAGGGAAATAGGGGCCAGCGGCCAGTTATGTTGCCTTGGTTCAGTTTGCGTTCATGCACCAGGGCGCAGCATGGGGCCCTGTCAACCCAAGGAGCAATCCATGAACCGCATCGTTATCCTCAAGTCTCTTGCCGAAGCAGCTTTGGCGCTGGGCACTTTGGCGGTCGCCTCCACGGCCCATGCACGCGACGATGTGCAATTCTCCATCACGCTCGGAACCCCTGACGTCTATGTGTAACCAGCTCCAGTCTATGCGTACCCTCGTCCCGTGTACGTGCAACCGGCACCGGTCTATGTGCAGCCCGAGCCGGTGTATGTTCAGCCCCAGCCTGTATATGCACAACCGATATCGAGCTATATTTATCCCCGCCCTGTCTACTACACGCAATCGGCCCCTGTGTACGGTGGTTGGGGCCATCAACGGCAACGCCACCACCACGGTCGCGACATTAACAACCGAGGCCCCATGGATGACTATGACGATGACGGCATTCCCAACCGCTATGACCGTTTCCCGGGCAATCCGAAGTGGCGGTGAGCGGAAATGTGTTTGTCAAACTGAAGCCACGGGGTTATTTCAGCGGTCACCACAGGGCAGCCCAGCGCTACCAGGTGGGGCTATGGCAATGTCTGGAGTGTGTGGCGGATTCAACCGGAGCCGGCTCGGTATCAACCCGGCGCGTGCGTATACCTGCGGTGATGAGCACAAGGACTTTAAGGCCGCGATCGCCGCCGGCATGCACGCCTTCATGGTGTCATACGGCTTTGAAGACTACACGCGCCTGACGGAAAGATTCCAAGTGCCAGAGGAGGTCATCTCGCGGACCCCCGAGGAGCTGTGCGCGCGCGTTCTGCATGCATTGGACTTGCAGGCCTCCCCGCGAGGCGATTCACAGAACTGACTTGTAGCCCCGATAGCATCGCCGGCGATCCTCGATGACGAGGCCTTTCAGACTCTGATGGGAGCCCATTTTGCCCATGCATCGCACTTTCTATCTTCTCCTGATCGTGCAATTCATTTCGACCATCGCAGACAACGCCTTTCTCATCATTGCCATTGCCAGGGTCATAGAACTGGCCGCTGCGGACTGGGTAACACCGGTGCTCAAGATTGGCTTTACCGTTTTCTATGTGTTTCTGGCCCCCTTTGTAGGCCCGCTGGCCGATGCCATTCCCAAGGGCCGGGTCATGCTGCTGGCCAATGCGCTCAAGGTGGGCGCCGTGCTGCTATTGCTGGGCGGCATCGACCCGATCCTGGCCCTGCTGTTCGGCGGACTGGGTGCCGCCATATACGCGCCGGCCAAATACGGGCTGATCACGGAGCTGTTGCCGGGCAAAGACTTGGTGCGTGCCAACGGGTTTTTTGAGAGCACGACGGTGTGTGCCGTTATCTTTGGCACGGTGCTGGGTGGCCTGCTGATCAGCCCCGCCATGCCGCACATCGATTTGCCGCCGGAGTATGCGCATTTTGGCAGCGCGCCTACCGAACTGGTGGCCGGCATGCTATGCCTGCTGGGCCTGAACGTGCTGGCGCTGGCGCTGAACTTTGGCGTCAGCGACAGCGGCAAGCGCTACCCCCACCATTCCTTCCACCCGGCGCGCATCGTTCGGCGCTTCTTCCAGGAGAACGCCGTGTTGTGGCGCGACCCGCTGGGCGGTATTTCCATGTCGGTCACCACCCTGTTGTGGGGTGTTGGCGCCACCTTGCAATTGATCGTGCTGCGCTGGGCGAACGAAGCCCTAGGACTGACCCTGGCGCAGGGCGCCTATTTGCAGGGCGTTACAGCGTTCGGTGCGATCGCAGGGGCCGCGCTGGCCAGTCGCTTTGTCGCGCTGCACCAGGCGATCAACGTCCTGCCTTTGGGCGTGGTGATGGGACTGTTGTTTCCGGCCATGCTGGCGGTGCATTCCATAGAGATGGCGGTCGTGCTGCTGATACTGCTGGGCACGCTGGCTGGCTTCTTCATCGTGCCCATGAATGCCTTGCTGCAACACCGCGGTTGCACACTGCTGACGGCGGGGCGTTCGATTGCCGTACAGGGCTTTAACGAAAATGGCGGCATGCTGGTGATGCTGGCGGTCTATGCCGTGGCCACTGCGCTACAGCTTTCGCTGCACAGCCTGATCTGGAGTTTTGGGCTGCTGGTGGCAGGCTGCATGGCCTTTGTCTTGGTCAGCCAGTACCGGGCTCGCTTTCACCGCCGGGCCGCCCCAGGGTGAAACACGCCTCCGCAGCGGTGGGCGTTCGGGCTGACAGTCTTCAAAATTTCAACAAAGCATCATCAAACTGTTATGTGGGGTCGGTAGCCTCAGGGGCGTGAACCCTCCGAACGAACTGTTGATAGAGTCCTTTGCCGCGCGCCCGCCCAGCCTGCGTATTGCCGTGGTGACCGAGACATTCCCTCCCGAGGTCAATGGCGTGGCCATGACGCTGGGGCGTATCGTAGACGGCCTGTTGGCGCGCGGCCACGCGGTGCAGGTGGTAAGACCCCGACAGGTCAAGGAAGGCCAGTCTGCCGCCCGTACCGGCCTCGACGAAGTGCTGTCCCGGGGCATTCCCGTACCGGCCTATGGCGAGTTGCGCTTTGGCCTGCCGTCCAAAAACCGCCTGGTCAAGCTGTGGAGCGAAAAGCGCCCCGACATCGTCCATGTGGTGACTGAAGGCCCTTTGGGCTGGTCCGCTGTGGCCGCGGCGCGCGCGCTGCATCTGCCGGTCACCAGTTCTTTTCATACCAATTTCCACAGCTATTCGCAGCATTACGGCATTGGCCTTTTCAAGAAAACGATTGAAGGCTATTTGCGCAAGCTGCACAACCGCACCCAGGCCACGCTTGTGCCCACCCGCGCCATGGTGGCCGAGCTGGAAGCCCGCGGGTACCACAACGTGGGGCTGATGTCGCGCGGCGTGGCGATTGAACAGTTCAGCCCGTCCAAGCGATCGGCAGAGCTGCGCAGCAGCTGGGGTGTGGCGGATGACGCTCTGGTGGTGGTGCATGTAGGCCGCCTGGCCAAAGAGAAGAACATCGCGCTGGTGATTGCTGCCTTTCGCGCCATTCAGGCGAGGGTACCGGCGGCGACCATGGTGTTTGTGGGTGATGGACCGCTGCGCAAGCAGGCCCAGGAATCATGCCCAGAGGCCATCTTCGCCGGTGTGCGCAAGGGTGAAGACCTGGCGCGCTATTACGCATCGGGCGACATGTTTGTCTTCCCCAGTCTGACCGAAACCTTTGGCAATGTCGTGCCCGAGGCCCTGGCCAGTGGGCTGGCGGTGCTGTCCTACGCGCATGCGGCCGCCAAGGAGTTGATCGTGACTGGGCGCAACGGCGTGCTGGTGCACGGCACCGAAGAGCTGGATTTTGTGGATGCAGCCGTGGCGCTGGCGGTCGACACAGCGCTGCAACGGCAACTGCGCCAGGCGGCTCCGGCCAGCGTCGCCCACCTGGCATGGGATGCCGTGTACGACGGTTTTGTGGAAACACTGTCCGGCGTGCTGGAGCGCCACGGCCGCCAATTCGGCCCTGCGCGTCCCCAGGCTGCGGCTACACCCCTGAGCCCTTCCAGCGCATGAGGGCTTGACCCATGCGCACATGGTCGCCATCGGCCAGACCGTCGCACAAGTCGAATCCCTTGGGCGCCAACACGATGACGGTGGAGCCGTGCTGAAACCAACCCATCTCCTGCCCTTTGGTGAACGGTGCATCACAGGCCACGGTCGTCGGACCTTTGTAGCGCAGATGGAACAACACATCCAGAAAGTGCAGCCGTATGCTGGCCACGAGAATCGCGGCAACCGGCACCAGGGCCACACGTTGTCCGGCACAAGGACCATCGCCACCCAGCCGGGTGCGGATGAAGGCCCGCTCATTTTTGCAAAACAGTTTCTCGACCCGGCCCAGCGCAATCGGGTTGACGTTCCAGGTGTCGCCCGAGAAGTAGCGCACGCGCTCCACCGTGCAGTCAAAGGGCGCGTGGAAACGGTGGTACATGCTGGAGGTCAGGCGCAGGGTGACGAAGCTGCCGTTCACCCAGTCGGCGATGTTTTCCTCTTCCCCCAGCAGGTCTTGCAGCGTGTACGGAAAGCCCTTGGCCTGAAAAACACGCGTGCCCTCTATTGGCCCGTGGGCGCCGACGATGGCGTCTACCGGACTGCTCATCACCAGCGGGTCCATCGCCACCGGGCGCAGGCCGGGTTTGAGCGCGCGGGTGAAACAGTCGTGCATGCTGGTGAAGCGGCTCTTGCTGGCTTCGCTCAGGTCCAACGCCGAAAAATATTTCCAGATCGCAATCGACAGGTCTCGCACTACGGGTTGCTCGATCTTGCTGAACCAACCAATAAATTGCGTCAGCCAGCGGCGCGGCAAGCGGTTGGTCAGCAGGAAGTTCAAGTCCTCTTGGTTCAGGATGGAATGGATCTGTTGGCGCAGGCTCATGTCGTGGAATCTCGCAGTGTGTTTGTTATGAAAAAAGGTGTGCCCCGTGAATGAAATGATTGGTATGAATACCCTGTTGCTCTATGGCGTCAGCACCGCCGCGTTTGTACTGGGTCTGCGGCGCGTGCAGCAGCGCGCCGAGTTGTCGCTGGCCAAGCACCGATCGCTGGCGGGCCACCCGCGCATAGCACGCCGCGTGGCTGCGCTGTTGCCCAACTACCGCTATAGCGAGGATGAAGCTTTTGGCGTGGATGGGGCGCCACCCGACGTGGTTGCCAAGCGCCGACTGGCCTTTGAGGCATTGGTGATGGAGATCAGCCGACGTTTCCCCAAGAGCCTGAAGGAAAGTGCGGACGTGGCCAGCGGCCTGTCGGACCTGCAATTTGTCAGCGCCTACCGCATACCGTTTCAGTTCAGAAACCTGGCGGAGCGTGGTCTGAAGACGGGGTCGTTTGTGCAGGCCACCAGTGGCGTCACCATCACCGATCTGGACGGCAATCCCTTCTATGACCTGACCGGTTCCTACGGCGTCAACCTGTTTGGCAACGACTTCTACAAGGAATGCATTGCGCAGGGCGCCGAGGCAGTGGGCACGCTGGGCCCGGTGCTGGGCTCCTACCACCCAGTGGTGGCGGATAACGTGGCGCGCCTGAAGCGCATCTCGGGCATGGACGAAGTCTCGTTCCACATGTCGGGCACCGAGGCGGTCATGCAAGCCGTGCGCCTGGCGCGATACCACAGCGGCCGCGACAAGATCGTGCGCTTTTGCGGCTCCTACCATGGCTGGTGGGGCGACGTGCAGCCCGGCATTGGCAACCCTGCCACCGAACGCGACACATTCACGTTGAAAGAAATGGGTAACGCAACATTGCGGGTGCTGCGCAAGCGCAAGGACATCGCCTGCATCCTGGTCAACCCGCTGCAGGCCCTGCACCCCAACGCAGCCGCGCCGGGCGACTCGTCTTTGGTGGACAGCGGGCGCAAGGCCAACTTCTCGCGTGCCGACTACACACAGTGGTTGCAGGAGTTGCGCACCATCTGCGACGAGAAATCCATCGCCCTGATTTTTGACGAGGTGTTTGTCGGCTTTCGCCTGGCCCCGGGTGGGGCGCAGGAGTACTTCGGCGTGCGCGCTGACATGGTCACCTATGGCAAGACCCTGGGTGGTGGCTTGCCGATTGGCGTGGTGTGCGGCAAGCGCACCTGGATGCAGCGCTTCAACCACGCAGCCCCGGCCGACATCTGCTTTGCCCGCGGCACCTTCAATTCGCACCCTTATGTGATGGGCGCCATGAATGCTTTCTTGCAGCGCCTGGACAGCGCTGCCATTCAAGCGGTGTATGCCAATCTGGATGACACCTGGAACCGGCGTGCCCAGGCGCTGAACTTGCGCCTGCAACAGGCAGGTCTGCCGGTGCAAGTGGCCAATCTGTCGTCGATCTGGACGGTTTTGTACACGCAGCCCGCCTGCTACAACTGGTTGTTTCAGCACTATTTGCGCCTGGAAGGCCTGGCCTTGAGTTGGGTGGGAACGGGCAGGATCATTTTCAGCTTGAACTACACCGAAGCCGACTTTGACGCGGTGGCCGATCGCTTTGTACAAGCTGCCCACAAGATGCAGCAAGATGGCTGGTGGTGGAGCAACGCTGCGCTGACCAACCAATCCATCAAGCGGCGCATCCTGCGCGAGATGCTGGTGGCCAAGCTGTAAGCCCCAGGCCTGCCCCGCAGCAGGGCAGGTTGCTGCACATCAGGTCTGGTGCACGCCCTTGCGCGGCTCAATCAGCTCGCCGCGCAGCAGGGCCAGCGGGGCCTTGTGGTACAGGTAGATGTCGTGGAAGGGGTCGGTCAGTATCTTGGTCATCCAGACCAGCCCTGACATCACGTCCTTCAGAAAGAACAGGTGTACGGTCCTGAAAACCAGGCCACCCACACCAATCCACAGCCAGATCCAACCCGTGCTGTGAACAAATCCGTCCAGGCCGGGGCGGGGTTCCAGCAGTCCCATCAAGCTGGGGTCAATCATCAACACGAGTGGGGCAGCGGCCCAAATCGTCAGCAACACAATTTTGCGGCGCAGGTTGTAGCCCACCTTGATGGCCTCCTTGTGCTCCTGTGAGGCTTGGTTGACCTCGTCATAACCCAGTGGCTCAAAGAAGAAGTGCCCCGACTGCCGTGTGGTCATGGATACCAGCCAGGCAATCAGCGCTGCCACGGCAGGGTCCTTGAACAGCATGACATACGCCACGACAAAGCTGATGGCGCTGACCAGATGCAATGACTGGTTGATGCGGCTGTGGTGGTAGTAGCGGTGGTCGTCCCAGCGCTGGATGGCAAGTTGCCTGAAAAATTCGGACATGGATTGATCGCTCCTGTGCGCGCCAATTTAGTGGCGGTGTGTGGCAGTGTCGTGACAGCCTAAGTGACAGTTCCATGAAAGTGGCGCCCCCACGCGCCACCGCTTCGCCGGTCGCTGTCCAACGCTAACGGCCGATGGCCAAATATTCAAATCCCATGCCACGTACCACTTGCGGGTCGTAGAGGTTGCGGCCGTCAAATATCACCGGCTGCTTGAGCGTGGCCTTGATGGTGTCAAAGTCCGGGCTGCGGAATTCCTTCCACTCGGTCACGATGATCAGCGCATCGGCGCCATTCAGACACTCGGTCTGCGAAGTCGCAAAACGCAGGTGCGGCTCGTTGCCATAGACGCGCCGCGTGGCATCCATGGCGACCGGGTCGTAGGCGGTAACTGTCGCGCCTGCGGCCAGCAAGTCGTTGATGACCGTCAGGCTGCTGGCCTCGCGCATGTCATCGGTGTTGGCTTTGAAAGCCAGGCCCCACAGCGCGAAGTGGCGCCCTTGCAAATGGCTGCCAAACCGCGCTTTGACCTTCTTGCCCAGCACGTGTTTTTGCGCCTGGTTGGCGGACTCCACGGCATTGAGGACCTTGAGGTCTATGTCGGCGGCAAAGGCTGCGGAGTGGATCAGGGCTTTGACATCCTTTGGGAAGCATGAGCCGCCATACCCGGCCCCGGCGTACAGGAAGTCGTAGCCAATGCGTGGATCGCTGCCAATGCCCTTGCGCACGCTCTCGATGTCGGCGCCGATCTTTTCTGCCAGATTGGCCAGCTCGTTCATGAAACTGATGCGCGTGGCCAGCATGGCGTTGGCGGCGTATTTGGTCAGCTCAGCGCTGCGGATGTCCATCAACACCATGCGCTCGTGGTGACGCTGAAACGGGGCGTACAGCGCCCGCATGTTCAGCGCGGCCTGCTCGTCTTCATAACCCAGCACAATGCGACCCGGCCGCATGAAGTCGTCAATCGCGGCGCCTTCCTTGAGAAACTCCGGGTTGGATACGACGCTGAACGGGGTGTCCACACCCCGCGCCTTCAGCTCTTGCTGGATCGCTGCCTTGACGGCATCGGCCGTACCCACCGGCACCGTGCTCTTGTCCACGACCACTTTGTAGTCGTTCATGTAGCGGCCGATATTGCGCGCCGCTTCCATCACATAGTGCACATCGGCGCTGCCGTCCTCGCCCTGGGGCGTACCCACGGCGATGAACTGCACGGTGCCAAAGTGCGTGGCGACCTGTACATCGTTGGTGAAGTGCAGGCGCCCTGCGCTGGCATTGCGCCGCACCATGTCTTGCAGGCCAGGCTCGTAAATTGGTATCTCGCCGTTCTGCAGGCGGCTGACCTTGTCGGCGTCCGTGTCAAAACACATCACATCGTTGCCCACCTCTGACAGGCAGGTGCCGGTGACCAGGCCAACATAGCCCGTTCCAATGACGGAGATTTTCATATGCGCAGGCCCGATCAGAGTAAATCTGAACAGTTTGTCCGTGCAGTGCGAAAGTTTTGTGACGGCCGTGAAGGGGTAGAGCTTCTGTCACACCTTCGACATACTTCTGTCGCAATCGTCACGGCGTGCTATGAAAAACGATATATATTGTTTATACCGTTGACAAGCGCATCCCTTGCAGTGCACGATGGCGACATGTCAACCGAAGTGCTTATGTGGTGGTGTTTGCTTTGCGCAATCAGTGTGGTGAATTTGGTTGGACTGTCTCTTTCAGTACCAGCACTCGTGCGACGTCACGGCAGTCTGCCTGCTGAAGTCTATGCCGCTAGGCGGTTGCAGTTGTTGCTCTCAGCAGGATATGTTTTGGGCTGCGCCTATCGCTCGGCCCTGCCGGTCTACGATGTGCAGCGGCTTTGCCTTGTTGATTCCTGGATGTCTAGTGTCATTGTCGGCAGAACAGTCGCGACCGTTGCCGAAATCTGTTTTGTGACGCAGTGGGCGTTGTTGTTGCATGAGTTGTCACGCGCGACGCAGAGCAAGATAGGTTGCGCGACGGCGTGTGGCATTGTCCCAATAATCGCCCTTGCGGAAGTCTTCTCGTGGTACTCGGTTCTCACGACTTCGAATATCGGCCATGTGGTTGAAGAGTCGCTCTGGGGTGTCAGTGCAGCTTTGCTGGTGGTAAGTTTGGCGAGCATCTGGCCCCGGTCTTCCTTACCCTTGCGCCCCTATCTTGCGGTGTTTGGCTTGGTCGGTGCAGGATACGTCTGGTACATGTTCGCTGTGGATGTACCGATGTACTGGCTTCGTTGGCTATCGGATGAAGCGAGTGGGCGGATGTATCTCGGAGTTGTGCAGGGAATTGTTGACGCATCTTCGCGATGGGTCGTCTCACACAGGTGGCAGGATTGGCAGAGCGAAGTGGTATGGATGTCGCTGTACTTCAGTGTCGCGGTTTGGCTTAGCATTGCCTTGGTGCATGTCCCATTGCTGGAGCGTCGAGGAGTTCCGATGCATTGAGGCATTGGCGAAATGGAGCCAATCTTGTCGTCCTTGTCGAAAAGCCGCTACTTTCGGGCCAGCCATACGCCGAAGACCGTCAAAGCCATGCCTACCAATGCCAAGCCTGTCAATGTTTCGCCGAACAGTGCCCAGGCAATCAGTGCGGTAGTGGGGGGTGTGAGGTAGAAAAGACTTGCGATGTTCACTGCACTGCCGCTGCGGATCAGCACGTTCAGCAGGCTCACAGCACCTAGCGATAACACCAACACCAGCCAGCCCAGCGCAAAGAGGAAAGAGCCTGTCCAGTGCACCTGCATGGTTTCGGTCTGGGCCGCTGCCAGCGCCGTGACGGCCAAGCAGGGCAAAAACTGGACCACCGAACCCGAGCGCAGGTCAAAAGAATGACAAAAGCGCTTTTGGTACAGGGTGCCAACGGTGATGCCCAAAAGTGCCACCAGAGCCGGCATAAGCATGGCCCACAACGCACTCCCTGTTGCGTTGGCGACCAGCTTGTGCGCAACAACCAACCCCACACCCACAAAGCCCAAGGCCAAGCCAGCCCATTGTGTTGGACGTACCCGTTCGCCCAGTAGCGCGCCTGCTCCCAAGGCGGTCAGCACCGGCTGCAGCCCGACCACAAGGGCGGTGACGCCGGCAGGCAAGCCCCGGCTGATGGCCGTGAACACGCCGCCCAGGTAAATCGCATGGACGAAGAGTCCTGACACTCCGATGTGAAACCACTCTCGCGTCGTACGTGGCCAAGGTGCACGGGTGAGCCAGGCGACGGCTCCCATCAGCACCAGGACGACCAGGTAGCGTATGGCTAGGAAGGTCAGCGGTTCCGCATCTGGAAGTCCGAATTTGGCTCCAATGAATCCAGTGCTCCACAGTGCGACAAAGAGCAATGGCAAGAACGTAGCCAGCGTGTTGGAGCGGGTGACTGTTGCGTTTGAGGGCATCCACCGAGTATAGAAACGCTGACCGCGGCAAGCTCAAGAGGCGCTGATTTCGGTCTTTCGCTCAATGATGCGTGACACCAGTCCATACTCAACTGCTTCCTCAGCCGATAGCCATCGGTCCCGCTCGATGTCGAGGAGCACCACCTCCAAGGACTTGCCCGTTTCACGCGCGATCGTACGTGCGATGCGTTCGCGGGCTTTGACGATTTCGCGGGCTTGTATCGCTATGTCGCTGGCCGGCCCACCGGCACCTCCGCTGGGCTGGTGGATCAGAAAGCGCGTATTCGGCAGGCAGTAGCGCCGCTCGCGCGACACTGCCAGGTACAGATGGGTGGCGGCGCTGCCGACCCAACCGGTCCCAATTATGTTCACTGGCGCGGCAATGAAGCGCAGGACGTCGTGGATGGCGTCTCCTGATTCCAAATGCCCCCCCGGTGAGCTGACCAGCACATCGATGGGGTCGGCGCTCTCTGCGTCCAGAGCAATGAGCCGGCGCGTCACGTCGGCGGCAGTGGTGTCGGTGATGGAGCCGAAGATCAGCAGAGTTCTGGCCTTGAAGGCTTTTTCCTCTAGGTAAGTGGTGCGCCGCTCGCTTGTGCTGGCTTGCGGCGTTGTATCGGGGGCATTCATGATCAGGTCCTCATAAAAGACATTTAGGCTTCTAGCCCTCGTGGGATGCGCGTGAGCAGCTATTTAATTTGTAGCGTGCCTTGCGTTGTTTTTGGTGAGGCTTCACCGGGCCGCGGCCTTCATAGCGTGTCAAAACCGGGCCTTTAGGAAAACCGTCGGTCCGTCAAGCTTCAGATTCAACTTTCCGTTGTCGGCATCCGAGTCGACTTTCACGCGGGTCGCGCTGTACTCCGCGCCCACACCAACGTGCTCTGAAAAAAACCACTCCGCACCGATGGCACCGTTGTATACGTGGCCGTGCACGTTGCCACCGGCCTTTTCAATGCCGGACAGGTCGACATACATCCTGGCCTTTGGAGAAAACGCGTGGCGCCACCCGAGCTGTACCATCGGCGCAACGGCGTCAGCGCTGTAGGCGGCATTGCCAGAGTCGGAGGAATTGTTGAGGGTGTTTACCGCGCTGCCGTCCAACCCGAAGCGAATGCGATAGTAGGCGGCACCGAGTCCAAGGCCGATCACGTCTGAGCCGTGGCCGAACCACCATTTGTAAGACGCATTTGCCAGATCGAGGGCCACGTACCCGGAAGCACTTCCCGAAAGGGTGACGCCAGTTTGGTCTACGGAAGATGAACGGTTCAGGCTATCTGAATACCTGCGGTAGAACCCATAGTAGTCCAGCGCGAAGCCCTGGCTTTCGCCGAGCAAGAAGTCGAGTTTTACACGTGGGATAGCGACTTGGTGCGAAGAAATGTCACCCGAGTTGACTGTGCCGAACCGTGTGTTGGTACTGACGTTTGCTTCTGGATTGACGATGTAGTTCCCGACAGAAATGCTTGCGGTGTCAAGGGCTTCTGACTGCTGTGCAAAGGCGCCCACCGGTGCGGCTTGTGCCGCCCAAAATATCGCCAGTAGCGACATACGCCGTAAAGAAGGTGTGCAAGTCATCATGTTCTAGGTTTTGCAATTGATACACAGAGGGCTGATCGGCGCCCTTTGCCTCCATACAACTGTAGAAATGCGCAAATACCCCGGTCTGTGCGGTCATGCACACAGGCGCAAACGCAACGCCATACGCATAAGTCAGCACATGCCATGCCCGTTTTTCGGCCAAAATACAGTGGCAGCTAAGGTGCCCGTATTGCCGTGTGCAGGGGCGAACTAATGATCTGGGAGCGAAAATACATGAGTAATTGGACGCCACCGCCGGTGGATACGTCAAAAGTGGAGTCTGCAAGATACGCGCTCGTTCGGCGACTGGGCTACGTATTTCGCCATCACTTGGTTGTGAATCTGCAACCGCTTAGCATGGTGTGCCAGGTCATGCGCCATCGGATGGGCGCTACCCCGGTAGACGTGCCTGCCTTGCTTGACAGTGTGGACCAAGTTGAACGGCTCGTCCGAGCATCTATTGATGCCAGCACTGAGGTGGTGTCATGGCTCACCGCTGAGACCCAGTCGGGCGTGCCCCTTAGCAGTGTCGTCGCTGAGTGTCTTTCCAATGTACGCAGCAGTTTCTCTTTTCGCGGTTTCGCGATCCATTACGAAGATGCCCTAGAGGACAGGCCTGTTAGTCAAACGGCTGTGAGAGAAGTCCTGACAGCTGCGTTGATCGCAGCAACCGATCACGCAAAAGGCTGGAGCGAGCTGGTGGTAGGGGTATCAACCGGCGAAGATGCAGTTGAGATATCCGTCGAAACGCGCCAAGGCTCCCAAGCTTCGCATAGAGAACGTGATGCCTACCGTTTGCTCGATTGGGACGACGTGCAGTGGTTGGCCAACGCACACGGGCTGTTGGTTGAGCAAATTTCCCCAGAGTTGGTCAAAATACGCGTTCCGCATATGGGTTAAGTTGGATCAAGTAGGCGTAAATGTTCGGCTGGCAGTATTTCCATACACATGCAGTTGCTTAAAACGTATATTGTCGAGGACAGCAAAATCATTCGGGACAGCTTGATTGCTGCGCTTGAGGAAATGGCGCCCATCCAGGTTGTGGGCTATGCAGAGGATGAACTTGCTGCCGTGCGGTGGCTGAATGATGGTGAAAACCAGGCAGACCTCGTCATCGTAGACATCTTTTTGAAGCAAGGCTCGGGGCTTGGGGTTTTGGGCTCCACGAACCGTGTGCAAACGCTTCGAACCATGGTCGTGTTGAGTAACCACGCTACGCCCGAGATACGGCGCAAGTGCACTGAGTTGGGTGCCAACAGGGTGTTCGACAAGTCCAATGAGTTGGACGCCCTGATGCTTTACTGCGAGCGCTTGGCGTCAGGAGAGGTGGGCAATAGCGTGCGAAGCGAACTGAGCTGATCTAGGGCAGCCAGTTCGCTCAAACAACGCCCTTACGCTGCCAGCGGCAAGGGTAGCAAGCGCTGGTATTCCTTCTTAGATACGGCATAGCATTCGCAAGTTTTTTCTTCCAGGCGTTCGCGATCAAGTACAACAATGTGTCCGCGACGATAGCGGATAAGTCCTTCATCCTGCAGCTTATGCGCGGCAACTGTGATTCCCTCACGCCTCACGCCGAGCAAGTTGGCCGCCAATTCGTGTGTCATATCGAGCTCGTCGGATGGCAGGCGATCCAGGCCCAGCAGAAGCCGGCGGCAAAATTGCTGGTCGATTGAGTGGTAGCGATTGCAAACGGCTGTCTGGGCCATTTGTGCCAGCACTGTTTGGGCGTAGCGCATAACAACTTTCATGACTTCGCAGCAGGTTTCAATTTCCGCCTTGACAAAGCGTGTGCTGAGACGGAAAGCGCGTCCGGCGCTCTGTACAACCGCGTCCGTAGCGGCAGCGTCTGATCCCAACAAGGTGGAGATACCCACAACGCCGTCGTTGCCAACCACCGCTACCTCAGCCGATGCACCTTCTTGGGTCATGGTCATCAGCGAGACGATGGCGGTGGTGGGAAAGTACACATATTCGGGGTCACGGCCGCAAGCAAACAGGATTTGGCCGCGTGACAGCTCAACCAATTCCATGCGGGGCTGCCAACGATTCATATCCTCCCGGGGCAAAGCGGCCAGCAACTGATTTTGTTGTACGCCAAAGGGGTATTGGTGTGTTGTTCCCATGGGAGCTCTCCTTGGATTGTGTGAGGCTCTATCGTCCCGGAATAGGCAGGAAGCCGTAATAGGCGAACACCGCGAACGGATGTCGGACTTGTCCTACAAGGCTAAGCCAGGGGGAACGTCCTCAAGCGCCTCACGAAGTCGCCGCAGTA
Source organism: Rhodoferax sp. ZS1R8 (assembly GCF_056521325.1). NCBI lineage: Bacteria > Pseudomonadati > Pseudomonadota > Betaproteobacteria > Burkholderiales > Comamonadaceae > Rhodoferax > Rhodoferax sp. ZS1R8. The sequence goes on along the minus strand of NZ_JBWMBA010000003.1, from coordinate 600,992 downwards.
CTGGGGTTTCAGCAAAGGGGTCTGCAAGAAGATCGTTCACCGTCCAGCAGCGCCAACTCGCCGTTGCACCGCTCGGAGAGACCACGTACAACCTGCGCAGCCGCCAGCTTTCATCCTTGTAGCGGCCGCTATTGATGCGTTGAGCGCTGGCTCCAGCCGGTACGTCATCACCCCTATTCTGTCAAGGCGTAGCGAGGCTGCAGTATGCGCAGCAGGCTGGTCAGTTCAAAGGGTTTTTGAAAATAGTGATCCACCAAATTGAAGGTATCGGTCACCCGCATATCGTTGGGATCCAAGCCAGTCATGGCCAGCAGAATCACGTCATCCCCGGAAGTCGCGCGGAGTCGCTTGGCGAGCTCCAGGCCATCCATACCCGGCATGCAAATGTCGAATAGCACGCAATGGGGCTTGAAGCTATGCATAACCGCGATAGCCTCATCGCCATTATTTGCAGTCTTGGCTTCCATGCCATACGTCTCCAATGCCATGGCAAGCGTATCCGCGTTGTCGGCGAGATCGTCAACAATGGCGACACGCAAGCGTTCGCTGGAATTGGGGCTCATATCTCTCTGCAACTTTCGGTGGATTGGGGAAGAGGGTGCACGACTTGAAGCCGTCGGGGTGCTAGTCCGGTAACCGCCTCTACAGTAACTGGTGTTGACAGGCGCGTCAACTCAAAGCAGCGCAAAGCGCGCACGGGTAACACTTGGATACATTTCTGTTGGACGTGCGCGCCGATGTAGAGAACCATGGCCTTTGTCCAATGCCCGCTCCTGTAATATTGGTCGGCCAAGAGACACGGTTTGCTACCGAAAAAGGTCAAGTGTCTGTTCTTTTCGACGGAATTCTCACCCTAGGGAGATATATATGGATCAGGCCGTTCGAGCACTGCCGAAGACACCCGCGGCACGCAAGCGTTCAAAACCCCAGCCAGAATCGATGACAAGTGGTCAGGGTGACGCGGCCGAGACGCGGTCTCGGCAAATATTGGCAGCCTTGATGGCGTTTGAAGGGGGCGACTTTACCGCGCAGTTGCCTACCGTTTGGGGTGGAACTGATGGCCGCATTGCGGAGTGCTTCAACCGAACCATTGGCAACGCCAAGCGCCTCACACTGGAAACTTTCCGCGTCAGCTCTACGGTGGGAAAAGAGGGGCGGCTTTCGCAGCGCATGTCCGTTCCCGGAGCCTCAGGCAGTTGGGTGGAGCAGGTCGATTCGCTCAATACGCTCATAGACGATTTGGTCCGCCCAACGACGGAAATCGCCAGAACGATTGGCGCGGTTGCGAAGGGTGATCTGGGCCAGTCCATGGACTTGCAGGTTGATGGGCGTGCGCTGAAGGGCGAGTTCTTGCGCTCAGCCAAGCTCGTCAATTCGATGATCGAACAGCTGTCTGTGTTCACGTCCGAGGTGACGCGCGTGGCCCGCGAGGTAGGCACCGAGGGCAAATTGGGAGGCCAGGCCAAGGTCAAGGGTGTGTCTGGCGTCTGGAAAGATCTGACGGACTCTGTTAACCAGATGGCCGGCAATCTGACGGCGCAGGTGCGCAATATTGCTGATGTGACGATCGCGGTTGCCAATGGCGACTTGTCCAAAAAAATCACGGTCGACGTGCGCGGCGAAATTTTGCAATTGAAGGAAGCCACCAACACCATGGTGGACCAATTGCGCTCCTTCGCATCTGAGGTGACCCGCGTTGCGCGCGAGGTGGGTACCGACGGGCGCTTGGGTGGCCAGGCCGTGGTTCCCGGCGTGGCCGGCACGTGGAAGGACTTGACCGACTCGGTCAACTCCATGGCCAACAATTTGACATCCCAAGTCCGCAATATTGCGACTGTCACCACCGCCGTGGCGCGGGGTGACTTGAGCCGCAAGATCACTGTGGACGTGAAAGGCGAAATTCTGGAGCTCAAGGAAACCATCAACACCATGGTGGACCAGTTGAACGGCTTCTCGTCGGAGGTGACCCGGGTCGCGCGCGAGGTGGGTACCGAGGGCAAGCTGGGCGGCCAGGCCGTGGTGCCGGGTATCGCCGGCACGTGGAAAGACTTGACCGACTCGGTGAACTCCATGGCGTCCAATCTGACGGGCCAGGTGCGAAACATCGCGGGTGTGGCCACTGCGATTGCCAAGGGCGACTTGTCGTCCAAGATCACAGTGGAAGTCAAAGGAGAAATCCTAGCGCTGAAGGAAACCATCAACACGATGGTCGACCAGTTGAACGGTTTTGCGTCCGAGGTCACGCGGGTTGCGCGGGAGGTGGGCACCGAAGGCAAGCTGGGCGGCCAGGCCCAGGTGCCTGGCGTGGCTGGCACGTGGAAGGACTTGACCGACAACGTCAACTTCATGGCGTCCAACCTGACAGGCCAGGTGCGCAATATTGCCGACGTGACCACTGCGGTGGCGAACGGCGACTTGTCCAAAACCATCACGGTGGACGTCAAGGGCGAAATTCTGGAGTTGAAGAACACCATCAATACGATGGTGGACCAGTTGAATGGTTTTGCCTCTGAGGTCACCCGCGTTGCGCGCGAGGTCGGCACTGAAGGCAAGCTGGGCGGCCAGGCACAGGTGCCGGGTGTGGCCGGCACGTGGAAGGATTTGACCGACTCGGTGAACTTCATGGCGTCCAACCTGACCGGGCAGGTCCGCAATATTGCGGAGGTGACCACGGCCGTGGCGCGGGGTGACTTGTCCAAGAAAATCACCGCTGACGTGCGCGGTGAGATTCTGGAACTGAAGAACACCATCAACACGATGGTCGACCAGCTGAACGGATTCGCCGGCGAGGTCAGCCGTGTGGCGCGTGAGGTGGGTACCGAAGGCGCCCTGGGCGGCCAGGCCCAGGTGCTGGACGTGGCCGGTATCTGGAAGGATCTGACGGACAACGTGAACTCCATGGCTTCCAACCTGACAGCCCAGGTGCGCAATATTGCCGACGTGGCCACCGCGGTGGCCAACGGCGACTTGTCCAAGAAGATCACGGTGGACGTGAAGGGTGAAATCCTGGAACTGAAGAACACCATCAACACGATGGTCGACCAGTTGAACGGCTTCGCCGGAGAAGTGACCCGTGTTGCTCGCGAGGTAGGTACCGACGGCAAGCTGGGCGGCCAGGCCCAGGTGCGGGGCGTGGCCGGCACGTGGAAAGATTTGACCGACAACGTCAACTCCATGGCCAACAACTTGACGGGCCAAGTGCGCAATATTGCTGACGTGACCACGGCGGTGGCCCGCGGCGATTTGTCGCGCAAGATCACGGTTGAAGTGAAGGGCGAGATTCTGGAACTGAAGAACACCATCAACGTCATGGTCGATCAGCTGAACGGCTTTGCGTCCGAGGTAACCCGGGTTGCGCGTGAGGTGGGTACCGAAGGCAAGCTGGGCGGCCAGGCGCAGGTGCCGGGTGTGGCTGGTACGTGGAAAGATTTGACCGACAACGTGAACTTCATGGCGTCCAACCTGACGGGTCAGGTGCGCAATATTGCCGACGTGGCCACGGCCATTGCCCGCGGAGACCTCTCCCGCAAGATCACGGTGGAGGTCAAGGGAGAGATTCTGCAGCTGAAGCAAACCATGAACACCATGGTGGACCAGTTGAACGCCTTTGCCGGCGAGGTCAGCCGCGTGGCGCGCGAGGTGGGCACCGACGGCAAACTGGGCGGCCAGGCCGCGGTCGAAGGTGTGGCCGGTACGTGGAAAGATTTGACCGACAACGTCAACTCCATGGCCGCCAACCTGACCGGCCAGGTGCGCAATATTGCCGAGGTGACGATTGCGGTGGCCAACGGCGATTTGTCCAAAAAGATCACCGTGGACGTGCGCGGCGAAATTCTGGAGCTGAAGGAAACCATCAACACCATGGTGGACCAGTTGCGCTCCTTCGCGGCCGAGGTGAGCCGCGTGGCGCGAGAGGTCGGTACCGACGGCAAGCTGGGCGGCCAGGCGCAGGTGCCAGGCGTGGCCGGCACGTGGAAGGATTTGACCGACAACGTGAACTCCATGGCCAACAATTTGACCGGCCAGGTGCGCAATATTGCCGACGTGGCCACCGCCATTGCGCGGGGCGACTTGGGCCGGAAGATCACGGTGGACGTGAAGGGCGAAATTCTGCAGTTGAAGGAAACCATGAACACCATGGTTGACCAGCTCTCGGCCTTTGCGTCCGAGGTTACGCGGGTGGCGCGTGAAGTAGGTACCGAGGGCAAGCTGGGCGGCCAGGCTGCCGTGCCAGGTGTGGCGGGCACGTGGAAGGATTTGACCGACAACGTGAACTCCATGGCCTCCAACCTGACCGGTCAGGTGCGCAATATTGCCGAGGTGACGATTGCGGTCGCGAATGGTGACTTGTCCAAAAAAATCACCGTGGACGTGCGCGGCGAAATCTTGCAGCTCAAGGAAACCATCAACACGATGGTGGAGCAGCTTCGCTCCTTCGCATCCGAAGTGACGCGGGTCGCGCGTGAGGTGGGTACCGAAGGCCGCTTAGGCGTGCAGGCCGTGGTGCCCGGTGTGGCCGGTACCTGGAAGGATTTGACCGATTCGGTCAACACCATGGGAGCCAACCTGACATCCCAGGTGCGCAATATTGCCGAGGTGACCACCGCAGTAGCCCGTGGTGACTTGAACCGCAAGATCACGGTGGACGTCAAGGGTGAAATTCTGGAGCTGAAGAACACCATCAACACGATGGTCGACCAGTTGAATTCGTTTGCCGGTGAAGTGACCCGTGTGGCGCGTGAGGTGGGTACCGAGGGCAAGCTGGGCGGCCAGGCCCAGGTGGGCGGTGTGGGCGGCACATGGAAAGATTTGACCGATAACGTCAATTTCATGGCGTCCAACCTGACCGAGCAGGTGCGCGGCATTGTGAAGGTGGTGACCGCCGTGGCCGACGGTAATTTGACACAACGGCTGACGGTGCAGGCCAAGGGTGAAGTGGCGGCGCTGGCCGACACCATCAACGGCATGACAGACACGCTGGCCATTTTTGCCGACCAGGTGACGAACGTTGCACGTGAGGTGGGTGTGGATGGACGCTTGGGTGGCCAAGCAAATGTGCCGGGTGCGGCCGGTACCTGGAAAGACTTGACCGGTAACGTGAACCTGTTGGCCGCCAACTTGACGACCCAGGTGCGTGCGATTGCCGAGGTGGCCACCGCGGTGACCAAGGGCGATTTGACGCGTTCCATCCAGGTGGATGCCAAAGGCGAAGTGTCCGAGTTGAAGGACAACATCAACACGATGATCTCCAACCTGCGCGAGACCACGGAAAGTAACCGTGAGCAGGACTGGCTGAAGACCAATCTGGCGCGCTTCACCGGCATGTTGCAGGGGCAACGCGAGCTCAATACCGTGGGGCAGATGCTGCTGTCCGAGCTGGCCGTGCTGGTGGGCGCACACCAGGGCACGGTGTACCACTTCAATATTACAGAGGAGCAGGTTGGCGAACTGGCTTTGTTGTCGAGCTATGCCCAAGACCAGAGCGTTCCCCTCTCCAAGAAGTTGAATCTGGGTGACGGCTTGGTAGGCCAGTGCGCCTTGGAAAAGCGGCGCATTTTGCTGACGGATGCGCCACCCGATTTCGTCACCATCGCGTCCAGCCTGGGCCGATCGCGCCAGGTCAGCGTCGTGGTGTTGCCGGTGCTGTTTGAGAACCAGACCAAGGCCGTGATCGAGCTGGCCTCTCTGCACCCGTTTTCGGTGGTGAATTTGAACTTCCTCGACCAGTTGGCATTGAGCATTGGCGCTGTGTTCAACACCATTGAAGCAACGATGCGCACAGAAGGTCTGCTCACGCAGTCCCAACAGCTGACAGCGGAACTGCAGTCCCGACAAAGTGAATTGCAGCAGACCAATGAAGAGCTGGGCACCAAGGCGCGGCTACTGGCCGAACAAAATGCCGAGGTGGAGCGCAAGAACGCCGAGGTGGAGCAGGCGCGTGGCGCGCTGGAAGAAAAAGCTTCGGAGCTGGCTCTGACATCCAAGTACAAGTCGGAATTCCTGGCCAATATGTCGCACGAATTGCGCACACCGTTGAATTCGATTCTTATTTTGAGCCAACAGCTGGCAGAAAACGCGCCGGGCAATTTGTCTGGCAAACAGGTTGAGTTCTCGCGCAACATCAACTCGTCTGGCTCTGACCTGTTGCACCTGATCAATGACATCCTGGACTTGTCGAAGATCGAGTCGGGCACAGTCACGGTGGAAGTGGAAGAAATCTCTTTTTCGGGGTTGCGCGACAACATTGACCGCAACTTCCGCCACGTCGCGGAAGCCAAGAGCCTGCCGTTCCATATCAATTTTTCCGACAACCTGCCGCGCTCGATGGACAGTGATCCCAAGCGTCTGCAGCAAATTTTGAAGAACCTGCTGTCCAACGCCGTCAAATTTACATCCCAGGGGCAGGTGGAAGTGCGTGTGGGCCTCGCGACCCGCGGCTGGACTGCCGACCATCCTGTGTTGCGTCAGGCGCAGCAGGTGGTTTCCTTTGCGGTGGAAGACACCGGAATCGGTGTTGCCCCAGAGAAGCAACGCTTGATTTTCGAAGCCTTTCAGCAGGCGGATGCAGGCACGTCGCGCAAGTACGGTGGAACGGGGCTGGGCCTTGCGATCAGTCGCGAACTGGCGGCGCTATTGGGCGGTGAAATACGGCTGACCAGCGTGCATGGAGAGGGAAGCGTGTTTACCCTCTATTTGCCGCTGCACTATGCAGGCCCTGAGGGCATGACAGTGGCAACAAGCTCCCAGCAGCAATCGATCGATGCTGTTCACGCCGTCGTTACATTGCCGACGGCGCGCGAGGAGCACATCGCAGACGACCGGGACGATGTGTCACCAGGCGATCTGGTGCTGTTGGTGATCGAAGACGACCCCCACTACGCGCGCATCTTGCTTGGATTGGCGCGCGACAAGGGGTTTAAAGGAGTTGTCGCCACCAAGGGCGCCCATGGTCTTGTGTTGGCGCGCCAATACCAGCCGGCCGCCATCTCTCTGGACATATTTTTGCCCGATATGTTGGGTTGGACCGTGCTCAACCAGCTTAAGCTGGATCCGGGCACACGTCACATACCGGTGCAGATCGTCACGCTGGAAGAGGAGCGGCAGCACGGCTTGTCCCACGGTGCTTATTCGTATTTGGTCAAAGAGCCCACCACGGCCAACCTGGAGCTCGCGTTTGACCGTATCAAGGAATTTACGAAGCCGCGCAACAGGCGTTTGCTGATCGTTGAGGACAATGATGTCGAACGTGATGCCGTCGTAGAGCTACTGGGAGATGACGACATTGAAACCGTCGCCGTCGGCAGTGGCAGCGCGGCGTTGTCCGCCATGCGTGAAAAGAGTTTTGATTGTGTGGTGCTGGACTTGCGCTTGCCCGACATGACGGGTTTCGAACTGTTGGAGCGGGTTCAGGCCGAGCCGCTTCTTGCATCGGTTCCGGTTGTCGTTTTCACCGGCAAAGACCTCAGCCGCGATGAGCAAACCCGGCTGCAATCCATGGCGAAGAGCATTGTGCTGAAGGATGTGCAATCGCCCGAGCGCTTGCTCGATGAGACTGCGCTGTTCTTGCATCGGGTTGTAACGGCGCTGCCGTTGCACAAGCAGGCCATGCTGGACAGGTTGCACAATTCCGCCGAAATCTTGCGCGGCCGCAGTGTGCTGGTGGTGGATGATGACGCGCGCAACATCTTTGCGTTGACTTCGGTGTTGGAAAACCACGATGTCAATGTCATCAGTGCGACCAACGGACGCCAGGCCATCGACATATTGGAAAACACCCCAGAGCTGTCCATGGTGTTGATGGACATCATGATGCCGGAGATGGATGGATATGAGACGATGCGAGAAATCCGCAAAAAGCCGCAATTCCGCACTCTCCCCATCTTGGCACTGACTGCCAAGGCCATGAAGGGCGACCGGGAGAAGTGCCTGGACGCGGGTGCCAGTGACTATATTGCCAAGCCCGTGAACACCGACCAGTTGCTCTCATTGATGCGGGTTTGGCTGTACCGGTGAAAAGACTGCCGATGATCACTAAAACTACGTTGGACACCGAGACACCCGCCCCGCTGCGTGTCAATATTCTGCTGGTGGATGATGAGCCGCGGAATTTGGCTGTGTTGGAAACTGTCCTGGATGATCCAAGCTACCGTCTGGTGCGCGCCAATTCTGGCGATGAGGCACTGCTCGCGCTGATGGCTGATGAGTTCGCGGTGTTGGTGCTGGATGTGCGAATGCCAGGCATGACCGGTTTTGAGTTGGCGCAAATGGTGAAGGAGCGGCGCAAGACAGCCCGTATCCCCATCATCTTCCTGACCGCTTATTACAACGAAGACCAGCATGTTCTGGAGGGCTACACCAGCGGGGCAGTTGACTATTTGCACAAGCCGGTGAACCCGTCGGTGCTGCGTTCTAAAGTTGCGATATTTTCAGAGTTGCACCGTAAAACCTTGGCACTGGAACGCGCCAATGCAGCCCTCGTAGAAGAAGTTGCGGAGCGGTGTAGCGCTGAGGCGCGCCTGGGCGAGCTCAATGCCACGCTGGACCGTCGCGTTACCGAGCGTACAGAGGCCTTGCGCTCTAGCGAAGCGCGGCTGCGGGAAGCGGACCGACGCAAGGATGAGTTTCTGGCGACACTCGCACATGAGTTGCGCAACCCCTTGGCTCCCGTTAGAAACGCCGTGCACATCTTGCGACAAAAAGGCGCCATGACGCCCGAGACAAAGTGGGCCGCGGAAATCATTGAGCGCCAAATTCGAAGCATGGGTCGTCTGGTTGATGATCTGATGGATACCGCCAGGATCAACCAGGGAAAGATAGAGCTGCGGCCCGAACGCATTGAGCTCGCGCGTGTCTTGGGGGATGCTGTTGACGCCTGCCGTCCTTTCATAGACGAGTGTGCCCACTCATTGAAAGTAGAAGCTGATTGCGGGCAGGTGTGGCTGAACGCCGACGGTATCAGACTCACCCAGGCTTTCATGAACCTGTTGCACAACGCGGCGAAGTACATGGCGCGCGGCGGCTCGATCGGGGTAACCATCCAACCGCGCGAGATCGATGTTGTGGTCACTATCAGGGACGCTGGTATCGGCATCGCCTTCGAAAGGCTGCACAGCATTTTTGATATGTTTTCCCAGGTCGAGTCCGCGTTGGAGCGCTCACAGGGTGGTTTGGGCATCGGCCTCACCTTGACGCGACGGCTGGTGGAGCTTCATGGCGGCACTGTTGTGGCGCACAGTGCTGGCCTAGGGCACGGTAGCGCGTTCGAGGTGACATTGCCACTGGCCGAGCAGCGGCCTGAGGATGAAGATGGCGCGTCAGCCAACCCGCAGCTGCCCCCGGTGCCGCAAGCGGACGGACGGCTCCGTATTTTGGTTGCAGATGACAACCAGGACAGTGCCATTACGCTGGCATTCCTGCTGGAGGCGATGGGCCACAGCGTCCGCCACGTCCATGACGGAGCGGCGGCCGTGGAGATGGTCGAAGGCTTCGATCCGCAATTGGTGGTGCTTGACATCGGCATGCCCAAGCTCAATGGATACGAGGCCTGCAAACAGATTCGCAAATCGGCGGGGGGGAGTGCGCGGACCATCGTGGCCGTGACTGGCTGGGGTCAACCCAGTGACCGGCGCACATCCCAGGACGCGGGCTTTGACCGGCATCTTGTCAAGCCACTCGATCTGGCTGAGTTACAGGCGGTGATCGCCACCGTGCTGTCGGCGCACCAAGGGCGGTAGAAACAGCTGCAATGCTTGGCGCGCAGTGTGCGCCAGCAGACGATCAAGCGCGCAGAAAAACCTAAACTGACGGACATGGAATCAACACGTAAGTCAGACGGCATGGAAGCCCTCATGGGGTGTGCGGGATGGAGCAACGTGTCTGCGCTGTCTGCTACCGGCGTGGTTCAAGCCAGCCAGCTGGAGCGCTACGCTGCCGTACTCAATGCAGTAGAGATCAACTCGTCGTTTTACCGCGCGCACCGCCAGAGCACCTATCTGCGTTGGGCGGACAGCGTGCCGACGGCGTTCCGCTTTTCTGTCAAATTACCGCGCACCATCACACACAGCTTGCGACTGTCTCGGGCAGACGCACTGTTGGCGCAGTTTTACAACGAGACGTCGGGCTTGGCAGAAAAGCTGGGATGCGTGTTGGTGCAATTGCCGCCCAGCTTGCAGTTGGAGCCCGTGGCTGCAGATGCGTTCTTTGCAACCATGAGAACCCTGTTTTCTTGCATGATTGCATGCGAGGCACGGCATGCAACGTGGTTCGCGGCCGACGCGACTGCAATACTCCAGGCACAAGGCATCACCCGGGTTGTTGCGGACCCACCGAAAGGGCAGAGCGGACCACATGAGCCGACGACCCCGGCGTCTTACACCCGCTTGCATGGGTCGCCCCGCATGTACTACTCTTCATACCCGGACGCTTATCTCGCAGAAGTAGCCGATCGGTTGGCTGTTCAGGCAAAAAGAGTGCATCCGTCCTGGGTCATTTTCGACAATACAGCCTCGGGCGCCGCCTTGCACAACGCCCTGGCACTCCAGGCGCTGCAGCAGGGCGTACCGACCGAGACCTAGCCGCGCGGGTCAGCCGATTGAATCGGCCATCAACTCCTCTTTGCGGGCTGCCATCTCAGCACCCAATTCGGACATGTCCAAATTGGCGGCTTTTGCCTTGGGGAACATTTCGGATTGCTCCTCCTTTACGTGGTGCTTCACATACTCGGATAGCACTTTGATCTTGGCATCGAACATCTCGCCGTCGGGTGTTTGCCCCTCAACTTGGGCAATAAGTGCTTTCAACGTGGCGTGCTCTACGGTGGCCTCGGGAACGAGTTCCTTATCTTTCAATGCGTTTTTGACCGCAGGATAAAAGATCTCTTCTTCCACTTGGGCGTGTACGGTCAGTTCTTGGCAGATACGTGCAACAAGCTCCGTCTTTTTATTGGTGGAGCGCGTTTTCTCGTATTCATCGAACAGATCGCTGACCAATTTATGGTCGGCACGCAGCATGGTGATGGCGTTCTGCGAAGCAGGTTTTGTTGTGGAAGAGTTTGTTTTCTTCACGGGCGTGGAAGTGGACATTGGCGATGTACTTTCTGTAATGGATTAAGGACGGGGATGGGTGTAATAGCTGCATCTAGCGCAGAAACAGCGCAATCAAGATGATGATGGGAATCGGTATGCCGAGCAAAAATAGGATCACGGAACGCATAAGTACTCTCCTTTGGTTGCGGACAAAAAAATGGGGGCTTTGCTTTATGCCGGGGAGACGTTGTCTCGCTCTCGCCCTCCGAGCGTGGCGGTGAAGCTGGCGATAAACGCGCCGCACAGAAGCGCAATGAAGAGCCACAGCGACGCCTGGATACCCGCTTTGCGGGCCTTGTCTGCGGCGTCCGCTGCGGCGGCCTTTGCTTTAGACATGCTGGACTGCATGGCGGTATAGGTATCGGTCACCCGGCGCTCTGCTTCTGCCGGGGGCAAGCCGGTACGCTGTGAAACCAGTTGTCCCACGTAGCGCGTGTCTTGAGGGGCCATCTTTTCTGCGGTGGCCGCATTGACGAAGATGCGTGTGACTTCGGCTACAGGCAAAGCTGCGTTGTCTTGGGCTATAGATGTGGCGCCCGGTGCTGCGGTGGGTACAGCGGTCGTTGAGGTGAGCTGCGGCTCCTTGCGGAACAGTGAATCCACCATGTAAGCCATGGGGCCGGAATCGTCCGAATGAGGGTGCATAGCTGTAGCAGCTACACCTTTGCCCGCGCTGACCGCACCAGAGGCGATAGAAGCCGATGCCTCTGTTGCCGCGCCGACCGCACTGGCCGTCGCTGACAGCAGTATCGATGCCGTCACGAGCGTTGCTACAGCCCACGCCAAGAGGCCGTGAGCAGTGTCACGGAAGTACACCTCGTCAGTGTGGGCGGCAGCCCAGCGCGTGCGCAGCCTGCCAGCCAGGTAGCCGCCCAGCGCACTGGCGCAAAGTTGGGTAACGGTAACCCAGACAATGCTGGATACGCCGAAGGTAGAGGCCTGCACACCTCTTTGCGCCCAAGGGGACACGGCCGACAATCCCAGACCTACCCCTAATGACAGCAACACCAACGAAGCGGCTGCCGCAATCGCGGCGCCTGCGAATATCGCGCCCCACGAGACAGCAGAAGGGCTATCTGCGGTCTCCACATAGGTAATGTCATTAGGTGTCATGCGAGCTCCTGGATAGTTTGTATTGACACGAACGATAGGCGCCTGGTCGGAATTGGTCCGTGCGCTGCGCTACAGAAATGCGTAAACCTGCGACGACACAACGTGCCTTACTTAGCCGCTAACTGTTTCAAAACGGCGTCGCCGATCAGTTGGTGCAGTGCTGGCGTCGGATGAAAGTCATCGGCAAATGCGTAGCTCTGCCACCAACTGGCCGACCCTTCGCCGGATGGGATGTGGGATGAAAGGTAGGACACATTGCACACAAGGACTGTTGCCGGCTGGCTGAGACTTGGCAGGCCCACCCGATCAAGCCCGGCGGTCACCTTTGGACAGACTGGGGTGGTGGTGTTTGTCAGCCCATACTGCGACGGATGTGTCAGGATTTGCGTGAAAAGGCTGTTCAGATCAACGGTATGCACCGAGCCGTTGACAAAGCCACTGGCAAGCGCGCTGTTGAAGGCCGACGTCCATGCGCGCACGGTAATTTCTGCTGCATCCCGTGGCGCAGTACCCGGCTGTGCACCCAGTGCGGCCATGACACCTGCAAACAGCGGCGTGGTGCTGATGTCCACCGCATTGAAGACGATCACCTTGCGAACGCCTTTGGCGAGTACTTTGCTTTGAATGGTTTGTACAAGCTGCTGCGCCAGTGCCTGCGCGTAGGCCGAAACAGCTGCATTCAAACTGTTGGCAGTAGGTGTGTCGGTCACCAGCGCGCGCACGGTTGCAGGTGGCAGCACGGTAGAGAGTTTGTCTGTCAGCGTGTTGATACCCTGTGGAGTGGTTGCCCCCAGATAAGCGCCTAACAGATCAGCCAGGTCGTTTGCGCCCCCGTCCACGATGACGATGTCCGCCGCTGTTAGCGATGCAGAGGCGACCGAGATTTGGTCCAGTATGGACAGTGGGTTGGCGCCGTCGACAGCTGAACGGCTATCTCCGCGGGTGTTGATACGACCCCCGGCGACTGCATAGTTGGTACAAGCCGTGTTCGGCAAGAAGCCTGAGCCAGCAAAGTTGAAGTAGGGGCAAAGTGAGCCGCCGCCTAGGCCGCTGGCGACGCGCTCCGACATGACTTCGTGCGGCTTTCCCTTATCTGAATTTTGGACGGTAACCTTGAAGCCGAAAGTGCCGCTGTCCATCAAGCTGTCGCCAAAAACCTTCACCACCGGCTGGGTGGGTGGCTCAGGATCGCGCTTAACCTCATCTTGGGTTCCCCCGCCGCATCCAACAACCAACAGCGCGCTGGTAATGGCAGCAACCGACGATAGAACCCATGTGCGTGCAAACGCGTTATTGCCCATAGCTTGAAATCTGCCTCAATGGAACAATATCGACAGATGAAGGATGTATGCCGTTGACGCGGCAGTTGCGCACAGCAACACGAGGACGTAGGCCAAGCCAGCGCGCGCGTAGTCGCTCTCTGGGTCTGAGGCGTCTGAATCTGAAGTTTCGTTTTGCATAGATTTCTCCATCGTCTTCCAATTGGGTGGGTACCCAAAGATATCCAGCGGTTTGCCACGCTTCTGTACGGTGTGCCACAAAAGCTTGGAAGCCGACGCGCTGCACTGCGTCGCGGGGAGGGTGCGGTGACCCACAGACGCCGCTGTCGGTAGAGATAACGATAGCTTTGCCGTGCCGACATCCAGCTAGCTAGAAACACCAGACCCGGGCGTTGGCAGAGGCGAATACATAACCTACTTTTACAAGTGAGCCGACTATGCAAACTGCAGAAACTATTGAACGCAAGATTGCCAACCGCGATCCCCTCACCGGTGCGCCCGGCGCCCACCCCGTGGGTACAGGTATCGGTGCGGCACTGGGCGGGGCAGCCGCTGGTGCGGCAACGGGCACGGTCGCTGGACCGGTAGGTACGGTGGTCGGCGCTGCTGTAGGCGCCATCGTGGGTGGGCTGGCTGGAAAGGGCGTCGCAGAGACGATGGATCCAACCGTTGAATATGCGTACTGGCGTGACAACTACGCTAGTCGACCTTATGTGTCAGAAGGCGGAACATTCGACGATTACGGACCTGCATACGTGTTCGGCATCCATTCCTCGGCGAAGTTCGATGGACGCACCTTTGACGAGATCGAACCTGATATGGCCCGCGAATGGGAAACCGTGCGCGGCGGGTCCAACCTGACATGGGACGGTGCGCGGGACGCATCCCGTGATGCGTGGGAGCGTGCACGCTTGCCGCGTTAGGGCGTGTCGCCGCCGGCCACGAGTAGCGCGGCTAACACATCCGCAGCCCTTTCGCACTGTGTGCCGTCCACGTCCAGGTGTGTGACGGCGCGCACTGTGCGGGGCCCAAAGGCATTAACCAGCACTCCCTGTTCGCGGGCTCGTGCGCTGAGAGCGGCCGCGTCCAGCGCAACAGACGCCGGCAGATGGAAAACGATGATGTTGGTCTGGACCGTTGCCAAATCCAGCTGCACCGGGTAGCCTGCCAGCAGGCGCTCTGCAAATGCCCGCGCATTTGCATGGTCTTGCGGCAAGCGCGCCAGATGGTGGTCCAGCGCATACAGAGCCGCGGCACTGAAAATGCCGTTCTGGCGCATCGCTCCGCCCAGGCGTCGCCGGTGTCGGTCGGCAGCGGCAATCAGATCCCTGGACCCGGCCAGCATGGAGCCACCGGGTACACCCAATCCTTTGCTGAAAGCGACAGCCGTCAAATCGAAGGGGGCTGCCAGCGTGGCAAGCGTTAATCCGCTGGCGGCGCTGGCATTCCACAGCCGGGCGCCATCCAGAAACGTGGCCAGACTCAGCTCGCGGGCGGTAGCGCAGATGCGAACCACTTCAGGCTGCGGCACGACGACACCACCCGCGCGGTTGTGCGTGTTCTCGACCTGGACCAGGGTCGTTGTCGGGAAGATTGCAAAGTTGCGCGGCTTGGTCGCAGCCCGCAGCGCATCCGCAGTGAAGATTCCGCCGTGCCCGATTTCGTGGATCTGCACGCCGGCGTTGGCCGCGGCGCCACCGGCTTCGTGCCAGGCGGCATGCGATTCGCGGCGGGCCACCACCTCGTCACCGGGGCGCGTCAGCGTGCGCAGCGCCGCCTGGTTGGCCATGGTGCCGCTGGGTAGCCACACAGCCGCTTCCTTGCCCAGCAGCTCGGCCACGCGTGCCTGCAGCCGGTTGGTGCTGGGGTCTTCGCCGTACTGGTCGTCACCCACCTGGGCCGATGCCATGGCCGCGCGCATGGCGGGGGTAGGGCGGGTGACGGTGTCGGAGCGCAAGTCTATGGGTGTTGGCATGGGTTTTACATGAGAAATTGGCCGCTAGCCCTCGTGGAACGTGCGTAACCAGCTATGAGTTTTATAGCATCCAATAAAACGACCTATTGCGCAAAGGCTGGGAAGGCGGGCAGTTTGCCGACGTCGCGCGCATCGTGCTGGATGACCACCGTGGCCTTGAGGTTGGCGGCGGCCTTCTTGAACCGGTCCAGCGATGCCAACGTGTCCCCACGGTGGGTATTGAAGACCGGCACGCCGTTGCTTTCGTAGTTTTCGTGGAAGTGGCTCAGGTCGCCGGTGAGCAGCACATTGCCCTTTTCCTTCAGCCGCACCAGCAGGCTGTGGTGGCCCGGCGTGTGACCTGGGGTGTTGATAACGACCACGCTGCCATCGCCGAACACATCCTTGTCGCCGGCCAGCGGCTCGATCTTGCCGGCGCCGCTGCTCCAGTGGGTGAACGGTGCCGTGTTGATGCCGGCAGCGGGTTTGGGCGCGCTGACGGCGTCCCAATCGCCCTTGCCGATCAGCACGGTAGCACCCGGGAAGGAGGGCAGTTGTCCGGTGTGGTCGCTGTGGTAGTGGCTAATCCCTACGTACTTGATCTGTTCGGGCTTCAGGTTGAGTTGCGCCAGCTGGTCAACGATGCTGACCTTCGGCGCCGGGGCGCCTGCGCTCATGGAGTGGCCAGTGTCCCATAGCATGTAGTCGCTACCATGGCGGATCAGGTAGCAGCTGTAGGTGAACAGCACCTTGACGTCGTTGTAGGCATAGGAATCGGAAAAGCGTGCCACATCGTTGAGCACCGGTGTGCCGCACTCAATGCGCGCCAGCGTCAGATCTGGCTGGGCTTGTTGGGCTGCCGCGGGCAGGGCGGCAAAGGCGCTGATCAAACCAGCCAGCATCGTTAGGGTGTGTGTGCGGGGCATTACTTTCTCCTGTCGTGTGGGGGCCGTGGGTACGGTGCGACGGAGTGTATCGATTCAAGCGCCGTGCTGCAGCCAGCGGCCGGAATGGGGGCACACGCTACCGGCTACGCCGTCCACCCAGACCTGCTCTGTATCCAGCAGCGCCGCGTTGGCAGTGTCTGTGTCGAGGCAGATCTCAAGCGCGTGCACGATGGCATCATCCTCAATAGGAAGTTCCCAGGTTAGAAACACCTGGGTGCGATCCTGGTCGGCGGGGAAGTGCGCCACATCAAAACCATCGCTGTTGCGGTCTATGACGGCGTGGGGCTGGCCCGTGTCGAACACCACGGCGGTGCCCCGGGTCAATGGAATGCGTTGGCCGGTGAATGGAAAGTGGAGGTCCAGCCCGCGGTCTTCGCTGAGGAAGAGATTGCAGAAGGCCGATCCGCCGTACTGCGCGCCATCGTGGTGGTAACGCGCGCCGCGGCAGGCCATCAATGCAATGTCGCCAGAGGCGAAGGCTTGCTGCAGGCCGAGTGTGCGCATCCAGTCGCGCATGGCGGTCACGCAATCTGCGTAGTTGGGCCAGCGCGCACGTGCACGCGCCAGCGGCAGCACCTCCACGTCTCCGGGTTCCAACTCCAGTTGTACCGTCACCTCGCGGAGCCAATCAGCAGCCAGCCTTGCAGGCGGCGCCGGAACATCCAGGGCGCCTGTCAGCACGATATTGCCCACGCTGCGGCTGAGCATGGTGTCGCCAGTGCGGTAGTAGGCGGTGTGCAGGGTATTGCGCATGAATAGAAGTGTAGAGGTGGCGACTTGTTCGATCGCGCCGTGTAAAAAAAAGTAAGTCAAGTCAACTTTGTGACGCAAGTGCCGTTGTAGTTGAACGTGTCGCTCATCTACTAGATGTTCGAGGCGGAAACGTACAGCCATGAAAGTCAAGCACAGCCGCACTAACAACAACGCTGTTGCAAAGACTGCCACAAAGCCAGTGGACGCTGCGACCCAGTAGGCTTAATCAAACTGATGGTCGGTTTGAGGGCGCCGGGGAAACCCGGCGCCCTTCTTCATCGTTTTTATTTTGCGCAGTGGCATACCGCATAATTCGCGGCCCATGCCAACCACCCGTCCCTCCACCGTTGCCTTGCTCGCCTGGCTTAACCGATTCTTGCCGGCATCGATGACGATCCAGGCCTCCGAACGCTGGCGGATTGTTGCAGGGGCCGCGGTGGGGATCTTGTTCACGGGCCTTTTGAGCAAGTGGATCACTCCGGGCACTACGCCATGGCTGATCGCTCCCATAGGTGCCAGCGCTGTACTGGTTTTCGCGTTGCCTGCAAGTCCGCTGGCCCAACCATGGCCCGTGATCGGTGGGAATGCAGTATCGGCGCTGGTAGGAACGGCGTGTGCGCTGCTGGTGCCGGACACCGTTGTCGCTGCTACGCTGGCGGTCGCCCTTGCCATCGGAGCCATGATGTACCTGCGGTGTCTGCACCCGCCCGGTGGCGCTGCCGCATTGCTGGTGGTGCTCGCTCACAGCGATACCTGGTCGTTTGTAGCGTTTCCGGTGGTCTGCAATTCGCTGCTGCTGGTAGCCGTAGGGCTGGCCTTCAACACGATGACCGGACGCCCCTACCCCCACAAGCATGCACTGCAAAAGGAAGCCACACCGGCCGAAGGCTCTCGCCGCTTCACGCGCGAAGACCTGAACGTGGCGCTGCAGCATTACAACCAGGTGATAGACGTAGACCCCGAGGATCTGGTGGAGCTGCTGCAATATGCCGAGGCTGCTGCCTACCAACGAACCTTGGGCGAATTGCGCTGCAAGGACATCATGACCCCCAACCCGCAAGTTGTGGAATACGGCACAGGGCTTGGTGAAGCCTGGGCGCTGATGCGCAAGTACCAGGTCAAGGCGCTGCCCGTGGTAGACCGGGCGCGCAGGGTGGTGGGTATCGTCACCGTCGCGGATTTCCTGCGCCACGCCCGCCTGGAAGACCACACCGGCTTGGCAAGCCGCCTCCAGAGCATGCTGCGTCCATCAGGGCTCTTGCACAGCGACCGCCCCGAAGCGGTTGGACAAATCATGACCCGCAAGGTGCGGGTTGCCAGTGCAGACCGGCATGCGGTCGAGTTGCTACCTCTGTTTTCGGAAGCGGGGCACCACCACCTTCCCATCATTGACCACGAGAACCGTTTGGTTGGCATCTTGACGCAATCGGACCTGGTACGGTCATTGAGCAAAGCGGTGCAGCCGTGACGCCATGCGTCGGCAGTGCCGTGCGATACTAAAAAAAGGAATCCTATGGACAAGGGACGTTAAGCCATGGCTAGTTTGGGAAAAGTAGGATCGGCGGCAACTATCAACGATGTCGCAGAGCGTTCCGGTGTATCGATCAAAACCGTTTCGCGTGTCATTAACCAGGAGTCCGGGGTTCATCCGCTGACGCGCGAGCACGTGCTCAAAGTGGTGGCTGAGTTGAAATACCGGCCCAAGCTGTCGGCGCGCAGCCTGGCCGGCGCGCGGTCCTTCCTGATCGGTCTCTTGTACTACGACCCCAGCGCGGCATTTGTGGGTGACGTGCAGCAGGGCGCCACGCTGCGTTGCCGTGAAGCGGGTTACCACCTTGTGGTCGAATCATTGCACAACGACGCACCGGACCTTGCCCAACAGGTCGCCCGCATGGTCAGTGCGCTGCAGCCCGACGGCATGATCCTTACGCCACCGCTGTGCGACAACCCTGCCGTGTTGAAGGCGCTGCGGGAGAACCAGACCCCCTGTGTCTTGCTGTCGCCCGCGCGTGATGTCAAGGGCATGGCCAGCGTGCGCATGGACGATGCCAAGGCCGCCGAAGAGATCACCAATTTGCTGATCAGCCTGGGCCATGAACGTATCGCTTTCATCAAGGGGCCGCCCGACCAGGCTGCCTCAGGCCTGCGTTACCAGGGTTACTTGCGCGCCATGAAGGCGCACCGAATTCCGGTGGAGCAAGAGTTCGTATGTCAGGGCGATTTCGTGTTTGCCTCCGGTGTAGAGGCCGCACACCAATTGATCAGCCGCCGGGTTCGCCCCACGGCCGTGTTTGCCGGCAACGATGACATGGCTTTGGGCGTGCTCTCCGCCGCCCAGCGCCTGGGTCTGACTGTTCCTGGCGATTTGTCGGTCGCAGGCTTCGACGATTCACCGGCAGCCAGTCTGATATGGCCACCCTTGACGACGGTGCGCCAGCCCAAGAACGCCATGGCGCGGGTTGCTGTGGAGATGCTGATTGCGGCCAACCGCAATGATGCACCCGAGGCGACGGCGGATACCCTGCACCGCGTACTGCCCCATGAGCTTGTGGTCCGTGATTCCACCAGTACGTACAAAGCCAACGCGACAGGCAAGCGGCGCTGAGGCGGCGTTGGCACCTGCCACGCCCCTGCATTTCATCAGACGGGGCGGGCGCATAGGCCGCTGACAAGCGAACGGTGGGTGGGCAGATCGGCCAGCGCCCGATGCCCCATTTTTTGAATCATGTTGAATTCGTGGCGCGCCTCGTCCATGCGCGGGTAGGCAGCACGGCTGGGCCCCAGATCGGTTTTGAACTCCATACCGTACAACACATATTGCCAACTCGATGGCGGGTACATCTCTAGGTCGACGACAAAGTCCAGGCGGTGGGGCGGGCGGCAGCGCCACATGCTCAGTTTTTCTTTCAAGGTGTCGGGAATGGTGTGGGCTGCAGTGTTGTCCAACCAGAATGGGGAGTCAGTGCGCTGGGTCAGGCAATAGTGCATCTTCACGAAGTCCACGATGCGCTCGTAGCGGGCTAGCATCAATTCGTTGAACAGCTTGGCGACTGGCGCCAAGTCGCCGTCGCGCGGAAACAAATAGCTGACCAGGTAAGCCGCGGTTTCTATCAGACCGATCCCCGAGGACTCCAGTGGCTCCAGGAAACCGCCCGACAAACCAACCGCCACGCAATTCTTGATCCAGTGCACGTCACGGTAACCCACGTTCAGCTTTAGCTTGCGCGGCGCCATTGCATCGCCCGCTGGACCAATGTATGAGCGCAGCACTTGCTCCGCACGTGCATCATCGGTGTAGCGGCTGGAGTAGACGTAGCCTATGCCGCGCCGTTGTTGCAGGCCAATGTCCCAGGTCCAACCGGCTTCGTGCGCGGTGGAGATGGTGTAGGAAGGTATCGGCGTGTCCACGCCGGCGTAGGGCACCTGCATGGCCAGCGCGCTGTCAACAAACAACACGTCATTGATGTTGCGAAAGCGTGAGCCCAAGGCCTTGCCGATCAACGCGGCGTGGAAACCCGTGCAGTCAATGTACAGATCAGCGGTAAGGGTGCCGCACTCCCGCGTCACGACGCCTGCGATGGCGCCGTCTTCTGCCAGTGTGACCGTGTCAACCGTGGCAATGGTGTGTGCAACACCCAGTGACTTGGCGTGTGTGGCCAACAAGGCTGCAAAGCGCCCTGCATCGAAATGGTAAGCGTAGTTGAGTGGGCCCAGGTAGTCGCCATCACTGGAGCGCTTGGGGCCGTGCGACGCATCGGCCACGCGCTTCTGCATCGTGCAGGCCTCTGCAAATGCAGCGCCATTATCGTCCGCGCCCAACAGCCAGTAGGGCAACAAATCTGGTCCACCGGCGCGCTGGCTTGGCAAGCTGAATGGGTGGAAGTAGTGGCCCGTTCCTGGTGTGCCTGGCGGGCGTACCCAATCTACAAATTGAATACCTTGTTTAAACGTGGCGTTGCACTCGCGGATGAACCGTGCCTCGTCGATCCCAATGGCTGCAAGCGTGCCCCGTATGGACGGAAACGTGCCCTCGCCGACGCCGATGATGCCGATGTCGGTGGACTCGACCACCCTGATCTGAACACCTGCGCCCGCTGCAATGCCGAGAGTTCTGGCCAGAAAGGCGGCGGTGAGCCAACCTGCTGTTCCACCACCGACGATAAGTACATTTTCAATAGGTTTCACGGGTTCGTCCTTTTGCGATCAATGTGGATTTGAGCAGAAGAAATTCGCAAAAATTCAGGGTTAACCCGAACGTTTGCAGCAACAAAAACACACCAAATAGACAGCGTTGTCATTTTTGTTGACAGCGCTGTCTAAATTGTTGCATTATCGGCCCACTCCGACGACGAACGCAGCGTTTCGGCAGTGCACAGATAACATCAACACAGACAGGAGACAAAAGTGAAGAATCCAGCATCCCGGTTACGAAAAGGTTTAGCGTCCCCCATCCAGCTTGCCATCTTTACGCTATTGGCCGGCGCCGGTTCTGCGTACGCACAAGCCAAAGTGGATGGCTCTGATGTTGCGTTGCCCGAAGTGGTTGTGACCGCAACCAAGCGCCTATCGACTTTGCAAACCACGCCGATCGCCGTGACGTCGATCAGTGCTGCCGAACTGGACAAGCACCACGTCCAGACCGTGCAAGACATTGCGGCCCTCGTGCCCAGCTTTCAGGGCACGACCCAAGGAGATCACGGCGTCATCACCATGACACTGCGGGGCATCGGCAATGACAGCGCCAAGACCGAATACGCTGACCCCGAAATCGCCATCTTTGTCGACGGCATTTACGCGCCGCGCGCGGAAGGTGCAGCGTCGCTGTTGTTTGACATGGACTCCATCGAAGTTCTGCGCGGACCGCAGGGTACCTTGTGGGGGCGCAATTCCACCGTGGGCGCGGTGAACATGCAGACCGCCAAACCAGTGCTGAAAGAACAATTCGGTAGCGTGCAGGGCGGCCTGGGCAGTTTCAACAAGATCAGCGGCCGCGCCAACTTCAACGTGCCGTTGGGTGAGACATCTGCGATGCGCGTGGCGGTAGTGCACGAGGCGCACGATGGCTACGTCGACTACCAGACCCCCACCCGCTACACGGTGGCACAGCAGCAGGCCGCATATCTGGCGGGCGGTGGCACGTTGGCCAACTTCCAACCGATCAACTACAACCTGTTCACGCAGGGTGGACAAAAATACAACGCACAGGACCAAAGTGCGGCCCGTGTCAGCTTCTTGTTCAAGCCGTCGAATGCCTTGTCGTGGAACGTGTCGTACGAGAAGTTCATTGACCGCGGTACACCTAGCATGGACTTAATGCAGACCCCCCGTGCAGGCCAAAGCCTGTGGTCGGCGCTGATTGACACAGCGCCCTATCTCAAGCGCGATGTCGACACCGTTCGCAGCCGTTTGGATTACGACCTGGGTAACATGAGCCTGGCCTACACCGCCGGCTATTCCCGTTTCACCGGGTCGAGCACCTTTGACCAGGACCGTGGTATCAACGTGCCCACCAGCTTCAACACCGGTGGCAGCTACCAGGAAGACCGCACCAACTGGTCTACCTACACCAACTACAGCCATGAGTTGAGCTTGCAATCCACGGGCAAGCGCGACGTGGACTGGATCTTGGGTGCTTATTACGCTGCGGAAGACAATGGCATTCGTTTTGACATCCCGATCATCAACGGTACGCAGCAAGGCACCGTAGGCTGGCAAGGTTCTTTCATCCAGCCCAAAGAAACGGTGAAGTCGGTCGCCGTGTTTGGCCAGGTCACCGCGAATGTCAGCGACGCGTTGCACCTGACCGGTGGTTTGCGCTTCACGCAGGACGAGCGCGAAAACGTTGGTGGTCGTGGACATGGTTGGGCCTATGACCCCGCCGTGGCTGGTCGCCCCATCGACCCCGGCCTGGACCCCGCACAGCCGGGTTCCGGGTTCAACAGTGGTTGCTGCAATGACGGTAAGTACAACAACAGCAAGATGACATGGCTGGCCCGAGTGAACTATGACATTAGCAAGGACACCATGGTGTACGCCAGCGTGTCCACCGGCTTCAAATCCGGCAGCGTGCAGGATGGTGGCGCAACTTACAAACCGGAGACCCTGACCAATTATGAGTTCGGTACCAAACAGAGCTTTCTGGGCGGCAAGGTCAAGTTCAACAACGCTATTTACTACTCGGACTTCAAGGACTTCCAGTTCTCTGCGCCAGTGCTGAATGCGGATGGAACCCGTTCCTTCCTGACGGACAACGCTGAGGGGGCCAAGGTGTCGGGCTTCGAGTCTGAAATTTCCGCCAAGCTCACACCGGATGACCGCGTGCAGGCAACGCTAGCGTTCATCGATACGAAGTTGGGCAAGCTGATCGGTCTGAGCAACGACTACAACCTGCCGGCGCCTTGCACGATCATCGTCATCGGTAACGGATGCCTGGATGTGACCGGCAACCGCCTGGCGCACGCGCCGACCTTCTCGGCAACGGTTCAGTACGAGCACACATTCCGTTTGGGAGACGGCGCCTCGCTGACACCGCGCATCAGCCTGCACTACGAAACCGACAGCTGGTTGAGTATCTTCAACTACGGCGAACTGGACAGGCAGGCCGCCTACACGCGCACGGATCTGGGACTGCGCTACAACTCGGGCAAGTCGTGGTACGCGGACGCGTTCATCCGCAATGCGGAAAACGCCAACATCAAGACCAGTGCTGCAGGTGGGCCAACCATCGCTACGGCCGTGGCGCAGTACATGCCGCCACGCACCATCGGCATCAACGTCGGCTACAACTTCTAACCGCCAGCCGGTTAAGTAAACCGCCGCCTGTGCGCGGCGGGCGCCCTGCGATTTCAATGGGGTTCCGATTCGGGGCGGATCGGTTGGGTGTCGCCATCCTCTTTAGCGGCGGCACCCTTTTTTGACGCCACATTCAGCGTCTCCACACGCACCAATTCCTTGACTGCATCCATGACATCGAACGTCTCCACATTACCGTCACCGATTGACCTGTGCCAGAGCTTTCGCCCGGACTTCCAATGGGGAGCGGCCACCAGCGCAGCCCAGATAGAAGGCGCCGCACACACCGATGGCAAAGGTCCTTCGATTTGGGATAGCTATTGCGCACAGCCGGGCCGCATCAATGATGGCTCCAATATCGACATCGCCTGTGACCACTACAACCGTTTTGAGAGCGATGTCGCGCTGATCAAAGGACTGGGCCTGGACGCGTATCGTTTCTCCATCGCATGGCCCCGCGTGCAACCCACCGGTGAAGGCCCGTGGAACGAGGCTGGCTTCGCCTTTTACGACTGCTTGATCGATGCGCTACTCGCCGCAGGCATACGCCCGCACGTAACCCTTTACCACTGGGATCTGCCGTTGGCGCTGCACCAGCGCATTGGCGGATGGACCTCGCCGGCCATCGTGCCACTGTTCGCGGAGTATGCGCGCGAAGTAGCGCGCCGCTTTGGCCCCCGTCTTGCCAGCATTGCTACATTGAATGAACCATGGTGTGTGGCTACGCTGGGTTACGAGACCGCGCAGTTCGCACCAGGCGGGACCAGCCGCGCAACGGCAGCCCAGGTTTCCCACCACCTGATGATGGCGCATGGCGCCGCTATCAAGGCCATGCGCGAAATGTGCGCAACGCCACTGGGTGTGGTGCTGAACCACACGCCGGCATTCCCGGCCGAGGCCTTGGAGGCTGACCGGCATGCGGCGCGTATTGACGATGGGCTGAACGTGCGCTGGTATATGGACCCTATCTTCCGGGGTAGCTACCCGGCGGACATTCTGGAATACCTTGGCACTGACGCACCAACCGTTGCGACCGAAGATTTGGCTTTGATCCACCAGCCATTGGATTTTCTGGGTGTCAATTTTTACACCCGTAGCTTCATCAGCACGCAACAGCCACCTAAAGCACCGCCTGGACGGCAAGGGTTTACCGACATGGGGTGGGAGATTTACCCTAAAGCGCTGACCCAGCATCTGGTGCGGATTAGCCGCGAATACTCGCCCCCGCCAATCTTCATCACCGAAAACGGCATGGCCAATGCGGATCAAGTGATCGACGGTCGTGTGCCGGACAAAGAGCGCATCACCTATTTGCGCGAACACCTTGCAGCGTTGGCAGTGGCCATTGAGCTGGGTGTAGACGTACGCGGCTATTTCTACTGGAGTCTGTTCGACAACTTCGAATGGAACTCGGGCTACACCAAGCGTTTCGGCCTGTTTCATGTGGACTACGCTACGCAAACCCGCCTCGCCAAAGACAGTGCGCATTGGTATAAAAGCTTCATTGCCGACTTTAAGGCGCGGCCAAGTCATTCATAAAGTCGAGCACCCAAGCCAGCGAAGCGTTCCAGTTGATGGCCACCTCGTTGACCGAGTAGGCGTCGATGTGGTCCGACCAGCATGTGGCCGGTCGTGCAATACAGCTTGCTAGCTGCTTGGCCGCAAGCGGATCCTGCAGGCCAGAGTTGGGGCCACCGCTCAATGCGCCTGGCGGAGCAAAGGGCAACGCGGGGCCTAGCGCACTTGCCCCAGAAACGATGATGCGGGTATTGGGCCGCTACGCTACCCGAGCCAGTTACAAACGACATTGAAAACGTATTGCGTCCGAAGAGGTAGTCAACGCCCTTTGTCACGCCATCTGCGTACACGCGGTCCTTGCTGAAGGCGTAGGCCAAACCCATCAACAGCAGCCGGTTCGCAACGCCTCCATTCGATCCCCAGTCGTACATGGTCTGCGCAAGCGGGGTTGAGTAGCCTGATGCGTGTTGGGTGCGCAAATGCGTTGTCGCGATAGCGATGATCTGCGCTTGGGCGGCAGCCCGTCGACCCGCGGTGGCGGGCGTCACCACCGTGGCCAAAGACGCCAATCCTGCCAGCTCCGTATTCGCCCAGTTGAAATCGGTGCGGGTGATTGCATAGGCGTCAATGATTGGCAGGTAGCGGTCCTCGCCCGTTGTGAGAAGAAGCTCAACAGCTGCCCAATAGAACTCGTCGCCCACAGTGGCGTCGTCGTACGCACCGCCGCCATTGTCATAACCACCGCGGTAAATATCCGTAGGGTTCAGCAGCGCCGCATCCCAGGCTGACTTGGCGGCGTATAGGCACTTCTCTGAAAATGCCGGGTCTAAGTATTTCCAGATGCGCGCCGCCTGTGCGGCAGTAGCCGCCAAGTTAAGCGTGGCAGCGGTTGACGGGGGAACTAGTGCCCGCCGTTGTGGGTCTTGGTCTGGAGCGGTTGGCAACCCGGTCCAGCCAACATCGTGCACTTTGTGGTGCACCATACCCGCCATGGCTTGCCCCTCGGGGACCTGCATTGCCAGCATGAACTCCAGCTCCCAACGCACCTCGTCCAGCAGGTCTGGTATGCCGTTCGTGCTTTCCGGAATATTGAGCATGCTGTCTCCCAAGCGTACCGTGGTTCCCCAGAACAAGCCCCGCTCGTACATGTTCATCAGCGTCCACACCGATATGCCAGCGTTTACAACGTACTTACCATGGTCACCCGCGTCATACCAACCTTTGGGAACATCCAGTGTGTACTGGCAGGTTCCCTCCCAGCATGGGACCTTGAAGTCACCCCTGTTTGCGCCTTGGTTGATATGACCCGCCGCCCGTGCCCACTTGCTGTGGGACACAAAGGATGTATTTCCACCTCCCGTGAACTGTGTGGCAATCGCGATACCACTGCGGTTGTGGTAGAAATATTTCAGCGCGTCGTACAGTGGCGCGCGAAACAGCGCACGCGAGATAGCAAATGGGTAGCTTGTGTCGTCGCCGACTGTCAGGACAAAGCCGAAGCCAGTCGTGGTCACCGAACCGAAGTCGATCTGCTGAACCAGGTCTCCACTCGAAGCGTCTGGCATACCGACCGAAGTATTTCCGCTCGCTACGGTCTTGCCGTCCTTGTGCAGCCACCATTGGTGCGGCGCGGTACCGTCAGTCTTGTAGCTTGCAGTCTTGGCGCTATGGGGTAGGTAGCCCAACTGGTTCACTCTGGGGTTTCCAACGTCGGCGTGCACAACGAGAGAATTCCCCTGCAGAAGAACGATGAGCAGTAATGGAACGCTGGCTTGAAGCTTGAACATATAAGTCCAGAGGTGAAATCGGGGAGGCTTTCGCGTATCTACTAAGCCAATCGTACGGCAAAATCAAAAAAATAG
Organism: Rhodoferax sp. ZS1R8; assembly: GCF_056521325.1. Classification (NCBI taxonomy): domain Bacteria; kingdom Pseudomonadati; phylum Pseudomonadota; class Betaproteobacteria; order Burkholderiales; family Comamonadaceae; genus Rhodoferax; species Rhodoferax sp. ZS1R8. Next base: position 573,689 of record NZ_JBWMBA010000003.1, on the reverse strand, counting down.
ACAGCGCTGTCATAAATCAAAGTATGATGCGCTCCATATGAAAATGAACAGTCCTTCCTTCGTCACTTTGTTGGAGCTGTGCAGAAGTCTGCCAGCGGGTTTTCAATGGGGGGCGGCAACAAGCGCCGCCCAAATCGAAGGTGCGTTTGACGAGGACGGGAAGGGGCGTTCCATCTGGGACCAGTTCTGCACCGAGCCCGGGCGGATCAACGACGCGTCGGACATCCGCATTGCCTGCGACCACTACCACCGCTACGCGCAAGACGTGGGCCTGATGAAAGGCCTTGGTTTGGATGCCTACCGGTTTTCCGTAGCCTGGGCGCGGGTGCAGCCCTCTGGGCGTGGGGCCTGGAATGAGGCCGGTTTTGCCTTCTATGACCGCCTTCTCAATGCGTTGGGCGAAGCCGGGATCAAACCCCATCTCACGCTGTACCACTGGGATCTTCCACAAGCTTTGCAGGAAGACTTTGGTGGCTGGGAATCGCGCAAGGTCGTTCCGCTATTTGCCGCATATGCAGCCGAAGTCGCGCGGCGGTTTGGCGACCGGGTCGCGAGTATTTCCACACTGAACGAACCCTGGTGTGTTGCGACGCTGGGTTACGAGGTTGCGCAATTTGCGCCGGGAAAAGCAAACCGTGCGATGGCGATGCAGGTATCACACCATTTGATGATGGCCCACGGCGCTGCAGTGCAAGCGATGCGGGCGGTCACCCAGGCGCCGCTAGGGGTTGTGCTGAACCACACGCCAGCGTTTGCGGCCGACGTGCTGGAGTCAGATCGCAGAGCCACGCGTATTGACGATGGTCTCAATGTCCGCTGGTATATGGACCCTGTCTTTAGGGGCCAGTATCCGGCGGACATTGTGGAATACCTCGGAGCAGATGCACCGGCCATCGAGGCGGGTGATCTGGCCCTTATCCACCAGCCGCTCGACTTCCTGGGCATTAATTTCTACACGCGCAGCTTCATCAGTACGCAAACGCCGCCAACGCCTGCTCCGGGCAAGCGGGGCTTTACTGATATGGGTTGGGAGATCTACCCCGAGGCGCTGACGCAGCATTTGGTCAGACTCTCGCGCGAATACGCTCCGCCGCCAATCTTCATCACCGAGAACGGCATGGCCAATGCGGACCAGGTGGTGGATGGCCGCGTGGCTGACGTGGAGCGCATCCAGTATGTCGGTGACCACCTCAAAGCGCTGGCCCGTGCCGTCGAACTGGGCGTTGATGTGCGGGGATACTTCTACTGGAGTCTGCTGGACAACTTTGAGTGGAACTCCGGTTACACCAAACGTTTCGGACTCTTCCACGTCGACTATGCAACACAGCAGCGCCTGGCCAAGGACAGTGCCCTCTGGTACCGTGACTTCATAGCCGCATTCAAATCAAGCCGGGGACTTGTATGACACCAGCAACCCAGAAAAAACGTTCGGCGCTCTCCTGGGTGCCAAGCTCTTACCTGGCCGAGGGCATTCCCTTTGCGATGGTGATATGGGTTGCGGGAACCATGTTCAAAGACCTGGGCCATAGCGACAGTGAGATCACGGCGGCCACCGCCAGTGTTGGCATCATGTGGTCCCTGAAACCGTTGTACGCCGGGTTTCTGGACATGTTCAAGACCAAGCGTTTCTGGGTCATTGCGATGCAGTTGGTCATGGCGGCCTTGCTGGGCCTGTGGGCCTCGTCGCTTGCGGTGCCGAACTACTTTGTGTTCAGCATCCTCGTACTGTGGGTGCTAGCCTTCGCCTCAGCCACCCAGGATATTTGCATTGATGGCGTGTACATCACGTCGCTGGACCAGCGGGCACAGGGAAAGTTCATGGGACTCCAAGGCGCCTTCTGGAATGCCGGACGCATCTTTGCCACAGCAGCGGTTGTCGGAGTTGCAGGCTACTTGCAGAAGAAGGGCATGGACGCCAAGGGTGCTTGGGCCATGGCGCTGTCCGTCAGCATGGGCGCTATGGCGCTGCTGGCGGCCTACCACTACTTTGTGCTACCGCCGGGGTCGGTGCCGAACCGCCCCATGAACGCGGCAGCGGTCGTCAGCACCTTCAAGGACCAGTTCCTGGACTTCGTGAAGAAGCCGCATTTGTTGGGCATGCTGATGTTTGTGTTCCTGTTCCGTATGGGAGAGGGCTTTTTGCTGATCGAGGCGCCGCTCTTCATGCAGGGCTCTGTCGCTAACGGCGGTTTGGGCATGTGCGCGACGAACGCGATCAGCGCAGCTTGCCCGCATCTGCTGGAAGACAAAGCACTCATCGATGGCTTTATCAGCACCGTTGTGAGCCTTGCCTTCGGCATGCTGGGTGGCATTTTTGCCGGCCGGTATGGGCTGACTCGCACCACTCTGGTGTTTATGGCCGTGTGCCTGAACCTTCCCCACATCACCTTCTATATCCTGAGCTGCCTGGTATCCCCCGGCGCGCCAGTTTCCCTGCCGGTCATCGCAACCCTGGTGACGATAGAGAAAGCCGGCTACGCCTTTGGCTTCGTAGCCAATATGCTGTATATGATGCAGCAGATCTCACCCGGCAAGTACCACATGACGCACTATGCTTATTGCACGTCGATCATGAACCTGGTGCTGATCCCCACGCAAATGGCCAGTGGCTTTCTGGCGGACCACATGGGCTTTCAGACCTTCTTCCTGGTGGTCATGGCAGCGTCGATACCATCCGTTCTGGGCGCCTACTTCGCGCCGTTTCCTAACAGCCGCGGTGGAGGGCTTGAGCAGAGCCCGGCGCACCATTGACGCCGCGGTGAACGGCGAGTAACTGCGCAGCTGGGCCCGCCTAACAAGGCGCCGACACCAGTCCGGGGGGAAGTAACCAATGGTAAAAGCCGTCAACGGAGTATCTTGATTCACGTTGAACGGCAAGGCTTGGGCAGAAGCTCGGCTAGCTGAAGGCGGTCGGAGCCGTTACGACTGTCGTTTGGAAACTGCGAGAACACCATGTTGAAAATCAAGCGCTGGATGGCCGTTGCAGGACTGGCTGTGGCGATGGCGGGTGCCGCGCATGCGCATCATGACGACGACGAAGACGACACGTTCGATGCCGCGTTCGCTCCTGGCGTATTTGGGCAGATCTTCCTGGGAAACAATCCGCCTCCGCCGGTGTGGAATGTCCAGCCCGTGATCGTCGGTCAGCCTGTCTACGGCGCTACCCCCATCTATTTGTATGTGGCCCCAGAAGAGTACCGCGATTGGGGCCGCTACTGCATCCGATACCAGGCCTGCGGCCGCCCCGTGCATTTTGTCCGTGTGGACCAAAGCGATCGCTGGTGGGAGAACCGCGCAAGAGACCCACGTGGGCTTGGCCGCTATGACTTTGAAGAAGCTCGCCGCATTCAGCAGCGTCGCGACCGGTATGAATGGCACGAGCGCAACGAACGCCGAGACCGCGATGAAAGGCGTGAACAGCGCGAACGCGCTTCCCGCGAGTTCAACCAAGATCCGCGCTTCGAAGCTGCCCGCGGCCAACGCTAAATCAGAAAATTCAGCACTGCTTCGAGGTGCTGGTCGTAGTCGCTGAGCGCGTGGTCACCACCCGGCAGCAGCTTGATGGCGGCCCCCACGTAGTGGCCTGTCATTTCACGCCAGTCCAGCACTTCATCGCCTTTGGCGATGACTGCAAAGTAGCGATCGGGTTTGGTGATGCGCGCAACCTCTAGCGCCAGCAGCTCGTCGACATGTAGCTGTTCAAAATTGAAATGCAGCTTCGGGTCATGCCACACGGTCTGGTCACCCAGGTGCTTGGCCAGATCACGTGCCGGCCGGACCGCTGGATTCAGCAGCGCGGCCTTGCAGCCCCAGCGTTCAGCCAGCCAGGTTGCATAAAACCCGCCCAGGGATGAGCCAATGACCGCCGTGGTGTCTAGTGGCCAAGCTGCAATTGCTTGCAACAACCCTTCCATGGCTTGCTTGGGCGACACCGGCAGGGCAGGGCATAGCCATGTCACATTGGGGAAACGTTCGGCCACAGCAGCGGCCGTCATGCGCGCCTTGGTCGACGCGGGCGATGAGCGAAAGCCGTGCAGGTAGAGCAGGTGGGTGGTGGGCGTCGCCTTCATGCTGAAAGAAGCATTGGTTTCGGCAAGGTACGGATTTGCCGAATGCTGGCACGATTCCACGCCCAGCCAGCCAGCAACAGTGCGCCTACGCCACCAATGCCCATCGCGAAGCGCAGCCCCAGATGCTCTCCCACATAGCCCCCTGCGATCGCTCCCGGCCCCGCAGGTATCAGGATCAGCCAGCGCATAGTGCTCGTCATTCGGCCCAACAAGGGTTCGGGGGTAACGGCCTGGCGCAACGCAAGGAAATTGATAAACAGGAGTACTGCACCCATACCAAAACACATCAGCATCAAAATAAACGACGCTACAGCCCAGACGCCGGTTGGCACCAGTGCCAGTTGCAGCCAGCCCACGCCACAAACCAGGAAACCGAGCACCAAGCAAGGGCCTGGGCCAATGCGGCGCGAAATGCGGCTGCCGAAAATGCTGGCCAGGACGGTACCGACCCCCAAGCCCACGTAGCACAAGCCCACTTGGTTTTCATTTAAACCCAGTTCGCGGGTGGCGTACAGAATCTGCACCACCATCGCACACTGGTGAAAGAATTGCCAAGCACCCACAGATACCGCAAGGGACACCAACAACGGTTGGCCAGCGACAAACCGCAGACCCTCTTTCAGGTCGCGCCCAAAATGGGTTGCCTCGTTGCTTACGCGGTTCTCGGTCACCTTTAAACCGCGCAGAATGAATACGCTGAAGGCCAGCAACAGGGCGTCCGCCAGTAGTGCGAACGGTGCTCCCACCAGCTTGATCAGCGCCCCAGCCACACCTGGGCCTGCGACTTCCGCACCCGAGGAAGCCAAGGCGTTCTTTGCATGGGCCTCGACCAGCCGCTCGCGTGGCACCACCTGGGTCAATACGATCTGCGCTGCCGTGCCAGCCGTCACGAAAACACAGCCAATGGCAAAGGCCACGAGGTACAAGAACTGCATGTTCAGCAAGTCGAAATACCAGGCCAGCGGCACACTTGCCAGCACCACAGCTATCAATCCCTCGCCAATCACGTAGACGGGCAGCTTGCGTACCCGGTCCAGCCAAACACCAGCGGGCAACGACAGCAGTACAAAGGGGAGCAACTCCATCGCCGTGAGGATTCCCATCTGTGATGGCGTTGCCTGGAGCAACACTGCCGCAGTCATGGGCAGTGCCAGCATGGTGATCTGGCCACCAAAGGAGCTGATCAGAATAGACAGCCAAAGACGCCGGTACGTGGCGTCACGCAGCAGGTCGTTGACAGGGAGCGCTAGCCACTTTAGACGCCATTGCGTCCATAGCGAACGCCCGGCGCTTGTGGCATTGGGCGACATAAATAAGGGGTGGTTGTGACGTCCCGAAAAATACTTCGGGTGTCTGCGTTGATTCTAATCTTCAGTTGACCGCCGGCGTGCCCAGTGGCCGGTCCAGGATCTTTAACCGGTTGGCTACATCCGCCTTCACCTTGAACAACTGCGCCGGCCGGTGCGCACCGCCCACGCGCTGGCCTTTGCATTCTTCCAAGACGTCCATCTCAGTCAGTTTGCGACGGAAGGCGCTCTTGTCTAGCGCCACGCCCATCACGTGTTCGTAGGTTTCGTGCACCTGGGCAAAGGTGAATTGCTCGGGTAGCAGGTAGCAGGGCAGCGTGGAGTAAGAGCTTTTGTCGCGCAGGCGTTTGAGTGCCATGTCAAAGATGCGGTTGTGGTCGAACGATAAACGGGGCACCGCATTCACGTCCACCATGTCAAAGCCAAAGCCCGGTGCGGCCGCCTGTGCGCTGGCCAACACGGTCTGGTCTACCAAAGCAAAGTAGCCCAGGCTGACCGACCAGCCACGCGGGTCGCGCGCGCCATCGGCAAAGCTGTAGAGCTGCTCCAGATAGGGTGGCACTATGCCCGTCTTGCTGCGCAATACACGCAGCGCGGCGGCTAGGCTATCGGCGTCTTCCTGCTTGTGCACATAGCCACCGGGTAGCGCCCACTGGCCCGCAAAGGGTTCTTGAGGGCGGCGGCTCAGCACCACGTGGAGCTTCTTGTCCCGCAGCGCGAACAGCACGACGTCCACGGTAACGATGATGGTCCAGTCGGGATCGGGGGTTGGCATGGTTTTTTCATTTTAGCCATTAACAGCACAGCGAGGCCCTCGCTTGTGGTCGGCACCGAGGAGGGTTCAAAAGGATGTTCTAGTAAATCAATTCCTCAGTCTTCAGAAATACTTAATTTCAAAATACAAATAACTATCTTACACTCAGGGTGTCACCATACCGAAAGGGGCGTCACCATGAAGGTATCCACCAAAGTTCACCTGTTCGTCATCGATCCACAAAACGACTTTTGTGACATTCCGGTGGGCGAGCAACCCGCCGATCCGCTGTCAGACAGTCGCAAGCTGGCGCCTGCGTTACCGGTCATTGGCGCGGACCAGGATATGAAGCGCCTGGCCGGCTTCATAGACCGCGTAGGCAACGAGCTGTCTGGCATTCACGTCACGCTGGATTCGCACAACCCCATTGACATTGCCCACCCCACGTGGTGGACCAATGGCGAAGGCCAGGCGCCTGCGCCGTTTACTGTCGTTACGTCCAAAGACATCGCGGCAGGTCTTTGGCGCTCACGCAATCCGTTGTTGCAAGAGCGCAGCCGCCAGTACGTCGAGCAGTTGGAATCGGCCCAACGTTATGCACTGGTCGTGTGGCCTGAGCACTGCCTGATTGGCCACTGGGGTCACAACGTGCACGCCGCGGTGGCGCAGTCGCTAGACGCATGGGCGCGCAAAAAGCTGGACGTGGTGGACTATGTGACCAAGGGTACCAACCCCTTCACCGAGCACTACTCCGCTGTGCAGGCCGAGGTGCCCGATCCATCCGACCCCGGCACGCTGCTCAACAGCCGGCTGATTCGCACCCTGTCCGAAGCAGACGTGGTCATCGTCGCAGGCGAGGCACTGTCGCACTGCGTGGCCAACACGGTGCGCGACATTGCCAACAACTTTGGAGAAGAGAACATCCCAAAGCTGGTGTTGCTGACCGACTGCTGCAACAGCGTGGGTGGCTTTGAGCAACTGGGCACTGATTTCGTGGCTGAGATGTGCGCACGTGGCATGAAGACCGCGCGGTCGACGGACTTCGCGCTCTGAATCGGCACCTAGAGAGTCATCCGGCGCCGGACTCTTGTATGCAGAATCCGCCTCTAGCCCCCGTGTAACGCGCGTAAGCAGCTATCAATTCAATAGCGCACCGGGCGCGGGCAACGGGGGCTGGGTTGACGCCCCCGCCGTCACTTTCTCAAACCGCGCGTGGTAGTCCCCCCGCTCCGTCCCCATCCACCGGTCCCACCAGGTAAACCAAAGCCCATAGTTGCCCTGCGCCGTCTCGTGGTGCAGATGGTGGTGGGTCGTCGTCGTGAAGCGCCCACCCAACCAATGCCGGGCAAAGCCGCGCGGCATGGTCTCTATCGACAAGTGTCCGTGGGCATTGCGCACGATCTGGTGGAGGGTAAAGACCAGCAGCACTAGCCCGTGCAAGGGCACCACCAGCAGCGCCAGCGGCGTCACCAGGCTGTTGATGAAAGCTTCCACGGGATGGAAGGCGTAGGCCGCCCACGGCGACGGGTTGCGCGAGCGGTGGTGCACGCCGTGCACGCGGCGAAACAGCCAGCGGCTGTGCAGCAGGCGGTGCGTCCAGTAGAAGTAGAAGTCGTGCCACAGCAGCATGGCTGGCAGGCTGAGCGCCAGCCACCAGTAGCCGTACTGGCCGGGCTTGAAGTAGACGACCATGTCGCCGCGCAGGATGCACGCAAATACGACCAGGCCTTGGGCCGAGAAGATCAGCAGTGTCGACAACGAATACGTGATTTCGCGCCGCATGTCCGTGCCCGTGGGCCAGCCGGCAATCACGCGGTGCGCCAGGCGCTGGTGCAGCCACTTGTGCACCACCAGCCAGAGCAGCAAGGCTGCGACCACATAGTAAAGTCCTTCACGGACGAAGTTGGCGGCGAACGCCCTGCCAAGCCAGCGCCATGCGTTGGGGTCTGTCCAGATATCCATCAACATGCCGGCATTATGCGCATCTGCGACGGCTTGAATACTCAGATGCGGTGGCCGACGATGGTGACGGTTTCAAGTACCGCGACGTGGCGGGACTGGTTGGCCTGGGCCAGTGTGGCTTCTGTGGCAACGCTGTCGAACGTCATCAGCATGCTGCCGTTGATGACGACGGCCATCATGACGGCGAAGGTAAAGCTGGCCAGACGTGCCGTGCGATTCGAGGATGTGAACATTTTCTATCTCCAGATTCAGGCCACTGCGGCCCGTTGAAGAGAATGTATTTCTGCCCAACGTGGATTGCATGCGTTATGCGACGAACTGCGGCTGGACGCGATGCCTAGGGTAAATACTGAGATGGACGGCGACGAAAAGTTGAATGGGTTTAACCCCGTCATGGGTTTCTGTTCGTTTAAGCTGAATCCGCAACTCTCTGAAAGACGCCGCATGCAAGCCCATCCAATCACTCGCACGGTCCGCACCGCCCCTCGCATCAAGGTCGCGCTTTGCGGTCTAGCCCTCGCGGCGTGTCTGCCGCTGCCCGCCCAGGCCTTCTGCGGCTTCTATGCGGGCAAGGCCGATGCCAATCTCTTCAATGAGGCCAGCCAGGTCGTGGTGGTGCGCGACGGCAAGCGCACGGTCCTGTCGATGCTCAACGACTACAAGGGCCCCTTGAGCGAATTCGCGCTGGTGGTGCCGACACCCACCACGCTGCAAAAAGGGCAGGTCCGGGTGGCCGACAAGCTCACGTTCGAGCGGCTGGATGCCTACAGCAGTCCACGCTTGGCGGAATACCATGACAGCGATCCGTGCCAGGTGCGCTTCAGTTGGGGTAGCGACGCATATCCCCGACCGCCCATGCCGGTAGCCATGGCGGCACCCGTTGCAATGTCACGCAACGCGGACGCCATGAAACGCGACAATGCGCTGGGCGTGACGGTAGAGGCACAGTACACGCTGGAGGAATACGACATCGTCAGCCTCTCGGCCACGCAGTCCGATGGGCTGGAGACCTGGTTGGGTGAAAACGGCTACAAGATCCCCAAGGGTGCCAGCGCTGCCTTGAAGCCCTATATCACCCAGGGCATGAAGTTCTTTGTGGCCAAGGTCAACCTCAAGGAACAGCTCAAGACCGGCTACACCACGCTGCGCCCGCTGCAGTTTGCGTTTGAGAGCGACAAGTTCATGCTGCCCATGCGCCTGGGCATGCTCAACGCCGCGCCCGACAAGCCGCAGGATTTAATCATCTACCTGCTGACCAAGGACGGCCGTGTGGAGAGCAGCAACTACCGCACGGTCAAGCTGCAAGCCAATGTCAACTTGCCGTTCTTCATCAAGCCCAAGTTCCAGGATTTCTATAAGGCGCTGTTTGACAGCCAGGCCCGCAAGGAAGACCACCGCGTGGTGTTTACCGAATACTTCTGGGACATGGGCTGGTGCGACCCTTGTGCCGCCAACCCCTTGACCAAGGACGAGCTGCGCGGTGCGGGTGTGTTCTGGACAGACGGCAATCCACAAGACAACTTCAAGGCCATGACTATGCCACCCGGCCCCGCCATCAAGAGCCTGCTGCCCCCCAGCGTGGGTGGCGGTGCCCAACCCGTGGTGCTGACCCGCCTGCACGTACGCTACACGCCCAACACCTTTCCCGAAGACCTGATGTTCACACAGACCAAGGACCGCCAGAACTGGCAGACCCGCTACGTGGTGCAAAACCCGTATGACAGCAACGTCGCGCAGTGCAGTGCCAAGGTCGGCCAGATGGACTGCGAGGCCATGTGCAAGCCGCGCGTGGCGCAGGTCTTGTCCGCGCCCACGTTTGAAGGCCAGAGCGCGTTGTACCGCGACAAAGACCCGCTGGCCCTGCAGCGCGATTGCGTCAGCAGCTGCGTGGCCTCCAAGCGGGCGGGCATAGACAGCGCGGCGCGCTACTACCAGATCGACCTGCCCAAGCGCCTGGACACCGAGAAGCTGACCGTGGCCCAGCTGACCGGTTGGAAGCTGAGCACCATAGACGCCATGCCCGGTGCGGACCGCTTCGCCGGCATCGCGATCAGCGGGCCACAGAGCGCGGCACCGGCAGGGTCCTGGTGGGCGGCATTGTTTGGCAGCAACAAAACGCAATAGGGGAGCTTGCTATGAATACAGTAGTGGCACACGCATATCCCGCGAGGGCTAGCGGCCAGTTCTTCATATGGCTTCGTCGGGGTTGGCCCCAGTTGGATGCACGCTGGTTCCAGATTCTGTTTCTGGCCAGCTTCCTGGCCCTGGGTGCGCTGGCGCGCGCCTTTGCGCTGACGCCGGTGCAGGTGCTGTTGACCTTTGGCAGCGCCTTGTTGACACAGGCCGCATGGCAGTGGGGCTTGGACCTGCCCGGCAAACGCAACTGGGGTGGCTACCTGAGTGCGCTGATTTCCAGCTTTGGCATTTGCATCCTGGTGCGGGCCGAAAACGCCTGGGTACACCCGGTGCTGGCCTGCGCCGCGATGAGCAGCAAATATCTGATACGCGGTGGCCCTGCAGCCTGCCGTAGCCATTTGCTGAACCCCGCCAACTTCGCTGCGTTTGCGGCCTGGGCCTGGCTGCCCGGTGCATGGCTGAGCCCTGGGCAGTGGGGGTCGGAGAGCCTGGCCGCGTTGTGGTTCATGGCGCTGGGTGGGCTGGTGACGCAGCGCATCAGCCGCTGGGATGTGTCACTGACATTCCTGGCCAGCTGGGCACTGTTGTTGGGTGCGCGCCTGTGGGTGCTGGGCTACGCGTGGGACCCCGGCGCGGCCATGTGGGTGCAGCAGGCCAGCAATGGTGCCGTGTTGTTGTTCGCCTTCTTCATGATCTCGGACCCCATGACCACGCCGCAGCGCAAGTGGGTGCGCATCGCCTACGCAGTGCTGGTGGCGGTGGGCGCGTTTGTGTGGCAGTTCATGCTGTTCAAGCCCCACGGTCTGATCGTGGTGTTGTTCCTGGCGAGCTGGACGGTACCGCTGTGGAATTGGGTCTGGCCCCAGCAGCGGTTTGCATGGGCAGAGGGGCGCGCCCGCGTCTGAACGCGGCAGTTGGGGTTGCGGCCGGGTACGATGGCGCACCCCAACCTCTACAGGCTCTGCCCCATCCCATGGCGTCTCGAATCTCTTTTGTCGCCCTGTTGGCGTTGTGCGCGGTCTTTGCATCGCCAGACGCACAGGCGCAGATCGCACCGTCCACGGCACCCCAGCAGTTTGCCCAGATGGGCGACCTGCAGCTGGAAAACAAATTTGTCATCCGCAACTGCGCCATCGGTTACCGCACGCTGGGCACGCTGAATGCCAACCGTTCCAACGCAGTGGTGTTCCTGACCTGGCACACGGGCAAGAGGAAGATGCCTTGTCTATGTTTGGCGCCAAGGGCCTGTTCGACCCCGCACCGTACTACGTGGTCATCATCGACGCCATTGGCAACGGCGTGTCGTGTTCGCCGTCCAACAGCCGGGCGCAGCACGGCACCAAGTTTCCGACGTTTACAGTGCGCGACATGGTGGCATCACAATACCGCCTGCTGACCGAGAAGCTGGGCCTGCAGCATGTGCATGCGGTCATGGGCTATTCGATGGGCGGCATGCAAACCTTCCAGTGGATGGTGAGCCACCCGGACTTCATGGATGTGGCCATTCCCATCGCCGGCACGCCGCGCCAGTCCAGCTACGACATGCTGTTCTGGCGCAGCCTGGAACTTACGTTGCTGAATGAACCCAGCTATGCCAAGGGCCGCTACAAGAAGCAGCCCTCCATGGCCGCGCTGCAGACCGTGTTCATGATGAACGTCACCACACCCGAGCACCGGGTGGCCAACACCAAGCCGCAAGACTTTGAAAAATTTTTCCAGCAGGCCGCAGCGCTGGACCCCGAAGCGGGTGACGCCAACGACTGGCGCTGGCAAACCCGCGCGATGCTGGCGCAAGACGTGGGGGATCTGACCCAGGCAGCGGCTAGGGTCAAGTCACGCGTGCACATCATCAGCCCGCGCCAGGACCACATCGTCAACCCGCTGGCCGCGCTGGAGTTTGCGCAGCTGCTGAAGGCAGACGCCACGGTGCTGGAGGGCAACTGCGGCCACTGGGCGGTGAACTGCGAGATGTCTAGGGTGCGGCCGGAGGTTGAAGCGGCACTGCAAGCGGGGCGTTGACGCAACCACTGCCTTTCGGGCTGGGCTTATGCCAAATCAGGCTGCAGCCCTCGTGCAGCGTGCATAAGCCGCTATCAATTAAGGAGCAGTCTGGCGCTGTGTCACCGGCAGGTAGAAGGTCAGGTTGCCCCAGAAGCTGTCCCAGTCCACGCCCTCTTCCTCGCCGTCCACGGCGGCAATCATGTGCACCACGCTGACCATCCAGTCGCCGCCATATGGCAGGTTGAATGTCACTTCGCCCTGGGCAGACGTGACGGCACGGATCATTACCAGTTGCCCCTGGTGCTTATGCCAAGCCTTGACCAGTGCGCCGGCCAGCGGCTGGTTGTCAAAGACGATGCGCACCGGCAGTGGGTCACCCGGTGCCAAGGCTAGCGGGTTCTGCAGCGGCGTGATCTCCAGCCGCTGGCTGGCGTGCACGGCATAAGTCGGATCGAGCGCCCGCACGGTTCGCTGCGTGGGCCCCACTTCGATCAATGTCTTGATGTGGCGGCGGTAGCGTTCGCGCGCCGGCTGGCTAGCCGTGCCGGCCAGTTCTCGTTGTGTTTTCACGAAATCCAATCCTTCGTCGTGTAAATAGGCGTGGAACTTGCCTGCGTCCAGCGTGATGTGCTGGGGCGCGCTGTCATAGGTCAGCAGGTGGGTGCCTGGGGTATCCAGAGCAAGTTGCACTTCGGCTTCGCGCTCCTGCGCGGGCAAGAAAGGCTGCAGGTCTTCGACCGGGTTATTGGCCGAGAAATGGCGCAGCCGCTGCGTGGTAGGGATCGAGAAGCCTGCGGCTTCGCCGGTAAAAAACTCCCCTACCTCCAAGCGCAGCGTCACGGCATCGCCCAAGGTCTGCGGTGAGGCAATGGGCTTGAACCAGAACTCGTGCGCCTGGAGTGCGGGCGCCAGGCTTAGCAAGCCAGCCAGAAGGGCGTGGCGAAAGGTGGTGAGGGTGTACATGTGCTGGGGGTAAAAAAACAAAGACCACCGCACGGCGGTGGTCTTGTCATTTTCGCCCGATGGCGCTTAAGTCGTTTTAGATGTCCGACGGTTCGGCTGTGTCATCTGTAAAGAGCTTGGCATTGCCGACGATCTGTGGATCGCTGGTCTCACTGGTTGCGGCAATCTGGGCCTTTGCATAGTCGATGACCCCCTTGACGCTCTGTTCGACCGCCACGGGCAGGTCGGTGCCCATTACGACTGCGGGAGGTGCGGGCTCGCTGCTCCCGCCGCCGCCTCCACAGGCGGCCAAGAGGGCTATGGTGCCCAGTGCCACCAGCAGCAATTGCTTTCTAGAACTTGTTTGCATGTTGCAGTCCTCAGGTTGATGGTTGGTTACTGGGTGGTGCCGCCATTGGGGGTGTTGAGGTACGGGAAGCGTGTCAAGAATGGCACGGTTGCCTGGTCAACGCCATCGTGGATATTGGCAGATGTGGCACCCAGCGGCACGCTGGAGGGCTTGCAAGCCGATGTCAACGAAGGCACACCGGGCACGCCATTCAGACCCAGGCCGTTGTTGTCGCCATTGATCACGCACAGGCCACCCAGAACAGCGACCAATGCGATGTCGACCACGTCATCTTTAGGACGGCGTCCGTTGGGGAAGCCAGCCAAGTCTTTGGCGGCACCCAGGTTAGCAACGCCACCGACGCGCAACACCTCTCCAGCTACGCCCAGACGGTTCTGATCGGCAAACTGCACGGGTGCAATGGCCGTGTTCAACCGCAGCACTTCTGATGGGGTCGCGTTGGTCGGTTTGTTGACGCCAGCGATACCGGTCAAGAACACGGTTGCAAGATCCGTACGTGGCAGGTTGGTGGGGGCCAGTGCCTTTGTATCTCCAGTCAAGACAAGACCCAGCAATGCTGGCAGCGTCGGGTTGGTGACGTAGGTCAGGAACTGTGTGTCGTCTTGTGGCTTGGAGCCGTTGAACTTGTCCTTGTCGGGCAAGCCGATGACCAGCTCGTTAACCAAGGGGTTGCCCAGGCGCGAGACCTGAACCCAAGCGCCGCCAGCCTTTTCACTGGTCTGGTGTCCGGATGCGGGCTTGCTGTTGAGCAAGCGGGTTTGCCGCATGCTGGCTGTAGTCCAGCCGCCGATGACCGGGTCTGCACCAGCGGTCAGGCAGTCCTTGTGCACTTCCAGGGCGATGGATGTGATGTTTTGCTTCTGGATGTAGTGCTGACCACCCATGCCCGCGGCGTCTTTGTTAGCGGGGTCGAGCAAGAATGCGGCAGGCGCGTTGACCAAGTCGAACACGGTGCCCAGGTTCACGGCAAAGCCTTCCTGGCGTTGTCCTACAAACACGTAGCCGGTGTCTTTGCCAGCAGGGCAGCCGGGCACCTTGATGGCATGCACATGCTTCTGTGCGTAGGCTTCGTACGCGGCAGGGCTACCCAGCGTCTTGACGCCGATGTAGTCCACGGGCTTCTCGAAGGTGTTGGATCCATCAGCAGCCTTGATTACTGCCTGTGACGTACCCTTGCGGCGGTCGCCGCGGACCATGGCCACGGTGTAGGTCTCGTTAACATTCAGGTTGGGATCCGTAACCTTGCTGACGGTGCCGGCCTGGATCAGCGGGATGGCAACACTGGATCCGCCAATGGTCAGCGGCACACTATTGAGTTTGTTGTTGAAACGGAATTGAAACGTGATGTCTTCCTTGGCATCGCCGTTGTTGTCCAGGTGGATTTCATACAGTGCATTGGGGTCCATTGCAAAGTAATTGGGGCCTCCGTACGGCCCTTGCAGCGGCTGGTAGTTAGCGATCATCGTGACGTAGTCGCTACGTCCTCCGGTACCCGTAGCGCTAACGCCTTCATAGCTGCGGAACATATAAAAGTCTGTGCCATCAACCTTGGGGCTGGTGGTGATAAACGGGGCTTCACGGTGGCTGGACGCCATGGCCGCGCCGGCCGAGATCAACAGTACACAAGCTTTTGCGACGGTTCCAAATTTGAATTGCATGTTTGACTCCTTGGGTGACAAAAAACGGGACGTTTTCGGGTGCAGCAGCCCAGTCGGACGAACGGCACTCCCTGTTAGTACGGGAGGGGCATGCAACTGGATTCAACATTTTTAAAAAATACTGAACACCGGTGGTCGGCCGCATCTGTACGGGGCGATCCTGGGTTGGCCAAAAGGGTAGGTCTGTACGCTTGCAAACAAATAGCAACCGTGGTCCAGGCTGTTGCCGCTGGGGTTAACCCTAGTATGTTGCTCGCGGTATTGGCGCACATTCGGGGCTGTGGGCAGTGAAACCCATGCACATGAAGAATATTTACGGCAGGGCTGAAATTTATTCAGCCACCTTGCCAGCGGTCTGTCAGCCTTCAGAAGGAGGAAGTTGATAAATTGGCGCGGAGGAGTAAACGCGCAGACGTGGTTTTTTACATCAACAGGAGACAACATGCATATTCGTTTCACGAAACTGGCTTCCCAAGTGGCAATGACATCAGCGCTGCTGTACATGTCTGGCGCAGCCCTGGCGGCCGACGCGATCAAAATTGGAGTTGCCGGTCCTTTCACCGGCGGCTCGTCCTCCATGGGAGTGAGCATGCGTGACGGCGTTCGCTTGGCCGTCGATGAAATCAACAAGGCCGGTGGGGTGCTGGGCCGTCAACTCCAAGTGGTCGAACGCGACGACGAGGCCAAGAACGAACGCGGTGTGCAAATCGCACAAGAACTGATCAACAAGGAAAAAGTCACCGCTACGGTGGGCTACATCAACACCGGCGTGGCACTCGCGTCGCAGCGCTTCTTCCAGGAGGCCAAGATCCCGGTCATGAACAACGTTGCCACCGGCTCTGCCATCACGCACCAGTTTGACGACCAGCCCGAGAATTACATTTTCCGCAATTCCGCGCACGACAGCATCCAGGCGCCGATGATTGTGGAAGAGGCTATCACCCGCCGCGGGTTCAAGAAGGTGGCCATCCTGGCGGACTCCACGAACTACGGCCAACTGGGCCGCGCCGATCTGGAGAAAGCGTTGGAGCTCAAGGGCATCAAGCCCGTGGCAGTGGAAAAGTTCAATATCAAAGATGTGGATATGACGGCGCAGCTGCTCAAGGCCAAGGAGGCGGGCGCAGAAGCCGTGCTGACCTACGGCATAGGCCCTGAGCTGGCGCAAATCGCAAATGGCATGACCAAGCTGGGTTGGAAGGTGCCCATGGTCGGTAGCTGGACGTTGTCCATGGCGAACTACATCGACAACGCCGGCCCCGGTGGCGAAGGTGCGCGCATGCCGCAAACCTTTGTGCAAGAGCCCACCACGCCCAAACGCCAGTCCTTCATCATCAGCTACCTGAAGACTTTCAACCCCAAGAACGCACGCATCGACTCGCCCGTGTCGGCCGCGCAAGGCTATGACTCCATCTACCTGCTGGCTGCCGCCATCAAGCAGGCTGGCTCCACCGAAGGCCCCAAGATCAAGGCCGCACTGGAAGACCTGAAGGCGCCGGTGGAAGGTGTCGTCACCACCTACAACAAGCCCTTTACTGCCAAGGACCACGAAGCCATCACGGCCAATATTCCTGTGTTCGGCGAAGTCAAGGGCCAGCGCGTGGTCTACGCCTATGCCGATGATTTCAAGAAGGCCTCTGAAGTTCGCGTCAAGGACGTGAACGCCAAAGGCGCCTTGGCGGTGAAGAAGTAAGTCGTTCAGCTTCGTCGCATGCCATGAAAGCACCGCGCCGGTCTTGTTGACTGTCGCGGTGTCTTTTTGTGGCCCGCGGTTCGTGTGGTCGGTTGATATTTTGGTGAGTGCAATCTATGGAAATCCTGCTTCAACTGGTGTACAGCGGTATCGCACTGGGCATGATCTATGCGGTCATCGCCTTTGGTTACCAGCTAACCTTCCAGACTTCGGATACGCTTAACTTCGGCCAGGGCGACGCGCTGATGCTGGGCGCCATGGTGGGCCTGACGCTGGTCAATGCGGGCGTCAACTTCTGGCTCATGCTGCCCATCGTCATTGTTTTTGGCATGCTGCAAGGCGGCATCGTGGAGTGGATAGGCGTGCGCCCGGCCATCAAGATCAAGAGCGAATTTGGCTGGATCATGTCCACCATCGCTTTAGGCATCATCTTCAAGAATGTGGCCGAAAACATCTGGGGCCGCGACGACCTGAAGTTCCCGTCTCCGCTGCCCGAGGCGCCGATGAAGGTGCTGGGCGCCAATGTGCTGCCCATGGAAATACTGGTAGTGGTGGGCGCCGTGCTGATGATGCTGGCGGTGGAATTTTTCAACCGCAAAACCATTTACGGCAAGGCCGTGGTCGCCACGTTCAACGACCGCGACGCGGCCAAGCTGATGGGCATCAACACCGGGCTGGTGATCACCTTCTCGTACGCGCTGTCTTCTGCCACCGCAGGCTTTGCCGGCGCGCTGATTGCACCGCTGACGCTGACCGGTGCCACCATGGGCGCGGTGCTGGGCCTCAAGGCCTTTGCCGTTGCCATCATTGGCGGGCTGACCAGCGGGCTAGGCATCATCGTGGGCGGCATCATTTTGGGCGTGGCTGAAACCACGACCGGCTTCTATATCTCCACCGGCTACAAGGATGTGCCGGGCCTGGTGCTGTTACTGCTGGTGCTGGCGTTCAAGCCCTCCGGCCTGTTTGGCAAAACTGCGATCAAGAAAGTCTGACTCCATGAACCGCAAATCGTTTATCACGGCGGTGGCAGGCTTGACGCTGCTCGCCTGCGCGCCGTTTTTCACCAGCAACTCGTACTACATCCACATGATCGGCACGATCATGATCTACGCCATTTTGCTGTTTGGCCTGGACATCGTCGTGGGTTACACCGGCCAGGTGTCGCTGGGCCATGCCGGCTTGTTTGGTGTGGGCTCGTACACGGCGGGCGTGCTGTTCATGAAGCTGGGTGCGCCGCTGTGGCTCATCATCCCCACCAGCATTGCGGTGACGGCCGGGTTTGGTGCGCTGCTGGCCCTACCGGCCTTGCGCGTGTCAGGCCCGTACTTGGCCATGGTGACATTAGCCTTTGGCACCATCATCCAGATCCTGATCAACGAGATGGACTTTCTGACCGAAGGCCCCCTGGGCATCAAGATCCCAAAGCCTTCCATCGGAGGCATGCAATTCACAGAAAACGGGTTTTATTGGCTGGTTTTCGCGCTGATGGTGTTGTCATTGGTCGTCGCAGACCGCATTCTGCGCTCACAACTCGGGCGCGCATTCGAGGCGCTGCGCGGTAGCCCGGTGGCATCGGATTGCATGGGCGTATCGGTCTACCGCTACAAGGTGTATGCCTTCGTCATCAGCGCTGGGTATGCAGGTCTTGCTGGTTGTCTATACGCGTATTCAGAGCAATACATTTCGCCCAACACCTACAACTTTGAGTTGACAGTGATGTTCCTGCTGGCCGTCATCATGGGCGGGCGAAAGACCCGCACCGGCGCCTTGCTGGGTGCGGCCATCATCGTAATCTTGCCCAAGCTTTTGGATGACCTGGAACTGTTCCGCATCGTTGCGTCCACACTGGCCGTGCTGATGCTGGTAGGCGGCGCCATCGCCATCGCCAGAAAGATGACCACACCCAAGGCCATGGCTGTGCCCGTGGTGGGCACGATTGCATTGGCAGGGTTCTCGTTTTGGTTGCAGTCCATCACCGACTGGCGGCTCAGCATCTTCGGCTTGATGATTCTGTTCGTCGTGTATTACCTGCAGGACGGCATTGTTGGCTTTGTACGCAGCCTGTTCCTGCGCAAGGGACGCAACGCGGCTGACAGTGCAGTGCGCGCGGCCGATCCGTCCAAGGACTCCATCATGGTCGCCGCCAACACCGGCCATGTGGCGGCTGGCAGCGACCTGCTGGTGGCCAAGGGTGTGCTGATGCAGTTTGGCGGCTTGAAGGCCATCAACCTGGTGGACCTGAATATCAAGCGCGGGACCATCCACGGTCTGATCGGTCCCAACGGCTCGGGCAAGAGCACGATGATGAATGTGTTGACCGGCATCTACGTGCCTACGGCGGGCAGTGTGGACTTTGCAGGGCGTTCGGTGGTGGGGCGCACCTCGTCCGACATCGCGTTATCCGGCATAGCGCGCACCTTCCAGAACGTGCAGCTGTTTGGCGAGATGACGGCGCTGCAAAACATCCAGGTGGGTCTGCACCATAGCTTTGCCAGCAATATCGTCGACGTGTCCCTGCACAGCCCGCGCTACAAGCGCGAGGAAAGCGCATCGGTACAGCGCGGCCTGGGGCTCATCGATTTTGTCGGCCTGACCGGCCTGGCCCACGAAGAGGCGCGCAACCTGCCGTATGGCAAACAGCGCCTGCTGGAAATTGCCCGCGCGCTGGCGCTGGACCCTCAGTTGCTGCTGCTCGATGAACCGGCCGCCGGCCTGACCGCGCCCGACATCAAGGAGCTTGTCACCATCATCCGCAAAATCCGCGACCACGGCATCACCGTGATCCTGATCGAGCACCACATGGACGTGGTGATGGCGATCTGCGATGCGGTCTCCGTGCTGGACTTTGGCCAGAAGATTGCCGAGGGCAAACCGGCCGAAGTGCAGGCAAATGAAAAAGTCATCGAGGCTTACCTCGGCGGCACGGCGGCTTAACTGCGCGGGACACCCATACCATGTTGCAAATCAAGAATCTCGAAGCCGGCTATGGCAAGGTGCAGGTGCTGCACGGCATTTCCATGGACATCCCCAAGGGGAAAGTCGTCACGCTGATCGGATCCAACGGCGCGGGCAAGACCACGACGATGCGTGCCGTGTCCGGCATGATCAAGCCTACGGCGGGCGAGATCAGCCTGCACGGCAAGCGCATCGACGGACTGGAGTCGTACGCCATCGCCAAGCAGGGCCTGGCGCATTCGCCCGAAGGCCGGCGCGTATTCGCCACGATGACGGTGACCGACAACCTGATACTGGGCGCCTTCCCGCGCCTGACCGGCAGCCGCCCCAAGGGCGATGTGGCGGGTGATTTGGAGCGGGCGATGGAGTTGTTCCCCCGCCTCAAGGAGCGGCGCAACCAGCTGGCCGGCACGCTGTCGGGTGGCGAGCAGCAGATGCTGGCCATGGCCCGCGCCGTGATGCTGAATCCCGAGATCGTGCTGCTGGACGAGCCGTCCATGGGCTTGGCACCCATTCTGGTGGAAGAGGTCTTCCGTATCATCAGCGACCTCAAATCCCGCGGCGTAACCATGCTGCTGGTGGAGCAGTTTGCCGCAGCCGCCCTGAAGGTGGCCGACTACGGCTATGTGCTGGAGAACGGCCGCATCTCGGTGCATGGCGAAGCCAGCAAGCTGCGCGATGACCCCGCGGTGAAGGCCGCCTACCTGGGCGGCGGCCACTAGATCAGTTGACGTCCACCAGCGCTTTGACGATGGTGTAGGGCCCGGCATAACTGCCGGTCCCGTTCTTGAAGCCCTGCGTCACCGCATCGCGCCGGAAAGTCAGCACAAAACTCAGCGGGTTGTAGCTGTCCGACGGCGCGGTGCCGGTGCTGGATGTGGGCGTCTGGTCGATCATGTGTTTGAACGTGGCATTGCTGCTGCCCACGCCGGTGGCATCCACTGCAAAGATGTCACTGGAATTCAGCGCGCTGCTGAACTGGTAGGCCCCGGTAGCGGACCCAATCAGCTTGGTCTTGGTGGTCGTGATCGTGCGGTCGCTGAACTTGAAAGTGTCTCCGGCGGTCAGGTAAGACAGGCGCACGCTGTTGGCGTTGAAGCGCGAGCCGCTGCCAAAGTTGCTCGCCGTGGCCTCGGCCACAAACACACCACCGGTGCCGTAGACCGTGGCTACATCACCATTCAGGTACAGCGCCGTGTTCTGGTCTATGCCATAGGCCACGTTGGGGCCGATATTTTTCAGCGCTGCCAGCAGGCGGCCTAGCCGGCCAGAGCGGCTGGCGCGGTTATCAAAGTGCGTGTCCACATTCGCATTCGGCACAAAGCCAAAGCCCTTGATCTTGGTGCCAAAGTCGATGTTGCTGGGGTGGCTCAGGCAACTGGGTGCCGGCGTGCCATCGGATGCGGGTGCTACGTACGGGCAGTTGGCCGGCGTGATGGCGCGCAGCGTATTCTGGTTCAGGTAGCCAATGCTGATGCCTTCGCCATACGAGGTGCTGGGCGCAATCGCCGTGCCGGCCGAATCCCCGGCGTAGATGAAGTTGCCCGCCGCATAGCGGGCGCGGATCGCGGCCATCAGGGGCCGGTCCGATCCATCGTCGTTGAGGAAGGTGCGCGCCAGGCGCGACTGGTCGCCGCCAATCACATAGACCAGGTCCGCCTGGTTGATGATGGCGATGTTGGCCTGCCCGGTGGTACTGGTGTTGCCCGAGTTGCTGGCATAGGTGTCGTGGTGGCTCAGTATGTGTTTGGGCGCAAAGCCGTGGCGCTGGAACAGGTTGTAGTATGACCACGCGCCACTGGCCGTGTCGTTGGTGAATTTGTCCACGCCATCGGCCTGGTTGACTGCAGCAGCGGTGATGATGGCCACGCGCGGGCAGGGCGTGGTGTTCCAGTTGGTATCGCAATTGGTCACGCTGTTGATGTTGGGCGTGTTGGTGTTCTTGCCGGTCGCCTGGCGCAGGCCTGCGACAAAGATGCCTGCGTTTTCCTGCAGGACCAGGCCGCCGTTGAGCCACACCTTGCCTGTGACCACGCTGGTGACGGGTGGATCTGCAGGCGGCGTGCCGGGCAGTGTGACTTTGAGTGTGTAGCTGCCGGAGCCCTGGTAGCTCTTGACGCGAACGAAGTAGGTCCCGGCCGTGGTCACCGTATAGGAGCCGGTCTCGGGGTTATTGGACGTGGACTTGTACGTCAATGGTGCGCCGGTCACACCGTAGAAGTACCAGTCAAAATCCACGCCACTGCCGTGCGACAGGCTGATATCGATCTGCCCCGGTGTGTTCACCACCACCTTGTACCAGTCCAGGTCGGAGCTGCTGGACATGGAGCCATTGATGGTGACCCCACTGCATAGACCCGTGCTTGCGGTGGCATCGGTATTGTTGGGCTCTATTTCGGTTGTCAGGCATGCCGTGGCGCTACCGCACCAGAAGCTGCTGAGCAACGACACGGCGAGCACATGTTTCCAAATCGCTCTCATTTTTGAATCCTTCAATTGGCGTGGCTGAATCTGGGTGGGGGGATCCACACCACGCCAATGTATTGATATTTACATAAATAGTAAATATGAAAAAATAAGTACAAACCCTCGCAATGTGTTTCCGCGCCAGGGCGACGCCTGCGTTGCGGTGCAGCAGATACCGTCCGGGGCAGAGGCGCTACAGCGCCCGCGCTACCCGGATACCCACCCGGTCCGTGGCATGCAGAGGGCTGTTGTAGTAGCGGCTGGCGCTGCGCAGGCGCGCAAGGCCGTCGTACCACGAGCCGCCGCGCGCCACGCGCTTATTGCAACTGCCGCCTTGCCAGGGCTTGTCGTCCTGAGGCGCCTTACCGTGGCGGGGGTCGGAGGGTTCGATGACGCCCCAGTGTTCGTAACAGTCCTGCACCCACTCCCACACATTGCCGTGCATGTCATGCAGGCCCCACGCATTGGCGCGCAGGCGGCCGACCGGGTGCAGTGCATTGCCGCTGTTGTCTCCAGACCAGGCGGACTGGCTGGCCTGCGCTGCGTCGCCAAAGCTCCAGGCGGTTGTCGTGCCGGCGCGGGCGGCGTACTCCCATTGCGTTTCGCTCGGCAGGTAGTAGTTTTTGCCAGTGGTGCGGCTGAGCCATTGCACATAGCTTTGGGCATGCTGCCAGCTGACGCCGACGATAGGATGCTGCGCCGCCTCGACCGATGCGCCCAGTTGCGTGAACAGCCGGCGGTCTGACTGCCACAGCGGCGCGGCGCATGCGCTGGCCTGTACGCAGGCCATGTACTGGGCGACCGTGGTCTCATAGCGGCCTATTGCAAATGCGGCGATGCGCACACCCTTGCGAAGGCCTTCGTCGCTATCACGGTCTGCCTCTTGCGGCGGCGAGCCCATGGCGAAACTGCCCGCCGGTAGCACCACCAGTTCCGGGCAGTCGGCGCAGTCGTGCAGCAGCTTGGGGCTGGGCTGCGCACTGATGGCAATACAGGGCAGGAGCAAGCAAAGGCCAGACACAGCGGCACGGCGCAGCGTGGCGAAAAGGGAGGGGCAAAATTGAGCGTGTGTCGTCATGCCCCATTCTTGCATCCCCGGCAGTAACTGAATGTAATTTCGGGCTGTAGCCCTCGTGCAGCGCGCGTGAGCCGCTACTATAACCATAGCGACTGGTAACACGTCGCCGGAGTCCTTTCCGCCTGCAACCCCCATTTTTCGTCTATGCAAAACATCTCTCTTTACTTCTCCCGATGGATATGCGCGCTGGCGCTGTGCGTTGCGCTGCCTGCCATAGCCGCTACCGCTTACGTCGATGCGCCCGGCGCCACCGACCATCCGCTGGTGGGCCGCTTCAACGGTGCCGTGCTCTACAAGGCCGGCGTCATCAGCTACGAACGGGTTGACGTCAAGTTGTCCGACAAACGTACCGAGTCGGCCGAAGGCAAAGTCTTCAACTACTACTACCTCGGCCCCAAGGGGCATTCGGATCTGGAAGTCTTCAGAAACTACCAGCAATCGCTGGAGAAGCAGGGTTTCACATTTCTGCACGTCTGCGAAGACGGCACTGCGTGCATGAAACAAAATTTGTCGGCGAACGCCCAAAAGTGGACCGATGACTCCCGTGCGTTCGTGGGCGGCAGTTTCTACATGAACAATTTAAGTGGTCGGCCCTTCCGTTTCCTGATGGCGCGCCTGGCCCGGCCCGCGGGCGATGTGACGGTGGTGTTCACGGTACGCGGCGGCTATTGGTCCGACCGCGGCTTTGACACCGACTACTTTGTACAGGTGATTGAGTCCAAGCCCATGCAGGGCGACCAGGTGAGCCTGGTCAAGGCGGATACCTTGGGCAAGGGGCTGGCCGCCGAGGGCAGGGTTGCGCTGTACGGCATCTTCTTTGACACGGCCAAGGCCGACATCAAGCCGGAATCCACGCCGCAGCTCGAAGAGATGGCCAAGCTGCTCGCGCAGTCGCCCAAGCTGCAGGTCTTCATCGTCGGCCACACCGACAACCAAGGTGGTGTGGATGCCAACCTGGCACTGTCGCTGCGCCGTGCGCAGGCGGTGGCTGCTGCGCTGACCAAGGACTACAAGGTCGATGCCGCCCGCCTGTCACCCCGTGGCGTGGCCAATTTTTCACCGATGGCCAGCAATGATGCAGACGCCGGCCGTGCCAAGAACCGCCGCGTGGAGCTAGTGGCGCAGTAGACTGCAACAGGTTTCCCAATAGAACTGTTTTGTGGGCAGGAGCGGCGGTATGCATTTCATCGTTGTGGGCGCGGGCGCCATTGGCTGCTATGTAGGCGGGCGGTTGGCGGCCGGCGGGCAGCAGGTCAGCCTGGTCGGCCGGCCCGGCATTCTGGGCGAGATCGCGATGCATGGGCTGACGGTGTCGGACATGGATGGTTTCCAGGCCCACGTGCCAGCAGACCGGCTGCGGTTTGCGGTGTCGGTGGCCGATATTGACCGCAGCGGCGCACCGGTTGTGCTGCTGTGCGTGAAGGGCGGCGCTACGGCGCAGGCCGCAGCCGAAATAGCAGCCGTCTTTGGCGCCGGCACGCCGGTCATCTCGCTGCAAAACGGTGTCGACAATGTGCAGCGCATCCGCCAGGCCGCACCACAGCTGGACGTGGTGGCCGGCATGGTGCCGTACAACGTGGTGCTGAACAGCCCGGCCAAGGTGCACCGAGCAACCACCGGCCATTTGCAGATAGGCCCATCGGCCCGCAGTGCGGAGGTGGCAGCCTGCTGTGAAGCGGCGGGCCTGCCCATGGTGGTGGTGCCCGATATGCAAGCTGTGCAATGGGGCAAGCTGCTGCTCAATCTGAACAACCCGGTCAATGTCCTGTCGGACCTGCCACTGCGTGAAGAGCTGATGGACCGCGACTACCGTGTGGTGCTGGCGGCGCTGCAGACTGAGGCCCTGAGCGCGATGGATGCCGCGGGCATAGTGCCGGCCAAGGTGGCCAGTGCACCGCCGCGCCTGCTGCCCAAGGTCTTGCGCCTGCCGGATTTTTTATTCAAGCTGGTGGCCGCCCGCATGCTGCGCATAGACCCCACGGCACGCTCTTCCATGTGGGACGATGTACAAAAGGGCCGCACCACCGAGATTGACGACTTGTGCGGTGCGGTGGTGCGGCTGGCCCGGCAGCACGGTACGCCAGCGCCAGTCAATGCACAGGTGCTGCAGTTGATCCCTTCGCACCGGGCTGGCATGCGTGTCACTGGTGGCGAGCTTCGCGGCTTGCTCAAGCTGTCTTGAAACTGTTTTTACTTCGACGGAACCTATTGCCATGAATCTCTCATCTTTTGCCCGCGTGCGACTCACCCAGGCGCCGACGCCATTCGAATTTCTGCCCAACATCACACGGCTGCTGGGTGGCCCCAACATCTACATCAAGCGGGATGACAACACCGGCCTGGCCACCGGCGGCAACAAAACCCGCAAGCTGGAATTCCTGATTGGCGATGCACTGGCACAGGGCGCGACACACATCGTGACCCAAGGCGCGACGCAGTCCAACCATGTGCGCCAGACCATTGCTGCGGCCAACAAACACGGCATGAAAACGACCGCTTTACTGGAAGAGCGTGTCAGCGGTGCGCACGCCGACTACTACAACAGCGGCAATGTCTTGCTGGACCAAATCTTTGGCGCCACGCTGGAGACCCGGCCGGCCGGGCTGGACATGAACAACGAACTGATTGCGGTTGGGGAGCGCCTGCGCGCTGCGGGTGAAAAGCCCTATCTGATTCCCGGCGGCGGCTCCAACCCCATAGGCGCGCTGGGCTATGTAGTGGCCGCACACGAGATCATCAGCCAAACCAACGAACTCGGCCTGCGCGTGGACTGTGTCGTGCATGCGACGGGCAGCACGGGCACACAGGCCGGCCTGGTGGTGGGGTTGCAGGGCGCCAACAGCCGCATCCCGGTGCTGGGCATCAGCGTCCGTGCGTCGCGCGAAAAGCAGGAAGAAAATGTTCGCAAACTGGCCCGCCAGACCTGGAGCCTGCTTGGTGCGCGGGGCGCCTTCCCCGACGATACCGTGGTGGCCAATGCCGACTACGTCGGCGGCGGATACGGCGTACCCACCGATGGCATGGTCGAGGCGGTGCAACTGCTGGCGCGCCACGAAGGCATCCTGCTAGACCCGGTCTACAGCGGAAAGGGCTTTGCCGGCCTGGTAGACCTGGTGCGCAAAGGCCACTTCACCAAGGGGCAAAACATCGTGTTCCTGCACACCGGGGGCGCGGTTGGCCTGTTTGGCTACCGGGACGTGTTGGCACCTCAAGCGGCGTTTTGATCGGTGGCTGATCTGGCAGAGGCGACCGATATAGCGCCGTTGATTGGTGTGCTGGGCGGCATGGGGCCGCTGGCCACGCTGGACTTTTTGCAGAAGCTGATCGCGTCCACACCCGTGCGGCGCGACCAGGACCATATTCCCACCGTGGTGTGGAACGTCCCCCAAATACCTGACCGGCAGAAGGCATTGGCCGGCACCGGCGAATCACCGCTGCCCGCGATGCTGCACGGCATTGCGCAGCTCAATGCGGCGGGGGCGACCCGCATCGTCATACCCTGCAACACGGCACATGCGTGGTTTGACGCCTTGGCCAGCGCCAGCCTTGCACCCATCATCCACATCGTGCAAGCAAGCCTGGATGCGCTGGACGCTGCGGGCGGTGTATCTGCAGGCACTGTGGTGGGGCTGGTCGCCACACGCGGCACGCTGGACGCCGGCCTGTACCGATCGCACCTGGAGGCGCGTGGCATTCGTTTTGTCGTCAACACACCGCAGGAGCTCGACACGCTGTTCACGCCGGGTTGCTATGCCATCAAGCAGGGCGCGCTGGAGCGGGGTGGCCAGCTGCTGGAACAGGCATCTCAGCGTTTGGTGGACCGCGGCGCGACACGCTTGGTGATGGCTTGCACGGAGGTGCCGGTGGGGCTGGCCCACATTGCGTCGGATTTGCTGGCTGTCAGTATCGATCCGACGCAAGCCCTGGCAGATGCTTGCCTGGCCTATTGGCGAAGGGGTCCTCACACTTGACAGGCTTCGCGGGCACGAAACGCGCTTGGGGTGCAGGGCTTGAGTTTCCTTAGCCGGGTCTCACTGTTTTTTTGCGAGGTAGCCTGAATAGGCTAAATGTTCCACGCCATCTACGGTCACCACGCGCACGGTCTCGCCGCCCTGCGCCAGCGGTCCCAGTGCCCGGGCGTGGGTGTCCGACACCGGCATCAAGACGACGCGCAGCGTTTCGCCGGGTGCATCGGATGTGTTGAGCGCCAGCATCAGATAACCATGCTCTTCAACCAGACGGATGCGTTCCGCAACCTTGGGGTCCAACCCCAGATTGGTGATGGTGTAGTCGCCCAGGCGCTTGCGCCATAGGGTGAGATCAGGCGGTGGAGCAATGCGCTGACCCACCAGCATTTCTTGTGCGCCAATGCGGGCTATCAACAGGTCGCGCCCGCCTTCATCGGATCTGTAGGTGAACCCCATCTCGCTCAGAGGACCCAGATTAGGGTGGATGAAACCCAGCAGGGTGTAGTCCAGACCCAGCAGGCCGTCGGTGCGCATGCGTAGATCGAAATTCCGGCCCAACGCTTCAAGCTTCAGGCGTTTTCCTTCAGCGCGAATTTTGACCAGCCCCCACGTCGTTGTGTAGTCACCGGCATAGTCTCGCAAAGCCGATGTGGGCACAGCACCATCCGCCCAGCCCGTCGGGGTGTACGCGGGCTGCTGAATGCCGGTCTTGGCTTGCAGGGCCAGTTTCAGTGTCTCAGTGGCTATCCGGTCAACCACCCCTTGCGCGCTGTTGGAGTTACCAAGCACAACCACGCCCAGCTTGTGCTGCGGCAACACGTACAAGGCGCTGCGGAACATGCCTATGCTGCCGCCGTGGTGTGCTACGGGTCCAGCATTCTGTATCGTGGATTTGCCGAAAGAGCTCAGCATCCAGCCCAGGCCCACATGGAAATTGGAGTCCAGTGGGACCGCCGTGTTCTGCGGGCGCAGCATCTCGGCGACGGTCTGCGGCTTCAAGATCTGTTGGTCGCCTGAAGCGCCATCGGCGAACACCATGGCCATAAAGCGGCTCAAGTCGTTGACGCTGGAATTGAGTCCACCGGCGGGCACATCCCGCAAGGGGATCTCCGGCACCGCTTCATTCTTGCGGTATCCGAGTGACATCTGGGCCGAAGCCGCAGGCCCGGTATCGAACGAAGTGTGGGACATTCCCATAGGCGCCAACACGGACTGCCGCATGTACTGCGCGAACGGCGTGGCACTCTGCGTCTCTACAACCCTGCCTACAAGGGATATGCCGACGTTGGAGTAAGAAAAGTGCTGGTCCGGCATGTAGGCCACGTATTCGTCGGATAGCTCCTGTTCCAGCTCGGCAAATGGGCGGGGCTCGGGGTTTTGAAATCCCTTGAGCCGGTCGCGTGGCAGGCCGCTGTGGTGGGTCATCAGCTGGCGCACTGTCATCGCCGCCTGCGGTTGATACGTCTTGGGCGCAAAGCCCGGGAGGTATCTTTGTAGCGGTTGGTCTATGTCGATGCGGCCTTGTTCTGCCAGTTGCATGGCAGCTGTGTCCGTGAACAGCTTGGAGATGGAAGCGACCCGGTACAGGGTGTCTGCGCTAGCCGGTATTTTTTTCCCCACGTCAGAAAAACCAAAGCCTTGCGCCCAGACAATCCGTTGGTCGTCCACCAGCGCAATGCTGAGGCCCGGCACCCCATGTTTGGCCATTTCATACTGGATCAATTCGGTGGCGTAGGCCTGGGTTTGACCGTAGTCGCCGCGGGCGATGGTGTCAGGACGGGTGGGTGCGCTGGCGCAACCAGCCAAAACGGTAAGACACAGAGCAAGTGGAAGTAGTTTCATGGGCAGGTATTTGCGGTGGAACAGGCAACTATTAACGTCGGAGCAGGTTTACCAAAGTGGGTCAGAAGGCATATGCCACGCCTATCAACCCCGTAACGTAGTATCTTTAAGACCGACGGATTCTGCCGGTGCAAACCTTGGGCAGTTCTAAAGACGAATGCAGCACTTGGACCGGTGCCAGCGAGGCGGGTCTTAGGGTTTGCCCAAGGTTGATGCCCACATAATCAGGCATGCATATCTTGTTGATTGAAGATGACTTGGACCTGGGGGGTGCCTTGCAGCAGGCGCTCAAATTGGAGGGTATTAGCAGCGAGTGGTTGCGCCGCATCGTGGATACGCCGCGTAGCCTTGATCGCACTGCCCTTGACTGTGTATTGTTGGACCTGTCCCTGCCCGATGGAAGCGGATTCGATCTGTTGTCTCGTTGGCGCAAGCAAGGCAGCACCGTGCCGATCGTGGTGATTACGGCCCGCTCCGCGTTGGAAGACAGGTTGACCGGGTTGGATGGTGGAGCGGATGATTTCGTCGTCAAACCCTTTGCAACCGCTGAGTTGATTTCTCGTATTCGAGCGGTATGCCGGCGCTCTGCGCAACAGGCCAGCGAAATCTGGGCCTTTGGTGACATGTCTATCGAGCCGCGCCGGTTTGTAGCCACGATCAACGGGATCGAGTTGGACCTCTCCCCACGCGAATTTCGTCTGCTGTTGGAGTTGGCGCGTGAGTCCGGGGCCGTGGTGCCCAAAGGCACGTTGGCCAAGCGTTTGGAGCCGCTGGGTGACCCGGTGGACTTTGCCACGGTCGAGGTGCATATGTCCAACTTGCGTCGCAAGATTGGTGCGCAGCGCATCGTCACGGTTCACGGCGTTGGCTATTACTTTCAGCCATGAAGCGTTTGTTGCAACCCACTTTGCAGCGCAGGGTGCTGTTGGCCATGTCGCTGGCGTTTGTGCTGGTTTGGTTGGCGCTGGTGGTCCGTGGTGTCTACGTAGGGACCGACGCAGAGCGGCGTGATACGAGAATCAAGAGGCTGAGCACGCTGGTTTCAGAACAGGTATCGCGATTTGAAAATGCAGCGCAGGCCAGTGCATTCATAGGTGGCGTGGCGCGCCTGCAAAACGACATTTACCGTGTAGATGGTTATCCTGCGGCGCTGGTTCTGTTTTTGTGGGACAAGCAGGAAAGCCTGGTCTACGCATCGGAGGAAGCGGGCCAAGATGCCTTGCATGGAACATTTGGCGCCGTCAGCAGGGTGGATATCCATGGCCGTGCATTCGATGTTTTTCGGGTTGAATCGCCGCGTTGGAATGTCGTGGTCGCCCAGGCAAACGCGGGTACGCAGTGGGTGTCCATCGCGATTGCCAAGGCCTTGTTGCCCGATCTTCTGCTCGCCTATGTGCTGGCATTTCCAGTCATATGGCTGGCGGTGTCACGCGGCATGCTGCCATTGCGCGACATGTCGTCCCGTATCCGTGCACGCAGTCCCGATGACCTGTCGAGCACCGGGATTGTTCCCAAGTATGGAGAGATGAAGCCGCTTCAGCAGGCGTTGGACGCCCTGTTGGATAGGCTGCGCAACAAAGTGGCCCGAGAGACCGCATTTGTGCAAGAGGCTGCGCACGAGTTGCGCACTCCGTTGGCAGTGATCTCAGCACAAGCGCACGTGCTGGTTTTGGCTCAAGACTCCGCAGCGCGGGTCGACGCTGAACAGCGGTTGGACAGGGCGCTGGCGCGTACATCGCATTTGATTGGTCAATTGCTGCAACTAGCCCATATGGATGCAGAGCGCGGCTTGGACGCGGTCGACGTAGATATTGCCCAAGAAGTACGGGCTGAGTTGGCTCTGCTGGTTGCAGGTGCCCTACAGCGGGGTATTGAGGTGAGTCTGCAGGCACCTGATGCGCTGTGGGTATGTTCGGAGCGCGAAACCTTCAAGTCTATCTTGCACAATTTGGTGGGCAACGCCATTCGTTATGTCGAGCCGGGCGACAAGATTGTTGTGAGTCTGGCTGAGCACGGTGGTTGCCTGCTATTGACCGTGGCAGACAACGGCCCCGGTATTTCTGCTGACCGGCGAGAACTCGTCTTTGAGCGCTTCCACCGCGGGACCGACCACGCTTCGCCCGGTGCCGGATTGGGGCTGGCCATCGTCAAGCAGGCCTGTGTACGGCTGGGCGGCAGTGTGCACATCGAGGACGGACTGGTCGGCAAAGGTTGCCAATTCGTCGTCAGTTTGCCCGCCGTCTCAAAGACAATAGCGAGCTGAAACGGTCACCAACATTCAACGCCGAATAATGACAAAACCAAATTCACCCACTTCCGTATCGCCTTCCCGCCTGATCTATGGCTGCATGGGCCTGGGCGGCGGCTGGAACCATGACCCGTTGCGGCCCGAAGATGTAGCCCACGCGCAGGCTGCGGTAGAGGCCGCGCTGGATATCGGCATCACGCTGTTCGACCATGCCAACATCTACACACTTGGCAAGGCCGAGCAATGCTTTGGTGCGCTGTTCCAGCAACGCCCCAGCCTGCGCCAGCACATGCAGCTACAGACCAAGTGCGGCATACGCTTTGCCGATGCCGGTGGACCCAAGCGCTACGATCTGTCGGCCGAGCACATCATCGACGCCGTGCATGCCAGCCTGCGCCGCCTGCGCACTGACTACATCGACATACTGATGCTGCACCGGCCCGATCCTCTGATGGACCCCGACGAGATCAACACCGCGTGGCGCACGCTGTTTGAGGCTGGCAAGGTGCGTCAGTTGGGCGTATCCAACATGCACGCGGGCCAGTTGCGGCAGTTGGTGGCCGGGTTGCAGACCCCGCTGGTGGCAAACCAGCTGGAGATGAGCTTGCTGACCACCGATTGGCTGGATGCCGACACCTGCTTCAACGACGCGCAGGGTCTATCGTCCCGGGTCTGGGGCGACACGCTGCACTACTGCCAGAGCCAGGGCATTGCATTGCAAGCCTGGGGCTCGTTGGGCAAGGGCTGGTACAGCGGCGGGGCGCCTAAGGATGCATCCCCGGCGGTGGTCGCGACGGTGCAGTTGGTGCAGCAGTTGGCGCAGGAGCACGGCGTGGCGCCAGAAAGCATCGTGCTGGCCTGGTTGCTGAGGCACCCGGCGCGCATACAAGCTGTTATAGGCACGGCCAACCCCGAGCGCATACGCGCCTGTGCGGACGCGCAGCGGGTGGTGCTGACCCGCGGGCAATGGTACGCGCTGTACCAGAGTGCGCGGGCGCGGGAGCTGCCTTGACCATGCTGGACACCACCCGCATCCAGGCCATTTCGCTGGATCTGGACGACACGTTGTGGCCCATATGGCCGACCATTCAGCGTGCAGAGCAGGCGCTGGCGGCGTGGCTGGCCGAGCGTGCGCCGGGTGCCGCCGCCGTGTTCGCAGACAAGGATGCGCGCCTGGCACTGCGCGCCCACGTGCTGCAGACCCGGCCTGAGCTGGGCCACGACCTGAGCGCCATCCGGCGCGAATCGATCCGCACTGCGCTGCAGCGCGCGGGCGAGGATGCTGGTCTGGCGGAGCCGGCATTTGACGTGTTTTTTGCCGAGCGCATGCAGGTGGAGCTGTATGCGGATGTGTTGCCGGCGCTCACTGCCCTGGCTGCGCGTTTTCCGTTGATTGCAGTTTCTAATGGCAACGCCAACGTGGCGCGCGTCGGACTGGGGCAGTTCTTTGCGCACAGCCTCAGTGCCAGCGGATGTGGCATCGCCAAGCCCGATGCGCGCATCTTCCACGCGGCGGCCCGTGCGGTGGGTGTGCTGCCGGCCGATGTGCTGCACGTCGGCGACGACGCGGCGCTGGATGTATTGGGTGCCCTCGACGCTGGTCTGCAGGCGGTGTGGGTCAACCGCGGCCAGCATGCGTGGACCCACGCGGCGCGGCCGCACCATACCGTTGCGACCTTGGCGGAGCTGGCTGCGCTGCTGGGTGGTTCTGCGTCCCACGGTTGACGGCGGGCTAGCCGGTAGGATGCTATGAAAATAGTAGCTGCTTACGCTAGCTAGACGAGGGCTACAGCCGTTTTTTGCTTGCAGTTTCTGCGCTTCCAAAGGGTGCCGTATCGTGTGTGGGCCAGGTTTTCAGTCGCCCATTAAGTTAATTGCAAAATGCAATTAACTGATACAATCCCTTCAATAGACGCAAAACACAGCAACTACTGGCGTCGAACGAACACTTTCATAAGCCACCGTTTTCAGGAGTCGCGATGATGCCCCAACCAGAGATGTTCCGGCCAGTGATACACAGTTTGCTGGAGACAGACCTGTACAAGTTCACGATGCAGCAGCCCATGTTGCACTCCATGCCGACCAACCAGGCCGAGTACAGCTTTGTCTGCCGCAATACGCCGGCATTCCCGCTGGCCGAGTTGGCATCAGATGTGAATGCCCAGCTGGACGCCTTGTGTGCGCTGCGCTTTACCGATGAAGAGTTGGCCTATCTGGGCGCGCTGCGCTACCTGTCGTCGGATTACACCGACTTTCTGCGGCTGTTCCAGTTTCAGCGCCGATTCATAACCGTCAGCACAGAGGGCGATACGCTGCACGTGGTCGCCAAGGGGCCGCAAGTACATGTGATGGGTTTCGAGATCTACGTGCTGGCCATCGTCAATGAGCTGTATTTCCGCCGCCTGGCACAAGGCCCCGCCCGGGTCGCCGCGCTGACGGAGGCCCGTGCGCGCCTGCAGGCCAAGATCGCCCAGTTGCGCGACTACGCAGCCAACGGCGAGACGCGCCGCCATCCGTTCGAGTTCTTCGATTTCGGTGTTCGCAGGCGCTTTTCGGGCGCATGGCAAGAAGAAGTGACGACCACGTTGGCCCGTGAAGTGCCGCAGGTCTTCAAAGGCACATCCAACGTCTACCTGGCCAAGAAGCTGGGCCTGGTACCCATCGGCACGATGGCTCACGAATACCTGCAGACCTTCCAGGCGGTGGGTGTGCAGCTCAAGGGCTTTCAGAAAGCGGCGCTGGAAGCCTGGGTACAAGAGTACCGCGGCGACCTGGGTGTGGCACTGACCGATGTGGTCGGCATGGACGCCTTTCTGGCCGACTTTGACCTGTACTTTTCCAAGCTGTTTGATGGTCTGCGCCACGACAGCGGCGACCCGGTGGAGTGGGGCGAGAAGGCCCTGGCCCACTATTCCAAGCTCAAGCTGGACGCGCACGCCAAGCGCCTGGTGTTCTCGGACGGACTGGACGTACCCACGGCCATCGACCTGCACCGCCACTTTGCCGACCGCGTGCAAACTGGCTTTGGCATCGGCACCAACCTGAGCAATGACACAGGGCTCAAGCCCCTGAACATAGTGATGAAACTGGTCCACTGCAATGGCCAACCCACGGCCAAGCTGTCCGATTCGCCTGGTAAGACGCTGTGCGATGACCAGACCTTTCTGGCCTACCTGCGCCAGGTTTTCAACAAGACCGACTAAGCTCGAACACCATAGCGAGGACCCACTATGCTGCGCATCACCAGTGCCCAAATCAACCCCACGATTGGAGACATCACCGGCAACATCGCGCTGATGCTGCGCGCCGCGCGCCAGGCGCGTGATGATGCCGCAGACATCGTGGTGTTTCCCGAGATGAGCCTCACGGCCTACTACCCCGGTGACCTGCTGGACGATGCCAATTTTCAGGCGCGCATTGAGGCGGGCTTGGCCCAGCTGCAGATGGCGACCCGAGAAACGCCCGCGCTGTACTGGGTAGTGGGTGCGCCGTTGCGCCGAGTAGGCGTTGGCAAGCCGTTCTACAACGCCCTGATCGTGCTGAAGAATGGTGAGGTGCTGTTGCAATACGCGAAGCAGTTGCTGCCCACTTACAACATCTTTGACGAGCGTCGCCACTTCGAACCCGGCCCGGATGTGGCGCGTGTGCTGCGGGTGGGCGATGTGCAGATCGGCCTGATGATCTGCGAGGACGGCTGGAACGACGAGGGGCTGGATTACGGCGTGAACCCCTTCCAGCGCTTGGCCGATGCCGCGCCCGATCTGGTGGTCTCCATCAATGCCAGCCCCAGCAACA
The DNA here is from genome assembly GCF_056521325.1 of Rhodoferax sp. ZS1R8. Classification (NCBI taxonomy): domain Bacteria; kingdom Pseudomonadati; phylum Pseudomonadota; class Betaproteobacteria; order Burkholderiales; family Comamonadaceae; genus Rhodoferax; species Rhodoferax sp. ZS1R8. The sequence goes on along the minus strand of NZ_JBWMBA010000003.1, from coordinate 538,447 downwards.
TCGGCAAACGCGAGCAGCGCCACACGGTGTTTGGATCGGCTTGCAGCAAGCACAAGCTCCCGCTGCTGTACGTCAACCAGATTGGCGGGCACGATCAATTGGTGTACGACGGCGCATCGTTTGCGGTGGATGCCCAGGGCGTCGTCGTGTATGAGGCGCAGCGCTTTGCAGAAGATGTGCGCACGCTGAGTTTTGACCCAGTCAAGCGGGCTTTCTCACTGGCTACAGGTGCTCCGTTGGCGGCGGTACTGCAGTCCGGGTTGCCCACGATGGAGTTCTACCGCCAGCAGATTGTGCTGGGGCTCAAGGACTACGCGCGGCGTTGCGGCTTCACACAGGCGGTGGTGGGTTCCTCCGGGGGTATCGATTCCGCGCTGACGCTGGTCCTGGCGGCCGAGGCGCTGGGTGCAAGCAATGTGGTCGGCATCACGATGCCGTCCAAATTCTCCAGCGAGGGCAGTGTGTCGGACTCGGCGGTGCTGTGCCGCAACCTGGGCGTCACGCTGATCGAGCATCCGATCAAATCCATCGTCTCGGCCTTTGAGGCAACCTATGCCGCGTCGTTTGGCGAAGCGCTGCAAGGCCTGCCGCTGGAAAATCTGCAGGCCCGCGTGCGCGGCACGACGCTGATGGAATACTCCAATCGCTTTGGCCATCTGCTGCTGACCACCGGCAACAAGAGCGAGGTGTCGGTCGGCTATTGCACGCTGTACGGCGACACCAATGGCGGCTTGGGGCTGATCGGCGATCTGTTCAAGACCGAGATCTTTGAGCTGTGCCGCCATATCAATACCGCGGCGGGGCGGGAGCTGATACCGGCTTCCATCATTGAGAAACCGCCGTCGGCCGAACTGGCGCCCGGGCAAAAGGACACCGACAGCCTGCCGCCCTACGAGGTGCTGGACGAAATACTCAAGCACCTGATAGAAGGCGATCGCCTGCCACAGTGGGAGCGGGCGTCTTGCGATGCCAAGATGGCCGAGCTGCGGGCCACGCCCGAGGGAACTGCCCTGGTCATCAAAATTCAAAAAATGATCGCCCGGAATGAGTACAAGCGCCGCCAGGCACCGCCCGTGCTGCGGGTGCGGGGCAGGGCCTTTGGCAGCGGTCGCCAGGTACCGATAGCCGCCGTTCAATACGCTTAACCTGATCACCTGAGGCAACGCACCATGCAAGACTCCACACCCAGCGCGCCACCGGGCACGGCCATCATCGTGGGCCGTTGGCAACTGTTCCACAAAGGGCACGAGACGCTGCTCAAGGCCGCGCTGGCGGCAGCGCAGCAGGTGATTGTGGTGATTGGTTCTGCGTTTCGCTCGCGCGATGTGCGCAACCCGTTCAACTGGGAAGAACGCCGCGCCATGGTTCAGGCCGCGCTGCCACCGGAGGACGCAGGCCGCGTCACTTTTTTGCCGGTGCGTGACTACTTTGACGACGACCGCTGGAACGCGGCAGTGCGCGAAGGGGTGCGGCAACTCACCGGTGGCCAGGGCCCGGTGACGCTGGCGGGTTTCAAAAAGGACCACACCAGCTACTACCTGGACCATTTCCCAACCTGGGCGCGGCAGGAAGTGCAGCAGGAGTTCGACATTGACGCCACGTCGCTGCGCAACGTGTTCTTTGAGGGGACGGATCCGGACGCGCGGCTGGCGGTGCTGCGCCCGCATGTCCATGCCAATGTGTTGGCCTACCTGCAGGCCTGGTCGCGGCTGCCGGTGTATGCGCAGCGAGTGAAGGAGCACAACACGGTAGTGCAGTACCGCAAGAAGTGGGCGGCCGATGTCTACCTGACGGCAGATGCCGTGCTGGTTGCCAATGGGCACGTGCTGCTGATACGCCGCGGCGGCGACGTGGGCAACGGACAGTGGGCGCTGCCGGGTGGTTTTGTCGACAAGGGCGAACGCTTCTACACAGCAGCGCTGCGCGAGTTGCACGAGGAGACCGGTTTCAAGACACTGGAATCCACGATGCGCCAGGCTCTAAAGGCCAGCCAGGTGTTTGACCACCCGCTGCGCAGCGCGCGCGGCCGTTTGATTACCCATGCCTTTCACTTTGACCTGGGCAGCATCCGTTTGCCTGAAATCCGGGGCGCGGACGACGCGATGGAGGCCAGGTGGATCCCCATTTCCGGCCTGGCGGAGCTGGAAGACCAGTTGTTTGAGGACCATGCGGCCATCCTGGACCGGTTTGTTGGCGTGTACCGTTGACGCTGGAAGTGAAAAAACGCACCAATGCGGTGCGAAAGCCGGGTTTTTAGGGAAACTCCGCATTTATTTGCAGATTTTTTTGAAAATAGGCCTAAATAACCCTCTAAATCTGCCGTTAAGAAACTTACGTCTACGAAGAAAAGTAAGTGGAGGGGCCAAAAGCCCAAACAAAATGCAGTTGCCAACCATTGATCGAAGCCCTCATCTGCGCCCCAGCGGCGTGGATGCGGTTTCGTCTGGGGCAAACAGGGTGATACCGGTGGCCCCGGTGAACCCTGCGGTGAGTGCGCATCCCAGCCTGGAGCCGGTACCCAGTGTCGTGAACCTGGTGAACCCGGCGCTGCATACCAGCGAAGGCCAGGCCATTTATTCCAGTGTTTCCGATCCAGCAAGGCCCGGTACCGAAGCGGCCACGGCGCCCAAGGACTGGACCATCCACAGGCCGGAGACCGAAAAGGTGGAAGACCCGCCGCCCAAACCGATGTACCAGCTGCTGATGGACCACATCAAGAATCTGTGGACGGCCAGTGCCAGTGCCGTGCAACTCGAACAGGTCAACAACCAGCTGAATCCGCCTGTGCCGGCGACTCCATCCGATACGCCGGGCAACCTGGCCAAGGAAGTGCTGGTTTACGACCCGCACACCATCAAAAAGAACGAACGCCTCTGATCGCCGCACGGCGATCGGTTGGTGCCGTGTTTTAACATCGGGGCCATGCATACCAGCGCCCTCGTACTCTTCTCTGGTGGCCAGGACTCCACAACCTGCCTGGCCCACGCCCTGCAACGCTACGAACGCGTTGAAACCATTGCCTTCGACTACCGCCAGCGCCACAGCGTGGAACTGAATGCGCGCCTGGTGGTGATGCAGGAAATTCGCGCACAGTTTCCGCAGTGGGCCCACAAGCTGGGTGAAGACCATATGCTGGATTTGGCCGTGTTGGGCGCTGTCAGTGAGACATCGCTAACCCGTGACACCGCTTTCCGCATGGAGAGCACCGGTCTGCCCAACACCTTTGTGCCCGGGCGCAACTTGCTGTTCATGACGCTGGCGGCCGCGGTGGCATACCGGCGGGATTTGCAAGTCATCGTCACCGGCGTGTGTGAAACAGATTTCTCCGGCTACCCCGATTGTCGCGATGACACGATGAAGGCCATGCAACTGGCGCTATCCCTGGGCATGGACAAGCGCTTCCTGATTGAAACCCCGCTGATGTGGATAGACAAGGCGGCCACCTGGGCTTTGGCGCATGATCTGGGCGGCCAGCCGCTGGTAGACCTGATCGTGGAGCACACGCACACTTGTTACCTGGGTGACCGGGCGCATCGCCACGCCTGGGGCTATGGCTGCGGTGAGTGCCCAGCCTGCGTTCTGCGCGCCAAGGGCTTTGCCGGGTTTTCGGCCACTTAAGCGCGCATCAATCCGTCCAGCGATTTGTCCCACGCGAAGCCGGGGAATAGCTGGTCCAGTTCGGCCATGTGCAAGCCTTGGCTGGCACGGAACACCTGGGCGAATACTGCGCGGTAGTCATGGCGCACTGGCAGGTCGCGGCCTTCATGCAAGTTGGCAGATGCCAGTCCATCCCACGCACCATGCCAGCGGCCGCCGTTGACCTTATTGCCCATTAACCATAGGGCGTTGCCGTGGCCATGGTCGGTGCCGCGGGTACCGTTTTCTGCCGTGGTGCGGCCGAATTCACTGCACACCATGACAACATCATTCGGCTGTGAAAAGTCCCGGCGCAATTGCACCAACGCCGCCGACAGGTTGCCCAGGTTGTTGGCTAGCGCGCCCGTTACACCGCCCTGGTTTGCATGCGTATCCCAGCCACCGGCCGACAGGAAACCCAGGCGCAGTCGCTTGTTCTGGCGCATCAGGGTCCCCAGGTGCTGTGCATCCAGCAGCAAACCTTGTGCAGGGCCTGCGCCGTTGTTGGCCGCCTGCATTTGCGCGCTGTCCATGGCATGGCCATCCGCATCCATGCTCAACATGTTCGCGGTCTGCGCACGGCTGTCGGCACCAGCCCGAAACGTGCGCGACAGCGCGTCATCGCCTGCATAAAGCTGCATGACTGCATCGCGCGTGCGCGGATTGCCCAGTGCGCCTTGGCGGGTTGCAGCTTGTCCTTTAGGAACGAGTTGAACGGCTGCACTACCGGCCAGAATCAGAGGATTGGCCTCGCCAACGCCGATGGCTGCTGCAAGGCTGCGTGAGCCGCTGCTCGTATTGCGGGCAGGGGGCACGCCGTCTTGCAAACCCGCCAGGGTATTCATCCAGCCGTTCGCATGGCTGTTTTTGCCGGGAATGCCTGTTTCCCAATGGTGTTGCGCGTCAAAGTGCGAACGCGTAGCGTCGGGCGAACCCGCCGCCGGCACCACGCCAAGAACCCCTTCTTTCCACAGCGGCAACAAGTCGGCCATTGCGGGGTGAAGACCGAACTGTGCGTCCAGGGCAAGCGCAGTCTGGCTGCTGCCGTCGGGCTTTGGAATGGCAATGTTGGGCCGAACTGCGTAGTAGTGTGCATCGCCGTGGGGTACCAGGGCGGACAGCCCATCGTAGGCGCCGCGCAGGAACACCAGTACCAGGCGTCCCCCACCTCCCGTTCGTTTGGCGCCGTCGTCCTGGGCCCATACGGCAGGCATAGCCCAGGCCGCAGAAGTCGCTGCAAATGCTTGCAACAGCCGGCGGCGGTGAAGGCTACGCATGTGAGGGACAAGGGGGGTGTCGATTTGCTTGGACATGTTGGGGTGCCTTCTACTTGTACATGAAGTCGGGGCTGGCCAGCACCAGACCAGGGCGCATGGCAGTGCTTTCCTTGGCTAGGGCGTCGCGGGTCGCCGAGCCGAGATATGGCGTCAAGAACTCCAGGTCCTGCGGCTTCCGCGCAAGGGCCAGCGCAAAGTCGGCGCGGCGGGTCAGCGCCTCAGGGACCAGCCAGCTAGCAGCATCGAATTTGTAACCATCGGGTGTTTGCCAGCCGTGCATGGGCTGGCCTGCGTTGGCCAGGAAGCCCAACGTCAATACCACGTTGCGGCGGTAGGGCTCGCTTCCCAGCTGTTCTTGGGCAGCCCCTTGGGTGGCTGCTAGTGCGGAGCAGGCGTAGTCCATCGGCGTTTTGAACAGGCGGTTGCCGGGCAGCCAGAAATCCGGCGACTCCAGCACCGTGCGCATCACGGCCCGCAGATCACCCTGGGTTGCGCTGAAGCTGCGGCTGATGCGCTGTACCAATTCGGCCGATGGCTGGTCCGCTACAAAGAATTGGGCCAACCGCAGGCTGACACGCTTTGCCGTTGCCGGGTGGCGTGCGAGCATGCGGATGGCGTCTTCCCCCTCCAGGACGCCACTGCGCGCGGGAGCGGTGGGAAAGCGTTGCCCCAGTACCCGCTTGTCGGCGCGATCGTGCAGGCGTTGCGCAAAGCGAAAACCGGACGCGTCGTCTCGCGATACGGTCCACCCAGTGAGCACGCGTGCTAGTTCCCGCACGTCGGTCTGGCTGTAACCGCCGTCTACGCCCAGCGTGTGCAGTTCCATTAGCTCCCGGGCATAGTTCTCGTTGAGTCCGCGGACTTTGCCCTGCGGCCCTTGCGTGCCGTCCGCAACGCTTTGTGCCTGGTCCAGGTATAGGAGCATGGCGGGGTGGCGGGCGCTGGCCAGTAGCAGGTCTTCAAACTTGCCAAGGGCATGGCGGCGTGCCACGTTGACGACGTAGTGGCCGGTGAACGGCCGCACGGCCCCTTTACCGATGAACACATTGAGGTGGTTGAACCAGAACTCGGTCATACGCGCGAGCAGAGGGTTCTCCAGCTCGGGTTGGCTACAACTGCTGAGGCGCCATGCAGCCGCTTGCTGCACCAGCATGCGGCTGAAGTGCTCGGGGTCACGTGGCTCCGAAAATTCCATGCGCCTGGCCTGCGCGGGATCCGGCGCTGCTTCTGACGTCGTACGGCTTTTGGCCCGCAATTCCCGTTCTCGTTGAAAGCCTTCGTATATGCGCGGGAGCGCTGCGTTGAAGTCAGCTAGTTCCGGCGCGATATGGGGTGGTTGTTGGCTGGCGCTGAATGCCGCGTCAACTTGTTGTAGCGCCCATTCGCGCGGGCTGCGCGTAGCTTGGACCGCCCGTACCAGAGAAGGGGTGGGGCCATATCCCACACGGGCCATTGCGCGCCAGGCTTGTGCGTCCAGGGAGAGCGTAGAGTTGGAAGAGGGGGCAGGAAGCCCAAGCGCTGTTGGTGCCGCACTTTGCGAGAAGACCAGACCGGGTCCCAGGTACGTGGACGCTGCAAGGGTTTGCAGAACGGCCCGTCTTGAGGGATGGTGGGCGAGGGTGTTGTTCATGGGCCAGTCCTTTGCGCAGGGAACATCGTTGTCTAACGCGATGATGTACCGGATAGGCGACGGCACACGCCCGGCTTTACAAACCTTTACGGCAAGCGTGGCACCGCAATAGCCTACCCGTTTCGTACGCCGCTGGCCACATGCCCCGAGGGCACGTGACGGGCCGCTGACTCGATGTGCCCGGTCTGGTCGTCGAAAAAGAAATCCGGTTCAAACTCGCGCAGGAATTCACCCTTGTCCAGCCCACCCAAAAACATGGCCTCGTCGATCTCGATGTTCCAGTCCATCAGTGTGCGAATCGCGCGCTCGTGAGCGGGCGCGCTGCGGGCTGTGACCAGTGCTGTGCGGATGCGCATGTGTGGCGTGGCGGCCTGTTGCATTCTGTGCAAGGCGACCAGTAGCGGCTTGAAAGGACCGTCCGGTAGCGGCAACGCGACCTTGTCCATCTCGTGTTGCTGAAATGCGTTCAGCCCCTGCGATTGGTAGACCCGCTCTGCCTCATCGCTGAAGAGTACGGCATCACCGTCGAACGCAATCCGAACTTCAGTGGGGTGGGCAACGCTGGCGTGTGCAGACCGGGGGTAGACTTGGGCAGCAGGCACGCCGGCCTCTAGCGCGGCGCGTACATCGCTGAGGTGGGTACTGAGGAACAAATTCGCGTGCAGGGGCTTGAGATAGCGCCAGGGTGGTTCGCCGCGGGTAAACGAGCAGCGGATGATCGGCAGAGCATAGTGCGCAGCCGATTTCATGACGCGCAGGCCGCTGACGGGATCGTTGCGCGAAAGGATGACAACCTCGACCTTTTGCGACGCTGTGTCATTGAAGGCAAGCAGCTTTTGCACCAACGAGAACGCAACGCCGGGTTTGGCGGGAATGTCCAGCCGCTCCAGTTGCAGGCGCATGTAGGCCGTGTCGTCTGATTGTTCGAAGACCTGGTTCTCTTCCTCGAAATCAAACAGCGCGCGGCTGGAGATCGCCACCACCAATTTGCCGTCCAGAGATATTCCCATGTTGGACTTTCCGATCAGCGTTGCAGGAACATGCGATAGACCGGGTTATCGGTTTCTTCCACATAGGGGTAGTCCAGCGTTTGCAGGAACTTGGCAAACGCCTTGTCGTCCGTCTTGGGTACTTGCAGGCCTACCAGAATACGACCGTAGTCCGCTCCCTGGTTGCGGTAGTGGAACAAGCTGATGTTCCAGCCGGGCCGCATCAGGCTTAAAAACTTCATCAGTGCGCCGGGGCGTTCGGGGAACACAAAGCGCAGCAAACGCTCGTTCTCCGCCAGCGCAGAATGGCCGCCAACCATGTGGCGAATGTGCTCCTTGGCAAGCTCGTCGTGGGTCAGATCCAGCGTCTGGAAGCCGTGCTTTGTGAAGTTAAGCGCGACCTTGCCAGACTCCCCTTTGCCCTGCGTGGTCAGGCCTACAAACACATGCGCCTTGGCAGCATCGTTGATGCGGTAGTTGAACTCCGTCACGTTGCGCGGACCACCGGGCAGCTCGCCAATCAACTCGCAAAAACGCTTGAAGCTGCCACGCTCTTCAGGGATCGTGACAGCGAACAGTGCCTCGCGTTCTTCACCAACCTCGGCACGTTCCGCAACGAAGCGCAAACGGTCGAAATTCATGTTGGCGCCGCACAGGATGGCGGCGTAGGTTTCGCCCTTTGTCTTGTGTAGAGCGACGTATTGCTTGACGGCCGCAACAGCCATGGCGCCGGAGGGTTCGACGATGCTGCGGGTGTCGATGAATATGTCCTTGATAGCGGCGCACACGGCGTCCGTGTCGACAACCACAAACTCGTCGACCAGGCCGCTGGCGATCCGGAATGTCTCTTCACCGACCAGCTTCACTGCTGTGCCATCGGCAAACAGGCCCACATCCTGCAGCGTGACCCGTTTCTTTGCCGTCACGGACTGCAGCATGGCGTTGGAATCGCTGGTTTGCACACCGATGACCTTGATGCGTGGGTCTACCGCCTTGATGTAGTTCGCAACGCCAGAGACCAGACCACCTCCGCCAATGGCCACAAAAACGGCGTCCAATGCGGGGCGGGCGGTCACGTCCTCTGGGCCTGTTGATCCGCGTTTGTGTAGCGTTTGTACCTGGCGCAGAATCTCCATTGCAATGGTGCCTTGCCCCGCGATGACATCCGGGTCATCAAACGGGTGGACGAAGGTCAATCCCTGCTTCTTTTGCAGTGACAGAGAGTGGGCATAAGCATCTGAATAGCTGTCGCCGTGCAGCACCACTTCACCGCCAAACCCACGCACCGCGTCAATCTTGACCTGGGGCGTGGTGGTTGGCATCACGATGACCGCCCGTGCGCCCAGCTTGTGCGCGCTGAGTGCGACACCTTGCGCGTGGTTGCCGGCAGACGCACAAATCACGCCCTTGGCCAGTTGCTCGGCGCTGAGTTGCGCCATTTTGTTGTACGCGCCTCGCAATTTAAAGCTGCGTACCGGTTGCTGGTCTTCGCGCTTGAGCAGCACCGTGTTGTGCAGGCGCTTGCCCAACTGCTTAGCCGGCTCTAGCGCGGATTCTGTTGCCACGTCGTACACACGGGCCGTCAGGATTTTCTTCAGGTAGTCGTCAGGCGTCAGGTGTTGGGTGGCTTTGGTCGTCATGGCAGAGGGGCGAATGTTGACGCGATGATAATCGCCACCATCCCGCGAATGCGGTTTGCTTACACGCCAAGGAGTGAGGACATGGAATGCACAGTCAGCTGGACTGGGGGTTTAGGAACCCGTTCGGCCATGGGTTTTGTTGCCGAAACCGGTAGCGGCCACACGCTGGTCATGGACGGCGCGCCTGACGCCGAAAAGCCGGAAAGCGGTGGCCAGAATTTGGCGCCCCGGCCCATGGAAACAGTTTTAGCCGGCACAGGCGGTTGCACGGCCTATGACGTTGTTCTGATCCTCAAGCGCGGACGCCATGCTGTGCAAGGCTGTAGCGTCAAACTCACGGCAGAGCGTGCGCAAACGGAACCCAAGGTGTTCACCAAAATCCATATGCACTTTACGGTGACTGGCAAGGGTTTGCCAGCCGTCGCAGTAGAGCGGGCCATAGCGCTCAGCCACGAGAAGTATTGCTCAGCGAGCATCATGTTGGCGAAGATGGCCGAAATTACGACCAGTTTTGAGCTTTTAGAGGCTTAAACGTGGTGCGCTACCGTGGTCATGACTTTGGCCGCGGCACGCATCAGATTTTTGACGGGTTGCGGTAATTCGATGGCTCCCGCGTCTTGGGCAAGCCGGGCGTGGCGCAGCTCGTCATCCCGCATCTGCGCCACAATGGCCCGCGACGCGTGATCGCCAGCGGGTAATTGGTCGAGGTGACTTTGTAAGTGGGCACCAACTTGAAGCTCGGTTTCCACGACGAAACCCAGACTCACCCGGTCACCCAGGCGCCCGGCCAATAATCCCAGGCCAAAGGCTCCGGCGTACCACAGGGGGTTCAACAGGGAGGGGCGGGCGTGCAATTCATCGAGGCGCTGCGCCGTCCAGGCCAAATGGTCGGTTTCTTCGATGCTGGCCTGGGCGAATTGCGCGCGCAAGGAGGGGTTGTTGGTGGACAGCGCCTGTGCTGCGTATAACGCTTGGGCGCACACCTCGCCAACATGGTTTACCCGCATCAGCGCTGCCGAAGTGCGGCTCTGCGACGCATCCAGCTGGGTTGCGTGCTCCGCAACCGTCGGACAGGCGTGCGCCGCATGCGGTTTGGAGAACAGTGTGCGCAAGGCGGAACCAGCGGCATTCAGCAGCGAATCCATTGGGGAAACTCCGTAAAAAGATCGGTGCGCCAGTCTAGCGCGATTGCAGTGTAGCAAGGGGGAAACAAATTGTTGCAACCCTGCAACGGATGCCCGCGGATTTCGGGTTTTTACGGGCTTTTTAAGGTCAATGCTTTGCCAAATAGGCATGGGTCTGGTGCAATACACCCAACTTCCTGAACTAGGAGGTTGGCCCGGGGTTCTGATCCCGTAGGACCTGAGCCCGCTGTTTAACCTTTTTGAGAAACCCGAAATGAAAAAAACCCTCATCGCTTTGGCCGTTTTGGCCGCTTCCAGCGCCTCGATGGCGCAAGTGACGCTGTACGGCGTTGCTGACCTCTCTTTGGGCGCCATTGGTAACGTTCCTGGCGTCAAAAGCGACCTGAATATGAAAGCCAACGATTTCAGCAATGATGGCAATAGCCGTTGGGGCATCAAGGTTGTCGAAGATCTTGGTAGCGGCCTGAAAGCTACTGCTCAGTTCGAGCAAAACATCAATTACGAAACTGGCGCCACTGGCACCACCGACTCACGTTACGCTTACATCGCTTTGGATGGCGGCTTCGGTCGTGTCAAGGCTGGTCGTACTTTGAGCCCCACTTTCTTCGGCGTTGTTGCCTGGGAACTGACTGGCGCTGCTAATTTTTCCGCAGTTGCTAACCAATTCGGTTTTGCTGGTGCTAATTCCCGCAACAGCCGCGAATTCAGCTACACCACACCAAACCTGGGTGGTTTCTCCGGTACGCTGGGTTACGTGACTGAAATCGACGGCATGGAAAACGGAGTTGACTCTGCGGTCGCAAGAGCTACAGGTCTCTCCATTCTTGGTAATCCTGCCGGAGCGGCTGCGGCAATTAATGCCTTGGCTACAGCTCCCTTGGGCAGCAAGATCGACGCAAACTTGGTCTACGCTGCTGGCCCCCTGGCAGTTGGCCTGTCCTACTGGAAAAACGACAAGGTTGCAGCAGGTGCTTCTACTGATGGTAACTACGCTCTGGGCGCTAGCTACAACTTCGGTGGCTTTACCGTTGCCGGCAGCTTCCAGGATCCAGCTGGTGATTCCCAAGGTTTCACACTGGGTGCATCCATCCCAGTTGGCGCATGGAAGTTCACAGTTGACGTTGCACAAGACACCGGTTTCGACGATACCGATTACCTGTTGTATGCTGGTTATAGCCTGAGCAAGCGCACCACGCTGTACGCTGACTACCGCCGTGACGGGAAGTCTGGCAAGTCTGCCAAGAACGCAGCTGGCGCGATGGGCCTGAAGTCTGCTGTTGATGCTGACTTATACGGTGTTGGCGTTCGCATGAACTTCTAATCTGACGCTGGCTTCGGCCAGTTGAGGGTTTCAAGTCAAAAGCCCCCGCTGCGGTAACGCAACGGGGGCTTTTTAATTGGTGTGGGTGCTTGTCAGGTGTAGCGTTTGCTGCGTAAATTGCCTTTCATTTCGCGCAGCAAGGGTTGAAGCCGGTCGCCGCCAATACGCAGTGCCACGCAGGTGGCCAGAATGTCGATGATCATCAGGTGCAGCAGACGCGACACCATGGGGCTGTATTTGTCAAAACTCTCGGGGTGGTCTGCACTGAGATGTATGTGGCCGGCGCTCGCCAAGGGTGAGCCGCTGGCCGTGATGACAATGGTTGTAGCCCCGTTCTTGCGTGCGATATCACAAGCGTCCATCAGGTCACGGGTGCGTCCCGAGTTACTGATGACCACCACGCAATCGCCCGGGCCGAGCGTGGATGCACTCATGACCTGCATATGGCCGTCGCTAAAAGACACCGTGTGGACGCCCAGACGGAAAAACTTGTGCTGCGCATCCTGCGCCACCACGCCGGAGTTGCCCACGCCAAAGAACTGGATGCGGTGTTTGCCCTCGTAGGCCGCCATCAGTGCCACAACTGCCTTCTCCAGCGCAATCGTGCTGGCCTCGTTGCGGTACTTCAAAAACGCAGCCACCGTGTTGTCTATGACCTTCACCATCACGTCCGACGTCTTGTCGTCGGTGTCCACACTGCGGTGGATGAAGGGTACGCCTTCGTTGACGGTGCCTGCCAGTTTGCGTTTAAAGTCCGCCAGCCCGTCGTAACCCACACTGCGGCAGAACCTTACAACGGTGGGTTTGCTGACATGCGAACGATCTGCCAGCACGCTGACCGGCAACTTGGCAAACGCCCGCGGGTCGGCCAGGCAAAGCTTGCCTACACGCTGCTCCGCAGGGGCCAGAGATGGCAGAGCGGCCTGGATGCGGTCTAGCATGGCAAAGCACTAGCCCATTGGGGGGCAGCGAAGTACGCGAAGCGACGAGCGTGGGGGGCCATATTTAGCTTTCTTCCGACCAGCAATAGCCATCGCGGGCGATCATAGCGCTCGAGGCACTGGGTCCCCAACTGCCCGCCGCGTACATGCGCGGGCCTTGGGCGTCGTTGGTCCAGTGGTTCATGATGGGTTCGACCCAGCGCCAGGCTTCTTCCTGCTCGTCGCTGCGCACAAACAGGTTCAGGCGGCCGTCGATGACGTCCAGCAGCAAGCGTTCATAGGCGCCGACGCGCTCGGAGCCAAAGCGTTTGTCAAAGTCCAGGTCCAGCTGAACCGGTACCAGGGCCTGTGCGGCGCCAGCCTTGGCCTGGCGGTTGTTTTGGCCTTGTGCCAGCAAATGCAACTCCAGCCCGTCCTTGGGTTGCAGGTTGATGACCAGGCTGTTAGCTACGCCGATTTGCGAATTGAAGATGGCATGCGGCGTCGGCCGGAAATTGACAACGATGTGGGCATCACGACCGGTCAGGCGCTTGCCGGTGCGGATGTAAAACGGTACGCCGGCCCAGCGCCAGTTGGCGATCTCGGTGCGCAGCGCCACAAAGGTTTCGGTATTGCTCTGAGGATTGACGCCCAGTTCTTCGCGGTAACCCGGCACCTTGGCGCCATCGATGCTGCCAGAGGAATACTGCCCCCGCACCACGTCCTGCGCCAGCGTTTCCTGCGTCCAGGGCTTCAGCGAACGCAGCACCTTGAGCTTCTCATCGCGGATCGCATCGGCATGCGAGTTGATGGGCGGCTCCATGCCAATGGCGCACAGCAGTTGCAGCGCGTGGTTCTGCACCATGTCGCGCAGCGCGCCGGTGGTCTCGTAGAAAGCGCCACGTTTCTCCACGCCCAGTTCTTCAGAAATCGTGATCTGGATGTTGGCGATGTGCTCACGGCGCCACAGTGGCTCAAACAGCGCATTGCCGAAACGCAGCGCAAACAGGTTTTGCACCGCGGGCTTGCCCAGGTAATGGTCGATGCGGAAAACCTGCTTTTCCTCAAAATACTGGCGCACCGTGTGGTTGATAGCGCGGTTGGATGCCAGGTCGTGGCCCAGAGGCTTTTCAAGGACGATGCGGGTGTGCGGCGTGTTCAGCTTGGCGGCGGCCAATTGCTCACATATCGTCGTGAACAGACTGGGCGCGGTGGCCAGGTACATGACCACGGTATCGGCGTTACGGGCTTGCAGTGTGCTAGCCAGGTGGGCGTAATCATCGGGCTTGGAGAGGTCCATGCGGACAAAATCCAGCAGCGCTGCGAAACGGGCGAATTCCTCGGCGCTGGGGCGTTTGGCCAGGTCCACCTTGTCAAACCGCGACTGGATCAGGCTTCTGTACTGCTCCGCACTGAGGTCATCGCGCCCCACACCTATGATGCGTCCGCCCTCGGGCAGTGAGCCATGGCGAAATGCCTGGAACAGCGCCGGCATGAGTTTGCGCCAGGCCAGATCACCCGTGCCACCGAACAAGACAAGATCAAAGCTCATAGAAAATTTTGAAGTTACATGAAATTAGACACGGTAATGTAACTTTGTTTCACGGATAATTCAACCCATGAATCAACTCGACGCACTCAAAGCCTTTACCACCGTCGTGGCGGACACCGGCGACTTCAAGCAACTCAGCGCCTTCCAGCCGCAGGACGCCACCACCAACCCCTCTCTGATCCTCAAGGCCGTCCAAAAGCCCGATTACGCGCCCCTGCTAAAGGACACAGTCGCCAAGTTCCGCGACCGCCCACTGGATGAAACCATGGACCGCCTGCTGGTGCGTTTCGGTTGCGAGATCCTGTCCATCATCCCCGGCCGCGTATCCACCGAGGTCGATGCCCGTCTAAGCTTTGACACCAATGCCACCGTTGCGCGTGGCGAACGCCTGATCGAGCTGTACCAGGCCCAGGGCATCCATATCGACCGCGTGCTGATCAAGGTTGCTGCCACCTGGGAAGGCATACAAGCCGCTGAGCAACTGGAACGCAAGGGCATCCACACCAACCTGACGTTGCTGTTTGCGTTTTGCCAGGCAGTGGCCTGCGGCCAGGCCAAGGTGCAGCTGATTTCCCCATTTGTCGGCCGCATTTACGACTGGTACAAAAAGTCCGCCGGCGCCGCATGGGTAGAGGCCGAACGTGCGAATGCCAACGATCCTGGCGTGCAGTCGGTGACCCAGATCTACAACTACTACAAAAAGTTCGGCATCGCCACCGAAGTCATGGGCGCGAGCTTTCGCAATGTGGGTCAGATCACGGCGCTGGCCGGTTGCGACCTGCTGACGATCAGCCCCGATTTGCTGGCCACGCTGGCCGCCACCGAAGCGCCGCTGGTGCAGTCGCTGGACGCCGCCCGCGCGCAGCAGCTGGACCTGCAGCATGTGCACTACGACGAAGCCGGCTTCCGCTTGGCGCTGAACGAAGACGCGATGGCGACCGAAAAGTTGGCCGAAGGCATTCGCGCTTTCTGCGTGGACGCTGTCAAGCTTGAGCAGCTGATGTTGGCCGCGTAAATCCTATCAAGTTAAAGACAATTACCCCATGACCCGTGTACGTTGTGACCGCACCGCCGCCTGGGGTGCGCTGGAAGCCGCCTTTGCCGATGGCGCCCGCGCGCTGGATGTGCGCCAGGCCTTTGCCGCCGACACCGAGCGTTTTGCGCGCTTCAGCCAGTCCGCACCCCATGTGTTTGCCGACCTCTCCAAGAACCTGCTGGACACGGACACCGAAGCCCTGTTGCAGAAGCTGGCGCGCGAATGCGGTGTGGAAGCGCACCGCGATGCAATGTTTGCCGGCGAGGCCATCAACAGCACCGAAGGCCGTGCTGTGATGCATTGGCTATTGCGCTATCCGGCTGTAGCCCTCGTCCAGAGAGCGCAACCAGCTATCAAAAATGTAGCGACTGAGTTGAGCCTGGTCCACGCCACGCTGGACGCCATGCTCGCCTACGCGCAGACCGTGCGCGACGATGCGGCCATCACCGACATCGTCAACATCGGTATCGGCGGCTCGGATCTGGGGCCACAGATGGCGGTGCTGGCGCTGGATGCGTTTGCGATCCCTGGCAAGCGCTTCCACTTTGTGTCCAATGTGGACGGCCACGAACTGGACGCGGTGCTCAAAGAGCTCAAGACCGAGAGCACGCTGTTCCTGATCGCCAGCAAGACGTTCACCACCATCGAGACCATGACCAACGCCCGCTCGGCCAAGGCCTGGTTCGCGGCGCAGGGTGGCACGGACACGGCGCGGCATTTCGCAGCGTTGACGACGAATGTGGAAGCGGCCAAGGCCTTTGGCATCAGCACCACGTTTGGTTTTTGGGACTGGGTGGGTGGCCGCTATTCGCTGTGGTCGGCCATTGGCTTGCCGCTGGCGATTGCGATTGGGCCGCAAGGCTTCCGCGCGTTCCTGGCCGGTGCGCACGATATGGACGAGCACTTCCGCACCGCCCCATTGGCCAGCAATCTGCCAGTGCGCCTAGGCCTGCTCGACGTGTGGTACCGCAACTTCCACGGCTTCACCAGCCGCAGCATCGCGCCCTACCACAGCGCATTGAAGCGCTACCCGGCGTATTTGCAGCAGCTGGAGATGGAGAGCAACGGCAAGCGCGTGGATGCATCCGGCGATGCCCTGCCGTTCGCTACATCGCCGGCGCTGTGGGGCGAGCCGGGCACCAATGGGCAACACGCCTACTTCCAAATGCTCCACCAGGGGACGGATGTGGTGCCGGTGGAGTTTGTTGCGGTGAAAAAGGAGCGCCACACCCTGCAGGGCCACCAAACTTTATTGCTGGCCAACGTGCTGGCGCAGGCACAGGCCTTGATGGCGGGCAAGGCCGACGCCGGCGGACACAAGCATTTCACCGGTAACCGGCCCAGCACCTTGTTGTTGTTGGATGAGCTCACGCCCACGACGCTGGGTGCCTTGATTGCTTTGCAGGAGCACAGGGTGTTTGTCAGCGGCTCCGTGTGGGGCATCAACAGCTTTGACCAGTGGGGGGTGGAGCTGGGCAAAGTGTTGGCCAAGGATGTGGAGGCGCGTTTGCTGAGCGGCAACGGTACAGGGTTGGATGGGTCAACCGCAGGGCTGCTGGTGCATCTGCGGTCCTAGCTTGCGTTGAGGCGCGGGGCTTGGCGCATTGCGGAGACAACTGGGCGGGAGACGCATGAATTTTGTATTCGATTTCGGCGCAGTATTATTCACATGGAAGCCGGCGGATTTATTGTCCGATTGCTTTCCAAAGCGGGCCCCAACGCCTGCGTCGGCTGCCGCGCTGGCGACGGCGGTTTTTGCCCATGCGGACTGGAAAAATTTTGACCAGGGCCTGTTGGCCATGGACACGGTGATCCGGCGTACCGCGCAGCGGCTCGACCTAGACGTCAGCCTGTTGAGAAATCTGGTGGAGCACATTGGCGAGCGCCTGCAGCCCATGCCTGAAACGGTGGCCCTGCTCGAGCGCCTGCATGCGCTGCGCGACCAACGGCCCGATCTGCGCCTGTACTACCTGTCCAACATGCCTGTGCCCTACGCCCGTGAACTCGAGCGCCGCCACGCCTTCCTGCAGTGGTTCGATGGCGGAATCTTTTCGGGAGACGCTTTGCACGTCAAGCCCGACCCGGCGATTTACCAATTGCTGCAATCCCGCTACGGGTTGCAACCTGAGCAAACCATATTCATCGACGACCTGCCAGATAATGTGCTGGCCGCCCGTGCCCTTGGCTGGCGTGGCATCCAATTCGTCTCTGCCGTGCAACTGCAGGCCGATGTGTCTGCACATCTGGGGTCATCGTAAAACGGGCTGCAGCCCTCGTCCAATGAGCGTAAGCAACTATCAAAAAAGTAGCGTCAAGGCAGAAAGCTCTGCCGCATTCGCTCTTGCTGCCGCTGCCTTAATTTGCCTCCGTGTGTAAGGCCAATTGACTGGACTTGAGGGATGTGTTGCTCGCACCCCATATCTAGGGTTTAACTGGGTGTAACAGTTGGATACATGTCATTAAACTGACTTTTCCCCCGTTATTTTCCCGACCCGAAGGCTATCCACCCGAAATATCCAACGGTCTAACCCCTAACTCAGGAATCTGAAGTACCGAAACATGGCACACTTTTCCAAAACTAAACATAATCTCAAGCCCGTCGTGCTTGCAGTGCTAGCCCTGACCTTTTTGCAATCCGCTACGGCGCAAACCGCCCCGCAAGATGGCGCGGCGCCTGCCGCCAAGCCTGCTCCAGACGCCGCCCGTGTGGCCGCAGATGGCAAGACGCTGGACACGGTTGTGGTGTCTGGCTCACGCATCAAGCGCGACAATTTCAACACCCCTGCGCCGATCACCATCATCCGCAACGAAGATGCGGCGCTGGCCGGCTTTACCTCTACAGGACAAGTGCTGCAAAGCACGGGCGTCACTGGGGGCCAGGGCCAAATTAACAACGCCTATGGTGGATTTGTGACCGAGGGTGGCCCAGGCGCCAACACTATTGGCCTGCGTGGCTTTGCTCCCACGCGCTCCCTGGTGCTGCTGAACGGTCGCCGTTTAGGCCCTTCCGGCTCGCGTGGATCGGTTGGCGCGGCCGACCTGAATACGCTGCCCAGTGCCATCGTGGACCGCATTGAAGTCTTGAAAGATGGCGCCTCGTCCATTTACGGATCAGACGCCGTGGCCGGTGTGATCAATATCATCACCAAGAAAAATCTGACGTCGGTCACCGTGGAAGGCGGCACATCCCGCACACAGGATGGTGGTGGCACTTCGAACACCTTCGCTATCTCTGGCGGTCATGTCACGGACAACATGCGGTTCCTGGCCTCTTACCAAGTCAACCAGCAAGAGGGTCTGACTCTGGGTCAACGCGACTGGACAAAGTGCAACACCGACTACCGCCGGACCAACACAAACGGCGTATTGGGAGAATGGGGTAGTTTCGACTTTATTGACCCGACTACTGGAAAGCCTAAGTGCTACCCGATCAGTGGCACAGGCTCCAACGGCGTCACCATCAATACCCTGGGCACTAGCAGTCGCACGGGAGTTGGTGCCCCCGGCTCGGTTGGCTCCTCGTTCAACCGCTGGCGCCCGAATGCATCGGTGACGACTGGTTTGGTCGGTTATGAAGGCGTAGGCGGCGGGGCGAACAGTCTTGGAGTGCGCGATACCTTTGATGTGCGCACCTTGAATCGCCATATTCTGTCCCCGGCGCGCAACCAAAACCTGTTTCTCCAAGGCGGCTTGGATTTGCATGCGCTGGGAGATGCCGAGCTGTATTTCGAACTCATGTTGAGCCACCGGGATTCCAGCCAGACGGGTTTCCGCCAGTTGTCTCTGGATTACATGCGCGGCAGCCCACTCATCCCGGCCAACCTTGCCTTCAGCAACTTCCTTGGCCCCCAGCCCACCACGAACGGAGCCAACGTCGGCGTGCGAGCCTTCATCGGCTTTGGTAATGACGAGAGCAGCCAATCGATTGATTTTGGCCGCGCCGTGACAGGTTTGCGTGGCGCGGTAGGCAGCACTGGGTGGGATTACGACGTCTCGTTCACGTCCAGCCAAAGCCGTGCAGCCTACACTTTCAACTCGTTCCTGACGGATCGTTTGGCACAAAGCTCTAACGTGGTGGCCAGCGGCGCAGGTTTTGCCTGCGTAAACCCGGCCAACGGCTGCGTTGCAGCACCTGCCCTGACCGCCGCAGTGATCGGTGGCCAGTTGCCTGCCAACTGGGTGAATTACGTGTTCCAGCCCGTTACTGGCAATACAGCGTACAGAGAAGATGTGCTGAGCGCATCTGTCACAGGGCCTTTGTTTTCGCTGCCGTATGGCAAAGTGAAGGCTGCTTTTGGAGTGGAAACGCGCAACTCATCGATTGACGATACCCCTGCTGCGGATTCCCAAGCCGGCAACCTGTACAACTTGACGTCTTCTGCAGTTACGCGCGGTAGCGACCGGGCCAATGACGTGTTTGGCGAGGTCGAGGTGCCATTGCTGAAAAACGTGCCCGGCGCTCAGGAATTGACTGCGAACGTGTCTGGGCGGTGGGCCAATTACGAGTCCTATGGTTCTGGTTCCACTTACAAGGCCGGTATGTTGTGGACGCCCGCCAAGTGGCTGACTTTGCGCGCCACCAAGGGTACTTCTTACCGTGCTCCCGCGTTGTTCGAACAGAATTTGGGCGCCACATCAGGTTTCCTGAGCTCCAATACTGACCCATGCAACAACTGGGATGCTTCTACAACCGTCGGTACTGCACGCCGTGCCAACTGCCAGAGCGAAGGGCTCCCGGCTGGCTTTACCGCAACCCAGGGTGTTACCGTTATCAGCTCCGGCGGACGTGCTGCGGGCCTGAAAGCAGAAACCTCGGACAACAAAACGGTGGGCTTTGTTCTTCAGCCAGAGTTGCCAACCGGATGGGGTGACTTCTCCCTGTCTGTCGATTACTTTGACATCAAGGTTGACAACGGTGTTGCACGCGCAGGTGCGTCCGACATCTTGACACGTTGTTATGACGATGCGGCATTTCGTGGGGGCGGTGGTTTTTGCCGCTTGATTGCGCCACGCAATCCTACGACCAATGCCCTCACGGTTAACGACAGTTACGTCAACCTGGCCACCGACATCGTACGTGGCAACGACATCACCGCACGGTACACCAACGACGTCGGCCTCGGACGTCTGGACCTGAATCTATCGGTAACGGAGTTCAGAGAACAGGCCAACAAGTTGTTTGCTGACGATCCGCTCCAGAATCGTAACGGCACCCTGACGCGACCCAAGTGGTCGGGCGCTCTGGACGCTAGGTACACGGTGAAGGAGTGGACCTATTCCTACAGTGCGGAGTGGGTTGGACAAACTTCAAGCTACGAATTCTTAGGTGAAGACGGGGCAACCAGCACCTTCAAGCTGGATACACCCAACTATTTGCAGCAGTCGGCATCGGTCCGGTACAAGGACGCGGTTGGAAAGTGGAGCGTTACGCTTGGTGTTCGCAACCTGGCTGATGTGAAGCCTCCTTCGATCTCTGCACAGGCCGGCTACAACCGAGTGGGCAATGCCCCCCTGTACAGCGGTGTTGACTACGCGGGCCGTCGCTTCTTCCTGAACGCCTCAAAAACGTTCTAATCATCGCTTCCCAAGGCCCTGGCAACTGTGTTGCCAGGGCCATTTTTGTTTGAGGATTGATAGTGAAAACAGTAGCTTCATCAGTAAGAGCGATCGGATTTTGTGCTGCATTCGTGTCGGCGTTTGCAGGTCAGACGTTTGCACAAACCGCCGCCGCGCCCTCTGCGGCCGTTCGTGTTCCGACAATCGCGCAACTTGCGCAGTTTCCCGCTATGACGGGTTTTCAGATTTCGCCCGATGGCAAGCACATGCTTGCCATTGAAAGCGCGGGGGATATGCGCAACATCGTGGTCTGGAAGCTGGCCGATCTGTCGGCACGCCCCACCGTGATCAGTGCCAAGAATATGCAGATTCGCAGTGCGGCATTCTTGAAGAATGACATGTTGCGAGTGGACTTGATGCAGCCTTACGACCTCCGTGGTGACGATTTGGTGAAGACTTTCATCAACAAATTGTTATTTACGGATCTGGAAGGGAAAAACTGGATCGAGCCGATGGCGTCAGCCGAAATCGCCCGTTCGGGCAGTGCCAAACTCCAGGCAGCACTTGCAGTCCCATCGGTGTTGAGCCGCATGCTGGCTGACCCAGACCATGTCGTGCTGGAAAGTGACTCGAGGGGCGACAACCGGGACTTGTTCCGTTACAACATACGTACTGGCACTTCCAACCGGTTGATGCGGCTGGGCGAAACCGATGGCCAAGTGTGGGTCAATGCAGCGGGGGTGCCGTGGGCAAAGTCACGTTTTGGGTCCGATGGGGGCGGTGCCTTTATTGCCATCGATTTCCGTTCGACCGAAGGCCGATGGGAGGAGCACTTTCGCAACTATGTCAAAAATCGGGATCTGATCGATGTCATAGCGCCAGGAGCAAAACCCAACATTGCCATCATCCAAAACAATATGGGCCAGGAGTTCGCTGCCATTTACGAGTACGACATCGCAGCGAAAAAAACATTGTCCAAACTGTTTGAACACAAGTTCTTTGATGCAACGGGTGTGCGCAGTATGGACAAGGATGACAATGCGCCAGGGCAGGAAGGATTTGATGGCTTTACCTACGCTGGGCTGTTTGGAACCGACTCGCATTGGGAGAATCCGGAAATTGACACGGTGATCAAAGGCGTTGCGCAGGCTCTGGGTATCAAAGAAACCAGCCAAAAGCTGATGGCCGTGTCGGGTTCAAGCCAAGCGGAGGTACGCTCGTTGGACGGCGTCACAGTCCGTTTGGTACGGCGTGTAGCGGGTGAAACTCCAACCTATTTGTTTCGGGTCAGCGGGCTCAACTACCCCACCGAACACTACCTGCTGCACAAGCAAAAGCTGCAACTGTTGGCCAAAGAATACCCAACCATCGACCGAGCTGCTTTGGGTACTTCGCGCTTTGTTTACTACCCTGCACGGGATGGGCTCAACATCCCCGCCTATCTGACAGTTCCGAATGAAAAGCTGTGCGGCCCTGGGCCTTACGCCGCAGTGATCCACCCGCACGGTGGGCCTTGGGCTCGCGACACCATGAATTTCGACGGGTCCGGCTGGGTACCTATGCTGGTATCGCAGTGCCGGGTAGTGCTGCAGCCCCAATACCGGGGGTCTGCTGACTGGGGTCGCACACTTTGGCTTGCTGGTGACCGCGAGTGGGGTCAAAAAATGCAGGACGACAAAGACGACGGTGCCAAATGGCTGGTAAGTGAAAAACTGGCGGACCCAAAGAGAATGGCGATGTTTGGCTTTTCGTATGGTGGATACGCTGCTTTTGCGGCCGCCGTGCGGCCCAACGATTTGTACAAGTGTTCCATCGCAGGCGCAGGGGTATCGGATATCGACAGGATTTGGGCCAGGTTCTACAGTAACCCTATTTTCAAAGAGCGACAGGCACCCACTGTAAGCGGTCTAAGCCCACTGTCACAGGCCGACAAAATCAAGATCCCCATCATGGTCTACCACGGCGAGCGTGATCAAATCGTTCCGCTGATTCAATCAGAAATGTTTGTAAACCGAGCCAAAGCCGCGGGTAAACCGGTTGAATTCCATGTGCTGAAGGACTATGCCCATGGCCCCGCCTGGACGCGTCAAATCATGACGGACCAGTTGACCATCATCAGTGACTATTTGAAAGCTGGTTGCGGTGGGGGCGGGTTGTGACGATGTCGCACTACTGGAACTCGCAGGAATAGTCGAATATTCACATAAACAAAAAACCCGCCCGGTTTACACCCGGCGGGTTTTTTGTTTTCGTGTCGAGAGCACTAACGCTACTCGACGCGGCATGAGGGTGCAGGGCAAGGCGCAAACGCGCTGACAGTACCACCGGTACGGCAAGCGTTTGCATCGCCGCCATGCGCCCTCAGGCAAGAAGCAAAGGCAATTACATGCCCATGCCGCCCATACCACCCATGCCGCCCATTCCACCCATGTCGCCGCCGCCCATGCCGCCGCCGCTTTCAGCCTTGGGGGCTTCAGCAACCATGCACTCGGTCGTCAACATCAAGGACGCGACAGACGCTGCGTTTTGCAGGGCTGTACGTGTCACCTTGGTGGGGTCCAGGATACCCATTTCGATCATGTCGCCGTAGGTTTCGTTTGCAGCGTTGAAGCCGTAGTTGCCCTTGCCGGCCAACACAGCTGCCACCACCACAGACGCTTCACCGCCGCCGTTGAACACGATTTCGCGCAGGGGCGCTTCAATCGCTTTCATCACCAACTTGATACCGGCTTCCTGGTCGGCGTTGTCGCCCTTGACCACGCCAGCCGTTTGCTTGGCGCGCAACAGTGCAACACCGCCACCAGCCACAATGCCTTCTTCGACCGCAGCGCGGGTAGCGTGCAGTGCGTCTTCAACACGGGCTTTCTTCTCTTTCATTTCGACTTCGGTGGCAGCGCCAACCTTGATCACGGCAACACCGCCGGCCAGCTTGGCCACGCGCTCTTGCAGCTTTTCACGGTCGTAGTCGCTTGTCGCTTCTTCGATTTGCACGCGCACTTGTTTGACGCGGGCTTCGATGTCGGCAGCAGCACCAGCACCGTCGATGATGATGGTGTTTTCCTTGCTGACTTCGATGCGCTTGGCAGAACCCAGATCAGCCAGAGTCACTTTTTCCAGCGACAGGCCGATTTCTTCAGCAATCACCTTACCGCCAGTCAGGATGGCGATGTCTTCCAACATGGCCTTGCGACGGTCACCGAAACCTGGAGCCTTGACAGCCACAACCTTCAGGATGCCGCGCAGTGTGTTCACAACCAAAGTTGCCAGGGCTTCGCCATCGACATCTTCAGCAATGATCAACAAAGGACGGCCAGCCTTGGCGACTTGCTCCAGCGTAGGCAGCAGGTCACGGATGTTGCTGATCTTCTTGTCGAACAACAGCACAAACGGGTTGTCCAGCAAAGCGGCTTGCTTTTCTGGGTTGTTGATGAAGTAGGGCGACAGGTAGCCGCGGTCAAACTGCATGCCTTCAACCACTTCGAGTTCGGATTCCAGCGACTTGCCGTCTTCCACGGTGATCACGCCTTCTTTGCCGACCTTGTCCATTGCGTCTGCAATGATCTTGCCGATGGTCTCGTCGCTGTTAGCGGAGATGGAACCGACCTGGGCGATTTCTTTGGAAGTGGTAGTCGCCTTGGAAGACTTCTTCAGCTCAGCAACCAGGGCCGACACGGCCTTGTCGATACCGCGCTTCAGGTCCATGGGGTTCATTCCTGCGGCCACGTACTTCATGCCTTCGTGCACGATGGCTTGTGCCAGCACGGTAGCCGTGGTGGTGCCGTCGCCAGCGATGTCGGAAGTCTTGGAAGCAACTTCCTTGACCATCTGCGCACCCATGTTTTGCAGCTTGTCTTTCAGTTCGATTTCCTTGGCCACGGACACACCGTCCTTGGTCACGGTGGGGGCGCCGAAAGAGCGCTCCAGAACCACATTACGGCCCTTGGGGCCCAGGGTCACTTTGACCGCGTTGGCCAAAATGTTCACGCCTTCAACCATGCGTGCGCGGGCTTCGCCGCCGAAAATTACGTCTTTTGCTGCCATGATAGGCTCCTAAATAAGTGAAATGAACCGCTAGCCCGCGTGGATATAGCGTAGCCAGCTATGAATTTGATAGTTACTTGGCTTCGACAACCGCGAACAGGTCGTCTTCCTTCATGACCAACAGCTCGTCGCCGGCAACCTTGACGGTCTGGCCGCTGTACTTGCCGAACAGAACACGGTCACCGACCTTGACGTTCATGGCAATCAGATCACCCTTGTCGTTCTTCTTGCCTGGGCCAACGGCCAAGACTTCGCCTTGATCCGGCTTTTCAGCAGCGCTGTCAGGAATGACGATGCCGGAAGCAGTCTTGGTTTCGTTTTCGACGCGCTTAACAATCACGCGGTCTGCCAAAGGACGCAGTTTCATGG
The DNA here is from genome assembly GCF_056521325.1 of Rhodoferax sp. ZS1R8. Taxonomy (NCBI): domain Bacteria; kingdom Pseudomonadati; phylum Pseudomonadota; class Betaproteobacteria; order Burkholderiales; family Comamonadaceae; genus Rhodoferax; species Rhodoferax sp. ZS1R8. The sequence goes on along the minus strand of NZ_JBWMBA010000003.1, from coordinate 513,335 downwards.
GGAATCTCCTGGTTTTGAAACAATTACAAACTCAACGTGCGCCAACTTTACGAAGTTGGCGCTCATTAACTTGCGGCGGCGGGTGGTGTTAGCACTCATTGCCGACGAGTGCTAATGATAAAGGTATTTCTGGCAATTTCAAGCCCGACCAATGGATATCTGGCCGACACCGGGTGCGATTGCTGTCGCAAATCCTGAGGACCACTACCGCGATGCCGCTGCCGCCAGAATTGCTGTTGGGCATAGAGACGGCGGATGATGTAGCGGTCTACCAGCTCAATGCCGAGCAGGCGCTGATCGCCACTGCAGTTATGCGGCAGGCCGGGCGAACCGTGCCACAAACCGGCGGTCCCGCCAGTTTTTGAGCCACCACAGCCAGCGCCCCTGGGCACTGAAACTGCGCCAGCTGCCGACGGCGTAGCGCGCACCACCAGACAACAGGTTCAGCGCGGTACCAGGCGGTTGGTGGGGTTTGAGCACCGTGCTTGCGATGGCCGCCGCCAAGTTGTGGGCAAGCGTGTACCCCGCGTCTGCAGCAAGGGCCGCACTGCGCGCGATGGCATGGTCCTCCCGATGCGTGCCGGCGTCTTGCGCCGCGAACACCCGGCTATGGCTGGTGGAGCGCTGGTACATATCTATTGCAGGAAAGCCATGCGCATCCAGCGCCAGACCACTCCCAGCTAGCCACAGGGGCGCCTGCATACCCAACGTCAGCAGTGGCACATCGCAGGCCAGATCGGCGCCACAGGCCAGTTGCACGCTGCCTGCCTTCAAGGACAAGGCCCTGTCTTGCAACACGGTTACCTTGCACTTCTTCAGCAAGCGCACCAGACGGTTTTGCACCGGTGGCGCATACCGTGCGCCAAGTGGCTCTGCGCCACAGACCAGTGTGACAGCCGCGTTGGGCAGACGGTGGCGGGCAGCCAGCGCCAGTTCAACCCCGTCTGCACCCCCCCCAATCACCGCCACGCGCAATGCACGCTCTTCACCCAAGGCCACTACGCGGGGCCACAGCGCGGCGAAAGTCTCGATGGGACGCAGAAACAAGCCATGCTCGCGCGCACCGGGCATTTGGAACTCCAGGGCACTGCGGTCCTGGATGGGGCTGGGGTTGATCGACAGCCAGTCAAACGCCAGTGCACTGCCGTCATCCAGTTGCAGCACATGCTGAACCATGTCGACCGCGGTTACGCTACGGTCGATCCAGCGGATGCCGCTGCGCTGAACCAGCGGTTGCAGGGGTATCGTGCAATCTTCCAGCGCGTAGTGCCCAGCCACAAAACCCGGAACCATGCTTGGCACCACCAGGCTGGCTTGTGGTGCCACCAGAACCACCTGGGTCTGTGCCAAGGGTTGCGCGGCCAGCTGCGCCAGAACCTGCAGATGCGCATGGCTTGCACCAACCAATACCAATTGTTGGGCCCCGCGCGTGGCGGTATCGGGTGTGTGGCTGGTCAGCGCAGTCATGGCCAGTATTGTTTCATGGGCAGCAATGTTTCCCCCACACGTCGCAAGTGAAGTTCCAAGGGACAAATAGTCAACTGGCGCCGAATCGGTCTGTTATTGGTATCAAAAATACAAGACTCGACGCCTGTTCGCGATCCGTTTGCGCGAGCCGTGCGGTCAGTCTCCGGGAGCCTTGTTGGTGGGGAATGTCGCCATTTTGCCCAATGAGTGGACGCCGCCCATCCGTAGGAACCGGGCAGGCCCCTTGCAACGCTCAGCTGACCGTATTCTATTGGTGTAAACCCGAGGTTTTGCGTGAACTGTATCGTCCACTGGTATGGGAAAACCACCATTTTTTGCCAATTGTTGAGTATAAAAAGCAACAATCGGGTAAACACCGTAGACATTGAACCTAAGTGGTAGCATAGTGGCATTCATATTAGTTAATTGGTATTTGAGTAGTAAATGCCGCCAATTGATTGGTATCGCCAAATAAACGATTAAACCCAACCACCACCCTAAAAGGAAATCATGAAGCTAACTCGTACCCCCATAGCCTCGGCGGTCGCAGTTGTTCTCATGGGTGCCATGGCCACAGGCCACGCCCAACAGACCGCAGCCCCAACTGAAATGAACGCAGTCACCGTGACAGGTATCCGTGCGTCACTGCAAACAGCGGTCACCATCAAACGCAACGCTACGTCCATCGTGGACGCTGTGTCTGCCGAAGACGTGGGCAAGCTGCCAGATACCGATGTGGGCGAGGCACTGGGTCGCATTCCGGGCGTGTCCGTGGGCCGTGCGTTCGGCCAGGGTGCATCGGTCTCCGTGCGCGGCTCTGACCCGCAAATGACCTACACCACATTGAACGGCCAAACAGTTGCTTCTACCGGCTGGTATGACCAACAGGCAATTGACCGTTCGTTCAACTACTCCTTGCTGCCATCCGAGTTGATTGGCGGCATGGAGGTCTACAAATCCACCCAAGCCGACATCACCGAAGGCGGCATTGGCGGCACCGTGATCGTCAAAACACGCAAACCGCTGGATATGCCAGCAGGTACCGCGTTTGTGAGCGCCAAGGTCGGCAAGGGCACGGTCAGCACCGAGTTGAACAAGGACATTTCGGGCCTGTTCAGCTGGAAGAATGACGAAAAGACATTTGGCGTGTTGGTGGCGGCGGCGGTTGAAAATGGTGAGTACATCCGCCGCGGCGTCGAGGCCGATGGCCGCTGGTCTGCTGACGTGGGCCCCACGACATTTGTGCAGGACCGCAAGCGCCAGGCACTGAATGTCAACCTGCAAGCCAAACCCAGCGCATCGCTGGAACTGGGCTTGAATTTGATGAAGTTGCAACTGGATGCCAACAACTCCAATTCCACACACTACATCTTCCAGGGCAACGAAGCGCCCAATTGCACACAAGTTAACGCAGCAGGGCTGTGCGTGATCAGTAACACAACAGCCGGAAACTCCAAAGACGCGTTCTACCAAACCTGGGCCCGTGCAGCCAAGATGACATCAGACAGTGTTGCATTCAACGCCGCGTACAAAGGCGAAGGCTTCAAGCTCGCAGGCGTGGCTGGAACAACCAAGGCAGATGGCGGTACATCGTTGACCACCAACTACGGTTACTACGGCGGCGCATTGCCCAAGTGGACCGGTAACATCAATGCAACCGGCAAGGAAATCTCGATCAACCCGACTTCCAGCCAGGCCATCACGATGGCTAACCTCCCCGCGACTGCGAGCCCTGAAACCTGGGCTTCTACCCGCGGACCCAACACCGACAAGGAAGATTTTGCACAAGCAGATTTGACCGTTGAGGTCGACTGGGGTGCACTGACCGCCTTCAAGACCGGTGTGCGTTCGTCCAAGCACACGTTCACCAAGAATACAGAACGCGCGTTGTTTGGCACCGTAGTACCCGTGCCAACTTCCAGCCTGTACAGCGGCACAGTAGCAATGGGAACCAATGGCTGGGATTCTCCCAAGCCAAATGTGGACGCCATGCTGGCCAACACCACCCGCAACATCACCGGTTTTGTGACCGAACGCGGCGGGTACGGCGAGATCAACGAAAACAACACAGCCGTGTACGGCATGTTTGAATTCGAGAGGGGCCCGCTGCGCGGCAACTTTGGTCTGCGCTACATCAGCACCGACGTGACCGGTGAAGGCTACAAGCTGGACGGCACTGCGGTCGCTCCAGGCGACATTGGCCAGAACGCTGGCTGGGGAACCGCCAAGACCACACAGAGCTCCAGCTACAACGACACACTGCCAAGCCTGAACGTCGTGTACGCCCTGGACAAGAGCACCAATCTGCGCTTTGCAGCAGCCCAGGCCATCACGCGGCCTAACTTCGACAACATGTTCCTTGCAACCCAGGCCGGTTTCAACGACACGGTGAAGAACAATGAGTCGGTGACCTTGGGCAGCGTGGGCCTCAAGCCCATGAAGTCGACGCAGTTCGATCTGGGTGTGGAGTACTACTACGGCAAGGGCAACCTGGTGTCGGCGAACTTGTTCCACAAGACCATCGACAACTTCATCACATCCACCACGACGCCTAACCAGAAAATCGGTGCGGTCAGCCCCGACACTGGCCTGGACAACTGGACTGTGAACCGCTTCATCAATGCCGGCGGCGGCAAGATCAACGGCATCGAGCTGCAGGTCAACCATGGTTTTGACAATGGCTTCGGCGTGGTTGCCAACTACACCTTTGCCGATGCAACGGCACCGGGTGCCAGCTACTCCGACCAGTTGAACATCTTCACGATGTCTTCCAAGCACAATGCCAATCTGGTGGGCTACTGGGAAGACAAGATCTACTCTGCACGTCTGGCATACAACTGGCGCTCCGAGTACATGCTGCGTGAAACCGGCTACTACGGCAACCGTTTCCACGATGCCTACGGTACGCTGGACCTGAGCCTGGGCTGGAACATCACCGACAAATTGAAGCTGGCATTTGAGGCCACCAACCTGTTGAAGGCCAATGACATCCAGTACGGTGCAGCCAGCGCCAAGAACGCTACACGCCAGTCCCTGGCCGATGGCTACCCAGCATGGTCTTTCATGGGTGAAACCACCTACAAGGTCAGCCTGAGCGCCAAGTTCTAATCGTGTGAACCTATCGAAAAGCCCGGCTCGTGCCGGGCTTTTTTTGGTCTCGATGCAGATAGAAAGTTGGAATAGTATGAAAGTAAAGAACATAGCCATCATCGGCGGCGGCACGGCTGGCTGGCTGGCCGCCAACCACCTGGCGGTGGAACTCCGGGCCGAACCGGACATACGCATCACGGTGATTGAGTCACCCGAAATCGGCATCATCGGCGTGGGCGAAGGCACGGTCCCCCACCTTAAGAAGTCGCTGATGAAGTTCGGTATCTCCGAGGCAGAGTTGCTAGCCCAGTGCGACACCACGTTCAAAAACGGCATCAAGTTTGTGGACTGGATGCAACCGTCGGCCAGCAACCCGGACAACGCGTACTACCACCCCTTTGCATCCCCCTATCCGGGTGGTGTCGACGCGACGGCTTTGTACCTGAACAATCCCCAACACATGGCGTTCTCCGATGTGACCGATGCGCCCACGTTGTCCGACGCGATGCGCTCGCCCAAGCGCGTATCGTCCGCACCGTTTGAAGGGGCCACCAACTACGCCTACCACTTCAACGCCGTGAAGTTTGGCCAGCTGCTGGCCAACAACGCCAGAAACAATTTGAAGGTATTGCACAAGTCCGCCACGATTGTGGATGCCCGGCTGAACGCCGATGGTGATGTGGACTACCTGATCAGCAAAGAAGGCGAGCATCTGGCGTTTGACTTCTATGTCGATTGCTCCGGTTTTCACTCCCTCATACTCGGGAAAATCCTGGGTGTGCCTTTCATCGACAAGTCGTCCCAACTCCTGACCGACACCGCCATCGCGGTTCAAATTCCCACCGAAGGGCGCGGCGAAATCCCGCCCTACACCTTGGCCAAGGCGCACAGCTGCGGATGGCTGTGGGACATCCCCCTGACCAACCGCCGTGGCGTGGGCTTCGTCTATTCCAGTGCGCATATGAACGAATCGGCAGCCCTACAGGGGCTGGCAAACCACCTGCAATGCGATGCCGAAAAGTTGAGCCCACGCAAAATCCCCATGCGTATGGGCTACCGTGAAAAATTCTGGTGCAAAAACGCAGTGGCGCTGGGCCTGGCCCAGGGCTTTGTGGAGCCACTGGAGGCCACCTCCATTTTTGTGACCGATTTTTCCGCCGAACTGTTTGCGCGCAACTTTTCGGTCGACAAAGACACTCTTTCGGTGGCGGCGGACTATTGCAACAAGGTCGTGTCCTACACCTGGGAGCGGGTCATGGACTTTGTGCAAATGCACTACTGCATCTCAGACCGACGGGATTCTGATTTCTGGCGTGCAGTGACGGGGGAGGCCAAGTGTTCGGATGTGCTGACGGAACGGCTCACCCGCTGGAAAGTCATTCCACCCAAAAAATCCGATTTCTTCAGTCGCTTCGATCTGTTTGATGTCGACAACTATCTATACGTGCTCTACGGTATGAAATTCCAGACCAGGGCCAAACGCATGACGCCCTATGAGGAGGCCTATTTCCGGCAGGAAGTACAAAACACGCAGCAGGCCGGACGTGCACTATCGCAGCAGCTACTGGGGCACAGGGAGTGGTTGGATACGTTTCTGGCGGCGTATGCACGATCATTGCCTTCTCAGGCGGGCCATGCCGGACGAGCCTGAAGTCCCGGTCTGCCTTGTGCCCTAGAAATCGTAAAAGGAATTGACCGTCAAGCGGCCGGCGCGGGGGTCGGTGCTAAGGCTAAGCGACGGGTTGATACAGGCTGAATGTAGAAGGCTGCCGCGGTAGATGACCATACGGTTGAATTTGGTGGGGATCATCCCCAGCAACGTGAACTGTGTGTCGGAACTGTCGAAATACCGTTGTGGCGGACGTGTTGCATTGATTTCTGCATAGTACGTATCCAAGTAGTGCTCGCGGGTTCCCTCCGTAATTTGCTGCAGCCCTGTCGCGTTGTGCCGGTAGAAGCCGGTACCGCCATGTTGCCCATCGCAAAGGTACAGCAGGATGGCCATGTGGTTCGGCGTGCTGGCGTCAAAGTGGGGCGTGCGTTGCAAGGGCCCCAGCTCCGAAGGGGCCAAGGTGGTCAGGGAGAATGCGCACATGCTTTTGCGCATCGGCAACTCTTGCGACACCCCAAAATTCGTCTGTATTAGCGGAACCAGCAGATCGGCAATGCTTTGCGAATAGTCTGCAGGTGCCTCTGCCCGGATGCCGGGGTAGCCTTTGCGACTCTCAAGATTGGGGTAGGGAGCAAATTGGCTGCGGCTGGCAAGCTCCAGCATGTGGTGGGGATTTACCAGAAAATCGTCCATGATGATCGCCTGGTGTTCTCCTATTGCCACCGATCGGATGTCTGGCGGCATGCTTATCGCAAACGGGTCTTTCATGGCGATTCGATCCTGTGGGGTGACAGTCCTAGCAATGCGAAACCGACAAAGCCTGGACCAGCTTGTGCTGTGCCCCTGTCGCCAGCATCACCACATCCGCGCCCGCGTTCGCGGCTTCGAGGCACAGGAAACTATGCCACTGCGCCTCGGGCACGTCGGCCATGTCGCGCGCTTGATCAACGCCCGGGTTCCACACCACAAGCGACTGGCTGCCGTGCGTCGTGATGTGGATGTGGCGCTGCCAGGTGCGGTCCTCCAGCGTGTAGTGGTGGGTGGGGGCGTTGGTGGTGGTAGCGGTGGTCTGCTGGTAGACCCGGTCGCAGGCACGGTCCAGAATGAACGGACCCGTATGTTGCTGCTGCGTGGCACCCGTCAATTTGTCGTCGTAGGGCAGATCCGCCAGTTCTGCGACCTGTACTTGTGTCACATCGCTTACCGCAAAATAGCTGTGCAGCGCCTGGGTCAACGCAAACGGTTGACCCCTGTGGTTGCCCGTCGCGAGCGTTTGTACGAGGGTTTCGCCCAAGTCGATCTGCAGGCTCACCGTAAGTCCGGGTGCAAACAGCGCCAACGGGTCATGCTGCGTGGCAGCTTTGCACGGTGCAAGGGTCAGGCTAACAAAGTCATGGGTGTCGGCTTGAATGCTGACAACCTCCCACGGCCGGTTGCGCACCGGTCCGTGCTGCATGGCGCCATCGGGTATGCCTTGCTTGCCAAACCACGGCCAGCACACCGGGACACCGCCGCGTATCGCTGCAGGTGCCGGACGCGACAGGGGCGACAACCAGAACACGTCGCGCTGCGCTGTGGGTTGCCACGACAGGACCTGGGCTCCTTGCAGAGCCACGATGGCAGTCCCATGGCGGGTGGTGAGCTGCAGGCATTCGTGGCCTGCATGGATAAGGGGGTGAATACGGGATTGCGTTGGCATACCCAAGCTTAGCGCAGGCCTTCGGCAAAGGCCCGTGAGAAAGCCAGTGCGCCATGCGCATTCAGGCTGCTGCAGTTGGGTGACACGGCGGTGGCACCATTTGGGCACGGGGTATCGCGGTCCAGCGACCAGAAGTGCAGGCCGCCCAAGTTCTGCTGCCGCACCCAGTGGGCGAGGGCGGTGGCATCTTCGGGCGTAAACACGTTGTCCCCGACATCGTTGATGCCCAGCATGGCCGTCACCTCGATCTGGGCCAGCGGCACGCCATGGCGGGCGTGCAGGTTACGTACGGCCTGGGTGGCCGATGCCGCCATGTCGCAGCGGCCATTGCGTACCACGCAGTTGGCAGGCGTAGCCGGGCCGTAGTCCATGACCATCAGATTGATGAAGTAGTTGTCCAGCTTTGCCTCGCGTATGGCGGCCAGCACGCTCTGGCCCTGCGCGTTGATGCTGCCCTGTCCGTCATCGCTGGCGGCCAGCGTGGCTACCGTAAAACTCAGGCGCAAGTGGGGGCGGCGCAGTTGTGCAGTCTTGATACGCAGGAGCAGGCTGCGCACCATGTCGGGCGTCTGTCCGGCTTCGATATCAAAGTCCAAGCCCACCAGCTGGGGCGACGCATAGCGGGCAACAAACTGCTCCATGCCGGTATCGCTGCTGCAGGTAAACATGTTGCCCTCTCCGCCGGTGGAGATGATGTAGGGCAGGCCGGCCCGCTGCAGTGCGGCGATATTTGCGTCGGCCACGGCTTGGCCCGCCAGCGTGCCCCAGTGCTCCTGTCCGCATTCGCCGGAGGCAAACGCCAGCGTCAGCGCGTTGGCGCCGGGCAGCAGTGTGGTGCGCGGTGCTGTGGCGACGACCTGCCGCGTCCCGGTCACCTGGGTCGCTGCAACTGGCAGCTGTGGCTCCAGCGCCATAGCCAGGTGCTTGTACGGGCTGTAGACGAATCGGGAATGCGGCGCGGTGTCAGCGGTGCTAGCGCAAGCCATCAGGCCCAAGCACAGGGCGCCCATCGCCAAAGCGCGCACGCTGGTATTGAAGGGTGTGGGTGGTGACGTGACGGGCATGGAGTCGGGTTTTTTACAGATCGTTGCGGGCAAAAAAAGTGGGCAGGGAAATGAGCCCTGCCCACTAAACAGACTGCGGTCGCCCCGATTCAAGCAGCCCCCATCGCTCAGGAACAAATTGATAGCAATGCGCAACTGGCTTCGTTTTGCATGTGGGGATCGATCCACATGACATCCAGATGACAAGATGCCACTATGCTACCAATTTTAACGGTTTGCAAGCAAAATTGCTGTAAATCAACTCAGTGAAAACCCGGGGTGAGCGGCTTTCAGAAGTCGCAGGTACTGGCTAATGGCGGCGTCATGGCTGGCACATCGTCAATGGAAAAATGGGCATTGGTCCGTAAACTCTGCACCTGCGCGTCCACCTGGGCCGGTGTCAGCAGCTGGTCCTTGGCATGCAGCACCCAGTCGACATCCTGCTCGTACACACGCGCGATATTTGATACCGGTAAAAGACCACCAGGCGAAAACCATTGGTTGAAATTGATGGACATGGGTACTACCGGGTAATTGCGTCCGCCGTGTTCGGCCAGTAGCGCCCCGTCGAGGTAGTGGCGCGTCTTACCGTCCTTGATCTGCAAGATCAGCGTATGCCAGCCGGACACCGAGCGCTTCTCCTGGTGGGCCTGGTTGTGGGCCTGCCAGGGTTCGATGCGAACTGTTTGCCAGGTGATGCCATACAGCCGCGTCACAGGGTCGCCCCAGCCGCCGTTGGGCAAGTATTCCCAGTCCACCTCGCTGAACTCGGGGTCGAAGTCGTGCTTCAACGGGCTGACGGCATAAAAACTTTGGACCACGACATCGCCATCCTCGCCCAGCACAGGCTCGTCGGAGAAGCGAATGCGGGCCGCGTACGTGCCCTCGAAATATTTGCGGGCCTGGCAGATCTGCGCCTGGGCCGTGCCCTCGGGCGTGCCGTCGGTGCTGGCGCGCAAGCGCAGCAACTGGTTGCCGGGGATCGCCGGGTCGGGCACCAGGGCGATGGTCGCCGGGCCCCAATGGGCTCCGGGTATTCCCGGGTGGCCCGCTGCATGGCGCAGCTTCCAGCCGTTTGCAACCAGTGCTTGCAGGTTGGGTTGGCTGAAGTCGTCAAAAAACAAACCGTGAAGATGCTCAGCAAACGCAGGGCTGAAGCCCATCGCGGCCGCTAGCACGGCGGCGATCACAAAGTGTTTGGCAGGCATGGCGAGACCTATAAAGCGGGCTCCGCAGGCCCCGGAAATTTGACAAAGAACATCAGTAGCAAGGCCGGCACGCCGCAGGCAATCGTCCACAGGAAAAAGTGCTCATAGCCCATGCGGATCTGGATGTCGCCGCTGATGGTTTTGGAGATGATGAAGCCCAGTTGCATGACGCCCGAGCCCAGCGCGTAGTGGGCGGTCTGGAAGCGCCCGGGCGCCACGGCCTGCATGATGAATAGGATCATGCCGACAAAGCCGAAGCCATAGCCAAACATCTCAATGGCCACCGCAGCGCCAATGTGCACGATGTCGCTGGGCAGTGTGCTGGCCAGGTAGTAGAAAACGGCATTCGGAACAGCCATCGCCACGATCAGCACCGGCATGGCGCGGCGCAGGTTCAGCCACGACGTGAAGTAGCCGCCCAGGATGCTGCCGACCAGGAAGGCCGCCGTGCCCACCGTGCCATAGATGCCGCCCACCTGCTCGGTGGATAGGCCCAGGCCGCCCTTGTCGCGCGCCTCGATCAGGAACAGTGGGCCAATGGTCTGAACCTGGCCTTCCGCAAAACGGAACAGCACGATGAACAGGACGGCCAGCCAGATGCCGGGCTTCTGCAAAAAGTCTCTGACCACTTCCAGTAAGGTGCGCAGAACGCTGGCCGCATTCAGGTCGCTGTGTTCGGTATTCAGCGTGCCGGGCAGGGCCCATGCGTTGTAGCTGGCCAGCACGGCCAATACCATTGCCAGCAACACAAAGATCGCCGACCAGGCGTTGAACACCCCGAACCGGGTTTCGAGATGACCCGCTAGCACCAGTAGGCCGCCCAACGTCAGAAATTTGGACGCGTTGAAAAATGCGCCCTGCCAGCCCGCATAGGCCGCCTGCTGCTTGTCGCTCAAGCTGGCCATGTACAGGCCGTCGCAGGCAATGTCGTGCGTGGCTGAGGCGTAGGCCAGTACAAAAAACACCGCAATGCTGGCCGCGAAGTACATTGGCAGTTGCAGTGCCATCGCCATCAGCGCCAGCCCCGCAGCACCGGTGAATTGCATGGCCACGACGATCAGCTTCTTGCTGCGCGCCATCTCCAGGAAGGGGCTCCACAGCGGCTTGAAGGCCCAGGCCAGCCCCAACAGGCCAGTCCAGCGCGCGATCTGGTCATTGGCTACGCCCATGTTCTTGAACATCAGGCCGGCAATCAGCATGACGACAAAAAATTGCATGCCCTGCACAAAGTACAGGCTAGCCACCCAGGTGATGGGCGATCGCGCAGGGGCGGTAGTGGCAGTGGTCATGGGGAATCCTGTCAGTCGTTGAATGAGGCGGGTTCAGGCGTGCGCCAGTTCCACGGGCGCGAAACCGGGCGCGGTGGCCTCGCCCTGCAGCCAGGCCTTGAGTGCCACCATGGCTCCGTCGGCGTAGCCCCAGGTCACAACGGCGGGGGCGCGTATGTCCATGACCTGGAATGGGTTCCAGATCGCCAGGTGCAGGTCCACACCGGCGGCGGTGCTGGGCACCCTGAAACGCCCTTTGTGGTTGGAGACCAGCACATTGCAGCGCCCGTCGCGCGGCAGCGTGCCGACATCCAGATCGCGCAACGCCGCTACCGGCAGGTATTCCACGTCGGTAAATCCCGAGAACAGTGCCTGCACCTGCTCCAGCGGCAAGCCCGCTTCCGACACGCCATCGCTGGCCACCGATGCCTGGGCAATCACGCGCAGTGGCTGGTTGCGGCTGGGCACGCGCGGCTCGCCAATGGCGGTCAAGCCACGGGCCCAGGCCCGGTTCACGATGAAAAGGTCTTCAGCTTCCCGTCCTGCGCCATACGGTGCCGTGTGCAGCGGGAAGCGGCTGGCCAGACCATCCACACGGTCGCGCGCTGCCATCAATGCGGTGGCGTCCAGCGCGCCGTTTTGCAATGCTGCGCCAATGGCCTGCAGTGCCGCGAGTTGCTCGGCCCGCGCGCCCTGCGCCAGCACCAGGTCGGCGCCGGCCTGCAGCGTCAGCACCGATGAGCGGGCATGGCCGTAGCGCTCGTACACGGCCTTCATCATCAGCGCGTCGGTGATGATGACGCCTTCATAGCCAATGGCTTCGCGCAGCACACCGGTCAGCACCTTGCGGGACAGCGTGGCCGGGTGATCGGGGTCGATCTGCGGATAGACGATGTGCGCCGTCATCACGGCGGGTGCGGTACTGGCCAGCGCACGGAACGGCACCAGCTCCAGCTGCTCCAGCTCGGCCAGGGATTTGTCCACGGTGGGCAGCGCGTGGTGCGAATCGGTGTGCGTATCGCCGTGGCCGGGAAAGTGCTTGATACAACAAGCCACGCCCTCGGACATGGCACCCTCCATCCACGCACCCGCCAGGCGTGCCACAGCCATCGGGTCGGCCGAGAAGCTGCGCTCGGCAATCACCGGGTTGGCGGGGTTGTTGTTGACGTCCACCACCGGCGCGAAATTCCAGTTGATGCCCAGGCTGCGCAGGCCACGCGACACGACGGCGCCCACATGGTGGGCCTGCTCCAGATCACCGCAGGCGCCCAGCGCCATCGCTGCCGGTGCCTGAGGCAGGAACGTGGCGCGTATCACGGAGCCGCCTTCCTGGTCCAGGCCTATCAGCGCCACCGGCCCCATGACTTCGTGCAGGTCGGCCGTCAGCTTGCGCACCTCGGCCGCGGCGCCCAGATTCTTGCGGAACAGGCACACCGCACGGATGTGGTGGGTGCGCAGGAAATCGGCCGTATCGGCATCGAGGGACGTGCCCTCGATATCCACCATCACCAGTTGCCCGGGATGCAGGGGTTTGTGTTGCATGGGTGGGTGCTCGGCAATCAATGGGTTTTCGTAACCTTGGCCAAAAAACGCGGCTCGTCGGGGTTGCGGCCGCGGGCGCGCGCCAGCTGTTCCACCATGGGGTAGAAGCTCTGGATCAGCGAAATCGGATCCAGGTCAATGGAGTCGGTTTCGACGATGGGCAGGTTGGTTCCGGGCGTGCCAGCTGGCGCGGCCAGTAGCACCTTGGCGCCGCGCAGGCGCATCTCTTCTGCCAGTGCCAGCAGGCCGGCCTGTGCCGGGCCACGCGGCGCAAACACCAAGAGCGGGTAGCCTTCTTCGATCAGCGCCATGGGGCCGTGCTTGACCTCGGCGCTGGAGAAGGCCTCGGCCTGGATGCCGCAGGTTTCCTTGAACTTCAGCGCGGCTTCAAGTGCCACCGGCATGCCGGTGCCGCGTCCGATGACGAACAGGCGGTCCACGTTCTGCAGCACCTCCACGGCCACCGACCAGTCCATGTAGGCCGCGCGGGACAGCACGCCCGGCAATGCCGACAACGCGGATTGCAGCACCAGATCATCCTGCCACGCCGCAACGACACGGGCACCTGCTACCAGCTGGGCGATATAGCTCTTGGTGGCGGCCACGCTGGCCTCGGTGCCGGCATGCAGCGGGAACACCCACCGCGCGGCCTGTGCCAGCGGAGAGTCTTCCTTGTTCACAAAGGCGGCCGTCACGGCACCGCCTTCGGTGAAGAAACGGGTGGGGGCCACCAGGTCCGGGCTTTGGCCGGATTGCGAAAAAGCCATCGACACCAGACCCTTGCACGCGATCTGCGACTGGTACAGCGTGATCAGCGACATGGGTAGCGATGTGACCAGGCGCCCCATGCGGGCCATGACCAGGTACGCCAAAAAGTGTGCCGCGTGGTCCGAGCTGCCACGTGCAACTGTCAGCACGGCGGACGGATTCTGTGTGCGCAACAGGGCCCCAAAGTCAAAGTATTCCTTGTCGTTGTGGGCCAGCTGGTGGGCCACGGCCTGCGAGGCTTCGCGCGCCTCAGAAAGCATCAATGTGTTCAACGGGATTCCCTTCAATGTAGACAGATTGCAGTTGCAGGTCGCGGTCCAGCACCACCACGTCGGCCCACGCGCCCATGGCCAGGCGGCCGCGGTCGACGACGCCCAGGTAGTCGGCTGCGTGGGTGGAGACGCGTTTGGACGCGTCCAGAATCGACAGGCCTAGCGTGTCCACCAGGTTGCGCAGCGCCTGGTCCAGCGTCAGCGTGGAGCCGGCCAGCGTGCCGTCGGCCAGGCGCACACCGCCCAGGCACTTGAACACCTGGTGGCTGCCCAGGCGGTACTCGCCATCGGGCATGCCGGTGGCGGCCGTGGAGTCGGTCACGCAATACAGGCAAGGGATGGAGCGGATGGCCACGCGGATGGCACCGGGGTGCACATGGATCAGATCGGGGATAAACTCGGCATACTGGGCATGGGCCAGCGCTGCGCCCACCATGCCGGGCTCGCGGTGGTGCAGGCCGGTCATCGCGTTGAACAAATGCGTGAAGCTGCGTGCACCATTGGCCAGTGCCTGCACGCCGTCATCGTAGGTGCCCAGGCTGTGGCCGATCTGCACGCGGTAGCCGGCATCGCACAGCGACTCGATCAAATCCATATTGCCCGGCACTTCGGGCGCCATCGTGATGACGCGTATCGGTGCCAACGCGTTGAGCTGGCTCAGCTCGTCGGTCTGCGCGGGCCGTGCAAAGGCGGGCTGTGCACCGAGCTTGCCGTCGTTGATGTAGGGCCCTTCCAGGTGCACACCCAGTACGCGGGCGCCACCGACAGCACGCGTGTGACAAATGCCGCCCAGCGCCTGCATGGCTGACACCAGATCTTCCATCGGCGCGGTCATCGTCGTGGCCAGCATGGATGTGGTGCCATGCTGTGCATGGACCTGGCTGATACGCACCGCGGCGTCGCCGCCTTCCATGATGTCGCGTCCACCGGCGCCATGCACGTGCAGGTCGATGAAGCCGGGCAGCACCAGCGGATCGCCGGAGGCACGTGCCGCCTCTTCGCTGATCGCCTTGCCGTGGATGTGCGCTATGCGGCCCTCGGCCGTGAATGCGATGGACCCGTGCACAAAGCCGGACGGCGTCAGGATGTTGCCGACAACCACCCTCATCGTTCGCGCCTCATCTCTGCGACGAAGTCGTAGTAGTCGCTGCGGCAGTAAGAGTGCGTCAACTCCACAGCTTGGCCCGATTCCAGGTACCCGATGCGGGTGATGAACAGCACGGCCTGGCGGTCGGGAATGCCCAACTGCTCAGCTAGGCGCGGTTGCGCATTCAATGCGC
This sequence comes from Rhodoferax sp. ZS1R8, assembly GCF_056521325.1. NCBI lineage: Bacteria > Pseudomonadati > Pseudomonadota > Betaproteobacteria > Burkholderiales > Comamonadaceae > Rhodoferax > Rhodoferax sp. ZS1R8. Next base: position 498,086 of record NZ_JBWMBA010000003.1, on the reverse strand, counting down.
GGATGTGCTGCAGCGCGCGCACCGGTGTCTGCTGCACGCTGTCCAGGTATTCGTACAGCGAATTGCCGACCAGCATGGGGTCTGCAATGATGGTTTGTGGCAGCACGCTGACCTCGTAGGCCATGATGACGTTGTCGGCCAGGCGCAGGCGCTCCAGCCGCACGACCTTGGCGCCGGGCGACAGGCCCAGCGACAGCTGTTCGTCCGTCATAGCCACGTCGATCTTGCGCTCCAGCCAGCGCGACGATGGCGTGTAGCCCCGGCGCAGCAGTTCCTCGGAAAAGCTGGTCAGTTGCGACAACGGCTGCTCCAGCATAGGCGCGATGTAGTTACCCGAGCCGCGCTTGCGCACGATCATGCCCTGCGACACCAACTGGTCGATGGCCGAGCGGGCGGTCACGCGCGACACATTCAGCGTCTCGGCCAGCAGGCGCTCGGAGGGAAGGGCCTCGTCGGGCTTGTAGTGGCTTTCGCGGATCAACTGGGCCAGCCGGCGGGCCAGCTGCATGTAGATGGGTGAGCTGTCGCGGGGATCCGGCTCGAAGGTCAAGGTTTCGCCTGGTGTCATGGTGACTTTTCCAATGATTGGTGGACAAGCGTCAGGGCGCCGTGTACGGCGTCCTGGGGTGAAGCGATGGCGCGCGCGCGGGTAGCGCTGGCCAGTCGCGGCAAAAGTTGGCGGCCCACACTGCCGCAGATGGCCAGCGGCAGCTTGGCTTCTGGGTCCAGCGCTGCGGCCATGCGTTCGATGGCAGCAGCAGCCTCCACCAGCAGGGCCTCGGCCGCGGGGTCAGTGGCGGCGGATGCGAATACCGTTGGCGCCAGCTGGGCATATTCGTTCTGGCCGGCCGTGGCGCACCAGGCCTGCAGGGAATCACGGTGGTTGCCGCAGCTGTGGTGGATGCTGGCTGCCAGCGCGCCGCCAGGCAGGCGGCCGTCCATGACCTCCTGTGCGTGGGCCACGGCGCGCAGACCCAGCCAGGCGCCGCTGCCCTCGTCACCTACGGGGTAGCCCCAGCCGCTGACCTGGTGGCGTGTGCCGTCGGCGTACAGCGCTTCGCCCACGCTGCCGGTGCCTGCCGCCACCATGGCACCAGGTTGGCCGTTGTGGGCGGCCAGGAGCGCGATGTAGGCATCGTTTTCGACCGCCAGGCGGGCGAAGCCGGGGTTTGTGGCGACAAATTCATCGCACCAAGGCTGGTGGTGCACGCCGGACAGGCCGGCGCCCAGCGCGCACTGCGACCAATCGGGTACCGCCAACTCGGCCAGCGCAAACGCCTGCTCTGCGCCTGTCAGGATGTTGCGCCATGCCGCAGTCACGCCTTGCCCCAGGGCCGAAGGCCCGGCGCTCGCTTGGGCCATGACGGCACCTCCTCGGGTGGCTAATAGAACGCGGGTACCGGTGCCTCCACCATCTACACCCAACAAATACTTAATCATTGCGGTTGTGGACTTGCTGTGCCGCACCAGAATAGGGTGCTGTTTGAACGTGGGAATATCTTAACATACCAATTTAATACCACTGTTAGGGTTTCTTCGGAGTTTTGTGTAAGTTTTTGCGCGCATCAGGGACTACGGAACTCACCGGCCACTGTTGTATTGAGGTCATATTGCGAGGCAGAGTGTGCCAGCCGCGGCTGTCCCGAGTGCTGGTATGGTCTTGGTCTGGCGTCTCAAGCCAGTAGCGGGCGAAAGCAGAACCGCCAGCGTACCGCTACGGCTGAGTAGCACCTTTAAGACGCTAGGGCGGTCGGCTAACGCCCATGGCGCTAGACCAAGGTGCCAAATCGGCCTCCAGCCCTCGTGGAACGAGCGTAAGCCGCTATCACAAGCATAGCAACTAAACCGAGCCCTTAGCCTGCGAGTGCAGCCCCTGCATAGCCGAGTCCCGCCGCCACGCCGCCAAAACGGTTGCCCTCAACCAGCGTGGCGCCCGGCATTGCTTTGCGCAGGGCCTGCACTAAAGGGCGCAGCGCGGAGGAGCCGCCGGTCAGGTAGACAGCGTCCACGCTGGTCAGGCCAGAGCGCTGCACGCACGCCTGAGCGCACTCCACGACCTGGGCCAGTGCCTGCTGCAGCGTATCCGCCATGCCGGTGGCGCTGACGGTGGCGCCCAGGTGTTCGCTGGGGCCGTGGCCTAGAAAGTCGAGGTCGACCAGCGCGTCCTCGCCCGAGATCGAGCAGGCAATCTTGGCGGCCTCCACCCCGGCCAGCATACGGTGGCCGTGCTGGCCCTCCAGCGCATCCATCAGGCGGGCATGCAGGCTCTGGTCGGCATAGTCGGTCCACAGCTCCTTGGCAAAGTGCATCGCTTTGCGGCTGTAGGCCTGGTGGATAAGGTGCCAGGTGGTCAGGTCGAAGAACACGCTGTTGGGCACTGGGCGGCCGCCCGTGCCCACGTGGCGGTAACCCAGCAGTGGCATCACGGTGGATAAGTCCAGCATGCGGTCAAAGTCGGTGCCGCCTATGTGCACGCCGGTCGTGGCCAGGATGTCGGATGAGCGGTCGCTGATGCGGCTGCGTGCCGGGTTCAGGCGTATCACCGTGAAGTCGGATGTGCCGCCGCCAATGTCGACCACCAGTGCCGTAGTCTCTTGCGCCACGCGCTGCTCGTAGTCCAGCGCGGCGGCAATCGGTTCGAGCTGGAAGGCAATGTCGGTGAAGCCGGCCTCGCGGGCGGCGCGGCCCAGTGTCTCCTGCGCCAGTGCGTCGCGCTCGGCATCGTCGTCGACAAAATGCACCGGGCGGCCCAGCATGGCGCGGGTCAGCGGCTGGCCCACCTGCGCCTCGCAGCGGCGCTTGAGCTCCTTGAAGAACAGCACGACGATGTCAAAGAACCGCATGCTCTGGCCATTGACGGCCGTGTACTCGTCCATCAGGCGGCTGCCCAGCAGGCTTTTCAGCGAGCGCAGCAGCCGGCCTTCGGTGCCTGCCAGGTAAGCCTGCATCGCGTCCGAGCCATACAGCACGGTGTGCGTCTCGCTGGCAAAGAACAGCGCTGTAGGCATTTCAGCGCGGGCGCCATCCAGGGCGATCGTGTGGATCTGGCCATCGGCCCCGACAAGCGCAGCGGCGGAATTCGAGGTGCCGAAGTCAATGCCCAGCGTGAGACTGTGGTCCGGCTTACTGGGCACTGGCAGACGCCCCTAGCACCTGTTTGAGGAAGGCAGAGATATCAGCCACTTCCCGCGGATGCACGCTGTGCGGCATGGGGTAGGTGTGCCACTGCACCGGGTGGCCCAGTGCAGCCAGCGCGTTGCGCGAGTCTTCGCCGCGGGCCAGCACCACGACCGGGTCTTGTGTGCCGTGGGCCATGAAGACGGGTGTGGACGCATTGGCCTCGTTGCGCTCGCTGGCAAAGCGGTCTGCCAGCGGCAGGTAGCCGGACAGCGCGATGATGCCCGCCAGACGTTGTGGCAGGCGCAGGCCCGTGTGCAGCGCCATCGCACAGCCCTGGCTGAAGCCGGCCAGCACGATGCGTTCCGTGGGTACGCCGCGTGCCACCTCGTGGTCAATCAATGCGGTAATGTCTTTCTCGGATTTCTGGATGCCTGCGCTGTCCTGGCGGTCCACCAGGTTCAGGCCAAAGATGTCGTACCAGGCCGGCATCACATAACCGCCGTTCAGTGTGACCGGGATGCTGGGCGCGTTGGGAAACACGAAGCGTATCGGAGGGCAGCCGCGCAGGTCCAGCTGCGGCAGCAGGCTGGCGAAGTCATTGCCGTCGGCGCCCAGGCCATGCATCCAGATGACGGCGGCCGTGGGGTTGGGGGCGGATTCGAGTTCGATGCGGGGAAGCAGAGTCGATGGGGTGGCAGTCATGGCGGAGGGCTCGGTGGCAATTGCAGAACCCTCCATTGTCCATGAACGCCGCCGCGCGTGCGCAGGTGCTGCGCGCAGCGGTGCGCGCCGTGCCGGCTCAGTAGAAGCAGTCGGGGTAGACCAGGCGGGCCTGGTCCAGTGCGCGGTCACCCAGTGTGACGAGGTCTTTCAGGTCGCGCTCGCCGACGTTGGCATGGGCCAGGCCGGCGATCTCTTCCAGGTGCCGGTTAGCCGCCAGGATGTGGTGCAGGTCCTGCACCGTCATGTCCAGCAGCTCGAAGGCCAGCTGTATCGCCATCGCGCGGCTGCCTTCCCGCTCCCGCGGCAGCAGGCCGTGCAGATACACCGTGCCCAGGCACAGCGCATAAATACCTTCATGGGCCATCAGGTAGCGGCCAATGGGGCTCAGCGCAGGCGTCTTGGCATCCCGCACGGACACCAGCGCGTTGGACAGGAAGCGCAGGGCTGCGACTTCATCGAAGCGAACTTTTTGCAGTTGGCGGCTCCACAGCAGCAATTCCAGCTGTGGCGTCGGCCGTTGGAGTAGGGACGTTGTCATACCGCTAAGCCTTTTTAATGGAGGTCTCACGGTATCTATCGGCACGTCTTTACAAAACTAAAGAACCGCGCTGCGGCGGAACGTGGGCTCCCAATAATCTAGGCTTGGACTTGGAAACCGGACAAATGGTTGGCAATGTGCATCGCGTGGGCACGTTCGTACGAGGGCTTGTTCAGCTCGCCGTAGGCGAAGTGGGGGTGCAGCGGCTGCGTGCTTTTGCGGAAGTCGGCAATGGCCTGCTGCAGCCGCACCATCGCCAGCGTGGCATCAGTGCTGGTGTCCAGTGCAGGTGCCCCGGGGATAGGCTCGGCCAGATCATGGCTCATGCGCCCGCGCCACGAAAACACCTGAAAGGCCACGGCACCCGCTGTATTCTGGAACAGTGCCGATTTGGGTTGTGGAAAGCCGGTCAGCGAGAACTCGATGCTTTGTGCACAGTGGGTCAGCGTCTGCGCCCACGACCATTGCGCGGCCGATGCCAGCGCCGCGGCCCTGCCCAGGCGGTCCAGTTCGCGCTGTGCCTCGCTGAACGATGCAAACACCAGTTGCCGGTCGGCCGCGCTGGCCTTTTGGCAGGCCGTGGTCGAGGCTGCGACCACACCGGCTGCCGCGGCTGTGACGATGAAGCTTCTGCGTGAGGTGTGGGGATGGTGTGTATGCATGGCGAACAGTCCTAAGGCTGCCTGGGCAGCCAGCCCAGTCCGTGCGCATGCAAGCTTTGCACGTAGAGGCGGTCTGGGGTTTCGGTGATGGCGGTGGTCTCGGGATAGGCGCCGCTGGGGTCTTGCAGGTCGGCGACGATCTTGCCGTCTTCGGTAAACGCGACCACGTGGCCGTAAGACTTGGGTACGGGCCACAAGGCACGCGGCAGGCGCAGCGTCAGGCGGCGCAGCCAGGGTTTGTCGGCCATGTTGTCGGCCGTGGGGTTGCGCGGCTTGGCAAAGCCCATCCAGATTTTGCCGTCCAGGCCGCGCATCAGGTTGTCGGGGTAGCCCGGCAGGTTGTCCAGCAGTACGGTGGCTTGCGCGCTTGGTTTGGCCACGCTCAGGCCGCTGGCGCTTGTGGCAATCTTCCACAGCCGGAACTTGCCGGTCTCGGTGACAAACAGCGATTGCTCGTCGGCGCTCAGCGCCAAGCCATTGGCAAAGCTCAGGCCATAGGCGACCACGCGCGTGCTCTGGGTTGCCGGGTCGTATTCCAGCACGCGGCCGGTGGATGCGCCTTCGATGATGTCCAGCACGCTGGCCTCGAACGTGCCGCCCCAGTCCTTGGGCGCAAAGCGGCCGGATGCATCGCTGAAATACATGCGGCCATTCTTGGCAACGACCACGGCGTCGGCGTAGCGTATGGGGTCACCGTTGACGCTGTTGGTCAGCAACGTGATCTTGCGGTCTATCGAGATGGATAGCAGGCCCTTGACGGCATCTGCGGCGATCAGATTGCCCTGCGCATCGAAGTCAAAACCCAGCACACGCCCGCCGGTGTTGGCAAACACCTCCTGGACCGTGCCGTTGGGATTCATGCGCAGGATGTTGCCGCTGGCCACCGTGGTGTAGAGCTTGTTGTCGGGCCCGACCATGATGTGCTCGGGCCCGACCTCGCCCTGCAGGTCGATCAATTGCAGGTTGGCCAGCTTGGTGTTGACCGCATGGGGCCCGACATAGCCCGGCGCGCGGGACAGGTTGTAGGCGACCGGTGCGATGGGTACCGGCCACAGCAGCAGGTAGGCCACGGCCAGCATCACCAAGGCGGCCAAGCTGTACAAGATTTTCTTCATGGCGGGGCTCCTTTGTCAGAACGCAAGGATAGCCCCAGTGTGGGTGGCTGTTTCACCGCCGGGCCGCCCCAAAGGTGAAACGTGGCCCCCTTGGGCGGCAGGAAGCCACACGCAGTGGGCGACCGTGGGGGCAACGTGTTACCCCAACAGCGCCTGCGCAAATTCCCGCGCGTTGAAGGTTTCCAGCTCTTCCAGCTTTTCACCGACACCGATGAAATACACCGGAACGGGTCGTTCGCGCGCGATGGCGGCGATGACGCCACCCTTGGCCGTGCCGTCCAGCTTGGTGATGATGAGACCGGTCAGCTTCAGCGCGTCGTCAAAGGCGCGCACCTGGGTCAGCGCGTTCTGGCCGGTGTTGCCGTCGATGACCAGCAGAACCTCGTGCGGCGCCGTGCCGTCGGCCTTCTGGATGACGCGTTTGATCTTCTTCAGCTCTTCCATCAGGTGCAGCTGCGTTGGCAGGCGCCCGGCGGTGTCGATCAGCACCACGTCCTTTCCGCGCGCTTTGCCCGCGCTGACGGCATCAAAACTCACTGCTGCGGGGTCGCCACCCTCCTGGCTGACGATCTCGACCAGGTTACGGTCCGCCCACACGCTCAACTGTTCGCGCGCCGCAGCGCGGAAGGTGTCGGCCGCGGCCAGCAGCACGCTGGCCTGGCTGTCGCACAAGTGTTTGGTCAGCTTGCCGATGGACGTGGTCTTGCCCGCGCCATTGACACCCGCCACCATGATGACGGTGGGCTTGTTCTCGCCAATCACCAGCGGCTTTTGCAGCGGTTGCAGCAGCTCGGTCAGCAGTGCGACAAGGATGTTTTTGAGTGCCACCGGGTGGGTCACGCCACTGTCGTTAACCTTGCGGCGCAGCTCCGTCAGCAGATACTGCGTGGCGGGCACGCCGGCATCGGCCATCAGCAATGCGTCTTCGAGCTTTTCGTACAGGGCCTCGTCGATCAGCGAGCCGCCAAACACGGTAGAAATGCTACCCGCCGTTTTGCCCAGGCTGGACTTGAGCTTGTCCACCCACTTCTGGCGCTCGGGTGGCGTGGCGCTGGGTTCGGGGATGTCGATCGGCGTGACCAGCGCACTGCCGATCAGCGATCCGCCACCGGCGGGCGGAGTGAAGCTGGGGCGAATCGGCGCGGGCGCAGCCGGGGCGGGTGCAGCCGGCTCCGCTGCTGCAGGCGTGGCCGGTACCGGGGGAACTGGGGGTTTCTTTTTGAAAAAGCTGAACATGGGCTGGGTTCTTAGAATGGAGCATTCTATGAAACACATCCGTTTATCCCACCGGCCACCGGCCGTTCGCCCTACAGCCGCCCCCCGTTTCTTGCGAAGACCCGGTGTTCTGGCCCCGCTGCTGTGGCTGCTGGGCCTGGTCTGCACCGTACCGGCGCTTGCAACGGATACAGCATCTGTGGCCGGTGTGCAGCAGTTCACACTGCGCAATGGCATGGCGCTGATCGTCAAGCCCGACCACCGCGCACCCACCGCCGTCAACATGGTCTGGGTGCGGGTGGGCTCCATGGACGAGGTGGATGGCACAACCGGCGTGGCCCATCTGCTGGAGCACCTGCTGTTCAAGGGCACGCCGACCATCGCCGAGGGCGAATTCTCGCGCCGCGTAGCGGCCCTGGGCGGCAGCGAAAACGCCTTCACCAGCAAGGACTACACCGGCTTCTACCAGCAGATACCGGCCAACCGGTTGCAGGACATGATGCGTCTGGAGGCCGACCGCTTTGCCAACAGCCAGTGGAGTGAAAGCGCGTTTGCCAAAGAGCTGGAGGTCGTCAAGGAAGAGCGACGCCTGCGCACCGAGGATGAACCCCATGCCCGGTTAGACGAGGTGCTGGAGGGCGCGATCTTTTTGGCCCACCCCTACCGCCGCCCGGTCGTGGGCTGGATGAGCGACCTGGATGCCATGACCGCTGACGACGCCCGTGCCTTCTACCAGCGCTGGTACACGCCGGCCAACGCTACCGTCGTCGTGGCGGGCGATGTGGACGTGCAGCAGGTGCGCGATTGGGCCGAGCAGACCTACGGCAGCATCCCTGCACGCGACGTGCCGCCCCGCAAGCCGCGCGAGGAGCCGGCGCAGCTGGGTATGCGCCGCGTGCTGTTCAAGGCACCGGCCGAGCAGGCATATGTAACGCTGGCGTTCAAGGTGCCGACACTGAGCCCGGCTGCGCTGGCTCCGGGCGTTACTGAGAGCAGCCGCGCAGACGAAGACGCGCTGGCGTTGTCGGTGTTGGCGGCGCTGCTGTCCGGCTACGACGGCGCCCGGCTGGAGCGCGCACTGACCCAGTCGCGCAACCACGTAGCCGATACGGCGAGTGCCAACTACGGTCTGGCCGGCCGCGGCCCGCAGCTGTTCACGCTGTCTGGCGTGCCGGCCCAGGGCAAGACGCCGGTACAGGTTGAGCGTGCGCTGCGCGCCGAAATCGCCCGCTTGGCGCGCGACGGCGTTGGCGAAGCAGAACTGCGCCGCGTCAAGGTGCAGTGGGAGGCCGGCGAGGTCTACAAGCGCGACAGCGTGTTCAACCAGGCCCAGTCGCTGGGGCAAAACTGGGTGCACGGCTTTGGGCTGGACGCAGAGGAGCGCCTGATTGCCCGGCTGCGGATGGTGACTGCCCGTCAAGTGCAGGCCGTGGCTGCCCGTTACTTTGGCGACGACACGTTGACTGTGGCCACGCTGGTGCCGCAGCCCGTCGACAACGCGCGCACGCCCCGCACACCCGCGCCTGGCGCGCGCCACTAGACCCATATGACACACACGCTTGTCGCTGCGCGTACTACGCTGCCCCCCCAAGAGGGCCCTTCGCACCTTGGGGCGGCCCGGCGGCGCTTATCAGGAAACCCCATGATTGCTATCAAAAAAAGAGCGGCTTACGCTCTGTTTGCGGGGGCTGCAGCCCTGTTTGTATGTGAAGGTGCCAACGCAGGCATCCCCATTACCCATTGGACCCAGGCCTCCGGCGCGCAGGTTTACCTGGTACAAAGCCCGTCCATCCCCATGGTGGATGTGCGTGTCGAGCTGGATGCAGGCGCGCGCCGCGACCCGGCGGGCAAGACTGGCTTGACGCAGGCCATGGCCGCGGCAATGTCCGACGGCGTGCGGGCTAGCCGCGGTGAAAAAGCGCTGGACGAAAACGGCCTGGGCGAAGCATGGGCTGACCTCGGTGCCGGCTTCTCAGTGAGTGCCAATGCGGACCGATTGAGTTTCTCGCTGCGCACGCTTACCGAGCCGGAGTTGTTGGCCAAAGCTGTCGCGCTGGCCGCCCGCCAGCTGGCCGAGCCGGCCTTTCCGGCCACGCTGTGGCAGCGCGACCGCCAGAAGTGGATTGCGGCGCTAAAAGAGGCCAACACGCGCCCCGCCACGTTGGCCGGGCTGGCGTTTGCGCAAGCGGTGTACGGCGGCCACCCCTATGGCAATGATGTGACCGAGGCGGCACTGATGCGCATCAGCGTGCAAGACATGGCAGCGCTGCATGCGCGCGCCGTGCGGCCTTGTTACGCCAAGGTCAGCGTTGTGGGCGCGCTGAACCGGGCACAGACCGATGCGCTGGTAACCCGGTTGCTCGGGTGGCTGCCGGCCGGCAGTTGTCCGGCTCTGCCAACCGTGCCCGAGGTGCCGGCCCTGGCCCAGGCGCAGGAACAGCGCCTGCCATTTGCGTCGGCCCAGGCACATGTGCTGTTGGGCCAGCCTGGCTACCGCCGCAACGACCCCGATCACTTGGCCCTGTTCGTGGGCAACCATATCTTGGGCGGGGGGGCTTCGTCGCGCCTCAGCGATCAGGTGCGTGAGCAGCGGGGCTTGACCTATGGCGTGGAGAGCTATTTCGCGCCCGGGCTGCATGCTGGTGCGTTCACCATCAACCTGCAGACCCGCCCCGACCAGGCCCAGCAGGCGCTGGAACTGGTGCGGCAGATTCTTCAGGACTTTGTGGCCCAAGGGCCGACTGAAGCGGAATTGCAGGCCGCCAAGGAGCATCTGGTGGGTGGTTTCCCTCTGATGCTGGACGGCAACCTCAAGCTGCTGGACAACGTGTCCAACATCGCATGGAATGGCCTGCCGCTGGACTACCTGGAGACCTGGGCCGCCAAGGTGCAGGCCTTGACTGTGGCCGATCTGCGCGCCGCTTTTGCCCGGAAGCTGCAGCCCGAGCGCATGGTGACGGTCGTGTTGGGCGGCAAGTAGGGGTAATTTTCGGTGATTGGGTCGTGATAATTGCACAGGCTGGTTGCACAATGTAACAACTTGGATCTCGTCACATTCGATGCATTACACCCTGATCATCAACGCCGCCGTCAGTCTCATCATGGGGTGCGCGCTGGTGCTGGTGTGGCGGCGCGACCCGACCCAGGCCTTCAGCCGCTACATCGGCTGGGCCAACCTGGTCCAGCTGCTGGTGCCGATGACCTATTGGGGAAAAGTCCAGGGTGGTGCGGCGGGTGAAGCGGTTGGCAATATCGTATTAGCTGGCATCGCGGGCTGTTATTCCACCCTGCTGCTGCTGGGCGCTGCCCACCTGGCGAATCGGCGCCTACCGCGCACGACGGTCTTGATCACCTGGCTATCGCTGTCCGTCGCCGTTGCCCTGGCGGTGGGTTTGGGTGGCACGCGGGTTGGGCAAGCGAGCATGGGATCCATCAACACGGTGCTCGGCCTGGTATGTTGTTACTGGCTCTGGAACGCCGGAGGCACACGCTTCAGCTCGGAGAAATGGGTTGGGCCACTGCTGGTGCTGCTGGGTTTGATCCAGTTTATTTACGTGGCTTATCAGGATGCAGGCACCGACCTGCTGGCCACGTTGGGATCGTTGCTGCGCATCATCCTGGGTCTGGTATTGGTCTACGCGGCGCTGGAGCGCGGCGCGCTGGCCACCCGCAAGCTGCAGCACCGCTTTGAGCGGCTGGCAGAGCGCTCGCGCCAGGGCATCATGATCAGCCTGGGCGAGAGCAGCATCGTCTACGCCAACCCGGCCTGCCTGGCCATTTATGGCGTGCAAAGTCTGGCCGAGCTGCAGGTGGCGACCGTGGCACGCACTATTCCCAAAACCGAACGCGCCAAGGTCGGCACGATACTGGCTGATATGCAGGCAGGTCAGCTAGACCACGCGGGCTACGAGGCGCTCCGCCACCGCGCCGATGGCACGCCGATGTGGCTTAACTTTCACTATTTTCCAACCGAGTGGGACGGGTCCCCGGCTGTGCAGGTGCTGATCTCCGACGAGACTCGGCGCCACGAGGCCACGCAGGCATTGATTCACCAGGCGCTGCACGACGAATTGACCGGCCTGCCCAATCGAGCAGCGCTGATCGCCAGCCTGCGCGAGCGCTGCAAGCCGCAGGAGCCGCTGGAACGCTTTGTGCTGGTGCTGATGAATATCGACCGCTTCCAGCTGTTCAACGAAGCCCACGGCCATTCCATGGGCGACGCGGTGCTGGGCGCTATGGGCGTGGCCCTGCGGGCGGCGCTGGAGGCCGATTGCGAGGTCATGCGCTCGGCTGGTGATGAGTTCGCACTGGTACTGTCGGCAGCACCCCAAGGCAGCAGCGACACCACCGTAGACCTGGTGTCTCGGGTGCGCCAGCTGCTGGCCAAGCCGCTGGCAGTGGCGGGCCAGGAGTTCTTTCTGGATGCGTCGTTGGGCATTGCGCTGTACCCCAACAGCGCGCGCGACGCGGATTCGCTGTTGCGCGCCGCCAATGCCGCCATGCATGTGGCCAAGCGCACGCCGGGCACCTCGCACCAGTTGGCGGAGAAAGCTTTCGAGCGCGGCTCCAGCAATGCACTGGAGCAGGAGCAGGCCATGCGCGCTGGTATAGAGCGCGCCGAGTTCGAGCTGGTCTACCAGCCCAAGGTGGATGCGCGCACGGGCCGCCTGACCAGCCTGGAGGCGCTGGCGCGCTGGGACCGGCCGGGTGTGGGCCGGGTCAGCCCGGTGGAGTTCATTGCCGCAGCCGAACGCACCGGCCTGATTGGCGCGCTGGGCACGGCACTGCTGAAGCAGGCCTGCCAGCAGATGGCCCAGTGGCAGTCGCAGTTCTCGCACTGCGTGCCGGTGGCGGTCAATGTGTCGCCGCTGCAGATGCTGGACCCGCGCTTTCCACAACTGGTGGCACAAACGCTGCAGTCTTGCGGCCTGGCTGCGCACTGGCTGACGCTGGAGATTACCGAGAGTTCGGCCGTGCAAAACCTGGAGCAGACAACGGCCCAGGTCGAGCAGTTGCGCGCCATGGGCGTGCACGTGGCCATGGACGATTTCGGGACCGGGTTCTCATCGCTGAACATGCTGCGAAGCCTGCGCTTGCACACGGTCAAGATCGACCGCGGCCTGATCGACCCGCTGCCGCTGCCCGACGCCGTGGCCGTGGTGCGCGCCATCTGCCAGCTGGCTGACGCGCTGCACCTGCACGTAGTGGCCGAGGGTGTCGAAACCCAGGCCCAGGCCCACGCCGCGCGTGACGCTGGCTGCGGTGAACTGCAGGGCTATCTGTACGCCCGGCCGTTGCCCGCAGAGGACGTCGGTATGTGGCTGACGCGCAGGGCCATGGAGAACCAGGCCGACACCGAGCCGCTGCCGCTACAACCCGTGGATGTAGCCTCCACGCTGGCGGTTAAGCTTGCGCTATGAAGAAACCCAGCAAGTCCCCCTCCAAAAATGCCGGCGGCGCCAAGGCGCCCGGCAAGAAGACTCCCCGCGTACCGGTACATAAAGGCCCATCGGGCGAAATCCGCCTGATCGGCGGCCACTGGAAGCGCATCAAACTCAAGGTGGCCGATCGCCCCGGCCTGCGCCCCACGCCAGACCGTGTGCGCGAAACCCTGTTCAATTGGCTGGGCCAGGATCTGCACGGCCTGCGCTGCGTGGATGCCTTTGCCGGCACCGGCGCGCTGGGCTTTGAGGCGGCGTCGCGCGGCGCCGCCGAGGTGCTGCTGGTGGAGCACGACAGCGCGCTGGTGGTGCAGCTGCAGCGCGTGCAGGCCCAGTTGCTGGCTATCGAACTGCCCGAGGCCGCCGCGCCGCAAAAGCTGAACATCGTGCGGGGCGAGGGCGTGGCCACGCTGCGCCAGCTGGCCCCCGCCAGCTACAACGTGATCTTTCTGGACCCGCCTTTTGATGGCGAGCTGTACGAGCCGGCTTTGGCCGCTGCAGCCCGCGCGCTGGCCGCCAATGGGTCCATCTACCTGGAAGGCCCCAAAGCCTGGACCGATGCCATGCTGGAGCCGCTGGGCCTGGAGGTGTACCGCCACCTGAAGGCCGGCGCCGTGCATGCCCATGTGCTGCGCGCGGCAAGCCCTACTGTGGATACCCCCGCTGCATAATTGCTGGTATAGCTGGGTCCTGTGGCCCCGGAGCTTTCTTGATGCCAAATCCCGTGATCGCCGTCTACCCCGGCACCTTTGACCCCATCACCCTGGGCCACCAAGACCTGATCCGCCGGGCCGCCGGTTTGTTTGGGACTGTCATCGTAGCGGTAGCTGCGGCCCATCACAAAAAGACAATGTTCAGCCTCGAAGAGCGGCTGGATACGGTGCGCGAGATCATGCAAACCTATCCCAATGTGCGGGTGGAGTCGTTCAGCGGCCTGGTGCGCGACTTTGCGGTGGACCATGGCGCCAAAGCCATGCTGCGCGGCGTGCGCTCGGTGACTGATTTCGATTTCGAGAACCAGCTCGCTGGCATGAACCGCGCCTTAGCCCCTGATGTGGAGACGGTGTTTCTGACACCGGATGCGCGCTTTCAGCACATTTCCAGTACGCTGGTGCGTGAGATCGCAACGCTCAAGGGCGACGTGGCGCAGTTTGTGGCGCCGACTGTGCATGCGCGGCTGATGCAAAAATTGGGAACACTATGAAAATCTTGCTGCCTGTCGATGGTTCGGAGTTGTCGCTGGAGGCTGTGCGGTTTGCGATCCGCATGCTGCTGGCCGGCCTGCGCGGCGAAGTGGTGTTGGCCAATGTGCAGGAGCCAGCGTCGCTGTACGAGTTGTTGGTGGCGCATGATCCCGAGGTCATCAACCGCGTGGCTGACGAGGCCGGCAAACATACATTGCTGTCTGCCCAAGAGCTGCTCAATGCCGCAGGTATCGAATACGAATGCGAAGTCTCCAAGGGCGACCCGGCCCACACCATTGTCGACATCGCCGAACGCTATGCCTGCGACCTGATCGTTATGGGTGCCCGCGGCAACAGTGCTGCACGCAGCGCGCTGATCGGCTCGGTGTCCAACGAGGTGCTGCACGCCAGCCCGGTGCCCGTTGTCATTGTCAAGCCGGACGAGGTCTGAACACACGCCATGGCCCTGCTGATTACCGACGAGTGCATCAACTGCGACGTCTGCGAACCCGAATGCCCCAACGACGCCATTTACATGGGCGTCGAGATCTACGAGATCGATCCCCACAAATGCACGGAGTGCGTCGGCCACTTTGACGAGCCGCAATGCGTGCAGGTGTGCCCGGTGTCGTGCATTCCGGTCCACCCGCAGTTTGTGGAAGACAAGGAAACGCTGTGGCAGAAATACCGGCGTCTGCAACAGGACGCCGCAGCCGCTAAGCCGTAGGTTTCATCGCCGGGCCGCCCCAAGATGAAACGCTGCCCCCTCGGGGGGGCAGCGACCCGCGCAGCGGTGGAGCGTGGGGGCTAGCTCCCCAAATAGGCGGCTTGCGCTGCTTGGTGTTTGACGGCCCAGGCGGCCATCTGCTCCTTGGGCATGGGCTTTCCGTAGTGGTAGCCCTGCGCGTGACTGCAACCCAATGCGCTCAAACGCTCGCCAATTTCCGCGTCTTCAATGCCCTCGGCAATCGTGCTCAGGCCTATGGAGCGGGCCAGTTCCAGTGCGGCCTTGATGATGTGCAGACTGCGGTCTGACTGGTTGACTTGCTGGACAAAGGTCTTGTCGATCTTCAGGCAGGTGAAGGGCAGGGACTGCAGGTAGTCCAGGCCGGCGTACCCGGTGCCGAAGTCGTCCAGCGCAATGCCTATGCCCAGGGCGCGCAGCCGGTGCAGCGAGCTGGCCACGTTTGCCATGTTGTGGATGATGATGGTTTCCGTCAGTTCGATGCGCAGCTCTTGCGGCGCCATGCCGTGCCGGGCCAGGCAGGCCTGCACGGTAGTCACGATGTCATCGCCACCCAGCTCGGGTGCCGACAGGTTGATGCTCATAAAGGGCGTGTGGCGGTCATTGGCGATGCAGAAGGGGCGCAGCTCCGCCCAGTCGGCAACGGCGCGGTGCAGCACCCACTGGCCTATGCGGTGGATCAGGCCGGTCTTTTCGGCCAGCGGGATGAACTCGGCCGGGCTGATCAGCCCCAGGCTGGGGTGGTGCCAGCGTATCAGTGCCTCAAAGCCGACCGCGGTCAGCTGGTCAAACGCGATCAGCGGCTGGTAGAACAGTTCGAGCTGCTGGCGGTCAATCGCATCCGACAGGTCTTGCGCCAGTGACAGGGTGCGCACGGCCGCCTTGTGCAGGTCCAGCGTGGACGACGCGGCATCTGCGGCGGGGCTGCCCGCAGTACCCAGGCGTTGTTGCTGCAGGCCGGCTGCATCGTGCGTGCTGCGAAAGCGCGCCAGCAGCAGGTGCATCAGGTACTGGATCACGGAGTCCGAGCGCAGCAGCAACTCTTCGACATGGCTGCGGTCTATGCGGATCAGGCGGGTTGGTACGAGCGTGCGTACCGAGGCGGTGCGGGGCTGGCGATCCAGCAGAGCGACTTCGCCAAACATCGCGCCTTCGGTCAGGATGGCGATGCGCCGCTGATCGGAGCCTACGCCGGCCAACACCTCCACGCAACCTTCTTCGATGACGTAGGCGGAGTCCCCGAGGTCGCCCCACTGGAAAACCAGTTGCTGGCCTTCGAAAACTTCCCTGTCAAAAGCGTCAGTCATGGATGTACCCCGGGTCGTGTTGTCTGCAATGCAAAGCGGTACGCGGGTCACTATAAACCAAGCGTTCGTGCTTGGCGCACGGGCCTATTTGCCCTTGCTTGCGCCTGAGACGGGCTTCGCTTTGTCGGCCGGTGCGCTGGCGACGAAGGCTTCAGGCTCCTTCGTCATCTTGCCAGACGCGCTTTTCTTGCCCTTTCGCTTGGGTGGCTTGGCCTCTGCCGTGTCCGTGACGCTGGCCGGCTTGTGCGGTTTGGACGCCGCCTTCTTGCGTTCGGCGGCGGCTATTTTGGCTTGCGCGGCGCGCGCTTGGGCTTCTTCCTTCTGGCGGGCTTTTTCTATGGCTTGGACCTGGGCCATTTCGTGGCGTGTCTTGGCGTCGGCCTCGGCTTTTTGGGCGGGGGTGCGTGCGTCCTGCACGTCGACCACCACGGCATTAGGGCAGGGCTTCTGGCTGTAGACGTTGCCACACTTATAGACATTTTGGGCGCTAGCCCCCGTGCAGAGAGCGTAAGCAGCTATGAAAAGTGTAGCAATGCAACGGATGTTTTTCATGGTGTTGTGGTGTGGGGGGTGGGCGTTGCAGCGGCGGGCTTGGGTGGGGGTGGCGGCGTGTGCGCGCGTGGCGGTTTGCTGGTGTGCACCAGCAAGGTGGCTTTTTCCATGTCGCCCGCCAGAAAGGCCGGCAGGGCCTTCAGTGAACGGTCTATGCACTGGTCGACAGCGATACGGTGGTCCAGCGAAGGCTTCTTCAGCACCCAGTTCGCGACCTCGGCCTTGTCACCCGGATGGCCTATACCCAGGCGCAGGCGCCAGTAGTCGCCAGTGCCCAGTTGCGCATGGATGTCGCGCAACCCGTTGTGGCCGGCATGGCTGCCACCGAATTTGAGCTTGACCTGGCCGGGGGCGATGTCCAGTTCGTCGTGCGCGACCAGGATCTCGTCGGACGCAATCTTGAAGAACCGGGCCAGCGCGCCTACCGATTTGCCCGACAGGTTCATGAAGGTCTGCGGCTGCAGCAGCCACACCGTCTGGCCATGCACCGTGGTGCGGGCCAGCAGGCCGTGGTAGCCCTTGTCCATGGACAGGTTCACCTTGAGTTCGCGGGCCAATGCATCGACCCACCAAAAGCCGGCGTTGTGGCGGGTGGCCTCGTATTCAGGTCCGGGATTACCCAGGCCGACAAACAGTTTGATCATGGAAAGCAGGTGAAAGGTGTTGCCCCGGATGGTAGGGCATATACGGCGGCACTTCAAACGAAAACGGCCCACCGAAGTGGGCCGTCACCAACGGCTTGCGCCGTGGAATGGATCAGTGCGTGCGCAGCGGATTACTTCTTGGCAGCGGGAGCTTTGGCAGCAGCAGGCGCCTTGGCTGCGGGCGCAGCCTTGCCACCCTTGCCAGCTGCGGGCGCAGCAGCAGCGGCTTCAGCAGTCGCTTCGGCGGATGCTTCAGCAGCCGATGTCACCACCGACACCAACACGGGGTTTTCACGACCCTTGATCACAGCCTTGACGCCTGCGGGCAACTTGACGTCGCTCACGTGGAAGGACGAACCCTTGGTCAAGCCGGTCAGGTCCACCTCGATGAACTCGGGCAGGTCCTTGGGCAGGCAGGAAACGTCGATCTCGTTGAGCACGTGCGTGATCAGGCAATGGTCGATCTTGAAGGCAGGCGACTCTTCCTGGCCCTTGAAGTGCAATGGCACCTTGGTGTGCATGCGGGTGTTGGCATCGACGCGTTGGAAGTCAATGTGCAGGATCAGTTGCTTGAAGGGGTGCATTTGCACGTCACGCAGCAAGACCTTGCTTTCCTTGCCAGCCAGTTCCATGTCCAGCACGGATGCGTGGAAGGCTTCCTTCTTGATGGCGTGCCACAGTGCGTTGTGGTCCAGTTCGATCAACAGCGGCTCACCGGCTCCACCGTAAACGATGCCAGGGGTGCGACCCGAATTGCGGAGACGGCGGCTCGCACCCGTGCCCTGCTTAGCGCGCTCAAAAGCGACAAATTTCATAAATTACTCCTGAAGGAATCCACCGCGACCAGTGGGCTCCGGTTTAACAAAAACGCTGGATCGCTGCCCTATGCAGCGGCGTCTGCTTTTTGTCCCGTCCAGGCCTCTTGTTAGAAGAGGTTTTCCTGATCCGAGAACAAACTCATGACCGACTCGCCCTTGGCAATGCGCTGTATCGTCTCTGCGATCAGCGGTGCCACGGTGAGCTGGCGAATTTTTTGGCACTGCGATGCAGCAGCGCTCAAAGGAATCGTATTGGTCACCACGACTTCATCGAGTGCGCCGCCGTTGGCGATGCGCTCGATGGCGGGACCCGAAAAAATGGGGTGTGTGCAATAGGCATACACCTTCTTGGCGCCGCGCTCTTTCAACACCTCGGCAGCCTTGACCAACGTGCCGGCCGTGTCGATCATGTCGTCCATGATCACGCAGTTGCGACCATCGATCTCGCCGATGACATGCATCACTTCGGACACATTGGCCTTGGGGCGGCGCTTGTCGATGATGGCCAGGTCGCAGTTCAACTGCTTGGCCAGCGCACGGGCACGCACCACACCACCCACGTCGGGCGAGACCACGATCAGGTCTTCGTAGTTCTTCTGGCGCAGGTCGCCCAACAGCACGGGCGACGCGTAAATATTGTCTACAGGGATATCGAAGAAACCCTGGATCTGGTCGGCATGCAAGTCCATCGTCAGCACGCGGGCCACGCCTACGGTCTGCAACATATTGGCCACCACCTTGGCCGTGATCGGCACGCGGCTGGAGCGGGGACGGCGGTCTTGCCGTGCATAGCCAAAATACGGAATCACCGCGCTGATGCGTTCGGCCGATGCGCGTTTCAGCGCGTCGACCATGATCAGCAGTTCCATCAAATTTTCGTTGGTCGGGGCACAGGTGCTTTGCACCACGAACACATCCCGGGCCCGCACGTTCTGGTTGATTTCGACAGTGACTTCACCGTCGGAGAACCGTCCGACCGTTGCAGCCCCCAGAGAAATACCCAGGTGGCGGGCAATGTCCGCAGCCATGCCAGGATTGGCATTGCCAGTGAAAACCATGAAATCTGGGGGTGGTGAGGCCTGCATGCGGATTCCAGCGATTAGTTTGGGTTTGTGCCTGTACGTTGCGCTTGCTGCGACCGGATCAGTACCGGTCAACAGATTTGGCAGGGGAAGAAGGATTCGAACCTTCGCATGCTGGAATCAAAATCCAGTGCCTTAACCAACTTGGCGACTCCCCTACACCGGTTGACAGCCAGAAGCTGCCCACCCTAAACCTTCTTGTAAACCGTCTTTCAATCCGTCTCAACCCATCACTGGAGCCCAACCCACCAGAGGATGAACATCCATGTTGCTGCAGAGCCTGACTTGCAACGCGTCCGGCGCGTTATGCCTGTCAATCTTCTCGTCAATACCGTGCAGCAGTTGCGCAAACACTGCGCTTCCAGAGCCTGTCATACGACCTTGCAATCCCTGCGATGCCAGCCATTCTAGAGCCTGGTTTACACCGGGGCACAGCTTCTGGGCAACCGCTTGCAAGTCATTGCGACCGTATTTGAAAATACGCTCTGCCGTGTTTGCAGCGAAGCCTGAAATTATAGCAGTTTCAGAATCGCGCTTCAATGCCGGGTCAGAAAAAATTAACTGTGTCTGCAAACCCGCATCTGGTTTCACGACGACAAAGCGCTCTGCCGGCAATTCTATAGGCGTGATTTTTTCGCCTATGCCTTCGACCCAGGCGTGGTGGCCGCATAAAAAAAATGGCACGTCCGCGCCTAGTGCCAAACCGATTTTGGACAGGGCTTCTACGGATAGATTCAGTTTCCACAGCCGGTTCAAGGCCAGCAACGTGGAAGCTGCGTCGGACGATCCGCCACCCATGCCAGCCTGGGCTGGCACCGATTTGGTAATGCCGATGTGCGCGCCGTGTGTACAGCCGGTTGCCTGCTGCAACGCCTTGGCGGCGCGCACCACCAGATCATCTGCGGGCAACGCCCACGTCAGGTCTTCGCGGCTGATCTGGCCGTCTGCACGGAGGCTGAAGTGCAGCGTGTCGCACCAGTCGATCAGCATGAAGACGGACTGCAGCAGGTGGTAACCATCGGCGCGTCGACCGGTGATGTGCAGGAAAAGATTGAGCTTGGCAGGGGCGGGTACGTCGTAGAGCGACTGCATGGGTGTGGCTTGGCTTGGCGCTCAGCGCTGCAGGATGATTTTCAGATCGGCGGGAATCTCGGGCGCAAGCCGCTGGGCGGTGATACGGCCATTTCGCAGATCCTGCAGGTCCACTTGCCAGCCGGGAGCCGGAGCCTCGTTGCCCTTGAGCCAGGCGAACAGACTGTGGATAGGCAGCGTGGCGCCCGTGCTGTGTAGCGTCAACGCGTCCAGCGATGCAAAGCGCTGCGGCTCGCCAGTGGTTTGGAGTTGGGCGCCCGTAGCATCCCACTGCAGGCGCGCGGCGGTGCTACCCAAAGGCGTGAAGAACGACAACGTCCCGGCGTCGGCACTGCCCTGCAATTCGAAGTCGGCAGAAAAAGCCTGCACCGGATCACTGTGGACCTTCAGCGCCAGGCGCCCCTGCCAGTATGCATCTCGTATGTCATTTGGGCCTGTAGCCCTCATGGGATGTGCGCAGCCAGCTATGAAAATAGTAGCAGTTGCTAGCAGCAGTGTAAAGAACCGGTACAAGCCGGAGCGGTGCAGACTGCTCACGGCGCGCCACGCAGGCGCCGCATGGTCGCGCGCAAGGTCTCGTTTTGCGGATTCAGTCCCGAGCCTTCTTTCCAGATGGCGCTGGCCTGGTCCTGCTGGCCCACGCTCCACAGCACTTCTCCCAGGTGGGCGGCAATCTCGGCATCGGGCCGGGCCTGGAACGCGCCCTGCAGCAGGCGTATGGCCTCGGTCGCATTGCCGGAGCGGAACTCCACCCATGCCAGGCTGTCCATGATGAAAGGATCGTCCGGCGCGAATGTCAGGGCCTGGGTGATCAACTCGCGCGCCTCGGGCAGGCGGATGTTGCGATCGGCCAGCGAATAGCCCAGCGCGTTGTAGGCGTGGTGGTAGTCGGGCTTGGCCGCAATCACCTGGCGCAGCAGTTTTTCCATCTCATCGAGCTTGCCCAGCTTCTCGGCCACCATCGCCAGGTCGTAGACCAGCTCGGTGTCGTTCGGATACTCGGCGCTGGCCTCCAGCAGCAACTGGTGTGCGGCCGCGTAGTCCTGGGCATCGCGCAGCAACTGTGCTTCGGCGTTGATCTTGTCCAGTGCATCGGATGCCTGCAGCTCGGGCACGCTGCGTATGGCTTCGCGGGCCTCGGCCAGCTTGCCCTGGCGCAGCAGGATGGCGGCATGGCGGCGCTGCACCCGCAGTGCGTCCCTGGGGCTGGCGATCTGGTCCAGGTAGGCCTTGGCCTCATCCAGGCGCTTGCCCTGTTCTGCCACCTGCGACAGCAGCAGGTAGGCCTGCACGAGACCGCGGCCCATCGTGGCGCTGTGGCTGGGGTCGGCGGGCGGCGGGTTCAGAGCCACGTAGGTTTTCAGCGAAGACTCGGCCTGCGCCAGTTTGGCGTCTTGCAGTTCCAGTGAGCCACGCAGCAGCCAGGCTTCGGCATATTCGGGTTTTTCTACATTCAAAAGCTGCATCTGGGTGTACGCCTCGTCGTAGCGCTGGGCGTTGATCGCGCTGCGTGCGTAGGCCATGCGTACTTCGGGGCTTGGCTTGCCATCGAGGTATTTGCGCACCATAGCTTGGGCTCCGGGAGCTTTGGGGCCTACCAGAGCCACGGCAAGCAGCATTACGTCTTCCGATTCGGGGTCCAGTGCCGCACCGCGGCGGGCCGCATCCAGTGCGCCATCCGCATCGTCGGCCTGCAGCCGCATGGTGCCAACAGCAGCCCACGCGGCAGGGCCAGTGGTGCGGCTGACCAGGTCCGGCGCCAGGGCTTTCTCCACCACCAAGGCCGCAAGTTTTTTGTCGGTGGTGCGGGCAAAGTAGCGCGGCACCAGGTTGATGGCCAGCGCGCGCTCAGCCGGTGTCAGCGCTGCCAGTTCGCGCTTCAACGGTTCTTGCGATTCCGCGACTTTGTTCATCCCCAATAACAGCTGAAAGTGGTAGCGGTTGGCTTCCTTGGAGGAGGGTTGTGCGCGGGACCAGGCCTGCGCGGCCTGCAATGCTGCGTCGCCGCTACGCGCACGGTAGGCAATTTCAATGGCGCGCTCATACAAGCGGGCTGAGTTGGATTTGCGGGCCGCATCCAGCATCAAGGCATAGGCTGAGCCCGCGTCGCCGGCCTGCGCCGTCATCTCGCTGACGATCAGTTCATAAAATAACTCGCCATCCAGCTCGGAGTTGTTGGGACCTTCGGTCTTTGGGGGGGCACCCAGTGCCGTACCGCAGATGCTGGTTGCAATCAGGGTCAAGGCGCAGAGTCGGTGGATTCGTGACATCGGACCATAATAATCCAACCCGAAAGAGCCCAACGCACCATGCCTGAATTGCCAGAAGTCGAAGTGACACGCGCCAGTTTTGCCGACCGCATCGCCGGCGCGCAGATTGTGGAGGTACACATCGGCAAGCCCTTGCGCTGGCCGCTGGATTGTGAGCCCGACTCCCTGGTGGGCCAGCACGTGCTGGCCGTGCGCCGCCGCGGCAAGTATTTGCTGATGGATCTGGACGGAGGCCTGTTGCTGCTGCACCTGGGCATGTCGGGCAGCCTGTCCTTCATGCAGCGCCCGCCAGAGCCGGGCAAACACGACCACTTTGAACTGCGTACCTCACGCGGTGTGTTGCGGCTCAATGACCCCCGCAGATTTGGCGCCGTCGTCTTTGCCACCCATGAAGGCGACGCCGTGGCCCAGAAGCTGCTGGGCAAGCTGGGCATGGAGCCGCTGGATGCGAGCTTTGACGCCAAGCTGTTCCACGAGGGGCTGGCCAAGCGCAAGGCGCCGATCAAGCAGGTGCTGCTGGCCGGCGATGTGGTGGTGGGGGTTGGCAACATCTACGCGTCCGAGGTGCTGTTTCTGGCCGGCATTCGCCCCAGCACGCCGGCGTCCCGCCTGAGCCGGCCGCGCGCGGCACGCCTGCACCAGGCCATCCGTGACGTGCTGGCACGGGCGGTGGCACGCGGTGGCAGCACGCTGCGAGACTTCTCCAATGCGCAAGGCGAAGCCGGCCATTTCCAGCTGGATGCCATGGTCTACGCGCGCGACGGCCAGCCCTGCAAGGTGTGTGCGAGCCCCATTCGGGCGATACGCCAGGGCCAGCGCTCCACATTTTTCTGTGCCCAATGCCAAAAACCCTGAGGTACAAGGCGGGGCGCAGTGCTATATTGAATAGCTAGACGGGGAAACTTTTGACTACTTCATTTAACGACCAATTTGACCAACTCGGCACGTGGCGGCGCGAGTTCGCGCTGCGGCTGAAGCTGCTGGGCGAGTGGATGAAGGACAACGAGCTGCTGGACGCTGCGGTTGAGGAACGGCTGCGCCGCCTGGGCACCCAAGTGCGTTCTGACAAGGTGATGGTGGCCTTTGTTGCGGAGTTTTCGCGCGGCAAGTCCGAGATGATCAACGCGGTGTTTTTTGCCGGCTATGGCCGCCGCATCATGCCCGCCAGTGCCGGCCGCACGACGATGTGCCCGACCGAAATGGGCTACGACGCCGACGTGCCGCCCTGCCTGCGCCTGCTCCCGATCGAGACCCGTTTGCAGCCCCAGGCGCTGATGGAATGGCGCATGGCGCCCGAAAAGTGGACGCGGATCGACCTGGATGTCAACAATCCGCAACAGTTGGCTGGCGCTTTGGAAAAAGTTGCCGAGACCCGCAAGGTGACCCAAGACGAGGCCCGGGCGCTAGGTTTTTGGCACAACCAGGCGCCCGAAGATAACCCCATGGTCGACGCCCAGGGCATGGTCGAAGTGCCCAAGTGGCGCCACGCGCTGATCAATATTGCCCACCCTTTGTTGAAGCAGGGCCTGGTCATTCTGGACACGCCGGGTCTGAACGCGATCGGCGCAGAGCCCGAATTGACTGTCAGCCTGATCCCCCAGGCGCATGCGGTGGTGTTCATCCTGGGTGCCGATACGGGTGTCACCAAGTCCGACCTGGCCATCTGGCGCGAGCACCTGATTGCCGAGTCCGGCGACACCGATGCGCGCTTGGTGGTACTGAACAAGATCGACACGCTGTGGGACGACAAGCTGAGCACCCCTGCCCAGATCCAGTCCCAGATCGACCGACAAAAGATCAGTACCGCCGAAATTTTGGGCATACCCCGCGACCGTGTGATTGCCGTGTCTGCCCAAAAGGGTCTGGTAGCCAAGGTCACCGAGGACGAAGAACTGCTGCAACGCAGCTGCCTGCCCTTGCTGGAGGACGCACTGGGCCGCGGCATGATGGGCAAGCGCCAGCGCATCCTGGGCGAGGCTATGGCCGCCGGCATTACGGACCTGCGCGCAGAGACCGGCCGCGTCATCAACATCCGCAAGCGCGACATGACCGAGCAGATGATGGAGCTCAAGGGTTTGCAGGGCAAGAACGCGGCGGTTATCAAACACATGCGTTCGCGCATTTCACAGGAGCAGGCCGAATTCGACCTGGGCGGCGCGAAGATCCACGCCGTGCGTTCCGTGCACCTGAAGCTGTTGCGCGAGGTGTTTGGCATCCTGGGCTCCACCGCCTTGAAGAAGGAAATGACCAACCTGACCGGCACGCTGCTGCAAAAGGGTTTGAAGCTGGGTGTCAAGCGCGCGTATGGCGAAACTTTCGACCGCCTGCGTGCCAATCTGGAACGGGTGCAGAGCCTGTGCGCCGAGATCCAGTCCATGCTGGCAGCCACCTTCCGCCAGTTGAATGCAGAGCACGGTTTTTCGTTGCAGGCGCCGACCGAGCCGCAAATGGCGCAGTACCTGACCGATCTGAACATGGTGGAACGCAGCCATGTGCAGTATCTGGGCATTGGCAATGCCTTCAAGCTGGCGCAGCCCGAGTTTGCGGACCGCCTGGTGCGTGCGCTGTCGACCCGGCTGCGCGGCATCCATGAAGCCGCGTTGGGCGATGTGGAGCTGTGGAGCAAGTCGGCCGCGGCCCAGCTGGACGCCCAGTTGCGTGAACGCCGCCGCAACTTCAGCCGCCGTATTGAGGCCATAGACCGTATCCAGCAGGCCGCCGGTGGCTTGGAAGACCGCATTCAGGATGTGGACCAGCAAGAGGTGGCGCTGAGCCAGATTGAACTCAAGTTGATCGAGTTGACCGACTACCTTATCGCCGCCAATCGACCCGCCGATACCGAAGTCGATATCGCGTTCGCCTGAGCGTGCAGGCGGTGGCACCAGGCGCCTTCGCCGGGCGGGTAGTTGCGTGGCAGGCCACACACGGGCGCAATGATTTGCCGTGGCAAAACACGCGAGACCCGTACCGCGTCTGGCTCTCGGAAATCATGCTGCAGCAGACGCAGGTGGTCACGGTCCGTGACTACTTTGTCCGCTTTCTCGCCCGCTTTCCTGATGTGGCTTCTCTGGCAGCAGCCAGCTTGGATGATGTGCTGGGCCTGTGGAGTGGCCTGGGCTACTACAGCCGAGCCCGCAACCTGCACTGCTGCGCGCAGCAGGTTATGGCGCTGCATGGCGGAACCTTTCCCACCAAGGCCGAAGTATTGGAAATCCTGCCCGGCATAGGTCGCTCCACTGCGGCCGCCGTTGCCTCACTGTGCTTCGGCGAGCGGGTTGCGATACTGGATGCGAACGTCAAGCGTGTCGTGACCCGTGTGCTGGGTTTCGATGCCGACCTGGCCCAAGGTGCTAGTGTGCGCGCCCTGTGGGATGCGGCTACGCAACTGCTGCCAGTGGGTGAGGACGCGGCATCGGCCATGCCGCGCTACACCCAGGGCATGATGGATTTGGGTGCCACCATCTGCCTGCCCAGAAAGCCTGCCTGCCTGCTATGCCCCGTGCGCCAGGACTGTGTGGCGGCGGCTTCGGGTGATCCCGAGCGCTACCCCGTGCGCACGCGTACCCTCAAACGTAGCACCCAGGCCATCCGGTTGCTGTGGGTACAAAGCGCTGACGGTGCCGTGTGGTTGGACAAGCGCCCGACTCCTGGCGTTTGGGCCGGACTGCACTGCCTGCCGTTGTTCGACAGCGAAGAAGCGCTGCTCAACCAAGTGCCCACTCGGCTACGAGGCGGCCTGCAGGCTCTGCCAGTCTTCACCCATGTGTTGACGCATAAAGACTTGTACTTACACACCTGGCATTTGCGTGTGCCGGCCCCGTCGATGGGTTGGGGTCCCGGTCAGTGGATCGGTGCAGATGCATGGCCCCTTGTGGGACTGCCCGCACCGATACGCAAAATTTTGCAGCAGGGCACAGCGCGCTGATCAGCGACGCCTAGAGCGCGTCGAGTTCGCGGTGGCGCGTCAGCGTGACCCATTGCGGCGTGAAGCGCTGGCGCAACTGCTCTACCAGGTAGACCGAGCGGTGTTGCCCGCCCGTGCAGCCAATCGCCACTGTCACGTAGCTGCGGTGGTCGCGCGCCAGGGCGTCCAACCAGGTTTCCAGAAACTGGGCAATGTGCTGCAGCATAAGGCCCACCTCGGTTTGTGCCTGCAGGAATTCAGCCACCGGCTGGTCTTTGCCTGTCAGGTGCCGCAGTGCCGGATCGTAATGCGGATTGGGCAGCATGCGCACATCAAACACGTAGTCGGCATCGGTGGGCACGCCACGTTTGAACGCAAAGGACTCGAACACCAGTGTCAATTGCCCCCAGGGGGAAGAGATCATGGCCTTGATATACCCTTGCAATTGGGCCGCGCGGATGATGCTGGAGTCGATGATGTGCGCCTGCTCGCGCAGTGCGGCCAATAGCGTGCGCTCCAGTTCGATCGCGTCCACCAGGGCGCGGCGCGCGTCCTGCGCACGGTTGCCGGGGTCGGGCTGCGACAGCGGGTGCTTGCGCCGCGTCTCAGAGTAGCGGCGCACCAGGGTCTCGGTATCCGCATCCAGAAACAGCGATTTCACCTGCACGCCCAGCTTGCGCAGCGTGTTCAGATGGTGGGGTACCAGAGGCAGTGATGTTGCGCTGCGCACATCCATCGCGATGGCGATGCGGCGTGCATGGTGTTGCTGCTCCAGCTCCACAAAGGGTAACAACAGTTCGGGTGGAAGGTTGTCCACACAGTAGTAGCCCGCATCTTCCAGCGCATGCAGGGCTACCGACTTGCCGGAGCCCGACATGCCAGTGATCAACACCAGTTCCATAGGTTGCGCGCCGTCTTGCATGGAATGTCAGGCCCCCGACTGCAGCATTTCCTTGGCGTGCGCCAGCGTCGTGCTGGACAGCTTCTCGCCACCCAGCATGCGTGCAATTTCTGCAACGCGCTGCTCGCCCAGTACGGCACCCACGGTGCTCAAGGTCACCTTGCCACTCATCTGCTTGGCCACGACAAGGTGGTGGTCCGCGCAGGCGGCGACTTGGGGCAGGTGGGTAACAGCCAGCACCTGCCGGTCTACGCCCAGCTGGCGCATCAGGCGGCCTACGGTCTCTGCCACGGCACCGCCGACACCGGAATCGACTTCGTCAAAAATCAGCGTCTGCGCCGTGCCCAGGCGGCTGGTCGTGACCGCAATGGCCAGGGCCATGCGCGACAACTCGCCACCGGAAGCCACTTTGCCCACAGGCCGCGGTGTGCTGCCCGCATGGCCGGCAGCCAGAAAACTGGCATCTTCCAGGCCGCTTTGCATGGGTTGCGCGCTGGACTCCAGCGCCACCTCAAACCGCCCACCTTGCATGCCCAAGCCCTGCATGGCCTGCGTGATGGATTGGGCTAGCAGCGGCGCCGCTTTGGCCCGAGCCTTGGACAGCAGCTTGGCCTCGGCCAGGTAGGCTGAATGGGCCTTTTGCTCGGCACTTTGCAAACCATCCAGGTCGGATGCCGCATCCAGTTGTGCCAGCTCTGCGCGCCATGCTGCCAGTAGCGTCGGCAGCTCTTCCGGCGCCCGCTTGTAGCGCCGGGCCAGCGATACCCACAGCGACAGGCGCTCATCCAGCTCGGCCAGACCCTGTGGGTCCAGGTCGGTATGGCGTAAATAGCCACGCAGGGTGCGCACGGTGTCTTCTACCTGGGCCAGACTGGACGCGAGCACGTCCATCGGATCGGTGAACTGTTTTTCCAGATGGGCCTGGCTTTGCAACTGCTGCAATGCTCCGTTCAGCAGGCTTAAAGCGTTGCTGTCGTCGTCCTCCAGCAGCTGCAAGGCGGCCTGCGCCGCGTCCATCAGGGCTTGGCCGTTGGCCAGACGGCTGTGGTTGCTCTGCAGTTCGTCCCATTCGGCGGGCTGCGGGTTGAGTTTTTCGACCTCGCCAATTTGCCACGCCAGGCGTTCGCGCTCGCGTTGCAAGGAGTCTTGCGCAGCCATGGCCTGCGCCAGCGCGGCTTGGGCCTGGCGCCAGTCGTGCCACAGAGCGGACAGCGCGTGGGTAGATACCTTGGCATAGGCATCCAGCAGACCACGCACGGCGTCCGGACGGGTCAGGCTTTGCCAGGCGTGCTGGCCATGGATGTCCAGCAACTGTTCGCCCACCGTGCGCAACTGCTGTGCCGTGGCCGGACTGCCGTTGATCCAGGCGCGGCTTTTGCCCGCCGTGTCCACGGTACGGCGCAGCAGTAGCGTGTCGCCATCGTAGCTATCAAAACCGGCCTCTTGCAGCGTGTCGCGCACGCCGGCCGGGGTATCGAATTCGGCGCTGACATCGGTGCGGCTGGCGCCCTCACGGATGACGCCGGTGTCGGCGCGCGCACCGGTCACCAGTTGCAGTGCGTCAATCAGGATCGACTTGCCAGCGCCGGTCTCGCCAGTCAACACCGTGAAACCACCGTCCAGATCCAACTCCAGTTCGCTGACGATGACGAAATCGCGCAAAACTATGCGTCTCAAAGCCATTGTTTTAATCCCAGTTCACTTGATTGAAGCGGTGCTGCGCTGCGTTCATCAGGCAACTCCCTCATTCCAATGTAGTTTTTGCCGCAAGGTGGCGAAGTAGGTCCAGCCCTCAGGGTGCAGAAAGCGGACCTGGTACTGCGACCGTGTCACCACAATACGGTCGCCGTGCATCAGTGTGGCCAGCGACTGCATGTCAAAGTTGGCGCTGGCATCGCGCCCGGCCACCAGCTCGATCACCACTTCGGACACATTGGGCAGCACGATGGGCCGGTTCGACAAGGTGTGTGGCGCAATCGGTACCAGCACCCAGCCAGGTATGGACGGGTGAATCAGCGGCCCGCCGGCCGACAGCGCGTAGGCAGTGCAACCCGTGGGCGTTGCAATGATCAGCCCGTCGGCGCGCTGGTTGGCGACGAAATTGCCGTCCACCTCTACCCGCAGCTCGACCATGCCGGCCGTAGCCCCACGATTGACGACAACATCGTTCATGGCCAGCGCCGAAAACACGCACTGCCCGCCGCGCATGACCCGGGCCTGCATCAGGCTGCGGTGGTCTTCCACGTACTGGCCCGACAGCATGGGTTGCAGCGTGGCCTCAAAATTGTCCAGCGGAATGTCGGTAATAAAGCCCAGGCGCCCCTGATTGATGCCTATCAGCGGCACGCCGTATTGCGCCATCTTGCGGCCAATGCCCAGCATCGTGCCGTCACCTCCCACCACCACACAGACATCGCAAGAGTTGCCAATGGCCGCGACGTCCATCGTCGCGTAATTGTTGAGCCCCATATTGGCAGCGGTGTCGGCCTCGACCACCACCTCGCAGCCCTGCGCCATCAAAAAGTCTGCAATACGCTCCAGCGTCAGCCGCGAAGACGGCCCCGTAGCGCCAGACGACACAGCGTGGAACTTGCCAATCAGGGCAACCTGGCGGAATTGGGACTTCATTGGCAAATTACATCATTAAAATGAGCCAATGCTCGATGATCGTTCCAAGTTGTTGTTGAAGGCGCTCGTGGAGCGTTACATAGCCGATGGGCAACCCGTCGGCAGCCGCACCTTGTCGCGGGCCTCTGGTTTGGAATTGTCGCCCGCGACCATTCGCAATGTGATGTCGGACCTGGAAGAACTGGGCCTGATCGTCAGCCCTCATACGTCGGCTGGGCGCATACCTACAGCGCGCGGTTACCGCATGTTTGTCGACACCATGCTCACCGTGCAGCCAAGTCAGTACGGTTCGCACATCCTGGCACCCGACCAGCCGCAAAAGGTGATCTCCAACGCGGCCAATCTGCTGTCCAACTTATCCCAGTTTGTGGGTGTGGTTATTGCGCCCAAACGTACATCGGTCTTTCGGCACATCGAGTTTTTGCGCCTGTCCGAGCGGCGGCTGCTGGTCATCATCGTGTCGCCCGACGGTGACGTACAAAACCGCGTCATCTTCACCGAGCAGGACTATTCGCAAGCCCAACTGGTGGAGGCGGCGAACTTCTTGAATAGTCATTACGTCGGTCTGGACATGGAGCATGTACGCGAACGCCTGCAAAGTGAGGTGGAATCGTTGCGTACCGAGATCGCCACGTTGATGCAGGCAGCCGTCACTGTCAGTTCCGAAGCCATCACCGAAACGCAGGACGAAGTCATCATCTCTGGTGAACGCAACCTGCTGTCGGTGTCCGACTTCTCCAGCGATATGGGCAACCTGCGCCGCGCTTTTGAGCTGTTCGAGCAAAAGGCGCAGCTGATGCGCCTGATGGATGTGGCCGGCCAAGCCGAAGGCGTGCGTATATTCATCGGCGGTGAAAGCCAGGTCGTGCCGTTCGAAGACCTGTCCATCGTCACCAGTCCCTACGAGGTGGACGGCAAGATCGTCGGCACGTTGGGCGTCATAGGCCCCACGCGCATGGCCTACGACCGCATGATCCAGATCGTGGACATTACGTCCAAACTCGTCAGCAACGCCTTAAGCCACCACAAATAGACGGATATGCAATCCGTTCAGCGCCACGCTAGCGGTTGCCGGGTTGCCCCGCCTGCCTGGTGTGTGCCACCAATCCCCCCAACAGACGGTAGAGCACGAAGAGCAAAATCAACGGTATTACGATCGTCTGCATCAGAAACACAACAATCAGACTGATCAGGCGTTCGGCAATTCTCTCTGCCATAGCCTGTATCCCCTCGAACCTGGCTTGCACCTTGTCTGCGGAGGCGTCCATGGCGTCAGATATCTGGTCCTTTGCGGCCACCACCGCGTTTTTTGCGCTGCTCAAAGCTTCCAATGCGCCAGAGAAGATCCCCGCTTTTTCCGATTGCGTTCCGGGAATGCTCGTCGGCGGGACCGCTGAACCGGGTGCCGTCGGCTTCTTCGTGTCGCCATTGAGCTTTTTCAACTCTGCGCTGGTTTGGTTTAAGGCCTGCAGACCGGTCTGGTAATCTGATGCCAAAAATCGCTCAAAGATTAACGCACTGCCTATCAGCGTGACTGGCATCACCAGACGGAGAAACACCACGACGACCAGCAGGCGGGAGAGCAGTTCGGGCGCCTTATTCGTCCAATACAGGCTTGCCCAAACCAGTGCTAGCCCTGTCACGGCGGCCGACACCAGCCAAGCTGAGCCTATGGTCAACAGCAGCTTTTGAATACCGAAAGCCACGCTGGCTACCAGCATGATCGACGAGAACTGCTCAACGAGGTCGTTGATGGGGTCGAGTACCTGTCCCAAAGCCAATGTGATACCGAAGCCCAGTGGATGAACCACGATTTCAGTCCCCTGGATCACAGAAATGACGGCGTTGAGCGCCCGCGCGGAGGCAAAACTCACCAGAGACCGCTTAAGCCCGGAGTCCACCTGCGCATTGGCCATATCGCTGATGTCTTGCGACCAGCTCAGCACAACGAAAAGCAGGACCAGTGCAATCGCTGCAAGCTTGGAAATATATTTCCCCTGGCAATACGTCTCGCGGTATTCGCTGAACTTCGGCATTGCAACTCCTGATGGATGCCGACGATTGTGCATGACATGCGAGCGATGCAGCAACGCGCGAAAGCTGCCGACCGGAGGTTTGATAGGTAAAATAGGGATGTAGCCCTCGCGGGATGCGCGTAAGCAGCTATCAAATGAATAGCATTTAGTGGCAGTCTCACGCCGCCCCTAAATCCGCGATGTGAGGCCATTACAATCACCGCCTGTGTTGGGGCGTTAGCTCAGTTGGTTAGAGCAGAGGACTCATAATCCTTTGGTCGTAGGTTCAAGTCCTACACGCCCTACCATTTCAAAATCAAGTGGACCCACATTGCAGCCGTGTCGCACTGGCATAGCCACCGCCCACGGCGCGGGCTACCGCTCGGGCTGGGGCGGGCCGCTTGTTAGAATAGGGCCCACTTTTGGGGAGTGCTACGGCGCCCGGCGGGACGGTTTTTTGGACCAGTTCCTGACTTGGTCGCAATCCCTTCGCGCTGACTATATTTTTCAAATTTGCGCGAACTATGACAGTTAGGTTTTCTGTAGAACGCTGGGCTGCTTGGGCGCCTGGTCTGACTGACCATGTTGCATGGCAAGCGTGGCTGCGCCAACCCGGTCCTCTTTCCTATTTAAAAGATCCCCCGTTGACCGAGATGCCGGCCATGATTCGGCGCCGGGTAGATCGGTTGGGGCGCGTAGCCCTGCAGGCTGCATATTGGGGGCAAGGCGATAGCGAGCCCTGTCCCATCGTTTTTGCATCCCGCCGTGGCGATATCGGCCGATGTCTGCAATTGTTGCGCCAATTGGCGGTAGGAGAGGCCCCGTCGCCGGCCGCTTTTAGCACGTCGGTGCACAACGCCATCGGCGCACTCTATTCCATTGCCAACGTCTACACCGGTCCCTACACGGCCGTTGCGGCGGGTGAAGAGACGGTGGAGGCGGCATTCACCGAAGCGCTGGGCCAGCTGGCTGATGGAGAACCTGCCGTGCTGGTCGTGTATTACGACGAGCCGCTACCGGCGCCGTACGATGTTTTCGAGGACGGGGTTGAATTCCCGCGCGCCATGGCATACCGCGTCTGCTTGTCGGACTCCAAAAAAGGCTTTAGCCTTCAGTCGGGCCCCGCCCAGGGAGAGCTGGCAAACACAGCCGCAAGCATGACGACGGATCTCCAGATCCTCGACTTTTTGACCTCTGCCGCATCCGACCGCTACGTACATACTGTCGGCGCACGCCGTTGGGAGTGGGCAAGCCATGCTTGAGACGCTGGACCGCAGTTGGCGGGTGATCGCCACGGCCATTGCCTTTACGACGTTTGGACTGGGCGGTGTGGTTTTGCGTGTGGCCTTTTTCCCCTTGTTGCAGGTGTTTGTGCGAGAACCCGCGCGCCGCGTGAAGTATGCGCGGCTCACTATCCACCTCGCCTTTCGCGCATTCATCGGATTGATGCGTTTTCTGGGCATTCTGCGCTACCGCATCGATGGCCTGGAGAAGTTGGGCGGTCGTGGGCAGTTGGTGCTGGCCAACCACCCTACGCTGATTGATGTGGTTTTCCTTATTTCCCTGCTGCCAAATGCTGACTGCGTCGTCAAATCAAGCCTGGCCCGCAACCCCTTTACACGCGGCCCTGTGCGCGCGACCAACTACATCTGCAACGATGGTGGTGCCGATCTGGTGCAGGAGTGCATCAACTCCGTCAAGACCGGCAACAGCCTGGTCATGTTCCCCGAGGGCACCCGGACACCGGTTCATGGTCCCATGCACTTGCAGCGTGGGGCAGCCAATATCGCCGTTCGGGGTGCGTGTGACATCACACCAGTCACCATCAGTTGCGTACCCTTGAGCCTTACCAAGGGCCTTCCCTGGTGGCGAGTGCCACGGCGTCGCATGCAATTCACGATCAGGGTGCACGACGCAATACCCGTTGCACCATTCGTACAGCAGGCTGGGGGTGAATTGGCTATCGCTGCCCGCCGCCTGACAGAACATCTTCAACACTATTTTTCTACGGAGACCTCGACCCATGCAGGCACTTGAACAGGAAATCACCGCATTGCTCATTGAGGCCCTTAGCCTGGAAGATGTGCGAGCTGAAGACATTGACCCCGAGGCGGCGCTCTTCGTCGATGGGCTGGGGCTGGACTCCATAGACGCACTGGAGCTGGGGCTGGCCTTGCAAAAGCGCTACGGCGTAACGATGTCAGGGGACTCTCAGGAAACGCGTCGCCATTTTTCCAGTGTCCGTTCACTTGCCGCTTTCGTCCAGGCATCCAGAAAAAAATAAGACATCAGCGAAACCCCTTCAGCCGCGAGAGTTCCGCCACACCATTTGTTACCGCACCATGACCCAGCAAGAACTATTCAACCATTTGGCCGCCATCCTGCACGAAACGTTTGATATTGACACGGCCCTGATCAAACCAGAGTCGCGCCTGAACGAGGATCTCGATATCGACAGCATCGACGCGGTGGACCTCATCGTCAAGCTCAAACCCCTGGTTGGCAAACGCCTGCAACCGGACGCCTTCAAGTCGGTGCGTACGCTGCAGGATGTTGTCGATGCACTACACGGCTTGATGAACGACGCTTCACCAAGCTGAGTACACCAGATGCGGACCTTCGGGCTCACGCTGTTGACACTGGCCTATCCGCTGCTGGTGTACTTTGGCCTGAATTCTCACATCGAGCCACGGTGGCTGGCCTTGCTGCTGGTTGGTATGGCGCTGATGCGTGCAGCGTTTTCGCGTGAGCGGCTGTGGTTGGTGGCGGCGTTTGGCGCCCTGGTGCTGGCAGTTGCAAGTTTCTGGGGCAACCAAGTGCTGCCGCTCAAGTTGTACCCCTTGCTGGTCAACGTAGTGCTGCTGTGTGTTTTTTCCATCAGTCTTGTCTATCCACCAACGGTGATTGAACGTCTGGCGCGCATGCAAGAGCCTGATTTGCCCCCGGCCGGTGTCACCTACACCCGACGCGTGACCCAGGTGTGGTGCGGTTTTTTTGTCGTCAACGGGACCATTTCGCTGCTGACAGTTTTCTGGGCCACGGACGCCGGATGGGCGTTGTACAACGGCATGGTCAGCTACTTGCTCATGGGTGTGTTGTTCGCGGGGGAATGGCTACTGCGCAAGCGCATAAAGGCCGGGGCGGGGCATGGCTGAGTTCTTGTACCTTGCGGAGCTACTGCACACCGGACGCGCGGGCGACCATTGCGTTGCGACCCGCGGTCAAGACCGCTTGAACTTTTCAATGTTTGAGCGGGACGTGGCTGCCTGGCACGGGGCCTTCTCTGCCAGTGCAGGTACCCGATTTGGTCTGTACTTCCTGGACAGCTACACCTTTGCAACAGCGTTATTCGGCGCATGGCAGGCCAAAAAAACCGCTTATTTGCTGGCAGACATTGCAGCCGCCAATCTGGGCAGCCTGGCCACCCAGGTCGATGGTTTTGCAGGTGACATACCGGGGGTGGCCAGCATCAGCCCGTTGCCTGTCAATGCCGTGCCCGCGTGGCAAGCGCTGGACCCACAGGCCCGCGCGCTAGTCGTCTACACATCAGGGTCCAGCGCCGCACCCGTGGCCATCCCCAAACGGCTGTCCCAGTTGTTTGACGAGGTTGCTGCGTTGGCCCAATGTTTTGAAGGCCGCCTGGGCGACACCGAAGTTTACGCAACGGTATCCCACCAGCACATATACGGTTTGCTGTTTGGCGTGCTGCTGCCCCTGGCGAGCGGACGTCCATTTGCGGCACGACGCCTGGCGTTCGTCGAAGACATGGTGGGCGCGTTCGAGAAAGACGGCGCCTATGCCTTGGTCGCAAGCCCGGCGCACTTGAAACGATTGCCGGAGCAACTGGCCTGGGCCGCAGTGCGCAACAATTTGCGCGCGGTGTTTTCGTCCGGAGGCCCCTTGCCGGATGACGCATTGCCCGTCTGTCTGGAAGTGCTGGGGCAGACACCGATCGAGGTGTATGGCAGTTCGGAGACTGGCGGGGTCGCTTGGCGCCAACGCCAGCCCGGTGGTTCCCTGAGCTGGCAAGCGCTACCGGGCGTGGCCATCCAGGTGCAAGCTGATGCCCTGCATGTGCGATCTGCCCATACGGATTCCGAGGGCTGGCAGGCGATGGCGGACAAGGTACGTTGCGCCGACGGCGGTTTCGAACTGTTGGGACGTTCAGACCGCATCGTCAAGATTGAGGAAAAGCGGGTTTCCCTGCAAGCGGTAGAGCAGGCACTGGTCGCAACCGGGTTGTTGGTGGAGGTGCGGGCCCTGGTGGAAGCTGGGCGGCGCGCACAGTTGATCGTGGCCGGTGTGCCCAGCGATGCTGGATGGGGGCTGCTGGATGGCGAAGGCAAGGCCGCGCTCAATGCGCGTTTGCGCTCGGCTCTTCAGGCCGTCGTTGAGCCCAGTGCACTTCCGCGGCGGTGGCGTTATGTGTCGAACCTGCCGATGAATCCACAGGGCAAGACAACGGAGTCGGCCTTGCTGGCACTGTTTGATCCTCGCCGCCCGGCAATGCGGGTGCTGACACGTTCTGCACACGCAGTGTCCCTACAGATCCAGGTTGCGCCCGAGTCGCCCTATTTTGACGGCCATTTCCCGGGCGCTCCGATTCTTCCGGGCGTTGCGCAGCTGGATTGGGTGGCGCTGTTCGCTCGGGAGTTTTTTGAGTTGCCCCCAACTTTTCAGCGGCTGGAATTGGTCAAGTTTCAGCAAATCATCAGGCCAGGCATGGGGATAGACATGGCGTTGGCCGTTGATCTGGAGCGGGGGCGGTTGAGCTTTGCGTTGACATCGGTCGAGGGCTCGCATGCGAGTGGGCGCTTCATTTTTGGAACTGCCGAATGAGTATTTGCGCAGTGATCCCTGTCTACAACCACGGTGAAGCGATTGGTGCCGTCGTGAGTGCCTTTTTGGGCCATGCTTTGCCATGCGTACTGGTGGATGATGGCAGCGATGCCATTTGCGCCCGCGTGTTGTCCGACATTGCAGCGGCGAACCCCCAGGCCATCACCCTGGTCAGGCTGGCAGAGAACCAGGGCAAGGGCGGCGCGATGATGGCGGGTCTGCGCAAGGCTCTGCACCTGGGCTATAGCCACGCCTTGCAGATCGATGCGGACGGACAGCACGACGTAACCGACATCCCTGCGTTTCTGGCCGCTTCGGCAAGCCACCCTGAGCGCATTGTTTGCGGTTGCCCGACCTACGATGCCAGCGTACCCAAGGGTCGGCTGTACGGCCGCTATCTCACCCACGTCTGGGTGTGGATCAACACCCTCTCATTCGCGATTCGAGACTCCATGTGTGGCTTCCGGGTTTATCCGTTGGCACAGACGGTTACGCTGATCGACGACGTCAGCATTGGCCGGCGCATGGACTTCGACGTTGAAATTCTGGTCAGGCTGTACTGGCGTGGCATGGGCATCGTCAACTTGCCAACGCGTGTCAGCTATCCCACTGATGGCGTGTCGCACTTTCGGGTGTGGCTGGACAATGCGCTGATATCACGCATGCATGCAAAGCTGTTTTTCGGCATGCTGTGGCGTTCTCCCCTGTTGCTGTGGCGCAAGGTGCGTGGATGAGCAAGGTGCAAAACAACTCCCACTGGGCAGAGATAGGGGAGAGCACCTTTGTCTTTGGCATTTGGCTGCTGTTCTGGGTCCACCGGCTGGTAGGGCGTTGGCCTTTTCGCGTGTGCATCTATCCGGTAGTTGCGCTGCATTGGTGGACACGCCCGCTGGTGCGTCTGTCGTCGCGCCAGTATTTTGAACGTTTGCAAAGCCATACTGGGGCTCTGGGCAGGGCGCCGGACTGGCGCGACGGTATCCGGCATTTGGCGCTATTCGCAGAGACCATGCTGGACAAACTGGTGGCTGCGTCGGGTCGCTATCCTATACAAAACGTCAAGAGCACCGGGCGGGAGGCCATTTACGAGTTGGCGCAACAAGGGCAGGGCGGACTCATTGTGACGGCCCACATGGGTTGCCTGGAACTCTGCCGCGTCATGGAAGAACAGCATGGCTTGCTGCGCCTCAATGTGTTGGTGCACACACGGCATGCGCAGAAGTTCAACCGCATATTGAAGCGGCTGAACCCCAAACATGACGTCAAGCTGATCGAGGTAACCGAAGTCGGGCCAGCCACGGCCGTGCTGCTTGCAGAAAAGGTGGCCGCGGGGGAATTCATTGCTATCGCCGGGGACCGTGTTCCTGTATTTGCGAGCAAGACGGTACAGGCCGAATTTCTGGGGCACACCGCGCCGCTGCCCGTAGGTCCCTATGTGTTGGCCAGTTTGTTGCAGTGCCCGGTGTATGTGCTGGCCTGCGTGCATGAGGGCAATGGCTACCGGCTGCACTTCAAACCGCTTGCGGAGCGTGTTCTCTTGCCACGGCGTGCACGCGAAGCCGCCATGGTGGTCTATGCCCAACGTTATGTGGATGCGCTGACCGAAGTGCTGGTGCGCTCTCCCTACGACTGGTTTAACTTCTTTCCCTTTTGGGACCAAACAGCGTCCGAACCCCATGTCCACACATAGCCCTGAACCCGTAGTTTTCGATGGCAGCCGCCTCTGCATTGAAGATGTGCTTGCCTTGGCACTCCAACATCGCGTCGCATGCCTTTCGCCGCAAGCCGAGTTTCGCGCCCGAATTTCGCGCGGGGCAGACTTTTTAGACCGCCTGCTGGCCGAGGACGGCTTGATATACGGTGTAACGACGGGCTACGGTGACTCGTGCACCGTCAACATTCCCCCTGCCTTGGTAAATGAATTGCCACACCATCTCTATGCCTACCATGGCTGTGGCCTGGGGCGATTCCTCACCCCAGAAGAGACCCGTGCCGTGCTGGTAGCACGGCTGGCGTCTTTGGCGCGTGGCATGTCGGGTGTCAGTGTCGCTTTGCTGGAACAAATAGAAGCGCTGCTGCGCCATGATGTCCTCCCTTTGATTCCGGCCGAAGGTTCGGTGGGTGCCAGTGGTGATCTGACACCCTTGTCGTATTTGGCGGCCGCGCTGTGTGGTGAGCGCGATGTGCTGTTCAAGGGCCTTGTACGTCCGGCCGCCGAAGTGTTGGCCGAATTGGACATTGCGCCGCTGCGCCTTCGGCCCAAGGAGGGGCTGGCCATCATGAACGGAACAGCCGTGATGACGGCGCTGGCCTGCCTCGCATGGGCCCGAGCCAGTTATGTGAGCAAACTCGCTACCCGGCTCACCGCCATGAACGTGCTGGCAAGCGCCGGCAATGCCAACCACTTCGACGAGGTACTCTTTTCGGTCAAACCCCATGTTGGCCAGCAATTGGCCGCCGAGCGCATACGCAAAGATTTGGCATGCGACCAACCCAGCCGCAACGAGCAGCGCTTGCAAGACCGCTATTCACTGCGGTGCGCACCCCACGTGGTTGGTGTGCTGGAAGATGCGTTGCCATTCTTCCGCACGCAAATCGAGAACGAGCTCAACAGCGCCAACGACAATCCCATCGTCGATGCGGACAACGAGCGTGTGCTGCATGGCGGTCATTTTTATGGTGGCCATATTGCTTTCGCCATGGATGGGCTGAAGAACGCGGTGGCCAATGTGGCCGACCTGCTGGATCGTCAATTGGCCTTGCTGGTGGATACACGTTTCAATCACGGCTTGCCGAGCAATCTGTCGGCGGCCACCGGGGAGCGGGCCGCCATCAACCATGGGCTCAAAGCCTTGCAGATCAGCGTATCGGCGTGGACCGCCGAAGCCTTGAAACTGACAATGCCGGCATCGGTCTTCAGCCGCTCGACCGAGTGTCATAACCAAGACAAAGTCAGCATGGGAACCATTGCAGCCCGGGATTGTCTGCGCGTGCTGGAGTTGACCGAACAGGTGGTTGCAGCGATGCTGATTGCGGCCCGTCAAGCCGTGGCCCTGCGCCAGCGCGACCATGCGAGTGTTGAATTGCCAAAGGCCTTGGCCGCCATGCAGGCCGACCTGTCCGAGCGTATCGTTTTGGTAACGGAAGACCGGGCACTGGACCACGATTTGCGTGCCCTGCTGAGCGCAATCCGCAGTGAAGCATGGAGTCTGTATGCAACCTGACCTCAGTAACGAGATCGAGCTCTCTCCCGCCTTCCACGATCTCGATCCCATGAACATTGTGTGGCATGGAAACTATGTGAAGTACCTGGAGCTGGCCCGCTGCGCCTTACTGGCCAAGTTTGGTTACGACTACCCCCAGATGCGCGACTCCGGCTACGCGTGGCCCATCGTGGATATGCGTCTGAAGTATGTCAAGACGATGGAGTTCGGACAGCGCATCCGCATTCGTGCCGAGATCGTTGAGTGGGAAAACCGGCTCAAGATCGAATACCTTATCCGGGACGCGCTGACCGGGCACAAGGTGAACAAGTCCTACACCATTCAGGTGGCAGTGGATATGCAGAGCAGGGAAATGCTGTATGTATGTCCGGACGTGTTGTGGCAGAAATTGGGGGTGGAACGCCTATGAGACGCTTTGTATTTTTTGTTATTGGGTTGGTGTTGGTGTGCACCGCGCACGCTGCCGACCTAGCCGCTGACGTGCGGCAACGTTTGGCCCAACCACAGGTTCTGCGTGGCGAGTTTGAGCAGGCCAAGCAGGTGCGTGGCTTCAAAAAGCAACTGCTGTCCAAGGGTGACTTTCTGGTCGCACGTGAACGCGGTGTGATCTGGCGCACGCGCGAACCGTTTGCCGGGGTTCTGAAGCTTACGCCGAACGAAATCGTTGCCACGCAAGGTGGTGACGTCGCGTTCCGACTGTCGGCCAGCACCGAGCCCACGGTGCGTGTCATCAATGGTCTGATGTTTTCTCTGCTCAATGGGGATGTTGCGGCGCTGGGTGAGCAATTCGTTGTCAGCGGTAGCGTGGACGGTAAAACCTGGTCTCTGGTATTGGTCCCCAAGCAGACGGCATTTGCCAAGATTCTGACGCGGGTGGAGTTGGGTGGGGATCAGTACGTGCGACGGATCGTCATGGATGAGGCCAACGGTGACAAGACCACGATAGCGTTCCACGCCCAAAGCTCCGATCCCGCCAAGCTGAGTCTTGAAGAGGCCAAGCGGTTTGACTGAGGAGCGCAGAGCTTTCGCGCAACCACAGCGCTGGCTGGCAGGGGCGTGGCTGGTCTTGGTTGTCGCCTTTGTCGGACACAACCTGTGGTTGTGGACGGGCGGCCATTTGCAGCTGGATACCGATGTTCTCGCCATGTTGCCCCAGGATGAACGTGACGCTACGGTGGGAAGCGTCACCCGCCAGCTCACCGACGCCGCGTCCCGGCGCATCGTGGTCCTGATCGGAGGCTCGGAATGGGCTACGGCACGGCAAGCAGCAGATATTTATGAAGCCACGCTTTTGGCAGCGGGTGCGCCGGTAACCACACGCTACCGCGTAGATGAGGTGATGGCCACGCACACCATCGAATTTTTCCAACCCTGGCGCGGGCAACTGCTGACGGAACAGCAACGCCAACTGCTGGCCAGCCAAGACCCTGCGCGGTTGGCAGGCAGTGCAGTCGAGGCCTTGTACCGACCGATG
This sequence comes from Rhodoferax sp. ZS1R8, assembly GCF_056521325.1. Taxonomy (NCBI): domain Bacteria; kingdom Pseudomonadati; phylum Pseudomonadota; class Betaproteobacteria; order Burkholderiales; family Comamonadaceae; genus Rhodoferax; species Rhodoferax sp. ZS1R8. Next base: position 456,596 of record NZ_JBWMBA010000003.1, on the reverse strand, counting down.
GGCATGTCAAGAATCGGCGAATGGCGGGACGACCCTTTGAACCTGTTTGGCGGCTGGCTGAGCAGCCGTGCGGGTGACAGCCTGGTGCGGGTGACTGACGGGCGTTTGTCCGTGTCCGATGGCCAAAACCACTACGCGTTGCTAATGCTGGAGCAAAAGGGCTCCGCCTTTTCGATGGAAGCGCAGCAGGCCCTGGTGCCGTTACTGGCAAAGGCGAAGGCCGCAGCAACCACTGCAGCCCCCACTGCACAGGTGTTGGCCATTGGCGTGCCCTTGTATGCCGCTGCCGCCGCGTCGCAGGGGCAGCACGAAATGCACACGATCGGTGCCGGCTCTTTGGTCGGCATTGTGCTGTTGACGCTGTTCGCCTTCAGCGCCATTCGACCTCGGATCTTGGTCACGCTGTCTATCGCGGTTGGCATCCTGGCGGCGATTTCGGTGTGTGCGCTACTGTTCCCGCGGGTTCATCTGATCACGCTGGTATTCGGAGCGAGTCTGGTCGGGGTTGCGGAAAACTACGGAACCAACTATTTCAGCAATCGCCTGGGCCGTGACCCGTCAGAGCGATGGGCCATGCTCCGTGAGCAGGCTCCGGTCATGTGGTTGGCCATGTTGACCACGGCCATCGGATACGGACTGCTGGCATTGACACCGTTCCCAGGCTTGCGCCAGATCGCCGTATTCTCCGCGGTGGGGTTGCTTGCCGCATTTGTGACCGTGCTGTGGTGGTTTCCCTATCTGGACCGTGGAACGATGGATGTCACCCGGCTCGCACAGTGGATCGGCAGCCGCAGAGCCTTATGGCCGTCATTGGGGCGTAATCGGTTTACGCTGGTTTTTATGGCCGGCACGCTTGTGCTGCTGGCTGCGGGCATGGCGCGTATCCAGGTCAACGATGACATTCGTCTGCTGCAAAACGCGCCACCTGATTTGGTCGAGCAGCAAATACGTGTCGGCAAATTGTTGGAGCTGCCTAACCCTGGGCAGTTCTATCTGGTGCAAGGCAAGACGCCTGATGATGTGCTGATGCGTGAGGAAGCCCTCAAGGCTAGACTGGACGGTTTGCGGTCAGTCGGTGGTCTGTCCGGATACCAGGCTATTTCTGACTGGGTGCCATCTGCCAGCCAACAGGGGGCAGATGCTGCATTGGTCCGGCATGTCGTTGAGGGGGCGTCCGGTGTGAGAGCACTGGCGCTTGCCCGGATGGATGAGCCCGCGCCGTCAACCGTAGCGTCGGGCGACATCGTGCCGTTGCGTCTGGAATCATGGTTGAGCGCGCCCGTGTCAGAGCCTTTTCGTACCCAATGGCTTGGCCGGTTCGCCGACGGCTATGCCAGCGTCGTCCTGCTGCGGGGAGCGGATTCGACGGACAAGCTGGCGCGTGCGCAGAGTCTGGCTTCTACGGTGGACGGTGTGCGCTGGGTAGATACGGTGAGCGATGTGTCCAGCATCATGGCGCGCTACCGCTACCGCATGGGCGGTGTTATTGCCGTCAGTTACCTGCTGGTGTTTCTCGCATTGAGTTGGCGTTTCGGGCGTCGCGCATGGCGGGCGTTGATGCCTACTGCACTGGCCAGTGGCCTGACCCTGGCGTTGTTGGCCCTGCTGGGGCAGCCTTTGCAATTGTTCAATGTGCTGGCGCTATTGCTGGTGTTGGGCATGGGGGTGGACTATGGCATCTTCTTGCTGGAGCAGCCGGGGCGCGACGCTGTCCGGCCGTTTCTGTCAGTAACTCTGGCGGCCGCCAGTACACTGCTGGCGTTCGGGCTTCTGGCGCTGTCCGCAACGCCAGCTCTACGCGCATTCGGTTTGACCATGCTGTTCGGCATCGCGTTGAGCTGGCTGATGACCCCCGTGTTCCTGCCTTCGACAATACAAGTTAATCCTGAAAGTGAAGCCTGTGCGCACTGAAGAAATCGATGTTCTCATTATTGGTGCCGGGCCTGCAGGGTCCGTCGCGGCGGGCTTGTTGTTGCAGCAGGGGCTTAGGGTTCTCGTCGTCGAAAGAGAACAATTCCCCCGTTTTTCCATTGGCGAAAGCCTGTTGCCACAGAGCATGGAATACATAGAAGCAGCCGGTTTTCTGCGCGACGTCGTGGAGGCTGGGTTTCAATACAAGAACGGCGCGGCTTTTGTGCGGGGTGACAAGCACACTGCGTTTGACTTCAGGGAAAAATTCTCCGAGGGCTGGGGTACGACCTACCAAGTGCAACGTGCGGATTTTGACCATGTGTTGATAAAGGCCGCGCAGAAGGCCGGTGCCGAAGTGCGGTACCAACACCAGGTTGTGGCGGTCGATGTGTCCGGTGACCGACCTATGGCACAGGTGGTGTCGGCGGAAAAGGGAACCTACCGAATCAGCGCCCGGTTTCTACTGGATGCCAGCGGGTTTGGGCGCGTCCTGCCGCGTCTGCTTGATTTGGAAACCCCGTCGGCATTCCCGGTGCGCGGCGCCTATTTCACCCACATCGAAGACCACATTCCGGTCGGCACCTTCGACCGCAACAAAATATTGATCAGCGTGCATCCTGAGCACGTTGGCGTCTGGTATTGGACCATTCCTTTCTCCAATGGCCGGTGTTCCGTTGGGGTAGTGGCTGCAAGCGAGTTCCTTGAGCAATTTGAGGGCACCGAAACGCAGCGCCTGCAAGCCATAGTCGCGCAAACGCCGACACTTGCGACGCTGTTGGGCGGTGCGGTATGGGATACGCCAGCCCGCAAATTGCTTGGTTACGCCACCAATGTGAAGTCCCTGCATGGCAAAGGTTACGTGCTGCTGGGCAATGCGGGTGAGTTTCTGGACCCCGTTTTTTCCAGCGGCGTGACCATCGCAGTGAAGTCTGCCGGCTTGGCCGCGCAAGCTATCGCCCGCACGGTTCGTGGCGAAGTGGTGGACTGGCAGACCGACTATGCCGACCCCCTGCGAGCGGGCGTGGATGCCTTCCGTTCGTTTGTGGAGAGCTGGTATGCCGGCGGCTTTCAGGACGTGATCTTTCATGTCCACCAGTCACCAGAAGTGAGGAAAATGATCACATCCATCCTGGCTGGATATGCATGGGATACGCGCAATCCTTATGTTGCTCAGCCTGGCCGACTGAAGACGCTGGAGCAACTATGCGCCGCTTGATGGCACTGCTTGCACTGCTGGTTTTAGGAGGCTGTGCAGCGACGGTCACTCCGCAGGTCCAGTTGCCGCAGCCTCGGTTGGCACCTTCTGCGATGGGGGCAAGCGTCAGCCTGGAGCAGCGCCTGACGGTTGAGCGTACTCCGGCGGGCCAGCCTGTTGCGACGCGCAGCCTAGATACTTTGCTGGAGATTGATGCCACGGGGCTGCGAATGGCTGCGTTTGCGTTGGGACAGCGCGTGCTGACTCTGAACTGGGATGGCGCCAACCTGGTCAGCGAGCGCCACCCGTTGCTGCCTGCCGAGGTCGATGCGGCCTACGTACTACGCGACATACAGTGGATGTACGCCCCGCTGCAAGCCCTGCAATCGGCTCTGGGGCCCGGTTGGCAGCTACAGGAGGTCGGCAACGAGCGCATATTGAGCCACGGTGACGTGCCGGTGTTGCTGATCCATTACGAATCTGCGTCGCATTGGACGGGGCGCAGCCGGGTGGAAAATCGCCTCGAAGGCTACAGTCTGACGCTTGAATCCGCCGCACCAAAGGGGAACTGACCGTCATGCCTGCGTCCATCTATTTGAACGATATGGGAGTCGTCTGTGCCCTGGGCATCGACAGCGCCAGCGTGCGATTAGGCCTCTTCGGCGACAAGCCTAGCGGTGTCCAGGTCAATACATCGGTAGTCTCAGGTTCGGAATTGTTTTTGGGAACGGTGACGCAGGCCCTAGCCGACGTCTCAGTGCTGCCTATGCATTTGCGCAGTCGGAACAACGCGCTGTTGCTGACGGCTTTACAACAGGTACGCGGTTCGGTGGATGCCGCCATCCACCGTTACGGCCCGCACCGGGTGGCGGTCGTGGTGGGAACCAGCACCGCAGGAATCGGTGAAGCGCAGCTCGCCATGGAGCGCCATCATACAAGTCATGTTCTTCCCACCGAGTTTCATTTCAGCCAACAGGAAATGGGCTCTCCGGCGATGGCCCTCAATGCGATGCTGGGCCTTAGTGGTCCAGTCGTGGGCATATCCACGGCATGTTCGTCCAGCGCCAAAGCCCTTGCAAGTGCTGCGCGGCTGTTGAATGCAAATATGGCCGATGCTGTCGTTGCCGGCGGCATGGACGCGATGTGCAACTTCACTGTGGCGGGTTTTTCCGCGTTGGAGGCGGTCAGCGCCACGTTGTGTAACCCCCTTAGCCTGAACCGTTGTGGCATAAATATCGGCGAGGGCGGAGCTCTCTTTGTGATGACACGGGACCCCGGTGACGTGCGTCTGGCGGGCTGGGGAGAGTCGTCGGATGCACACCACATATCGGCACCGGCCCCGCGCGGAACAGGGGCACTTGCCGCGATGCGCGCGGCTGTGGCCCGCGCCGGCATCCAACCGGCTGATATCGATTACATCAACCTGCACGGTACGGCGACGCGGCAAAATGACTCGGCCGAATGCATTGCGGTGCACGAGCTGTTTCCCGAGAGCGTTGCCCTCAGTTCCACCAAGCCGTTGACCGGCCATACGCTCGGGGGCGCTGGTGCATTGGAGGCGGCTTTGTGCTGGCTGACCTTGCGCGACAACCCGCAAGGCTATCTGCCTCCCCACTGGTGGGATGGGGTAGTTGACCCCGAGCTTCCGCCACTGAACATCGTTGGCAGTGGGCACAGCCTGGGGCGTGCTCCCCAATATCTCTTAAGCAATTCCTTTGCCTTTGGCGGCAGCAATGCCAGCCTGGTTTTGGCGGGTGCCTGACGGACAAGATTGATGGAAGCCAATACCGTGCGTTTACCTGTGGCATATGCGATTGCCGACATCGTGCCCCACGCGGGCCGGATGTGCCTGCTGGATAAAGCCGTTGACGGCGACGCGGAGAGCCTGAATTGTGAGGTCACCATCCAAGAAGACAACCTGTTCTTTGCCAATGGCGGTGTGGATGCATGGGTAGGCATAGAGTACATGGCGCAAGCCGTAGCCGCTTGGGCAGGTTGGCGGGCCCGGTTGCGGGGTGAAACGCCCAGGATTGGTTTTTTGCTGGGCAGTCGCCGCTACGAGTGCAAGCGCCCACGTTTTTTGCTGGGGGACAATCTGCACGTTGGGGTGCACCGCCAGTTTCAGGCGGACAACGGCATAGGGCAGTTCGATTGCTGGATCGCCATTGCCGGCGACACCGTTGCCCAGGCAATGTTGACCGTATTCGAGCCGGCCAGCGCCGATGATTTTTTGATGGGACAAGCCAGTGAGTGAGCACAACGTTTTAGTGACCGGTTCCAGCCGCGGTATTGGCCGTGCGATTGCCCTGCGTTTGGCGCGGGATGGATACGACATCGTTCTGCATTGCCGCAGTGGCCTGCAGGAGGTGCAGGCAGTGGCGGAGCAGGTTCGCGGCATGGGGCGTTCGGTACGCGTGTTGCAGTTTGACGTGGCGGATCGGGCAACTGCAGCCAGACTGCTATTGGAAGATGTCGAGGCCAATGGTTGCTACTACGGCGTGGTCTGCAACGCGGGTATTGCCCGGGACAACGCGTTTCCAGCCATGCCGGCCGAAGACTGGGACGCCGTGGTACACACCAATCTGGACAGCTTCTACAACGTGCTCAACCCCTTGACCATGCCCTTGGTACGCCGACGCAAACCCGGGCGCATCGTGACGCTGTCCTCGGTATCAGGGCTCGTCGGCAATCGGGGGCAAGTCAACTACAGCGCCGCCAAGGCCGGCATCATCGGCGCAACCAAGGCGCTGGCGGTGGAATTGGCCAGCCGTGGCATCACGGTGAACTGTGTAGCCCCCGGATTGATCGACACCGACATGGTCGACCAGCATGTGCTGGACGAAGCGCTGAAGCTGATTCCCGCCAAACGCATGGGGCGGCCGGAAGAGGTGGCTGCCGTGGTTAGCTTTTTGATGGGTGAAGACGCGGCGTACATCACGCGGCAGGTAATTTCCGTAAACGGGGGAATGGTGGGATGACGCGCGTAGTAGTAACCGGCTTTGGTGCATTGAGTCCGTTAGGGCATGATTGGGCGACGGTCCATGCGCGTTTGAAGGCGTGCCAAAACGCGGTGCAAAAAATTGGGGAATGGGCGGACTACGAAGGTCTGAACACCCAGGTCGGCGCACCAGCGCAACCGTTCGAGCTACCCACCGATCGCTACAACCGCAAGTCCACACGCAGCATGGGCCGCGTGGCGTTGATGGCGGTGCGAGCCAGTGAAGTGGCGCTGCAGGACGCGGGTCTTCTGGGTGATCCCGTGTTGAAGAGCGGACGCGTGGGTATTGCCTATGGTTCTTCCTCTGGCACGCCGAAGTCGATCGGCGATTTTGGGCGCATGATCATCAACAAATCCACTGAAGGGATCAACGCCACCACGTACATCAAGATGATGTCGCACACGGCGGCCGTCAATATGGGAGTTTTCTTCGGGCTGACCGGCCGTATTGTGCCTACGTCCAGTGCTTGCACCTCGGGCAGCCAGGGTATCGGCTATGCCTACGAAATGATCAAGAACGGCAAACAGATTGCCATGCTTGCTGGAGGAGCGGAGGAGTTGGACGCAACCGAAGCAGCGGTATTCGACACGCTGTTTGCGACGAGCGTCAAACATAACAGTACGCCTAGTCTGACACCGCGCCCCTTTGACGCCAGCCGTGATGGCCTGGTGTTAGGCGAGGGGGCTTGTACGCTGGTGCTGGAAGCGTTGGATCACGCGCTGGCGCGCGGTGCCAACATTCATGCGGAGGTCCTTGGCTACGGCACCAATAGCGATGGCCTGCATGTGACCCAACCCAATGCCCAAACCATGGCGCAGGCCATGCACTTGGCGCTGGAGGATGCCGGCCTGAGCCCAGACCGTATTGCGTATGTCAACGCCCATGGCACCGCCACAGACCACGGGGATGTAGCCGAGTCCGTTGCCACCCATAGTGTTTTTGGTGAAGGCGTTGCCATTTCATCCCTCAAGAGCTATATGGGTCACACGCTGGGGGCGTGTGGTGCGTTGGAAGCCTGGATGAGCATAGAGATGATGCGTAGCGCCTGGTTCGCACCCACGCTGAATCTGGAGACCGTCGACCCGCGTTGTGCGCCGCTGGACTACATCACGGGTGAGGGCCGAAAGATCCAAACCGATATTGTCATGAGCAATAACTTCGCGTTTGGCGGCATCAATACCTCATTGATTTTCAGGCGCTGGAACGGCTGATTACCCGGGTAAACGCTGTGTATCCACGCCTCGCAATCCAGACATGCGCATATTTGCTGGCTGATTGGCGGTCGAGATCCTCTGAGTCGGAGCTGTCTCCAGAGGAGGGTGTGCGTGCCCAGGCTATTGTGTCGACAACCCGGCGCGAGCAATTTCTGGCCGGTCGATGGTTGGCCAAGACGCTGTTGTCCCAGTCGAAAGGAGGAGCGCCTACGGACTGGCACATCAGTGCTGACGGAAACCAAAAGCCTCGCGTCATCGACCATGATCTGCAACTGTCAATAGCCCACAGCGGTGTGTTTGTAGCCTGTTGCGTTGCAAACCAAGCGGTTGGCGTCGATGTAGAACGCCTGGAGCGCGTCCGCCCCATCCTAGATATGGCGCAGCTGGTGTGCAGTGAGACCGAGCAAAGCGCGTTGCGCGCATTGCATGGGACTGCATTGACGCAATATTTTCTTCAGCTGTGGATCTGCAAAGAGGCCCGCCTGAAGCAAAGGGGCATGGCGTTCTCTACGGAATCGTTGCGCGCTACGCAAATGGAGCCCGTTGGCCGTGGACAGGCCCAAGTGGCTACCTGGGTTTTTGCGCAGCAGAACGTGATGCTGTCCGTTGCTGTGGAAGGCCTGGCGCAGCTGCATGCACAGTGGCCCGCCGGTTGGGTGGCGGACTCCGCCCACTGGTATCGCTATATTTGACCAACAAAGGGTTTTTGATGATTGCAACTGCGCGTGCCCTGGCCACGATTGCACTGTGGGTGGTGATGGGAACTGCTATGGGTCAAGCCTTGCCGCCTATTCGGTTCCTGCTGACTTTTGATGACGGCCCCAGTCTTTGGAGTTCGGCACCCACGCAGCGGGTTTTGGCCCAGTTAGCCCACAATCCTGTGATGCCGAATGTGACTGCGCTGTTCTTTGTGCAGTCGGTGCACCACGCGCATGGGGGCAGCGATGCGGGTCGCAAATTGATGCGAGAGACCTGTGGCGCCGGCCACGTGTTAGGTTTGCACTCAGGCTCCGCGCGCGGCCATATCCCACACCCCAGCCTTGCGCCGCAGGAGTTGGCGGAGTCGCTGACGTTGGGCAATTCGGCAATCGAGCAGGAGTGTCCAGGCGCGGTGCAGTTCGTCCGGCCGCCGGACTGGGTCTACACGGATGCCACGCTCGCCGCATACGAGACTGCGCACCTGAAGATGCTCCAGGCCGACATCAGCGCCAACGATGGAAAGATTTACGGCTGGAATATCAGTCTGCGCCGCAGATCCCATTTGCGCAGCGGGCTGGAAAGAGTGGCCCTGGCGCGCGCTGCGGGGCAGCTCCCTGTGGTCGACGGTGCCATACCCATCATCGTTGCATTCCACGACACCAACCCCTACACAGCAGACCACATGACAGAGTACTTGCAGATATTGGTGGATGAGAGCGCCGACGCCAACCTGCCACTGGCCAATGAACCCTTTTACTCCGATGGGCCATCGCTTGCGCGTGCTGCGAATGCACGCGCTGCCCGACAACTGTATGTATGTGACACCGCAGCCCTGAGTACGCCCTGGACGGTGCGGATGGGCTTATCACCCGGTGATCCACGCCGGGGCTGCTTCTGAGTGTGGCTTACAGCGGCTTGATTGCCACCAGATTCACCAGCGTTTCATTGCGCTCTCTGGGTACTGGCCGACCGATCCACTCGAAAAAACCGATGTCCGGCCGACTCCACCACAGATAGGGCAACGATATCCTGCTGTCGGGCGCGTCGAACCCGGCCGCGCGAACCATGCTAATGTATTCACCCGCTGTCCTTTGCACTTCCATGGGGTGGCGGAAAAGGAAGCGGATCTGTGGCGTTTGAATGTAGTACTTCGTCGACTCGGCAAACAACAGCATGCCACCCGGCTTGAGGATGCGGTAAAACTCTGCCATCGCGGCCTCTTGCTCCACGATATGGTGGAAGGTCTGGTGGCAAAAAACTACGTCGAAACTTGTGTCCGCCAGGCCGGTGCTGGCCGCGTTGGCTTCCAGGAGCTGGACCTCGCAAGCGCAGGCGTTTGCTTCATCTCCAGCACGTGCCTGCAACCCCGGGTCAGCGTCCAACCCTACGATGGTGGATGGCGCAAATCGCTGCGCCAATTCTGCAAAGGAGTGGCCGAAACCGCAACCCACGTCGATCATGCGAGGCCGGTGTACCAAACCACCGACGGGGATCATGCGTTGCAGATCGTCCAGTGCGCGTACCAGCACGCTGCGCTTCCATACCGCGGTTTTTAAGAACCAATTCCCGAAGCTTGTTTCCTCAACAAAGTCTGCTGTTTTAGTCATGCGCAAAGTGTAAAGGCGCTAACTAATCAACAACAACCTTTTGGCTGGACTCGCGCAGTACCCAGGTGACGGCAAAGCCCCCGGCGAACCCGCTCTTTTGCGTCACCAGGGGGCTGTTTTCAAACACCGCCCCCCGCACGTCGTCATAGCGCACAAAGCCGCCCAACCAAAATGACGGGAATCGCTTCCACAATGCTGACAAAACCTGCACGCCTGCATAACCGGATTTGGCCTCGTAGGCGCTACGCGAGGCGGTCGCATACTGCTGCGAGACGCCGTAGAAATAATCATGTTGTTCGCGGCTACCAAATACCGGTCCACCGACCACGGCGAACGCCCAGCCGCGCTGCCCAAACGGGTTGGCAACGTCGAGGTTGAGGCGCGGTGTAAATTGCCAACCGATGAATTTGGGATCGCTCTGCAGCGTCATCGCTGCCCGCACGGGCACAAACAGTTTTAGCTTGGTATCGTGGTCGCTGGATTGCCACAGTTTGAAGTCCACGGACGGTCCCAACTCCAGGCTCGAATTGAGGTCCGGCATGCCGTCGCGCGCCTTGACGTCACGGCTGTTGACGGGAGGCGACGCGGCGAGGCTGAGGTTGATCTCAAAACGCTCGGAATCAAACAGTACCCCTCTGACGCCATCCTTATCTGCCTTCAGATGGTCCCCCCGGTAGACCAGGTAGGGGATAGGCAGCACATCGGTTCTGGTTTCTGCTGAGCCACGGTAGGCGGGCAGTTGCAGGGCGGAAACGCCCAATCCCAGTTCCCACAATGGTTTTTCAACCGCCATCGCCTCGCCGTAAAGAGTGCAGGCAAGAAGAATGAACGTTGACCAAAATTTGGCGGAGTGTTTCGGACGCATCTAAATCATCCTAGCAAGCGAACAATTTCCGGCTTACCCAGTTCCTGCGCTAGGGCCAGCGCAGTCTTGCCGTCCACCACCGTGTCGCGCGACACACCCTGGCCCGCCACAAACAGCGTCACGGCCAATTGGTCGCCGCGCTGAATGGCTGAAACGAACTGCGCATGGTCAAAATACTGCAAGCCCATGGCCGTGAGTTGTTTGCGGGCCTCCAGTTCTGGCCACTGCGCCAGGGTGTTCAACACCGGGATCGCAGCACCGACGGGTGCGATCAGCGAAGCGGCAGACCGAGGAACCGGCAGAGTCTGGATCATTTCTTCTTGTACATCCGCGGGGGCAGCCACTGGCGCTGGCGCCAGCTCAGCCGTGACCACGCCCTTGCGCCGCAGCTCGCGGTTGGCGTCCAGCAGCATTTCGATATGGGCAAACACCTCGTAACGTGAGAACGGCTTCTTCATGAAAAGGTCGGCGCCAATCTTGTTGGCGTAGAACTGTTCGGTAGCATGCTCGTTGCCGCTGATCATGATGACGGGGATGTGCTGGGTTGCCGGGTCTTTGCGAATGGCGCGCAGTGCGCCAAAGCCGTTCATGCCGGGCAACACGATATCCAGAAAAATAATGTCCGCCTTGACCTCGGCCAGCATCGCCAAGCCCTGTTCTGCGTCGCCCGCATCCCGGGTGACGTAGCCGGCGGAGCGCAGTATCTTGCGCAGCGTGGCCACCACCGTGGCGGAGTCGTCGATGATGAGCGCGGTGGCGCCCTGGCGCGCATTCTTGCGCTTGCGGTTGCGGCGTTCGACAGCAGCTTGTAACGGGCCAGCAGTCGGCGCATCGGACGCAGGGCTACCGGGTTTCAGCTCTTCTTTTTTGCTGGTGGTTCTGAAACGGTCAAAAAAACTCATGGCACTGCCTTATGGTTCGAGCGGGAGGGTATCAGTGTAATTTTCCCAGATAAGTTTCCGAAAAAAGCGATTTGCGAAATTCCATTTCCTCTGGCTTGTGGTCGTCGTCCAGCGCCAGGCGCTCCAGCTCGTAGGCCGGCATGGGCAGCGAAAACAAAAATCCCTGCAGTTCGTTGCAGCCCATGGCTACCAGCAGGTCGCGCTGACCGGGCGTTTCCACGCCCTCGGCGATGACACGCAGGTTCAATGCGGTGGCCATGTTGACGATGGACTGGGCTATGGAGCGGGCATCTTCGCTTTCTTCCAGGTCGGACACGAAGGCGCGGTCGATTTTCAGCTCCGCTGCTGGCAGCTTGCGCAACGCGGCTAGGCTGGAATAACCAGTGCCAAAGTCGTCGATGGAGACGTGAAAGCCCGCGTTGCGCATCTTCTCGAAGGTCTGCTGCGTGACCTTGGTGTCTTCCATGGCCACGGATTCGGTTATTTCACAAGTAAAGCGGTCGGGCTGTATGCCGTGGCGCTGCAGCGCGGCCTCTATGCGCTCCACCAGGTCGTCTTCGCGCATCTGGTAGCCGGAGATATTGACCGCCACGCGCATGCGCAGACCTTGCTCGCGCCAGCGCGCGGCCTTGCGGCAGGCTTCTTCGATGACCCAGTTGCCGATAGGGCCGATCAGCCCGTACTGCTCGGCCAGCGGAATGAAGACCACAGGGCTGATCAGGCCGCGCTCTGGATGGTGCCAGCGCAGCAGCGCTTCAGCACCCGTTACCTGCAGGCCGATGGCGTCTATCTTGGGCTGGAAGTACAGCTCGAACTCCCCCTTTTCCAGCGCGCTGCGCAGGTCGTTGAACAGCAGGGCCTGTTCGCGTACCTCTACACCCATCTTGGGGTCGTACAGGCAAAAGTCGCTGCCGCCGTTGAACTTGACGCTGCGCATGGCCAGCGCCGCATTGCCCAGCAGCTTACCGACCGCACCGTGGTCGGGGTATACGGCAACGCCGATGGAGCAGGTGAACTGGGCGCGTACGGCTTCGAACGCTAAGGGCACAGCCAAGGCATTGGACACGCGCTGCGCCGAAGTGCGGGCACTGCGGTGGTCGCCGTCGACGACCAGTGCGAACTCGCCGACCCCGATGTGACATGCCTGTGTTTCTTTGGCGCCATCGCCCATGACCAGGCGGCGCGACACTTCTTTTAGCATCCGGTCGCCGCTCTCATTGCCAAAGGCGTCGTTGAGCATGACGAAATTGTCCAGCGCGACATACAGGACGCAAAAGGGCCCGCTGCCGGCATCCACGGCGTGGGCCTTTTTGGCCAGCGCGGCTTCAAAGCCCGCCCGCGTCATCAACCCGGTAAGGGTATCGCCGCCCAGTTTGGTGGACAGCTGTTTTTCAAGCCCGTTCAATAGCAGCGACAGGTGCTGCCGATGGTGGCGTTCTCGCCAATACAGTCCACACATGGCCGCAGTAATAAGCAGGCTGGCGGCGGCAATGGCGGACCAGATGTTCATTTATGTGGCAGCGTGGTGGGGTATGGCTTGGCGCAGAAAAGGCACGAGACATCATAGCCAGTTTCAAGCCCCGGACGGCGGCTTTCGCAGACTCAGGTTTTGGCGCCCGAACGCTGGCGGGCCTCTAGCTGCTGGCGTGAATACGCGTTGATGACGCGCAGTTCGGCCAGCGTTTCGTCGATCTTGGCCCGCTTTTTCTCCAGCTCCGCGATCTCGGCATCGGTACGCTCAATGACGTAATGCAGTTGTTGCGTACGGCCTTCGCCCTGTTGTCCATACAGATCCAGGTAACGCTTGATCTCCGACAGCGGCGAACCAATCGCCTTGGCGCGCAGGATCAACGCCAGGCGTGCCCGGTCGCGCCGTGTGTAGACCCGTGCCCCGTTGATGCGCCTGGGGGCCAGCAGTCCCTTGTCCTCATAGAAGCGCAGCGCCCGCAACGTGATGCCAAACTCGCGGCACAGCTCGGTGATGCCAAAGAGTTCGGTCGTGGCCTCGTCGCGGTGGGAGTCGACAAAAGCCTGTGCGTCGGTTGCGCACATCGCTCAGATCACCCGTTGCAGGCGCATAGCCACGCCCATGTCGCCACTGACCTTGAGCTTGCCGGCCATGAAACCCGTCGTGGGTTCCAGGTCGCCGCTGAGCAGCGCGTTCAGGTTGTCCAGCGTGATGCCAACCGTGCAGTCAGCGTCGATGTTGTCGTTGGTGACCGTGTTGGGGGTGGACGCACCATCGATGCGGATCACGCCATCGGAGCCGCAGTCAAACTTCAGCGTGGCGTTCAGGCCGCTGTCACTACCGACCTTGTTGCGGATGGCTTGGGTGCAGGCTTCGAGGTTCATGTGAGGACTCCTTGGTTTGTTGTGGCGATGGAGCCGCATGGTAGCCCGCAGGCATACCGTAAACATCAGTAAAAACACCTATGCGGCATTAGGTTGACGTTAACGTCACCATGCCGTCTAATTCCAAACACCAACGCAAGGACTTACGCCGATGCCTGCCATCCGATCGAAGATCAAACCCACTTCTGACGCCTTTGCCGCCAATGCCCAGCGCATGTCAGGCCTGCTGGCCGAAGTCCAGCGCCTCGAGGGGCTGGTCATCGCCGAGTCTGAATCCAAACGCGACAAGTTCGAGAAGCGTAATCAGTTGCTGCCGCGTGAACGGGTTGCCCGTTTGCTGGACCGGGGCACGCCGTTTTTGGAGCTAAGCCGGCTGGCCGGGCTGAACATGCACGACGATGATGGCAAAAAGTCTGTGATGGGCGGTGGCTCCATCGTCGGCATCGGCGTGGTGGCTGGCAAGCGCTGCATCATTTCTGCAAACGACAGCGCGGTCAAAGGTGGCACCGTGGCGCCCATGGGTCTGAAGAAAGGCCTGCGCGTGCAGCAGATTGCGCTGGAGAACAAGCTGCCGCTGATCTCGCTGGTAGAAAGCGGTGGAGCCAACCTGATGTACCAGAGCGAGATTTTTATCGAGGGCGGCCGCACCTTTGCCAACCAAGCCCGCATGTCGGCGATGGGCCTGCCGCAGATTGCGGTGGTGCACGGCTCCTCCACGGCCGGGGGTGCTTACTTGCCGGGTTTGTCGGACTACGTGATCCTGGTGCGGGGGCGCTCCAATATCTTTCTGGCCGGCCCACCCTTGGTAAAGGCCGCCATTGGCGAGGACTGCACTGAAGACGAATTGGGTGGCGCCGAGACGCATGCCCAGGTTACCGGTCTGGGCGAATACCTGTGTGAGGACGATGCCCACGCCATTGGCATGGCGCGCGAGGTCATGGACAAGCTGCGGTGGGACACCGTGCCATCCGCCACCGCCTTTGCCGAGCCCTTGTTTGACGAACAGGAGCTGATGGGCATTGTGCCCGCCGACGAACGCGAGCCCTATGACGTGCGTGAGGTCATTGCCCGCCTGGTCGATGGATCGGATTTTCTGGATTTCAAGGCCGAATACGCCCCCGAGATGGTGTGTGGCCACGCCCGCGTGCAGGGCCATCTGGTCGGCATTCTGGGTAATAACGGCCCCATCCAGCCCACAGGCTCGACCAAGGCCGCGCAGTTCATCCAGCTGTGTGATCAGACCGGCACGCCGTTGGTCTTTTTGCAGAACACCACGGGTTATATGGTGGGCTCGGCGGCGGAGCGGGGCGGTGCCATCAAACATGGCGCCAAGATGATCCAGGCAGTGGCCAATGCGAGGGTGCCCAAGTTCACCTTTGTGCTGGGCGGGTCCTACGGGGCCGGCAACTACGGCATGTGCGGGCGCGGGTTTGACCCCCGCTTCATCTTTGCCTGGCCCACAGCCCGCACGGCTGTGATGGGCGGTGCGCAGGCGGCCAAGGTCATGGATATCGTGAACCGCGCCAAGATCGAGCGCACCGGCATGGAGGCCAATGAAGAAGCGTTGGCTGCGATGTCCGACGGACTGCGTTTGCGGCTGGACAAGGAGTCTGCCGCGCTGTTTGGCACGGCGCGGCTGTGGGACGACGGCATCATCGATCCACGCGATACGCGGCGCTTTTTGGGTCTGGGTTTGGCGCTGGCGGCTGAGGCGGATCAACGCAAGTTATATCCAAACACCTTCGGCGTAGCCCGCATGTAACACCCCTACCCACCACAAAAAGAACACTATGAAATTCACCCCCGAGCACGAGCAGATTGCCGACACGGTCCGCAAATTTGTCACCAAGGAAATCAACCCCCAACTGCCCGAGTGGGAAAAGGCCGGCATCTTCCCCGCCCACCAGTTGTTCAAGAAGATGGGCGACCTCGGCCTGCTGGGCATCAAGTACCCCACCGAGTTTGGTGGCCTGGGGCTGGACTTCAGCTACTCCATGGTCATGGCCGAGTCGCTGGGCGAGTGCAATGCCGGCGGCGTGCCCATGGCCATAGGTGTGCAGACGGATATGTGCACGCCAGCACTGGCCCGCTTTGGCAGTGACGCACTGCGCCACGAATTTCTGGCGCCCAGCATTGCTGGCGACATGGTGGGTTGCGTGGGCGTCAGCGAGGCCGGTGGCGGCTCCGACGTGGCCGCGCTGAAGACCACGGCGCGCAAGGATGGCGACGACTACTTGATCAACGGCTCCAAGATGTGGATCACCAATGGCATGCAGGCCGACTGGTGCTGTCTGTTGGCCAACACGTCTGAAGGCGCTGCACACAAGAACAAATCCTTGATCGTGGTGCCGCTGAAAAGCCCCGGTGTCACGCGCCAGAAGATCGAGAAGATCGGCATGCACTCCAGCGACACGGCCCAGCTGTTTTTCGACAACGTGCGCGTGCCGCAGAAGAACTTGATCGGCCAGGAGGGCATGGGCTTCATGCTGCAAATGCTGCAGTTTCAGGAAGAGCGCTTGTATGGCGCCGCCGGGTCCTTGCGTTCGCTGGACCGGCTCATCGACCAGACCATTGACTACACGCGCCAACGTCAGACGTTTGGCAAGCCCATTTTGCACAACCAAGTGGTGCATTTCCGCCTGGCCGAGTTGCGCACCGAGGTGGAGGCCCTGCGTGCGCTGACCTATCGCGCGGTGGAGCAGTACGTAGGCGGCAAGGATGTAACCCGGCTGGCATCCATGGCCAAACTCAAGGCTGGACGCCTGATGCGGGAGGTCGCCGACAGCTGCCTGCAATACTGGGGCGGCATGGGCTTCACGGCCGACAACCCCATCGCGCAGTCGTACCGAGATGGGCGTTTGATCTCGATAGGCGGCGGTGCGGACGAGATCATGCTGGGCATCATCTGCAAGCTCGAAGGCACATTGCCGGGCAAGGCATGACCATGCAAGCTGCTCTGTCTGCTATGAATTTAGTAGCTGCTCACGCGCGCTGGGCGGGGGCTACCCTGCATATCGACTTGAACCGTCCCGCATCGCGCAACGCCATGTCGCTGCAAATGGTGGGCGAACTGCGCCAGCTGCTGCAAGCGGCGGAAGCCACGGCAGGGCAGCCGGATGCCGTGCGCGTGGTCGTGCTGCGCGGTGCCGGGGGCCATTTTTGCTCGGGTGCAGATTTGAAGGACATGGCTGCGGCACGCATGCGGGCCCTGCAGGCACCGGCGGAAGGGGTTGACCCCATTGCCGAGGTGAACGCCGCATTTGGGGAGCTGTGCGTGGCCTACGCTCGCACGCCGCTGGCGGTAGTCGCGGTGCTGGAAGGCTCGGTCATGGGTGGCGGCTTTGGCCTGGCCTGCGTGGCCGATGTCGCCATTGCCAGCGAGACCGCGCAGTTCCGCCTGCCGGAAACTGCGCTGGGCGTGGTGCCGGCGCAGATAGCACCGTTCCTGGTGGAGCGCCTGGGCTATTCGCAGGCCAAACGCTTGGCCGTCACCGGTGGGCGCTTGGACGCAGCTGCGGCCCTGCGCCTGGGGCTGGTGCATGCTGTTGTTGATACCGCAGACCTACAAACCGAGTTGGACAAAGTGCTGGCCGACATCCTGGCATGCGCGCCGGGCGCACTGGCTGCGACCAAGGCCTTGATGGCCCAGGCCCGGTTGCGCGAACCGCAAGACCTGGTGCAACATGCCGCCGCCATCTTTTCCCGCGCTGCACAGGGCCCGGAAGGGCTGGAGGGCATCGCCGCATTTATGCAAAAGCGCAAACCACAGTGGGCCATGCCATGACGTTCTCGAAAATTCTGATTGCCAACCGCGGAGAGATTGCTTGCCGTGTCATCCGCACCGCCCGCAACCTCGGCTACCGCACGGTGGCGGTATTCAGCGATGCAGATCGGGACGCGCCCCACGTGGCGTTGGCAGACGAGGCCGTGCACATTGGCGCATCGCCGGCAGCCGAGTCTTATCTGCGTATCGATGCCATTGTGGAAGCGGCCCGTAAGACCGGCGCCGATGCCGTGCACCCTGGTTACGGTTTTCTGAGCGAAAACGCCGGCTTTGCGCAAGCCTGCGTCGATGCTGGCCTGGTTTTCATTGGCCCGCCCGCCAGCGCGATCGAAGCCATGGGTGACAAGGCCCTGGCCAAGCGTCGCATGCTGGACGCTGGTGTTCCCTGCGCGCCCGGCTATCTGGGTGGAGAGCAGGGCGATGTCGCGCTAATGGCCGAGGCAGATAAGCTGGGCTACCCACTGCTGGTCAAGGCGGTCGCTGGCGGCGGCGGGCGGGGCATGCGCCTGGTGCGATCCGCGGCTGAATTGCAGCAAGGCATAGAGGGCGCGCGCCGCGAAGCCACCAGCGCCTTCGGCGATGGCACGCTGATGCTGGAGCGCCTGATTGACAACGGCCGCCACATCGAGATTCAGGTTTTTGCCGACGCACACGGTAACGCCGTCTACTTGGGCGAACGTGACTGCACCGCCCAGCGCCGCCGCCAGAAGGTCATTGAAGAGGCGCCGTCGCCTGTGGTCACGCTCGCCATGCGGGAAGCCATGGGAAAGGACGCTGTAGCCGCCGCGCTGGCCGTGGGCTACCGGGGTGCAGGCACCGTGGAGTTCATCGTCGACGACAAGCTGAACCACTACTTTCTGGAGATGAACACGCGCCTGCAAGTTGAACACCCTGTGACCGAAATGGTGACGGGTTACGACCTGGTGGAGTGGCAGTTGCGTGTCGCGGCGGGTGAGCCTTTGCCTGCGCAGCAGCAAGACATCACGCTGACCGGCCACGCCATCGAAGCCCGCTTGTATGTAGAAGACCCTTACACCGGTTTTGCACCGCAGACCGGCAGGGTCTTGTGGTGGCAGCCTGCGGATGCGTTGCACGCCGGCGTCCCGAACTGTGGAAACGCGTACGGAGTCCGCGTGGACGACGGCATTGCGCAGGGCAGTGTCATCTCTCCCTACTACGACCCCATGGTTGCCAAGATCATTGTCCACGGCCGCGACCGCGATGACGCCATCCGCCGCCTGCGCGCTGCCTTGGCGAACACGCCGCTCTTGGGTCTGAAGAACAACAGCCGCTTCCTCAGTGATCTGGTCGACCACCCGGCTTTTCGCAAGGCCGAGATGACCACGACACTGATCGACCAATGGCAGGAGCAGGGCGAGGACTTGCTGCAAGCACCGGTTCCGGGCGACGCCGTGTGGCGTGTCGCCGCAATGTCCCTGGCGATGCGAGGCATGGAGGGTTGGCGCGGCAACAACTGGCGGGCCGACAGCGTGGCGGCTTTCGATGTGCGTTTGCAGTGCGGCGATGAGGTGCGCAGCATCCGCGTACGCCCAGACCGCCACAGCGGCGTCGCACTGACGCTGGATGGTACGACGGTGGACGTCAGCGTATTGGACTTTAGCGATGGCAGGCTGCGCTACACAGTGGACGGTGTCACCCGCAACGCCATTGCCGTGTTTGCCGGCTCTACGCTGCACCTGGCGTTGGACGGACACAGCTTTGTATTCGCCGAGTTGTCGCCCTTCCCGGATGCCGATGCCCGCAAAGACGCCAGCAAAGCGCGCTCGCCAGTGGCAGGCAAGGTCACGCAGGTGTTGGTGGCGGCAGGCGCATCCGTGCAGGGCGGCCAGCAACTGGTGTGCGTGGAAGCCATGAAGATGGAAATGTGGCTGTGCGCAGAGGCAGGAGGCATCGTGCAGGCCGTGCACGCCAAGGCGGGTGACCAAGTGGAATCGGGCGCATTGCTGGTGGAGTTGGCAATCGCTTCAATACAAAAGAAGGAAGCATGAAAATGGAAAAAGCCATACTGACCTGCGCGCTGACCGGCGTGCTGACCAACCCCAAGCAACACCCGGTGCCCGTCACGCCGGCGCAAATGGCAGCCGAGGCGCGCGACGCATTCAACGCCGGTGCGTCTGTCATGCACGTGCATGTGCGCAACCAGGATGAGGGCATGGGCCACTTACCATCGTGGGACCCGGAGGTCATGGCGTCCGTTACCGATGCCATCCGCGAAGCCTGCCCCGGGGTCATCATCAACCTGACCACGGGTGTGGTGGGCAAAGACATCTCCGGCCCCCTTGCTTGCATACGCCGCGTCAAGCCCGAAATCGCTGCCTGCAATGCCGGCAGCCTGAACTACCTGAAGATCAAGGAAGACGGCCAATGGGCCTGGCCACCCATGGTGTTTGACAATCCCGTGGCCAAGGTCCAGCAGTTTCTGGATGTCATGGCCGAGTGCGGCACGCACCCCGAGTTTGAGTGTTTTGATGTGGGCATCGTCCGCTCGGTGGGCATGTACATCAAGGCGGGCATGCTCAAGCCCGAAATGGGCCGCGCAGAATACAACCTGGTCATGGGCGTGGCATCCGGCATGCCTTGCGATGCGGACCTGCTGGCGCTGCTGCCGCAGTGGATGGCCCCCAACAGCGTCTGGCAGGCCACGCTGATAGGCCGCGCCGAGATCTGGCCCGTGCACCAGAAGACCGCAGACGTGGGCGGCATGTTGCGCACCGGGCTGGAAGACACCTTCTATTTGCCCAATGGCGAGCGGGCCAGCGGCAACGGGGCGCTGATCGCCGAATTGGCCCAATGCGCGCAACGGGCAGGCCGCGCCATTGCCAGCCCTGAGGAGGCCCGGGCGATGCTGGGTTTGAAAGCCTGAAGGGGGCGCCAAAACCTGTGCTATAATTTTTTGCTTAGCGGCTGTAGCTCAGTTGGATAGAGTACTTGGCTACGAACCAAGGGGTCGTGGGTTCAATTCCTGCCAGCCGCACCATCTTTTTAGTAAGAGAATCAATAGCTTAGAAGTTAACGCTTCTAGGCTATTTTTTTGCCTGGGTAGCTTTTGGGTAAGTCAGCTCCCGTACGGCATCTTCCTGCTCCATCCTCAGAGTTGCCAGACTCTTGTTCCAGCGGCCAGTGTCGTCCTTGATTTTTTCCAGCGCGTCGTGCAGTTCCACGATCTGAGCCACGCTGTAGTGCTGGGTCATCGAAGCCGTTGTGTGCCACAGAATGTCTGACCGGGTGCCCTCTGACACGCCAGCCTCCCGTAGCCGCATACCCACAGTGTGGCGGAGATCGTGCACATGTAGGTCACCCAGCCCGGCAGCAGTCCGCGCTCGTTGCCAAGCAGTATTGTTCATAGTCTGGATGCGCCGGTAGGGCATCACTGGCGGCATGGCGATGTTTTTGACACGTTCACGCCGGTACACGAACACATACTCTGGGTGCTGACCACGTACCGACTCAACAACCGATTGCGACACACTGTTGCAGATCACCACGCGCACCAGCTTGCGTCCCTTGACGTTGCTGCGAGGCACCTCAAAGACCGATATGCCCAGCTCGGGTACCTTGATCTCCCAATCCCAGCGGAGGCTACAGGCCACATCGTCGCGCACGCCGCTGTTCAAAATGAACAATGACATGCGTGCCAGGTGGTCGGGTAGCTTGGGCATTAGGTTGCGCTGTTGGCCCCATGTGATGGGCATCGGCTCACGCTGATGGCCTACCAACGGCAGCATGGTGATCTTGGGGGCCAGCTCCAGCCAAGTATTGCTATCGCCATCCCGCCAGCTTGTGGCCGCCAGGTTGAGGATACGCCGCACCACACCCAGCGCCAGGTTGACCGTCTTGTGGGCACGGCCTTCCTTCAGCCGCTCATTCTTGAACGGCAACAGTGTTGCATCGTGCACCTGGTGCAAGTCCAGTTTTCCGATGTATGGCATGACGCCCTGCAGCATGTAAATCTCGGTCTCAATAGATGCCTTCTCGGCATGCAAGCTGACGTAGTGGGCAGCCGCCTGGTCAAACGTGTAAGTGGTTCGCTTGCCGTGCACCACGGTCTCGCGTAACTCACCCAACGCCTGTATCAGCCAGCGTTCTGCTTCGTCATAACTCTTAAAGCCGCGCTGGCGAAATCGAGTGCCCCACTTGGACCGGTCGATCTGCCAGAGCCCGTTTTGGTCGGGGTAGATACCCCTTGTGTTTTGGCCCATGTAATAACTCCTTTTGTGATGATGGGCCGTCCATTCCGAGGAGCATTGTGCGCCAATCTATGGGTATCGTTTGCTGCGTCATGGGAGCAGTCTGCGGCTTCTTGCTTGAATCTGTCGAAAAGCTGATCGAGATCTTTGCGGTCAAAGATCACGCACGCACCCTGACGCATGGCTACGAGCTGGGGACGCCACACCTCATCGAACGTGCGTCGTTTGACGCCGACGTATGCCATGGCTTCTTGATGGTTTAGTCCGCGCTTCGGGGTCATTGCTCCCTCCTAATGCTGATGTAGATAAGGCCGGCTGAGCCTCTAACGAAACCACGCTCCTCTATCCAAAGACCGTGCTCAACCTTGCAGCGACTGGATTTTTCACTTAAACCAGCAACGACTGAGGCAAGCGGAACGATTGAAAAGTGTGTCGGGGCCACGAAGATTGGCGCTTCGTTCATGCGTTCAGTCCAGTTCCATCGATTGAGGAAATTCCGCGCCTGTTGCCAGGGATTGGTCATGAATATCCAATGCGGCCAAGTTTTCAATTTCCCGGCTCATTGCAAAGGGCAGCATTTCACGATCATCGGTGTAAATTTGTACGTGATGTCGGGCACGGCTGATAGCGACATAGAACGTGTTTTCATTCGCAGTCAGGCTATGGGAATCCGCTTCGATCAACACCCTGTCGCAGGTCTGGCCCTGGCTGGCGTACACCGTCGAACAATAGCCATGGTCAAGCGCCAAAGGCCGTCTGCCATCCAGTAGTACCGTGCGCCCATCGTCAAAGCACACCGTCAGAGTTTGCCCCTCTGGTGCAATGGCACTCACCCGCGCCATGTCACCATTGACCAATCCGCGCATGCGGTCATTGGCTGTCACGCGCACCAGGTCGCCAACAGACAACGAGCGCTTAACCGGCACATAAGCGGTCAACTTGGTGGCCAATGCCGGTTGCCACGCTATGCGAGCGCCATCCATGCGTTCAAGCATGATGCAATGGTCCAGCCGCTCCACCACCGCCGCTGTTTCACCGCGCTTCAAGCCCAACGAGGCGTAATCCGTTTCCGCCAATACCAGGTCGCCCGCTTCATAGCTCAAGACCGAGCGGGCCTGTTGTGCCGTCATGTCTTTGCGATCCAGCAATACGAATTCCTGGCCTTCGTCTGCCAAACCCAGTTGGCTCCGGATACAGCGGTTGATCTCGCCGCGCGCATAGCGGGTGCCGGCAATCACGCGGGTCGTGGCACGCTCAGCCTCCGACAAGGCAGCGTAGTCTTTGGCAATTTTTTTGAAGCGCGTGGGTGAGTGGGCAATCTCGTTAATATGCTTGTCCAGTACCTGCACCGCCATCGCGGTCTGACCATCCACAGCTAACTCGACCGCATGTTTTAAGACTTGGTTTTTTTGACGCTGAATCTGATTGACTGTCGCGGTATGCATGCCGTGGGCCTGCAATTGTGCAAAGGGCTTGCCCGCTTCCACTGATTGCAATTGCGCCGTGTCACCGACCAGGACCACCCGGCAACCTACGGCAGCGGCTTCGCTCAGAATCCCATGCAGCTGACGGGTGGAGGCCATGCCCGCCTCATCCACAATGAGCAGATTCTTGGCATCGAGCGCCTTGAATTGCTGGTGGCTAAAGGCGGTAATCGTTTGCGCATCAATGCCAGCTCCAGCCAGCTCGCGCGCCGCACTGGCGCTGGGTGCCAGTCCTTTGACGGCATAGCCGCAGGCCCTGGCCTGTGCCGCCGCCATCTTGAGCAAGGTCGTTTTACCCACCCCCGCACGCCCTTGGATGCCAATGATTTGATTGGCGCTCAGCAAGACGCCCAATGCGGCATCTCTCTGGCCGTCCGACAGTCCGACCAGTTGCGCCACCAGGGCCGAGCGCTCGCCCTGGTAGATAGGGCGCAACGTAGCCCGCCCGTGGGCCTCGATTCCCAGAATTTCGCGTTCCAGTTGTTGCGCTTCAGGCGTGGTGTAACGCTCACCCTCCCGAATCAACTCCCCGCGCTCAATGGCTTCCTTCAGTTCCGCTTCAATGTCACCTAAGGTTGCGACTCCCACCCCGCGCTCTAGCGAGGCTTGCAAAATGGCTTGCTGGCTAAATACTGAATTGCGTTCGCTCACATGCAAGATGGATTGGCACAATACAGCGGCGGCATCTGGCGCATCCCGGCTTAACGCTGGCTTTGGTTCTCTGTAATCAATGCCTTGGGCAGCGCCCAACTCTTCCCATTCCTGGCGCAAATAAGCGCGATCCACGTCGGTCTTTTTCTCACGCGTGATTACCGCCACCAATTTCTTATCCCACGCACTGGCCTCGCCGCGCTCCAGCCCTTGATGCTCTTTCAAATACGCTTCAATGGCGGCGCTGCGCTGGCTGAAGGCTTTCACTTGCCGCTCATTGATGTGGGCCAACTCGAAGCGACCATCCCCATGGGTCAGGCGCACCGCGTAACCCAGTGCCTGCAGCTCGCGGGCCAGCTCTGCACGGTACAGCGCGCCCAAGAGCATTTTGTGGCGATAGATCGCCTGGTTGTCGCTGGCACGCCACTGGCCATCGACGCGGCGCGTAGCGTTGACCATAACGCAATGGGTGTGCAACTGGGGGTCACACGCGCGGCTCAAATCATGGGTAAAGCGTGCCACCACCAGGTTGCCAGTGCGTTCGCTGTGCGTGATACCGTCCTCAGTCACGCGGCAACCGACCAGAGTTTGGGCATAGGTCAGTGCCCGCTCCACGGCTAGGCGGTGCGCCTCGATGATGCGTGAATCGCCTCCCACCAGCGCTTGCAAGGATACAGATTTGGGCGCGCTAAACGTGCCATCGGTGCCGCCACGCCGCCCTGCTGCCGCGTGGTGCAGGGTCTCGCCGTTTGGCAAGCGTCCATCCAACAGGGCGGCAAACTCGCCCGCATCTACCGCACCCTGTAATCCCAGACTGGTCGCACCTGTTCCCCACCAGGCGCTCGGCCCCGTGTCGCTGGTGTAGTAATCATCGGCGGCTTCGTAGTAGCTGGCGGCCACCTGGCCGTTACCCACATTGGATAGGCTCAGCATGATCAGCGCTCCACACGTGGCGAGGTGGTGGAAATCCACGACCCCGCTCGCGGCCTGGTGAAACTCTCGCTGGCAGAAGTCTCCACCCACTTCAGCGGGGTCGCACTGGAGCTGACCCCTACCGACAAATTCGAAAAGCTCGATGAGACGCAAAAGCTGCGGCTGCGGGAAATGATGGGCCGGGTTACCGGCCTCAAGCGCTCACTGGGCCAGATACTACTGCTGGCCGGCGCGTTGGAGGTGTTTGCGCTCGTGGTGCCCTTCTTTATGCAGTGGGTGATTGACTTTGCCATAGTCAGCGCCGATCGCAATTTGCTCACCGTGCTGGCGCTTGGTTTTGCCCTGCTGGCTGTCGTGCAAACCGTGATTGGCTTGGTTCGCTCCTATGTGGTGCTGTACATGGCCACCCACGTCAACCTGCAGTGGGTGGCCAATGTGTTCAGCCACTTGATGCAGCTGCCGGTCAGCTACTTTGAGAAACGCCATCTGGGCGACGTGATGTCCCGCTTCCGCTCCATCGAGACCATTCAAAAGTCGCTGACCACCAGCTTTGTCGAAGCAATGGTGGACGGCGTGATGGCTATAGCCATGTTGGTGGTGATGGCCTACTACAGCGCGCTGCTGTGCGCGCTGGTGCTGGCCGCCATCGTGCTCTACGGCCTGTTGCGCTGGATCAGCTACGCCCCGCTGCGCCGCGCCACCGAAGACCAAATTGTTTTGCAGGCCAAGGAGCAAACCCTGTTTCTGGAGTCTGTGCGTGGGGTGCAGGCCATCAAGCTGTTCAGGGCCGAGGCCGACCGAACCGACCGCTGGCTCAATGCGGTGGTCGATGCCATGAATAAGGTCTTGAGCACCCAAAAGCTCAACATTGGCGTGCAAGGTGCGCACCAAATACTGTCGGCACTAGAAAACATCCTGGTCGTTTGGCTCGGTGCGCGTCTGGTGATGGACAGCCAGTTCACGGTCGGCATGCTGACCGCCTTCATCAGCTACAAGACAACCTTCGCCCAACGCGTGCACTCGCTGATCGACAAGCTGGTGGAGCTGATGATGCTCAAGGTGCAAGGGGCGCGCCTGGCCGATATTGTGCTGACCGCGCCTGAACCAGACGCCCTGGGCCTGCTGCCACCCGTTGACATGACCCTCAAGTTAAGCGATGTCTGGTTTCGCTATAGCGACTCCGATCCCTGGGTACTGCAAGGCGTGGACTTGACCATCAAGGCTGGTGAATCGGTGGCCATCGTCGGCGGCTCGGGCTGCGGCAAGACCACTCTGTTGAAGTTGATGCTGGGCCTGCTGGCGCCCAGCAAAGGTGAGATCAGCCTGGGCGGTGTATCGATTGCAACGCTAGGGCCATCGGGCTACCGGCCCCTGATTGGCGCGGTGATGCAAGACGACTTAATGCTGGCCGGCACCTTGATGGAAAACATCAGCTTCTTTGACCACCAGGCCGACATGCAGCGTGTGGCCGGCTGCGCCCACATGGCGGCGATCCACGAAGACATAGTTGCCATGCCCATGAACTACAACACGCTGGTGGGCGACATGGGCAGCAGTTTGTCGGGCGGGCAAAAGCAACGCGTGTTGCTGGCTAGAGCCCTCTACAAAAACCCCACGCTGCTGTTTCTGGACGAAGCCACCAGCCACCTGGACGCCCAGTGCGAGAGTTTGATCAATGAAGCCGTCAAGCAACTACCCATAACCCGAATCATTGTGGCGCATCGGCCTACCACCATAGCGGCGGCCGAGCGGGTGGTGACGCTGGATGGCGGGAGAGTAGTGCGCGATAGCGACGGAGACAAAGGTAAAGAATTTCGGTCATGTTGACCGGGAACGCCGATGGTGCCGGGGCGAATCTGGCACCGAATTTGGAAGAGTAAACATGAAGTCATTTGCAAAATCAAGCGCGGCCGGAAAAAGCCGCCCATTGGGCCAACAACTTGCAGTCGAATTGTCGCCGCAAGAAATCCAGCAGGTAAGTGGTGGATGCTACAACACTACTTACTCCAACTCCGGCAAGAGCACCGTAGCGGATGATTGCGACGACCCAAAGACCACGAACCCAATGCAGTGATGCAGTGAATTGGGCGCACTGGCAGCGGGTCAGGTTGACTTGACGGGTGCGGCACTGATAGCAAGTATTGATTAATGGCGGCATCGCCTGATGGGCATGCCGCCTCTTCTTTTCGCCGAAAGTGACACTTTCAAAATGAGTATCTTGATTTTTTCTACGCTGGAAGACATCCACGCGCGGGCTGTAGCGTGGTGCTTGAGCCAAGCCGGCATTTCCGCTTACATCGTCAGTACAATTAATTTTCCATCCAGCGAAGCCTTCACAATTAATTTGACCAATCAGCCACAGCCAAGCATCGCGTTATTGGCATGTAATAACTCCGATGAGAGGATCAATCTGGATGAAGTAAGGTGCTGCTGGCGCCGCAGAATGGTGGGAGATGCCTCATATCATGATTTTTCGGCACTCTATGAGTCTGACTTGCATAATGCGGTTGTCGAAACCCAAGGCTTCTTAAATAACTATTTTCTGGAGATTAGGTGCTTGTTTGGTACCGATGTCGCTTGGGTAAATAAATTTAAGGGATCTGCTGTCGCTGCAAGTAAATTGCATCAATTGAAAATAGCTAAGTCAATTGGATTTTCAGTACCGAATACAATTATGAGCAATAGCCCTTCGGCAATTAGAAAATTCTACGATGACAATCAAGGCGCCATTATTTTGAAGCCGTTTTATCAACAGCTATGGCAAGGCAATGATGGCGGAACCCATTGGCAAGCCACTTTTAAACTAACAGCCGACCATTTGAACGACGACGGTGCACTGCAAGCGTGCCCAGGAATATATCAAAATTACATTAAAAAGAAATTTGAATTAAGGGTGCTTGTTCTTGGTGATGAATTGATTGCAGCAAAGCTGGATTCACAAGCGGCGGCGCACACAACAGTTGATTGGCGAGTCGATGCGTTGACCCAAACCATGCAGGTCACACCCTATCAATTGAGTATGGCGCAACGGGCGCAAGTGTTCTTATTGATGAAAGAACTTGATTTGCGATTCGGCAGCCTCGATTTCATTGTTACTATGAATGATGAACTGGTTTTTCTTGAGGTTAACCAACAAGGGCAATTTCTATTTCTTGACCACCGTTGCCCGGATTTAGGCGTGTTGGGCGCAATGTGCCAGTTCTTAACAAAAGAGGCCGGATTGAACATCGCCCACGAATGGCCCACGTTTGCACAATACTGCGAAAGTGAAGATGATGCGCTACGGAGACAGCAATTTAACGCCGCTGAAGAAAAAAATATACCTGGGATAAGATTCACCTTTGTAGAAGAAACCCAATGAAATTGTATATTCAGTCCATATTATTGCGCATTGGCGTGTTCTTGATCATGGTGTTTGGTTGTCAGAGCCTCTTTGCCTGCGATGTGATCGATAAAAAGTTTTTGACAAAAATTAATGCACGGGTGATTTTGCTGGGTGAAATTCATGGTACGGTTGAAATGCCGGCATTTGCCGGCAACCTGGCTTGTCATTTTGCGCAGACAAGACGCGCCGTTATGCTGGGGTTGGAAATGCCAGAAAGCATGCAGCCAATATTGAATGACTACATGGTTTCCAGTGGCGCGGCGGGTGACCTTAGTAAGCTGATGAATGCACCATTTTGGACATATGCTAGGGATTATGGATCGGCCAGTTCAGCCATATTTGCCCTGATCGAGAAGGCACGCAAATTAAAAAGCGAAGGCTATCCCATTTTATTATTCGCCTTTGATGGATCCACCGAGGAAAATACTTTAAAACTCACTGAATCTGAGAATATTGAGCCACGGGATTTTATTATGGGGGTCACTATTGCGAGGCGAGCTCTGCAATATAAAAATCATCAAATTGTTATTTTGACGGGTAATTTACATGCCGAGAAAACGCGTGCGAAAACCAGGATGGCCAGTTACATCGAGAAATTCTTACCCGCTTTTTCAGCCAGATTTATGCCAGTCAAAGGTGGGGAAACTTGGGGCTGTTCTGGCAAAAGCGTGGAAACGATGTTTTGCGGGGTAAGTGCCTTAAGCCCTGACACTAGAATGAGCGCGCCAGGCTACGACGCAATCATCAAACTGGCCGAACTTCATGCCGCGCCGCCAGCGATTCAAATGACCGCAACGACGGATGGCAAAGTCAATTAGCTTAGCGTATTTTAATTTCCGTTTTCTGAGACGACCCCTATCGCGACTCGTTGGGCCAGGAGCATGGCGCAAAAGAGGGCCGCTACGCCCCACTGCGGGTCCAGAATTCGCTCCAAAGCAACGGGCATAGATTTCTGATGGATTAAGAGTTGCGGCCTTGCCACGGTCCGAAGCAATTTTGTGGGATATCGTCCATCACGAAACGTGATTATTGGTCCATCAATTTGGTTGATCACACTCAATTTGCTGAAACAATTTCGGACGCATTGCGAGAGTTGGCTCAGTGCGCAGCATAGAGCGCGGGGGGGCGTTGACATCGCCCTGGATTTTCCGATCTTTCGCTGTGTTTACGATTCGCTCAAATGAACCCATCTATTCATTGGATTTACCAGCGTTTACCAGGCGCTGCGCCAGCCGTCAGTTATGCTCCGTTGTGTCTGTCCTGCCTTGCGGTGCAGTGAAACGCCGGTATTCCAAAAACGACAGCCTCAAAAATAATCGTAGTGCCTATCGGAATCTCATGGTGGGGCTCTTGCGCTATCGGTATGCACTTCAGCGATACAGGCGTTCCATATAAAACGCCACCAAATTTCATTACCTTTTGTCGCCGTGTATTCACATATGTGGCAATCGTCGCGAATTATGTGATCTTTGCCAAGGTTACCCAGGAGTGACAGTCGAACACTGATCCGCGACCAGTACTAACCCAACGACGGAATTTTTCCTCTGAAAACTCGAAGCCCCACCGCTGGTCAATTGTCACGTTTCCCATAGTGAAGTTGGCATCCACATCCTTATAGTTCTCACGTATAAATTGTGAAATTAAATAGTGAACGTTCCCACAATCGCCACCCAACGACATGTGTTCATTTTGATTCCTCAACCGATATTGTTTTATCTGGTCGTATAGTCCTCGCGCAACTTCACTTGCGATGATTGCTACCTGCTGGGCGTCAACGGATTTGTTTGTCAGAAATGCGTCTGGCTGAAATCCCCCGCTAAAGTAAATTCGTAGGCTTGATTGACGCTCGCACTGAATGACATCGGCTGTGGGTGGTTCGCTTCCGGTTTTGCTTGAAAGACTGAAAGTATTTTGTGAAGCATGCAGCTGGACTAGGGCTCAAGACAGGTAGATAGTGACAAGTGCCGTTGACGGCTTAAAGGGGGTGGTGGGGTATCTGTACTAATTTTAAAGGGATATATAGGGGGACAATGTGTGGTCACCTGGGGGCAATATTGGCGGTTTCGAGCCCCATCAGCAGTGGAATCTGTGAAGTCATCAAGAGTCCGCACCAATTCGAAGCTGTGGGTAGCGTTTGGGTAAGTGACCAGTTAGGCTCTGTACAAAAGGGTGCACAATCAGTTGGAATGGACGGCACCAACCCCTTATGAATCAACACTTAAAAGCGACGGCAAAACTACGAACCAAGGGGTCGTGGGTTCAATTCCTGCCAGCCGCACCAAACGATAGCCCTAGAACAGCAATGTTCTAGGGCTTTTTCGTTCTTGTTGGCGTTCTTTTATCCTATGCACCCATGAGCAAGGCTTTCACCAAAGAGTCCGACAATGCTGACGACGAGGATGGCGATCCGCAGCTTCCCCCCATACCGGGCGGTGGCAAGAACTACATCACGCCCAAAGGTTACGCCGCGCTGCGCAGCGAATGGCTGGACCTGATGGACAACGAACGTCCCAAGATCGTCGAAGCGGTGCACTGGGCTGCCAGCAATGGCGACCGCTCCGAAAACGGCGATTATCTATACGGCAAAAAACGCCTGCGCGAAATTGACCGCCGTATCCGTTTCCTGACCAAGCGTCTGGAGATCGCCGAAGTGACCAACCCGTCCGTGCACCACGGCAACGACCAGATTTTCTTTGGCGCCACCGTAACGTACGCGGATGAAGCTGGATTGGAACGCACGGTCACGATCACTGGCATCGACGAGGCCAACAGCGCACTGGGAGAGGTGAGCTGGGTTTCACCGATTGCCCGCACGCTGCTCAAGGCCCATACGGGCGACGTGCTGAAGTTGGTGATGCCCGGCAAGGTCGAGGACATCGAGGTCCTGTCGGTGACTTACCCCAAACCCCTCGCTAGTTAGAACCCCCGAAATAGGTCGGCATTGCCACCTTGTGGCGTTCCGCCCGCATCACGGATGCCGTGCGAGTCAGGTTACGCAGCACCACGGCTAGGTGCGCCGTGTCGCGCACGCCCACCACAAAACGGAAATCCACATCCTGCTGCGCACCTTCGCTGCCCATGTCGATGTGCACGATATCGGCCTCGGCCGCAGCCAGGGCGGCGGCCACTTTGGCCAGCACGCCTTTGCCGTTCTTGGCGGTGACCATGACACCGGTTTCGAAAGAGCGTACCGGCTCGTCCGACCAATCCACGCTGATAAACCGCTCGGCATCCTTGTACAGCAGCTTCTTGGCCACCGGGCAGTCGTGAACATGCACCACCAGGCCCTCGCCCCGGCCCAGGTAACCGACGATGCTGTCGCCCGGTATTGGCCGGCAGCAAGTCGCAAACTGCACCGATGCGTTCTCGCTGCCATCCAATGTGATCGAACCTTGGGACGTGGATTCGTGGGCGGTGAAGCGCTCGCGGGTCAGCAGTAGCGCATCGGGCTTTTGGCCGCTGTCAGCCAGCAAAAGCACCAGACGTTTGGCCACTATGTTGGCTATGCGTTTGCCCAGGCCGATATCGGTCAGTAATTCCTCGCGATTCTTACTGCCGGTGAAACGCAGCAATTTCTCCCAAATAGGTTCGTATGCCGGGTCCAGTTCGGCATCGGGAAATCGATCGATGCCTTCGGCGCGCAGAGCTTGCACCAGCAATTTTTCACCCAGTTCCTCGGACTCGGTGTGCGCCATGGTCTTTAAATGGTGGCGAATCTTCGAGCGGGCACGGCCGGTGCGCACAAAACCCAGCCAGGCCGGGTTCGGCGTGGCCATGGGCTCTGTTAGCACCTCTACGACGTCGCCATTTTTGAGTTCGGTACGCAACGGCACTTGTTCGCCGTTGATGCGTGCCGATACCGTGCGATCACCGACATTGCTGTGTATGGCGTAGGCAAAGTCCACAATGGTTGCGCCGCGCGGCATGGCCATGATCTGGCTCTTGGGCGTGAAAACATAGACGGCGTCCGGGAACAGGTCAACCTTGACATGGTCCCAGAACTCGCCCGCGTCGCGGGTCTCGTCCTGGATGTCCAGCAGCGACTGCAGCCACTTGTTGCCCAGGCGGTCGGAGGGTGCCTCGTCCGGGTTGTTGACCTTGTACAGCCAGTGTGCAGCCACGCCGGATTCGGCCACCACATGCATGGCCTCGGTCCTCACCTGGAATTCCACATTGACACCCGACGGCCCGACCAGCGTGGTGTGCAGCGACTGGTAGCCATTGAGCTTGGCAATAGCGATGTGGTCCTTGAACTTGCCCGGCAGTGGTTTGTACAACTGGTGCAGCACGCCCAATGCGGTGTAACAGTCGATAACGGAAGGAACTATTACCCTGAATCCGTAAATATCGGTGACCTGGGCAAAGCTCAGGTGCTTGGTGTCCATCTTTTTGTAGATGGAGTACAGCGTTTTCTCGCGCCCGGCAATCCGCACATGGATGCCCGCGCCGTCAAAGGCGGCTTCCACTTCCTTGTCCACCTTCTGGATCAGGTCGCGGCGGCGGCTGCGCGCCTTGGTGACGGCCTTTGCCAGCGTGTTGTAGCGCCAAGGCCGCAGGTAGCGGAAGGACAGGTCCTGCAGCTCGCGGTAGGTCTGGTTCAGACCCAGGCGGTGGGCGATGGGCGCATAGATTTCCAGGGTCTCCGACGCAATGCGGCCCCATTTGCTGCGGGGCACATCACCCAGGGTGCGCATGTTGTGGGAGCGGTCGGCCAATTTGATCAGGATCACGCGGACATCGCGCGCCATGGCCAGCAGCATTTTGCGGAAGGACTCAGCCTGGTTTTCTTCGCGGGTGTTGAATTGCAGCTTGTCCAGCTTGGTCAGCCCATCGACCAATTCGGCCACTGGCGAGCCAAACCGCTCAATCAACTCGGCCTTGGTCACGCCACAGTCTTCCAGCGAATCGTGCAGCAGGGCCGCCATCAGCGCCTGGGCGTCGATCTTCCACTCGGCGCACTGGGCGGCGACTGCTATGGGGTGGGTGATGTACGGTTCGCCGTTGTTGCGTAGCTGGCCCAAGTGGGCCTCGTCGGCGAAACGGTAGGCTTGGCGCACCTTTTCCAGGTCTTCGGGCGACAAATAGTCCAGCTTGGAGACCAGCCCGGCAAAACTGGCGGCGGCGGCATTGGCTGCGGCGTTTGTGGTCGCCGGGTCTGACACGGGCGCATCTGCCGCACCCGAGGCGGGTGCGTCTTTGCGCGGCGGTGGTTTGACAGGGGTACCCATGGTGTAAATGTAGCGTGCTCTAAAAAACATTGGCCGCTCAGCCCTCAATAGGCCAAAAAAAAGCACCGCATGCGGTGCTTTTTGGGAGCGCCAAGGCTCAGAGGGGGACTTTTTTCAGCATTTCAATGCCGACCTTGCCAGCAGCGATCTCGCGCAGCGCGGTGACGCCAGCCTTGTTTTTGCTTTCTATCTTGGGAGTGTGGCCCTGGTTCAGCATGCGCGCACGGTATGTGGCCGCCAGCACCAATTGGAAACGGTTGGGAATCTGCACCAAGCAGTCTTCTACAGTGATACGGGCCATGGAGTTCTCCGAAAGACTAGGGGATGAGCAATGCTCTGAAAGTTTCGGCTCTGGCACGACGCTGCGCTGCAAACTTGAGCCGCTGGGAGTGAACAATGGCTTTCAAATCGAAAAGCGCACGGTCAAACAGCTCGTTGATTATAACGAAGTCGAACTTCCCGGCCTGGGCGACCTCAATTGCCGCGTTTTTCATGCGCACGTCGATGACCTCGGGCGCGTCCTCGCCGCGGCGCTCCAGCCGCGAGCGCAGCTCTTCCCAGCTGGGTGGCAGGATGAAGATGGAGATCGCGTTGGCAAAGATGTTCTTGATCTGGATGGCGCCCTGGTAGTCGATTTCCAGGATCACATCGGCGCCCTGGGCCATACGTTCTTCGATGGCCCGCTTGGAGGTGCCGTAGCGGAAGTTGTGCACATGCGCCCATTCAACAAAACCGTCGGCAGCCACCATAGCGTCAAACTCTTGCTCGGAAGTAAAGAAGTACTCCCGACCATGCTTCTCCTGACCCCGGGGCGGCCGTGTGGTGTGCGATACCGAGGGCTGCACGTGGGAATCCAACTCCAGCAATGCCTTGACCAGGCTGGATTTGCCGGCTCCACTGGGGGCGGCGACGACAAAGAGGTTACCGGGGTAGTCCATACCTTATTCTATGTTCTGAACCTGCTCGCGCATCTGCTCAATCAGCACCTTCATATCCACGGAAATATGGGTCAGCTCCAGCGCCGCCGACTTGGAGCCCAGCGTATTGGCCTCGCGGTGCAATTCCTGTATCAAAAAGTCCAGCCGTTTACCAATCTCGCCACCCTTGTTGATCAGGCGCTCGATTTCGTCCAGGTGAGAGCTGAGCCGCGTGATCTCCTCGGCCACGTCGATACGAATGGCAAAGGCAGTGGCCTCGGTCAGCGCGCGGTCTTGGGCGGCCTCTGGTAGCGTGGCGCCGTCGGTCAGGGCCATCGCTTCTTTCCAGCGGGCCAAGAAGCGCTGGCGGTTTTGTTCCACCAACTGGGGAACCAGCGGCACCGCCTGCTGGGCCAGCGTGCGCAGCTGGGCAATGTGGTCCAGCAGCATCGTGGACAGGCGCGCGCCTTCGCGCTGGCGGGCGTTCAGCAGGGCCTTCAGCGCCTTATCCGCCAAGGGCACGACGACGGCCGCCCAGTCGTGTGAGCCGGTTTGCTCCGCGGCCGAGAGCCGTATCACAT
Organism: Rhodoferax sp. ZS1R8; assembly: GCF_056521325.1. NCBI lineage: Bacteria > Pseudomonadati > Pseudomonadota > Betaproteobacteria > Burkholderiales > Comamonadaceae > Rhodoferax > Rhodoferax sp. ZS1R8. The sequence continues at coordinate 421,681 of NZ_JBWMBA010000003.1, read as the reverse complement.
CGGCCACGCTCAGCGGCGTGGCGTTGGGCAGCCAGGCTTTGACATTGTCTTGGACGGCGTTCAAGCGCTGCAGCATTCGCGTGCTGGGTTCGGCAATAGTGCTGGCGGCCTGCATCTCGATGGAGGCGCGCACCTCGACCTTGCCGCGCTTAAGCACACCCACCAGCAGGTCGCGCAGCACGGGCTCGAACTGGCGCAAATCTTCGGGCAGGCGGAACGCCAAATCCAGAAAGCGACTGTTGACCGAGCGTATCTCCAGACCCAGTTGTCCGGCCGGGCCTTTGGCCTCGCCATCGGGTGTGGCGAGGCCTGTGCTGTGCTGTGCACTGGCGTAACCTGTCATGCTATAAACTGGCATTTCTTATTCTCGCTTCATGAAACGGCCCTGAGAATAACCCGGTTCAGACGGATCAGACAGGCGTGTAACTCTTAATTTATGTCGAAGGTCAAACCAGCACCTCTACCCCCCGACACCACGATTGGCGGCTACCGCGTCATTCGCAAAGTCGCTGCGGGCGGCTTCGGCTTGGTGTATCTGGCGCTGGATGCCGACGGCCAGCGCGTCGCCGTCAAGGAATATTTGCCATCGTCGCTGGCCACCCGCGCACCGGGCGAATTGCTGCCCCAGGTGCAACCCGAGAAGCTGTCGCTGTACCGCCTGGGCTTGAAAAGTTTCTTTGAAGAAGGCCGCTCGCTGGCGCAAATCTCCCACCCCTCGGTGGTCAGCGTGCTGAACTTCTTCCGCGAGAACGAGACCGTTTATATGGTCATGAACTACCTGGAGGGCGCGGCCCTGCAGGACTTCATTGTCACTGCGCGCGACCTCAAGCAGAGCAAGGTGTTCCGCGAATCGACCATCCGTTCGCTGTTTGACGAAATCCTGCGCGGCCTGCGCATCGTGCACCAGCACAAGATGCTGCACCTGGACATCAAACCCGCCAACATCTTCATCACCGACGACAACAAGTCTGTCTTGATCGACTTTGGCGCCGCGCGCGAAGTGCTGAGCAAAGAAGGCAACTTCATCCGCCCGATGTACACGCCCGGCTTTGCCGCCCCCGAGATGTACCGCCGCGATGCCTCCATGGGACCGTGGACCGACATCTACGCGATTGGCGCCTGTATTTATGCCTGCATGCAGGGCTTTCCCCCCAACGAGGCCCCGCAGCGTCTTGAGAAAGACCGTATCGCCGTGGCCCTGGCCCGCTTGCGCGGTGTCTATTCCGACAACCTGATTGAGGTTGTGGAGTGGTGCATGTCGCTGGACCCCCTGTCGCGGCCGCAATCGGTCTTTGCCTTGCAAAAAGAGTTGAGCCGCGAGGGCGAACGCCGCTACACCAAGCTCAGCGTGGGTGAAAAGGTTCGTATGCAGTTTGACACCATGGTGACGGACACCAAACGCAGTGTGTTGGGTGTCTCTAACGTGGGTGTCAAACCGAAATGACAGCCCCCCCGCTCACTATGTTCCCTGCCCCCCAAGGGGGTGTCGACCTCCTTGAGGCGGCTCTGCGAAGGTCAAAGATGCAAGCCCCCACGGTCGCGTTGCTCCCTGCCCCCCGAGGGGGCGTCGACCTCCTTGAGGCGGCTCTGCGAAGGTCAAAGATGCAAGCCCCCACGGTCGCGTTGCTCCCTGCCCCCCGAGGGGGCGTCGACCTCCTTGAGGCGGCTCTGCGAAGGTCGATATGAAATTCTCCGTATTCCAGATCAGCCGAAAAGGTGGCCGCGAAAAGAACGAAGACCGCATGGGGTATTGCTACACCAAGGCGTCTGGTCTGTTCTTGCTGGCGGACGGCATGGGCGGGCACCCTGAAGGCGAAGTGGCAGCCCAGATGGTGCTGCAAACCATCTCTGCGCTGTACCAGAAAGAGGCCAAGCCCGAGATCGAGGACCCCAAGGCGTTCTTCAACATGGCCATCATGGCCGCACACCGTCAGATCCTGCGCTACGCCGCTGAAAAGCATCTGATGGACACCCCCCGCACCACGCTGGTCGCCGCCATTGTGCAAGGCGGCACGGCCCATTGGGTGCACTGCGGTGATTCGCGGCTGTACTTTGTGCGCCATGGTGAGCTGCTGGCCCGCACGCGCGACCACTCGTATATCGAGCAGCACCAAGACTCCAAGCCCGACGTGCCGCTACCCGAGAAGTTCAACCGCAACGTGCTGTACACCTGCCTGGGCTCGCCGACCAAACCGGTGTTTGACGTGACCGGCCCGGTACCGCTGCAACAGGGCGACCGCATCTTGCTGTGCTCCGACGGCTTGTGGGGCAGCCTGGATGATGCCGACATCGTCTACCAACTGGGCCAAAAACCCGTGGGTACGGCCGCACCCGAGCTGGTGGAGCGCGCGCTGATCAAGGCCGGCGCGCACAGTGACAACGTGACGGTGATCGCCATGGAGTGGGAGACACCGGATTCCTTCGAGTCCACGCGCGGCAGTATCTCCACCGACTCCATCGACGACGGCGTGTTTGCATCCACGGTGCAGGCCGGCTGGCTCGACTCTGGCGTTGATGATCTTGATGACGCGGCGATTGAGCGCTCCATCGCCGAAATCAACGAGGCTATTCGCCGCTCTGCCGCCCGCAAGGCCTAGCGGCCGCGGCGCAGACCCCACACACAAACGGCGCGGGCATTGCTGCTGCGCCGTTTTTTGTTTTTACCGACTTACATCTTCTTGGAACGTCTATGACCGAATTTGCCCGATCCAGCGCTCGCGCTGCTGACCAGTTGCGCCCCGTACGCATCACCCGCAGCTTTACCATCCATGCGGAAGGTTCGGTGCTGATCGAGTTTGGCAACACCAAGGTGTTGTGCACCGCGTCGGTCGAAGAACGCGTACCGCCCCACAAACGTGGCAGCGGTGAAGGCTGGGTCACGGCCGAATACGGCATGCTGCCCCGCGCCACCCACACCCGCAGTGACCGTGAAGCCGCGCGCGGCAAGCAAAGCGGCCGCACGCAAGAGATCCAGCGCCTGATCGGCCGGTCCATGCGCGCCGTGTTTGATTTGAAGAAGCTCGGCGAGCGCACCATCCAGTTGGACTGCGACGTGCTACAGGCCGACGGTGGTACACGCACCGCCGCCATCACCGGCGCATTCGTCGCCGCGCAGGACGCGGTCAACGGTTTGCTGAAGGCCGGCAAGATCACCGAGTCGCCCATCATCGCGTCGGTGGCCGCCATCAGCGTGGGCATAGTCCAGGGCACACCGCTGTTGGATCTGGAATACACGGAAGACTCCGCCTGCGACACCGACATGAATGTGGTAATGACCGGCGCAGGCCATTTTGTCGAAGTGCAGGGCACGGCCGAAGGCGCTGCCTTTACCCGCGCCGAGATGGACCAACTGCTGAGCCTGGCCGAAAAAGGCATCACCGAGCTGATGGACATGCAACAAAGATCGCTATCAATTTAGTAGCTGCTCACGCTCTCTGCACGAGGGCTAGAGCCTCAAAACGTATTGAAGACTTGTATGAAAATCGTTCTCGCATCCAACAACAAAGGCAAGCTGGCTGAACTTCAGACCATGCTGACGCCGCTGGGCTGCACGCTGGTACCCCAGGGCGAGCTGGGCGTGCCCGAGGCGCCCGAGCCCTACCGCACCTTCGTCGAAAATGCCTTGACCAAGGCGCGCAACGCCGCGCGCCACACCGGCCTGCCCGCGCTGGCCGATGACGCCGGCCTGTGCGTGGACGCCTTTGGCGGCCTCCCGGGTGTGGACACGGCCTACTACGCCACGCAGTATGGCTACGCCAAGGGCGACGACAACAACGTGGCGGCCCTGCTGGAGCAGATGAAACACATCGACAACCGCCGCGCCGCGATGGTCAGCACGCTGGTGGCTGTGCGCAGTGCGGACGACCCCGAGCCACTGATCGCCGTGGGCCGCGTGGTGGGCGAGATTGCGCGTGAGCGGCTGGGCAGCAACGGTTTTGGCTTCGACCCGGTGATGTGGATCCCTGAGTTTGGCCAGACCTTTGCGCAATTGCCAAACGAAGTCAAAAACGCCAACAGCCACCGCGGCCGCTCGGCCAAGGCCATGTCGGCGCTGATACGCGAGCATTGGTTGTGATCCCCATCGTCCCCGCGACGCCGCCCAGCACCAGCGGCGAACCCGCAGCCCGGCACGATATCCAGCACTACATGCGCCCTGGCACGCTGCAACTGGCCGCCTTGCCCCCGCTGTCGCTGTACGTGCACCTGCCCTGGTGCCTGAAGAAGTGCCCGTATTGCGACTTCAACTCACACGAGAAACCGGGTGGCGAACTTCCCGAGCTACGCTACGTGGACGCCGTGATTGCCGACCTGGAAGCATCCCTGCCGCTGATCTGGGGCCGCACCATCCACAGCATCTTCATCGGCGGTGGTACGCCCAGCCTGTTTGCACCGGCGACGATAGACCGGCTGCTGGGCGACATACGTGCACGGCTCAAGCTGGAGGCCGACTGCGAGATCACGATGGAGGCCAACCCTGGCACGTTTGAGAAAGACCGTTTTCGTGCGTTCCGCCAAGCAGGGGTCACGCGGCTGTCCATCGGCGTGCAGAGCTTCAACGACGACCACCTCAAGGCCCTGGGTCGTGTGCACGACCGCGCCCAGGCCACAGCTGCGGTGGAGGAGGCGGCACAGTCGTTTGACACGTTCAACCTGGACATCATGTACGCGCTGCCCGGCCAGACGTTGGAGCAGGTGGGTGAAGACATGGCTCTGGCGCTGACTTTTGCACCGCCGCACATCTCTATCTACCACCTGACGATCGAGCCCAACACCTACTTCGCCAAGTTCCCGCCGGTGATACCGGAAGACGACACCGCTTACGCGATGCTGGACCACATCACCGATCTGACGGGTGCGGCGGGGCTGGAGCGCTACGAGGTGTCGGCCTATGCGAAGCAAGGTCACCGCTGCAATCACAACCTCAATTACTGGCAGTTTGGCGACTATTTGGGTGTTGGCGCTGGCGCCCACACCAAGCTCAGCTTTGCCCACCGTGTGGTCCGCCAAGTGCGTTTTCGCGAGCCCCGCCTGTACATGGACCACGCCCTGGCCGGCAATGCAGTGGCGCAGGACGACGAGGTGGCGCGCGCTGACCTGCCGTTTGAATTCATGCTGAACGCCCTGCGTCTGCGCAACGGCTTTGGGCTGCGCGATTTCACCGAGCGCACGGGTTTGGCCGTGACTGCGATTGCCAAGGCGCTGGAAGAGGCCGAGCGCAAAGGCTTGATCGAACGGGACTTTGCCCGCGTACGGCCGACGCTAAAAGGTTACGATTTCCTCAGTGACTTGCAGGCGCTTTTCCTGCAAGATTGAATGTATGTTCTCGGTCTACGGCAAGGCAGGTCGCACCTTCAGAGGCTCGCTCGAAGAGCTGCGCCAGGTCGGACCCATAACCCGCGCCACGCGCACCAGCGTGGTGGCGCCCGTGGGTTCGGATCCGCAGGATCAGAATCCCAGTCACTTTGCCGATCTGGTGTCTCATCCGCCAGCTCCGGTCGATGTAGCCCACCGCACCGCGTTGGCCGCGTACGCGCAGACCAGCAACCCTGGCTTGCCGCGCCACCCGCTGACCCGTGTCGATGCGGTCATGAGCAGCGCTGTCGTCACGATACCGGACACGTCTACTGTCGCGCAGGCTTGGCAGGTGCTGGCGCAGGGCAAGCTGGGCCAAGCGCCTGTTGTCGATGCCCGGGACATGCTGATTGGCCTCTTTACCCGCGCCGACCTGTTGCGCCCCGAGCACCTTCCAGCGCCCGACAGCCATGCCGAAGCCTGGGCCGAGATGTTGGCCCAGAACGTGACCGATGTGATGTGGACGCCAGTGCCCAGCGTGTCGGCCGAGGCGGACATACGCCGCGTTGCCCGTGTGTTGTTGGATTCGGGCTTGCCCGGCCTGCCAGTGGCAGACGATGAGGGCCGCGTCATCGGCTTTGTGTCGCGTTCCGACATCCTGCGCGCCGTGGTGGCCGACCCGCCGCTGGATCTGTGGATTTAGCGACCCGCACAGCGGCGGAGCGTGGGGGCCTAATTATTGGGCGCAGGTCTTGCCAATCAGGCGGGTGCAGGGCCTGACGACAGGTGGTGTGATCGTCGGCAGTTTGACCGCGTTCACCGGCGTCACCGGTGCCACGGGCGCGACTGGCGGCCGCGCGGCGGGTGAGGCCATGGGTCCAGAGCCTGCCAACGTCACGGGGCCGGTATTGGCGCCGCCGACAAAGCTAACCTGGCGGGGTGCCAGCGTGGCTACCTGGCTGTTATTGGCGACACTGGCGCTACCTACCAGCAAACGCTGGTAGCTGCCTGGCGTTACGGCACCCGCGGCCAGCCTGGTATCGGCTTTGACCACGGTGGACTCCAGATCTGCGGCTTTGAGGTTGACGGTGGCCGCGCCCGACTGCAGCGTGAAGTTCGATATTTTCTTGCTGTCCATCAGCTCCGCACCAATGACACGCGCCGTGCCACTGATCAGTCCGACGACAGGTGCCTTGCTGTCCGACCCAGCCACCGCCGCAGTGATCTTCAGTTCGGATTCGGGCCGCATGCCGACCAGGCTGCCGTCGGGCAGCGCTACCTGCGATATCGATCCCGCGGGCGTCACCAGGCGGTCCCCGGTCTGGAGCACATCGCCTTTCTTGGCAGGGCGGGCCGCACCAGACTCGCCCACGATCTGCGTGCCCGCCTGTGCGAACAACACAGTGCCTGCCACGTCGGCAGACGCAGCCTGGGCAAACCCCCACGCTGCAAGGGCGCAGCTGGTGATCCGTAGTAGCTTGGTCTTCTTCATCATCGTGTGTCTCCAGGGGCGATTGCCCTATGTTGGCTGCCGTTGTGCGATACGGTTGCGGTGGTTGCGCTTACCGGCGTGGGCTTGGGGCCGTCAAGGGGGGCGTCGCCGAGTCGGGTTTTGTCGGGGGTGTCGTGTTGTTGTTGATGATTTGCCCCAACTGCCGTCTCTGCTCCGGCGTCAATGTGGGGTTACCTGTGCCGGTGGCACCCACCGGGGCACTCTGCTGTGATGGTGCGGTGGGCATCGGGGTCGGGCCTTCCGCGGTGCTTCCCCCAGTGCCGCTTGGGGTGGGGCTGCCGGTGGTTGACAGGGCCTCGCGCCGCGCGCTGATCGAAGGCCGCAACAGGCCGCCCGCGTTGCCGCCACCGGCCCTGCCGCCTTCGGGGCTGTCTTTGGGGTCGCGCGCATCGGTCTTGACGTCCATCTTGTAAAACTCCGGTATCTTCAGCAAGACTTGCGGCGGCAGGTGGGTGTTAAGTGGCACAAAGCCTATGTCTCCGCGCTTGAGCGGTAGCACACCACCCCGGGTGGTGATAAAAGTTTCGCCGTCATTCACCTTGTCGTACAGGCCGGGAGGGCTCAAGGCTCTTGCCTGTGCATCGGGCGTGTCTAGCACCAGCACCGGCTCGTGGTCGGTTCCTCGGATTCCGATCGTGGCTGTACCTGCACGGATCTGGTAGCCACCGGGGTTGCTGCGCCCAATCAGCCCAGTGATAGAACGAAAGCCACCACGCACCAGCGACAGTAGAAACCGGGAGTTGAAGGACTCTTTCTCATCAAACACATATTGGTCTATCACCATCTCGGTATTGGGGCGCATCGACATGTAGCCGCCGTCGTTCATACGCATTTGTACCAGCGATGCATCACCGGTGACTACCTTGTCGCCCACCAACAGCGGCGCACCTTTTTCCAGCATGCGCGCACGGCCTTGTGCGTCTATGGCTTCGGCCTGGCCGGTGACGGCCATCACGATGGCAGCTTTAGGCTGTTGCAGTAGCGGCACCTGGGCCCATACCGGGTTGACCCAACACAGGCTGGCAACCAGCAGCAAGCTGGCATAGATGGAAGCGGGAGATGTGGAGTGATACATATCGGCAGATGGGGTGTTAATCAGTAATCCAGACGAATGTTTACCGAGAAATCATTCTTGTCATACGAATACAGCTCGGCATTGCTGGTGTTGCGCATGGCGCTGAACTGAGGACGCACAGAAAGGCCCTTGCCCACCGATACGCTCATGCCCAGCGAAATGTCGTACAGCGACTCGTCGCGGCTGATCAGGTACAAGCCGTTGTTGCCCGAATATTTGGAGAATGTTGCGCCTACCGACGCATAGCCGCCAAGCTTCTCGGCAAAGTTTTTTTGCACCGTGAGCCGCGGGCCATAGAAACGGCGGTCACCGTCGTCGCGCCCGCCCACCGCGCGCTCAATGCCGTAAGCGCCAGTCAGGCTGAACACCGTGCTGCTCCCCTCCAGCGATGTCAGCCAGCCGGCCGACAGGGTGGTGGTTTGCGTGTCCTGGCTACTGTAGATGGGCAATTGGTATTTGGCATCGCCAAATGAGCCGCCCAACGAGATCTGGCTGCTGCCCAGCGCCATGCGCCAGTCCAGCGTGGCGCCCAGTGTGTCGCGCAGGCGCGAGCGGTTCAGCACATATTGGCCCGCTGTCAGCCCGCCGCGCACCAGCCAGTTACCGCCGGTGTAGTTCAAGCCAAAGCGGCCGTCCAACGTGGCGTAGTCCGAATCACCAAACTGCTGATAGCCGCGGCCCCGGTAGTCGGCACCGCCATACAGGCCCCATTGCTCATTCAACTGGTGCGAAATGTCGCCACCCAGACCCACTGTGCCGTAGTTGTCCTGGGTCTTCTGACCCGTGGGTGGCGCGGGTGAGTACAGGCCGGTAGACGGCAGATTGACCGACCCCAGCGCCGTGGCGCTGCCGATGTTGGTGTCGGCCCCCACGCCCACGTCAGCGTAGCCGGACACGACGGTGCGCTTGTTCTGCGCGCGGGCCTCGGCCAGCTTGGCGTAGCGCTCCACCGAACTGCGCAGGTCTGGCGGAAGGTTTGGCACCGCCAGCACCGATTCAAACTCGATCCGCGCGCGGCCGTAGTCGCCCAGTGCCAGGTAGGCCCGCCCCATGTCAGCCCGTATGCCGATGTAGGCGGGCGCCACCGCCAGGATGCGCTCGTAGACAAAACTGGCCTTGCTGGGTCGATTGCTCTCCAGTGCGGCCGTGCCCAGCAGGTAGTCGTAAACCTGGTCGCCAGCGCCGGCCACCTCCCACGGCTCCAGCAGCGCGTAGGCGGCTTCGTATTCGTTGGCTTTCAGCAGGCTCTCGGCCTTATCCAGCAAGGATTGCTCCACCTGAGCCCAAGACGCCATGGGTGTGATGGCCAGCAGCAAGAGTCCCATGCGATGCAAGGTGGTGGTCCTGGGGGGAGGATGGGCCATACCAAAAGTCCTTTCGCGGCCCTGTGCCGTAGCGGGCCTGTGGTTGTGTCTTGATGCGCCAAGTATAGAAAGCCAGCGCAGCCTTGGGTAACAATTTTGGGATGCAAAAATTGCTATCAAAACAGGAGCTGCTTACGCACGATCCACGAGGGCTACGGGCCGATTCGCTGTTGTGTTTTTAGATGGCGTGCCTGCGCTGCCGATGTGGCACGCGCAGCGTGTGTCGCATCGCACCGACACCCCCGAACCGGGTGTCCAGAATGGATGCACTACAACAACGGATGCAACTATTGCGAACAAGATACCTACACGGCACCACAGTCCGACTGGACGACCAACAGATCACCGATAGATTGCGGATGGCCCCAGACATCAGTCTGGGCGGCAAGACCATGCAAATCGGCATTCGCAACGAAGCCGGGGTCGTTTACCGCAGCATCCTGGCGGTGGGGCCGGGCCAGATCATCCAGGCCATTCAAGCCATGCACGACTTGCAGTTCAAGGACGAGCTGGAACAAAACAGCGCGCAGCTAGATGGGTTTGATGCGATCTTTAGCAGGTAGGGGCGCCTGCGTCGACGGTTTGCGACCCCATTCAGCGGGGCAAGGGTGAAGCTTCTATAAATGCCTGCACGTCGTCCAAAATCGGCGCGATGGAGCGTAGCGGCCATGCAAAAGCGCCTATCAGTGTCACGTGGCTGGCTTTGGGATAAAGCTTCAGCGTGACAGGTACTCCAGCGGTTTGGAGCTTGTCAGCGAGTTGTACGGTGTTGCGCTTGGGGTTGACGACTTTGTCTTCTGACGCGGCAGCAAGAAAGCTGCGGGGCGCGGCGGGCGAGGCGAACCCTATGGGCAGGGAGTTCTCTGGATAGTTTGGATGGAAGAACACCGGCTTGGCATCCGGGTTTTCGATCGGATAAAAGTCGTAAGGGCCCGCCAGACCGATCCAGCCGGCCAACTCATTTGGTGAGTGACCGGTGGCCTTGAGCCAGCGTGCGTCAAGCGCCAGCATCGCTGCGTTGTAGCCGCCCGCGCTATGACCCATTACAAACACCCGTTTCGGATCGCCCCCCATTTGCGCGGCATGGTCTAAGCCGTAGGCCAAAGCCTGCGCGCTGTCGCTCAGGAAATCTGGGTAACGCACTTCAGGGTAGAGCCGGTAGTCCGCCACCAGCGTCACGATACCGCGTGCCGCCATGGCTTCGCCTACGAATTTGTATTGTGTGCGGGCCCCTGTGTTCCAGGAACCACCATAGAAAAATACTACGACCGGCCAACCGGTGGCTGGTGGGGCGGCGGTCGGCGTGTAGATGTCCAGCCTTTGGCGCGGCTGCGTGCCGTAAGCGATGTCGGCGCTCAGCGTGTAGCTGCTGCTGGTCGTAACCGCGTTTAGCGCGCTGGTAGCGGAGCAACCGGCCAGCAGGAGGGTGGATATGCTGGTGAGCAGTGCGATGAGTCGTGTAAAGGGATGTGTCATTTAACCGACTTTACGCGCAGGGTGCGCTGACAACTGTGCGGTTAGGTACGTCTAGGCTGTGAACCCCATGCGCTGTGTTCCGTATGGCGCAAGCCATTAGCGCAACAGGACATGCAAAAACGGGGGGTAGAAAGGCGGGTAGAGGTACCAACGGCCCGGGATCCCTTGAGGGACAAGGCTCCGTGGCGGAAGCTGTGAGATTCGAACTCACGGAGGACTCACATCCTCGCCGGTTTTCAAGACCGGTGCCTTAAACCGCTCGGCCAAGCTTCCAGAGGCGCCTATTCTAACCTCTGTGTGGGGCGATACCGCCCACTCTGGCTAACCCGCGAAACGCATTGCCCAATCCCCAAAATTTGGCGATGATGGCACCCAGCGTTGCACAAGGGGAGGCAGTCGCACTCGCCAGAAGACCAATAGACCTAAAACAGAAGCAATGCCAATCCGCAAGGGAGTTCACCCACATGACAGTTGCTGCTCAACCCAGCGTTCCCGAGCGGCGTAGCACGCCCAGGCCGGACCCGCAGGCCGAGCGCCTGCTGGCGGCGGACAAGAAGGTAGCACTGTTGGTCCAGTTCAACTGGGCGGTAGTGTTTTTCTCGGCCTTTTATGTGTTCGTCAGTTGGGCCATAGACTTTACGCCCGGCATCTACACCATGACGCTCAATGGCCTGCTGCTGCTGGCCAATCTGGTGTATATCGCCCGGGGCGGCAACTACACGGTGGCGGCCAATGTCTACCTCAGCACCAATACGCTGGTAGCCGTGGCGGGCTGTACCTATTTTTCGGGCGGTTTGTATTCGCCGGTGATACCGTGGTTTGCCTTCGGGCCGGTCACCGCCACGCTGATGCTGGGGTTTAACCGCAACACGCTGTGGTGGCTGTTCGTCAATGCGGCGTGCGTGCTGGCGTTTGGCGTGGCCGGCATGCTGGGTGTCGAATTGCCCATGCACTTCAATAAGCACTATTCGGGCTTCTTCTTTGCCGCCTGCCAGATCGGTTTGGTGTTTACGCTGCTGATACACACCCGCATTTTTGATTCTGAAAAAAACCGCGCACTGGGCGAGGTGGAGACCAAAAACGTGGAGCTGCACACCGCGCTGCGCGACACGGCGCAGGCGCGGCAAAAGGCCGAGGCCGCCACAGCCACCAAGTCGGCCTTTCTGGCAAACATGAGCCACGAGATCCGCACGCCGATGAACGCCATCATCGGCATGTGCCACCTGGCGCTCAAGACCGAGCTGACGCCGCGTCAGCGTGACTACTTGCACAAGGCCCAGCAGTCCAGCCAGCACCTGCTGGCCATCATTAACGACATACTGGAACTGTCCAAAGTAGAGGCCGGCAAGCTGGAACTGGAGATTGGCGAGTTCAGCCTGGAGCGGCTACTGATCAAGGTAGCCGACCTGCTGGGTGACAAGGCCGAAAGCAAGGGGCTGGAGTTGCTGTTTGACGTGGCGCACGATGTGCCGGACGCGCTCAAAGGCGACGCACTGCGCCTGAGCCAGATGCTGATCAACTACGCCAGCAATGCGCTGAAGTTCACCGATGCTGGCGAGATCGACATCGTGGTTCGCCTGCAGGAGCAGCCGGCCGACCAGCGCGTGGTCTTGCGCTTTGAGGTGCGTGACACGGGTATCGGCTTGACGCAAGAGCAGATCGGCAACCTGTTCCACAGCTTCCAGCAGGCCGATGTGTCCACCACGCGCCGGTACGGTGGCACGGGCTTGGGGCTTTCCATCACCAAGGTACTGGCGCAGCAAATGGGTGGCGATGTGGGTGTCAGCAGCGTGCACGGCAAAGGCTCCACGTTCTGGTTCACCGTCGACCTGGAGCTGGGCAGCCCCAACACCCGCCAGATGGAGTTGCAAAACGACATGCGTGGGCGCCGCGTGCTGGTGGTGGACGATGTGGAGAACACGCGCCAAGTGTTGTCTGAAATGTTGGGTTGGATGAGTTTTGTAGCCTGCACTGCCGACACGGGCGAGGCTGCGCTGCAAGAGATCAGCCGCGCGGACGGCGCGGGCCAGGCCTACGACGTGGTGCTGCTGGACTGGCATATGCCCGGCATGGATGGCGCTACCACCGCGCGGCGCCTACAGGCCTTGCCGCTGGCGCACATACCCAAGTTGGTGGCGCTGACCCACCACCACAGTGAAGAGCTGGTGCAGTCGGGAGCACTTGCCAGTGAATTGAAAATAGGTGCAACCCTGAGCAAGCCGGTGGCGCCGTCCCGCCTGTTTGACGCCCTGATGAATCTGCTGGCGCGCAGCCTGCAGCGGGCGGGGGTCCCGGCCGACACGCGCGTGGGCGCGGCGCCTGCGGCCCTGCGCAGTGTGCGCGGTGCCCGTATTCTGCTGGCCGAAGACAATGCGCTGAACCAGCAGGTGGCCAGCGAGCTGCTGCGCGATGCGGGCTTTACAGTGGACATTGCAGACGATGGACGCATTGCCTGTGACATGGCGTTGGAAGCCTGTGCAGCAGGCCAGGCCTATGACGTCATCATCATGGACATGCAGATGCCGGGTATGGATGGCCTGGAGGCCACGCGCCGCATACGTGCCAGCCCCCAGGGCACGGCCGTGCCCATTGTGGCCATGACCGCCAACGCCATGGCTTCTGACAGAGAGAAATGCCTGGCCGCTGGCATGGTGGATTTTGTGCCTAAGCCGATAGATCCTGACGAGCTTTTCAGCGTGTTGGTGCGCTGGATCGCGCCGCGCAACACCGACGATATTTTGGTGTTACCTGAACCAGCACCCGCATTTACGGTCGCTGCACCCGTCGCGCCACTGGAGACGCTTCCGGCCTTTGTGGAAGGCCTGGACCAGGTCGCGGGCCTGCGCCGGGTGATGGGCAAGCAACACCGCTACCTGGCCATGCTTCGGGGCTTTGCGGATACGCAGGCCGGGGTGCCGCAGGCCATAGCGGAAGCCTTGGCGGGCCACGACTTGCAAACTGCGACACGCCTTGCCCACACGCTCAAAGGCCTGGCCGGCAATATTGCGGCTGCCGAAGTGGCGCGCACTGCCGAGGCCATGGAGCAGGCGCTGCAGAGTCGCGCGGGGGCGGAGGTGCGGTCCGGCCTGCTGGCCAGCCTGACGTCGGCGCTAGGCGCGCAGATTGCGGCCATCCACAAAGCCCTGCCAGCTGAGGCCTCTATCGGGGCGCATTCGCCCGAAACCGCGGACCCCGGGCAACTGGAGGACTTGTGCGAGCAATTGGAGGCAATGCTGCGCAACGACGATGGCAATGCCGAACGCCTGCTGGCACGGCACGCTGCCCTGTTCAAGCTTGCATTTGCGACCCACTTCGTTGCCCTGCAGGCGGCCGTGAATGCCTTTGACAGCGAGCGTGCGCTCACGGTGTTGCAAGAAGCAGTCGCACTAAAAACCATGGAGAGCTCACAGTGAGTAGAATTTCTGCAGTTCAACCCACTGCCAAGAAATGCTTTGACCATGCAACGTGCAGAACTGCCGGCAAACGAACGCGAACGACTGGCAAGCCTCCATGCGCTGGATGTGCTGGACAGTGGACCGGAGGATGAATTTGATGCGTTAATCAAGGCGGCATCGCTGGTCTGCGGAGTGCCCATATCACTGATCAGCCTGATCGACAGCGAACGTCAGTGGTTCAAAGCCAACGTTGGCTTGCCCGGAGTATCCGAGACACCGCGCGATGTTGCCTTTTGCTCCCACGCGATTTTGGATGACAAACTGCTAGAGGTACCCGACGCCACACTGGACGCACGCTTCGCCGACAACCCGCTAGTAACCGGCACACCCGATATTCGCTTTTACGCAGGCGCCCCAATCGTATTGGGTGATGGCAGCCGCGTGGGCACGCTGTGCGTCATCGACCGTCGGCCAAACCAGTTGAACGCTACGCAGCGCGAGATCGTTAGCAACCTCGCCCTGGCTGCTGCCCGCGCGCTGGAGGGTCGGCGCGCTACACGCGCCATCAACCAGCATGCCGTCCAACTAGCGGCCAGCGAGCGCAGCTTGAGAGGAGCGCGAGACAGCGCGCAGGCGGCCAACATTGCGAAGAGCCGCTTTCTGGCGACGATGAGCCACGAGATCCGAACGCCTATGAACGGAGTATTGGGCATGGCGCAACTATTGTTGGCGCCAAACCTGGCGGACACTGACCGCACCCGCTATGCCCAAACCATTCTGACTAGCGGCCACACGCTACTGGCATTGTTGAACGACATACTTGACCTGTCCAAGATAGAGGTCGGCAAGCTGCAGCTGGAAGCCACGCCCCTCCACGTGGCCGAGCTACTAAAAAACACCTGTAACCTATTCTCCGGCGCGGCGCAAGCCAAGGGGTTGCAACTTGCCTTTGAATGGTTGGGTCCACCAGACCAGCGCTACCAAGGCGATGCATACCGCTTAGGCCAGATGCTGGCAAACCTGGTGGGCAACGCGATCAAGTTCACAGCCAGCGGCAGCGTGCGCATGGACTGTGTGGAGCGCAGCCGAGAAGATGGGCGTGCGCAACTGGAATTCTCTGTCACAGACACCGGCATCGGTATTGCACAGGAAGATATTGCACTGTTATTTAGGCCGTTTTCGCAGACCGACTCGTCGGTCACCCGGGAGTTCGGTGGCACGGGGCTGGGGCTATCTTTGGTACGCATGTTGGCGCAGGCTATGGATGGCGAAGTGGGGGTCAGCAGCGAGTTGGGGCGCGGCACGCGCTTCTGGTTCCGTGTGACATTGGATGCACCAGCCGGGCAGCTCGTTCCGAAGACCGACTCGCAACGCGCGGTACCCCTCCAGGCTGCTGCGCCCGTAGCAGATGACCAACTGCACGGCCACATTCTGGTGGCGGAAGACAACCCCATCAATGCGATGGTGATGCAGGCATTTGCAGCCCGCCTGGGCCTGACGATAGCACTGGTGGGCGATGGGCAAAGAGCGCTGGACGCCATCACGCAGCCGGCGACTGGCGCGCAACGGCCTGATTTGATACTAATGGATGTGCAGATGCCGGTCATGGATGGCTACACCGCGACGGAGCGCATCCGCGCGTGGGAGGCCGCACACCAGCAGCGGCGCATTCCCATCCTGGCGTTGACTGCCGATGCATTTGAAGAAGACCGCCAGCGCTGTATAGCCGCTGGCATGGATGACTTTTTGACCAAGCCTATCGCCGTTGCGACCCTTAAGGCGGTGCTGACCCAGTGGCTATAGTTCGCGGCACCTATGCATTGGATCAAACATTACCGCAGAGAATTATTGGCAGGCGATATTGGCGCGGGCGTCATCGTCGCGCTGATGATGATTCCCCAGGGCATGGCCTATGCGCTGGTGGCTGGCCTGCCGCCGGTGACGGGGCTGTATGCCAGCCTGCTGCCGGCTTTGGCCTATGCCGTTTTTGGCAGCAGCATGGTGCAGTCGGTCGGGCCTATGGCCATTACTTCGTTGATGGCGGGCACGGCCATCGCCGCGCTGGCTCCGTTGGGCAGTGACTTATACCTGCAGTTGTCGCAGCAGCTCGCGCTAGTGGCAGGCCTGGTGCTGTTTGTGTGCGGCGTGCTGCGCCTGGGTTTCTTGTCCAGCTTTTTCAGCCGCCCGGTCATGAGCGGCTTCACCAGCGGAGCGGCTATTGTTATCGCCATGGAGCAGGTGCGGCCCATGCTGGGCCTGACGCACCCGTGGTCGGTGTCCGCCGTCCACCTGCCCAGCGCGGCTGTCGGGCTGGTGGCGTTGTTGCTACTGGTGCTGGGTCGCTACTGGCTGCCGCCGCTGCTCAAGCCGCTAGGCGGCTGGATGGCAGACATGCTGCCGAAGTTGGTACCTATTTTTGTGATTGTCGGCGCGACGGTGGCCGTGGTGCTGCTGGGGCTGGATCGCGCCGGTGTCAAGACCGTGGGCGCGATTCCTGCCGGCCTGCCGACCATTGGGCTGACGGTGTCGCACGAGCATTGGCGCAGCCTGCTGCTGCCGGCGTTGGTCATTGGTTTCATGGCTTTCCTGGCAGCGCAGTCGGCCGCGCAGACGCTGGCCCAAAAGCGCAATGAACGCATAGACACCAACCGCGAGTTGCTGGGCCTGGGTGCCGCCAACCTGGCCAGCGCCGTCAGCGGCGGCTTTGCGGTGACGGGCAGCATTTCACGCTCGGCCGTCAACTACGCGGCGGGCGCGAATACGCCGCTGGCCAGCCTCATATCCGCCGTTCTGATCGCCATAGCGCTGTGCGTGCCCAATGCATGGCTGTCGCTGATACCGCTGCCGGCGATGGCTGCAACCATTGTGGTGGCCGTTGTGGGCATGATGGATGTGTCCACACTGGTCGAATCGTGGCGCCACGACCGCAGCGACGCGGCCACGCTGCTGGCCACGCTGGTCGGCGTGTTGGTGTTCGGCGTGGAACAGGGCGTTCTCATGGGGGTCGTGCTGTCATTTGCGTCGCTGATCTGGCGCAGCAGCCGGCCGCACATCGCCATCGTCGGACGCATGCCGGGCACCGAGCACTTTCGCAATGTGGAGCGCTACACGGTAGAGACACTGCCGCAGGCCTTGATGCTGCGCATTGACTCGGACCTGATCTTCAACAATATGGATGGCGTCATCGAGCGCATTGAGCACGAGCTATTGGCGCGTCCGGAGGTCCGGCACCTGGTGCTGGTGCTGTCGTCGGTCAACATGGTAGACACCACGGCGTTGTTGGCGCTGGCCGAGTTGAACAAGCACATGCGAGAGCAGAAGCGATGTCTGCACCTGTGTGAGATCAAGGGCCCAGTCATGGACCGGCTCAAGCTCAGCAGGCTGGTGGGCCGGGATTTGACCGGACAGGTGTTTCTGAGCGCCGCTCAGGCCTATGCATACCTTGCAGAACAGGGTCCCGCGACGCAATTTCCCGCGGTGCCCTGACCCGAACGACTCTACTGCTTCAGCATTCCCTTGGTTTCGATAAAGGCAATCACCTCTATCAAGCCGGCTTGGGTCTTCAGGTTGGTCATCACAAAAGGTTTCAGTCCCTTGGCCGTAGTGCGCATGCGGATGGTGTCCGACTCCATCACCGCCAAGTCAGCGCCCACATGGGGTGCCAGGTCGGTCTTGTTGATGACGAACATATCGCTCTTGGTAATGCCAGGGCCACCTTTGCGCGGAATCTTTTCACCCGCCGCCACGTCGATGACATAGATCGTCAGGTCGGACAGCTCGGGGCTGAAGGTGGCGGCCAGGTTGTCGCCACCACTCTCAATAAACACGATGTCGGCATCGGGAAACTCCACCAGCATGCGATCAATGGCTTCCAGGTTGATGGACGCGTCTTCGCGGATGGCGGTGTGCGGGCAGCCACCGGTCTCCACTCCCATGATGCGTTCGGCCGGCAGCGCGCCGCTGACGGTCAGGATGCGCTGGTCTTCCTTGGTGTAGATATCGTTGGTGATAGCCACCAGGTCGTACCGGTCACGCATCGCCTTGCACAGCATTTCCAGCAAGGTGGTCTTGCCCGAGCCTACGGGGCCGCCTATGCCCACGCGCAGGGGAGGCAAGGTCTTGGTGCGGTTGGCGATGTGGTGCAGTGTGGGCATGGTGGGCTATCGTGTATGGAAGTTGCTATCAATAAGTGAGCTGGTTACGCACGGCTGGCGAGGGCTAGGACCGAAAAAGCCTTGAGTACTGCACCTCGTGCTGGCTGCTGAGTAATGCCAGCATGGGTGCGAACGCCTGGCGGGTTTCATCGGTGGCAGTCAGGGCGTGGTCAATGGCCGTGGGTATCTCGGCCGCAAGCGCGGACAGTGTGCGTTGCCCCGCGCTCTGGCCCAGTGGTACCGATTTGATCGCGGCCTGGGTCATGTTCTCTGCCCAGCCAAAAGCATAGGCAAGCAGGCAGTCGCGCAGCGGGGCTTGCGTGGCGCTGGCCGCTAATGCAAAGGCAATCGGGTAGGTGGGCTGCTGTGCCGCCAGCACCGCAATCTGCGCCGGTGTGGCCGTGGTGTGATTGCGCAGCCAGTCCAGCAGGCTCTTGCCCATCTGCTCGGTTTGCGCACGCAGCTCGCTGCTCTCACGGGTTTGCAGCACCCAGGCATTCAATGTGGCGATGCGCGCGTGGTCATCTGCGCGCCAGGCGGGGATGGCCTGCGCCACGGCGGGCAGGTCCGAACGTCTCAGGCTCAGGTGCAATTGGTCAACCAACCATGCGGACGCGTCGGCTTCTGTGGCCGCAAGGTCCGAGTCCACTGCAGCTTCCAGGCATTCGGAATACGAAAAACCACCAATAGGCAAGGCCGGCGAGGCCAGCCACATCAGCTGCATCAGGCTGGAGTCAAGCATGGGGTGGCGCGCGCCTCAGTGCTTGTGGTCGTGGCCGCAACCGGGGCCATGCACGTGGGGTGTGGGGGTGGCGGCTGCTATGGGGATGGACGCGAGCTTTTTGCTGGCCGATGGTTTGGCTTCGGCGTGGGGGTGATCGTGGTCGTGTTTATGACCATGTGCGCCTGCCTGCGCGTCGTCGTGGTGCGCATGGCTGTGTCCATGGTCATGGCCGGTATGCGCGTGGCCGCCAGAGGCATAGGCGCCGTTCTCCGGCTCAAACGCTTCGTCCACCGCGTTCACGATCAGGTGCATGGCGCGCAGCATGTCGGCCAACACATGGTCGGGCTCAATCTTCAGGTGGTCGGGTTTGAGCTCAATCGGTACATGCCGATTGCCCAGGTGGTAGGCCGCGCGTATCAGGTCGTAAGGCGAGCCGTGTTCTGCGCAATGCGTGATCTTCAGCACGGCCTGCGGCGCAGCAATCACCTTGATCAACGAACCATCCTCCGCAACCAGCACATCGCCACCACGCACCGCGGTGCCGCGTGGCAGGAAAACGCCGATCTGCCGGCCAGCGGAGTCGGTTGCATCAAAGCGGCTTTTCTGTCGGACGTCCCAGTCGAGTTCGACTGTGGAGGCGCGTTTCAGGAGGACGGGAGCGAGGCCTCGGCCTTGAGGGATTAGCTTGGATGAATGGATCATGCTGCGCTTGAAATGGGGAATGACTGGTGATAATATAACAAACGTTATAACTCCAGGGGTCAGACAATGTCCGCACTTAAACTAACGCAGATCGGTAATTCGGTTGGCGTCATCGTACCCAAGGAATTGTTGGCTCGGCTCAAAGTCGAGAAGGGCGACTCACTATTCATGACTGAAGCGGCGAACAGTTTCACTTTGTCCAAGTACAGCCCCGAATTCGAGGCGCAGATGACGGAAGCGCGCCGCATCATGAAAAAACGCCGCGCCGTCTTGCATGAATTGGCCAAGTGATGGCTTCTCAGAAGGCTTGGGTTTGGATTGCCAGCGAAGTTTTGTACGCCGTTCACGACGAGCAGTTGGCTGAGCATGGAGGTCTTGCCGGGTTGCGTGACGCGAACGCCTTGGAGTCCGCCATTGCGCGCGCTGAACAGCTCGCGCACTATGGCACTCCCGACGCCGCCGATTTGGCCGCAGCCTATGGCTTTGGCATTGCCCGTAACCATCCGTTCTCTGACGGCAACAAGCGCACTGCGTTCGTCGCAGTGGAGCTTTTCTTGGCTCTGAATGGCTACGAGTTGGTGGCAACCGATGCCGACTGCGTGATCACCATGCTTGGTGTTGCGGCAGGAGACACGGAAGAGTCCGTTTTCGCACACTGGATTCGTACGCATATCCAAGCCCATTCAGCCTAACAGCCCGGCGAGATCAAAACAAAAAATACCGCTGTGCCATCGGCAAACTGACCGCCGGTTCGCAGGTCAGCAATTGCCCATCGGCCCGCACGCTGTAGGTTTGCGCATCGATCTCCATGGTTGGCAAGTAGCTGTTGTGCACCATGTGCTGCTTGCGCACGCCGCGGATATTTTTCACCGCGCTCAAAGTCTTGGCCAGGCCAAAGTTTTCCTTGATGCCGGCGTTCAATCCGGCCTGCGATACAAAGGTCAGCGAACCCCGTGACAAGGCTCCGCCAAACGAGCCGAACATGGGGCGGTAGTGCACGGGTTGTGGAGTCGGTATCGATGCATTGGGGTCACCCATGGCGGCCATGGATATGAAACCGCCTTTTAAAATCAAGGCTGGTTTCACGCCGAAGAAGGCGGGCTTCCACACCACCAGATCGGCCCACTTGCCAACCTCGATACTGCCGACCTCGTGGCTGATGCCGTGGGCTATCGCCGGGTTGATCGTGTACTTGGCGATGTAGCGTTTGGCGCGGAAGTTGTCGTTGCGCTGCAGGGCTTCCACCGGTTCAGAGCGGCCGGCATCCGGGCTTAACCAGCCGCGCTGCGCCTTCATTTTGTGCGCCGTCTGCCAGGTGCGGATGATGACCTCGCCGACGCGGCCCATGGCCTGGCTGTCACTGCTCATCATGCTGATAGCGCCCAGGTCGTGCAGGATGTCTTCTGCAGCAATCGTCTCCTTGCGGATGCGGCTCTCTGCAAACGCCAGATCCTCGGCAATGCCGGCGTCCAGGTGGTGGCAGACCATCAACATGTCCACATGTTCGTCCAGCGTGTTGACCGTGTACGGCATCGTCGGATTGGTGGAGCTGGGCAGAAAATTGTCTTGGCCCACGACACGCAAGATGTCCGGCGCATGGCCGCCGCCCGCGCCCTCGGTGTGGAACGCGCACAGGCCACGTCCCTTGGTAGCGGCGATCGTGTCCTCCACAAAGCCGGATTCGTTCAGCGTATCGGAGTGGATGGCCACTTGCGTGTCGGTGGCGTCGGCCACATCCAGGCAGTTGCTGATGGCGGCGGGGGTTGTGCCCCAGTCTTCGTGCAGTTTCAGGCCGATGACGCCAGCGTTGATCTGCTCATGCAGCGCAGCGGGCAGCGACGCATTGCCTTTGCCCAGAAAACCCAGGTTCATCGGAAAGGCATCGGCAGCCTGCAGCATGCGTTCGATATTCCACGGCCCCGGCGTGCAGGTGGTGGCAAAGGTGCCGGTGGCCGGGCCGGTACCGCCGCCCAGCATCGTGGTCACGCCGCTGGCAGCGGCTTCTTCGATCTGCTGCGGGCAGATGAAGTGGATATGCGAATCGATGCCGCCGGCGGTAACGATATTGCCTTCGCAACTGATGACCTCAGTGCCGGGGCCGATGATGATGTCCACGCCGGGTTGGGTGTCGGGGTTGCCGGCCTTGCCGATGGCGACGATGCGTCCGCCTTTCAAACCGATGTCGGCCTTGATGATGCCCCAGTGGTCGATGATTAGCGCGTTGGTCATCACGCAATCGACGGCGCCCCCGGCCTGGGGGCCGGTTCCCGTTCCATCGCGGGTGCGCTGTGACTGTGCCATGCCGTCGCGTATGGTTTTGCCACCACCAAACTTGACCTCTTCGCCATAACCACCAGCGGCCAGCGTGTAGTCTCTTTCAACCTCAATCAACAGACCGGTGTCCGCCAGCCGCACCCGGTCGCCAACGGTGGGGCCAAAGATTTCCGCGTAGGCGCGGCGTCCAATCGTTGCCATATCAGAGTTTCCCTTGCACTAAACCGCGGAACCCATAGACGATGCGGTCGCCAGAAAAATCTACCAACTCCACGGTGCGCTGCTGGCCGGGCTCGAAACGCACGGCGGAGCCGGACGCAATGTTCAAGCGCATGCCCTGTGCCGCCGCACGGTCAAAGCCCAGGGCGCCATTGGTCTCGGCAAAGTGGTAGTGCGAGCCCACTTGAATAGGGCGGTCGGCCGCGTTCTCCACGACCAGCGTCGTGGTCCGCCGGCCGGTGTTGAGCGCGTGCTCGGGCCCGTCGTCGCAAAGGATTTCACCGGGAATCATGTGCAGCTCACTTTCCTTTGCGCGCAAACCATATGGCCGCGGCAGACAGCGCGCCTACGACTACGAAGCCCCACGCATCGGTGGCATGCCCATGGGCCCCCGTCAGGCCGTGGCCTTCATGGGCAAATGCGGCGCTAGCCCCCGTGGAGAGCGCGTAAGCAGCTAGCAAAACAATAGCGTTTGAAATTCGGTTGTGCATGGGTGCTCCAGAAAACGAGGGGTTCAAACAATGGGTTGGTGCACGGTGACCAGCTTGGTGCCGTCGGGGAAGGTGGCTTCGACCTGGATGTCCGGGATCATCTCTGCAATGCCTTCCATGACATCGGCGCGGGTCAGCACAGTGCGGCCTTCGCTCATCAGCTGTGCAACGGTCTTGCCGTCGCGGGCGCCTTCCATGACGGCTGCGCTGATCAGGGCCATCGCTTCGGGGTAGTTGAGCCTGAGCCCACGCGCCTTGCGCCGTTCGGCCAGCAGGGCTGCGGTGAAGAGCAGCAGTTTGTCTTTCTCGCGGGGGGTGAGTTCCATGTCTCGCTCTCAGATGGTTGGCAGAGGTCTTTGGGATTATTAGGCAATATCCGTGCCCCAAGTCTTCGCCGTGTACGCCAAATGCCGGATGTCTGTTGGTGTGCGCCCGCAGTGGGCATTGGGTGGCTGTTTTGCTCCGTGTCCCCCGCCCGCTGTGCGGGCTCCTCCTTTACCTGCGCAGAACAGCCACCCAATGTCCACTGCTCGAACCGTTGTTTGCAATGGTCGATATCCCATCGGTTTTGGACCTGAGTGGCAAGCACCAATCCCGTTGTATCAACCGGGTAGCGGGTTTTGCGCAGGTAAAGGAGGAGGCCGAAGGCCGGGGGACACGGAGCAAAACCCGCTAGCCGGCTGATACAAAAGCAAAAAGCCGCTATGGCATGGAATCTGCACCATGCCTGCGTGCAAGCCGTACCAGATCTTCACCCCGCACCCGCCGCCCCCCTGCAGCGGGTCGTCAAGATCCGCCGCGACTACAACAACTGGGTGGCCAGCGAAACCATGGAAGACTACGCGCTGCGTTTCACCCCGCAGCGCTTCCGCAAATGGTCCGAATGGCGGGTGGCCAACACCGCCTTCGGCGCGGCGTCCTTCCTGGTGCTGGAAGCAGTCGGCGCCACGCTCTTGGTGCAATATGGTTTTGTCAACGCCTTCTGGGCGATTCTGGTGACCGGGCTGGTGATCTTTCTGGCTGGTCTACCTATCAGCGTCTACGCCTCGCGCTATGGCGTGGACATGGATTTGCTGACCCGTGGCGCCGGGTTTGGCTACATCGGCTCCACCATCACCTCGCTGATCTACGCCACCTTCACCTTCATCTTCTTTGCGTTGGAGGCCGCCATCATGGCCTATGCGCTGGAGCTGGCGCTGGACATCCCGCCCAGCTGGGGCTACCTGATCTGCGCGCTGGTCGTCATTCCGCTGGTCACGCACGGGGTGTCCGCCATCAGCCGGCTCCAGGTCTGGACCCAACCACTGTGGCTGCTGATGCTGATCGTGCCATTTGGCTTCGTGCTGGTGCGCAACCCTGCTGCATTTCAGGGCATCACGCACTATGGCGGTGACTTTGGCGTCGGCGGTGTATTCAATCTGCACTTGTTTGGTGCCGCGCTGACCGTTGGCATTGCGTTGATCACACAAATGGGTGAGCAGGCCGACTACCTGCGTTTCATGCCCGCACAGACCGCGCAGAACCGCAAACGCTGGTGGCTGTGCGTGATGCTGGGGGGGCCTGGCTGGGTGGTGTTGGGTGTGGCCAAGATGCTGGGCGGCGCTTGCCTGGCCTACCTGGCCATCAGCCACAGTGTGCCCACTGACCGCGCGGTAGACCCCAACCAAATGTACCTGGCGGCATACGAGCATGTGTTCACGTCGCTGCAATGGGCGGTGGCGGCCACGGCGGTGTTTGTCGTCGTGTCGCAGCTCAAGATCAATGTCACCAATGCTTATGCGGGTTCGCTGGCCTGGAGCAATTTTTTCTCGCGCCTGACGCACAGCCACCCGGGGCGTGTGGTGTGGGTGGTGTTCAACACGCTGATCGCCTTCATGCTGATGGAGATGAATGTGTTCCGTGCGCTGGGTGATGTGCTGGGGCTCTACTCCAACATCGCCATCGCATGGATCATGACCGTGGTGGCGGACCTGGTCATCAACAAGCCGCTGGGCTTGAGTCCCAAGGGCATCGAGTTCAAGCGGGCGCATTTGTACGACATCAACCCGGTCGGGGTAGGGTCGATGGCACTTGCATCGGCGTTGTCGGTGATGGCATACCTGGGCTTGTTTGGGGCCGATGCCAAAGCGTTTTCGGCAGTGGTGGCGCTGGTCACGGCCTTCATTGCGGCGCCGTTGCTAGCTTGGGCCACAAAGGGCCGGTATTACATCGCCAGAACAAGCCCCGGGAGCCTGGGTGGCAATGCGTTTTGCGCAGGTAGAGGAGGAGACCGCGCAGCGGTCGGGGGACACGGAGCAAAACGCATTGCCGCCCAGGCTCCAGCGCAACATGAAGCGCCACACGTCCAGCGCTGCGTAATCTGCGAAAGGGAATACGAAGCCCCGGACATGGCCCATTGCCCCGCCTACCGCGGCGCCATCTGCTCTTTGTGCTGCACGCTGGACGCGCGCTGTGGCGACCTGTGCAAACCCCACGCCAGCCTGTCCGCCCAATGGTCGGCGGCGTTGCGCTGGCTGCTGCCCAAACGTACCTGGCCTTTTCTGGACACCGGCGTCGGCCACTTCCTATTGCTGATGCTGATCATCGTGCCCCTGCTGGCAACAGTGTTTGGCATGTTCTACCGCCAGGAGTTGTCGGGCATGGCCGAGGCCACTGGTGGACAGCCCGCACTCCAGGAAGCGCTGCGGTCAGGCTTCTTCAAGGCCTATATGGCGCTGCTGCTGCTGGGCGGCATCGTGGCCTGGTGGCTGGTGCTGGCGCACAAGAGCCGCCAGGTAGCGCAGGAAGAATCCAATCGCCAAACCCACCTGCTGATGCAGGAAATTGAATCCCACCGCCAAACCGACGAGGCCCTGCAGGCCGCCACCGCGCTGGCCGAACGGGCCAAACAACAGGCCCAGCAGGCCAACCAGGCCAAGAGCCGTTACATCAGCGCCATCAGCCACGAGCTGCGCACGCCGCTGAACAGCATCCTAGGCTATGCGCAGTTGATGGGTGAAGACACCTCGATACCGCCGCACCGCATGCAGGCCGTCAGCGTCATCAAGCGCGGTGGTGAACATTTGCTGTCGCTGATCGAGGGCACGTTGGACATGGCGCAAATCGAAGCCGGCAAGCTGACTCTCAATGCCAAGCCCATGCAGTTTGCCAACGGTATGCACGAGATCGCCAGCCTGTTTGAGCTCCAGGCCGCGGCGCGCGGACTGGCCTTTCGTTTTGAGGTGCAGGGTGCCATACCCGAGTGGGTCAAGGCCGACGAAAAGCGCGTGCGCCAGATCATCATCAACCTGCTGGGCAATGCGATCAAGTTCACGCAGCAGGGCAGTGTGACGTTTCGGCTGCGCTATGCGCGCGAGATGGCGCAGGTGGAGGTGCACGACACCGGCCCCGGCATGCAGCCGCAGGAGTTGGAATACATCTTCGACCCCTTTGCCCGCGCCACCAGCGTGGCCGTGGGTGCCACAGGTTCTGGCCTGGGCCTGACGATTGCCAAGATGCTGACCGATCTAATGGGCGGTGAGCTGACAGCCAGCAGCCAGCTGGGCGTGGGCTCCGTCTTCAAGGTGCGTTTGTTCCTGCCTGAACTGCATTTGAAGGCCGGGCACAGCCTGGAGCGCCTGACGCAGGCGGTGCGCCAGCCGCGCAAGGGCTATGCCGGTGTGCGCCGCAAGATTCTGGTGGTGGACAACGAAGAGGCCGACCGCGACCTGCTGGTCAGCCTGCTGGAGCCTCTGGGCTTTGTGCTGCGCGTGGCCGCCAGCGGGCACGATTGCATGGACCTGCTGGCCGCGGGCTACGACCCCGACGTAGTGTTCATGGACCTGGCCATGCCGGGCATCGACGGCTGGGAGACGCTACGCCGCATCCGCGCCCTGGGCGACCGCCAGCCGCACGTGGCCATCGTATCGGCCAATGCATTTGACCGTGGTGCCGACAATGTGCTGGGTATAGAGCCGGACGACTTCATCGTCAAGCCCGTGCGCCACTCGGAGCTGCTGGACTGGCTGGAGCGCAAGCTGGCGCTGACATGGCAAGAGACGGCGGCCGTGGTGCAGGACGCATCCGCCGCGCCGATCCCCGCCACAGAAGACACCGCAGTCGTGCCCCCGCCGCGCACCGATTTGCTGGCCCTGCAAGAGCTGGTGCGCCTGGGCTTCTACCGCGGCATCACGAACAAGCTGGCGAGCATCGTTGCCGAGCACCCGGCCTGCGCCGGCTTTGCAAATGCCATGGGTGCGATGGCGCGGCAGTTCCAGTTTGAAGCCATGCTGGCCCAGTTGCAACAAGACCTGGATAGAGAAAACCATGCCCTTTGAATCCTTCGCCGTGCCATCGCAAGCTGACACCCCTGCAGCCCTGCACGGCACGCTGGACCGAGCCAACAGCGATGTGGTGCTGATCGTGGACGACGTGCCCGACAACCTGTCCGTGCTGCACGACGCGCTGGACGAATCCGGCTACACGGTGCTGGTCGCCACGTCGGGCGAGGCCGCATTGCAACGCGCCACGCAAGCCCTGCCCGACATCATTTTGCTGGACGCGATGATGCCCGGCATGGATGGCTTTGAAGTGGCACGCCGCCTGAAAGCCTTGGCGGCCACCGCGCATATTCCCATCGTCTTCATGACCGGCCTGACCGAGACCGAATACCTGATCGCCGCGCTGGAGTCAGGCGGCGTGGACTACGTCACCAAACCCATCAAACCCAAAGAAGTGTTGGCCCGCATGCAGGTGCATCTGAAGGGCGCACGTGAACGGCGCCAGACCCGCAATGCGCTGGATGCCTTTGGATACGCCACCATCACCGTGCGCGCCAGCGACGGTGCGCTGATGTGGCAGACGCCGCTGGCCCGTGAACTGCTGGAGCGCTACTGCGGCACGCAGGCCCCGCTGACACCCAAGCCGGTCTTGGGCTGGCTGCGCAGTTGCCTGGCCCTGCTCGCACAACCCCAGGCACCGGGCGCAGAGCCGCCGCGCTTCGCCATCGAGCAAGGTGCCAGGCGCCTGACGTTCCGTCTGCACCAGCAGATTGGCGACAGCGATGGCAGCGCCGAAGATGGTGACTGGCTGATCGTCATGCGCGAGGTGTCCGACACCGCCGTTATCGAGGCCATGAGCCTGTGCTTCAAGCTGACCGCCAAAGAGGCCGAGGTGCTGTACTGGGTGGTCAAGGGCAAAACCAACAAAGACATCGGCGATATTTTGGGCAGCAGCCCGATGACGGTGAAGAAGCACCTGGAGCGTATCTTCGTCAAAATGGGGGTGGAAACCCGCACCGCGGCGGCCGGCATGGCGATGACGCGCATACGCCAGCTGCATCCGCAGTTTGAGGGCTAGGCTTAAGCCATTTTTGGCTGTAGCCCTCGTGGGACGAGCGTAAGCAGCTACTATATTTATAGCAATCACGCGTGCACTGTGCCACGCTGGTCGCTCTGGACGATACGCAGTTCACCGGTCGCACGCACAGCGTTGGCATCCAGGCTGATGCGCTGAAACAGGTGGTCGGGGTCACTGGTGTCCGTGCCGTAGAACCCGATCCAAGCATCGCGGCCACCTCGCTTGGCCATGTACAGCGCCTGGTCCGCCAATTCCAGCACCTGTGACCACACCAGTTTGCCCGGGTGATGGGGGAGAAATGGAAAGCAGGCAAAACCTACTGAACACGTCTTGTGAATGGGCTGCGCCAAGCCGACATCAAAGGCTTGTTGGTTGACCGCCTGCCGTAGCCGTTCGGCCACCAGCGGTGCCTCTGTGCGGTTGGTATCGCGCGCAACGATGAGGAACTCTTCGCCGCCCCAGCGGATGATGTAGTCGCTCTCGCGGGCCACTGTTTTAAGGCGGTCCCGCATCTGCACCAGGACCATATCGCCCGCAGCGTGACCCCACTGGTCGTTGATTGCCTTGAAGTGATCAATGTCCACCATGAAAAATACCAGATCGGTATTGGATGGAGCGGTGATTGCTCCCGACTTTAAGTGCTTGCGGTAGCGCCGCAGTGTCATGGCGACGTCGGCCTCCGCATGCTTGAGCAGGTAGCGGCGGTTGTTCAACCCGGTTAATGGATCGGCCAGGCTCGCCCGCTCGTGCTCTCGGTAGGCCTCCTCCAGCAAGGCATTTTTGTCTCGCAGTTGTTGCTGTGCGTCACCCAATGCCGCCACTGTCGCATTCAGTTGGCGATACGCAAAGGCATTTTCCAGCCCAATGGCACCGTAGGCACATAACGTGCGAAAAACCAGGCGTTCGCGTTCTGCGTAGGCACGCGCATGGGGCGACTGGATCGTCATCGCTCCCAGCACCCGGCCACCAATCATCAGGGGCGCAAACAAGGAGCTCAGCGACGGCAGTGTGCCCGGGATGAGATTGGGGTCATCTGGCAGAGGCTTGTCGCGGCCGTGCACGATCTCGCGGCGTTCGCGCACGCAGCGCGCAATGCGCGATGTTGCGTTGTCCGCCGGGATGTGAACCGGTGGCATCGGTTTGCCGTCTTCCATGCCAAAAGCGCAGTCCAAGCCCGTGCCGTCCCTATCCCAAAGATATATCGAGAAGTGGGTGGCGTCCAGCAAGCCGTTGACGTGTCGGTTCAGGGTATGGAAGATCGCGTCGGTATCCAGGTGGGCCGTAATTTCCTGACCGATCAGACCAAGCCGTTCCAGCGTGTCGTTGGTGTTCTGCAAGGTCTGCGCACGGGCTGCTTCCGATGCGGCCAGTTCGCGGTGGTGTTCGCCCTCGGCGCGGGCACGCTCGGTCTCGTGCCGAATTTGCATGGCGATGGCGCGGTTGACGGCCTCCCTGCTGTTTGTGTTGGCTCTGGCGTCTATCGCCTTCAATGACATCTCGTAGGCACGTTGCCAGTCGCCCATGTGTCCGTACTCGCGGGCCACAGCGTCTAGCAGACTCCCAGGAATGATGTAGCCATCGACCGTGGCAGCCACCGCCATTGCCTTGTGCAAATAGTCCAGTGCGTCATGTTCGCTGGCACTGGGCTGGCCCTTCTTGTCGTCACGCTGCTTGGCAAGAATTTGCGCGATAACGACCAGTGCTTCGATTTGGTTGTAGGTATCGTCGTGGGACTCTGACAATTCCAACGCGTGCAAGGCGAAAGCCAACGCGTCTGCATGGCGGCCCAAGCCAAGTGACGCGGCCGCCACACCACGCAGCGCAGTCCGGCGCAGATCCAGGTGGTTGAGCGCTGCGGCGGTTTGCTCAAGTTGGGTAAAGGTGCGCAGTGCGTCATCAAAGCTGCATTGGTCCAGCAGCACAAAGCCTAGCGCTTCCAATGTAATGGCATAGCTGCGTGAGCCCTGGTTGACGCGGCCGTACTCTATGGCTTCCAGCAGCATTTGGTGCGCATTGTCAAGACGGCCCACCTGGCGCAACACATCAGCGGCTTGTCCCATGCTGCTGCCTATACACACGGGCCAACCGGTTGCGCGCGCAAGCACAAGGCCACGTTCCATCCATTCGAGTGCGGTCTGTGTGTCGTTCAAATTGGTGAACGCGCCACCGATGTTGGATGCACCAAAAATAGCGCGGTGTGTTTGTCCCGTGTCATTGAGCAAGTCGTACATCGGCAACCGGTATGACAGTGACTTGGCAAAGTCACCAGTCTGAGCCGCCACATTTCCCCAAAAATCGTAAATCCACGCCAGCAATCCTGGGTGGTATTGGCTGGTATCGGTAGAGAAGTGCTCTCCCCATCGCTCGCGGGCTGCGGGCACGCCTCTGAATACAGCCCAGCGTGCGCTGGCTGCATCGGCCAACCCGGCACGCAGCGGATCTCCAGCCCGACGGGCTTGATCGCCCGAGCGTTGCAGCTCGGCATCACGCTGATCGAGTTGACCCAGATCGATCATCAGTGAAGCCAGCAACCAGTGTGCATCGGCACATCCTGTCGCGTCATCGATGTCTTCAAAGACCGTTAACGCATCGTTCGCCATCTGTTGCGCACTATCAAATTGTGCAAACAACCATTTGGCTTCGCCCTCTATCAGCAAAAGCCTTCCATCGAGCTTCCTGCGATCAAACTCGGTGAGTCGCGCGCTTTCACCCGGGGATCGCGCTTGCTCCACCAGCGCAACAGCCCGTGCGGTGTTCCGCTGGCGCAAATGCCACGCCAGCGCCACAAGGGGCTCCAGCTGATCGGGGGCTTTTGCATTGGCCAACGCCGCCTCGAGTAAAGCTAACTCTGCGTTGGTTACCAAACTCTTCATGCGCGCGCGATCCGTTTGTAGGTATGCGAAACATCATATTCTGATTCGCCGCAGGGGTATATGCGGATCAACCATGCTGCAACAGATCGATGCCCTCGTGCTGGGCCACCTTTTCCAAGGCATGCTCAAACAGTGCGCGGGCCGATCCGGAAACCGAATGCAGGTACGCATGCAGGTGCGCATCTTCAGAACTTTTGTTGAGGCACTCTTGGCTGTATTGCTCAAAGCTGACCAGTTGCGCAATGATTTCTGCCACATGCCGCGGGCACTCGCACAGCACGCTGGTAGAAATACCGGCCATGCGTGCCAGGGTTGCGTCGTCGTATTTGCGCGGGGGAATGATGGCACCAAAGCTTTCCTGCCCCATGGCCCGGGGCGCATCCACCAGCAGCGATGCGCTCATCAGGTCGGCCAGTTCATAGTCCGACACCGGCTCGCGGCGCACCACCATGCCCGCGCGCTTCATGGATTCGACCACGTGCTCCTGGCCGAAGCGGTAGAGGACGATCGTCTGGGTAATGTTGCACTGGTCGATCAAACGGTGCAGATCCACCTGAACCAATACATGCAGCGAATTCACATGCACCAGCAGGAACTGTGGCTGCGCTGTGGGTGGTGCGGCCAGCGCAGCGTCCAGGTCTTGGAAGATGTCCGTGACCTGGACGGCATTGGCAGAAAAGATTCGCTTGAACTTATCCGTAGCGAGCCGTGCCGCCAAAGTAAGCCCCACCACTGCAGCGCTGACCGTGTGGGCTTCTGCATGTTTGGCAACATCGCGCCGGCGGGACGTGCTTTGCTGCTGCAGCAAGGCATTGAGTTGGCTCGCACCGTGGTTGGCAATGTTGCTGATGGTATGCCCCTGCTCCGTGAGGCGCCTCAACAAGGTGGCACGCAGCACGTCGTCATCGCTGTAAAGCCTCTGGCCCCCCTCGGTCATGCGCGGGCTGAAGGCGCCGTAGCGAATCTCCCAAACGCGCAGCGTGGGTACCGGCACGGCACTGAGCGCCGACACGGCCCCGATGCGGTGGCCCGCGGCCGGGCGCGTGTTGGTGTTCTTGGTGTTGGACATAGGTGGCTGTTTGAGTAGGTTTTGAATAGTTTAATCGCTATATTTTCAGTATTGAGTAGATATGTTCCGGTAATTTGGTTAAATTTGACGCATGAAGATCAGTTACATGCTACTCAACAAAACCGGCAAGGCCAGAAAGATCCCACCGGGCCAGGCATGGCAGTGGACCGTGCATGTGGAAGATGCGAGCCAATTGACGCGGGTGCTGAACCATCTCAAACGGGAAATACGGGACAACCGGTTGGCGCTGGCTAACCTACGCTTCGAGCGGCACACGCTGGACGAAGTCTCTACGCACGAAGTCGCATTTGCCTACAAGGGCCCCATCATTTACGACGGGGCCATACAGCCCCAAAGAATCATCAACCGGCACGCGGAGCCGGCGTGAGCCGCACAGCGGCGGCAACAGCCAACACAAACCAGGAGCAAGCCATGAAGACCCAAACCCAAGCCATACCAAACACAACCAACCGCCGCATATTCGTGTTGCAAAGCATCGTGGGGTGCACGGCGATTGGCCTTGCGTCGCGTGCAAAAGCGCAGGCCATGGTGGCAGAGAGTGACGCACAGGCCACCGCGCTTGGCTACAAGGCGGATGCCACCAAGGTAGACAAAGCCAAACAATCCAAATACGCGGCCGGGCAGGCCTGCTCCAACTGCACGCTGTTTCAGGGCACCGCTGGCGCGGCGGCAGGTGGCTGCCCCTTGTTTGCCGGCAAGCAGGTGGCGGCCAAGGGGTGGTGCAGCGCATGGGTGAAGAAGGCCTGATGGGCTACCAAGCCTCTTAATGCAGCGCCCACATGACGAGCCTCTTTGACAGTGAATACCGAGCCCTGGTGGTAGGCGCGAGCGGTGCCATCGGGCAAGCCTTTGTTCACGCGTTGCAAGATGATCCGCACTGCGTGCATGTACAGAGCGTATCGCGTACGCACAGCAGTGGGTTTGATCTGTTGGAGCCGGCCAGTGTGGCGGCACAGGCTGCGGTCAGTGCTGTTTTTGGCCCCTACTGTCTCATCATCGACACGACCGGCGCGCTGACGATTGATGGGGTGGGTCCGGAAAAGTCGCTGGCAGCGGTACAACCAGACGTTCTTGCCAAGGCTTTTCAGATCAATGCCATTGGCCCGTTGATGGTGTTGCGGCACTTTGGACCGCTGTTGGCCCCGGGGCCCAGCATCTACGCCAAGCTGTCGGCCCGCGTGGGCAGCATTGCCGACAACCACAAGGGTGGCTGGTACGGTTACCGTGCATCCAAGGCCGCGCTGAACATGTTTTTGCAGACGGCGGCCATCGAGTTGCAACGCAAGCAGCCCGCGCTGCGCGTGGTTGCATTGCAGCCCGGCACAGTGCGCTCCAAACTGTCACAGCCATTCTCGGCTGGTGTCGCCAAATTACTGGAACCCGCAGAGTCCGTTGCCGGCATGCTGGCGGCCATGCGGGGTCTGCCAAGCCGCACGGGCGCGCATTTCGTGGACTACCAGGGCAACACGGTCCCCTGGTAGGCGGCGTTCAGTCTGCAATACGGGTGCGCCGCCACCATTGCGCGAAGCTGGGGCAGTAGCTTTTCACCGCTTCAAACAGCGGCCTGGGTGCTTGCGTTTGCACGCCATTGAGCGCGGTGGCGACGTGCGGATCCGGCTGCCAGGTGACCGAGCGGGCTGCACGCAGAGCCTCGGCGATTTGCGCCGTGCTGCCCCACCAAAGGTGCGGAGTTTGCGTCTGCAGACCTTGGGTGGCGAAACGCCAGCGCTGCGCGCTCCAGGGTGTTGGCGCGTGTGCGTCGGCAAACCCTGCTCCCACTACCACGCCGCCCGTATGGAACGTTTGCGGAGCTGCGCCCATTGACCAGGGGTGCGCAAGCCACACATCTCGCCCGCTCACCAATTCACTGTCGGGCGCGGACCACGCATTACCCGGTGGCGATGCATGCAGTTCAGGCTGTGGAATGCCAGCTGTCACGCCAGCCGATGCGCCAGCGTTGCGCTGGCGGATGGGTGCGGTACTGCGCGCGATACGGTCCATCTCCTCGTAGCTGGTATCGATCACCGTGCCCGGGCTGTGCCACTGCGCGGGCGCGTACTTGGCCACGTTGTCGGCGTTAAACAAATAGGGCTTGGTGCTGCTGGTGCCCGCCACCCACTGCCAGCTCAGGTGGTTGCTGGCCACATCGCCGTCCAGCAAATGGCCCAGCATCCACTGTGCGCCGGCATGCCAGTGCACCTTGCGCAGGTGCACCAGGTAGCTGGCCAGCCACATGCGGGCGTGGTTGTGCACATAGCCCGTCGCGTACAGCGCGCGCACGGCGAGGTCGATGGCGGCAATGCCGGTGCGGGCTTCGAGCACATCGGCGGGCATATGCGGTTGGTAGGCGTCGTCCGGCAGCAGCCCGGCGTGGATGGATTGGTGAATGCCATCACCCAAGTGCGCCCACACGTGGCGGTAGTACGCGCGCCATCCCAGCTCGAAGACGAACTTGTGTTGCGTGTCCAAAGGATGGCGTGCGTGCACGGCCTCATATACCTCTCGCAGGCTCAGCAAACCGTGCGTCAGGTAAGGCGACAGGCGGGTGACTGCGCCGTCCAGCGCATTGCGGTTGCGTGCGTAGGCGGCGGGTTGCACGGCGGCCAAGCGGGCATGGGCGGCTTGCAGGGTAGGCTCAAAGCTGTGCATCGCGGTGTGCCTTGGCTTGGGTAGAGATGGCATCGCGCGCAGGGCCGTCCAGCCGCGCCAGGTTTTTCAGCTGCATCGCCATGCGCGGATTTTTCTTCAGCAGAACTTCGTGGCGGTTCAAAAAATCCCAGTACAGCGTGGTGTAGGGGCAGGCCTCTGGTCCCGCGGACTGCGCCGGATCGAACTTGCAGCCTTTGCAATGGTTGCTCATGCGCTGTATGTATTTGCCACTGGCCACGTAGGGCTTGCTGGCCATCAGCCCCCCGTCACCAAACTGGGACATGCCCAGCGTGTTGGGCAGCTCCACCCATTCCACCGCGTCCACATACACGCTCAGGTACCAGGCATGCACCGCCTGCGGCTTTACACCCAGCAGCAGCGCGTACAGGCCGGTCACCATCAGGCGCTGGATGTGGTGGGCGTAGCCATGCTCCAGGGTTTGGGTGATTGCATCTTTCAGGCAGGCCATGTCGGTCTGGCCCGTCCAGTACCAGGCGGGTAGCTCGGCTTGTGCGTCCAGCGCATTGCGCTCCAGGTAGCCTGGCATCTGCGTCCAGTAGATGCCGCGCACATATTCGCGCCAGCCGAGGATTTGGCGGATGAAACCCTCGACCGCCGGTAGCGGTGCGGCGCCCGCGCGGTACGCATCCTCAGCGGCTTGCACCACCTCACGGGCTTGTAGCAGTTTGAGGTTGAGCGCGCAGCTCAGGTGCGAGTGGTAGAGCCAGGCCTCGCCCGACCACATGGCATCTTCATATTGGCCGAACAGCGGCAGGCGCTGGTCTATGAATGCGTGCAGCGCCAGCAGTGCGTGTGCACGCGTGACCGGCCAGCCAAAGGTGTGCAGGGTACCGGGGTGATCGGTGAAACGCGTGTTGACCAGTGTGATGACTTCTTGCGTGATGGCGTCGGGTGCAAAGCGGGTGGGCGGGGGCACATCTTGCGGACCGGCCTTGCCAAAGGATTCGCGGTTGTCGGCGTCAAAGTTCCACTGCCCACCCACAGGGTCTTTTCCGTCCATCAGGATGCCGTGTTTCTGACGCAGTTCGCGGTACCAGTATTCGAGTCGGAGCTGTTTGCGGCCCTTGGCATGCGCAGCAAACTCGCGCACGGTGCTGAAGAAATGGGTGTCGTCGCGCAGGTCCAGCGGCAACTGGTGTTTTACAGCCACGTCTCGCAGTGCTTGCAGCACGCGCCAGTCGCCGGGCGCGGTTAACACCAACCCAGTGGGTTTGACTTGCGCGACGGCCCGTGTCAGTTGCAGGGCCAGCGCGCCCTGGTTGTTTGCATCGCTCAACCGCGTGTAGACCAGTGGCAGGCCCCGCGTCCGTAGTTCGTCTGCAAAGTGGCGCATCGCGCTCAGGAACACCGCAATGCGCTGCTTGGCTGACCATACGTGCGTGGATTCTTCCGCCACTTCGGCCATCCACACCACGTCTTGCGTGGCATCGAAATCCTGCAAGGCAGATGACTCGGCATCCAGCTGGTCGCCCAGCACAATGACCAGATTCCGGGTCTTGATGGGTAGCGGTGTTTGGATGGGTCGGCTGGTAGCGTTGGCTTGGGTCATGCGGCTTTCTTTGCAGTCTTTTGTGCGCGGCAGGCGTCCGAGCAATACAGCACGGCATCCCAGTTCTTGGCCCAGGCCTTGCGCCAGGTCATCGTGCGGCCACACACGGCGCACAGCTTGCTGGGTAAGGATTGCTTGTTGCCTTTGAAGTCGTTTTTCATGCTTTGAGTGCGACGGGTTATGCGAAAAGATCGCCCTGCGGGGGTGGTGGGGTGGGGTCCTTGAGCGTCCGCTTCTCAAGACGTCTGGATGCTGTCGAAGATGCGGTCTTGCGCGGCTGCCCAGTCTGGGGCAAACCACTTTTGCGCGAGCCATGTTTGGCCTGCACCGTAGTGGCCTCTGCGCGTGCCGCCTCGGTGGTGCGCAGGCCATACATGCGGTCCTTGGCTGCCTTCATGGCCAGCTTGTCGTCGACGACAGGGGCAGGGTAGTCCACGCCGATCTGGCACCCTGCCAGGTGCTGCACGCTGGCGTCCATCTTCCACGGCTCGGGCAGATACGGCAGTGGCACCTTGGACAACTCGGGCACCCACCGGCGTATGAACAGGCCTTGCGGGTCCTGGTCTTGCGCCTGCTTGGTCGGGGAGTAAATGCGCAGTGTGTTGATACCGGTGGTGCCACTTTGCATCTGCATCTGGCTCCAGTGGATGCCGGGCTCATAGTCCAGAAACTGGCGTGCCAGAAACAAGCCTGGCAGTCGCCAGTGCAGCCACAGGTGGTAGCTGGCAAAGCTGACCAGCATGGCCCGCATGCGGAAGTTGAGCCAACCGGTTGCCACCAGCGAGCGCATACAGGCGTCCACCATCGGGTAGCCGGTGCGGCCTTCGCACCACGCGGCAAAGTGTTCGTCGTTGAATTCGCTCTCACGCAGCCCGTCACAGACGCGGGCAAAGTTGTGGAACTCTATGCCCGGTTCGTCTTCCAGCTTTTGCATGAAGTGGCAGTGCCAGCGCAAGCGTCCCGCAAAGCCGCGCAGCGCGTAGGCCAAATCGCGGTCGGGCGTGTGGCCAATCGCCACCTCAGTGGCTTGGTGCACGGTGCGCATGGATACGGTGCCGAATGCCAGGTGCGGGCTCAGGCGGCTGCAGCCATCCTCGGCGGTCAGGGGGCTGGACAGCGCCTTGCGGTAGTCATAGCCGCGTACTTGCAAGAAGCTTTTCAGCGTGCTGCGCGCAGCTTTTTCTCCTGCGGCCTGCAGCTGCTTGCCGTGCTGCGCAAGCCCCAAGTCTGACAATGTCGGAAGATCGGGTTGGTCCAGCGGTGCCGCGGCAGTAAACCTGTTGTTGCCCAGGCGCTGCAGCGGCGCATCCATACGCGCTTGCCAGCGCCGCGCCCAACCCGCGCGGTCGCCCAGGCGGCGCACCACTCCGGTCTGTGTAAATTCCTGCCATTGCACGCGCTGCGATTGGCACCATTCGGCCACCTGCAGATCGCGCGTGTAAGACCATCCAGGACCTGTTTCCTCGTGGCTCAGCAAATGCGTGAAATCCACTTCCGCGTGTAATTGCGCCAGCACCGCTACGCAGGAGCCCACACGCACCAGCAGTGGCATGCCCCGCTGGGCCAGCGCGGCGCGCAACTCGGCCAGGCAGCGCAGCGCAAAGTCCACGTGGCTGGCGTCGCACTCGGGGCTTTGCAGCCACTCGGGTTCGACGACAAACACCGCGAGTGCACGCGGGTGCGATTGCGCGGCCACCAGCGCCGCATGGTCGTGGATGCGCAGGTCCCGCTTGAACCAGACCAGAGCACATTGCACGTCGGTCACGCTTGCTACTGCCGGGTATGGGTAGCGCAGTGGCGCAAAAACGCTGCACCGCGCAGCGCTGCGTGTTTGGTTACCCGGCCTGCCATCCGTTTACGCCACATCCGAAAGGACGAGGGTTTCATATGCAGCCGCATCAATGCCACCACAGCAGGTTCGTCCAGCCCGAACTGGACCGCAATTGCTTCAAACGCGGTGCGGTCTTCCCAGGCCATTTCAATGATGCGTGAGATGTCCGCGGCGCTGTGCGGAGGCGCGTACCAGGGTTGGCTAGTTTCGGTTTTGTTGCGACGTGAAGACATGCCAGATTTTGGCGTCTTATGCCAGACGCGGTGCAGTGATCGGAAATTGCCCAGTGAATAATGCTGGTACAAAGGCATTGCCGACGTTTTTGGTATCGTCCACGGCCCAACGGCAAAACCATGCTGGCTAGCGCCAGTTTTCACACACGAACTCCATAGCCATGCTCGTACAACTCACCTATGCCAGCAAGACAGCAACCATCTTGGGGCCGGGGGACGTCAAAGACATCCTGCAAAGCTCCGCCCGCAACAACCAGAACGCTGGCGTTACCGGAACCTTGTGCCTGGCCAACGGCATTTTTCTGCAGCAGCTTGAAGGCGATCGCCAAGCCGTCAACGCGCTGTACCACCGCATCCTGAAGGATCCCCGGCATAAGGAGCCGGCCGTGCTGGACCTCGCAGAGATCCCGGTGCGGCAGTTTGGCAGCTGGGCCATGGGTCTGATTGCCGCAACGCAGGAAAACCGTCAGCTGTTCCTCAAATACTCCAGCACGGCAGAATTCGACCCCTACAAGATGAGCACCTCCACGCTGCGGGCCTTCTTCTCCGAGGTGATCCAGAACGCGCGCTGGCTGTCTTGACCGAGATGTGAATCGGGCTGTAGCCCTCGTGCAGTAAGCGTAACCAGCTATGAATTGTGTAGCATCTAGGGGTCTTCGCTTGGGCGCGCGGTAGTCCCCGCTGCACGGCTGAAGGCACCACCGTGGCGCGCGCTGCACCAAAATAGGCCAAAGAAGCCAACAAAGGGCAGGGTGGTGCAGCCTTTGGCTCAATAGCGTGGCCTTCTGTGGCATGGAACGTGCTGCCGATGTGGGCATGGCCAACCTGAACGATTTCACGCAGACCATCCTCGGGGCAATGCGCATCGGGAATCCGCCGACAGCCCGAGTCCCCGGCGGGACCGCACTGTCGTACGCGCTGTCGCAGGCTCTCACCCAAGGCGCCTCACCCAGCGCGCTGGAAGAGGCGGCGGGTTTTGGCCGGTGGTGGTTTGACCCTGCGTCGTCGCATATCGTGTTGTCCGCGTTGGCTGCGCGCTACCTGCAGGTGGAGTCGCTGCACCATACCGGTTTGGACAGCTGCTTCATCCACGTGGTGTCCGACGACATGCTGGACCTGATTGCCCAGTTGCACCCCGCGGAACAGCGCTCAGAGCGCAATGATTTCCGCGTCATTAGCCCGGTGGAGGGCATGCGCTGGCTGCGTATGACGCACTTGCCACAAGACCCCGCCAACCCTGGCCTGGTCAGCGGCATTTTGGCCGATGTGACGCCACTCAAGCATGCCGCCATGCGGGAGCGCCTGGGCTTTGAGTTGACCGAGTTTCTGGTCGGCACGCACCCGCTAGGCGATGCCATCACCAATGTGATCCAGCTGATCTGCAAAAACCTGGGCTGGGATTGGGGTGCCTACTGGGCGGCCGAGCCGGCAGCAGACCCTTCGCCGCGCCTGACCTGCAAATACTTCTGGCACCAGCCTGAGCTGGACCTGGCCTCGTTCGGGGCCGAGAGTGCCCGCCTGTCGTTGGCCCCCGGTGAAGGTCTGGTGGGTGCGGTGTGGCACAGCGGCAAGCCGGATTGGGTGGAGGACATGGTCAATGACCTGCGCTTCTCGCAGCGCACCAATGACCGCGAATGCAAGCTGTGGTCGGGCTACGTGTTCCCGGTGACGTACGTGTCGGCCGATGGCCATACACACAGCCCCGGCGTGCTCGAGTTTTACAGTTGCCTGTCCCGCCAACCCGAGGCCCAGTTGCCCAAGGTGTCGGCCAGCATCGGTGCTTTCATCGCCCAGATGGCACAGCGCATTGAGCACCAGGCCACCGTTTTGTACCTGGCCCAGGTTGACACGCTGACCGGGCTGGCCAACCGCAACCATTTCCACGAGCTGGTGAGTCAGGCCTGTGCCGATGCAAGCAAGGACAACGGCGCCTTTGGGTTGGCCTTTATCGACCTGGACCGGTTCAAGCCCATCAATGATGCCTTTGGCCACGAGGCCGGCAACCAGGTGCTGCGCGAGTTTGCGCAACGTCTGCGTGCGCTGGCTCCGGACGGCAGCAAGGTGAGCCGGCTGGGTGGCGATGAATTCGCACTGCTGATACCCGCACATGCGCTCCCAGGGGCGGCCGACTTGCTGGAGCACATCCTGCAGGCCGCGCGCGCGCCGTTTGTCTACGAAGGCATTGAACTCACCGTGTCGGCCAGCGTGGGCGTCAGCACCTTCCCGCAGTGTGGTGAAACCTGCCCGGCGCTGCTGCAAAGCGCCGATGCGGCCATGTACCGTATCAAGAACAACGGGCGCAACGGTTGTCACTTCTCTTCCGTCAGCAACACGCATGCGCTGGCCCAGCAGCAGTCGTCCATCGCCCAACGCCTGGCGCTGGAAACCGAGCTGCACCATGCGCTGGATGCCAACGGCTTGTGCCTGGTCTACCAGCCGATATTCGACATTTCCAAAGGTCGGCTGGCTTCGGTTGAGGCGCTGGTGCGCTGGCGCAAGCCCGATGGCAGCATGGTGCCGCCCGATGTGTTCATCCCCATCGCCGAGCAAAGCCATTTGATCGTGCGCATTGGCAAGTGGGTGCTGGGGCAGGCCTGCCATGACCTGGCGGTGCTGGACGCAGCGGGCTTACATACGCTGAAGGTGCACGTCAACATGGCTGCACCCGAGTTCTCCAACAAGAGCCTGCCGGACGAGTTGCTTGCGCTGGTGGGCGCGCATGGGCTGGAGCCACACCGCCTGTCGTTGGAGCTGACTGAGGGCATGCTGATGACGCGACCGGACCAGGTGATACCGGTCATGCGTTCACTGCGCCAACTGGGCTTCGGCATCAGCCTGGATGACTTTGGCATGGGGCATTCGTCGCTGGCGCTGCTGAAGAACCTGCCGATTTCGTCGCTGAAGATAGACCGCTCGTTTGTGCGCGATCTGCCCCAGCAACGCAACGACCGCGCCATCGTCAAAACCATTGTGGACCTGGGGTGCCAGATGGGCCTGCAGGTGATCGCAGAAGGGGTGGAGACTGCGCCCCAGCTGGACATCCTGCGCCAATCGGGCTGCAGCCTGATACAGGGCTACCTGCTGGACCGCCCCATGGGCTTGGCTGAGTTGCTGGAGAAGTATCCGACCGACCGGCCCCAGGGTGCTGCTGCAGGTTCAGACTAGTTCAAGGCCCGCACATAGAGTGCGTCAAACGCATTCTTCTGTATGTCCTGCAGCGTCGGCGAATGTCCGGCCCATAGCACCAGCACCGGGCCTGGCAGGTCCAGTGTGCGTTCCAGGTTGCGGCACAGGTCATAGCGGTCTTCGTCGGCCATGCCGGGCAGCTCCACGAACAGGACGTAGCAGCGCCGGTAGGCAAACTCCTTGAGCGCCTTGCGCACCAGCCAGGCGCGCTGAACGGGCTTGCAGCGTGCCAGGTCGGACTGCACTTCACCCTTTTCAAAATCGTTGAGGTCGTGGCGCGTGATGGAGTGGAAGCACGGCGTGTCCGTCATCTCATTCCAGGCCCGCTGCTCGGCTTCGTCGGCCTGCCGCAGGCGTTCGCGCCACAGCTTCAGCGCCTTCTCATCGAGCTGGCCGGCGGCGACGCTCTTCTCCAGCATGCGCACGGCGGTGCGGCAAGCCCACCACTTGTGGGCGGCGCTGGTTTCAAACAGTTGTGTCAGGCACTGGATGCGGCCCGCGAAGTCGGTCTCGGGCAGGCAGTTCACCAGGCCGCGCAGGGCCGCAGCGTGACCGGGCGTGATCTGTAGCGCAAGCTCGTAGCAGCCGCGCACGTCGGCTTTGGCATCCAGGCGGCGTTGCAGGTCGCCCAGTTGCGCCATCTCGTCGGCATTGTTGCGGCGGATGCTGGCGGCCAAGGTGTCGATCTGCACCTGCACGCGCTGCAGGTAGGCATGGTGCAGCTTCCAGTCGGTGGCGTTGTCGCGGCACCATTCCCTGTCAAAGTGGGCCAGCCATTTGATGGCGCTAGGCCCCAGCAGTTCGACGGCAGGGCGGGTGGACCAGGCAGGTAGCTGCTTGGCCACCTTCAGCGCTTCCAGCCGGTCGCGCAGCACGGGGTGGGTGTCGTCCTCGTCGCTCAGTTGCACCAGAGACTGGCGCAGCGCATCGCGCGCAAAGTCGTCTGCCACCGGTTGCACCAGCAGTGTGCGCATGGCCGTGAAAGGGCCTACGGGCTGCGGGCTCTTGGCAGCAGCACCCCAGTGCAGGGGCCAGAACGCCGTGTTGAGCCACTGGCCCTTGATGGCGATCTCGGTCAGCGCGGCACCCGCCACATCACGCCCCAGCAGCTTGCCCGCAATGCGGTCGGCCTCGTATTCGTCCTGGCGCGCCAGCGCAAAGGTCTTGGCCATGAAGCGCGGAAAGTACCAGCGCAGAAAAGCCTGCGTGGCCGCGGCGACGACGCCGGAGTCATCGCGCATGCCGTGCTCCAGCTTCATCCAACTCAGCCGGGTGCGGTAGATCCACGCGGCAAACTGCCCGTGGCCGCCGCGCAGGTGGCCGTATTCATGCGACATCACGGCCAGAAACCGCGGCCGGTCTATGGCCAGTAGCAGCGGCAGGCCAATCGTCAGGTAATTGGTGGCGCCACCAAACAGGCCGTAGCGCGGCAGTTGGCTGATGCTGGCGTTGAAGCTGCCATCCAGCAGCACGTGGTCTATCGCCGGGCCTTTGGTCTTTTTGCGGATGCGGGCCAGTGCTTCAAACAGCGCGGGTGCATCGGCCGCCGTCAACTCCGTGCCTTTGGGCGCATCCAGGCGCAGCCACAGCGCGTGCAGGCTGGTCCACAACAGGCCGCCACCGGTGATTAGCAGCACGAAGTGAAAGCCCTTGAAGCGACCCTGGGCCATGGACGCCAGCGTCCACACCAGCATGGCAATGGACACGGCAAAGCAGCCCACCACCCACAGGTAGCCCAGCGCCACAAATCCCGCCACGCTGCGGCGGTAGGCGGCACTGTCTTCGGCGCTGGCATGTTCGCTCAGGCGTACCAAATGAATGAAATCAGCTCGTTCCACTGCGCCCCCTTTTTGAGGCGGTATCTTAGCCGCAGGGGCTCAGGCCGCCGCCGACTCAGTCTGGGTTTGTTGCAGCGCCATCCGTTGCCCATCCGCCGGCACGCGCAGGCGGTGGCTGACACCTGCCCGTCGCGCGGCGGCCATCAAATCCGTTCGTGTCACCGGGCAGTGGCTAATGGCCTCCAGATGGTTGGCCACCACGGTGCCGGTTGCGAGCCGCGTGAACGCGA
Organism: Rhodoferax sp. ZS1R8; assembly: GCF_056521325.1. Taxonomy (NCBI): domain Bacteria; kingdom Pseudomonadati; phylum Pseudomonadota; class Betaproteobacteria; order Burkholderiales; family Comamonadaceae; genus Rhodoferax; species Rhodoferax sp. ZS1R8. The sequence continues at coordinate 378,165 of NZ_JBWMBA010000003.1, read as the reverse complement.
TCACATCCTCCACGCCCATGATGATGTCACCCCCGATGTCAAAGCGGGCGCCACCGGCCGGCACCACGCTGACATCGGGTTGGTGCTGGTGCACAAAGTCGCGCACCCGCTGCGTCAGTACCGTGTCGCCGGCCAGGTACAGGCTGGGCTCGCCCGGCATTTCCAGAAGATAACCGACACCGTGTTCCATCATGCGGCCCACCAGGCCCTCGCCGTGGGTGCAGCGCACGGTGCGGATGCGGCCTTCAAAGAACGGCTGGGGCTGGTCGTGGCCTTCCGGCAGGGACTGCACGTTCAGGCCGCGTTTGCGCAGATAGTCGGCGTCGTGCGGTGTGCAGATGACAGGCGTTTGTGTCTCGCGCAGCCACTGCTTGCCGTAGCCGTCCAGATGGTCAAAGTGTCCTTTCTGGCAGTGGGTGATCAGGCAATGTGTGACCTGGGCCAGCGCGGCGTCAGTTGCATCCGGCAGGTCCACGGTCGGGTTGCGCAGGCGCTTGCCGTCCAGCAGGCGCAGTGGTGGCAGTGCGCCGCGCGGTGCCAGCATGGGGTCCACCAGGATGTTGCGGCTACCCATGTGCACGATGACCGTAGCGTTGCGGAGTTGGGTGATGTGCATGGTGTGCTCTCCTGGCGTTAGAAGGCGGGCGCAAGCGCTGCAATGCGTTGCGGGCCATCCTCTTCAAATGCGCGGATCAGCGCTTGCGCTGCTGCGGACGCAGTGTCAGGCGTGCCGTTGCCAAAGGGCGGGTCCGGGTAGTACTCAATGCCAAGCTGGATGGTCTTGGCCACGTCTTCTCCGGCGATCAAGCCGGCCAGGTACAGACCCGCGTCAATGCTGGCCGACACGCCGGCGCCGGTGACGAGCTTGCCATCGCGCTGGTAGCGCGCCGTGCCCACCTTGGCACCATAGGCCGCGACACGTTCACGGGCAAACCAGTTGGTAGTGACGTTGAGCCCGTCTATCAGGCCCGCTGCACCCAGCAACTCCACACCGTTGCAGATGCCCACGGTCCAAGTGGACGTGGCGTGCAGGCGGCGAATGGTGTCTAAAACGGCAGGGTCGTGCAGGGCTTTCTCCACACCGGGGCCACCGGGTACATACAGGATTCCGGTATCGGTGGTTTCCGCCAGCGTGCGGTAGGCGTGCAGGGCCAGGCGACGGGTGTCGGCAAACACCGGTCCGGTACGCGCGGCAATGAACTCGGTGGTGATGCCGGGCACATTGGCCAGCACCTCATAACCGCCGACGATGTCGAGCGCGGTAAAGCCGTCAAACAGAACAATGGAGAGGCGCATGGTGTTTTCACTTCCTTCTTGGGGTGTGTGGAGCGGGGCGCTGCACCATTGCATTGTCAAATCGACAGGTGTTGGAGTAGCATGGCGCTATTGCCGTATTTAATGGTGTTATCGCCAAATGCCTGCCAAGCGTCCCTCATCTCCAAAAACCAGACCTCTGCGTATTGCCATCCTGGCGTATGCGGGCTGCATGGCAACCGAAATCTTTGCCGTGGCCGATGTGCTGCTGATCGCAAGCCACGTTGCACATGCGATGCGCAAGACGTCTGCACCACCGTTTGACGTGCAGGTGGTGGGCCTGGGTGGGCGCCACGTTGCGGTGGCGGGTGGCTTCTCAGTCGGTGCGCAGCGGCCGGTGGGCGCATACGATTTGTTGGTCGTGCCCGGGCTGGAGATTCGCCGGCTGGATGAATGGGATAGCAAGCTCGCCCCCCTGCGCCGGGAGCTGGCTTTTATCCGCAAAAGCTTCGCCAGTGGCACAGCGGTCGCGTCTGTCTGCATCGGCACGTTTCTGCTGGGCGAGGCCGGTCTGCTGGATGGCCGCAAGGCCACGACGGCCTGGCTGTGCGCCACAGAGCTTGCGGCCCGCTACCCCACAGCATTGCCCAGTGCCGACGCCGTGTTGGTGGAAGACGGTGCGGTCACCACCACCGGTGCCGTCAGCTCCGCATTTGATCTGGGTATTCATCTGGTGAAGAAGACGCTGGGCGCGGACGTTGCCACTGCCACCGCGCGGCTGGCCCTGTTGTCCCAGCCGCGCGCCAGCCAGGCACCGTTTGTGGACAGCGCGCTGTTGGGCCCGGCAAACCTGCCAAACTTTGCAAGCAGCGTGGCGCAGTGGCTGACCGTGCGTTTGACCGAAACCTACGATCTGGACCGCCTGGCCCAGGCCTTCCATGTCAGCACGCGCACCCTATTGCGCCGCGTTAAAGCGCAGACTGGTGGTTCGCCGCTGGCCCTGCTGCAGCAAGCCCGGGTAGACAAGGCCAAGCAGTTGCTCAGCGACAGCGACCGCAGCATTGCGCAGATCACCGAAGCCGTGGGTTATGCCGATGTGCCCACCTTTTCGCGCCTGTTTGCCAGCCGCGTGGGGGAGACCCCAGCGCGGTATCGGCGCAGGCAGGCGTGAGGGGCATGGCATAGCGGTGACAATATGCCAGCAAAACTGCAGGCTTCCGCATGAAAACACAAAACCAGGGATTTACGCTGATCGAAATGTTGATGGTCGTCGCCGTCATCGCGATCCTGGCGCTCATTGCCTTGCCCAGCTACCAGGGCAAATTGGTGCGCGACCAGATCGTCGAGGGCAGCGCGCTGGCCAACCTGGCCAAAGGCCCCATTGCCGCCGCCTGGGCTACCAGCAAAATGCTGCCGGTGGACAACACCAGCATCGCGCTGCCGGTACCGGACAAGATCGTCAGCAACCTGGTGCGTGCGGTTACCGTGCAGGATGGCGCCATCCACATCACTTTCGGCAACCGCGCCAATGGAAACCTTAAAGACAAGACGCTGACACTGCGCCCGGCGGTTGTCGAAGACGCGCAGATGGTGCCCGTCGCCTGGGTCTGCGGCGCTGCCAGCGCGCCAGACAAGATGACGGTGCATGGCGAGAACAAGACCGATATTGCCAAGGAGTATTTGCCGCTCAACTGCCGTTGATGTGGCCCAGTCGCAGACCTCCGCGGATCAATCGCAACGGCTGTGGTAATTCTCCTCAAAACGCCGCAAATCGGCCTTTTCACCGTCGGTCAGGTCGGTACGGGCTCGTTTGTTGTACAGAATGCGTTTGGATTCGCCACATTGCTGCTGCTGGATCAGCGTGCGCTCCTTGTTCAGGTTTTCCGCTTCCTTGGCCTCGGTGATTTTTTCCTTGCTGTCTTTGCGCTCTTGCCGAATCTTGGCATTGGCCTCGCTTTCTTCCTCTGCGCACTGTTGGGCGTATTCCCGTTGCATCTGGTTGATAGTGTCGTACTTCAGACCCTGTGTCGCTGCCGTGCGCATCGCGTCGTTGAGCGAAGCGCAACGAGCACTCAAATATTTGAGGGTGGCTGGCGCAGGGGGTGTTCTGGGGGGCGAGGGCTCATAGACTTTTTGCGTCGGCGCCGGACCGTAGTACACGATGTTATTGCTGGGGCAGGGCTGCGCGGACTGGTAAGTTCGCCCATTGGCGGTGCAGGAGTAGCGGGATTGCGCCTGCGTGCCGGTGCACACGCCTGCCAAGGTCGTGGCCAACACGATCAAATATGCGATTCTCACAACTTCCTTAAGCCTTTTCTTTTCCATTTGGGGCGTCAAATCTTAGCAGCATGGGTGCCGACGCACGCCCTGCGCCAGGTTCGCAGGCTGGCCTGATCGGTTCGTACCGGCGCGCTATGGATGCCGCAAAAGCCTTCCCAACGTTTTCGCCGCCGTCCGCAGCTCCGCTGTGTCATACCCCGCGTAACCGAACAACCACCCCCGGCGCTGTGAAGCGATGGTGTAGCGCGACAGTGGCGCCAGCAGAATGCCGGCTTCCTGCGCGCGGGCAGACAGTGTCTGGTCATCCTGGCCGGCGGGCAGTTCGTGCACCAGGTGCATGCCCTGGTCGCTGGGCTGCAGCACCAGCTGGCCCTTGCTGGCTTTGGCCAGGGCCTCGATCAGCACCTGCTGGCGCTGCGGGTACAGCTCGCGCATGCGGCGCAGGTGGCGCAGCAGGTGGCCTTCGGTGATGAAGCGGGCCAGCACGTCTTGCGCGTCCCCAGGCGCGTGGCGATCGGTCAGCGCGCGAGCCATCGCAAAGGCGCTGGCCAGTGCGTGCGGCAGCACGATGAAACCCAGGCGCAATCCGGGGTGCAGCGTTTTGGAGAACGTGCCCACGTACAGCACGCGCTGCGCATGCGGCAGGCTGCACAGCGCGGGCAGGCGGTGCGTGCCGTACTGGAATTCGCCGTCGTAGTCGTCCTCCACAATCCAAGCGTGTTGGGCATTGGCCCAGTCCAGCAGGGCCAGGCGCCGCTGCAGGCTCATGCGCACACCGGTTGGGAACTGTGACGTGGGTGTCACGACGACCATCCGCGCTGCAGGCCACACTGATGCGGCTTGCTCCACGATCAGGCCTTCGCCATCCACGGGCACCGGCCGCACCGTCACGCCGTGGCCCGCCAGACTGGCGCGTATGCCGGGGTAGCCCGGGTCTTCGACCCAGGCCTCGTCGCCCACATCGAGCAGTAGCCGCCCCACCAGGTCTATGCCCTGCTGCGAGCCCGAGCACACCACGACCTGCGCCGCCTCGCAACGTATGCCGCGCGACACCCACAGCCACTGTGCAATCGCATCACGCAGCGCGGGAGAGCCGGCAGGGTCCAGGTATTGGGCCTGGGCCATGCGCTGCTCTTTGGAAGCCTGGCGGGCGAGCCGATCCCACACGGCAAATGGAAACGTTGCGATCTCGGGCGCACCAATACGAAAGGGCTTGGCCGCGACCAGCGGCGGATTCCAGCGGGACACCGTGTCGGCCACCAACTGCCCGCGCTGCGACAGACCCGCCGCGACCGGTGGGCGCAAACCTTTGGTTGCCGCGCCGCAGGACACCAGGGCGCCAAGGTTGTCGGCCACATAGCTACCATCGCCGACCCGCGCAACGACATAGCCTTCGGACTGCAGTCGCTCCAGCGCCCACACCACGCTGTTGCGCGACACGGCAAGCAGGGCTGCCTGTTCGCGCGAAGCGGGTAGGCGCGCGCCGGGCTTGAACGTGCCCTGTTCGATGGCGCGGCGCAGTTCCAGGTACACCTTCTGGCGTACGGTCTCGGCATGGGGTTTTGGGCGCGGCGGATTGGTTCTTCGGATCACCATGAATTGGCCCCTTGACAACTGGAAAATATTCGTAAACTGAGGAACCACTCTACCAGTACAACCGTACCACCATGGCCCAACACAGCAGCACCATCCACTGGCAGCGCGACGCCGACGCAGCCTTCGTCGACCACCGCTACAGCCGCGCCCATACCTGGCACTTTGATGGCGGCGCGGTCGTACACGGTTCGTCATCGCCCCATGTCGTGCCCTTGCCGTATTCCGATGCCGCGGCGGTCGACCCCGAAGAGGCCTTTGTCGCATCGCTGTCCAGCTGCCACCTGCTGTGGTTTCTGGATATTGCCGCCCGCGCCGGCTGGGTCGTGGACAGCTACCGTGATGAGGCAACCGGCACGCTTGCGCGCAACGCACAGGGTCAGCAGGCGATGACCCAGGTTGTGCTGCGTCCAGCCGTACAGTTTGCGGGTGGCGAGGCGCCCACGGCAGAGGAACTGCAGGCCCTGCACCACCGCGCCCACGCGTCCTGTTTCATCGCCAACTCCGTGAAGACCGAGGTACTGTGCGAGCCCGTCCTCTGACCGACGCAACAAAGAAAGGCCCAACCACCCATGACCTATCTGCCACCCCATTTCGCCGAGACCGACGCCGCCACGCTGCACGCCCTGGTGCGCGCCCACCCGCTGGCCACCTGGGTGGTGCAGCATGAAGGCGAACTGCTGGTCAACCACATACCGATGCTGCTGGATGCGGAGCGCGGTGAGCACGGCACGCTGGTCGGCCACGTGGCCCGTGCCAACCCGGTGTGGCAGGCGCTGGCTGCCGGTGCGCCATCGGTTGCCGTGTTCGCCGGGGCGCAGGCCTATGTGTCACCCAACTGGTACCCCAGCAAGCACGCCAACGGCATGGCCGTGCCTACCTGGAACTACGCCACTGTGCATGCCCACGGCGTGCCCCAGGCCTTTGAGGATGCCGAGCGCGTGCTCGACGTGGTGACGCGGCTGACGCAAACGCATGAGGCCGGCCAGGCGCTGCCCTGGCAGGTGTCGGATGCGCCGGCCGATTACATCCACAAACTCTTGCGCGTCATCGTGGGCATCGAGATACCCGTGCAGCGCTGGATTGGCAAATGGAAGGTCAGTCAGAACCGCACTGCAGCCGACCAGCAGGGCGTTGCCGCAGGGCTGGCAGGCCAGAGTGGCGAGGGCGCGGCGCACATGGCCGCGCTGGTGCAGCAGAGGATCAAGGCATGACAACAACCGTCACCGTGGACGCCCTGCAGGCATTCGACTACGCAGCTTGGCAGCGTCTGGGCGAGGGCTACAACACATTTTACGCGCGCGCATTGCCGCAGGCCACCTACGCGCGCACCTGGGCACGCCTTATGGCGGAGACGGCTACGACTATGCCTTGGGTTAAAGCTTTATGCCAAATTGGTCTGCAGCCCCCGTACAGTGAGCGTAAGCAGCTATCGAAATCGTAGCATTTTTAGCACTAGGCCCGCCACACGCTGGCCAGCCAGGGCTGCTGTTCCAGCGGCAAACCCGGTGGCCGGTAGTAGTGCATCAGTTCCGTAAAGCCCGCCGCCACCATGTAGGCACGCCAGGCGGCGATGTCATGGTATGCGCCGTACCGTTCACCGTTGAAGCCCTCTTCGTTGTTCCCCCGCGGGTTAGAGCTGAACAAGACGCCCCCCGACTTCAGCGTGGCGTGCAATGCGGCCAGCACCCGCGGCAGTGCATGGCTGGGTACGTGGAACAGGGATGCGTTGGCAAACACGCCGTGAAAGCGCTGGTCGGGCAGTTCCAGTGCCAAAAAGTCCTGATGCCACACCATGCATCCGCTGTAGGCGCGCGCCATTTCAACGAAACGGGCCGCGCCTTCCAGCCCGACGGCGGTGTGGCCTAAGGCTGCAAAGGCTTGGAGATCTCGGCCTGGGCCGCAACCAAAGTCCAGAATAGTGAATGGTGGGGTGGCCGTAATGTGCCGCAACAGCGCGTCTATGTTCTGGCGTACATCGTGGTCGCGCGTTCCGGCAAAGAAGTCTTCGGCGTGCTGGTTGTAGTGGTTCAGCGTGCGCTGGCTGGTTCCATGGTCTTCGTGCATGCACCAGAGGATACCTGCCCCGAAACTATGTGGGTGCCATCCCTGTTACGTGTGGGGTGCGATGGAGTAGCCGTACAGACGCTCTGGCGCCAACCGTTTGAGCATGGATTTGTCGCCCACCGCTTCCAGAATGGCAAACTCGGCCGAGCCTGTATCGTGGCGCACGGTCTTGGCGACGGGATGCCCCAAGCGGTCAGTAATGGAGGCCACTATAGGCGCGCGGGCGTTGGTCGTTCGTTGCACCACGACGCCTAGTTCACCCGACGCGAGGCGGACAAAGTCACCCGGGGGGTAGATGCCGAATTCCTTTATCAGTGCGGTTGAAAGCGGTCCGCCCTTGTCTTCTTTATAGAGTTGGGCCACTGCCTCTTTGGGCGCCAATGCGGCGCGCAATGTGCGAGGACTGATCTTCGCGGTGAAGATGTCAGCCATACGCAGTACTGCAGCCGCAGTGGAAATATCGGTGCGGCCCTCTGGGTAGCCGGTGCCGTCTGCGTGCTCGTGGTGTTGCGCCACCGCGGCCAACCAGTCCTGATCGGTTACGCCGCTATTTTTCAAAGCCTCTACGGCTTGCGTTGGGTGCATCAGCAGAGCTTCTCTTTGCTTGTCACGGGGAGGGTGGTCTTGCGCCGCCATCTGTCCTTGCAATTCGAATATGGCCATGTTCATGGTCAACGCGGCCTTCACCAGGCTCATTTGTTGCGAAACGGGCCAATCCAGGTGGCGCGTAATCAAAACGCACAGAACTGCCGAGTACAAGGCATGGTTGTATCCGTAGTAAAAGTTTTGCGCGTGCTCTTGGCGGACCGCGCGGTAAATCGCGATGTCTGGATTTATGTCAAATATCTCGACGATATGCGTCGCAAACGCTTCCATGCGCTCAGCAAAGTTGGATTCGGGTGTTAGATCGGACAGCAGTGTTTTGAGACCCTCCGGCGTTTTAGCCCACAAATCAAAGACACTCGTCGGTACCTCTGGCTCGTTTCTCGGGTCTCCCGTGGAAACCAGAAGCTTTTCGCGGGCTGCTTCGACCAAAGCAGTGCGCACCTCTTCTTCGTCCACAAAAGCGCCTCGTGCTAGCAAGGCATCGAGTTGGTGGGCATCTTCAACCACATGCCCTTTGGACAGCAATAATGTGGTGTTTGAATCCCGAATGCTCCACGGCAAAGTCATGCCGAGTTGGACCTTGGAGCGGGGAAGTGGCAATAGCTTCATCAGGACACTATCCCACTGATCGGCGTGTGCCACTGCCGGAAATTGGATGGGTATCGCAGTCCATCTCCAGATACTATACCCTCGGTTATCATTTGTATAGCATCGAACCCCTCACTCAACGTCCTCTGCACGGCGGTTGCGGGATCGTTGCAGAAGCAAAGCCATCAGCAGCGCTGCGGCCGCAGAGCCGGCCATAACGGGCGATGCGCCCAGCATGTCGGTCAGCCCGTCTACGGCATGCATGCTGACTTGCTGCACATAGTCCACAAGCGTAATGACATCGCTAGGCTGTACGCTCTGCGCGTCTTCCAGTCGCACATGCAGGTCAGACCAACCACTACGAAAACGGATGTTGGCAAAGATACCGTTGGCCACGGCCACCACGGACAGGACACCCAAGGGCTTGAGCAGATGCTCCAACAGGCGGCGGCGCTCGGCCGGCGGAGCGATCGCATAGACCTGACCCACAAGTTGCGCAATGGTCGCTTCGGACGCGGTGGTTTTGGACGAGGAGAAGACGGCAGACGCCGGGGGCGGAGTTTCGCGGTTCATGTTTTTCCTTCAATGGGAGCACAGCTGCCGGAGGCGCCAACTCCAGAGTTGGTTTCAAAACAGGAGGGTGCAAGAGTAACCCAGAGTAGGCCTCTTGAAAGTATCAATTTATTGTTGAAATGCAACGCCGTGTAAACGCCGTGAAGAGTGTCTGTACGTTGACAAACGCACGGCTCGCAAGCGCGAGTTCAGATGCCGGCGCTTCTGTGATGAGGGTGCACCCATACGCCACTCGGCGTATTCCGCTTCCCCCCGTCCTTCCCTACAGTGAAGCCATCGTTACGCAAAGGCCTGTGCTTGTCGCAGCCGCCGCGCAGCGAAGCTGGTTTCTCTTTAACTTCGGAAGGTCACATCCATGCAGTCTACGAACTCACGCCGGTTTACCCTGAAGGCGCTTACCGCTGCCGTCGCTCTCACCACGCTGACCGCAGTGCCAGCGTTTGCCGCTGACACCATCAAGGTTGGCATTTTGCACAGCCTGTCGGGCACCATGGCCATCTCCGAAACCGTGTTGAAAGACACCGTGCTGATGGCGATCGACGAAATCAACGCCAAGGGCGGCGTGCTGGGCAAGAAGCTCGAACCCGTGATCGTCGACCCCGCGTCCAACTGGCCGCTGTTCGCTGAAAAGACCAAGCAGTTGCTGGGCCAGGACAAGGTCTCGGTGATCTTTGGTTGCTGGACATCGGTGTCGCGCAAATCGGTGTTGCCTGTGGTTGAAGAGATGAACGGCCTGCTGTTCTACCCCGTGCAGTACGAGGGTGAAGAGCTGTCCAAAAACGTGTTCTACACCGGTGCCGCGCCTAACCAGCAAGCTATCCCTGCAGTCGACTACCTGATGAGCAAAGAAGGTGGCGGCGCCAAGCGCTGGGTGCTGCTGGGCACCGACTATGTGTACCCCCGCACCACCAACAAGATCCTGCGTGCTTACCTGAAGAGCAAGGGCGTGAAGGAAACCGATATCGATGAAAAGTACACACCGTTCGGCCACTCTGACTACCAGACCATCGTGGCTGACGTGAAGAAATTCGCGGCCGGTGGCAAGACCGCTGTGGTGTCCACCATCAACGGTGACTCCAACGTACCCTTCTACAAAGAACTGGGCAATGCCGGCCTGAAGGCCAAAGACGTGCCCGTGGTGGCATTCTCCGTGGGTGAAGAAGAGCTGCGCGGCGTGGACACCAAGCCACTGGTCGGCCACCTGGCGGCCTGGAACTACTTCCAGTCCATCAAGAACCCCGACAACACCGCCTTCATCAAGAAGTGGTCTGACTATGCCAAGGCCAAAAAGCTCCCTGGTTCTGACAAGCCTTTGACCAACGACCCCATGGAAGCCACCTATATCGGCATCAACATGTGGAAACAAGCGGTTGAAAAAGCCAAGTCCACCGACACCGACAAGGTTATCGCAGCCATGGCTGGCCAGACCTTCAAGGCACCCAGCGGCATCGTGAGCAAGATGGATGAGAAGAACCACCACCTGCACAAGAGTGTGTTCATTGGCGAAATCAAGGCCGACGGCCAGTTCAACGTTGTGTGGAAGACCCCCGGCCCTGTGAAAGCCAAGCCATGGTCTCCATACATCGAAGGTAATGACAAGAAGCCCGACGAACCGGTAGCAAAGTAAGGCGTTAGCCTACTGCGCGGCCTGATCTGAAGCCTTGCAGTGCTCACCGTACAGCAGTACGGTTCCGCGCTTCAGGCCCCACCTCAGGTCGCTCGCTACGGCTACCACCTCACTTTGAGAGGGCGCCTTATGAGATTACAGGTTCAGTCATGCCACATCGAATGTCCAGATTGCTTGCAGCTGCTGCTATTTTTATAGCAGGTCACGCTTATTCCTTAACGGCTGAAACCGCAAAAGCCATCGTCGCTGGCGAAAGTGACGACCGCGTTGCAGCCCTGCGCGCAGCGGTAGCTGGTGCCGATGAAAAGACGGTGCAATTCATCCAGGCCTTGTCGGATGACGCGGTCAAGGTCGTGGCAGGCAAGCCGATGGTAGTAAAGGACGACAAGGCAGTAGACCCCGTGACGGGTGCTGAGTCCGCATTGCCGGACACCGCCGAAGACGTGATGAACAACAACCGCATGCGCGGTGAACTTGACAGCGCGTTGGCCACGCTCAAGCTGCTGTCGCCTGATGTGGCGGTGCGTGCCGAGGCCATCAAGACGCTGCAGGGCGAGGTCGAAGAGAGCAAGCTGCTGATGCTGGACAAGGCCTTTGCGCAGGAGACCGTGCCCGAGCTGAAGGACCGCCTGGGCCTGCTGCGCGCCGCTGCACTGCTGAGCAGCGCGGATTCCGCCAAGCGCCTGGAGGCGGCCAAGCTGCTGGCCGACAGCCCGCAGGCTGCCACCAAAACGCTATTGATTGAACGCCTGCAGGTGGAGGCCGATGCTGGCGTCAAAGCCGCCTTGCAGATGAGCCTGGGCAAGGTGGAATCACGCCTGGCCTGGGGCGACCGCCTGGGCGCCATCTTCAGCGGCATCAGCCTCGGGTCGATCCTGCTGCTGGTGGCCCTGGGTCTGGCCATCACGTATGGGCTGATGGGCGTGATCAACATGGCCCACGGCGAGCTGATGATGATTGGTGCCTACGCCACCTATGTGGTGCAGGGCCTGTTCCAGAAATATTTGCCGGGAGCATTTGACTGGTACCTGCTGGCCTCCGTGCCGGTAGCATTTTTGGCATCTGCCCTGGTAGGCGCCGCGCTGGAGCGCAGCGTGATCCGCTTCCTGTATGGCCGCCCGCTGGAGACGCTGTTGGCCACCTGGGGCATCAGCCTGATGCTGATGCAGCTGGTTCGCACGATCTTCGGCGCGCAAAACGTGGGCGTGGAAAACCCGAGCTGGATGAGCGGTGGTGTGCAGTTGATGGGCAATTTGTCTCTGCCCTACAACCGGCTGGTGATTGTGGGCTTTGCGATTGCGGTGCTGGCAGGGGTGTGGTTCCTGATCGAGAAAACCCGGTTGGGCCTGTTTGTGCGCGGCGTCACGCAAAACCGCCCCATTGCCAGCTGCATGGGCGTTAACACCGCGCGCATCGACACCTATGCCTTTGCACTGGGCTCGGGCATCGCAGGTCTGGCCGGCTGCGCGCTGAGCCAGGTGGGCAATGTGGGGCCGGACTTGGGACAGGGCTACATCGTCGATTCCTTCATGGTGGTGGTGCTGGGTGGTGTGGGCCAATTGGCCGGCACTGTGTATGCGGCGCTGGGGTTGGGCATCTTGAATAAATTTTTGGAGGGCTGGACCGGTGCGGTGCTGGCCAAGATTGCCGTGCTGGTCTTCATCATCATCTTCATCCAAAAGAGACCCCAGGGCATTTTTGCGATGAAGGGCCGGAGCGCAGAAGCATGACCGCAAGCACACTTACTTTGATGCTGCCTTCCCGAGCACCGTTGTTGACGCGTACCGGCTGGGGTGCATGGCTGGTCGCGCTGATCGTGCTCTGCGCGCTGGTGCCGGTGCTGAACCTGGTCGTGCCCGCTACCAGCATCTTTCACCTAAGCGACTTCGCCGTGGGGCTGGCCGCCAAGATCATGTGTTACGCCATCTGCGCGCTCGCCATGGATTTGATCTGGGGCTACACCGGCATCCTGAGCCTGGGCCATGGCCTGTTCTTCGCGCTGGGTGGTTATGCGATGGGCATGTATTTGATGCGCCAGATCGGTACCGACGGCAACTACAAAAGCAATTTGCCGGATTTCATGGTGTTCCTGGACTGGAAGACCTTGCCCTGGCACTGGACGCTTAGCGACAGCTTCATCGCCACGCTGTTCCTGGTGGTGGCGGTGCCGGGGCTGGTGGCTTTTGTGTTCGGCTACTTTGCCTTCCGCTCGCGCATCAAGGGGGTGTATTTCTCCATCATCACGCAGGCCATGACCTTTGCCGCCATGCTGCTGTTCTTCCGTAACGAGACCGGTTTTGGTGGCAACAACGGCTTCACCGATTTCAAGCGGATTCTGGACATCCCCATTGCCACACCGAGTATGCGCATGGTGCTGTTTGTGATGACTTCCATCACCTTGTTGTCATTCTTTTTGCTGGGCCGCTGGCTGGTCAATGCCAAGTTTGGCCGCGTGTTGCAGGCCTTGCGCGATGCTGAAACACGCGTCATGTTTTCCGGCTACAACCCCATTGGCTACAAGCTCACCATATGGACCATATCCGCCATGATGTGCGGTGTCGCGGGTGCGCTGTATGTGCCGCAGGTCGGCATCATCAACCCCAGCGAGATGAGCCCGGCCAATTCGATCGAGATTGCGATCTGGGCCGCCGTGGGTGGGCGGGCCACGCTGATCGGGCCTATCGTTGGCGCCTTTATCGTCAACGGCGCCAAGAGCTGGTTGACCGTGACCTACCCCGAGTTCTGGTTGTACTTTTTAGGCGCACTGTTCATTGGTGTCACCCTGTATCTGCCGGATGGCGTAGTGGGCCTGGTGAAGAAGCTCAAAGGCATGAAGGGGGCGGCCAAATGACGCCCGGGCTGTTGGAACAAGGCGCCAAGCGGGTAGAGGCGCACAAGGTAGCGCTGGCGGCACGCACCGGCCAAACCGAGTCTGGTGGACGCACTGCAGGTATTGGCCGTGTGGTGAAGGACCGCGAGGTCGACATTACCCACGGCCGCATTTTGTATCTGGAAGATGTGCACGTCAGCTTCGACGGCTTCAAGGCCATCAACGGCCTGTCGCTGGACATTGCGCCGGGCGAGTTGCGCTGCATCATCGGCCCCAATGGGGCTGGCAAGACCACGATGATGGACATCATCACCGGCAAGACGCGGCCCAACAGCGGCACCGTGTTCTTCGGCAGCACGATAGACCTGCTGCGCTACACCGAGCCCGAGATTGCGCAACTGGGCATAGGCCGCAAGTTCCAGAAGCCCACGGTGTTTGAACAGCTCACGGTGTTCGAAAACTTGGAGCTGGCGTTGCACACCAACAAGGGTGTGAAATCGTCGATATTCTTCCGCCTGGATTCGGCGCAGGGGGACCGCCTGGCCGAGGTGCTGCACACCATCCACCTGGCGGACAGCGTAACGCGCCAGGCCGGCAACCTGAGCCATGGCCAGAAGCAGTGGCTGGAGATCGGCATGCTGCTGATGCAGGAGCCCAAGCTGTTACTGCTGGACGAGCCGGTGGCCGGCATGACAGACGAAGAAACCGAGCGCACCGCTGAACTGTTCTTGACCCTGAAGGGCAAGCATTCGCTGATGGTGGTGGAGCACGACATGAGCTTCATCCGCACCATCAGCGACATCGTCACCGTGCTGTGTGATGGATCGGTTCTCGCCCAGGGCACGCTGGACCAGGTGCAGTCGGATGAGCGCGTCATCGAAGTTTATCTAGGGCGCTGATTATGTTGAACGCGAAAAACATCAACCAGTATTACGGCGGATCACACATCCTGCGCGACGTCAGCATCGAAGCCCAACTCGGCAAGGTCACGGTCATCCTGGGCCGTAACGGCGTGGGCAAGACGACGCTGCTCAAGTCACTGATGGGCCTGGTGCCCATCAAGACGGGCTCTATCGAACTGGGTGGCAAGGCGATCCAGAAGGCCACGCCGTATGAGCGCGCGCGTGCCGGTATAGGCTTTGTGCCACAGGGCCGCGAGATCTTTGGCCGCCTGACGGTGGAAGAAAATTTGCAGATGGGCCTGGCCTACAAAAGCGCCAGCACGCCGATACCACCCGAGCTGTATGAACTGTTCCCCGTGCTCAAACAGATGCTGGGCCGCCGCGGTGGTGATTTGTCGGGCGGGCAACAACAGCAGTTGGCCATCGCCCGCGCGCTGGCGGCCAAACCGCGTGTGCTGATTCTGGATGAGCCCACCGAAGGCATACAGCCCAGCATCATCAAAGACATTGGCCGTGTGATCCGCATGTTGGCCTACCGGGGCGATATGGCGATCTTGTTGGTGGAGCAGTACTACGACTTTGCGCAAGAACTGGCCGACCACTATGTGGTGATGGAGCGTGGTGCGGTTGTTGCGAATGGATTGGGCAAGGACATGGAAGCCAACGGCGTGCGCAGGCTGGTGGCGATTTAAACCATCTGGTCGACGGGCTTGGCAGGCCCGCCGGTGCGCAGCACCAGCCCGCCGGTCTGTCGCCGTTGCTCACCCATGGCCGCCTTGACACTTTGGTTGCCGTATTGGGCGCGCAACTGCTGCAGTTCTGCGGCCAGTGCGTGTGCATGGGGGATCTTTGCCTGGTGCTTCAACAACACCTGGTGTGCGTTGTCGATCAGGCGGGCGTTCAGTGTGGTGCGGCCATGTGATACCAGTTTCTCCACCGCGGCTCCGGGGTCGCCCGCCAGGCTCAGCGCCATGGCGGACTCCGCTATCTCCAGCACTTGGGCATGGCAGGTCTGTATCTGCTGGGCATAGGGTGGATGCACTTTGGCGCAGGCGGCCAGCAGCTCGGTTTGTGAACGGTTGCTGCAAAAGCGCAGGCCAATTTTCTCCACCACCGCCTCTACCTCGTAGAGTTGTATGGTTCGTTTGGCCAGCTGTGCCACCAGGGCCAGCACATTGGTGGCAGATTCAAAATCGAACTCGCTGTTACCCACCGTCTTGGCCAGGGCGCGCACGGCATCCACTGCAGGCGCAAACTGGTTTTGCTGGATCAGACCCAGCGCCAGCACAATATCCGCCAGGCGTTTGAGGCGGGGGCTCTCCGGGCTTTTCTCGATCAGGCGGTTGAAGTCATCTGTGCAGCGCTGCAAACCCTTGCGGTCGCCACCCTCCAGCCGGGCGAAGGCCAGCAGCACCAGGCACTGGCTGTCAAACATCTTGGATTCCAGCCCCAGGCGCACGGTGCGGTCCAGCAGCTTTTCGGCCTCCACATGGTCACCGGCGTAGTAGGTCATCATGGCCAGGTTCTGCAGCCGGGTGATGGACGCCGGCGTGAGCGTGGCGGCCATCTTGTAGGTCTCCAGCGCTTTGTCCAACCGGCCCAGTTCAAACTGGGCGCGGCCCATCACATCGTATGCATCCACAAAACTGGGCTCTTCGCTGATTAAATTTTCCAGCGTGCTGGTGGCCTGGCTCACCTGGCCTGCGTCCAGCTGCGCGCGTGCCACACCCAGCCGCGCCCAGGGCAGGGTTTTGGCTGCGATGACCGCGCGGTAGACCTTTTGGGCGTCATTGGGCCGGCCCACGCGCAGCAGCAGCTCTGCGCCAACGCGTGCCGCGTATAACCAGAACTTGCCCTTGGTCTCGAAACGCTCCATGCACAGCGCAGCCGCTTCTTCAAAGCTTTCGTTCTCTATAGCAGTGAAGATGTCTTGCAGTGAGACCTTGCGCACGCGCGCCTGCAAAAGCCGGTCGCCCAGGTCTATCGCCCGGTGCGGTTTGAGCAAGTACCCATCCAGTGCCGATTCAGCAGCCTCGGCCACCCGTGCATAGGTGGCCTCACCGGTGACCATGATGAAGATGGTGGAGTAGGGCAGTAGCTGGTTACGTCGCAGGTCGTCCAGCAGGTCTTGGCCAGAGCTGGCTTCGTCGGCGAAGTGCAGTTCGCACAGTACGAAATCGAAAGCGCGAAACTCCAGTTGGCGCCGTGCATCGGCCACCCGGGAGCACTGCACAATGGCACCTACGCCAAACTCCCGCAGCTGCGACACCAGGATGGAGCGGGACGTCGGATTACTGTCCACCACCAGGGCGGAGCAGTTGGTGAAATCGTCTTCCAGAGTGTCCATCAGATCGGCACAGTGTGCTCCATAACCCTGCGAAATGCCGGGGCGCCGCGGGTGCCCCGCCGTTGTTATCAAAAGGATAGCACTACATGGACCAAATACGAGGGCTGGAGGCCGATTTGGCCCAAAGCTCTTGGCGCCAGGTGTTGCGCAACGTGCGCAGCAGCGCCATGGCAGGCTCCACCACCGGCGCCAGCACGCGTACGACCAGCACCTGCGGATGGGGGCTGGTGGCACCCGCCGTGCTGGCCAGTGCATGCTGCGCGATGACGGCGCGGGCGCTGTCCAGAGCGCGTTCACGCCGCTCGCGCGTCAGCGGCTGGCCGGCGATGAAGAAGAACGATGCCATGCACTTATGCCCGGCCAGGCCTGCGGGGCTGTCCAGCAGCCGCCGGTCGCTGGCGGCAATGGTCCCCCGTTCCAGCCAGATGCCGGGCACCTCGATGTGCTGCAGCAACTGGCCTTTGTCAAAGGCTTGCTTTGCCAGCGGCAGGCCCAGCGCGGTGACATCCCAGCCCATTAGCTCAGCGCAGGGCGCCAGCTCCATCGTGATGCGGTTTTCGGCCAGGCAGGCGCTGTAGCAGATGGCTTCCAGTGGCAGCCACTCCAGGCGGGCGCCATCCTCCACGCGGAGATGGGTTTGTTGCAAGGCCTTCTGTCCGTCGGATCGGTAGAAGCGGCTCGCGCCCGGTGTTGTGATCAGCGCATGGCTGCCGGCCTGGGCATGCACGCGGATCTCCAGCGTGTCGCCACCCACCAGGCCACCGGGTGGGTGCACCAGCACGTTGTGGCAGATGTCGTCCCCCTCGGGGTACAGGCTTTGCAGGATGCGCAGCGGGCCGCTGTGGCTGTGGCGGGCGACCGTGCGGCCGGCTTCAAAGGTGTAGTCCAGCTTAAGCTGGGCGTGCCATGGCATGTAGGTCTACGCGAGGAGGTCGCTGAGCGTGCGCGCCATGACCTTGGTGGCGCGGCGCAGGTCTTGCAGGTCCAGGCGCTCGTCGGCGCGTTTGGCGTGCGACTCCAGCACGGTGCGTGGGCCTGCACCGTAGATCACGCCGGGAATGCCGGCCTCGCAGAACAGGCGCACATCGGTGTACAGCGGCGTGCCTAAAGCGGGAATGGGTTCTCCAAACACTTGCTCTCCATGTTTCTGGATCGCGTCCACCAGCGGACGGTTCCCCGCCAATGGTTGCAAGGCGCGTGCCAACAGGATGCGTTTGATGTCCACCGTGATGCCGGGCAGCGCGGCGGCGGTGTCCTGAATCAGCAGGCGCAGTGTGGCTTCAACTTCGGTGGGGTTTTCTTCGGGGATCATGCGGCGGTCCAGCTTGAAGCTGACGCGGCCGGGCACGACATTGGTGTTGGTGCCGCCTTCTATCGTGCCTATGTTGAGGTAAGGGTGGGTGATGCCTTCGACCTTGGACGTGATGGCCTGGTACAGCGTGTTCTGTTCGTAGAGCTTGGTCAGGATGCGGTTGGCGGCTTGCAATGCGTCCACACCCGATGCGGGAATCGCCGCGTGCGCCATCTTGCCGTGCACGGTCACTTCCATCTGCAGGCAGCCATTGTGCGCGGTGATGACCTGGTAGCTGAAGCCTGCCGCCACCATCAGGTCTGGTTTGATGATCTTGTGCTTGAGCAACCAGGCCGGGCCGACCTCGCCACCAAACTCTTCGTCGTAGGTAAACAGCAGTTCCACACTGCCCTTGCTCGGCTTGGCCACGGCTTCCAGCGCGCGCACGGCAAAGGTGTAGGTCGAGAAGTCGCACTTGCTGACGGCTGCCGCGCGACCATAAATCTTGCCGTCTTCAATCTCGCCGCCATAGGGATTTTTGGTCCAGCCTTCACCGGGCGGCACCACGTCGCCGTGGGCATTCAGCAGCACGGTTTTGCCTGCGCCGTATTTGCGCCGCATAACCAGGTTGGTGATGGTTTCCAATCCGGCAGCGCGTACTTCGGCTTCGGGCACGGCGTGCTTTTCCACGTCAAAGCCAAAGCCGTGCAGCAGCTCGGCGGCGCGTTCGGCGTGTGGCGCGTTGTTGCCGGGTGGCGTGTCGGTGGGCACGCGTATCAGCTCCTGCAAGAAGCGCACTTGTTCGTCAAAGTGCGCGTCTATCCAGGCGTCGAGTTGTTCGTAGGTTGTATTCATGGATTGTCGGATGGGAATGGGTGTTGCGCAGTTCAGTCGGCGGGCGACTGAGCAAGGTCTGCCAGCAGATGCGCAAAGGCGTCGATGGCCAGTTGCATGTCGTCGTTGGTTGTTGATTCCAGCGGGTTGTGGCTGATGCCGGAGTTCAGGCCGCGCACAAATAGCATGGCCTGCGGCATGATTTCGTGCAGCTTCATCGCGTCGTGTCCTGCCCCGCTGGGCATGCGGTGCAGCGGCACGCCCAGGGCGGCCACGGCGCGTTCCCATCGTGCCTGCCACTCGGGCGCACTCGGTGCGGCGCTGGCGCGCATGGTCTCCGTCACGCTGTGGTGCACGCCGCGGCGCGTGCAGATGGCGGCCAGTTCGGTAAGCACATTGTCCGCCAGCTTGTCGCGCTGCGCGTTGTTGGGCGCACGCAGGTCCAGCGAAAACAGGCAACGCCCCGCCACGACGTTGATGGAGCCATGGGGCACCTGCAGCATGCCAACGGTGCCGACCGAATCTCCGTCGGCGGCCGCGCGGCGTTCGACAAACAAGATCAGCTCGGCCACGGCCGCGGCGGCATCGCGCCGGCGGTTCATGGGCGTGGTGCCCGCGTGGCTGGCCATGCCGGTTACCTCGCACTGGTAGCGCACACCGGCGTTGATGGAGGTGACGATACCCAGCGGGATGTCCAGTTCATTCAGCACCGGACCTTGCTCGATATGCACCTCGACGAACCCTTGGTAGTCGTCGGCATTGCGTTTCAAACTGGGGATGTCGTCCACACACAGGCCGGCGTGTTGCATGGCGCTGCGCATGCTGATGCCGTCAGCGTCCACCTGGTCCAGCCACGCCGGGTTGAAGTGCCCCGTCAACGCACCTGAGCCGAGGAAGGTGGCCTTGTAGCGCTGGCCTTCTTCTTCGGCAAAGGCGACGATCTCCACGTCAAACGGCAAGCGTTTACCGGCCTGAGATAGCATTTGCACACACGCCAGTGGCACGTAGATGCCCAGACGTCCGTCGTACTTGCCGCCGTTGCGTACCGTGTCGTAATGGCTGCCTGTCAGCAATGTCTTATGCAAAATCGGGCTGTAGCCCTCGCCGGATGTGCGTAAGCCGCTATCTTTGTTGTAGCGCCCTATGACGTTGCCGACGGCGTCGATATGCACGGTGTCACAGCCTGCGTTGCGCATGTCCATGCTGATACGCTGCGCGCAGGCGCGGTGGGCGTCGCTCAGGTAGGTGACTGTCAGCTGGCCCAGCTCGGCATAGCCCGGGTCAGTGTGCTGGGCCAGGGTCTCTTGCCAATCCCATACCGTGTTGCCCAACTCGGGCGTGTAGCCAAACAGGTCGTTGAGCCGGATCTCGGCAATGCGGTGGATGTTGCGCAGGCACTCCTGGCGCTCAAAGTCGGGGTGGCCTTGCAGGCGGCGCTCGAACGTGGCGATGATCTCGGCCTTGCTCAAGCCCTTGCCGCGCGGTCCACGCACGGCCAGGATGAAGGGGAAACCAAAGCGCGCGTTGTAGTCGCGGTTGAGCTGCTGGATTTTCTCGAACTCTTGCGGCGTGCAATGCGTCAGGCCCGCTCTGCTCTGCTCGTTGGTCGATTCGGCCGTCAGGCTTTTGTCCACCATGGCTTTGCCGGCCAACTCGGGGTGGGCGCGTATCAAGGCCAACTGTAGCTCGATGCCGGCCGCGTTCAGCACGCCGACCATCGCGTATTTGAGTTGGGCCAGGCTGGTGAACGGACGCTGGGCCAGGGCCGCCTGGGGAATCCACGGCGAGTGTTCGTACAGGCCGGCCAGCCATTGCGTGGCTTCTTCCAGGCTGGCCTGGTTCAGTTGGGATAGGGTCAGTGCCATGGCGTTTTAGGCTTTGAAAGGATGGGTGGCTTTCCAGTGCCGGGCAATGTCCACCCGGCGCGCGACCCACACATGGGAGTGCTGGCCAATATGGTCCAGAAAACGCTGCAGCGCGGTGATGCGCCCTGGTCTTCCCAGCAGGCGGCAGTGCATGCCAATGCTCATCATCGCAGGGCGGTTATGACCGGCCGGATCGCCCTCGGCATACAGCACATCGAACGTGTCCTTCAGGTACTGGAAGAACGGGTCGGCGTGTGAATAACCCTGTGGCAACGCAAAGCGCATGTCGTTGCAGTCCAGCGTATAGGGCACGATGAGTTGCGGCACCACCGTGCCATCACTCTTTTGCACCTGCATCCAGAACGGTAAATCGTCGCCGTAGTAGTCGCTGTCGTATTCAAAGCCGCCGTAGTCGGCAACCAAGCGGCGCGTGCGGGGGCTGTCGCGGCCGGTGTACCAGCCCAGGGCTCTGGTGCCAGTGAGTTGTTCGATGGCGGCCATGCCCAATTGCATGTGTTCGCGCTCGGTGGCCTCGTCGATATTTTGGTAGTGGATCCAGCGCCAGCCATGGCAGGCAATCTCGTGGCCCAGCTCGACAAAAGCCGTGGTCAGCTCCGGGTGGCGTTCCAGCGCCATGCCCACGCCAAACACGGTCAGCGGCAGTCCACGTTTTTCGAATTCGCGCAGGATGCGCCATACGCCTGCGCGTGAGCCGTATTCGTAGATTCCCTCCATGCTGATGTGGCGATCCGGGTAGCTGGCCGGGTTGAACATTTCGGATAAAAATTGTTCCGAACCCGCGTCGCCATGCAGCACGCTGTTCTCACCACCTTCTTCGTAGTTCAGCACGAACTGCACGGCGATGCGGGCACCGTTGGGCCATTGCGCGTGGGGCACATCTTTGCCGTAACCGACCAGGTCGCGCGGATAGCTTGCAGTGGAGTCGTAGTTTTTCATAGTGGTGTGGCGTTGGCAGTGGGGGCCAGCATCAGCGAGGCTTCCACGTGCTGCAGGTGTTCGTCCATCAGACGCAAGGCCCGTGCCTCATCGCGTGCCTCCAGCGCGTCCACGATGGCGCGGTGCTCTTCGTGCGAATGCTCGGCGGCGCCGGCGCTCTGGTACATCAGCGTGATCAGCGCGCAGCGCGACAACAGGTCCATCAGCAAATGCGCCAGTACCTCGTTGCCCATCAGCTGCGCCATGCGCACATGGAAGTCGCCCAGCAATGAGGTACGGCCTGGCACGTCACCGCGCATGACGGCGGCCTCTTCTTCGGCAATATGCTTTTTCAGCGCGTCAAGATGTTCCTGCGTGGCGCTGCGGATAAAGGCCTGCGTCATGCCGGCCTCCAGCATGCGGCGCACGGCAAACACCTGTTGCGCTTCGGCAATCGACGGCGCGGCCACAAAGGCACCGCGCGCCGGCTCCATGCGGATCAAGCGGTTTTGCGACAGCTTGAACAGCGCCTGGCGTATCAGCGTGCGCGACACGCCGAACTGGTCGGCCAGCGTCTGCTCTACCAGTTTTGCGCCCGGCTGCAAGCGGTGCTCGATGATGGAGCGGGTCAGCGCTTCGACGATGAAGCCAGTGGTGGTGGAGTCCATGCGGCCATGATAGCCATAAAGCCCAAAAGTGTATACACTTTGAAAATTACCGAGCAGATGACCAACCAAGGATGCCGATATGGGCCTGAGCACACACGTACTGGACACCATGCACGGCACGCCCGCCGCGGGCATGCAAGTGGCGCTGTACACCACCCAAGGCGAGCAGGCCACGCTGGTCAAATCCTTTGTCTTGAATGCCGATGGCCGCAACCCCGACGGCATGCTGTACGACCACGCCAGCCTGCGTGCCGGCACCTACCGGCTGGTGTTTGATGTGGCGGCGTACTTCAAAGCGCGCGGTGTGGCCTTGCCGGAGCCCAATTTTCTGAACCGCGTCAGCCTGGATTTTGGCGTGGCACATGCCGACCAGCACTACCACGTGCCGCTGCTGGTCAGCCCGTGGAGCTATTCCACGTACCGGGGGTCGTGACCCACGGGCCGGGTAGGCCACAAGTTCAATACCGAATGCGTGACATGGCCTTGATGAATTCGTAGGACTCCTGCGCCCGGCGTACCGCGGCCTCCCGCTGCAGCCAATCGGGCGCGCCTATGTCCTGCAACTGGTGTGCGTTCATGTTGCGAAGAGCGTCAAGCTGCCCCCGTTGGGCGTAGCGGTCCCGAATGCTGTGGGAAGCCCAGACACCTAGCCGGGCCAGCGCCTGCCAGACGTTGAAAGCTGGCCAACGCACAGCAGCGGGGAGGGCAGTGTTGATGGCGGGGTGCGGGTGGGTGCAGGTGGTGGCCATGGTGAACTCCTTAACGGTCTGGGTAGATTAACTATCCAGAGGCGGCGCGTATATCAATGTTTTCCGTGCAGATTGGTTAGATATACTTACCAGTCATGAGCCGCATACCCCTGCAAACCCTGCCCACCTTTCGAGCGGTTGCGCAGCTGTCCAGCCTGCGCGCGGCGGCCGAACAACTGCACCTGACCCACAGCGCCATCAGCCAGCAGATACGCCTGCTGGAGCAGCAACTGGGGTTCGAGTTGTTCGAGCGGCGCGGGCGGCGCGTAGTGCTGAATGCGGCCGGCGCTGTGATGCTGGCAGCCGTGGAATCAGCGCTGGCGCAACTGGATGAGGCGGTGCGTGTGGCCGCCGCGCCGCAAACTGAGCAGCGCTTGCGCATCACGATGCTGTCGTCCTTTGCACAACATTGGCTGCTGCCCCGCATGCCGCGCTGGCGTGCGCGCCACCCGTCCATTGCGCTGGAAATACACACCTCGCACCAGGTCATGGACCTCAAGCGTGACGGCTTCCATGCCGCTCTGCGTCAGGGCAGCGGCCCTTGGCGGGGGCTGGAAGGCACCTGCATGATCGACACGCCGCTCATCGTTGTGGCTTGCCCCTCGCTGGCGCAGCGTCTCGCCGGCAGTGATGCCGCCACGCTGGCAGAGGAGCCGCTGCTGGGCGAAGCCGACCGATGGGAGCGCTGGTTTGCGTTGGCAGGGTTGCACGCGCATGGCCGCGCCAATCCAGTGGCCGTCTTCAGCGACATGGGCATGCTGGTGCAGGCCGCGGAACAGGGCATGGGAATTGCGCTGTGCCGTGAGTTGGTGGCGGCCGATGCGCTGCGCGACGGTCGTCTGGTGCGACTGTCGCCCTTGGCCCTGAGTGAACCGGGTTCCGACACCTATTGGCTGATCCATCCACCGGAGTTGACTGATTGGCCGCCGATACGGGCGCTACGGGAATGGATGCTGGACGAAATGCTGGCATCCGAGCAGGAGATGCACCGCCGACTGGCCCAATCCACAGCAGCCCCCGCCGCGGCCAAGGCTGTGCGCAAGTCAAGGCGTATCTCTAAGTAGGCACGCCGGCGCGTGTTGAACCCGGGGCTATAGGCTTAAAAAGCCCAGGTTGCCACGACATAGCCCTGGCGCTGCACCGGCAGCTGGCGCACGATGGCAGTGTCCGGCCCGCTGTTCGCACGCAGGCCCGCTTCCAGTTTGACGTGGTCGCCGGACCATAGCAGCGACGCAGTGGCAATCAATCCCTGATCGGCCGGTGTGTACAGCGCATCCAGTGCTGTCTGCCAGCGCTCATGCTGCCAACTCAGGCGCATCAACACATTGTCCTGGCGCAGGCTGTTGGACACACCAAACGCATTACCCTGCCAGGCCAGATTGCCTGCCACGGCAGACATCGGTACGCGCCGGTTCAACCACAGTGGCAGGGCCTGGTTGCGCGCGGCCCAGTCGTTCCACTGCGCATCACCCAGCGCCGTGTCGTCATGCCAGGCTTCCACCATGACGCCGATCTGGCTCTCGCTGGTCCACGTGCCGCCCACCAGCAGCTGCTGGCCGGCACCGGACACCGTGGCTTGCCAGGGGTTGGTGGTGGACAAGCCTGCGCCGGTGTTCGTGCTGGCCAGGCTGTCGGCGCGCTGGTAGGCGCGCACCGATGCATGCAACTCCACCGCGTCACTGGCTACCCACGATGCGGCTGCGCCCACGCTGGTGCCGGTGTGCTCACCCTGGCGGGCAAAGCCGTGCCAGTCCACGGCGCCAGCGCGCTGGTAGACGCGGGCGGCCAGCGCGGCTTCTTTCGCACCGGTGGCGGGCTGGGCCTCCAGTGGGTTGACCCAGACCAGCGACCAGGCCGTGTCGGCGTCAAAGTGTTCGGCCATCAGCAGCGGCTTGCCGGTCAGCGCCTCGGACGCCAGCGTGCGCCGCACCTCCTGCTGCACGATGTCGTTGGGCCGGAAGGCATAGCCCACATCCCACGACACGACTTTCTTGCCCGCGCTCCACTGCCAGCCCATTGCCTTGCCCGAGGCATAGGCTTCGTTGAACCAGCCATCGCTGGTGGTGCGGGCCGCCCCCTGCACGCTGCGCAGTTGCAGCGTAGCGACGGCGTTGAATGTGACCGCCTCAACAGTTGCCGCACCGCGCAACTCTGCCTGCACCGTGGCAGCCGATGGTTCCACGTTGGCCGTGCCGGGCTGCAGGCGGTTGGCATCGGCCAGTGGTCCGGCATCTGCCACCTGGCGGTCAATCCATGCACCGCGGACTTGACCAGAAGTTTCAGCAGCCAGCGCGACCGCAGAGAAAGAGCCTGCTCCAATGAGTGTGCAGAGCATGGTCGGAATTGGGCGGCGCAGTAGAAAAGTGGCCATGCTCTACTCCAACGTGGGGTTGCGCGAGAGGAACATGGGGTTCAGCCACTCTGCAGGCACCGTGCGTTCCTTGCGGCCCAGGTACTTGATGCGGGTTTCTTTCTTGTTGCTGAGCTGGTCCACCAGCACCATCTCAGCCACCGTGGTGGGGCTGGCGGGTTTGTCCATCACGAAGCGGGCTTGTTTGGCCAGTTTGTCAGACTGCACAAACAGGTCGGCGCGCACCGGCTCGTGCCGGGTCTTGCCCATCCACAGCTCGATGCGCTGGTAGGTCACGCCCTTGCGGTTGGCCTGCAGGCTCAGATGCAGGCACATGGCTTTACTTTCTGCCTTGCTGTCGGCAGCACACGGCTCCTCACCGACCACGGTGCCGCTGTAGTCGCCGGCCCAGTTCATTGTGGCGATGTCGCCGGTGGACGCATCACCCAGCAGCTTTTGCATCGGCGTGATGCGCATAGGGCGCTGTGTGTTGGGCATTAGCAGCCAGAAGTCGTCGGCCAGCATCAGCACCTTCTGGCCTTTCTCGACCGGGCTTTGCATCAGCACCAGAGACTTGCGCTCGGACTGTGCAAACACCGTGTAGCGGCGTTCCTTGTCCGGGCTGCCGTCGGCGTTGAAGACGGTAACCTGGGTCTCGACCTGCAGGTTCTCGGCACTCATGCGGTAGCGGTCGGTGTCCTTCAGCAACGCGGTGATGTCCTGTGCCCAGGCAGGGGCCATTGCGGCGGTGCCAAGGGCTAGAGCCAGCAGGGTTTTGTGTGAGCGTTTCATGGATCGTTTTCCTTCGAATCTATATGGCGAATTGGCCTGTAGCCCCCGTGGGACGTGCGTAAGCAGCTATCAAATCAAGAGCGACTTTTTGAGGCAACGGTGTGGGTTCAGGTGTGGGCTAGCGCATCCACCACCGGCATGTGCACGGTCCTGCGCGCCACCCAGCTCGATGCCAGCATGGTCAGCAGCACCATGGCGGCCAGCGTGGCGATGTACATCGTTGGGTCTATGGAGATGTTCAGCGGATAGCCCACTGAGCGGCCGGGTGGCGGCGGCATGTTCACCGGCACCACGTAAAGCATCAGCGAGATGCCCAGCGACAGCGCTGCACCCGCAAACGCACCCACACCACCCAGGACCATGCCTTCGAGCGCCAGCGTGCGCAGCAATTGGCCGGGCAGCGTGCCCATGGCGCGCAGCGTGCCGATCTCGCGGGTGCGCTCGATGATGGCCATGGCCATGGCGTTGGTCACGACAAACACCACGATGACCCCAATGATCATGCCCAGAGCGCCGAAGATGCGGTTGTACAGGTCACGCACCGACTTGTAGAAAAAGGCCTGATCCATCCAGGTCTGCACCGTCATCTGCGGGAACTGCGTGCTCAACCGTTGTTGCACGGGCGCGGTGGATTCCATGCGGTCCAGGAAGATACCCAGGCTGGACACGCGTTGGGTCACCAGTAACTTCTGCGCAGTGACGATGTCGGTGTAGACCAGGCGCTTGTCCACCTCCGGCACGCCGGTGGAGAAAATCCCCTTGACGCGCACATCCATGGCGTTCATTGCCCCATCGGTCGTGCTGGCCAGCAGGGTCAGGCTGCTGCCGGGCGTGGCCTTCAGGCTGCGGGCCAGACCCGCACCCAGCATGACTTCGGCGTCCGGGCTGCCAGACACCAGTACCTTGCCTTCGGTCATGGTCAGGAAGGGGCCTTTGACGGCGAACTCGTTGTCAGGGTCCACACCCGTGGCCATCATTACGGTGGATTTGTCGCCGTTGCTGATCAGGCCGCTGAACTCCACTTTGGGCAACACCTGCCGCACGGCGGGGTCGGCCAGCAATTGCGTGCGCAGCGCGGCCACGTCTTCCAGGCCGTGTTGCAGCGGCACGTCTTCATCCTTGGAAAAATGGTCGGCCCGGCCCAGGATCAGGTGGCCGGTGTTGCGGGCTGCGGCCTGGGCCAGGGCCTGGTAGGTGTACAGCGCAAAACCACCGGCCAGCAGAATCGCGGCCGTGCCCAGCGCTGCGATGGATACGGTTACCAGCGAGCGGCGGCGGTTACGCAAGGTGTTTTGTATGGCGAATTTGAGCCACATATTCATTGCGAGATTCATTGGATTTTTCCGTCCAAAAGAGCCACCACGCGGTCACAGCGGCGGGTCAGGCGGCTGTCGTGGGTGGCAATGACAAAGGCCGCGCCTTCGGCGTGGCCGCGTTCGCGCATCAGGTCCAGCACCTGGTCGGCGGTGTGCGAGTCCAGGCTGGCCGTGGGCTCGTCGGCAATCACCAGACGTGGGCGCTTGATCAGCGCGCGGGCAATCGCCACACGCTGGCGCTGGCCGCCAGACAAGGCGTCAGGGCGGTGGTGGGCGTGGTCTTGCAGGCCGACTGCTTTTAACTGTGCAGCGACCCGCGCCCGGCGCTCGGCAGCTGGCACGCCGGCCAAAAACAGCGGGTAGTCCACGTTCTCTGCCACCGTCATCACCGGCACCAGGTTAAAGCTCTGGAACACAAAGCCCAGTGCGTCACGGCGCAGCAGCGTGCGCTGGTTCTCGTCCAGTCCACCGATACTTTGGCCCCCCAGCGCGATATCGCCAGAGTCCGGCGTATCGATCAATCCGCACAGATTGAGAATGGTGCTCTTGCCGCTGCCCGATGGTCCGGTCAGTGCCAGCAACTCGCCGCGCTGCACGGTCAGGTCCACACCTTGCAGCGCGGGGATCACGTGTTGGCCCAGGCGGTAGGTCTTGAACACGCCCTGCATGGCCACCACCGGGTGGTTGGTGCTGGTGGTGTTCACGATGCCATGCCTTTCAGCAGGGCTTGGGCTTGTGGGGCCTGGGGCGCGTGTTGGTCCACGATCAAATCCAGGTAGCGCTTTGCCTCGGTGGTGTTGTTGGCCTTGCTGGCTTCTTTGGCGGCCTTCATCCAGACGCTGCCCTTGAAGCCCAGCGGCGCAGTTGCAAACAGTGGGTGTGCAACCACTTCGCCCAGCAGCTTGGCGCCGCGTTCGTTGCGGTTCATGAAGCCGGGCACTGCCAGAAAGGTATTGGCCGCCACGTATTTCACTTCCAGCACGCCGGGCGTACCGTTTTGCACGGGCGCGTCATGGCTGGCGTTGAGCATGGACAGGGCCTTGTCCAACTGCGACAGGCCGTCTTCGGCATAGCCCATCTTCTTCCACGGCAGCATCGTCGTGGAGGCCTTCATCGCCGTTGCCGCGCCGGTGTAGGCCATCAGCACCGGGTTGGCCGGCTCGCCCTTTAGGAGACCGGAGAAGGCTTCAGCGGCCTGCTCGATGGCGGCCGTGTCGCCCGCGCTGGCCTGCATGAATTGTTTGAAGGCGGTCTGGAATTGCGCGTCGGGCACGGCAAGGGCGGCTGCGCCCAGGCTGAGCAGGCTGGTGGCCAGGGCGATATGGCCCATGCGGCGGATAAATGCGGTGCGGTTCATGAAGCTGACTCCTCGAAAATTGAATGAGGAGTGCAGTGTCTGGATTCACTGCCGGCGGCGCAGCCGCTTTGAGACGAAATGGCGCAACGCGGCGCGAAATGCTTTTGCGCGGCGCGAAATTGTGAAAGGCAGCAGCTACCTCGCTACGGTAGAGCACCGGGGGCTAAATTTCCCGCCGGGCCGCCCCAAGGGAAATTGGCCCCCTCGGGGGCAGCGACCCGCAAGGCGGCGGAGCGTGGGGGCTACGTCTTTAGAACCCGGCTTGGCCCGCCGTGCCAATGTAAGTGGACAGCGCGCCCGCATCGGTGATGGCGCCGCCGGGTACCAAGTAATAGCCGCGACCGTCCTTGGTGCCTATATAACTATTGGTGCCGCTGTAGTAGCGGTAGAAGTAGCCCTGCGCCTGCTGCGAGGCTGGAACGGCCGGTGCGAAGCTGCTCGGGTACAAGGTCTCTGCCCAGTTGAACACGCGGTCGGAGTCCGTCAGGCTGAAGGCCTTCATGAAGTTCCACGCATTCAGCAAAAAGTCGTCGTTGATGGCGTGGCCTTTGCCTGCATGCACCACCCGCACCTGGTAAGAGGGGGATGCGGGCAGTGCCTGGGCCAGGTTGCAGGTATTGGCAAACGATACCGTGTCGTCATCGTCATTGGCCTCCATAAAGGCGGGCGGCACGCGCACTGCCAGCGCAGGCGCCAGCGGGCGAGCAACGGCGCCCGCTGCGGTGCAGACACCCGGCGTCCAGCCTGCTGCGGCACAGCTGCGCACACTGCCACTGGCCACAGGTGTACCGCGCAGGTTGCAAGGTGTCGGATCGCCCGACGTGGTGTTGCTCATCACCAGGCCGCCGCCGGTCTGCGCAAAGGCGGCAATGCGGTTGCTCAAGGTGCTGGCCACAAAGTACGAGAAAAAGGCACCGTTGGAAAAGCCGTTGGCATACACGCGGGCCAGGTCTGCGCCATAGGCACGCGATGCCTCCTGGATGATGGCGCGCACAAACATCAGGTCTGCATTGGCATTGGGGTCGGTGCTGGCGGCGCTCGTAATGGATGCGCCTACTGCGGTCTCCCAATAGGGGGTGCCTGCAGAGTGGTTGTCCCAGTCGCCAACATTGAGCACCCGCTGTATGGGCACAACGACGATAACGTTCTGTTGGTCGGCAAAGTTGCGCAGCGTCTCTAGGCCGATATCGTTGGCAATGTTGTAGGCCAGCGTGCCACCAGTGCCGCTAAACAGAATCAGCACCGGCTGCCCCGCAGCGTTGGCAGGCCGGTACACCAACAGCTGGCGGCTGGTGCCACCCACCGTCAAAGTGCCGTTGGTTAGCCCGCTGGACGTATTGACCGGAAAGCTGCCCTGGTAAGTGATGGTGTCGCTGGCCGCTGCGCCTGCGCCCAGT
Source organism: Rhodoferax sp. ZS1R8 (assembly GCF_056521325.1). Taxonomy (NCBI): domain Bacteria; kingdom Pseudomonadati; phylum Pseudomonadota; class Betaproteobacteria; order Burkholderiales; family Comamonadaceae; genus Rhodoferax; species Rhodoferax sp. ZS1R8. The sequence continues at coordinate 347,943 of NZ_JBWMBA010000003.1, read as the reverse complement.
GCCCAACAGGCCAGGCCTGCTGCGACCAAGCTGTGGCGTGTCCACAGTGTGATGCGGTGTCTAAAACCCATGGCCTTGCTCCCTGTGCGCTGGATGGTGGTGTTTGCAATCCTAGGCGCTTTATGGCGGGGCAACAAGTGCTGTTGCGGTGTTGGGCTAGAGCTGCCCTTCGGTCAGCGTGTCTAGTTGGAAGCGGCCGCTCTTGTCCCACAGCCAGGTATCGGTATAAGTCACGCGGCCCAGTTTGACCGGTGCCGGGAAGGGTGCCGCTGCGCGCACCGAGCGTTCAATTTCCGCTATGACCTCGGGCGCGTGCTTGGGCGCCCGCATCCAGCGCAGTCCGGTGACCGCGCCTTTAGCGTTGATGTCCACCTGCAACACGCCGATGGCGTATAGCAGCGGCGGCATCTTCCCGGGGAAGACGCGCTTGCCATATTTCGCGTACAGGTGGGTTGCGCCGTCACGGCGGTACTCTCGCGGCGTCTCTGCATTGGACACATCGGGCGGGATGGCGGCGGGCGGTGACACAGGTGGTGCAGGGGGCTGCCCCTTGCTCGCTCCCGGCACGGGCGCCGAGGCAGACGGCGCAACTGGCGACGGATTTCCACAGGCCACCACGAGGCCGGCGATACTCGCCCACAGGCTGGAGCGATACAACTTTTGCAATAGCATGGTTACGGTTTTTAGGTGCGGCGTGCGAGGAGGGCGATGCATACTGGTACCCAATTGTGTAGTTTGCATCAGCAAGTAATCGATGGAAAAGGTATCTGAATGTGAGTTTGCTTTTCCGCTTGTTTGACCAGTTGCGGCGGGAGGCCGGGGTGCTGGTCACCGTGCAGTCTACCCGCGGCTCTGCGCCGCGCGAGGCCGGCACGTGGATGGCCGTGTTTGCCGGGGACACCGTGGCCACGATTGGTGGCGGGCGCCTGGAGTTTGACGCCATTGCCCACGCGCGGACGCTGCTGCTGCACGGCTTTGGCGAGCCGCTGGTGCGCTATGCCCTGGGCCCCAGTTTGGGTCAGTGCTGCGGTGGCGACGTGGTTTTACATTTTGAAAAGATTGGTGTGGACGACGTGGTGCCACTGCAGCAACGTCTGGCACCCATGCTGACACCGGTGGCGCTGTTCGGTGGCGGCCATGTGGGCCGGGCCGTGGTGCAGGTTCTGGCCAATCTGCCGATCGACCTTTTTTGGGTCGACAGCCGCGACGAGATATTCCCTACCGCGTTGCCAGCCAACGTGCAGTGCGAACACTCCGACCCCGTGCACGCGTCGGTGGCTGATCTGCGTGCGGGTTCACGCGTGCTGATCATGAGCTTCAGCCACGCAGAAGATCTGGATGTGGTCGCCGCCTGCCTGACCCGTCAACGCGCGCAGGCGGATCTGCCGTATGTGGGCTTGATCGGAAGCAAGACCAAGTGGGCGTCGTTTCGCCAGCGCCTGGAGGCGCGCGGCTTCACCGCCGCGGAGATGGGCCACGTTACCTGCCCGATCGGTGTGCCGGGCATCGCCGGTAAAGAGCCTGAGGTGATTGCGGTGGCGGTGGCGGCGCAAATCTTGCAGACAGGTGTGTAGGCGCTGCATTGGGACATCACTCCGCGGAAAACTGTATACACTTTCCTAAACTTAACGGAAACATGCGCATGGAAAGCTATTACCTCGACTGGGCCAATCTGCTGTTGCGCTGGGTCCACGTCATCACCGCCATCGCCTGGATCGGTTCCTCGTTCTACTTCGTGTTTTTGGACAGCAGCCTCACGCCGCCGGAGGACGAAGACCTGAAACGCCAGGGCGTCAGCGGTGAGCTGTGGGCCGTGCATGGCGGTGGCTTCTACCACCCGGTCAAGTTCGCCGGCGCACCACCGCAGTTGCCCAAGCACCTGCATTGGTTCTACTGGGAAAGCTACAGCACCTGGCTCAGCGGCTTTGCGCTGTTCACTGTATCGTACCTGTGGAGCGCGGGCACCTACCTCATCGACAAATCGGTGATGGAGTGGTCGCCCGGCGCGGCCATTGGCGTGGCCCTGGCCTTTCTGGCCGTTTTCTGGCTGGCGTATGACGGCGTGTGCCGCATCTTTGGCCAGCGCAAGAACGGCGATTTGATAGTCGGCGCGCTGGTGGCCGTGCTGGTGGCGGCGGCCGCGTGGTTGGCTTGCCACTGGTTTGCCGGGCGCGCTGCCTTTTTGCTGGTGGGCGCGATGATGGCCACGGCCATGACAGCCAATGTGGCGCACTGGATTATTCCCGGTCAGCGCAAGATGGTGGCCAGCATCAAGGCTGGCGAGCCCGTCGACCCCATCCACGGCAAGCGCGGCAAGCAGCGCAGCGTGCACAACACCTACTTCACGCTGCCGGTGCTGTTTGCCATGCTGAGTGGCCACTACAGCTTTACCTACTCGCATCCGCAGAACTGGCTGGTGTTGGTGGCCATGATGTTTGCCGGCGCCGCCATCCGCCAATTCTTCGTACTGCGGCATGGCTTCAAGCTGGGCCGTAACGGCCACCCCTGGCCCTATGCGCTGGCGGGTGTGGTGGTCCTCTTGTCGGTGATCGTGTGGCTGAAGCCAGCACCGGCAGTGGCGGGGTCTGCTACAAATTCAGGAGCTGCTTACGCGCGCCCTGCGGGGGCTACAGGCCAAATTGGCTACAAGAGCTTACAAGTGGTGCTGGAGCAGCGCTGCCATATGTGCCACGGTGCACAGACCCAGATGAAGAACGTGCGGCTGGACTCGAAAGAGGGCGTGAAGCTGCACGCACAGGCCATCTACCAGCAGGCCGTTGTCACCAAAGTCATGCCGCTGAACAACGCGACCAACATCACCGATGCCGAGCGTGCAGTCATCAAACAGTGGTTCGAGGGCGGCGCCCCGACCGAGTGAATGTCCGGCATATCTGTGTGCCGCCCCACCGCGGAAAATATGCGCGGCATCATAATCGTCTGACAAGCTAGTTCAAACCCTCTACCGGTACCGTCTCATGCGCTGCTCTCTCATTGCTCTGCTGATCTCTCAAGCCCTGTGGGTGTGTACCCCCAGCATGGCCCAGGATGACAAGCCGTTGACCGACTTTCCGTACACCCCGGGCCTTGACGTGTCGTCCATGGACACCACGGCCAACCCGTGTGAAGATTTCTACCAATACACCTGCGGCGGCTGGGTCAAGAACAACCCGATACCGGCCGACCAGTCCCGCTGGAGCGTGTACGGCAAGCTGTACCAAGACAACCAGCGTTTCTTGTGGGGCATTCTGGACGCGCTGTCGCGCAAGCCCGAAGGCAACACAGCCAACCAGCAGAAGATTGGCGACTACTTCGCCGCCTGCATGAATGAGGAAGCCGTAGAGCAGCGCGGTGCCACCCCCATGCAGCCGGTGTTGAACAGCATTGCCGCCATGCGCAGCAAGGCCGACCTGCCCGTGGTGCTGGCCCAGCTGCACAACACGATTGCCGACAACGGCCTGTACTTCGGCTTTGGCTCCGACCAGGATTACTCCAATTCATCCAACGTGATCGCCTTCGCCACCGGGGGCGGCCTGAGCCTGCCCGAGCGCGACTACTACACCAAGATGGACGCCAAATCGCGGGAGCTACGCGCCAAGTACCTGGCCCATGTGGCCCGCATGTTCGAGTTGATGGGCGACACGCCGGCGCAGGCCCGCCAGCATTCCATCACCGTGCTGCAGACCGAGACCACATTGGCCCGTGCCACGCTGTCGGTGCTGGACAAGCGCGACCCCTACAAGCTGTTCCACAAGATGGACCTGATCCAGCTACAAGCTTTGACACCCGGTTTTGATTGGGGCGTGTATATGCAGGCGGCGGGCCTGGCAGACATTCAGACGCTGAATGTGACCGAGCCCAAGTTCTACCAGGCCCTGGCCCGCCACTGGAAGGCCAGCAGCCTGGACGACATCAAGGTCTACTTGCGTTGGCATGTGGCGCACGCGCAGGCGGCTGCGCTGTCCAGCGCCTTCGTCACCGAGAACTTCAACTTCTTCAGCAAGACGCTGCGCGGCACACCGCTGCAGCAGCCGCGCTGGAAGCGCTGCGTGGCCCTGGTGGACGCGCAATTGGGCGAGGCGCTGGGCCAGGAGTTTGTGGACCGCGCCTTTGGCCCCGAGCTGAAGAAGCGCACCCTGGTCATGACCGAGCAGATCGAGCAGGCCATGCACGACGAGCTGCAGCACCTGGACTGGATGAGCCCGGCCACCAAGGTCAAGGCCACTGAAAAGCTCAAGGCCATCGTCAACAAGATCGGCTACCCCGACCAATGGCGCGACTACAGCAGCGTGGCCATAGACCGCAACGATTTCTACGGCAACGTCACCCGCGCCATGCAGTTCGAGGTGCGCCGCCAGCTGGGCAAGATTGGCAAGCCGCTGGATCGCGGCGAGTGGGGCATGACACCGCCCACGGTCAACGCCTACTACAGCGCGCAGATGAACGACATCAACTTCCCGGCTGGCGTGCTGCAGCCCCCGCTGTTCGACCCCAAGATGGACGACGCGCCGGGCTATGGCAACACGGGCGGCACCATTGGCCACGAACTGATCCACGGCTTCGACGACGAAGGTCGCCAGTTTGACGCGCAAGGTAATTTGAAGAACTGGTGGACGACACAGGACAGCACCAAGTTTCAGCAACGCGCGCAGTGCATCGTCAACCAGTACGCCAAGTACACGGTGGTCGACAACATCAAGATCAACAGCAAACTGACGCTGGGTGAAGACATGGCCGACCTGGGCGGCATGGTGCTGGCGTGGACCGCCTGGAAGGTGCAGTCCAGTGTCGTCAAACCCGAAACCCGTGACGGCTTCACGCCGGAGCAGCGCTTTTTCATCGGCTTTGCGCAATGGGCTTGCGAAAACAATCGCCCTGAGTCGTTGCGTGTGCAGGCAGCTACCGACCCACATTCGCCAGGCAAGTATCGCGTGAACGGTGTCGTGGTGAATCTGCCGGAGTTTGCGAAGGCTTTTGCGTGCAAGCCGGGGGCGGCGATGACGTCAGCGAAGCCGTGCAGGGTCTGGTGATTGAGAGGCGAATCGGCCGCTAGCCCTCGTCGGACGTGCGTAAGGCGCTACTGAAAATGTAGCGTTACTCGACCAGTGCCGCCGCCTTCACCTGCGCCCACACCGCCATGCCGGGCGCCAGTTGCAGCGCGTCCACCGCCCGCGCAGTAACCCGAGCCAGCAGGACGCTGCCACCGCACACCATGCGGACCAGGGCTTGAGACGGATGCGCGTCTGCAGCGATGGATTGCACCACGCAAGGCAGCAAGTTCTGAATACTGGTCTGCTGCGGCTCCCGCGTTGCCACGCTGACATCGCGCGCCAGTACACGTACGCGCACCCTTCGCCCAAGCGCCAGACCCGTGTCGCGCAGCCAAAGGCTGCCGCCGTTGAAGGCCAGCCGCGCCATGTGCCAGCGCGTGTCGCGCTCGGCTACGGTGGCATCCAATAGCGCGCCAGCATCGTCGCCCAGCACCGCGGTGGCGTCGGTTGCGGCCAGCACGCCAGCCACCGGGCCGCAGGCCTTGACCTTGCCAGCATCCAGCACCACCAGCGTGTCGGCCAGGCGGGCCACTTCGTCAGAGGAATGGGTGACGTACAGCATCGGAATCTTCAGCTCGTCGCGCAGGCGCTCCAGCCACGGCAATATGTCCTGGCGACGGGCCTGGTCCAGCGATGCCAAAGGCTCGTCCAGCAGTAGCAAGCGCGGCTGCGTGGCCAGAGCGCGGGCGATGGCGACGCGCTGGCGTTCGCCGCCCGATAGCTGGCCGGTGCTGCGGTCCAACAGGCTGGCGATACCCAGCAGGTCAATAGCAGCGTCCAGCGCGGCGGCGTTGTTGGCCACATGGGAAGAGGACTGCGACCGCTTCAAACCAAACTGCAAGTTCTTGCGCACGTTCAGGTGCGTGAACAGGCTGGCTTCCTGGAACACATAGCCCAGCGGGCGTTGCCAGGTGGGCAGGTTGATGCCTGCAGCGTCGTCTTGCCAGGTTTCCCCGGCGATGTTGATCAGCGCACCCGGCGTGCGCTCCAGGCCGGCCACGCAGCGCAGCAGGCTGGTCTTGCCGGAGCCTGATGCGCCAAACAGCACGGTGATGCCATGGCCGGGCAGGTCCAGGTCCACATCCAGCGTGAATGCGGGGCGCGAGAGGTTCAGACGGATATGGCTGCGGCCTGCGGATGTTTGCATCGTGCTCATGGCATGACCCGCGTCGTCTTGCGGTTCAGCAGGTTCAGGCCCAGCAGCACGGCGAATGAAAACACCAGCATGCCGCCCGCCAGCCAATGGGCCTGGCTGTATTCCGAGGCTTCTACGTGGCCATAGATTTGCGTGGAGACCACGCGCGTCTTGCCGGGAATGTTGCCGCCGATCATCAGCACCACGCCAAACTCGCCGACCGTGTGCGCAAATGTGAGAATGGCGGCAGTGATGAAACCAGGCCGTGCCAACGGCAGCGCTACGGTCAAGAAGGCATCGAGCGGTTTGGCGCGCAGCGTGGCGGCCACTTCCATGGGGCGCTCGCCCATGGCCTCGAACGCATGCTGGATGGGTTGCACGGCGAAGGGCAGTGAATAAATGACCGACCCAATCAACAGCCCGAAGAAGGTGAACGACAAGATGCCCCAGCCCATAGCCTGAGTCAGCTGGCCCATCGGCCCGTGCGGCCCCAGTGCTACCAGCAGATAGAAGCCCAGCACCGTGGGCGGCAACACCAGCGGCAGCGTAACGACAGCTCCCACCGGCCCGCGCCACCAGGAACTGGTGCGCGCCATCCACCAGGCAATCGGCGTGGCAACCAGCAATAGCAGCACGGTGGTCAGGCTGGCCAATTGCAGCGTCAGTACGATCGCGCTGCGGGCATCAGCGTCCAGCAAGCTGTTCATAGGCCGTAGCCGAAGGCCCGGATCAGGGCTGTGGCCTTGTCGCTGCGCAGATAGCTGAGCAACGCCAGCGCAGCCGGATTGTCCTTGCCGTTGTTGAGCAGCACGGCGTCTTGACGGATGGGCTGGTGCAGATCTGCGGGAACAATCCAGGCCGAGCCTTCGCGGACGCGGCCATCGGCCACCACCTGCGACAGCGCCACAAAACCCAGTTGCGCGTTTTCTGTGGCGATGAACTGGTAGGTCTGGGTGATGTTCTCGCCCTGCACAAACTTGGGTTGCAAGCTTTGCAACAGGCCGAGCCTGGTCAGGGTTTCAACCGCGGCCAGGCCGTAGGGCGCGAGCTTGGGGTTGGCGATGGCGATGCGTTCGAATTTGTTGCTGCGCAGTACATCGCCCTTGTCATCGACCAGGCCGGGCTGCTTGCTCCACAGCACCAGCTTGCCGGTGGCATAGGTGAAGCGGGAGTTGGCTACGCCCAGGCCTTCTTTTTCGATACGGGCCGGTGTCTCGTCGTCGGCAGCCAGCAGGATCTGGAACGGCGCGCCGTTCTTGATCTGTGCGTAGAAGTTGCCGGTGGAGCCAAAGGCCAGCAAGGCCTTGTGCCCGGTGTCCTGCTCAAAGCGCTGCGAAATTTTCTGCATGGGGGCTGTGAAATTGGCAGCCACAGCCACGGTGACTTCTGCGGCAAAGCCCGATACACCGGCGGCCCAACCCAGCACAAGGGCCAGGCCACGCAAGAGATGGCGCATGGGTGTCCTCAGCCGGCCAGTCCTACGTAGACGTTTTGCACGTCGTCATTGCCGTCAATGGCTGCCAGAAAGGCTTCCACTTCTTCCAGGTCTGCGGCGCTCAGGCTCGCAGGGTCGATGGGGTTCTTGGGCTTGTAGCCCAGCTTGGCCGACAGCACGGTAAACCCGTGGGCGGGCAGGGCGCGGCTGACGATGTCCAGATCGGTCGCATCTGTCAGGAAAAGGGTGGTGCCTTCTTCACCGGCCTCAAAGTCTTGCGCACCGGCCTCGATGGCGGCTACTTCTGGGTCTGCGTCCTTGTTCGCGGGTTCGGCTTCAACCATACCGACGTGGTCAAAGTCCCACGACACGGAGCCGGACGTGCCGAGCTGACCCTTGCGGAACAGCACGCGCATCTCGGGTGCGGTGCGGTTGACGTTGTCGGTCAGGCATTCGACCATGACAGCTACGCGGTGCGGTGCGAAGCCTTCGTAGATCACATGGTCAAAGTGCACTGCCTCACCGGTCAGGCCAGCGCCTTTCTTGATGGCACGCTCCAGTGTTTCCTTGGGCATGGAGACCTTGCGGGCCTGCTCCAGCACCAAGCGCAGGCGGGAATTGCCAGCCGGGTCAGCACCCGCGCGCGCGGCAATCATGATGTCTTTGGCCAGGCGGCCAAACAGCTTGCCCTTGGCATTGGCTGCCAGTTCCTTACCTTTTGCTTTCCACTGCGCGCCCATGTCGTTCTTCCTTGGAGTTCGTTGGTTATCTTGACAGGGTGTTGGTTATACACCAGCCCGCTGCGCAGGGCAGCGTTGCTAGATGGTCTTGTATCCCATGGTCTGCGGCAACCACAGCACGATCTGCGGAAAAAAGGTCATGGCCAGCAACAGCAGCAGCAACATCACCAGGAAGGGCCAGCCCTCTTTCATCATCTCGCCAATCGGAATACCGGTCAATGCCTTGGTCACAAACAGCAGCATGCCAAACGGCGGGTGTATCAGCCCGATCATCATGTTCAGCACCACCAGCACGCCAAAGTGCACCAGATCCACGCCCAGCAGCTTGGCCGCGGGCAACAGCATGGGCACAAATACGAGCAGCAGCACCGATACATCCAGAAAACAGCCCAGTACCAAAAACATCACGTTCACCAGCAGCAGAAACTTGATCTGGCTCAGGTGCATGCTGTCCACCCACTGGGCCATGGCCTGGGGCACACCTTCGGCGGTGAAGGCGTAGTTCAGCATGAAGGAGCCCGCCAGTATCAGCGTGATGACGGCACTGCCCCGTGTGGATTCCATGACCACGCCCCAAAACGTGCGCCAGGTCAGTGCGCGGTAGACCACACCGGCCAGGATCAACGCATGCAATGCCGCCACCGCAGCCGCCTCGGTAGGGGTGAAGGCACCGGAGTAAATGCCACCCAGCAGCACGATCGGCATGGACAGCGGCAGCGCACCCCGGAACAAAATGGCGGGCCATTCGCGCAGCGGTACTGGCGCCTCGCGCGGCATATTGCGTTTGACCGCAATGCAGTGCACCACCACCATCATCAGTATGGCCATCAGAAAGCCCGGCACCACGCCACCCAGGAACAGTGCCCCCACCGATGCACCGGATACCAGTGCATAAATCACCATCGGAATGCTGGGCGGGATGATGGGCCCCAGCGTAGCGCTGGCCACCACGACGGCACCGGCAAAGCCACGCGAATACTCGGGCTTCTTCAGCATCTGTTTGATGGTGACCAAGCCAGGGCCAGCCGCATCGGCAATCGCGCTGCCGCTCATGCCCGAGAAGATGACGCTGACCAGAATGTCCACCTGCGCCAGACCGCCACGCATGCGCCCGACAAGGATGCGGCAGAAGTCAAAAATGCGCTCGCTGACCGTGCCTGCATTCATGATGTTGGCCGCAAACACAAACAGCGGCACGGCCAGCAGTACGTAGCTGTTGTACAGGCCATTGCCCACTTGTTCGGCCACTAGGCCCAGGTCTTGGCCTTTGACCAGCAGGTAGGCAAAGCCGGAGACCAGCATAGAAAAACCGATTGGCATACGCAGCAGCATGCCGACCACCAACACACACACCAACGCAGTAAGTCCCCAGCTCATGAAAATGCTTCCTCAATCACGTCCGCAACTGGGAGTCTTCCAAGCCGACGCCACGTGCTGCCCGCCAAATCCCCCACCCACTGCGCACCACCAGCGCACCCATCAGCAACACAAAGGGAAGGTACACCCGCATCATCGGCACATCCAACACGGGCGTACCTTCGCGCGCCATGAAGTGCACGTAGTCCCAGGTGGCCGGCAGCCCCGCCAGCGCCAGGCCGCCGATCAACAGATTGCCTGCGATCCGCATGGCCTGACGGGCGCGGCGGCCCACGTTGTTCCACACCAGGTCGAACACTACGTGTTCGCGCTCCGGCACCACGAAGGCCGCTGCCCACAGGATCACCCAGATGTACAGGATGACAGCCAGCTCGTCGGTCCACGGCAGTGGCAGGTTCAGGCCAAAACGAGCCGCGATCTGAACGATGAAAACCGTGAACAGTGCCAGAAAGAGAATGCCGCCAACCGCGTTGGCACTGCGTTGCAGCCAGCGCATGTTCAGTGTGTAGCGTTGATGCGATCCACCAAGCCGGCGGGCCAGACCTTGGCGTAGTCAGAACCATCGTAGGCGGCTTGCACGGTCTTGCGGAAGGCTGCTACATCAGGCGTCGCGATTTGCAGGCCTTCCTTCTTGAAATACTCCACCAGTTGGGATTCTTCCTGCGCGGTGTTGTCGTTGTTGTACGTAGCGGCCGCTTGTGCCGCGCCGATGACCTTCTGCTTTTGCGCGGGAGTCAGCGCGTTGAAGCTTTTGTTGGAGATGGCAATGAACAGGCTGTCCACCAGATGGCTGGTCAGCACGATTTGCTTGGTTACCTCGTAAAACTTGGCTGCGCGCACGCTGGGCAGCGGGTTGTCTTGGCCATCAATGGTGCCGGTCTTCAGGCCCAGGTAGACCTCGCCAAAGGCCAGCGGCGTGGCGGTGGCGCCCAGGGCGTTGCCCAGAAACAGCCAGTCCTTGGAGCCGGGCATGCGCAGCTTGATGCCTTTCAAATCACCCGGTGTCTTGACCGCGCGGGCCTCGCGCAGATTGACCTGGCGGGTGCCCAGGTAGCAGGTGGACAGCACGGTGATGTCCATCTTCTCGGACACACGCTTGAACAGTTCGGTGCCGATGGGGCCGGTGAAAACCTTCTGCTGGTGGGCCGCGTCGCGCAGCATATAGCCTGCGGTGAAGACAGAGAACTCGGGCACTATCTTGGCCACGTCGGCTGCCGACATCGAAGTCATCTCCAGATTGCCGCGCGCCATCGCGGCCGGTTCCGCGCCCTGCTTGAACAGGGACGCGTTCAAATTGATCTGCACATCAAACTCGCCCGGTGCCGATTTCTCCAGCGCGTCCTTGAAGACGGTCCACATCTTGGCGTGCCACGCGTCAGGCACGGCGGGAGTGGAGATGCGCAGCACAGTCTTGGGCTGCGCGGCGGCAGGGAAGGCTAGGCCGCCAAGCGCAGCAGCTGCAGCTGCAGCGGCCAGTAGTGTGGTGCGGCGCTTCATGGGTAGGGACATGGGCATGGGTTGTCTCATAGCTGGAAACGGAACCTGCAGTGTATTACCGCAGAATCAGGGCCGACCGCAAATGCAGGCTGCAGATAGCGGTGCAGACGTCAACTTCACACCAGGAGCAACCGCCAACTTCCTGAGCAAACTGTCTGGGATGGCTGGGGCGCTCAGCTGCCCGTACGGGAGTGACCGGGTCATTGAGTTGATGCCCTGGGGAGCTATAGTCGCCTACCTGCGCCAACCCTCCCATTCGTTGACAGCTAACAATCACACCATGAACCACGACTTTTTGATCAAAAACACGAACCGAATAGCGGTCTATGCCACCGTGGCACTGACGTACTGGATCGTTATCTTTTTGACCATCACCGTGTTTGACTTGAAAGTCTTCCGGGAACGCATGACTGAGACCTTCTATCTCAGTCTGTTGGGAATATTCGCAATACTTGGGGGCGCAATGGTCCTTAATGTCATGGCAAACCTGTCAAAGATCTCGGCGGCCCTCGGAATCCAGCATGCGTTGCCAACGAATGACACAAAATCGAGTCGCCTGCGGGTAGGCGCTGCAGCGCTCTCGCTGATACTCATCGTCGCTGTCTTGTTTGTTGGCAATGAGTTTTCTGTGCAACGTAAAAAAGAGGTGCTGATTAGTGCGGCAGAAAAGCTCGTTTCTGAGAACCAAGACTCACTGGCCATGTTGGCGGACTATAGATTTTCCCTGGACTACGCCAAGAAGTCGGCAGGGGTGCTAAAGGTCGTCAAGAAAATAGACAAGAACTTCCCCGAGGTAATGCTAGTGGTCCCGGAGTCAATTAACGGCAAGCAAGTGTTTTTAGCATTTGGTGGTCGCGAGTACCACGATGACAAGGAGGAGAGTGACAAGGTTTCCTACATTTTCTCGGCCACCCAAACTGAACGCGAATACCTGAGTTCTGTATTTGTTGCTGGCAACACAAACTACAGGTTTCATGGCGAGAAGGGAAGCTATCAGTTGTATTTTCCGATAGAAGTTTCCGGCAAGAGATTTGTTCTGTACCTTTCTGATTTCCAGCGTTATGGGAAGTTAGGCTCTTGAGTGCTGGAGTTGGGTCACTGTGTTCTACCGGCAGTGCAGGATACGGTGAGCGCATCCGGGTTGGGGCGGATGCCGACATCTGGTGTCACGGCCTGATCGACTACAGTTAACCATTGATTTGTCGTTTGGCGTCGCAGATGCACCCTTCCACTCGCTCAGTGTTTCTCATTGGAACTGACCACCGCTATCAGGAGCGTCAGCCTTGCTTCCCTGAAGCTTCGCACGGCGCATTTGAGACTCTGCTACGGCGATGCGCCAGGGAAAACGACATCCGAGCCATAGCCGAGGAACACAGTCTCGACGCCCTATCTGGAAAATCTCTATCAAGAACCGTTCTTGAATCGCTCGCGGCTGAACTGGGCTTTCCGCACAAATACTGCGACCCGTCAATCGGGCAGAACGCGTCGCTTGGCATACTTCAAGAGAGTCAAATTCGACTGAGGGGCTGGCCGAATACTCAGCCGACTGAAGAGCAAGTGGCAGAAGAACTAGCCAGGGGCTATCGCAGGCGAGAAGCTTGGTGGATGCAGGAACTTCTCACACTCAACGAATGGCCCTGCCTGTTTGTCTGCGGCTCAGATCACACAATTCCGTTCGCCAAGCTTCTCGAGGTGTCGGGAATAGATGTCCACATCGTTGCCGCAGACTGGAACTGGAAAGCGGAATGAGCAACTCATCGCTGCGCCGCACGGCGACTCCGAATACTTCGCTCAACCGGACCCCCCCACTGCATGCAGTTGTCCGGGCTTCCATTTCATTGTGACCCAGCCGCCATCACGCTGCGGCGGTCTGGTTAGCCCAATCGTCACGACTGCTTCGGAGCGAAGTGGACCTGTGCAATGCGTCTGTTATCGTCACCGCTTCGGGGCGATAACAGTCGGTCAAAAACGACCGCTTCCGGGAAGTACAGAGGTCACCCGCCACTTTCTCATACACCCCATCGACCACGCCCACATGAAAGTTTAAATGCCCATTCAGGCTGGAGACGAAGCGGTGGATCAAAGCGACTTCATTAATATGCGGGGCTGCCCTGCCTACCTGCGCCGCACATGGGCAAAGGCAGATGCGGGTCGGTCAACCCACCACCAGCCAGACGTCAGAACAAATTAAAGTTAAAGCATGCGCAAAAATATTCGGTCACTTGCCCTGCTACTCTTCTCAATATGCCTCTTTTACGGTGCAGCAACCAATATCAGCAATCTGCGAAGCTGGGCAATAAAGACCTATTCCTGGGTGTCGGATAGTTTTCTATCACTGAAGAAAACTGATTCTTCGCAGTTCTTTGTAGATGTCTTGCAGTTACGCCAAGCCATTGCAAGGTTGGAGCCACTACAAGCCAGCGAAGATACAGACTCATGCTATCCCGAGGGTGACGAAGAGGATACGAGCGTCACGCTTAGCCCGGAAGCGCTGGTGCTGAAAAATGAATCTATCAAGCAGGAAGAGGCCGCGGCACAGGCCTGTAGCGAGGCCATCGCGCAAAAATTTAAAGCCTATACAACGGCCTTTCATACCTTCAACAGCGAGTGGTTGCCACGGCTCACAAAAGCGATGGAGAGCGGGGATCGCGTTGCCGAGGTGATTTTGCGACAGTGCGATACAACGCCCGTCTTGGATCGCAGCAACATTGAGTCCACCTGCGATGCTAAACCGCAGCGCAGAGACATGGCGGCAAAACGATTAAAAGAAATTGGTTTTGCACCCGCATTCGATTACAGCAAGGAAATAAATACACCACATCCACCAACTTCCAATAACCAGCTGCAATCCAATAGAACCGCTGTGTTAGAGGCCTTTCGGCACGGGGCATTTGGAGTTGATTTCACAATTGCAGCGTGTTGCAGCATTGTCGAAAGTGAAGCTGCCCTAAAAGACTTTCGGCGCTGGGCACTCATTGAAGCAGCGCATCAAGAGGCTCAGCGCATGTTCACGTTTAAATCACTCGACCCGAATATGCCGGGATACTCTGAACTTTCACTCAATCGCCATCCACTTAAAGGCACCCAACTAACTTGGGGTAAATCGATGGTCGAGCCCTATGCGCACAGCGGTTACTGGCGCTCTTGGCCCACTGTTGGCTCGTTTGCCAACAGGCATTACTACTTTGGGACCCCTATTCGAAATTTCGAAGAGGATCGGAATGTGATCCGAATTGATGTGAGTAACCCGTCCAATAAAATCCCGCAAGACTTTTTCAAAATTGACAAAGACTTTGAAGCGGAATTACGAGAGCTTTTGAGTGCCAACGAGAAGGCAATCGATGGCTACCTTCAAGATGATCCGCGCTGGGGCATTTTCCTTCTCCAGCGCATCGGACATCACGAATTTATTCCGCAGGGTATGGTCAGCGCCTCATACGAAGTGGGTACTGCCTTGACTGGAGATTGGGTTCTTGAAGAGCACTATATCGATTGGAAGGCGGTAGAAGAAGACATCCAAGGCCTTGCGAAAATTAGCAGCGATGGCGAATCCACTCGGATCAGCATAAATTCAAAAACTCTTAAATCAGGACTGAGCGAACGTGATCAACTGCCGGACGTCAATCGCTGTCTATTGCGCAGGAGCGGCGGACAATGGCCAGGCATTGGTTATGAGCCAATCAATAGAACGAAAGCCCACAATGGTTTGTACGAGACGGGTATCGGTCATATTCGAAAACCTGAAGACGCGGCGGTACCCGCCTACGGTCCATTTGATTCGAAAAGCAATTACGAACAAATTCTGATGCAGTGCGAGGGGGCTGAAGCCACCAACTCTGATCGCGTCCGTTTCTTGCTTTTGGCAGGCGATACATTGGTGGAGTTTTCTACTGCAAGCTTGTGGCAGGTATTGCATATTCGTCACTACAAGAGACGCTAGTAAATCAGTGGATCGGAATTTCAGCCGCCCGGAGACCAGCATGGCAGCTTTGATCACCCGTGAGCCCATGTAAAAACCCTCTTGATTCCCCCTTCATCCGTCTGCTCATCACCGCCCCCACAGCGGCGGCCGTGTGCCGGTACGTGCGCGCGCCAACGTCAGCGATGGAGCGATCAGTTCGTAAATCTCTACGCCCGCTGTGGGCCTATGGCCGGTGCTCGGTTTGACGAAGTGCTCACCACATTGCAGCCCGTCGATCTTCGGTTGCCAATGTCCGGTCCGGAGGAGCCAGATCGCAAATCGCCACTACCGCTCAGTGTCTGCGGACTAAACCGCTCCCGCGGTAGTCCCCACGCCAGCGCATGTAGTTTGCGCTAGGCACCTGTGCATGCCTATGTTGTGCAATGAGGCAATTGGCCTCGTTTCACAACAGGAGCACAGCCATGCAATCACCCAACCATCCGGTATCACCGTTGCGCCTACGCATGCTCGAAGACATGCGTATGCGCCAACTCGCGCCCAAGACCCAGGCCGCCTATATTCGCGCCGTCTACAAGCTTGCAGCATTCACCAAGCAGTCACCCGATACGGCCAGCGCCGAAGACCTGCGCCGGTTCCAGCTGCATATGGTCGACGCCGGCACGTCCCCCATCACGCTCAACGCCACTATCACCGGGTTGACGTTCTTCTTTGACGTCACACTGGGCCGCGCTGACGTGATGGCCAGAATGCAGTCAGTTCGCGTGCCCCAGAAACTCCCTACGGTGCTGAGCCGCGAGGAAGTGGCCAGACTGCTGGGCGCGGTGGGCCACATCAAGCACCAGACTGCGCTATCGGTGGCCTACGGCACCGGACTGCGTGTCAGCGAAGTGGTTGCGCTCAAAGTGACGGACATCGACAGCGAGCGCATGACGCTGCGCATGGAACAGGGAAAAGGCAGCAAGGACCGCTACGCCATGCTCTCGCCCATATTGCTGGAGCGCCTGCGGGTCTGGTGGCGTGTGGCACGCGCCCAGGGCAAGATGCTTGACGGCGGTTGGTTGTTCCCTGGGAGGGACCCTATCGAGGCGTTGACCGCCAGGCAACTCAACCGCGCCATCCATGAAGCGGCAACTCTGGCCCACATCGACAAGCGTGTGTCCATGCATACCCTGCGTCACAGCTTTGCCACCCATTTGCTGGAACAGAAGGTCGATATCCGTGTGATCCAGGTGATGCTGGGCCACAAGAAGCTGACCACCATTGCCGCAGACCCCAAGCACTTGGGCGCACAGGTCGGGGCCACACTGGTGCTGCATACCTGGGGTTCGGCGCTGACGCACCATCCCCATGTGCACGGGATCGTGCCCGGTGGGGGTTTGTCCTTGGACGGCCAGCGCTGGGTGTCCTGCAAGCCGGGCTTCTTCCTGTCGGTGCGGGTGCTGTCGCGTTTGTTTCGGCGTCGGTTTATTGAAGCGTTGGCACAAGCGCATAGCCTGGGCGAGTTGCAGTTCTTTGGTGACAGTGCAGGCCTTGCCGATCCACAAGCCTTTGCGCAGTGGCTGGCGCCACTGCGCACCTGTGAATGGGTGGTGTACGCCAAGCGCCCGTTTGCCGGGCCTGCAGCCGTGCTGGCCTATCTGTCGCGCTACACGCACCGGGTGGCGATTGCCAATTCCCGTTTAGTGGCGCTGGACGAGCGTGGCGTGACCTTCCGATGGAAGGACTACGAGTTGCTCGGCGTTGCGTCGGCGGTTATCACCGAAGCCTCTCAGGTTGGCGCCGAAACTGAAGTGAATGAGGTTCGCCCGACCTTCGTTTGCACGCACTGTGGCGCGGCCATGGTTATTCTGGAGACCTTGGTGCGGGGCCAGGCCATTCGCGCGCCACCATCAATGCAGGGGCCACCCTGATGGCCCGCGGAAGCATCACTGGGGTCAATTGCCGGTCGGCTGTGTATCCAGAGCAGTTGGCGGGGATGGGTGTTGCCATACGGTGCAAAAGTGTTCTCAAGGGCCTGCATTCACGCCGCCGTATCCTGCTTCTCACCAACTGGTTCGTCGATCTGAACCTGGTGCGCCTGCAATGGGGGGCGCCGTTGCCCGTTCCAGCTGCGTTGTTTCGCATCCAATCGCCATAGTCTTGTAGCGGCCTCAACCAGTATTGGCACTCGCCGCGGTTTCCTCCCCCGAGGCTTGTACGACGCCCACCCTTCATGGGTGATCGTGGCGCCATTGGCTTGCCTGCGCGGGCGGGCATCCTACAAACCTAAACTAAAGCAGCCCAGTCAAAACTTCACTCCGGCAGCGCCCTGAGCACATTCTCAGCCGTAGCAGGCGCCGTCAGGCGCACGGGTTCGCTGTTGCACTGCACTGACGCGATGGCCTCCCGCAACGCCTCATACACGCTGATGGCCAACATGAAGGGCGGTTCGCCCACGGCTTTGGAGCCGAAGACGTTGTCTTCGCGGTTGGGCTCGGGCCACAGGTCTACCTTGAAGTGCTGGGGCACATCGCCTGCGGTCGGGATCTTGTAGGTGCTGGGCGCATGGGTGCTGAGATAACCCTTGTCGTTCCACACCAGTTGTTCGGTGGTCAGCCAACCCATGCCCTGCACAAAGCCACCCTCGATCTGGCCGATGTCGATGGCCGGGTTGATAGAGCGGCCCACGTCGTGCAAGATGTCCACCTTCAGTACCCGGCTCTCGCCGGTCAGCGTGTCAATCGCCACCTCGGTGCACGCCGCACCGTAGGCAAAGTAGTAAAACGGTCGCCCGGTCAGCGTGGCCTTGTCGTAGTGGATCTTGGGTGTGCGGTAGAAGCCATCGCTCCACAGCTGGATGCGGTTGGCATAGGCCATCTTCACCACATCGTCAAAACTGCGCGTGCTGGTGGGTGATACCACCTGCCCATGTTCAAAGCGCACGGCCCCTGCACCGCAGGCATCCATCCCGCTG
This sequence comes from Rhodoferax sp. ZS1R8, assembly GCF_056521325.1. Taxonomy (NCBI): domain Bacteria; kingdom Pseudomonadati; phylum Pseudomonadota; class Betaproteobacteria; order Burkholderiales; family Comamonadaceae; genus Rhodoferax; species Rhodoferax sp. ZS1R8. Next base: position 329,836 of record NZ_JBWMBA010000003.1, on the reverse strand, counting down.
ACGAATGCCGCCAGGTTGTCGCGCACATGGCGGGCCGCAAACTGGGCGGCACGCCCGTTCAGGTCGGTACCGGCCGACGCGGCGGTGGCCGATGCATTAGGGATCTTGCTGGTGTCGCTGGCCGTGCACAGGATGCGGTGGTAGGGCACGCCCAATTCGTCAGCCACAATCTGCGCCACTTTGGTGTTCAGGCCCTGACCCATTTCGGTGCCGCCGTGGTTGACCTGCACGCTGCCGTCGGTGTAGACGTGCACCAGCGCGCCGGCCTGGTTGAACAGCGTGGCGGTGAAGCTGATGCCGAATTTGACCGGCGTGATGGCGATGCCGCGTTTCAGGATCGGGCTGCTGGCATTCCATTCGGCAATAGTCGCGCGGCGTTGCCGGTAGCTGGATGTGCTTTCTAACTGAGTCAGCAGCGGCTGCAGGATGTTGTCTTCCACGCGCATGCCGTAGTGGGTGGTGTCGCGCCGGGCGTCCGTGCCGGCAATGGCTTCGTCGCTATACAGGTTGCGCATGCGCACATCCAGCGGGTCTAGCCCCAAGTGGCGCGCAATATCGCCCATGACAGCCTCGATGGCGATGACGCCCTGTGGCCCGCCAAAGCCGCGGAAGGCAGTGTGGCTTTGTGTGTTGAGCTTGCAGCGGAAGGACGCTATGTCCACATCCTGCAGGTAGTAGGCGTTGTCGCTGTGGAAGATGGCGCGGTCGGCCACCGGGCCGGACAGGTCGGCGCTGAAGCCGCAGTTGGCGGCCATCATCAGTTTCAGTGCGGTCAGGCGGCCCGTGTCGTCAAAACCCGCGCTGTACTCCAACGCAAACGGGTGGCGTTTGCCGGTGACCATGAAGTCGTCATCGCGGTCCAGGCGCAGCTTGACCGGGCGCTGCAGCTTGTGCGCGGCGACTGCAGCCCACACCGCAAGATGCCCAGCCTGGGTTTCCTTTCCGCCAAAACCGCCGCCCATGCGCCGGCATTCGACCTTGACGGCGTGGCTGTCTATGCCCAGCGCGTGCGAGACCCAGTGTTGCACCTCGCCGGGGTGCTGGGTGCTGGAGTAGACCGACCACTGGTTTTGCTCCTGCGGCAGCACGTAGGCCACCTGGCCTTCCAGATAGAAGTGCTCCTGGCCACCAACCTCCAGCGCGCCGCTGAGCGTGTGCTGTGCGCGGGCCAAGGCTGCGGATGCATCGCCACGTTTTACGTACACCGGTGGCAGCACATAGTTCTGCGCAGCCAGTGCGTGCTGCACGGTCAGCACTGCGGGCAGGGCTTCGATGTTGAGCTGGACCTTTCGCGCGGCGCGGCGTGCCTGCATTACCGTGACGGCAACGACGAGACCGACCACCTGGCCGATGTGTTGCACCGTGTCCATCGCAAACACCGGCTCGTCACCGGCAAACGAGGCCAGCATGGGGTCACCGGGAATGTCACGCGACAGGATGACGCCGCGCACGCCCGGCATGGCCAGTGCCGCGCCGGCATCCACACCCAGCAGGCGGCCATGCGCCACGTTGGACAATATGGGCGCGGCCTGCAGCGTGCCGCGCACCTCGGGAATGTCGTCGATATAGGTGGCGCCACCGGCCACCTGGGCAGCGGCGCTCTCATGGGGGCGGCTGACGCCGGATGCGGGTTGGGCTGTGCTCATGCCAATACCTCCAGGCTGCGCACATCGGTTGCCACCGTGCCTTGGCTCTCCAGCCAGAAGCGTTGCAACAGGTTGCCCAGCACCGTGCTGCGGTAGGCCGCCGAGGCCCGCATGTCCGAGATGGGCGTGAACTCGCCGCGCAGAACATGCATGGCCTGCTGGATCGTGGCCTGCGTCCAAGGCTGGCCGATCAGTGCCGCCTCGGTCTGGCGGGCGCGCACTGGTGTAGCCGCCACGCCACCGGCGCCAATGGATGCACTGCGCACTTGGCCGTCGGCAAGCTGAACGTGGATGGCCAGGCACACCGCGGAAATATCGTCTTCAAAGCGCTTGGAGATCTTGTAGACACGGCTGAATTCGTTCTCCGTAGCCTTGGGCACCTTGATCCACGCCAGCACTTCGTCGGGCGCCATCACGTTCTTGCGGTAGCCGGTGTACAGGTTTTCCAACGGCAGCTCGCGGTGGGCGATGCTGGTGCCACTCTGCCGCATCAGCACCACATTGGCGCCCAGTGCAATCAGCAGCGGCATCGAATCGCCAATCGGTGACCCATTGGCGACGTTGCCGCCCAGCGTGCCACTGTTGCGCACCGGCAGGCCGGCAAAACGGTGGGCGAACTCGGCCAGTTGCGGGCGGTCTGCCACCAGCGCGGCAAAGGCATCGGTCAGCGTGACGGCCGCACCGATTGCGGTGTGGTCAGCGTGGGCTTCCACGCGGCGCAGTTCGGCCACCCGGGTCACATCCAGCACTTTGTCAAACTGCATGTGCATCTTGGTGATCCACAGACCTACATCGGTGCAGCCGGCCACCAGCTGGGCATCGGAGTGAGCCGCACGGTCTGCCAGCAGTTGGGGCAGACTGGCGGGCAGCATATATGAAGAATCGGCCGCTAGCCCTCGCGGAATGAGCGTAAGCTGCTCCAAATTCGATAGCACTTTGGATTCGTCGATGTGCGCAACCGGTAGCGTCTGCATGGCCTCTGCCGCATCCAGTATAGGCCGGTAGCCGGTGCAGCGGCACAGGTTGCCCGACAGCGCGCCCTGCGCATCTGCGCGTGTGAGGGGCTGGCCTTTGCAGGTCTTGCTCTGGTACTGGCCAAACAGGCTCATGACAAAACCGGGTGTGCAGAAGCCGCATTGCGAGCCGTGGCATTCCACCATGGCCTGCTGCACGGGATGAAGACGTTGGCCCCCACGTTCCGCCGCTTGCGCGGGTCGCTGCCCCCCGAGGGGGCCGTCCCCGCCTTGGGGCGGCCCGGCGGCGGGGTTGTCGCTGTTCAAAGAGATGTCTTCGGTTGTCCACACCGCCATGCCATCGATGGAGTGCGCTAAGCGGATGCAGCTGTTGATAGCGCTGTATTTGAGTGACGAACCGTCTGCCTCGGCCACTACCACGGTGCATGCGCCACAGTCACCCTCACCACAGCCTTCCTTGGTGCCGCAGCTGTGCAAGTCTTCGCGTAACACTTCGAGCAGCGTGCGGTTGGTGTCCACGGCGGGTAGGCTGACAATCTCTCCGCGTCTGACAAATCTCAGGGGTTGGGTGTGCATTGACTTCATGGGCATTTCTTAATCCGTGAGGGTAAATCGGGTGGCAGCTGCACACCATATTCCTTAGGATATGACACAAATCGACAACACCGTATGAGAAACCATTCCCTGTTAGACAAGATAGACCTTCACTTGATAAGGGTCCTCCACACCGTGTTGACTGAACGCAGCGTTTCCAAAGCCGCCATCCGCCTGGGTATGCACCAGCCCGCGGTAAGCAGTGCACTCAAAAGGCTGCGCGATTTTGCGGGAGACCCGCTCTTGGTGCGCTCGGGCTCCGGCATGGTGCCCACCGATGTGGCGCTGCGCATGCTCGAGCCCAGCGCCAGCATTTTGCGTGCCGCAGAGATGCTGTTCTCCGACGCCAAGGGGTTTGAGCCTGCCACAGCGCGCAACACCTTCCGCGTGGCGGCCAGCGACTATCTGGACCCGGCGTTCCTGCCCCACTTGGTTACGCAAATCAAGTCACTCGCTCCGCTGGCCGAGATCGAAATCCTGTCGCTCTCCGGTAGCGCGGATTACCGTGCACAGTTGGCTCAGGGCGAGGTCGATGTGGTCATTGGCAACTGGTCCGAGCCGCCGGATGAATTGCACCTGGGCCGCCTGTTTGGCGACGAGGTCGTGTGCCTGGTATCCAACAAGCACCCTGCCGTACGCCGCGGCTGGGACGAGGCCTCCTGGCTGGCGGCCGACCACATAGCGCCGGGTGCAACCCATCCTGGGGCCAAGGGCGTCATCGATGAGCACCTGAGCAGCCTGGGCCTGCGCCGCCATATCGCCGCGCGCTGCCCGTACTTTGGGCAGATTCCGGCCATGGTGGCATCAACCTTGCTGGTCATGACGACCGGGCGCCAGTACTGCGAACGGTTTACCGAAACGCTGCCGGTCACAATCCTGCCGTGCCCTATCGTCTTCCCACGGCTGATGTATTACCAGCTCTGGCATGCGCGCACGCACACATCTGCATCCAGCCGATGGCTGAGGGATTGTGTGAAATCGGTGGCGGCGGCATTGAAAAAAGAGTGAGACCCAGAACGAGGCACAACGCGAGAACCAACGGCACCATGACAAGCCCCCCACCCAGACTCCAACTCACCGGTATCACCAAGGCCTACCCCGGCGTTATTGCCAACAGCGATGTCGCGCTGACCGTGATGCCTGGCGAAATCCATGCGGTGCTGGGTGAAAACGGTGCCGGCAAGTCCACGCTGATGAAGATCATTTATGGCTCGGTCAAACCCGACGCAGGCCGCGTGCTCTTCAACGGCCAGGAGATGCATATCCGCAACCCCAAGGAGGCACGGGCCAATGGCATCAGCATGGTGTTCCAGCACTTCAACCTGTTCGACACGATGACCGTAGCCGAGAACGTGTGGCTGGGCTTGACCCGCAGCTCGCTGGCGGATGTGACGGCCAGCATCGTCGCCAAGGCCACGGAGTACGGGCTGGACATTGACCCGCAGCGCCCGGTGCACACGCTGAGCGTGGGCGAGATGCAGCGTGTGGAAATCATCCGCGCGCTGTTGACCCGGCCCGAGCTGCTGATACTGGACGAGCCTACTTCCGTGCTGACGCCGCAGGCCGTAGAGAAGCTGTTCGTCGTGCTGAAAAAGCTGTCGTCTGAAGGCTGCAGCATTTTGTACATCAGCCACAAGCTGCACGAGATCCGCGAACTCTGCACGGCCTGCACGGTGCTGCGCGGCGGCAAGGTCACCGGCGTCTGCAACCCACAGCAGGAGACCAACGCATCTTTGTCGCGGCTGATGATCGGTGCCGAGCCGCCACTGCTACAGCGTGCCGCGCGCAACCCTGGCGCAGCCGTGTTGCATGTCAGGGGTCTGCGCTTGGCGCGCGAAGACCAGTTTGGCGTGGACCTGGACGGTATCGACCTGCAGGTACGGGCCGGTGAGGTGGTGGGCATTGCCGGTGTGTCCGGCAATGGGCAGAAAGAACTGTTGTACGCGCTGTCGGGTGAAGACTGCCGTGCGCCGCGGGGCAGCATCCATATGCAAAGTTGCGGGAGCGATCTCGATGTCTCGCACATGCACCCTGGCAAGCGCCGCGCCATGGGCCTGCACTTTGTGCCCGAGGAACGCCTGGGCCGTGGTGCCGTGCCCACGCTGAGCCTGGCGCACAACCTGTTGCTGACGCGTACCGAATCCATATCCATGCCGCGCTTTGCCGGTGGTTGGATACGCGTGCGCAAGCTGGAGGCCCATGCCGCGCGGCTGATACAGGAATACAAGGTCAAGGCCAATGGCCCGGGTGCAGCGGCGCGTTCGCTGTCGGGCGGCAACTTGCAGAAATTCATTGTGGGCCGCGAGATTGATGCTGCACCCAAGTTGTTGATCGTGTCGCAGCCCACCTGGGGTGTGGACGTAGGTGCCGCGGCCCAAATCCGCGGCGCGATCCTGGCACTGCGCGATGCGGGATGCGCCGTGCTGGTGGTCAGCGAAGAGCTGGACGAATTGTTTGAGGTCTGTGACCGCATGCACGTGATTGCACGGGGCAAGCTGTCGCCCTCGGTACCGGTAGCGGAGGCGACTGTGGAGAAGATTGGTGAATGGATGAGCGGGCTATGGGAAGAAGTTCGGACACCTCTGCATATTGCGAAGGAACTGGCCCATGCTCAAGCTTGAAGCGCGGCCCCAACCCTCGCAGCGCTGGAGCTACGGCTCTCCGTTGCTGGCGCTGGTATGCACCGTGGTCATCGGTGTGATTTTATTTGCGCTGTTGGGCAAGGACCCTGTGCGCGGCCTGCAGGTTTTCTTTTGGGAACCTATCAAGAGCGGCTACGCGGTGGGTGAGCTGGTGGTCAAGGCCACGCCCTTGCTGCTGATCGCGCTGGGCCTGGCCGTGTGCTTTCGCTCCAATGTGTGGAACATCGGTGCCGAGGGGCAGTACATCCTGGGCGCCATCACGGCCGGTGGTGTGGCGCTGTTGGCCGACAAGACCACCGGCGGCTGGATCGTGCCGGCCCTGCTGCTGGCCGGTGTGCTGGGCGGCATGGCCTGGGCAGGGCTCACCGCGCTGCTGCGCGACCGCTTCAATGCCAATGAAATCCTGGTCAGCCTGATGCTGGTCTATGTAGCGGTGCAAGTGCTGGGCTATCTGGTGTTTGGTCCGTGGAAAGACCCCCAGGGCTACAACTTTCCGCAGACCAAGAGCTTTGACGCCATCACGCGCATACCGCGGCTGTTTGATGGCTCGCGGGTCAACATTGGCGTTATCCTGGCGCTGCTGGGCGTGGCCGGCATCTGGGTATTTTTGTTCCGCACGCGGTCCGGCTTTGCGCAGCAGGTGGGCGGGCTGACGCCCGCCGCGTCGCGGTATGCCGGCTTTTCGTCACGCCGCGCGCTATGGACTGCGCTGCTGATCTCGGGCGGCATGGCTGGCCTGGCCGGTGCGCTGGAGGTGGCGGGCCCCATTGGCCAGCTGACGCCGTATGTGCCAGCGGGCTACGGTTTCGCCGCCATCATCGTGGCTTTTGTCGGGCGGCTGCACCCGGTGGGCATGGTGTTTTCGGCGCTGCTGATGAGCATGTTCTACATCGGTGGTGAGTTGGCGCAAAGCCGGCTGGGGCTGCCCAAATCGCTGACCGGCGTGTTCCAGGGGTTGCTGCTGTTTTCGCTGCTGGCTTGTGACACGCTGGTCAACTACCGTCTGCGCTGGGTGCGCGCCGCTGCGCCATCACGGGCAACGGTTGCGGCACAACTGGGAGCCGCAAAATAATGGAATCCTACGCACTGTTAATCGCCGCCACGCTGAATGCTGGCACCGTGCTGGCCATCGCTTCCCTGGGCCTGCTGATCAACGAGAAGGCGGGCATCGTCAACCTGGGGGCTGAGGGCATGATGCTGTGCGCGGCAATAGCCGGTTTCGCCGCGGTGGTGGCCACCGGTAGCGACACGCTGGGCTTTGCCGCCGGCATGGGCGCCGGCGCGCTGATGGCGGCCGTATTCGGCGTGCTGGTGATCTGGCTCAACACCAACCAATATGCCACCGGGTTGGCTCTTAGCCTGTTTGGTGCGGGCTTCTCGGCGTTTGCCGGCATCGCCTATGTGCAGGCCAAGATACCGGAGCGGCCCAGCTTTGCCGTGCCTTTTCTGTCGGACATTCCGCTGGTGGGGTCGGCACTGTTTCGCCAGCATCCGCTGGTCTATTTGACCGTGCTGTTTGCGTTCGCGCTGATCTGGTTTTTGTACCGCACACGGGCCGGCCTGGTGCTGCGCAGCGTCGGTGAAAGCCCTGAGTCTGCCCACGCGCTGGGCTACCCCGTGCGCTGGATACGCCTGGGTGCTGTGGTGGTGGGTGGCGCACTATGCGGCCTGGCGGGCGCCTACATCTCCATCATTTACACGCCTCTGTGGGTGGAGGGCATGGTGTCTGGCAAGGGCTGGATCGCGCTGGCGCTGACGACCTTTGCCACATGGCGCCCGGCACGGGTATTGCTTGGAGCCTACCTGTTTGGCGGGGTGACGATGTTGCAGTTTCACTTGCAGGGCGCGGGGGTGGAAGTGCCCAGCCAGTTCCTCAGCATGCTGCCTTATGTAGCGACCATCGTGGTGCTGGCCCTGATATCCCGCAACCCGCGCTGGATTCGCATTAATATGCCGGCTGCCATGGGCAAACCGTTTTACCCCGGCGCCTAGATTTTTCTGCAGCTATCCGGCTGATTCTTCCGCAACCCAAGTTTCTTAGAAAGAACTGACATGACAGATTTGCAAAAACGCGCATTACTCAAGATTGCAGCCCTGACGGCCGTGGCAAGCGCTGCACTGGTTGGCTGCGGCAAGAAGGAAGAGCCGGTGGCAGTAACGCCTGCGCCCGCCGCGCCGGCAGCATCGGCGCCCGCGCCCAAGCCCGAGCCGCTGAAGATCGCGTTTGCCTATGTCGGCCCTGTGGGCGACGGCGGCTGGACCTTTGCCCATGACAAGGGCCGCCTGGCGTTGGAAAAGGAATTCGGCGACAAGATCAAGACATCGTTCGTGGAAAACGTGCCCGAGTCGGCCGATGCCGAGCGCGTCATCCGCGACATGGCCACCGAGGGCAAGAACAAGCTGATCTTCGGCACCACCTTTGGCTACATGGAACCCATACTCAAGGTGGCGGCTGACAACAAGGGCGTCCACTTTCAGCATGCCACTGGCTTCAAGACCGCCGACAACGTCAGCACCTATGACAGCCGCACCTACGAAGGCGCTTATATGGCCGGCATCATTGCCGGCAAGATGACCAAGACTGGCACATTGGGTGTGGTCGCTTCGGTGCCAATTCCCGAGGTGATCCGCAACATCAACAGCTTCACGCTGGGTGCGCAGAGCAGCAACCCCAAGATCAAGACCAAGGTGGTGTGGGTCAACGAGTGGTTTAACCCACCGAAAGAGACCGAAGCCGCCACCAGCCTGATCAACGCGGGTGCCGATGTGCTGTTCCAGAACACCGATTCCCCCGCCGTGCTGAAGACCGCACAAGACAAGGGCAAGCGCGCCTTTGGTTGGGATTCTGATATGACCGCCTATGGCCCCAAAGCCCACCTGGCGTCCAGCATCATCAACTGGAGCCCGTACTACATCAAGACCACCCGCGATGCACTGGAAGGCAAGTTGGCGACTGGCAGGGCGTGGTGGGGCGTCAAAGAGGGCGCGATCGATATCGTGTCGATTGCTGAAGACGTGCCTGCCGACACCAAGGCCAAGGTCGAAGAGGTGAAGAAGGGTTTGGCCGACGGTTCCTTCGTGATTTGGAAGGGGCCGATTGTTGACAACACTGGCAAGGAACAGATCGCCAAGGACAAGCAAGCCGACGATGAATTCCTCGGCGGCCTGGGTTTCTACGTCAAGGGTGTGGAAGGTAAGATCCCTGGCAGCAAGTAGGCAATAGAACCGTGATCCGGGCCGCTTACGAGCGGCCTTTTCTATTCCACCCCTTCTAAGGTCATTCCACTATGAAAAACCTGTTGCTCGGCACCGTGGCCGCATCTGTCCATTTGTTGTTTGCAAGCCCTGCGCTGGCCGCCAGTGCGCCCAAGCCGGCGACGCAAAACCGTGCCGACATCGCGGCGCAGTACAAGTGGGACTTCTCGCCCATCTACGCCAGCTGGGACGCGTGGGAGGCTGCGATGAAGGCCACCGAGGCCAAGATGGACGCCTTTGCCGCGCGCAAGGGCACGCTGAAGAACGGCCCTGCCGCGCTGCTCAGCGCCTACCAGGCCTTTGACGAGATCGGCATGCTGCAGTACAAGGTCTACCGCTACCCGCAGCTGCAGCGCGATGTGGAGACGCGCAACCAGGAGGTGGCAGGCAAGTTCCAGCGCGTGGGCGCGGTGTTTGCCAAGTTCGGCACGGCCACGGCGTGGTTCACGCCCGAGCTGCTGAAGATTCCGCAGGCCACCGTGGAACAGTGGATACGCGACACGCCGGCGCTTGCGCCCTACAAGTTCACGATACTGGACAACTACCGCCAGCAGGCCCATGTGCTGGACGAGCAGGGCGAGAAACTGCTGTCGTTTGCGTCGCGTCTGAACGACACGCCCAAGGCCACGTTCCAGGAGCTGTCGACGTCCGACATCAAATTTCCCAAGGTGACGCTGTCCGACGGGAAGGAGATCACGCTGTCACCCGGCACCTACCAGGGCGTGCTGCAGACCAACTATGTGCAGGCCGACCGCGCCAAATCGTTTGAGGCTTTCCTGGCCACCTATGCGGCAACGTCCAACACCTACGCCGCCATCTACAACGGTGTCATGCAAAAGGGCTGGTTCACCGCGCAGGCGCGCAACTTCCCGACAACATTGGACTCCGCGCTGGACGGGCATGCGGTGCCCACCGATGTCGTCAAGACGCTGGTGGACACTGTGCGCGCGGGTACCGCGCCGCTGCAGCGGTATTCCAAACTGCGCAAGAAGCTGCTGGGCCTGGACAGCTACCACCTGTACGACGGTTCCATCCCCATCTACAAGACCACGGCCACCTACCCGTACGACGATGCCAAGGAGACGGTGCTGCAATCCATGGCACCACTGGGTACAGACTATGCGGCCAAGTACCAGAAGTTTTTGTCTGGCCAGCAGATCGACGTGTACGAGAACGATGGCAAACGCTCGGGTGCCTATGTGGGTGGCGTCTATGGCGTAGGGCCCTACATGCTGCTGAACCACAACGACACGCAGAACGCGCTGTTCACGCTGGCGCATGAAGGTGGCCATGCCATGCACACCATCCTGTCGTATGAGAAGCAACCGTATGTGACGTCCAGCTACACCATCTTTGTTGCTGAGGTAGCGTCGACCACCAACGAGCGCTTTTTGCTGAACAAGCTGCTGGAAAGTACCACCGACCCCAAGGAACGTTTCCTGTTGCTGCAGCATGCGGTGGATTCCATCGTCGGCACCTTCTACACCCAGGTGCTGTTTGCTGATTTTGAACTGCAGGCCCACAAGTTGGTGGAGCAGGGTAAACCGGTAACCGCCGCCGTGTTGAACGGCATTTACCTGGATCTGCTGAAGACCTATTACGGCGACTCGGTGACGATAGACGATGCCTACAAGTACACCTGGTCGCGCATCCCGCACTTTTTCAACTCGCCGTACTACGTCTACCAGTACGCCACTTGCTTTGCGTCGTCGGCCAAGCTGTTCAAGGACATGACTACCGGCGACGCCGCATCCCGCGCGGCAGCCACCGCACGCTACCTGGAACTGCTGGGTAGCGGTGGCAATGACCACCCGATGGCACAGCTGCAAAAGGCCGGGGTTGACCTATCCAAGCGCGAGACCGTGCAAGCCGTTGTGGACCAGATGCAGGAGCTGGTTGCGCAGATGGAGCTTGAAGCGGCCAAGATCCGATGAGGCCCCGTATGAAGCTGCTTGCAACCCTGGGCGTCAGTCTGTCGCTATGGACCGGCCTGGCGCTGGCGGCCACCCCGCAGGCGGTGCAGGTGCCCACGGCGGGCCTGTCGTCGTCACCTGAACCGCTGCGCGCCTTTGTATTCAGCCCCGCAGAAGCCTCGACCACCACCCGGCACCCCGCGGTGGTCATGGTGCATGGTTGCGGCGGCGCCTATGGCAAAGACGGCCAGCTCAACGCCCGCCACAGTATGTGGGGCGAGTACCTGGCCGCACAGGGTTACGTGGCACTGATGCTGGACAGCTTCAGCTCCCGCGGCTTCCAGGAGATCTGCACCGTCAAGTTCAGCGAACGCACGCTGAAGGAATCAGACCGCGTCGGTGATGCTTACGCAGCACTAGCCTACCTGCGCCAGTTGCCCACGGTGGATGGCGCCCGCATTGCCATGCTGGGCTGGTCGCATGGGGCTGGCGTGACGCTGGACACGATCGGCCATCGCCCGTCGGGCCCGGGGTTTAACGCGGCCGTTGCCTTCTACCCCGGCTGCACGGCGCGCAACAAAAATCCTGAGCGCTTCCACCCCTACGCACCGCTGTTGCTGCTGATAGGCGAGACCGACGACTGGACGCCCGCCGCGCCGTGCAAGGCTTTGGCCGCCACAGTGTCAGCCCGGGGTGAGCCCATGCAGATCGTCACTTACCCCGACACTTACCACGACTTTGATAGCCCCGCACTGACCGCCAAGCGTGTCCGCAAGGACGTGCCCAACGGCGTGACCCCAGGGGCAGGCGTGACAACCGCGCCAAACCCCGAAGCGCGTGAAGACGCCAAGCAGCGCGTCAAGGCCTTTCTGGCCGACCGCCTGAAATAGACTGTTGCACCACACAAGAGAGCACAAGCATGACGACGATGAATCACAAGCCCATAGCAGCCGACCGCCTGCCCGAACTGCTGCGCCGCATGCCCAAGGCCGAGCTGCACATGCACATCGAAGGTTCGCTGGAGCCCGAGCTGATGTTTGCGCTGGCCAAGCGGAACAACGTGGCGCTGCGCTTCCCCAGTGAGCAGGCGCTGCGCGATGCCTATGTGTTCAACAACCTGCAGGAGTTTTTGGACATCTACCACGAGGGAACGATGGTGCTGAAGACTGAAGCAGACTTCTATGACATGACCTGCGCGTATCTGGCCCGTGCCCAGGCCGACAACGTGTTGCACACCGAAATCTTCTTCGACACGCAAACCCACACCGGCCATGGTCTGGATGCCGCCACCGTCATCAACGGCCTGCACCGTGCCTGCGCCGATGCGCCGGCCAAGTTCGGCATGACGGCCTCACTGATCCTGTGCTTCCTGCGCCACCTGAGCGAGGAGGAAGCCTTTGCCTGCCTGGAAGAGGCGCTACCGCTGCGCGACAAGATTGTGGGCATCGGCCTGGCGTCCAGCGAAGTAGGGCATCCGCCGGAGAAGTTTGCCAAGGTGTACGCCCGCTGCAAGCAACTGGGCTTTCGCCTGGTGGCGCACGCCGGTGAAGAAGCGCCGCCGGCCTACATCTGGAGCGCACTGGACGTTCTGAAGGTGGAGCGTATAGACCACGGCGTGCAGGCCATACACGATGCTGCGCTCATGCAGCGCCTGGCCAAAGACCAGATACCGCTGACCGTATGCCCCTTGAGCAACCTGAAGCTGCGCGTGTTCCCGACACTGGCCCAGCATAACCTGCAGCGCATGCTGGACGCCGGCATCATGGCCACCGTCAACTCGGACGACCCGGCCTATTTCGGCGGCTATATCAACGAGAACTTCACGCAGACCTTTGCGGCGCTGGGCATGACCAGCCAGCATGCCTACCAGCTGGCACGCAACAGCTTTGATGCCAGCTTTATCGATGCGTCGTTGCGCAGCCAGTATGTGCAGCGGCTGGACGCGGTGTTTCAAACCTTTGAGTGAAAACGGGCTGTAGCCCTTGTGCAGTGAGCGTAAGCCGCTCCTGAATTGATAGCGATTCAGGCTCCTGCGTAGGCCAGTTTAAGGTCGTCGATATTCAGTTTCGTCATTTGCAACATGGCAGTCATCACCCGTTGTGACCGTTCGTGTTCTGAGTCGGTGATCATGTCCTGCAGGATGGTGGGCACAATCTGCCACGACAAACCGTATTTGTCCTTGAGCCAGCCGCACTGCTGGGAGCCCACATCTCCGCCGGCCGACAACTTGTTCCAGTAGTCGTCCACTTCCTTTTGCGTCGTGCAATCCACCTGCAAAGAGACGGCTTCATTGAATCTGAATGTCGGCCCGCCATTCAGCGCGGTAAATGATTGGCCGACCAATTCAAATGACACTGTCATCACCGAACCTGCCGGCATGCCATGGATTTCATGCCCCGCCTCGCCATAACGGGCGATTTTTTTGATGCGGGAGTTTTTGAAAATGCCTACGTAGAAGTTGGCCGCTTCTTCGGCCTGGTGGTCAAACCACAGGCAGGGAAATATCTTCTGCAGACTGGCCATACTATTCTCCGGGCACGAAACAAGGGTGGTGGGGGTATGGTCAGCGTAGGGCCTTCGGGGGCGGCGGTTTGTACGGCAGCGCACGCATGCCCCCCGTGGCGCCTGGGCTGCGTTGTTTTCGCTACAGTATCGCCAACCGATAGTGGTGTGGCAGTAGGCCCAACTGGGAACCGCCCCCCGGTCTGGTCACAGATCGCGGAAGAAATCGGCGCGGGCTCGGCTGGCTTCGACCTTGCCCAGGCCGTCTTTCAGCTCCACCATAAACCGCCCCGGCCGCTCGCGGTGGATCTTGGCAACAAAGCGCAGATTGACGATGCTGGCGCGGTGCACCTGCACAAAGTTGTGCGGATCGAGCCGCTCCAGCAGCTTGGCCAATGGTTCGTTGATGAGGTGTTCGCCGTGTCGCGTGGTGATCTGGGTGTATCCGGGCACGGCGCGCAGGCAGGCGATGTCGTCTACCGGTATCAGCTGGATCTGGTTGCCGCTGACCACACGGACCCAGGGCATGGGCTCCGGCACAGTTGGCACAGCGGGGCTGGCGTGGGCCATAGCCTGGGCGATGGATTGCGCCACCGTTTGCTGCAGTTCTTTGATCAGCGCTGCGGGATCCTGGCCCGTATCGCCGTGGGGCGCCGCCAGGCGGACCTGAAGCCGTGCCACGGTATCGCGTAGCCGCGCTTCTTCCAGCGGTTTGACAAGGTAGTCGATGGCGCGTTGTTCAAAGGCCGGCAGCGCATATTGGTCGTAGGCGGTGACGAAAACTATTTCACCGCCATAGCCGTGTTCGCGCATCTGCTGTGCTGCAGCCATTCCGTCCAGGCGCGGCATATGGACATCCAGAAACACGACGTCCGGCAGATGTTGCTGGACACTGGCGACAGCAGCCCGGCCATCGCCAACTTGGTCGGCAATCACCAACGCGGGCCAGGCCTGCGCGAGCATGTCGCACAGCTCGGCGCGCAGCAGGGGCTCATCGTCGGCAATGACGGCGCGCGCTATTTTGGTTATGGGGCTTCCCATGGCAACTCCAGAGTGGCTTTGCAGCCGGAACCGATATCCTCCAAATGCAGGCTGGCTTGCCCACCGTAACGCAGGCGCAGACGTTCGCGCAGGTTGCGCAGGCCGGTGCCGGTCGATTCGGCGCTGGTCTGCGTGCGCAGACCTGGTCCATTGTCTTGCATGCTGAGTTGGAAGCACGCACCCGTGCGCGTGGCTGCTATGTGCAACGTAAGCCCTTCGCCATCGTCGGGCAAGCCATGCTTGACGGCGTTTTCGGCAAGGCACAGCAGGGCGCCCGGCAGGATGGACGCTGCCTGGAGCGCGGGCGGCACGTTCAGAGTCAGTTGAATGGGGCGGCCCAGGCGCTCGCGCAGCAGCTGCAGGTAGGCCTCAACCAGCGCAATCTCGTCGGGCAACGGCAAGCGTTCACTGCGAAAGCTGGGTAGCACCAGTTTGAAGTACTTGATCAGCTGCTCCAGCATGGCCAGCGCGCGGGTACTGTCCATGCGTATCAACTGGCGCAGATTTGCCAGCGTGTTGTACAAAAAATGCGGTTCGATCTGGGCCTGCAGCAATTGCAGGTCGGCTAGCGCACGCTCGCGTTGCAGGCGTTCAATGTCGAGACGGTTGGTCATCTCCTGGTGCCAAGCCTGCAGTTCACGCTGGCGGGCACGTGCCAGCAAGAACAAACTCAGTCCGACCATGGCACCCAGCACCGGGCCGGCCATCAAGCCTTTGACCACCACATGCCGGCCCAGGACGTCTGACAGCGTGCGGCCGTGGGCTGCTGCCAATGCAGCCACAGCAAACACCATGCCCACCGCACCGGCCGCCGCCGGCACTGCCACCAAGGTCCACAGCTTCAGGCGTGTGCGGACCAGCAGCCATAGGCCCACACCGCTGCTGCAGGCCATCGTGGTCAGCACGGCTGGCAACACCTGGTACAGCATGACCCGTACGTGTTGTTGCGACAACATCACCACGACCAGCAGTGTCAGGCCCAGGCTCAGGCAAGCCAGCACGGCGGCGTAGTCCCTGAAGGGGACTACCGGTGTGGCTGCGTTGGGGGCCGGGCTGTCGGTTGGCATGGGTTGGTCGTGTTGCTGCGGTGCTAACGGAGTGGGTCAAATACGGTGTGGCGCGACCAGGACGTGCAGGCGTTCGCTTCCACCTGCCCATGGTAGCCTGCGCCGGGCGGGTGCAACGGGGTTTGCGAATCCATCCACTGGGCGATAACCGGTTGGGTTTCGGTTTCCAGGTCTTCCACGGTCAGCAAAGGCCCGGCACCGGCAGCCTGAAAGTAGGCTCTGGCGGCAATGGCATTCGGAGCGGCCATTTTGTCCAGGCTGCCGTAGCAGACAAAGGTTTTGCTGACTGGCTTCCAGTCTCGCAGCAGGTTGTTTTCGCCCGCGTGCTCGCGCACTTTTGCACCACCTTTACTGATAGCGGTTGGGGCACCCAGGTAGCTCTTGACATAGTCCGCGGTGAGCAAGGGCTCTGCGCTGCAATCGGGGTACTGTGGTGTGTGATGGGTTGCAGGGTCCTTTAGGTTGTAGGGCAACTGGCATGTCTGGCGCAGCACGCCGTCGCTTGAGGTGGTGGTGCTCGGTAGCAGTGGCGGGAGTTTGCCCATCTCTTTGAACCACGGGTCACGGTAGGCCTCTGTTGGGTTGGTGTACACGTCACCGTAGCGCTGGTAGAAGCCCTCGATGATGTAAGTCGCCGCCACCGTTTTGGATTCTTCGTTGGTGTCAGGTGCGCCCATGAACTGGTCAAACGTAGCCTGCACCTGGTAGGGGCCGGAGGTCGGCGCTACGGCGGTGATTGCAAACTCGGTAGGGAAGTAGCGCTCCATGCTGCGCTGCGCGGCCATCGTCACGTAGCCTCCTTCCGATGTGCCCGCCAGAAAGAGCTTGGTGCCCAGCGATGCACCGTAGCCATTGTTGTTGAGCCAGTTGCGCGCCGCACGCACCGCATCGATGACCACGGCGGCGCTGGGTTCGGCCTGCAGGTAGGGGTGGTACAGCAATGAGGAATCAGAATAGCCGTGGTAGTCGGGCATGACCACCACATAGCCCTGCGAGCCATAGTAGGCCGCCATGCTCTTGATGCCCTCCTGACCGACACCATCTTTGCCGATGCTGGTGCCGTGCTGCTGCGAGAGCATGGGCCACGGTCCGCGGCAATCTGCACCCGGCACCAGCAGTGCGGCACTGGCTTTGGCTGTGGCCTGCACGGACTTGGGGGCATCCTGTGGGTTGATCGTGCTGTAGGTGAAACGCAGCACCTGTACATCGCACTTTGCATTGCCGGCGGCCGACTGCTTGCCGGCTACATTGGTGACCAGCGGGGCCTCCGCTACGCTGACTGAAGCGTCGATATCTGCCTTCTTCAAAGTTTTCTTGCCAGTGGTGCTGAGCACGGTGCCACGCAGGATCTTCGCGGCGTCTGCAACGGCGGACCCTCCGAGTGCGCTACCGGTGGCCTGAACGGCCATATCTGCGCTTGATGCGCCGCTGATGGCGCTACTCTCCGCGCTCTCCGTGCCACCGCCGCCACCGCAACCCGTGAGCGTGGAGGCGATGAGTGACAGCAACGCCAGAGATGATTTTTGACGACGCAATCGTTTGTACATGGGCGTATTCCTTGTAGTGACAGATGGGACCATGTGTCTCCACGTTGGAAGGCACGCGTGGCATTTCAGCGCACGACAAGACCCGCGTAAACTGTCGCCTCGGCCAGTGGTCGATCGGGCCCCTTGAACGGTGATATCGGGGGGTCCACTGGGGCGGCTTACGAATAAAGAAAGAACTCACTGAATGAAAATTTATCCATTGCTGGTGGTTGTGGTCAGCCTGGTGGCGTGTGCGTCTACCGAATAGGGTAGGCAGGAAGCTGTTGCGTCAGCCCGTTGCATTCGGGAGGTCTCTACGGGGTCGAACATGCCGGTCAAGCGTTGTAGGACTGCGGAAGAATCCGCTCAGGAAAAAGAGGCCGGCCGCGCTTTCGCCGCTGACTCGGCGCGCGCCTAGGGTGCGGAGGGGCTTGCCGCAGCAGACGTCAGCGCACCTGCGTCACTGGCAGCCTGCTGTCTGCTTCCATGTAGCCATGCTGCCCAGGTCCAGCATCTGATTGCTGCTGGCGCTACCCATGTAGCGCAGGTGGTCGTCCTGCGACGAGATGCCGACATAACTGTTGGTGCCGGGGTAGTAGCGGTAGTAGTAGGGCGCCAGTGTTTGCGAACGCGCGGGCGCAGGTATCAACAAATCCGCATAGCGGTGCTCGCCCCAGTTGAAAACACAATCGGCCGACGTGGTGGTGTTGCCACGGTCCAGCGTGGACGTGCTTATCTGTGCATTACCGCTGCCCAGGTAAAAGATGCCAGGCAGGCCTGTGGTCTCGAAGCCTGCGCTGGGGTTGGCACTGAGCACCGAGTTGCTGATCGCCAGCGTGCCACTGCGGTCATTGCTGACAAAGAAGACGGCACCGCCGCCTTCCTTGGCTGTGTTGTTGTTGATCTCGCTACCGCACACCTGCAGCTGGAACGTATTGCCATCGTTGTAGATGGCGCCGCCGCTGCCACCGCCGGTCGTGCCAGACCGCGCCGGGTTGGCGCCTTGGCCAATGGCGCGGTTGTGGGTGAACCGGCTGTTGATGACGGAGTACGACACGCCAATGCTGCTCAAAGCGCCGCCGTTGGAGCACACATTACCCAGATCCGTGCGCCCGCCAAACGTGGACCCCACGACATAGACCGGCAAGTTCTGCGACTGGCTCAGCGCACGGATAGCAGCGCCGCCCACGTCGGGCCCGGTAGCGTCGCACTGGTTGCGAAAGAAGCGGCTGTTGACCACTTTCAGCCGGCCACCGCGCGCCCAGATGGCACCGCCACCATCGGGACTCGCGCCGCTGGAGTTGGCGTCGATGAAGGTCAGGTTCTGCACGGTCAGCTGCGGGTGGTCCTGGTCCTGGCAGTGCGATGTGGTCCACACTTGGGCGGCGTCGCAGGTGTTCATGTACAGAATGCGCGAGGTGCCGCCGCCGCTGAGTGTCACCTTGCCGCCACCGTCGATGACGATCTTGGGGCCGGTGTTGTTGAAGATTTTGGCGGGCTGGGTCAACGTGATCGTCACCGGATCCGGCCCGCAGTTGAAGGTAATTACGCCGCCGCGGGCCACACCCTGCACCACGGCGGAGCCGGTGCAGCTGGCGGGTGTGCCGTTGCCAATTACAGTGGTGGGTGTGGACGTGTCTTCTGACTGCGCGGCTGCCGGCACCGTGCAGCTGCCCACGGCATTGCCGGCAGCCGGGAAATGGTCATCGCCATGGGCGGCAAAACTCAGGGCACTAACGCCCAGCAGCAGCCACAGTGGGCGACTGTGGGCCTGGTGCGCCATCCATTGCTTCAAGGTGTTTGTTCGCATCGTGCGGTCGACTGTAGCGCGGCTATCGGCGCCATGGCTGCCGGCAATTGCAAGCATTGGTAAGCACTGGCCGCAGCCTGTAGCGCTACGAAAGCCACCCCGGCCCGGTGGCATAGGGTTTATGCGGAGCGCCTTATGGTTGACCACCATTCCCGGTTTAAGCTAGCCGCCATGAAAGCCTACCGCGCCTCCGTTCTCTGGTTTGCCCCGCACGGCGAGGGCCCTGTGCGTGCCCTGTTTGAAGAAGACGGCCTGCTGGTCGTGGGTCCTAATGCCGACGGCACCCAGGTTGTGCAAGCCGTAGGTGCCTACCGCGAGGTGGCGGACCAGTACCCAGATGTTGCTGTCGAGCACTTCCCGGGCCGCATCATTGCCCCCGGTTTTGTGGACATGCACATCCACTACCCGCAAACCAATGTGATTGGTTCCCCGGCAGACGGCTTGCTGCCCTGGCTGGAGAACTACACCTTTCCAGAGGAGAAGCGCTTCGCAGCCCCCGACTACAGCGCGCAAGCAGCTACGTTTTTTGTAGCGGAGCTGTTGCGCAACGGGGTTACCACCGCGCTGACGTTTGCGACATCGCACACCGAATCGGTGAACGCCTTGTTCACCGAGGTCCAGGCCCAACGCATGCGCATCATCACCGGCCTGTGCCTGATGGACCGCAACGCGCCGGCCGATTTGTTGAACCAGGGGCAGGGTGCAGTGGGTGCCACCGAGCAAAGCCTGCGCGACACCGAAGCGCTGATCCAGCGCTGGCACGGCATTGACCGCCTGGGCTACGCGATCACGCCGCGCTTTGCACCTACCTGTACCGATGCGCAATTGCGGGGCGCAGGTGATCTGGCCAAGCAGTACCCGAGCGTGTGGATCCAGTCCCACGTGGCCGAGAACAAGGACGAGATCACGTGGGCGCGCGCGCTGTTCCCCCAGTCGCGCAGCTATCTGGCCACCTACGACGATTTTGGGTTGATGCGCCAGCGCGCCGTGTATGCCCACTGCATCCACTTCGACGATGCCGACCGGGCACTGATGCGCGACACGGCCACCGCGGCGGCCGTCAGCCCGACCAGTAATCTGTTCCTGGGCAGCGGCTTTTTTGACTATGCCGGTGCCGACCGGGTGGGTTTTCAGTACGGTCTGGCCAGTGACGTGGGTGGTGGCACGTCGTTCAGCCCTTTCCACACGATGATGGCTGCCTATTACGTGGGGCGGGAAGGGCAGACCAAGCAGGGGCTGACCTTGCATCCGCAGCATTTGTGGTGGCAGCATACGGCCGGCGCGGCGCGGGCTTTGGGGCTGGAGGGGGTTGTTGGCAATCTGCTGCCGGGTTGCGAGGCCGATTTTGTGGTGCTGAACCCCAAGGCAACGCCGTTGCTGGCGCGCAAGACGTCGCAGGCCTCCAATCTGGATGAGTTGCTATTTGCGATGGTTGTGCTGGGGGATGACCGGTTGGTCGAACGCACGGTGATCTCTCAAGCCATTTGAGGCTGTAGCCCTCGTGGGGCATGCGTAAGGCGCTACTGAATTTATAGCTGTTGTTGGGCTTTCGCGCGCCAGGGTGGGGGTAACCGGGCGGCTCATGGTGTCCTGCTGGCCACAAATCGCCGCCCGGTTACCCCCACCCTGGCGCGAGATACGGGTTTTCGACCGCGCGTTCCCCTCGGCTACGCAGCGGGGTATGGGGTATGGGTGCGGGCGATTTGTGGCCAGCAGGACACCATGAGCCCGCAGCCATACCCCATATCCCGCCACCCGCGGCGCCGGCACGCAAGCAGCCTGCAAGCAGCATACGAGCACCAAATACAATCACCCCCCAACTTAGGAGCCACCCCATGAGCATCAAAAGCGACAAGTGGATTCGCCACATGGCTGAAACGACCGGCATGATCGAACCCTTCGAGCCGGCCCAGGTCCGGCAGGCCGATGGCAAAAGAATCATCAGCTACGGCACCAGCAGCTACGGCTACGACATCCGCTGCGCACCCGAGTTCAAGGTGTTCACCAACATCCACAGCACCGTCGTCGACCCTAAAAACTTCGACGAAAAAAGCTTTGTCGACTTCAACGACGATGTCTGCATCATCCCGCCCAACAGCTTTGCACTGGCCCGCACGTTGGAGTATTTCCGCATACCGCGCAACGTGCTGACCATCTGCCTGGGCAAAAGCACCTACGCCCGCTGCGGCATTATTGTCAACGTGACCCCGTTCGAGCCCGAATGGGAAGGCTATGTGACGCTGGAGTTTTCCAACACTACGCCCCTGCCCGCCAAGATCTATGCGGGTGAAGGTTGCGCGCAAGTCCTGTTCTTTGAGAGTGACACAGACGACGTCTGCGAAACCAGCTATAAGGACCGCGGAGGCAAGTACCAGGGCCAGGTGGGCGTGACGCTACCCAAGGCCTAGGCTAGAAATAGGAGAACGTCATGAAATTGGATGGCAGCCGCGAGTCTGACAACGTTGAGGATCGCCGCGGCGAGGGTGGTGGTTCGGGCAGTGGACTATTGGGTGGGCGCAGTATTGGCATTGGCACCATAGTCATTGCACTGGTGGGCGGATGGATTTTCGGTATCAATCCATTGACGATCTTGGGCCTGATCAGTGGAGGGGGCGGCGCACCAACCGCCCAAGTGCACTCCCCTCCGACGACGAATGCCCAGGCGGACGACCCAATGAAGCATTTTGTGAAACAGATCTTGGGGTCGACGGAAGACGTATGGAAAGACGTATTCGCCAAAGGTGGTACCACCTACAGCAATCCGAAGCTGGTGCTGTTTCGCGGCGCCACACCCACGGACTGCGGTCAAGGCCAGGCTGCGATGGGCCCGTTTTACTGCCCGGCTGACCAGAAGGTTTATATCGATCTGGGCTTCTACGAGACACTGAAAACCCGCCTTGGCGCGCCCGGCGACTTTGCCCAGGCCTATGTGATTGCCCATGAGGTGGGCCACCACGTGCAGAATTTGTTGGGTATCAGCAACAAAGTCGACCAGCAGCGCGGCCAGGTCAGTAAAACCGAATACAACGCCCTCAGCGTGCGGGTGGAGCTGCAGGCAGACTGTTTTGCCGGGGTTTGGGCATTCCACGCCAACAATGCGCGCCAATTGCTGGAGCAGGGCGATCTGGAAGAGGCCATCAATGCCGCCGCCAAGATCGGCGACGATGCGCTGCAAAGCGGCAGCGGCCGTGCCGTGGTGCCAGAAAGTTTCACCCACGGCACCAGCGCCCAGCGCCAGCGCTGGTTTGCCAATGGCATCAAAAGCGGCAGCGTAAAGGCCTGCGACACGTTTTCAGCGCGGGTTTTGTGAGTAAGGCCCCCATGCTCCGCCGCTGCGCGGGTCGCTGCCTCCCGAGGGGGCGAACCCGCCTCGGGGGCGGCCCGGCGGCGGGGTGTTCACCCTTTCGGGAAACCTAGGG
The DNA here is from genome assembly GCF_056521325.1 of Rhodoferax sp. ZS1R8. Lineage (NCBI taxonomy): Bacteria > Pseudomonadati > Pseudomonadota > Betaproteobacteria > Burkholderiales > Comamonadaceae > Rhodoferax > Rhodoferax sp. ZS1R8. The sequence continues at coordinate 307,447 of NZ_JBWMBA010000003.1, read as the reverse complement.
GATAATACGGGGTGCTCCCAGCGTTGGGCGCCATTCAGCTATCGGACGGATAGCAACCCCTTTTCGCTATGCGTGACCGACTTGAATACTGAACTGATTACCCCCGCCACCACTGAAATTTCCAACGAGCTGAACGCCGATACGCCGCTGATGGCATTCGCCCAGTTGCAGTTGGCTGCCCCCCTGGCCCGCGCCGTAGCCGAAATGGGCTACGAGTCCATGACCCCCATCCAGGCGCAGGCCATTCCAGTGGTTATCACCGGCAAAGACGTCATGGGCGCCGCGCAGACCGGCACTGGCAAGACGGCCGCGTTCTCGCTCCCGCTGCTGCACCGCCTGATGAAGCACGAAAACAGCTCCACCTCCCCAGCACGCCATCCGGTGCGCGCCCTGGTGCTGTTGCCCACCCGCGAACTGGCGGACCAGGTGGCCCAACAGGTCAAGCTGTACGCCAAGTACACCAACCTGCGCAGCGCAGTCGTGTTCGGCGGCATGGACATGAAACCCCAGACGCTGGAACTCAAACGTGGGGTCGAAATCTTGGTAGCCACGCCTGGCCGCCTGCTGGACCACATCGAAGCCAAAAACGCGGTGTTGAACCAGGTGGAATATGTGGTGCTGGACGAGGCCGACCGCATGCTGGACATCGGCTTTTTGCCGGACTTGCAACGCATCCTGTCCTACCTGCCCAAGCAGCGCACCACGCTGCTGTTCTCGGCCACTTTCTCGCCCGAAATCAAACGCCTGGCTGGCAGCTATTTGCAAAACCCGGTCACTATCGAGGTGGCGCGCCCCAATGCGACGGCGTCCACCGTGGAGCAGCGTTTCTACAGCGTGCCGGAAGATGAAAAGCGCCATGCGCTGCACCAGATTCTCAAGACCCGCGGCATGAAGCAGGCCTTTGTGTTTGTGAACAGCAAGCTTGGCTGCGCCCGTTTGGCCCGATCGTTGGAGCACGAAGGCCTGAAGACCACAGCCTTGCATGGCGACAAGAGCCAGGACGAGCGTTTGAAGGCGCTTGACGCTTTCAAGAAGGGTGAAGTCGATTTGCTGGTGTGTACCGATGTGGCCGCACGCGGTCTGGACATCAAGGACGTGCCGTGTGTGTTCAATTTCGACATCCCGTTCAACGCCGAAGACTACATCCACCGCATTGGCCGCACCGGCCGCGCGGGTGCGACCGGTCTTGCGGTGAGCTTTGTCGGCGGCAACAACGATGCACGCCTGGTGGGCGACATTGAGAAGCTGATCAAGACCAAGGTCGAACTGGAACCGGTGGAGTACGACGAAGACGCCCCCGATATCCGCAAGCAAGGCCGCATCAACGACGGCCGCCGCATGTACGCGCAAGAAAATGAAGGCACTGGTGGCGACAACGGCCGCAGCGGCGGCCGTGGCCAGCAGCAACGCGCCGCGCGTGACGACGGCTATGCATCGCGCACGCCGCGTGCGCCACGCAGCGACTACAACCGCCCGGCGCAGACGTCGCGGGATCCGTTTTTTGACAAGCCGTACGAACCATCGGCTCCTGGCGAAGCTGCTGCGGCGCCTTCGTGGGAAGCCACGGCCCGCCCGCAGGCCCGGGGCATTTCCGCCAATATCAAGCCCAAGGTCAAGGTCGCGGCGCTGTTCAAGTCTGTGTAGAGTGGCTATGGCGCTGCGAGCGCCAAGCCAAATGCCTGTTCACTACAGGCCCGGTTTTTGGGACATCGCGCACTGCACCTGGATGAGCTCCTGGTCCTGATTCTTCAGGTTGAAACGCAGCGCGCTCAAGCTGCCGCCCCATACACAGCCGGTGTCCAGCGACAGCACGTCGCTCCTTCCCAGCCAGCCCAGCGTGGACCAATGGCCAAAGGCCACGCTCACCAGCGCCGTGCGCCGACCTGGCACGTCAAACCAGGGTAGGTAACCCGGTGGCGCTCCGCCCGCGCCTTCCTTGCTGTCAAATTCCATGGCCCCCTGTGCGCTGCAAAAGCGCAACCGGGTCAGGGCATTGACGATGACGCGCATACGGTCCATCCCCGTCAGGGAATCGCTCCAGCTGTCGGGCGTGTTGCCATACATCACCTTGAAGAACTCGGCCGCTTGTTCGCCTTGGAGCACGGCTTCTACCTCCTGCGCCAGCGCCAGGGTCTGGTCCGCAGTCCAGGCGGGCAGGACGCCGGCGTGCACCATCAGCAGGGGAGTGCCACCGCGGTTGAGCAGCATTGCCATGTTCTGGTGGCGCAACCAGTGCAGCATGGCAGTGCGGTCGACCGCAGCCAGTACGCCGTCCAGCGTGTCCTTGCGGTGTGGTTTACGCACGCCTGCGGCGACCGCGAGCAGGTTCAGGTCGTGGTTGCCCAGCAGGCAATGGGCCGCGTCGCCAAGCGCCATCAGGCGGCGCAGCACCGCGGCGGAGTCGGGCCCGCGGTTGACCAAGTCACCCAGCATGTACAAAGTGTCGCGGCTGGGAGTGAAATCCAGGGTGTCCAGCAAATCCTGCAGCGCCGCGTCGCAGCCCTGCACATCGCCAATCATGTAAAGTGCCATGGTTTTCATTCTCGCTTGGGTTTCATGGAATTTATTTTGATCGTGCTGCTCACGCTGCTCAATGGCGCATTTGCCATGTCGGAGCTGGCACTGACGGCCAGTCGCAAGGTACGCCTGCAAGCCATGGCGGACGAAGGCGACAAAGGCGCCCAGGCGGCACAGGCCTTGCTGGCCAACCCTACGCAATTTCTATCGGCCGTGCAGGTCGGGGTCACGTCCATTGGCATGCTTAACGGCATCGTGGGTGAGGCTGCATTCAGTGATGGCGTTGCGCGCTGGTTGGGTGCCATGTTGCCGATATCCCACCGCGCGGCGGAGATATCGGCTACAGCGTTGGTCGTTACGCTGATCACCTTTGTCACCATTCTTTTCGGTGAATTGGTGCCCAAGCGCATTGGCCAGTTGTATCCTGAACCGGTAGCGCGTGTGCTGGCCCGACCCATGACCTGGTTTGCAACCGGTGCCAAACCCTTCGTGCGTCTGTTGTCGGTTTGCACCCACGGCATGCTGCGACTGCTGCGTATCGACACCACCGACACCCGCGGTGTGACCGAAGAAGAGATTTCCGCCAGTCTGGAAGAGGGTGTGGACGCCGGCATCATCGAGCAGCACGAGCACCAGATGGTGCGCAACGTTTTTGACTTGGACGACCGCACGCTGACATCGATGATGCTGCCACGTGCTGACATCGAGTGGATGGAGGCGACGGCCACTGTTGCAGATTGCCTGAGGCAAGCCAGCAGCGGTAGTAACAAGGGCACGCATTCGTGGTACCCGGTGTGCCGCGGATCGTTGGACCAGGTAGTCGGCCTGGTGAGCGTCGCGCGCCTGCTGCAGTTGGGGCCACAGCATGAGGGCAGTGTGGAGTCGGTCGCGGAAACCGCTGCCTTTGTGCCAGAAACTCTCAGCGGCATGGAGCTCATCGAACAGTTTCGCGCCAAGTCCGGCCGCATGGTGTTTGTCGTGGATGAGTACGGCGTGGTGCAGGGCTTGTTGACCCCCCACGATCTGCTGGAGGCCATCACCGGCGAACTGCAGCCCGACGGCCAGACGCAGGCCTGGGCCACGCAACTGCCTGATGGCTCCTGGGGGCTGGACGGGCTGATGCCGGTGGGTGAACTGAAGGCCCGGCTGGGCATCGATGAATTGCCGCAGGAAGACCGCGGGCGCTACAACACGCTGGCCGGCTTGCTGATGGCGGTGTCTGGCGAGTTGCCCAGCGTGGGCGAGCGCATCGAATGTGCGCAGTGGCAGTTTGAGGTGACCTCCTTGGACGGCAAGCGCATCGACAAGGTGTTGGCCCGCAACAGCTGACCTGCGTTACAGGCGGCCCGTGACGCGGTAGGCCAACGTACCCAGCAGCTCGTGCAAGGCCAGCTGCCAGCTTCGCAGCGCCGGCCCTAGTGAATACTCGGTCCACGGCGTGGACTGACCGGTGCGAAAGTCTACCGGATACGCCGTCACATTCCAGCCCGCCTTGGCAAACGTCGCCATAGAGCGCGGCATGTGCCACGCCGACGTGACCAGCAGCCAGTGCTGCGTGGTGTCCACCCCCGGCAACTGCGCCGTCAGCGTGGCGTTTTCATGGGTGGTGCGCGACGCGGATTCGTAAATCACTCTCTGCCGTGTCACGTCCAGGCTGTCGAAAAATACCTTGGCGCGCTGGGCCTCGCTGATGGCATCTTTGGGGTCGCCACCACCGGTGTAAATCACCTTGAGGTGGGGGTTGTGTTGCAGCATCGCCAGCGGTGCCGTCATCCGTTCGGCGGCATCATTCATCAGCGGCTGGACGTGCGCGATGCTGGCATGGCTGGACTCCGTCGATCCCCCCAAAACCACCATGCCCACATAGCCACGCAGATCGGCCTGCGGCGGCATTTCGGCGTATTGGCTTTCCAAATGACGCACCAGCAGATCGGGCAACGGCTGCCAGCCCAGCAGCAACAGCAAAGCCAACGCGGCGCCCACCAGCGCGCGGCCGAGCGTGGGTCTGCGCCGCAGCACCAGACTCAGCGCGAGCAGTGCCAGCACCCAGCTCAATGGTTGGGTCAAGATATTCAAAACAGGAGTCGCGATGGGCATGGGGATGGTTGGATTGCCAAGGGTTATTACTTAGGGGAGCTCCACACTTGTGGCGTCTGGACGTCCGGTCGACACTTGTGTATCGCACCAGCACCTGATTACACACCATGAATTTTCGTGCCCTTGCATTGGGCCTGGCCGTTGGAACCTTGTCTTTGCTGTCGTACGCACAGCGCCCCATCCTCATCAAGTTCAGCCATGTGGTGGCCGCCGACACACCCAAGGGCAAGGCGTCGGACTTCTTTGCCAAACGCGCCATGGAATTGACCAAAGGAAAGGTCAAGGTGGATGTTTACCCCAACAGCCTGCTCTACAAGGACAAGGAAGAAATAGAAGCGCTGCAGATTGGCGCCGTGCAGATGCTGGCCCCTTCGCTGGCCAAGTTTGGCCCTTTGGGGGTGAAAGAATTCGAGGTGTTTGACCTTCCGTTCATTTTTGACGAGACGTCCGACCTGCACAGAATCACCCAAGGCCCGGTAGGCGCCAGCCTGCTGGCCAAGTTGGAGCCCACGGGGGTCAAGGGCTTGGCGTTCTGGGATAACGGATTCAAATCTTTCTCTGCCAACACGCCGTTAAAAGTTCCAGCCGATTTCAGGGGTAGAAAATTTCGTATCCAGGCATCCCGGGTGCTGGAAGAGCAGATTCGCATGATGGGTGGCGTGCCCCAGGTGATGGCCTTTTCTGAGGTTTACCAAGCCTTGCAAACCGGCGTGGTGGATGGCACAGAAAACCCCATCTCCAACTTCTACAGCCAGAAGATGCATGAGGTGCAAAAGCACCTGTCCCTTACCAACCACGGCTACCTGGGCTATGCAGTGATCGTCAACAAGAAGTTCTGGGAGGGGCTGCCGGCCGACGTGCGCGCGCAGCTGGAACAGGCAATGAAAGAAGCGACCGTGTTGGCCAACCGTATTGCGCAGGAAGAAAACGACTTGGCGCTGGAAGGCGTCAAGAAGGCCGGAACGACCGCTGTGTATGTGCCCACGAGGGAGCAGCGCCTGGCCTTGAAGAAGATGCTGGTGCCCCTGCATGCCCAGTTGGCAGACCGTGTTGGCAAGCCGCTGCTGGATGCCATTCACAAGGACACCGGCCTTGATCCCAACAAGCTGTGAACCCAACACCCTGAGGGTTTACAGCAATACCCAGACGGTCCCACAGCACCGATAAAGTAGTTTTACGTTTTTGGGAGTTGCGAGCATGGCAGACACTGCACACAGTTTGATTGCCTTGTGCCGGGTAAACAAGCGCGTGTGCCCCATGCCCCAAAGCTGGAACGCGCTGTTCGAAATGCTGCCCAACCGCAAGCGCACAGCGCTGGGTTGGGAGCCTGCGCTGCCGTTGATACTGGAAGCGTGGGACAGCACACCCGCCCCGCTAAAAACCTTGCGCCTGGCCGAACACATTGAGTGGGCGGCGGACAACGGCGCGCTGGACGCGGTTGCCGCTTTCCTCAAAGGCTTGCCCGAAGAGGAATGGTTGCACACCAACTGACTTGCAATGCTATGAAGGGCAGACCGAACAAGTCACTCCGCTGAATGCACCATTTCGCCGCGCTTGGGTCGACTAGATGGCGTAGACCGGCTGGACTGTGCATCAGCTAGCGTATGGCGCATGGCACGCAGGAATTCCTGCACTTCTTCGCTGGGGCGCACTGGTTCTTTCCAGTATTCGCTGCAATCTGATTTGCGCCCCAACAGCTTCATGTTGACCAACTCGCGCCGCAGCGTGGCCTGGTCGCCAAAGGTGTGGTGGGCGTTGAGAATTTGGTTGACTTCTTTTTCGGTGTACTTGCGCCGCACCACAAACTGCGTCCACATCCACCACATGGCCATTTGCTGCACCGAAAATTTGTTGGGCAGGCGCACCAGCCGTCCGGCTGCATCAAATTGCCCCAAGGCCTTGCGGGTCGTCGGGGACAGCGTGGCGCGGTCTGAGGTCTCATCCGCGGTGCTGGCCACGGTGGGCTGCACCGCGTCGGCCGCTACAGTGGTGCCTTCGACCGAAGCTCTAAAGGCCTGGAAGTTGCGCAAACCGGCCGCACGGGCCAGCAGGTTCAGCAGTTCCAGGTGGCTGGGCAACGGTTGGCCTTGTTCGGCGCGTATGTCTAGAGAGGTCTTGAGCTTCTTCGCGAAGGAAGAAATGTCGGCAATAGCCAAGGGTAAGAGCATGCGAGTCATCATCAAAGTTCCTCGTGCGCCGTGGACTCCGTGAACGGAGTGCTGGGGTTGCCACTTGCAGCGTAGGCACACAAAAATTTGATGCGTACTTGCGATCGATACGTCAGGTTTAGCGTGAATCAAAGCAATGATTCTGGCAACGCCTGGGTGAACTGCTGACCCGAGCAACTATTGTAGCCACAGCCGCCAACAAGGCCCAGGCTCTCCACCCAGGCACTGATCGTCCGATCCCAGCGGAATGGCGGGGTCTAGTTCACCGCCTCTGGAACAAGTCGGTTGTTGGACGCATGCTGGTCCCGGACCAGCCCTGCGAGCAACACGTCGACCAAGGTTCCGCCGCCACCTTCGCCGCCGCCGTTGACCACCACTTCGGGAACCAGCTTGACACCGGCTGAGGACAAAGCCTGTGCAACTTGCACAATGGCGTAGTTGCCGGATTCCATGGAGTCGATCTTCTGTTTGATGACCGTGGCTTCGGCCTGGCCAACCGCCAGTGTCTTGTCTGCTTCCGCTACGCCGGTTACACGTATCACTTCAGCGTCGGCGTTGGCGTTGATTTTTTTGGCGCGCGCCGTACCGTCCGCGGTCTTGACAGCTGCCTGAGCCGAAAACTCTGCGATTGCCACCTTGCGCTCGGCATCGACCACCTGCGCCTGTGTGTTGGCCAAGGCCGTGGCTTGCTCCAGTTGCTGGCGCACGCCCTGGGCTTCCATTTGCGTGTTGTAGGTCACCTTCTCCTGCTCCGCAATCTTGCGGTCCGTCAGCGTTTTCATAAGATCTGCGGGTGGGCTGATGTCGCCGATCAGCGTTTCAACTGCGCCCACGTCGTAGTCCTTCAATGCTTTGGCAATGGCCTCCTTGGCCTCTGCTTGGCGCACGGTGCGCTGCTTCAGGAAGTCGATCACATCCGAGCTTTGTGCCGCGTTGCGGAAGTAGTTGCCAATGGTTGGCTCCAGCACCTGCGTGACCAGGGCTTCCATGCTGCCGAAACGTGCGATCACTTTGGGCGCGTCGTTGCGCGGAATGTGGATGATCTGGCTCACATCCAGGTTGAAGGTGAAGCCGTCGGCCGATCGCACCGTGATGGTGGACAGGTTGGCATCGAGTTTATGGGCCTCGGTCTTGCCGGTTGCCCAGTTGAGTACTACGTTGGCTGTGGGCACGACTCGCACCTTGTGCGTGTAGGTGTTGATTGCATACTTTCCTGGGTCCAGCACATCGACCCAGACGCCTTTCTCGCCACGGCGCACCATGTTGGCATGCCTGAACTCCACGCCCGTCACATCGTCGCCTGCCTTGCCCACAAAAGCCACCACGACACCGACCGATGCAATCGGCACCTCCGTCATTTCAATGATCTCTACCGTTGCAAACATGGGGTTGATGAAGTAGCGACCGGCCAGCAATACCTGCTCTTGCAGACCTTTGGTGCCCGCGTTGTCCACAAAGGCTTGCGGATCCTGGAATAAATTGTGTCCAACCACTTCGGGGCCGGCGATTTCACCAGTTTTCAGCGGTGCGCCTTCTCGGGTTGTCACGATGCCAACCTTGTTGTCAGGGATGTCGTGCACGCCAGCCATAGAAACCTTGAACAGCCGCGGGTTGATGCGGTACTTTCCTTGTGGAATGATGGTCATCTGTGGGCCGCGTTCGCCACCGGCGTTCATGAAGGCCTGTGCGTCCTGGAACGAATCGCAGGCGACCTGCTTGCCAATGATGCGGCCCCCTGAAAGTGGACGCCCATCACGTGCTTCCACCACGCCGATCTTTCCCGGCTCAATCACAGTCATATCCTCCAAGTGCACGGTAAACAACAGTGTGTTGATACGCCAGGTGCCGGGAGGGATGATCGACATTTGCACGCCGCGCTCGCCGCCATTGGCCAGAAAGGCACGGGCGTCCTGAAAGTTGTCGCACGCCACTTGGCGTGCAATCACGCGGCCATCTGGCAAGGACATGCCGTCGCATGCTTCGATGACCGCAATCTTGCCATCGGGGACTGTCGTGAACTCGACCAGTTCAACGGTGTACTGCCAGGGCCAGAGAAAGAAGTGCAGACCCGGCGCCAGCGTATCGGCCTGCAGGCCCGCTTCACCCAGCAGCGCCACGATCTTGCCCGCGGGCAGTTCGCGGTTGGCGCCGAAGAGCACGAATTTCTTGGTGATGGTGCCCACCGCATTGTCCGGAACGATCACGATGCCGATTAGGCGAAAGACCCACTTGTATGCGGCGGCCAGCACGACCACGGTGGCGATGGCCAGAACAGGGCCGAAATTGCTGTAGATATCCATATGCGTTTCCTACCTGCAAAGCAGTTGTGTGAAACTGGATTTTGCGAATCCCGGTATCAGGATTGCATAAGGACTCCGGGGTGTGCAGTCACCAATGACAAAGGGTTCATCACCATTTGCATGGCAATGAACCCTTGTGTGTTGTGGTGCTGGAGAGATGAATCGAACACCCCACCGACCAGGCCCGAAGTACCACCGTAGCGTGATCGTGCCACTGCGGCACCCGAGTTGTGACACGACTGTGATCGTGCACGCGGCCGAGGCCGGGCTACACCAGATTTACCAGCCGGGGTTCGACCTGATCAAGGCAGGCGTAATGCTGCTGGACCTGGCGCCCGATCACCTGGTGCAGGGCGAGCTTGATCTGGATGACGAGGGAGAGAACGTGGCCGAGCGCGCGAAGCTGATGAAAGTGCTTGACGGTTTAAACAACCGATTCGGCAAGGGCACGTTGCACCTGGCTAGTAGCGGCCTGGACGATGCCCACCGCGAATGGGGCATGCGGCAGGGGCGCAGAACGCCGCAATACACAACACGCATTGAAGACATCCCAGTTGCAAGAGCCTCAGAGGCTTCCGCGGAACACTCGGCAATCAGAACTGTGCGAATCACCGCCGTAACTCAATGTAAGTGTCTGTATCAAATATGGTATGGACATTTACCCAGACTTAGAAATGCTAGTATCGAAAGTCTCCGCAGTTAATATGCAATGATATTGATGCGGAGAGAAAGTGGCTGAATGCAAATTCGGTCTTCGAGTTCTAATCAAGGGATGAGAATATTATGAATAAGAATATTTCACGTTTACTGTCAGCGTTGGTTTTGGGTGTAGGGATGATTTCCTCTAACGCTGCATTTGCTGGTTGGTCAAGTACCTGCCCATACAGCACAACAAACCAATGTAATGATTACATGAACAGTGTTTGGAAGTACGCAAACGGTACGTTCGGCGGCAACTCACATTGGAACTTCTCGGGAAATGTGGCTGGAGGGCAGCACAATATTAATATTAAATTATCGTTATCTGCACCTGAAGCCACTATCATTTTGGACGGATTTACCTATGGTACTTTTCCAACGCAACTCGTCAAATCTGTTGTGATTGATAATGGAATGTGGAATGTTGTTGATAATATAGCCGTAATGACGTTCAATGTATTGGTTAACGGTCAAGTTTATCCCGTTACTCTTCAGACAAATTATCAAGGTTTTCCTAGTAGTGGTCGCATTCCAATTGGTGCCTGTACGACAATTTCGGGCGTAGGCCCTACTTGTGAAAGTTTCTAGTAGGCTTTAATCCGTGAGTAGCTATGGAAGCAGCTTGAACAGACGTTCGAGAGTTGGCTCTCCATCACACAAGATATCCATGCAGATGGCTATCTTGCTGTGTCGACGGTCCTTAGCGTTCGATACGACCTCAATTGACCACCGACGAACGTGGCCGCAGCGCAGGCGGTGTTCGACGCGGTGAATGCGCATCCTACGCCTGTGCCTATGCAATGAATATGCAGGAACGAGAAGACCCTGAACTGGAGTTAACTGCTGAACAATACGGCTGGGCAGAGGCTTATCGTGTTGCGCAAGAAACTAAGCGACAAAGCGAAGAGAAGTAAGGCCGGCCGACTCTCTATGATCAGGGAACCGAACCGCGATGAAGCCGGGGGGAGACGGGCGCTGGGGCGCAAGAACCATAATGATCGCAGAGTGGGTAAGGTCAACTTAAACCGTCTTCCATCGGCCCTCATATCATAGCAAAAGGAAAAAGGTTTGCTACTAAATTAATAGCAGCAAACCCTTTTTGATTGTGGTGCCGGAGAGATGAATCGAACACCCGACCTTCTCATTACGAACGCTAAGCTCTAGCTAATGTTTGCGGGTAATTTGAGGCTATTATTGTGTTTTTGGCACAATTTCGGCACAACCCGAAACGGGGGGGTATATGGCGGCAATAAATAAACGTGGTCCCTACCAATGGCGGGCACAGATACGGCGACATGGCTTTACGCCGTTGAGCAAGACTTTCACCACCAAGGCTGAAGCGGAAGCCTGGGCGAAGATGAATGAATCCGAGATGTCGCGCGGCGTTTGGATGAGCAGGGGTGAGGCCGAAGCCACACTGCTGCACGATGCCCTGGAGCGGTATGAACTTGAGGTTACGCCAAGTAAGAAGACTGCGGCTGGGGAAAAGTCGTTCCTGCGGATCTGGAAGGCGACGGCTATGGCAAATCAGCCGCTGGCTGCGATACGAAGCTCGGATGTGGCAAAGTTGCGTGACCAGTGGCTGAAAGAATACCAGCCGGCAACAGTGCTGCGCCGCCTGGGAGTTTTGTCCCACGTGTTCACGATTGCGCGCAAGGAATGGGGCATGGAAAGTCTGTCAAATCCGGTTGAACTGGTGCGCAAACCGCAACCTAACAATGCTCGTACGAGGCGAATAGCCGTCGAGGCCATACTGCCTGAAATCGCAGAGTCCGACGGGACGCCCAAAAAGCGCGCTGCCAGTAACGGGGAATTGGAGCGGGTAGTGGCCGCCAGTGGTTCGAGGTTGTTGCCGTCAATCATTTGGTTAGCAGTGGAGACTGCCATGCGCCGCGGCGAAATTGTTGGCTTGCGCTGGGAGCACATTGACCTTGAGCGTAGGGTAGCCCATTTGCCTTCAACCAAGAATGGCAGTTCACGCGACGTACCGCTGTCGACCCGTGCGGTTAATATTCTTGTTGCGTTGCAAGGCGAGCACGAAGACGGAGTCGGTGACGGTGACGGCGAGGGCGACGACACGGACAATGATGACAGAGTGTTCGGAATACGTAGCGATGCCGTAACAAGGGCATTTGAGCGTGCTGTAGTGCGTGCGCGCAAGGCGTTTGTGGACGAGTGCAAGGAAATCCGGCAAAAGCCCGACACACGGTATCTCACGGACCTGCGCTTTCACGACTTGCGGCATGAAGCGACTTCACGCCTGGCGGAGATTTTCCCGTTGCATGAACTTACGAAAATCACGGGGCATAAAGACCCGCGTATGTTGATGCGGTACTACCATCCGCGCGCTGAGGATCTTGCGAAGCGGCTGGCGTAAGTGTGTGTATGGTACAACCCATCCGTAGGCAATGTCCGTACCTACCTGAAGCGGCCACGGAATCTCCACACAATTTTTGTAAAGACGAGGCACACAACGTCGCGGGGGGAGCATGGCCCCATAAAGCTTCAGCGGAAGCTATCCAACGATGAAATTCTGCAGGCTGTTGAATATATTAAGATGAATGAAGTTAAGTTGAGTGGAATGGCCCGCAGTGCGCGTCGCCAAGATGTGGCTGATTTCCTGAAACGCTAGGAACCCAAATGCTCAGACGGTTCTTCACCAAGTTTAGCTCCGCCAAATTTGCGTGCAAGTGGCTGGGGCACGAGCTTCGTCAGGAAACAATATTTGGCGTGTACGGAGCCAAAATTAAGCGGCAATGCATTCATTGCAATTTTGACGACACCGATCCGGACTACAGCTAGGAAAACAGTTATTCAACAATCGAGAGGGAGACCCGGCTAATCGCCGGGTTTTCCCGTTTGACGCTGCCTTTCTCCAGTTTGTCGCGTTTTGATGTCATTTTGTTCTAGCTTGTGCGAACTGCAATCATCCTGTACTATTTGGGCATGCGCAAACACGGGAGGCCCGCATGCTTGGAAAAATCACGATTCGCAATATCCCCGCCTTGATCTGGCAAGGGCTTGAAACGCTTGCCGCCCGGAACATTCGTTCCGTCGAGGGAGAGGCGCGAATGGCCCTGCAGGCATGGGTAGAACCCCAAATTCAATCCGATGAGCGAAGCGCTCGCCGGATTCAGGTTTCTACCCGCTTGCGCGCCCTGCTGGATGCGGCCCGCGAAGGTATGCCAGGCAAGACCTTGAAAATCACACACATCGCACAGGACATTTCTTCGCCCTGCGCCGAACCTGTGGAAAAGTGGTTTAGCGGCGAGATTGAACCGACCTTTCAGGATCTGTTGAGCGTCGCAAACTACTTAGGTGGGCAACCGCGGTGGTTGCAGCACGGCGATGGCTCGATGTTTGAAGTTGGCTACTACCGCTTTCCCGAAAGCGCGACCGAGGCCGTTCAGAGCTTGCTTGAAATTGGGCCGGTGAAATCGGGAATGGACCGCACGTTGACGAACTTGCACTTAGTCCGTGAAAACCATAAAGCTGGTCGGTTTCTGATCGTGAAACAGTACGGTGAGTACCAGTGCAAGACTTTCTCTACACCTTTCCATGTCAGCCAGGAAGTAGGGTCGGGTGGACGTACCTCTTTGATGCATCTGTCGGTGACGTTTGAACTGCTGGATGCTCTCTACAAGAAGAAGCCAAAAATCGCAAGCGTCCAGGCAATCAAGGGGTATGTCCTGCCGGAAAATGAATTCGAGTCGCTAGTGAATGGCCAAGTGCATCCCTTGTCGCTGCTGAAATTTTCAAAGAACGATAGCCCGTGGTGGGAGGATATGTGGGACAGCTCGATGTTTATGAAGCGTGAGTATTGGCCGGGTTGGACCTCTTTTTGTTCCGAGCTGCACGGTCTGGTCCGCGATGACAAGAGTTTGCGCGCAGAGATTGAGTCCATTCGTAACCAAACCCATCCCTTGCTGCAGGAGCCTTGATCACAGGAGCCAAACACCCGGGGGGGACATTTTTGCTGACGCAAATAACGGGATGCTTTTCTGGGTGCGTCCACCGGGCGTTACGCGGTGAGGCCACGCGGGCCCCTAATATTTGCAAAACCAATTTGATGGCTGGATATTTTCTAGGGAACGGGAGGGGGGTGTGATGTTGCAAAAGGCCCCACCTGTCATTGTTGTAACGGCAATCGCGTGCTAGCCTCTGTGAAGTGCCTTACAAACACGGGTAAATCCGCAAGCCAGCTGCGAGAGGTGTGTTCTATTCGCCGTGACGTCCATCGCGTAGGCACCGCCATTTAACGAAGGAAACCATGAAGCTCTTCCAAGACCTCATCCATGACCGTTCAGAAATTGTAAACATGCACAGATCTGACTTAGCTGGGTATGTATTGGAAGCACTCATGACTAGTGAGCGAAACGCTGGGCCTTTCTGGCACAGACGCTCGTTTTGTACAGCAATTGGTGAAGATTTTCGAGCACCATTCGGCCCTCGTGGAAATGATGTTGGTATTGCTTGTTCGACAGCGTGGTCTTGGCTTGAGACAAACGGCCTTATTTGTCGACGCCCAGATGAAAGTGAAGATTGGTTTGATCCTACCCCGCTAGGGCAGAGTGTGCGTGACCTTCGAGGCGTCCGGGCGATGATCAGCAACGAGCAGTTGCCGGAAGCGTTTCTGCATGCCGAATTGCTCATAAATGTGAGGCCTCTCTATCTGCAATCGAGATTCGAGACGGCGGTTTTCGAAGCATTTAAATCACTTGAAGTCGCAATTCGCGCATCCGCAGGTTTGGGACATGACCTGCTCGGTGTTACTCTTGCCACGCGGGCCTTCAGCGTAGAAGATGGCGCGCTTACCGACAAATCTGTTGAACGCGGAGAACGTGTCGCACTCATGAACCTCATGGCCGGTGCGATAGGCAGCTATAAAAACCCTTCTTCTCACCGCCGAGTCGCAATATCCGCAGCTGAGGCGCGCGACATGATCATCTTGGCATCTCACCTTTTGAAAATCGTGGATTCCAGGGCAACAGCATAGGAAAACACGATGCAACTCCTCTTGAACCTGGACTGGGTTTCAATTGTTGCCATGCTGCTTTCTGGGGCGGCGCTGATTGCAAGTCGGGCGGGTTTCAAACGCGAGCCGCCACACATAGCGGCCTTCAATCAGGCCTACCACAAGGAATTGCAAGGCGTGACGCTTGCTGAAGCCGACCTAGGCCCGCAGCCGCGCATGATTGAGCGCATTAACTATTGGTTTAAGGCAAAAGGTGTCACGCTGCTCAAAGATGGCGGCTTCAACCATTACCGGGTAGTACAGGCTGTTCTGCCGAAGCTAACGGCAACGACGTTGAAGCCGGATGAGCTGGCGCGATTCGAGCGTCTCTTTGACCGAGTGTCTGCGGCCTTGTAGTTTGATCTAGGAAACCAAAAAATGAAACTCTTCCCCGACGCCGGCGCGGCTCAATGGTTGGCAGTTTTTGAAGATAGCAAGTTTGCTTGGATACGTCTTGCTGACATTACACAAGTGGCCAGAGTGAAGGTGCCGGAGGCACACCTGTGGTTGCTGCAAGTGACCCTGAGTAATGGCACCACAATGATGCTAGATACCGCAGCAGTATCTATTGATGTGGCTGACAAAGAAATTGAAACGCTTTTGCGTCAAGTGATGGACATCAGTCAATCAACCTCTAGATAGGAAGCCAACCGTGACGCAAAATCATGGCGAGCATCTGGCAGTCGGCTGGAACATGCGTATTCCTGGGCAACCTAGCCACTCATTCCGGTCCAAATCAGCCACCTGTTCCGGCGCAATGTAGGCCACCAATTCCGATTGAAAGTGAGCCAGTGTGTTGAATGCCACCCAAAACGGCCCCCACGCAGCCAGTTGAAGAGCCGCATTAGATGCCTCAAATAGCACCTTTTGCATAAACCCTTGGGCCTGCTTCAACTTTGCTCACGCCAAGCAACATGGCAATCGAAGCGTCGAAAGCACCTGGCTAAAAAAGGGTTTGCTCGCCGGATAACTGGTTGTCGCATAGAGCCCTATACGTGCCGGCTCTGTGTCTTCAGACCGGTGGCGGAACGTCCCGAACACCTGATCCCAAATGACCAGCGCACTGCCGAAGTTGGAGTCGCCTTCACTCTGCTCGGTGGAGTGGTGCCAGCGATGAACTGTGTTGGTACTAAAAACGTAATTGAGCCATCCGTGACACAGCGGCAGGTTGACGTGCTGCAACATCTGGATGGGCTGCGTCAAAGCAATGTAGCCAAGGATCGCGTCTGCCGGTGCACCCAACAGCATCAACGGCAATAGGCTGAGTGCGTGTTTGATCATGTATTCCAATGGATGCACCCGGAAGTTGTTGATGGAATACAGCCTTTCGCTGCCATGGTGCAAGGCATGTAGCCACCACAGTGCAGGAACCGTATGGTGCAAGCGGTGCCCCCAATACTTGCCAAATTCGGCCAGCAGCGTGACCGCCAAAACCTGCAACACAAAGGGCATGCCCGCGAATGACGACCCTATAGGCTCTCCTATCCACCCGTAGACGGCAACCACGATCAGCGGCGACGCCCACTTGAGTAGAGGCTGCACCAGCCCGGCCAGTACAGCAAAGCTGGTCCAGTCGGTGACAGTATCACCCCTGGATTGACTCCACTCGGACCGGTGTGGCGTCCACCGCTCCAGCAGCATGGCAATGACCAACGGAGCCAGGCTCGTGACCAGGATGGCAGTCTCCATAGAGCCACCGGTCTCGCGTGCGTACAGGAAACCAGCCAGGCTGGTGAGGACGGATGCAGGAAGTAGCAAAGCAAAGATGAGAGCCATAGGACCAGCGTGTGGTGGTGAAGTGGGTTTTAACATGGGTTTGTGTGTGCATATATGCACACAATTGGTAAAAAAAACTATTCGGCTTTTCCCGGGCAGCAAAGCGGCACCAGGGTGCGCATCAAGGCAACCATCTGCTCGACACGGCCAGCGATGGTGGGGCCATCAATTTCGTAGAAGGTATGCCGGCCTTCGGTCTGCGACTGAACCACTCCGGCCCGTTCCATCACTTGCAAGTGCCGTGTGATAACGGAGCGGTCTTGTGGCAAGGTCTGGGCGATGGTTCCGATATCCGAACGACCCAATAGCACCAATTGGCGAAACACCTGCAGGCGCGCAGGTTCGCACAACGCTCGAAAGAACTCGGCATCGAGGATCTCGATGCAGGCGTTAGCGGCTTGGGCTCGGGCGGTCGGCGTTTTCATTGGCGAGAGTATATGTGCATGCAAATGCACATGTCAAGAATCTGCTGAAACGAAGGAGCCGCCTCTATACCTTCCAGCCTAAATGGCGCGCTGGTTCACCCGCTTGGACAGCTCGGCGGCCGTTTCCTTGCGCTCGCTGTAGCGGTCTACCAGGTAGGGCGACACATCGCGCGTCAGCAACGTGAACTTGACCAACTCCTCCATCACGTCCACTACGCGGTCGTAGAAAGCCGACGGCTTCATGCGGCCTTCAGTGTCGAACTCGGTGAAAGCCTTGGCAACCGAGCTTTGGTTTGGGATAGTAATCATGCGCATCCAGCGCCCCAGGATGCGCATCTGGTTGACGGCATTGAAAGATTGCGAACCGCCACTGACTTCCATGACCGCAAGAGTCTTACCCTGAGTTGGACGTACCGCGCCATCGGACAGTGGAATCCAGTCGATCTGGCTTTTCATAATGCCGGTCATCGCGCCGTGGCGCTCGGGTGAGCACCAGACCATGCCTTCGGACCAGGCCGCAAGATCTCTCAGTTCTCGCACCTTGGGGTGGGTATCCGGCGCGCCATCCGGTAGCGGCAAGCCTGTGGGGTCATAGACCCTGACCTCGGCACCCATGGACTCCAGCAACCGTGCTGCTTCCAAGGTCAGGAGTTTGCTGTAAGAGCGCTCACGCAGCGAGCCATACAACATCAGGATGCGTGGCGGGTGTGCGGATGTGCCTCGCCCTGTTACGGCGCTGACATCGGGAAATTGGAAACAGGTGAGGTCCAGATTGCTGGAAGGCAGGAGGGATTCAGACACGGTTGCCCTTGTCATCAATTACTGCTTCTCCATCTTCCTTGGTGAAGGCGCCTTGTTGCGGATTGGTCAGAATGTCCAACACCGCTTCGCTGGGACGGCACAGCTTAGTGCCGAGCGGTGTGACGACTACCGGGCGGTTCATCAGAACAGGATGCAGCAGCATGAAGTCGACAAGTTCGTCTTCTGTCCACTTGGGATCAGCCAGGTTCAGCTCGTCATAGGGAGTACCTTTTTCGCGTAGCAAGTCGCGGGCGCTAATGCCCATGGCCTTGATCAACTCCTGAAGCCGGGTCTTGGTGGGCGGCGTCTTCAGGTACTCAATGACTTCGGGTTCTACTCCCGAGTTGCGGATCAACGCCAAGGTATTGCGCGAAGTCCCGCAGGCTGGGTTGTGATAAATGGTGATCTCGGACATGGCGATTCACTGGGCCTTTTTACTATGTGTGGAGTTGATGGTGTTCGGGCGACCTTATTGGATTGCGCCCGGCTGAAGGCTGCAATCGCCAATCAGGCGTCCGAACCCCAACTGAGGATAAAGCCCGGCACCCGCCGGCTCGATTATTTCAAAGCATTGCAGCTTCGGTATGCCCCTCAGACAGATCAAGCAAGCGCTGGACGCCAACCGGTTCGTCTTTCAGAAGTGGCACCAGAGCATATCGCTTGGCGTGCCTGGAGATCACGGCGTCAATAACTGCCACTTCGTTTGCTGCCCGCAGGCGCATCAATGTCGACGTGACGGGCGTCGCCGCAATGCTGTTGTTGATGACCCAAGCCCAGGGTTCGATCCCTGCGCGCCGCAGGTCGTCTTGCAGGCTCGCCGCCTCTAAAACTGGCGTCGTTTCGGCCAAAGTAACAATCAACACCTTGGTCTGCTTGGGGTCCTGCAACTGCATCATCGGTGTCTTGAAGTGCCTGCCACTGGCCTCCATTTGGCGTGCGATATCGCGATGGTAAGCACCTGTGGCGTCGAGGAGTAGAAGGGTGTGCCCGGTGGGCGCGGTGTCCATCACAACAAAGCGCGTTGCCGCCTCGCGGATGACGCGTGAGAATGCCTGGAATACGGCGATTTCTTCCGTGCAGGGCGAGCGCAAATCCTCTTCCAGCAAGGCGCGACCGTGCTCATCGAGCTTCGCGCCTTTGGTGGCCATGACCTGCTGACGGTAGCGCTCAGTGGCTTCCAGCGGGTCGATTCGACTGACCGTGAGGTGTTCGAGTTCTCCGTGCAAGGCCTCCACCAAGTGCGCGGCGGGATCAGATGTCGTCAAATGCACGGGAAAGCCTCGGTGGGCCAACTCAACTGCAACAGCCGCGGCAAGCGTGGTCTTTCCGACTCCGCCTTTGCCCATCAACATCACTAAACCGTGCCCGTCAGAAGCAATTTCATCGACCAGGCTAGACAAGCTTGGCGCTTGCAGCCTAGCAGATGCCTGTTCCGGAATGGGCTGGGTCACACCCGTTGTATCCAGCAACTGGCGCAGCGCGTCAAGGCCGACAAGATTGAATGGTTTGAGCTCCAACTGGTCCATGCTCAGGTTAGCAAGAGACGCCGGCATGTGTCTCAGCGCATCTTGCTCTCGCTGGTAAATGGATGCTGCCAACGTGTCATTGCCCACCTGCGCCTGCGGAAACACGGCGTTGATGACCAAGTACTGTTTTGTGAAGCCAATGTTGGCGAGCTCGTCATGCGTGCGCGCGGCTTCGTGAAGCGCTGAAGCTTGAGCCCGGGCGACAAGAACCAGACGCGTTTTTGATGCGTCGGCCAAGGCATCCACCGCCGCCTTGTACTGAATGCGTTGCTTTTCCAGGCCAGCCAGTGGGCCCAAACAGGAAGCATCGCCTGCACCTGCTTCGAGAAATCCACTCCAAGCACCCGGCAACTGCAGCAATCGAATGGTGTGCCCGGTCGGTGCAGTGTCAAAAACTATGTGATCAAAGTCCCGCACCAGGTCCGTGCCCGTCAGCAAACCGGTGAATTCATCAAACGCGGCTATTTCGGTGGTGCAGGCGCCCGACAACTGTTCCTCAATGCTCTTGACCACTGTCTGTGGCAATACGCCACGCACCGGATCAATGATCTTGCTGCGGTAGGCCTGGGCTGCGGCTTGTGGATCAATCTCCAGCGCCGACAGTCCGGGGACCAAAGGAACCGGTACAACGTGGTTGCCAATCGCAATTCCGAAGACCTGCCCAACATTGGAAGCGGGGTCGGTACTGACCAACAACACACGCCGGCCATCCGCCGCAAGCTTGATCGCGGCGGCACAGGCAATCGAGGTTTTACCCACGCCTCCTTTTCCGGTAAAAAACAGGAACCGTGGTGGTTGGTTCAGAAATTTCATAGAGGTGCTTTCTGCGCTCAACAGCGGCCACCGGAGCAACAGGCAGCAGTCTTTGGCTGCTCCGCGGCGACCAGCGCCAACCCTGCCAGGCGGGCCAACTCGGTGCGCGAGGGGTATCGGCCAGCAAATGCGATTTCGCCATCGACCAGAACCAGCGGCAATGCGTTTTCGCCCGAGCGCTCAAGGATTCCCTTGACCACTGGGCTTGAGGCAAATTCCATCGGCTGCTGGGCCAGGTTGAAACGTTCGATTTGTGCGCCGTTTTGTTTGGCCCAGTTCACATTGGCTGCGAAGGTGACCAGATTCTGATCAACTTCCACTCCGCACACACCGGAGCTGCAGCACATGGCTGGATCAAAAACTTGGATTTTTTTCATTTGAACTCCCTCTTTCCATTACGCACGACCGGATCCGCTGCGGTCTGTGTCTTGGCAATCATTGCGCAAGCTCAGTAGCGCGCCGTTGCGCTAGGTCAAACGTCCAACGATCTCCGCGCAAAGGCTGAGGCCAACAGCGCGCCTGCAACGCCGCCAACGATTTGGGCAAGGACAAATGGCAAAGCGCTCTGCGGAGCGATACCGGCAAAGCTATCGCTCAACATGCGGCCCACGACTGCAGCTGGATTGGCAAAGGACGTGCTCGCCGTAAACCAGTACGCGGCACCGATGTAACAAGCTACTAAGACACTCGCCTTGCCTTTGGGGGCGCGGAGAATCACAAAAATTAGACCTGCCGTTGCCACGGCCTCTGCAAGCCATTGCCCGGTCCCGCTTCGCACCTTCGTGCTGATTTGCATCATGTCCATATCGAACATGGCGTTCGCGAGGAATGCACCCAAAACCGCCCCGCTGCACTGTGCCAGGATATAGAGCGCCGTCATTGGAACCCTATCATGCGGAGCCATTTCGCCTCGGAGCGCCAAAATCACAGTAACGACCGGATTGAAGTGGGCACCGCTTTCGGGGCCAAGAACCTCAATGAGCACGTACAACGTGAAGACGGTAGCAAGGGTGTTGGCCAGCAAAGCCAGGCCAATGTTGCCACCGCTGAGGCGTTCGGCCATGATGCCCGAGCCGATCACGGCACACAGCAGCATGGCAGTACCCACGCACTCGGCCAGCAAGGCCTTAGAAATATTGGGTTGCATGTTTCTATATCACTGAAGACAGAGAGAGCCAATCAAGACGTTGATAGGTTGCGCGCAGTTTGCTCCAGCATCAGCTTCTCCAACCGTTCCGGGGGCAAGTTCACCAACAGATCCAGGCGGCGGCGAATGGCGTGCAGCGTCTGCCGAAAGGCTTCAAAGCGGTGTTCTTCGTCGCCTTGCGCATCGGAAGGGTCGGCATAACCCCAGTGGGCTGTAGCCGGAACGCCGGGCCAGTACGGGCATACCTCGCCGGCCGCGTTGTCGCACACGGTGATAACCAGGTCCATGTGGGGCGCATTTGGCTTAGCAAACTCGTCCCAGTTCTTGCTGTACAAGCCTTCGGTATCAATGCCAACTGATTGCAGCGCCTTCAATGCCAACGGGTTGGGTTGCTGGTTCTCTCGCGGGCTGCTGCCTGCCGAGTAGGCCTTGAAGCGGCCGCGGCCGATGAAATTCAGCGCGGCTTCGGCCAATATGCTGCGGGCGGAGTTGTGGGTGCACAAAAACAGCACGTTGATGGGCTTGTCGGTCATAGTGGGCTTTCAGGTAAATTGAATGGGGGCGGAAGATTCGCGTGTCAGGTTTCGCAGCAGTTGGCTGCAGCACCGTCCACCTCGCAGGCCTCGCCACCACAACAGTTTTCTGTGAGGTAGGCGATCAGTTCGTTCATCGAACTGAAGTCAGCGCTGTAGTGGATGTTTCTGCCCTCGGGTCGGGCGACGATGAGTCCGGAGTGACTCAGCTCTTTGAGGTGGAATGATAGCGGCGGCAAGGGCATCTCCAGCTCTTGGGCAATGGCGCTGGGCGTCATGCCATTCTTGCCTGCCTGGACCAGCATTCGGAACACAGACAGACGGGTCTTATGAGCCAGGGCGCTGAGGGCTTTGACTGTTTGTGTTGCATCCATACTTGTCTTCTCTTCTTCGGTGTTCGATCCAGCCGCCGTGCTGCAATGCCCGGCGGCAATTCCGATTGGCTTATTTTTTGACGGGTGGCATCAATACGGTATCGATGACCTGCACGACGCCGTTGGAGGCCTTGAGGTCAGGTTGCGTAACCACAGCACTTTCAACGGTCAAGAAGGTGCCCGCTTTGTACACCGAAAT
Source organism: Rhodoferax sp. ZS1R8 (assembly GCF_056521325.1). Lineage (NCBI taxonomy): Bacteria > Pseudomonadati > Pseudomonadota > Betaproteobacteria > Burkholderiales > Comamonadaceae > Rhodoferax > Rhodoferax sp. ZS1R8. Next base: position 285,058 of record NZ_JBWMBA010000003.1, on the reverse strand, counting down.
ATTGGCGCCCTCGACAGTCTTTTGCGGGCCACTGTTTACAGCGTCAACGGTCAGGTTGGCCATTACAACGTGGTAGTTCAACACTGCTTTCAGCATTTCTTTGTTGGCCGCGAGTTCTGCCAGTTTTGCCGCGGGAATGGCGTTGAAGGCGTCATTGCTCGGAGCGAACATTGTGACTGGTCCGGCACCACGCAGGGAGTCCGCCAGGCCAGCATCCTGGATCAGCTTGGCGGCGGTAGTCAGATTGGGTGTGTGGGCAATGGTGTCCATGACGTTTTCTGGCTGTGCGGCATTTGCGCCAGCGGAAGCGACTAGCAGGGCAGAGACAGTGATGTTTAACAGTGCGCGAAGTGTCATAGGTAATCCTTAAATGGGCTGAACAGTCGGCGCCGGCCATTGAGTAGCCAGCGCAGCGTCGATCCGGCACACGGCCGGAGCGGAGACACCGGGTCTTTTGCCCCAAAGCAAAGACATTGATCCGGCAATCACTTCAATAATTCTAGAATCATATTATTAAACATTTGTGACGTCAGTAGCAGATCAGGCAACGGTGCGGACGTATCGTTGCTGATGGAAGGACCGAGCGAGACTAGGAGAGCGCCGCCGAGAGTGTTGCGGTAAAGTTTTCTGGAATCACGCGCTCGACAATGACAACGTCCAGCCAGCGGCCTTCCAACTGACCATGCTTTTCGTATATCCCAACTTCGCGAAAGCCGGCATGCTTGCACATCGCAAGGCTGGCAGTATTGAAGGTGAAGACACGTGACAAGAGCTTCCAGTAGCCGATGGCGCTTGCGGCCTCGACTAACTTCTGTAGCAAGTGGCGTCCAACACCTTGACCGCGAGCGTCACGAGCAAGATAAACAGAAAATTCGCCAATGCCCGCATAACATGCGCGGCTTCGGTAGCTGGACACGCTAGCCCAACCGATAACTTGATCCTCGGAGTTCACGGCCACCAGCATTGGATATCTGATGTCGCCACCGATGCGGGCTTCCAACTCTTCCACCGCACGCGGCTGGGTCTCAAATGTCGCAGCGCGATCCGCGATGCCCTGGTTGTAAATCGCTGTGATGGATGGAGCATCGGCCAGGGTTGCAGGGCGAATAGTTTGCATGTAGATCTTTCTGTTCATTGATTGATAGTGGAGATTGGTTTATTTACGTCGTCGCGTGGACAGGTTTTGGCATTAGCAGTAGTGCCCCGAAGGCCATGGACCCGAGAGCGGCTGTGACCCAAAGCGATCCACTGCCCCAGTGCTCAAGGCACAGTCCAAACACTGCGGGTGCAAAGGCCTGTCCGATGCGCGCAGGCATCATCAGAATGCCCTGCCTGGAGCCATATCCCATCGGACCGAACAACACCAACGGCAGCGTGCCCTTCGCGATGGTGAGAATGCCATTGCCAGCTCCGTGCAGCAGTGCAAACAAGGCTGCCACTGGCGCGCCGAAAATCAGAAGGACGGTAGCGCCAACCGGATGCGCAAGCGCGGCCAGTCGCGCGGACAAGAGCGGATGCACGCTCCGAAGAAACCCAAACTCCAGTAGCCGGCCTGCTACCTGTGCGGGTCCCACCAATGCGCCAACACCGACGGCGACGGCAAGCGTGGCTCCGCTGGCCTGAAGCAACTGGGGCAGGTGGGTGGCCATGGCCGTGCTGGTGAACCAAGTTGCCGCGAACACGAAAGACAGCAGGACAGCAGCCAGGCGTGGATTGGCACTGGGTTGCGATGCTGTCTGGGGAGGCGGTGCATCTACGGCTGGCTTTGGCGTCGCAGGTTCACCCGTAGCAACCCTGGGGATGGACCAGTTCAACGGGAAGCCAATCAGCAGATGCATTGCCGCCCAACCGAAACACGCACCGCGCCAACCCATGTGTACCTCCATCAGGGTCGATAGAGGCCAACTGACGGTGCTGGCGAACCCTGCAATCAGGGTGATGCCAGTAATCGCATTGCGCGCATCGTGACCGTATAGCCGGACCAAGGCAGAGAAAGCTGCCTCATACAGGCCGCCACCCATGGCGACCCCGATGATGATCCAGGCTGCAAATAGTCCGACCGCACTGTCCGCCATGGCAAGGGCCGCCAGGCCAGCGGCAAACACCAGGTTGGACACCAGTAGCACAGGACGTCCGCCCCAGCGATCAATGGCCCGACCTGCGAACGGCCCCATCAAAGCCGAGACAATCAACGCCACGGAGAAAGCCATGAAGACCGTGGGCGTTGACACACCAAGCTCGCGCGCCATGGGCGCAGCAAGCATGGCGGGCAAATAGTAAGTTGACGCCCAGGCCAGGGTTTGCGCCGTGCCGAGGATCGCGACAGTGTGCCAGCGTTGTGGTTGGCTCATGTCGCGTCCCGTGTGGTTCGGCTACTAGTGATCAACCGCAGCATGCCGTCTTGGCCAATGCAGGCTGTTTGGCAGGTGTCCCGCCCGCACCCGTGCCGCAGCAGCTTTTGGACGTTGCAGGAACAAGAGCTGGAATTTCTACGAGTTGATCGGCTGCTGGAGCCGGTGTACCGCAGCAGCTGCCACTGTCTGCCGAATCTGCTGCCCCAATGCCACATACGCCAGTCTCCGGCAGATCCAGCTCGACGCGGTCGGCGGCCGACATGTCGCCGGCAATGGCCGCCACCACCGAGCGCGCCTGTTCAAACCCGGTTGCCATCAGGAAGGTGGGCGCGCGGCCGTAGCTCTTTACGCCCAGGCTGTAGTAGCCAGGCTCTGGGTGCGCCAATTCTCTGTGGCCGTGTGGACGCACCGTGCCACAGCTATGCACGTTCGGGTCAATCAGCGGACCCAGAGCTTCCGTCGATTCAAGCCAGGGGTCCAGCTTCAGGCGCAGCTCACTCGTCATGGTCTGGTTGGGGCGTTGACCGGTGGCGCAGACTATCTCATCAATACCCTCCAGCGACGTCGCTTTGCCATCTGGGCCGATGCCGATGACTGTAATTCCGCCGTTTTCGCGCCGCAGCTCGGGAATTCGTAAACCTGAGAGGAACTCCAGCGCGCCCTGGTCGCGCAAAGCTTTGAGCGAGGTGCCCAGCTGTCCACGGGCAGGCAACGCATCGGCACTTCCTCCACCGAAGACTCGCGTTAGCACAGGGGAGCGCACGGTCCAGGCAAGGCGTGTGTTTGGAACTTGCTTGGCAAGCTCTGCAAGCGATAGCAATGCGTTGGCGGCCGAGTGTCCCGCACCCACCACGAGGGTGCGCTTGCCTGCGTACCGGCTGCGGTATTGATCCAATACATCCGGTATGCCGTAGAAGATGCGGTCCTGCAGCGCTGCCTCACCCTGGGCCGGTAGCCCACTGGCGCCTAAGGGGTTGGGTGTGTTCCAAGTGCCTGTGGCGTCAATGACAGCGCGCGCACGCCATTCCACGGGTTGACCGTTTTGCTCTGCGTGGATCACGAATGGAGCCTTTTCACGCCCCGCGGTCTTGACCTTGTCAAAGCCCTCCCGGCTGATCGAAAGCACCTTGGTTTTGAGATGCAGCGAGCGGGCAACCTGGGGCAATGCTGCAAAGGGCTGCAGAACCTTCTCGACGATGTCGCGGGCGGGTGGCAGTTCATCTGCTGGTGGTGCAGACCAGCCGGTGGGCTCCAACAGCTTGGCCATGGCCTGGTCGACGTTGTACTGCCAGGGCGAGAAAAGACGAACATGGCCGTACTCCAGCAGGTTCGCGCCCACCTGGGCGCCAGCTTCCAGCACGATGGATTCAATGCCGCGTTCCAAGAGGCGGGCGGCGGCGGCCAGACCCACAGGGCCTGCGCCCAACACCGCGACCGGCAACTGGGTATTCACGATTGGTGTCTCTATCAAAGTCAACGACATGAATGCAGCACATGCAGGGCAAGCTCCTTGGAACTCCGCAGATGCCTTCAGTGCCTCCGGTGCGTTGTCGCGCAAGCCGCGCTTGAAACCGTATTGCGCGAAATACTCCGGCGCGGTGACGGTCAGCAGATAGACTTTGGCAACCTGGCGACGCTTGGCTTCGTCCAGTAAACGGGTTACGAGCAACTTGCCGACGCCCTGGCGATGGGCAGTAGGTGCTACCGCAACCGAGCGCAGCAGCGCAATGTCGCCATAGACCTCCGCTCCAGCGATCCCGACAACTTCAGTTCCCTTGGTGGCCAAAAGGTAGTTCGACAGGTGCTCCTGTGCGCCCTCCAGCGGAAGCTTGTTTGCCTCCAGCAATGCCGCGATTGCATTCCAGTCGGAAGGTGTGGCGGGACGCAGAGAGATATTCGAATTCAACATTTCAATTCCTTTCGTTCAGGCGCTGGCAGGCAGCACGTGGCCGCACTGTCTTCGCGCAGCGCCTTCAGTAACAACAACAATGAGGTCTCGACGGCTTTACGGTCAGGCCCCGTCAGGGAGCCCAGCAACTGTTCCGCATGCGCATCGAGCGTTCGGTTCAGATCCAAAACACGTTCAACGCCATCGTCGGTGAGCGTGACGAGCCAGCTCCTGGCGTCCTGCGGGTTGGGTTCCTTGGTCGCCCAACCACGCTTGACCAAGCCATCGACCGCTCTGGAGATCCAGCTTTTTTCCAAACTGAGTCGCTGGCCGAGTTCGGATAGGGGCAACGGCCCTGAACGCCCCAGTTCGGTCAGCAGAATGCACTGGGTGTTGGATGTCCGGCAGCAATCGGCGACGACCCGTTGTGCCCGCGTGTAGAGACGGGCTACTTCGCGCAGCAGGCTGCCCGACAACATGGTGGAATCGTTCATAAGGTTGTGAATAGCAACTAAATAGACGCACGATAGACTCCTGGGTTATGGTTGTCAATAGCAACTAGATGCACGAAGAAAGGGGTTAAGAAGCGTTCCATGGTGTGCTCCCTAACATCCGCAGCCTGGCTTGGCGTCCGCGGTAGCTGGGGTGCCCTGGCAGCAGTTCAGGGTCAAAAAGGACAGCACGGCGTTCATTTGGTCGTAGTCTGCGCGGTAGATGAGACTTCGGCCATCGCGCTGCTGGGTGGTCAAACCTGAATGATTAAGTTCCTTCAGATGGAAGGAGAGCGTAGCTGGAGCGATTTCCAACAACTCGCCCATGGCGCCAGGCGTCATGCCGCTTTCACCGGCAATGACTAAACCCCGGAAGATCTTGAGGCGGATCGGGTGCGCGAGAGCCGCTAGGGCTTTGACGATGTTGTCTTCATTCATGATTCCAATATATTCGAATAATGGAATTAATGCAAATAAATCGTATCCCGGATAGTGACCCACTTGCCAAAAGAACGCATGGGAACTCCCGGCGTTTGACGGATGAGGTAGTTACCGTGTCATTTTTTGAACGTGTCGCCCGAGCGGCTGTGGCGATTGACCTGCTTTCCGGGAAGGGACATGATCGAGCGGAATCTCTGGGCGTAATTTCTATTGAGGCAACGGCGGATTAACCATGAACGTGAGAGCAAACAAGCGTCGAATCATGCATCGCCTGTACGGCCGGCTTTTGACTTGGTATCCGCCAGACCTTGGTCCACTGACGGACGAGGACATAGAGGCGATTCGCAACGATGCTGCCAAGCACTTGCCGAAGGGCCAGTTGTTGGCAAGTAGGCGGCCCTCGAATCTCATTGCCCTTTTGGACGGGTTCGATCCAAAGCGCCACGGTGGCGAAGTAATGGCATTGACACCCGCAGGACAAGAATTCGGCAGTCCAGACTACGAGAAGCTAACCTAGCTTGCATGTAAGCACCAGCCTAAACCGTTCCTGACATCCCGCAAGTTGTAATTTCTAGCAACGGCAAGGGGGCGCCTGCGGCGCCCTGATAGATAAAACCCCCCTAAGCATGCTTGGCCAGGTTGGTTTCTTTGACCGGAATGACTGGCCCAATTTGAACCAGAATAGGTGGCCCAGTTTCTGCCGGAATGACTGGCCTACATTGATCTGGAATTAATGGCCAGATTCACAGGAATACGCAGGAACACAAGGAACCACCATGAGCACCACCTCAATCGCGAACCTTTTGGACGGTTTCGATCCCAATCGCCACGGCGGCGAAGCGATGGCATTCGCGCCTGTGGGACGGGAAATTGGGAGACCGGACTATGAGCGTGACGATGGTCCACTGACAGCAGAACACGTGCAGGCGATCCGGCAGGAAGCCGCGAAGCATTTGCCAAACGGCAAGCTGCTATCGCGAAAGGATTTGTTCAAGTGAATACGCCGGCAAAAGTCAATGCTTCACGGCTCTGAAAGGCCAAAGGATTAGCGTTCGAATCCCTTGTCTTTACCGCGCGACTTTTCCCGTCCTGCCGCCAGCCGTTTGAACCCTGCCAGGCGCTGCGCCTTGCGGTAGGCCTCAACCTGAGTTTGCTGCTGTGAGGCCTGGCGCACGCTCTCGACTTGGCGCTCTGCATACTCCCGTGCGGTTTTTTTAACCTGGTCGCGGCCAGCGCGGATCTCTGGGGTGGTTGTGGCTTGGCCAACTGCCTTTGTCACTCCAGGCCTAGAAATATCCCGTCGCACGCCGTCAGTTGGTTTGGCTCCTTGGTGCTCCACTTGACCAGGAACATGACCCGGCAATAGCACTTCACTTCCACGGGCAAGCTGAACCACACGGAGTTCGGACAACCCTCGCAAACGGTTTTGTGCTTCGGGCGGCGGTTTTGTCCCAACGCGGCCAATGTTGGGCTTGCCGGGGAGTCTGCCGCCTAGAACGGGTTTTCTTCCGTCGGCCCCGTGACCTGGGAGCCAGGCACTGGCACCGTTGATTCGGGCAGCGGAGTATCCAGCGCCGACGCCATCATTTCGTCCTCCGTTAGCCGCTTGGCTCTTGCCGTCGCTTGGTGTGGCTGGTCCAGCGTATCTGTGTTCATCGGGCTTTTCTTTCGTGCCAACGGTGATGCTGTTCAAAATCTCTTGACGGCGGCGCTCTAGTGCGGCGTCCTCAAAAGTGATTGGCAATTTGGCAGCAGCTGCAGCTTGTGCAATTTGTTCCTTGAAGGCTGCGGTGCCATTTACTTGGATTCGCTCGCCGTAGCGCTGCATTGCCATCCGCAATGCAGCCTCGAAGCCTTCTTGGTTTGCGCCTCTCGACACATGGAGTTTGTCACCGTCGTCACGAACGGCCGTCGGGCCCACCCGGTAGATGATGGTCCCCTTCTTAGTAACACTGTCCGGGGCATCTGGGATCTGTATGGCAGCTATTGGCGCGATCCCCGCCACAGTATTACCCTTAAGTCCCGTTGCAGCTTCACGAGCGCGCAGCGCAGCGAGCGCTTCCTGATCGCCCTTTGTGGCTTTGGCTCGTAGCCAGTCGGCCCACGCTAGTTTTTCGTAGCGCTCGTAAATCTCTTGGCGCTCCTTCAAATACTTGGCGTTGATACTTTGGATGTCTTCCTTCATGGTTTGACTGGTCGCGGCATACAAAATCTTCTTGCCCTGGCCAGATCCTTTGACCAACTTCGTCGCGGCCCTCTTCAATCGACCAGTTCTCTTGACATCCTCCAGTGCGCGACTCTTCCGCTCGATGGCCTTTGCCCATTCAGCGGCACGCGCAACGTTTTGCGTTTGCTGCTCATGCTTGTAACGACCGTACAACTCAACCGTGTTGATGCGCGAGGGCATCGGCTTGCTCTGGTAGCGTTTGCCGCTGTCGATCTGAAGGGCTTCCAGGTCGCCCAGGCTGCGCAAGCGGTTCTGGCTTCTGGGCGGGGGTTTTGTGCCGACGTTCCCGACCATTGGCGCGTTGCCTTTTGCTATCCGTGCGGCAGAGACTCCTGGTGCAACGATCGGCGCAGGGTCGAACGGGCCGTAGCGCAGCTCAAGCTTTGCCTTGGACAACTCTCTCGCTACTGAGCTGGCCTTGACCCCTTGCCCCTTGCCATCGGTGATCACAAACCCATTGCCACGCGCCTGAAGCTCAAGGCCATTGCTTTGGAGAACTGCGTGCAACTCGACCCAACTCTGAGCGCCCTTAATTTGGTCGGCGCACTCCCGCTTTATCCAGCCTAAAAGACTCTCAATGCCGGCGTGCCTCTCCATGTCCTGCGCTCGGTTTTCGCTTCCAGTTTTGTGCGCCTGGTGGTTGTCCACTTCCAATCCAAATTCACGTTCTAGCTTTTCGCAGACCTGCCCTAACGTCTTGTGGTCGTTGTAGGGGTCATGGATCGTGTACCGCGTTGGGTGGATCTTGTTGATCGCTATATGGAAGTGCAGGTTGTCCGTGTCGTGGTGTACAACGCTGATGCGCTGGTGCTCTCCAAATCCAAGGCTTTCGCAAATCCGCGCCTCAATGGCCTGCATCGTGGCGTCGTCCAATTGTTCTCCGCTGCGGAAGCTCACGATCAGGTGATAGGTCTTGTCCGACATGGCGCGCGTATTCTTTGCTTGGGTGTTCAATACCTCCAAGATGGCGATCCTGTGCTCGTCGCTCTGGCAATTCGTGACCTTGACTGTGCCCACACGCTCGTGCTTCTCCTGATCGCCCGTGAGATAGCTGACCAGGGCACCAAAGTCGCTCTTGCCAATTGACTGCATCGGGACTTGTTTGGCGATCACTGGAACCCCTTTTGTTTCTCGACCAAGGAAAGCATTGATCAATCCTTCTTGGTTCGCGGCAGAACGACCATAGCCATCACATCCTGCATTTTTTGCTGAGTGCCCTCGATTTTCGACAAGACGGCGCGAATCGTCGCCGTCCCAAACAGTGCTGTGCGAGGGTCATCGGTCAGCCAAAGTTTCAAGAGCCCACCCAGTCGTCCAAGGTCACCATTGATGCGTGCCAGCTCTTCAACACGGGTGTTGTCCAGAATGCTCCGCGTGGTGTATCCCATGCCCACACTTCGAAGGTAGACCGCAACAGGCAAGCCGGTGGCCGCCGCCGTCTTCTTGATGGCCGTTTCCTCGCTGGGCAAAACCGGGACGCGCAAGACCTTGTGCTGTTTCCGGGTTGGCGGTTTCTGGTCTTCTTTCATCGTTCAACTCTCTGTTTCGTATGGCCTCGCAGAGCAGGAGACCCCGTTGAGCACGAAGTGCGAATAAGTGGTTGGTGAAGATAGATAACCGGCTTGCCGGGTAGCTACCTTCACATATCCTGCCCGGTCTTCGACCGTGTTTACACCATGGATAGCATGGCACAGAACGTTGTTATATGCATGTTTTTTCAAGCATTCATGCACACAACAACTGCATGACAAAAACACAACCACAAGACAACTAATAGAAACACTAGAACTACAACTGCAAATCAACACACAACAAAAACAAAACAAAACAAAATTTAGCCGCTAAAAATCAGCTTCTGCTTACATTCAACGGATCCAGTCCAGCTTAGCTTTCAGTGCATCCCAACGCTGATCTGCTGGGGCAGTGGCAAGCGGATCGCTAGCAATGGTCGCTAGGTGGGCGCAGACATCATCGAAAACCGCAAGCAGTTGCAACTCGATCTGCACACTTCTATCGTTTAGGCAACACCGCACGCATCGGTACGTCCCTGCACCATCAAAGCCAAACAACTCCTGATGCAGCCTATGCAGTGCCACAGCTTTCGCCAGGCATTGCGGTGTGAGCGGTTTCCTATAGACCTCCGTGAGAAGAATGTCAGCTTCGAACTCTGCTAACGCTACATCAAAGGACTGCCAGGCTTTGAAGTCATCAGCAACAACTGAACTCACCTCGCCAAGCGTGCCCCACATTGCCTTCCATAAAAAGCCTGGACCGTTACGGTGCATCCTCTCTGCATCCGGGAAATAAGTGGACAGAGAATTCAATGCCTTGATGGTCAGGGGCTGCTTACCCGAAAACAAAGGGTGCCACTTTTTTGACTCTTGCGTATTGGAAATTCCGCCTTCCAGGACGTCGTAAATACCTGCGAATTCATAGATCGAATCCGCGCCCACACCGTCTCGGAGAAAGTGCATTGTGGCCTTGGTACGAATGACTTCACGTTGTCGATCTTCTGCAGTATTCATGTTGTTCAGATTGGTGTGCACGGGTAAAAAATAGCGAACGTTTCTACCTGTAATTCTGCATCAGTCGAGAACAAAATCGACAGAAATCAACATCAATGCGATATCAAGTAATCGGATCAACTGCGTGAACACAACACTTGAGTTTCTGCTGAAGCAATATGGGCCAACTCTTACCTTGGAAGAACTGGCCAAGGTTCTTAAGCGCAAGCCTGGCGGCCTTCGGTCCGCATTGTCAATGCGCTCAGAACCATGGGCAATCGAGCTGAACAAAACCAAAGTCTATTTGGGCCGTCGTGTTCATTTTCCAACTGAGATCGTCGCCAACCTTTTAGTTGGTACAGGTGCGAGTCAAGAAGAAGGAGGCAATCTTGATTGAAGACAAGAAGTCACTCTCTGAGCGTATTGCAAAAAGAGAAGTAAGCAACACCCAAAGCTGCAATGACAAGAGCGGAGCGGCATTCAATGCGACTAGCGGAGATGTGTTCCAGACTATAGAAGATGCCCTGCGAGCCTTGGCGAGTGGCAACGCGAACCGTTCGAAGATAGGCCGACTCCGTGAGTTGTTCTCTGAAATAGAAGCATCTCAACGCGCGGGAGTCTCAAACAGCAAGATCGTTGAAACACTCAATACACATGGTTTTGACCTAACGCTGAAATCGTTCGAGACCATGTTGTACCGATTGAGAAAGGAGCGAAGCAAGAACCAAGGGGGTCTAGTCAGGCCGGCGTCCGGGACGGTGGCGGAGACACCAACTGGTGCCGGAACGGTGCAAGTAACGAATCCCGTCGATGACCTGGCGGGTTTGGACAGTAAGCAGCGGCGAGAAAAAATCGCCGATCAGTTCATCAACGCTGGCGAGAGCCAGCTTGCAAAACGTTTGTTGAAGGATAAGAAAACATGAAAATCGCAGTTATCAATTTCAGCGGGAACGTCGGCAAGTCGACTGTCGCCCGCCATCTTCTGGCACCGCGCCTAAAAGATGCGCAAGTGATCGCCGTGGAGAGTATCAATTCAGACGGCACGCAGGACGAAGCCATCAAGGGAAAACAATTTGGTGAGTTGCTTGAGGCCCTGGCCCTTTTGGATGATGCAGTCGTGGACATTGGCGCATCGAACGTGGAAGACTTCGTTGGCCTTATGAAGCAATATCGCGGCTCCCATGAAGACTTCGATTTCTACGTGGTGCCCACGGTTCCAGCGACTAAGCAGCAGCGCGACACGATCTCAACCATTGAGGCCCTATCCGCAATTGGTGTCCCAGCAAAGAAAATTCGCTTGGTTTTCAATCTGGTCGATTTGGACGACAAGCCGGAGCGCGTGTTTTCGGGTCTATTTGAATACCACGCCAGTGCGAAAAACTTCACCATCAAGCCGGAAGCCATCATTCATGTCAATGACATTTACGGCAAGCTCAAGGGCAGCGAAAGCGGCATTGCTGACATCCTCAAAGACCCGGCTGACCTGAAAGAGCAATTGAAGGCGGCGAAGGAGTCTGATGAAAAACTGCGTCTCAGCAAGCTCATCGGTATCAAGCGCTTGGCCGTTGGCGTCACCGAAGAGTTGGATGCAGTGTTCAAAACCCTGCTGAAGTAAACATCGTGGCCGCGAAAGATCACCTCGAAGCGCTCACCGCAGAAATGCTGGGCGACATTCTCAAATTGCATGACGCGGTGGAGTCGTTGAAAACTACGCTGCCGGCGCAAACCGAAGCTGTGGAAGCGAAGCTCTCCGGTCTGATTGACACGTTGCACAAAGCCGGGGACATCTACAAAGGTCAAATCACTGAGTTCGCCAACTCTGCCGGGCGAGGTGTACAGGCGGCTTTGGAAAAGGACTACGCAGCCAAGACAGCTGGCTTGGATTTGCAATCGCGGGAGTTGATTGAAGCGGCGCTGGACGACGCGCGGCGGGCCATCAATACAACTTTGCAACTAGAAATTGGACGGTTGCACGCGGCGCAACCAAGCTTTGCAACGACGCTCGCAGCATTCCTAGTTAGTAGTTTGTTCTGTGGAGCTTTTGTCATTACAGGCAACTACCTTTTGTTCGGCAAAAACCAAGAATCTCTCACAGACATCGGTAAAGCAGTAGCGGCTTCGTGGTCAAAATTGGACAGTAGGGCAAAAGCCACGATCAATGCCGAAAGAGAGCCAAAAACCAATGGCCAATAGACACGGCCTTGGATCGAAATTTAACCAGAACCCACTTGATGGAGAGATAAATGGCTTCTCAAATTTTAGCCGCTAAAAACGCGGCAATAAACGCAGACCGACCTTGCACCCCTTGGCTATTTTGGATCTTGGTCACGTGTCTTTCTTTGGTCTTCAGTGTTCAAAAATCCTATGCAGTCGGACTTCCGGTCTTTGATGGCGCAAATGTCGTGCAGACGACGGTTACTGCGGTCGAAGAGGTTGCACAAACGCTGAAACAAATCGAGCAATATAAGACGCAGTTAGACCAGTATATGGATCAGCTTCGCAACACTAAGATTCCTGGTTCATTCATCTGGGACCAAGCGCAAAAAACTATGAGTTCTTTGCGGAAGTCGATTGATACACTGAATTACTATAAACAGCAGCTGGGAAGCATCGACGGGTACGTCCGTAAATTTAAAGATGCCGCCACATACAGCAATTTTCTTTGCTACAAAAATAATTCTTGCACAGCGGCAGAGTGGGCCCAAATCAATTCGGATCAATACCTTGGGTCCGAGTCCCAAAAGAAGGCAACGGACGCCCTGTTCAAGGGCCTCGACAAGCAACAAGATGCTATGCAAACCGATGCCGCAACACTTGAGAGTCTTCAAGCTGCGGCTCAGAGTGCCGAAGGCCGCATGCAGGCAATTCAATATGCCAACCAGCTGGCAAGCCAACAAGCCAACCAGCTACTTCAGATCCGCGGTCTTCTCATTGCGCAGCAAAACGTGATTGCGACGCGGTTTCAGGCCTTGGCTGATAACGAAGCTAAGCAACAAGCCGCGAGCAACAAACACTACGCTGTGCCACCACTCGAAAAACGTCCTACACCGAAAGGGTTCTAACGTGAATAAGAGTCGCCTATTGAAAATGGTTTTTGCGGTCTTGTTGCTTTTCGTCGCTGCTCCAGCCTTCGCTGATATAGCGACTGGAAAAATTCTAGATGGTGTAGCTGATAAGTTCCTTGAGGCTAGTTCTCACTGGGGCGACATCATCAAGAAGTACGCATCATGGTTGTTCTGGTTACTAGCCACTATCAGCATGGTTTGGACATTCGGAATGATGGCATTGCGCAAGGCAGATATCGGTGATTTTTTCGCTGAGTTTGTTCGTTTCACTATCACTACAGGTTTTTTCTGGTGGCTCCTCTATAACGGACCCGCAATGGCAATTTCCATTGTTAACTCGTTAAGAGAAATCGGGGCACAGGCCGGCACTGTCTCCACGGTATTAACCCCTTCTACCCCTCTCGCAATAGCGTTTGACATTGTGAAGAAGTCGTTTGCCCATCTCAGTTGGGTTCATCCAATTGACAATCTGGCCATTGTGATCGTCACACTTGTCATCGTTCTCTGTATGGCAGTGGTATCCGCAAATATTCTCATTGCGCTTGTAACAGCCTGGGTAATGGCTTACGCAGGCTCTTTCATTCTCGGATTCGGCGGATCTCGCTGGACATCCGATATGGCGGTCTCCTACTTCAAGGCGATGCTGGGCATAGGTTTAGAGCTTTTGACAATCACACTAATGGTCGGCATTGCGACCAGTGTCATAGACGGGTTTTTCGAGCAGCTCGACGGTTCCTCGATACCGGATCTGTTGGTGGTCGCCTGCGTTTGTTGTGTTCTTGCATTACTTATAGACAAAATCCCACACCGTGTCGCGGCCCTTGCGGGCGGAGGAGGTGGAGCCGGAACCATCGGAGCTGGCACAGTTTTGGCGGCCGCAGCAGTCGGCGCAGCTGCAGCGGCTTCAGCGGGTGCCGCGCTGGCCTCTGGCACGGCAAGTGTGGGCGGTGGTGCCTCTGCCCTCATGGAAGCGTTTAAAAGCGCGAGCGCGGCCGAAAGCGGCGGTCGTGACGGTGGAGGGGATGACGGATCTCCCAGCACAGGAGCAGGAGGCAAGGGCTCTGACGGCGGCCTATCGGCCGCAATGGGAGATTCTGGTGGTGGAGGTGGTAACTCGGCCCCCTCGTCTTCATCTGGAGGCGATGGCAGTGGCGCTGGGGGTGGTTCGTCTGCGTCTGGTTCGGCGGTGAGTGCTGGCGGTGGCCAGCAATCTCCGTCTGCACCTGGTGAGCAACAAAGTGGTGGTCTAGCCAAGGCGGGCCGGATCGCTGTAGGCACCGCGGCGAACCTTGCCAAGGGCACTGCAGCGGTTGCTAAGGACAAAGCGAACCGCATGATGGATGACGTCCGTGAACGCATCGGCGAAACCACCGGCGGGAAGATCGCTGCGGCTATCAAGCTGGCAAATATCCCTGCTGAACAGGAGTTTGGGGGAAACAGCGTATCGGGTGCTGCGCCTGAGTCAGATAGTACGGATGCAGAAATCGCTGCTTTCCGCGACAAAACCTAGTGCGTCATGAACGCAGAAAGGCGACTTAAAACCACTCATTGACCCAGAAATTTAAGCGCTGCCACTGGCTATTCTCAGTAACCAGCGGCAGCTAACCATAGCAATCACTCGGAGATAGACATGGCTTCTTCTATTTTATCGTCGCCTACGAGCGCGGAAACAAATGCGTCCCCTGCCATCAGCGCGCCGCAACTCAATGCATACCGAGATCTATTGGAGCATTGCCAAGCTGCAGTTGGCACCTACTTGGTGAGCGGATTGATCAATAAATTCACGCTTGAAAAACTCGCGCCGGCCGGGTCGATTCAAGCCCGTCATAGTGGCTTTAAAGCCGAAAAAATAGTTGTGCTTTTCGCGTTGATTAAATCGCTTTCAAAAACGCTTATGCAAGCGGATAAGTTGTTCATTGGTGTCGCTCACTGGCCGTTTGCAGCAACTCAAAGCGAAGACCTCAATAAGCTGGTGTGCGCGAGCGCAGAACCACTCCTTACTTCTTTGCGTGAGGCACTAATTGAGAATGAAAGCGACCCGACCATAGCGTTGAAACGACTCTCGGCCATCAATGCCGGCGTCTTGGCGAACGTGCAAATGTTCAGCGAGTTGGTAGCTGCGCGACACTCTGGCGTAATTGAGTACTTGGCACATCGCACGGTCGAGTACAGTGAACAACAAGTAGATGCGCTCGTTGATTTCAATGGGCACGCGGTTGTATAGATATACAAATTCGGAAGACCATCAATCATGATTTTTCAATCGATAAAAAAACTCGCACTGGCGGCCGCTGGCCTGTTGCTGCTCGCTGGCGTGCACGCGCAAACAGTGGACGTCGATCCAAATACCGGCATCCCATACCCTCAGGGAACTGCCACATATATACCACCTGGCTCAATAGTTTTAACTGGTCCCATCACACAAGCGGAAATCAACGCCATTGCGGACCCTACAGTCAAGGCGAATGCCCAGGCACGCTACGACAAGGCCCACACTTACACGACCCAGCAAGACGGCGTTGAGCGCCCAACGGATACCAATGCAAGCAGTCGGCCGCGTCTTTTTTATTCACCTCAAAAGCTGACCGCGGCTGACTGCCTGATCGGGCGTCACTGGGAGCTTGTCGCGGGTTATGCTGGCTGCGTTTGCAATGGCGATGCTACCCATACACGTGTGAGTAACGACGATGCAGCAGCCTGCGTAATCCCGCCGCCCCCCCCGCCCCCTCCACCCCCACCCCCCCCACCATCTGGGGGAGGGAATGTTTTGTCAGGCTTTTCATTCGGCGGTCTGGGGTCACAGACTGGCGCAGCAACACCG
Source organism: Rhodoferax sp. ZS1R8 (assembly GCF_056521325.1). NCBI lineage: Bacteria > Pseudomonadati > Pseudomonadota > Betaproteobacteria > Burkholderiales > Comamonadaceae > Rhodoferax > Rhodoferax sp. ZS1R8. The sequence continues at coordinate 269,267 of NZ_JBWMBA010000003.1, read as the reverse complement.
ATTTCCTCTGCGATCACAGGCAATTGGTCGATGATTGCCAACAATGGCGCAACGGTAGTCATGGCCTACTCTGGAAACATTGGTCCACTGACTGGCATATTCAGCGGCCAATGCACCTTCAATGTTTACGACTTCGGGAATGGCGATTTCGGCCTGGTGGGTCCGTGTGGATCTGGCACCGCCTACAGTTGGGGTGGCGTCTATATCGCCATTTCACAACCCAACTACACCGGGACATTCAATGGAACGTTCAACGGCTCGGGCGCTTCGGGCACCATCACAGCAACCTTGAACTCTGGTGTCCAGATGTACACCATCAGCCGTGGCGGCAGCAACATTGGCTTCGTCATGATGAACACGTCCACCGGGACATTCAATGGTTACGACCAAGGCAATTCGATTTCTGGCTATATCAACGGCCAAGGAATCGGGGCCATCACACTTGGCACCGGAGAGTATTACGCGGCCATGACGGGTAGCGGCGTTTTTGGTAGTTTGTTCTACAACGGCCCCCGGTACGCCATTGGCGGCAACGCCAGCAATATCTTTGCCGTTGATTCAGGGGGTGTCATCTTCGGCACGGGCGGACTGGCATCTATTCCCACCAATGATCCTGGGTGGATTCAATATTTCAATACTCGCGGGCTGCCGGTGCCACCACTCGGGCTAAATGGCTATTTGAGTTTCAGCACGTTCGATAACGGGGGCTTGTATGGATGCACCGCACAACCCACTGGTGCGAATTGCTTAGGACCTGGCGGTTCAGCATACAACATCAGCTCGCCCTAAACCTGCTTCAAGGCTATAGGCGCAGAGCGCTACCCCTGCAAGCTCTCATCGTAGGACACCGCCGCGTCAAACGGGGTATCGCCCTGGGCATGGGCCTGCTCAAAAAAGTAAGGCTCAAACTTTATGGCATCCGCTGCCTCTGCCTGACTCCATCCAATATCCATCAGCTCACGCACCACTTCGCGCAGCCAGGATTCAGTCGCGTTTGTCATCTTCAAATCTCCTTCAAGGCAGATACTGCGGAATCGCAGCACCGGTACGGAACATGAAGTTCCGGGAAAACCCCACACCGTTAACCGTGCCCACGATCACCACGTCATAGGCAGCATTGGGCAACAGGTTTTGCTGCGGCCACACAAAGCTTTCATAGGCGTACCGCGTGCGCGGTGACCCTAGGTTCACCAGCACTGGCACGCCTGCCCCGCCTTGTAGCGCGACAGTCGCTGCCGTGAGCACCAAGGTATCACCGGGGTTGGCAAAGACCGCAATGGGCGTGCCTTGCGCTCCAGTAATCCTTTGCGTCCCATCACTTGACAGCGTTGCGGCCGTTCCGCTCACGTAGCTTACAAACCCACCAATCGAGCTGGCGTAGGGGGCTATATCCATCGTGTTGGCACAAGGAAAGGTTAACGGCAACGTGGTATTTCGCACCACCGGGTTTCCCAACATTACCTGGGCTCCGCGTTGGTGGATAGAGCCCGCTTTCCCCAAGTTGGAAACCATCCCAATCTCGGTATACGGGCGCATCAAATTCAACATACCTTGGTAGTCCATCAGGGTTGTTTGCAACTCCAGTTGGCCCACCAAGTCGTTGTTCTCGGAATTGCTGGAGTATTGGCTGTTGATGCCCCCCACGGTCGTGGGAGCCGCATAGCCAGCGTTCGTAGCCATAGTGACCTGATTAACGGTAGCGGACGCCGTTGGGATATTGCTCGCGGCAACTTCTAGAACCGTGTTCTGCGACAACGCGGGCATGCCACACTGGGTGCGGTATGTGTTGAGCTTGGCCAGGTAGCCAGCCATTTCGCCGGTGTAGTTCGGCGCAGCCAGCGTGCCGGGCGTACCAGGTCCTCCGGCGCTAAGCAGGGTGTAAGAGTTGATCTTGACAGTCGCGTTGTTGTAAACAGTCCCTCGATAAGAAACTGCACCCAACAGCAATACATTGTTTGTGGGATTGAAGTTGTCAGCCGCTGGCGTGCCACCCGCAACCCCAATCAAATCGTAGGCGATGACTGTGACGGCAACATTGCGGTATGTCACGCCACCAGTAGTGACGCTGTCCATGGTCAGCAGGTTGGTTGCAGGGTCGAAAGCATCGACTGCAAACGCAGACGACGCAAAAGCGGCAACAACCAATGCTACAGCGCGGTTTTTGAAAATTGATTTTGAGTTCATTAATGCTCTTCCCTGGGGTCGGTTTTAGCTCTGTGTTTAACGTTTGAAAGGGTGTTTCCGTTGGCACTTTTCTAAGTCTTTTTTGGCGTAAGTGCAGCGGCTTTGTCTGCTGCCAACGCCCGCGCCAAGCTGCGCGCTCCAACCTCTTCCGTGGTCATGGTTCCCTCGTCCAAGGCATCACAGTCGGCAAGGAATTCAGGACTTGGAATATGCCCCTCGATGCGGCTCGAAGCAAGCGCCTGTTTAGTGGCCCAACGGCGTTCTGCCTTGGCAACCTCGTCTTCTGATTTGTGCCTGGCCATGGCTTCCAGGACGCTCTCGCCGTCCTTTAAGCCAAACAGCGTGTGCGCGTTTGCTGTAGAAATGAATGGCGGTATTTCAAGGCTGGGGCCATCGTCGTCGAGAAAGGCCGGTTCTTGCTGTGCGGCCGATTGTTCTTGAGGGACTATTCGATTAGTTTTCATTTGGAAACTTCCTTTAGTTGATCATCGGTGAAGCATTTAGCACTTTTTCGCGCTTGTGGTTTTCCCTGCCTCGATCTTGGACTGGCGAACACTGAGCGCCCGCACCAAATCCGTCGCTTGGGCCTGCAGGGCGTCCACCTGGCCACGTAGATTGGCGGCATTTTCGCGGGCTGTGATTGTTTCTTTGCGCGCAGCGTCCCGGTCTGCCTCTGCCAGGGTCATGCGTTCAGTCGCTGCTTTTGTTGTCTGCTCGATCAGCGTCAGGCGTTCACGTACTTGGGCTAGTTCAACGGCCTGAGCCTGGTTCGCGGCCAGACTATCGGCCAGGCGTATCTTCAGCGCCTCGGCCTCGGTCGCGGCTTCATCCAGTTTGGTTTCCAAGTCGTCCACCGTCTGCGAAGCATCGGCCAGCTCACGGTCGGCTTGCTCGCGCTCCTCGCCGGCAGTGCGCACCACCTCATGGACCCGGCGCTCTGCAGCCTTGACCGCCTTATCGTTCAACTCCATCGCCAGCAGGGCCAGGCGCTCGGACAGCGCTTTGGTCACGGCCGCTACTTCCTCGGCAACCTCAATCGGCAGCTTTGCGACTGGTTCGGTCTTGGTCGTGGCCTGGCTGTTGAGGTGTTCATCCCAGACCTGCTTCAGCCTGGTCGGGTTACCTCCACCGACTTTCTGGCGTAGAGCAAATCCGGTAATGTTGCGACCGGTGGCTTGCAACTCCTTACCCGCCTGGATGATCGCTTCAGGACCAAATTCGACGGGGCGCATAGCAAGTTCCTTCGCGTGAATGTTTAGTTCACGCCTTCATTATAAAAACAAACAAACAAACTAATAAATAAACTAACTTATTGCAACTCTTTGCGACAATCGATGCGTCACAAACGGCTGACGGCCGCAAAAACCACCAAAACGGCCCTAGGCGCGTTTTAAGGCCATGGTGTGTGGGGTAGGTGCCAAATGTTGCAGAAAACCGCTTCCACGGCCCGGAAAACGGTTGCGTTTGGCATTTTTACTGTTTAGCTTCGCAACCCATTCAGGGTTTTTAAGCGCGAGTCCTCAAAAATTCCGCTCCCAAATCCAAGAGCTTTTTCTGCAGCGATGCCAATGCTGCCTGGCAATCTTGGTGGCATGTAGCTATGCGGTACGGTCGCCCGGCTTTTGCGCCCCCGTTTTGAGAGACCGGTTGTTTCTCCCCCTGCGTGTAGCAGGGGGTTGGGGGGTGTAGCAGAACCGACACGAAGTGCGGTTCGGGGGAACTGTTCGGCCCCCGTGGGGGCCATTTGATGATTCCCACGGGGTGAGCGCTATTGCGCGAGGGCGCAGCCCTGGGGGGGCAGGCGCGTTAGCGCCTTTTCTGTGCCCCCACACGGGGGGACTGGTTATGGATGTGCAAGGGTGGGTGCCCTTGCAGGTCGCCCTGCGCAGCTGGTCGTATTTCTGTCCGCGTTATCCACAAAAACATGCCCTCTTACTACCGGTTAATTTATAGGAATACCTTAGAGGCAGAACCGTACCGGTTTTAGGGGGGGTCCGATCTATCGGAGAAGGGGGGTCCGATCTATCGGAGAAATCCGGCGTTTGGGGGGTCCGATCTATCGGAGAAGGGGGGTCCGATCTATCGTGGATAAGTGTTTGAATCCACAGGGGGTCCACAGGGATGCCCACCGTTTCCCTTGTTTAGGGGTATGGGGAGCAATAGCCGGACCGACGTAAGGCTTTGAAACCCAAAATTGCGTGTCCTGGCCACACGCCGGCCAGAGATGACACATCAGACCCGGTGAAGTTGACCAAATGGCCCCTGCTGGGGGGGTCCGATCTATCGGAGTTTAGCTAAACGTTTTGATCACCAACATGATCCTCCCGAAGATCATCTAGGTGATCCTCGCCAAGATCAGTCGTGATCCGAGTCGGGTCACGGATGACCGTCACCGCTTCGGCGCGATCGGCGGCGGCGAACTAAGTAGAAGCAGCCCGCCAGTTACTTGTTTGACATTCGCACGAGGATAGACCGCTTGAACCTTGTGCAGCGCCGGCAAGAATTTCTTCTTAAAGTCCTTGTCTGCGTCCTTTCCGGTGTACTCCTGGGCGAATTGCTCGCGTATGGACTTCCAATGCAGGGTGACGCCGCGCCCCTCGATGCGGTGCAACCGGTGAGCAAGCCAGGTGTACACGTCCAGGGCCAACGCAGAGCCTTTCAGAGCGTGAAGAGCGCGATTGTCCAGCGGTACGGCGCTGTCCATCAGCGATACGTAAAAGTGTTCGGACAGAACCATCTGGCCAGGCCACAAAGTGCGCTGATGTGTCCCCTTATTTTCCATCCAGGCATCGAACTGCTCAACAGCTTGGCCGTTGAACGTCCGGCCTTTGTAGCCGAGTTGCAGGCGGCAAGCAGCTAAGGCGTGCATTTGCGTGCGCAGGGTTTTAAACCGCGCTCCCTGGTCATCCATACCCATCAAGCTCAGGAAATCGCTCGCACTGTCACCAATTGGAATCTCTCGGGTGTTGTGCCGTTTGGCGAATGTGGATACCCATGCCAACGCCAGCCGTGGCATGACCCCGTAGGGGATCGGCTGCTCGACTGGTCCCCGCCCCTCGTCTAAATAGCCTGCCTGAACGTTTACCCAGGCAGCACCGGACTTCCGCATGAACTCGCGCCCGTCCACCTTTGATCTAGGTAATCCGACCTGACACAACACTGCGTGGGTGAACGCCATGTCCTCACCGCTTGGCGGGGTGGTGTAAATATCCGTCGAGGCATCCAGTAGCTTGCCTTCCTGTTCAGTCAACACCAGTCCAACCGACTTTTGCCGACCATGGCGCATCGTATTGACGTCCATGGGTTATTTCCTTCCGCCAGAGTCGGCGGTGGCAGGCGTGCTAGTGGTGCGGCGTTGCCTTTCGACTTGTTCCGCTTTTGTGGGTCGACCGCGTCGAGGCATGTCGGCGGGGCACTCAACCAATTTTTTGATCGCTGTGGGTATCACATGGGCGGCAAGCCAATGTTCAACGTCCTCAGCTCGCCAAAGCAAGCGCTTTGTTCCTGGAAGACGGCACAGTGGGGGCAATGACCGGGGATTGCGTGTAGCGTCACTGCGTATGCTGGCGACGGACTTGTGAAGGCAATTAGAAAGCTGTTCTACTGTAAGTAGCGTATTCATGGGCAAGACCATTCCGTTCCCGACTTGGTCAAAGACCAAATCAGGTTCGGACGAGTCCGCGGCCCCGTACTCTGTTCAGATGATCGGAGACTTTACGCCTAGGGCTACTCGATCAAATTAGCGATAAACAGCTTACGGTGGGGTCGTCCCCCATAGTGCATACCAGCTCTCCTAGAAACATCGCTCGTTTATTTCCGGCCTCGTCACGGGTCCGGTGGCAATATTCCCAGGCGATTGCTTTGCAGCATCCTTTCCCATCATTCTTCAATCCGCTTATGAAGAACAACTGCTGAACGGTACGTGGCTTCTCTTCGTGAGCATGGGCAGGTCACTACTCATTCATGCTCTTTATGTTTGTCGAAGCCGTTTAAAACGCCCTCAGCGCTGGTTGTGCAAATCATACTGCAAATCGCCGCAAAGTTGTGCTTTGGATGGCAACCACGAGAGGCTCGAATTTGGCACAAAATTGGCACACCCCGTGTGCAAAAGTGTGCCATTTAATGCACAACAACGCACTGTACTGCCATGGCTAGTGCGTTGTTTTTATTACATATTTTGGTGCCGCTTGACGGAATCGAACTGTCGACCTTCTCCTTACGAATGAGCTGCTCTACCGACTGAGCTACACCGGCTGGTACGCTGAGAATTATACCGAGGCGTCTATGCTTCAAGGTGGTATCGCGTCACGCGGTCCACCTCGTTCTTGGAGCCCAGGCACACGCTGACACGCTCGTGCAGCTTGCCGGGTTGTATGTCCAGGATGCGTTGCTTGCAGTTGGTGGCGGCGCCGCCAGCCTGCTCGACGAGCCAGGCCATGGGGTTGGCCTCGTACATCAGGCGCAGCTTGCCGGGCTTCTCGGGCTCGCGCTTGTCCCAGGGGTACATGAAGATGCCGCCGCGGGTCAGGATGCGGTGCACGTCGGTGACCATGCTGGCAATCCAGCGCATATTGAAGTCCTTGCCGCGCGGGCCGTCCTTACCTGCCAGGCATTCGTCAATGTAGCGTTTCACCGGGGCGTCCCAGTGGCGCATATTGCTCATGTTGATCGCGAATTCCTTCGTGTCTTCGGGGATGCGCATCTTCTCCTGCGTCAGCACAAACGAGCCCTGTTCGCGGTCCAGTGTGAACATGGCCACGCCATTGCCCACCGTCAACACCAGCGTGGTTTGCGGGCCATAGACGCAGTAGCCCGCGGCAACCTGTTTGCAGCCAGCCTGCAAAAAGTCCTGCTCGGTCACACCTGGATGCTCGTCGGGCTTTTTCAGCACGCTGAAGATGGTGCCGATGCTGACATTCACGTCGATGTTGCTGGAGCCGTCCAGGGGATCAAACAGCAGCAGGTATTCGCCCTGCGGGTAGCGGTTGGGCACCAGGTAGATGCCTTCCATTTCCTCGCTGGCCATGGCTGCCAGATGGCCGCCCCATTCATTGGCTTCGATCAGCACTTCGTTGGAGATGATGTCCAGCTTCTTTTGGACTTCACCCTGGATGTTTTCGCTCTCGGCCGTGCCGAGCACACCGCCCAGTGCGCCTTTGTTGACGGCATGGCTGATGCTCTTGCACGAACGGGCCACAACTTCCAGCAGCAGGCGCAGCTGGGCGGGGATGGAGCCGTCGACGCGTTGCTCTTCAACCAGGTAGCGGGTCAGGGATATTTTTTGTGCCATGGGAGCCTTTAATCTGCAAGGGCGCGGTCGATGACTTCGCGCACGTCGTTGCTCAAATCGCTTTTCGCGGCCACACGGGCCAAGGCCTCGCGGGCGGCGCTGCGGTAGGGTTCGGCCAGGCGTTTCCAGCGGTCTAGCGCACGCGCCAAGCGGGCGGCAACCTGGGGGTTGATGCCGTCCAGTTCAATGACGCGCTCGGCCCAGTACACATACCCTGCGGCATCCGATCGGTGGAAGCCACCGGGGTTGGCATTGCAGTAGCTGAAGATCACGCTGCGGGCGCGGTTGGGGTTGCGGATGTTGAAGTCGGCATGGGTCATCAGCTGGCGCACGGCGGGCAGTACATTGCCGCCCCGGTCCGGGGCACCGGCCTGCATCGCAAACCATTTGTCCAGCACCAGGTCTTCGTTTTTGAACATCGCGTGGAAGCGGGCCAAGGCGGGCGCTGCCAGCGCGTGGCCGCTGCCGACCAGGGCTTGCAGCGCGTTGGCGCGGTCGGTCATGTTGCCGGCGTCCTTGAAGCGTTGCAGTGCCTTGCCGGGCCACACGGCGTCGCCACTCTGCGTGGCGGCCAGGCACAGGTAGCACAGCGCCATGCCGGCCAGCGCGCGGCGGCCCGACGAAGTGGCATCCGGGCTGTAGGCACCGTTCTCCTGGTGGGCGTCAAAAGCCCATTCCCAGTCGGCTTGCAGGCCAGTGGCAATCTGCAGACGCATGGCTTCGCGCACGGCGTGGATGCGCTGGGGGTCGACCACGTCGAGCTGCTCGGCGATATAGGTCTCAGACGGCAGCGTCAGCACCAGTTCCTTGAATGCAGCGTCCAGCGCCGGGTTGCGCAGCACGCTGCGCATGGCGTCGATGTATGCAGAATTTAGCGGTGCAGCCCCCGCGGACTGTGCGTAAGCAGCTATGGAATTGATAGCGCTGCGCAAGGCAAGACGCTGACCGGCTTCCCAGCGGTTGAAAGGGTCGGGGTCGTTGGCCAGCAGCGTCAGCAGCTGCGCGTCGGTGTAGTCGAAGTCCAGCACCACCGGTGCGGAGAAGCCGCGCAGGATGGATGGCACAGGTTCTTCGGCGACATCGGTGAAGGTGATGCTGGCGGCGTCGCCGGTCATCACGAACAGGTGGTTGTCGGCCGGCGCGTCGTTGCTGCCTTGCACAGTCATCCGCAAGGTGGCCCCACTGCTGCTACCCACAAGGCCCAGCAACACCGGGATCACAAAGGCCTGCTTGGTCGGCTGGTTGGCAGTGGCCGCGCAGCTTTGCTTGAAGTTCAGCGTGTATGTCTTGGCACCGGCATCGTAGCTGCCGCTGGCGGCCAGGCGGGGCGTGCCGGCCTGGCTGTACCAGAGCTTGAACTGGGGCAGCAGCTGCGCCAGGCTGGAGCCGGGGTTGGCATCGGCCATGCTCTGCGCAAAGTCGTCGCAGGTGACGGCTTGGCCATCAAAGCGCTCGAAGTACAGCTTCATGCCCTTGGCGAACCCGTCGCGGCCCACCAGCGTCTGCATCATGCGCACCACCTCGGCACCCTTTTCGTAAATGGTGACGGTGTAGAAGTTGTTGATTTCGATGTAGCTGTCCGGGCGCACGGGGTGTGCCATGGGGCCGGCGTCTTCGGGGAACTGGGCGGTGCGTAGCACCCGCACGTCTTCAATCCGTTTGACAGCGCGGGCCGATGCATCGCTGCACATGTCCTGGCTGAATTCCTGGTCGCGGAACACGGTCAGGCCTTCCTTCAAGGAAAGCTGGAACCAGTCGCGGCATGTGATGCGGTTGCCGGTCCAGTTGTGAAAGTACTCGTGACCAACCACGCTCTCGATGTTGGAAAAATCCACATCGGTGGCGGTGGCCTGGCTGGCCAGCACGTACTTGGAGTTGAAGATGTTCAGGCCCTTGTTCTCCATGGCGCCCATGTTGAAGTCGGCCGTGGCGACGATCATGAAGCGTTCCAGGTCCAGCCCCAATCCGAAGCGGGCTTCGTCCCAGGCCACCGATGCCATCAGCGAGTTCATCGCGTGTTCGGTCTTGTCCAGATCGCCAGGGCGCACGAACACCTGCAGCAAGTGGTCTTTGCCGGTGCGCGACGTGATGCGCTGCTCGCGCGCCACCAGCTGGCCGGCCACCAACGCGAACAGATAGCTCGGTTTCTTGTGCGGATCGACCCACTTGGCGAAGTGGCGGCCGTCGTCCAGCATGCCGCTATCGACCAGGTTGCCGTTGGACAGCAGCACGGGGTACTTGGCCTTGTCGGCGCGCAGCGTCACCGTGTACATGGCCATCACATCCGGGCGGTCCAGGAAGTAGGTGATGCGCCTGAAGCCTTCTGCCTCGCACTGTGTGAAGAACGAGTCGTTGCTGGTGTACAGGCCCGACAGCTTGGTGTTCTTGACCGGGGCGCAGGTCGTGAAGATTTCCAGCTGGAAGGGCTCATGGCCCTCGGGCAGGTTCTCCAGCACCAGGCGCTCGCCTTCCATCTTGAAGGACGTGCCCTGGCCGTTCACCAGCACACGGGCAAGGTTCAGCTCCTCGCCGTCCAGCTTGAGCGCCTGTGCCGGCACGTCCGGGTTGCGGCGCAGCGTCATTTTGTTCAGCACCCGCGTCTTGGCCGGGTCCAGATCGAATGTCAGCTCCACCGTGTCGATGCGGTAGGCCGGGGCCGTGTAATCGGCCCGGTTGATGACGGTGGGGGCGCCTTCGTTATCGCGGAATTGCAGCATGTTGTTCTCCTGGGATTCTTGTAGGGGTCAGACGCCCTGTTTTAGAGACGCTTCGATGAAGACGTCCAGGTCGCCATCAAGCACCTTCTGCGTAGCCGATACCTCGACATTGGTGCGCAGGTCCTTGATGCGGCTGTTGTCCAGCACATAAGAGCGGATCTGGTGGCCCCAGCCCACATCGGTCTTGGTGTCTTCAAGCTTTTGTTGCGCCTCTTGCTGCTTGCGCAGCTCGAAGTCATACAGGCGCGAACGCAGGCGTTTCCACGCCACATCGCGGTTGCTGTGCTGGCTGCGTCCGTCCTGGCACTGCACGACGATGCCGGTGGGGATGTGCGTCAGGCGCACCGCCGAGTCGGTCTTGTTGATGTGTTGTCCACCGGCACCGCTGGCGCGAAAGGTGTCGGTGCGCACATCGCTGGGGTTGATTTCGATCTCGATCGAATCGTCAATCTCGGGGTAGACAAACACGCTGGCAAAGCTGGTGTGGCGACCGCCAGACGAGTCAAATGGCGACTTGCGCACCAGGCGGTGCACGCCGGTCTCGGTGCGCAACAGGCCAAAGGCGTATTCGCCCTCGATCTTGATGGTTGCGCCCTTGATGCCGGCGGTGTCGCCCGCGGTTTCGTCTTCGATCGTGGTCTTGAAGCCCTTGCGCTCGGCGTATTTGAGGTACTGGCGCAGCAACATACTGGCCCAGTCGCAGGCCTCGGTGCCGCCAGCGCCGGCCTGGATGTCCAAAAAGCAGTTCAGCGGATCGGCCTGGTTGCTGAACATGCGGCGGAATTCCAGCCCTTCGATGATGGCGGACAGCTTGGCGGTCTCGCCCTCAATCGTCACCAGGCCGGCCTCGTCACCGTCGTCCTTGCTCATCTCGAACAGTTCGAGGTTGTCGGAGAGTTCACTCTCCAGTTCGGTGATCGTGACCACCACGCCATCCAGGGCCTTTTTTTCCCTGCCCAGCTCCTGGGCGCGCTTGGGGTCGTTCCAGACGGAGGGGTCTTCTAGCGATGCAATGACGGTGCGCAGGCGCTCGGCTTTGGCATCGTAGTCAAAGATACCCCCGTAACTCTTGGGTCCTGGCGGAGAGGTCCGTGAGTTGGGTGCCGATGAGGTTGATGCGTTCTGCTTCCATGATGGTGCTGTCCTATGCGTGAATTCGGGGGTAACCTGCGATTTTAGTTGGGATATTGCCCCCACACTCCGCCGCTTTGCGGGTCGCTGCCCCCCAAGGGGGCTAAATCCGCTTGGGGCGGCCCGGCGCGGATTTGCAGCCTATCGGCCGGGGACGCGCAGGTCATCCAGATAGTCCCGCGCTATGTTGACCGTGGAGGCGTGCCCCAGCGACGCAAATCGCTTGGCGAGCCACTGTTTGGCTGAGGCTTTGCCCAGGTCGCGCAGCGTATGGATCAGCTTGGCGTCGGTGGAGGATTTGGTAGAGGCGTGGAAGCCTTCCAGCACCTCGCCACCGTCTATGCGGTGCATCAGCACGTTTTTGTAGCGCGTGGGGTCCAGCCGCCCCTCCATCAGCAGGCGTTTGACGAAATCTATCGCGCGCATCTCGGCCATCAATGCCGCGTTGAACGTGATCTCGTTGATGCGGTCCATGATTTCGGCCGCCGTCGTCGGCAGCTTGTCGCGTTTGATCGGGTTGATCTGTACCAGCACCACGTCGCGGCTGTCGCACTGGTAGATCAGGGGGTGGATAGCCGGGTTGCCGGCGTAGCCCCCATCCCAGTAATGCTCGCCATCGATCTCCACCGCCTGAAACACCGTGGGCAGGCAGGCCGAGGCCATGACGGCCTTGGCGGTAAGGCGCTTGCCGGAAAACACCTCGGCCTTGCCAGTGGTCACGGTCGTTGCCACTACAAACACTTTGAGCGCCTTGAAGGCCGCCAGTCGGTCAAAGTCTACTTTTTCTTCAAGGAATTTCTGCAGCGGGTTGATATCCATCGGGTTGCTTTGGTAGGGCGACACATTGGTCGACCAGAAGCTGGTCATCGCGTCAGTGAACATTTGCACTGGCGAAGGCCCACCTGCATTACCGCCAAAACCACCAAACAACATGTCAAACGGCGCACGTTGTGCTTCCGAGATGGACGCCCCCAACGCGCCCATGTCCACTATGCCCTCCCAGAAAGCTGCCAACGATGCACGGGCCGACTCCCGCATCTTCAGCGCCGACTGACCCTGAGCCTTCGCGAAGCCGTCGGCCATGGCCACCGCATTCATCGCCCCCGCACTGGTGCCGCTGATACCTTCAAAGGCAACGCGGCCATCGTCCAATAAGGTGTCCAGCACTCCCCAGGTGAAGGCTCCGTGCGAACCGCCGCCTTGCAAGGCGAGGTTGACACGCGGTGGGGTAACGGAAGGCGTGATGGGCTGGGTCAGGGGGGAAGGGTTGGGGCCGGATGGTGGTTGCATGGCCCTAGGTTAACAAGCCTGGCGGCATGGCGGGCGTGGAGGCGGACTATTCGATAAAGCGCTCAATCAATTCCGCCAATATCTGCGGCTGGTCATGGTGCATCATGTGACCCGCATCATCGATCAGTGCGATTTTCACATCCGGTACGTTCTGGATGCGCTCGTGGTATTGCTCCAGCGTGAACTTGCCCTTCCACCAAAGTTCCAGGCTGTTGTCGGAGGCCTCCACGGCCAGCACCGGCATGCTCAGGCGGCGGTAGAGCTCCAGCACCTCTTCGGACTGGTACAGGTGGGCGCTGATGACTTTGTGCGCGGGTTGGCCCAGGATGGTCCATTTGCCCTCGGCGTTTTCTTCGGCCCAGTGCTGGGCCAGCCAGTCGGCCTTGTCCTGGCTCAGGCGCGGGTTGGTCTTCATCAGTCGGCGGGCCACGCCGCTGGCGGCGTCGTAGGCTTTGAGGTCCATCTCGCCGCGGTGGAGCTTCTTCAGCTCATCCATCCACTTGGCATAGCGCGCGGGTGCCATATCGGGCGTGGTGGCGGGCAGACCAAAACCTTCCAGGTTGACCAGGCGGCGGATGCGCTCGGGGCGCACGCCGCCGTACAGCATCACCACATTGCCGCCCAGGCTGTGGCCGACCAGGTTGACGGGTTGGTCGGGCGAGTAATGGTCTAGCAAAAAGTCCAGATCTGCCATGTAGTCGGGGAACCAGTAGTTGTCTACTTCACCGGACGGAGTCTTGCCATACCCGCGCCAGTCGGGCGCGATGATGTAGTGGTCGTCCTGGAACGCATCGACGACGAACTGGTAGCTGGCCGCCACGTCCATCCATCCATGGACCATGACCAGCGGGGTTTTATCGGGTGATGGTTCGCCCCAAATTTGCACGTGGTATTGCAGATTACGTATAGGGACAAACTCGCTGCGGAATTTTCTTTTGACTTGGTACATTTAACCAATCATACGGAGCCATTGGATGCCAGTCAGTCAGCACAGCGACAAACCCAAGCCGGGCAGTCGGGGAACGCGGGAGCCAGCCACAGGCTGCCCGCCCGAGGCCTATGCGCGTCTGCACCGCAGCTTTACCTGGGCCGTACCGGAGCACTTCAACATCGCCCAGGTGTGCTGCGCCCGCTGGGCTGCATTGCCGGATGCTGCAAAAATAATAGCAATACACTCATATTCCACGAGGGCTAGCGGCATTTTTTACTCATACACACAGCTCCAGGAGCAGGCCAACCGCCTGTCCAACGTGTTGGTAGCCCAGGGCGTGCAGCGGGGTGACCGCGTGGCCATCGTCATGCCGCAGTGTTTTGAAACGGCTGTGGCCTACATGGCCGTGCTGCAAATGGGCGCGGTTGCCATGCCGCTGTCCTTGCTGTTCGGGCCCGACGCGCTGGAGTTTCGCCTGCAAGACAGTGAAGCCGTGCTGGCCATTGCCGACAGCTCCGCGCTGGCCGATCTACAACTGGCCCGCAAGCACTGCTCCACGTTGCGCACCGTGATGGGCGTGGGCGAACCGGAGGCCGTGCAAGGCCACGCCGATTGTGAATACGCCGACGCGCTGGCGCAGTTCAGCACGCGATTCACACCGGTGGATACGCTGGCTGACGATCCCGCCATCCTGATCTACACCAGCGGCACGACCGGCAACCCCAAGGGTGCACTGCTGGCACACCGGGCGCTGATCGGCAACCTGCCAGGATTTGTGGCCAGCCAGAACTGGTTTGGGTTTGATCCGCATACCGAGTCCTCCACGGAAGCCACCTTTTGGAGCCCCGCCGACTGGGCGTGGACGGGTGGGCTGATGGATGCGCTCTTGCCCACGCTGTACTTTGGCCGCCCCATCGTTGCCTACAGTGGGCGTTTCAGTCCGCAGACCGCGCTGGAGCTGATGGGCGACTGCGGCGTCACCCACACCTTTTTATTCCCGACGGCGCTCAAAGCCATGATGAAGGCTTTCCCCGGCTCGCCCGAGCGCACGGTGCGCCAGCAGTTCAAGCTCAAGCTGCAAGCCGTCATGAGTGCGGGCGAGGCTGTGGGTGATGCGGTGTTTGGGTATTGCGAGCAGCAACTGGGCGTCAAACCCAACGAGATGTTTGGCCAGACCGAGATCAACTACATCGTCGGCAACTGCAATGCGTTCTACCCCTCCAAGCCCGGCAGCATGGGCATGGGCTACCCCGGCCACCAGGTGCGTGTCATTGACGATGCCGGCAACGAATGTCAGGTGGGCGTGCCCGGCGATGTGGCGCTCAATCGCCTGGACATACATGGCCAGCCCGACCCCATATTTTTCCTTGGCTACTGGAAGAACGATGCTGCCACCGCAGCCAAGTTCACCGGTGACTGGTGTCGCACCGGCGATATGGCCGTGCGCGATGCCGATGGCTACCTGTGGTACCAAGGCCGGTCCGACGATGTGTTCAAGGCGGCCGGCTACCGCATAGGCCCGGGCGAAATCGAGAACTGCCTGGTCAAACACCCCGCCGTGGCCAATGCTGCGGTGGTGCCTAAACCCGATGCCGAGCGCGGGGCCGTGGTCAAGGCCTACGTCGTAATTGCTCCTGATTTCCTAGCGGCTTACGCGCACAGCGCGGGGGCTACAGCCGAACTTCATACAAAGCTGATTGCGGAACTGCAGACCCACGTCAAGGGACTGCTAGCGCCCTACGAGTACCCCAAAGAGATCGAATTCGTCAACGCCCTGCCGATGACTACCACTGGCAAGGTTCAGCGCCGCGTACTGCGTTTGCAAGAGGAGGAGCGCTATGCAGCTGCCCGCATTTAAAGCCACGCTGTTGCGCCGCGTTGGCTGGTTGGGCTGGAGCAAGTGGCTAGCCTTACCGGTGCTGCCGTTGGTAGTGCTGGCCACCCGGCCTTGGGGCCGCATGTTTGCCGTGATGCTGGTGGTTTCTGTTTTTGTCAGCGTGGTGCTGTTCGTGGCCTTGCACGCCTGGCAGACCAGCCTGCGCCGCCAATTCATCAGCGAATCCACTTTTCCCCGGTTTCTGGGCACCAAGCTGCGCGCGCAATACCCGCAACTGGGTGTACGCGATGTGGAACTGGTGCTGCATGGCCTGCGCCAATTCTTCATGGCCCACTTGCGCAGCCAGCGCCAGTTTGTGGCCATGCCATCCCAAGTGGTGGATACCGCATGGCACGAGTTCATTTTGCATACCCGTGCCTACGAAACCTGGTGCAGCACTGCCTTTGGCCGGCTGATGCACCACACGCCGGCGGAGGTGCTGGGCCGCGACCCCAAGCGAAACGACGGCCTGCGCCGTAGCTGGTACTGGGCCTGCAAGGAAGAAAGCATCAACCCGCGCCAGCCCACGCGCCTGCCGTTGCTGTTTGCGCTGGACAAAAAGTTCGCGATTGCCGGCGGTTTCAGCTACGTGCCCGACTGCAGTGACATCGACCGAAAAAGCGGATCCGACGTCTACTGCGGAACCAGTTTTGGTGACGCCAGTGGCGGGGGAGGGGGCTGCGGAGGCGATGCCGGTGGTTTCGGGGGCAGCGACTCCTCAGGGGACGGCGGTGGCGATGGCGGGGGAGGCTGTGGAGGCGGTTGTGGTGGTGGCGGAGATTAGCAGGCTGCGCGCTTCCTACTTCCAGCGCTGCGCCTGTTTCTCCACCAGGTGCCAAGACAGCCCGGCCAGCGCGAACGTGATCACCGTGCTGGCCAGCACGTAGCCCGCAAAGCTGGCCTGGTGCAGCTTGTAATGCGCCAGCACCTGCTGCACAGGAAAGCCGTACAGGTAGGCGCCATACGACCAGTCGCCTACGCGCTGCGGCACGCGCGGCAGCCACAGCGCATGGAGCGCCAGCCATAGCGTCAGCGTGCCGACCCCCAGCACATACAGCAGAGTTTGGAAGGCGCCGTGCGGCAGGCACAGCGCACCGGCCAAGAGCAACAACGCTGGCCACAGCATCGGGCGGATCTGCGCACGCCAGCAGGCGAACACCGCGCCCAGCGCGAACAGCAGGCCCAGCTTGGCGTGGTAGTAGTCCAAACCCCAAAACAGATCGAAAACTGCCAGCTGTGGCGCGGCGGGGCGCACCAGCAGCAGCGCTGCCATCGCTCCAACGGCCAGCAGCGCCTTGAACCGCAGCGCCCCCGGCAGCAGACTGGCCAGCGCCAGCACGACGTAGCAGCTGATCTCATATGGCAACGACCACAGCGCACCATTGACGGTAATGGGATGCGGGTTGGTGTAGAAAACGCCCGGCAGCGGGTAGTGGATGAACCACGCGCTGGCCGTCTGCAGGTAGGCCCAGGTAAGGTTGTGGTGCCAGTATGCTGCCAGCGGCCACGTGGTCATCAGTGGGCCCAGCACCAGCACGCACAGCAGGCAGATGGTGAGCAGCGCAGGATAGATGCGCAGCATGCGGCGGCGGGCAAATTCGAAGAGGTTGGGGCTGCGCTCCACAGAAATTGTCACCAGGTAACCGCTGAGCACAAAAAAGATCGCCACGCCGACGCCCCCCAGCGTGTCGATGCCCAGCGTGCTGGCCAGCGGCTCGCTGCCGGGCCGTCCGCCCAGCGGGTAGCAGTGGCTGAACAGCACCAGCCAGGCGGCGAACAGGCGCAGGATGTCAAAGCGGTTGTCGTCGCGGTGTAGGCGCATGGGGGGCGAAAGAAGGGAGCTGTTGCTAAGCCCTCTAATTTAGACCAAGGATCTCCAGAACCTTTGTCAGATCGTGGCCGGTGTGCACGGGCTTGGGGCCAATGGTCTCATACGGCAGCCCTTGCCGATTCACCCACAGCGTCGCAAACCCGAACCACGTGGCGCCCAGTGCATCCCACGCATTGCTGGAGACAAACAGTATTTCCGTTCGGGCAACGGGAATGGCTGTTTGAACCAGGGCATAGCTCTCGGGCGCCGTTTTGAACAGGCGGATGGCATCAACCGATAGCACATGGTCCAACAGGTTTTGCATGCCGGCGTGGGTCACGGCCGAGTCCAGCATGTCGGGGCTCCCGTTTGACAAAATCGCGGTGGTCATGCCGGCTGTGCGCAGCCTTTGCAGCACCGAAAGGTTTTCGGCAAACGGCGTCAGGTGGGCATATTGGCGCATCAAGTCTTCGACCCTGCTCCCACTGCGATCCAGCTTGAGTCGGTCCAACACATACTCCAGTGCGCGTCGGGTGATCTCCCAAAATGGCAAGTAGTACTGGCTGCCCGACGCCTGGTGGGGATCAGACTGCGTGATCAGGCGGGTGTATTCAATTTGCTTGTCCCGCCACGCCACGGAAATTGCAGCGCCCTGGCCCGGGTAGAGCTGCTCGGCCAGGCTCTGTATGGAATAGACGTCGAACAAGGTTCCATACGCGTCGAACACCACGGCTTTGATGGTCATGTGAAGTTCCTGGTGGCAGGCCTGGCGAACCGTTCTGGCACTCTGACAGCCCGTGTCTCAATCATGGATCAGGAGGCTGCTGACTTGAGGCGTTCGTTAGAGGGGAAGAGCATCTTGCGCGCTTCTTCGTCCACTTCGGCCTTGAACGAGAACTGCGTTTTGAGCGCTTCGGCACGTTGTGCGGCGGGCCGGGCATTGATTTCGTCCAGCAGGCGCTTCACATGGGGCAACTGCTCCCAGGCGGTCGCGCCGAGTATGAAGGGTATGGCCCGGGCCCAGCCCCACACCGACATATCAACCACCGTGTAGTCATTGCCCATCATGTAGGGCTGCGTCGCCAGACGGTCATTGATGATGTGCCAGTGGCGCCAGGCTTCAAAATCATAGCGGTTGACGGCGTATTCCTTGGGTTCGGGTGCAAAGTGTTTGAAGTGGACCGCCTGTCCGCTGTACGGACCTATGCCGGTGGCCACAAACATCAACCATGAATACATTTCCGCCTTGTTGGCGGGGGTGTTGGCAGGTACAAACTTGCCGAGCTTTTCGGCCAGATACAGCAGCATGGCATTGCTGTCGAACACGCGGATGTCTCCATCAAGCATCGCCGGTGTCTTGGCGTTGGGGTTGATGGCCTTGAAAGCATCGGAATGCTGTTCGCCCTTGCGGGTGTCGATTCCCACCAACTCGTAGGGCTCGCCGGCTTCCTCGAGGTACAGCGCAATCTTCATAGGATTGGGCGATGGGTGAAAGTAGAACTTGATCATCAATGGTCTCCTTAAAAGCTCAAAAAACAAGCATGGGGTGGCCGACAGTGTAGGGTCTTGTCCGCAACAACGACAACGCCAAGCTAGAGCCGCGTGGGTGCCGTCGCGGGGAACGCCACGGTAAAGCAGCTACCCTTGCCGGGAGTGGAAGTGACCGTCAACTTGCCACCCAGAAGCGAAGTCACGATACGGTGCGAGATGGCTAACCCCAGGCCCGACCCGCCCTGCCCCAGTCGGGTGGTGAAGAAAGGGTCGAAGATGCGCGACATAACGTCCAGCTCCATGCCAACGCCGTTGTCCATCACCTGGAGGTGCACCCACCCACTGGCCGCATCGTGCGCAGCCTGTAGCGTGATGGCATCATCGGGTGCGCCGTCGAAACCGTGGGTATACGAGTTTTGCACCAGGTTGGTAATGACCTGACCCAGCGGACCGGGGAAGCCATCGCAGCGTATGCCCGGTGGCACTGCGTTGTAGATGCGGATGGAGCCAGCCTGCTTCATCGCAAGACTGAGGGTGTTGAGTACGTCTTCGACCACATCGTGCAGAAGGAATTCGCGCCGCCGCTGGGAGGTTTGGTCAACCGCAACTTGCTTGAAACTGGTGATCAGATCGGCGGCCTTGCGGCTGGTGCTGATCTGCAGCGCGCTGACCTCGCCCAGAAAAGCCAAAAAGCGTTCCAGCTCGGCGCGCTTCAAACCCACCCCTGCCAACAGTGTGCTGAACTCACGCACACGGTCTTGCAGCGTGCTGGAGAGCATCAGCACATTGCCGATAGGGGTGTTGAGCTCATGGGATACACCCGCTACCAAAGCGCCAAGCGACGCCAGCTTCTCCGACTCCACCAGTTCTTCCTGCGACCGTTTGAGCAGGGTGAGCATATTGCTCAGTTCCTCAGTGCGCTCGACAACACGCTTTTCCAACTGCTCGTTGAGCTCCTGGCCGTGCAGCATGGATTGGCGCAGCTGCTGTTCCCTGAACTTGGCCTCGGTGATGTCGCTCAGGCGCACCAGACAGCCCTCTTGCAGGGGTGCGCAATAGACCGAAAACCAGCGGCCCTCGTCGCCCTGGCCGATGAAGCGCTCTTCTTCCAGTTCGTGTGCGTCTGCAAGTGATCGCTCGCACAGATCCGCGAACCCGAGTGCCTGCCAGTGGGGAAACGCCTGTGCCACCGGCCGGCCTTCGATCTTGGTAGTGCCTGCGCCAGCCAATTTGGACATTGTCTGGTTGGCTACCAACACCATCCAGTCGGTGTGCCCCGGCACTTCGCCAACCACGCGCCGTAACGCCAAAATTGCATCACGGCTGCCATCCAGAACAGCATCCAGCAGGTGGGCTCGCATTTCCAACGGCTGGTTATAGACGACCAGTATCAGCCTGCCATCGGCGCGCCGCAGCGGCAGAATCAGGCGCTCCCAGGTGAATACCGAGGAGGCCCGGTCAGAGTAGTGCAAGGTGTACGCGGGCCTTTGTTGCGCCTGCACACTGCGGTAGCAGTCGAGGAAAAAGGGCGCCAGCACGCCCCCAAACTCGGAGACCTTTTTACCCGTCATATTGATCTGGCTGTGGCGGCTGATCTCTATGCCGTAGTGCAGGTATCTGAAATCGCCGTCGTCCAGTGCCTCCAGGACCATCACCGTCGGAGCAAATTGACGCAGGGGCTCGGCTAGCGGCTCCTCGTGCAGCGCAAGATCGGCAATGTCTGGAATGCCGGGGCCACGCCGGGGCAGCGCCTGCCAGGCAAACAGCAGCGCCAGCACGTTCGGGTTGGAGACTACGGACTCGATCTCATCCCACACCACGCGATGCCAAAATGGAGTGTCTTCAGTCATGTACTGCCTTTTCGCCTCGCGTTGTAGCCGTCGCCAATGCACCAACTATACGGCCAGTACATGCCAGAATGCCGTTCAATCTGATTCCCTTTTACACCGCACGTACTTCATGAATACCGTTCAACTTGGCAGCAGCGATCTACATGTCACTCCCATCTGCCTGGGCACGATGACGTTTGGCGAACAGGTGGATGAGCCTACCGCCCACACCATCATGGACCGCGCCGTGGAGCGTGGCATCAACTTCGTGGATACGGCCGAGATGTATGCCGTGCCCGCCCGCGCCGAGACCTTTAACGCCACCGAGAAAATCATCGGCAATTGGCTGGCGGCGCGCCCGGGCCTGCGCCAGAAACTGGTGATAGCCACCAAGGTGGCTGGGCCCTCACGCGGCATGCCGTGGGTGCGCGGTGGCAAGGGTGATACGTCGGCACAGGACATCATCGCCGCGTGCGATGGCAGCCTGCAGCGGCTCAAGACCGATGTGATCGACCTGTTCCAAATCCACTGGCCCAACCGCTCCGTGCCGATGTTCGGCGGGATGTACTACAAGCCAGCGGACGACAGCCAAGTGACCAGCCTGCATGCGCAACTGGGAGCCCTGGGCCAATTGGTCAAGTCCGGCAAGGTCCGCGCCGTGGGCTTGTCCAACGAGACGCCGTATGGCGTGCATGAGATGGTGAACCTTGCCGAGCAACACGGCCTGCCGCGTATCGCCACCGTGCAAAACGTCTACAACCTGATCAGCCGGGGGCTGGAGAATGGAATGGACGAGACCATGCACCGTTTGGGGGTATCCCTGCTGGCCTATTCGCCGTTGGCCTTTGGATTGCTGACGGGCAAGTACGACGCTTCCGGTGTGGAAGGCCCTGGTGCACCGCAAGATGCCCGTATCACCCGCTTTGAATCAGTGCGCAAACAGCGCTGGGGTCGCCAGCAGTCCCTGGCTGCAGCCCGCCGCTACAACGCGCTGGCGCAGTCGGTGGGGCTGACCCCTACACAATTGGCACTGGCGTTTTGCTACACGAAGTGGCAGGTGGCCAGTACCATCATTGGTGTGACTTCTGTGGCGCAGCTGGAGGAAGACATCAACGCATTCGGTACGAAGCTCACACCCGAGACGTTGGCAGCGATTGATGCAATTCGGTTGGAGATGCGGGATCCGGCGTATTAGGTAAGCGATTGGCCAGTTTGCGGGCTTGCCGCAAGCCATCGACGATGGTGGAGTAGGCGCGCTCACGGCTGGCGGCGTCTTGCGCGCGCAAGGCGTACGACGGATGGTAGACCGTGACAATCCAGCGGCCATCGTGCGGGAATGGCACGCCCAATTTATCAGTGATGGTCGCGGCGCCGTCTTGCAGCAGCGACTTGAGCGCCGTGCCGCCGAGGGCAACAACCACTTGCGGCTGCACGCGCGCCAACTCCTGCTCCAGCCATGCATGGCATGCTGCCACTTCGCGCTGCGCAGGCGTCTTGTGCATGCGCCGTTTGCCGCGTGGCTCCCACTTGAAATGCTTGACGGCATTGGTCAGGTAGATGGCGTGCCTCTCGATTTGCGCCTCGGCCATCGCACGGTCGAGCAAAGCGCCTGCCGGGCCGACAAAAGGCAGACCGGCCAGATCCTCCTGATCGCCCGGCTGTTCGCCGACCAGCATGATGGCCGCCTGCTCGGGGCCGACACCCGGCACGGCTTGCGTTGCCTGCTCCCACAGCGGGCAGCGCCGGCATTGGTCGAGTGAGGCCGGCGCCGCGCGTTGCGGCTGCGCACGTTCGGCGGTCACCGCGACCATGGTGCCGCCGCGCAGGCCAACGGCCTCGGTCTGACCCGTGCGGCGCGCGCCCATGGCCGCCGCCGACACCATCTCTGGCACTACGGCACCTTCCGGCAAATTCTTCCAGAAACGCGAGGGGATGTGGCTGCGCATCAGGCCCGCATTGAGGCGCGCCGGGTTAAAAATGCTGCGGTAGTAGGTCAGCCACAGTGCTTCGCCGGCGTCGTCGATATCGGCCTCGCCGCGCAATGGCGACGGTGCCAACTGCAGTGCGCTGCCATCCCACAGCGCAGCCAGCCCGGGCGTGGCGATCATCCAGGTGACCTTGCCCATGCGCCGGGCAAAATGCTGGCCCACTTGCGGCAGCACGTCGTGCGATGGTTCAAACCATGCGACGAAGCGCGGTGCGCCGGCATCGGCATCGCGTTCGCGGAAACGGACATAGGCATGCATATCGTGCTCCTCCCGGCGCACTGCCTTGGCCATCGCATGCAGCCGCGCGCCGTCGCGGTCCGCATGCGATAGCACCGCGCGGTCGCCGCCATGCCAGCGCCACAATACCTGGTACAGCACGGCCCAGCGGTCGTGCACGCGGCAGCACGCAGCACTTTCCAGCAGTTCGATCAACTCGCGCGGCAGGCGGATGGTGCCGGCTGCGATAGTCGGGTTGTCACCGGCCGCCTCAGGGTCGGCGCTGGAGTTTGCGAGGTCACCGGTATCAGCGCCCGCAAACAGATCACCGCCATCTGACCCGGTGAACCACTGCACGCATTCCGGTGCAACGCGGCGCACGAGCAGGGAGCGTGCGGCGTCGCGCCATTGCGCGAACGACTGCACCAGCACCGGGACGCCTGTGCCGCCGCCATCGGCGCCGCTCATGCCGCCTTCAGCTCCGCCCACAGCGGCATCTGCTGCACCGTGACATCGGCCAGTGCGCGGCGCAGTTGCGACGATGGTGTGGTATCGCGTGCCGGGAAGTAATCAGCGGTGATGATGAAGGGCGCGACTTTCTCCATGCTGCAGCGCAGCCGCGACAGGTCGGCATAGCGGATCTGGCGCAGCCGCCGCAACGCGATGAGGCGTTGGGCGTTGCGCAAACCGATGCCGGGTATGCGGGCGATCAGATGGGCCTCGGCGCGGTTCAGGTCCATCGGGAAATGCTCGCGATGGGCCAGCGCCCAGGCTAGCTTGGGGTCAATGTCCAGCGCAAGATTGCCGCCAGAGGGCAACAGTTCGTCGACCTGAAAACCATAGCTGCGCAGCAGAAAGTCGGCTTGGTAGAGCCGGTGTTCGCGCTGCATCGGCGGTGGTGCAGACGGCACGCTGGCGGGGCTGTCCGGGATGGGGCTGAACGCCGAGTAGTAGACGCGCTTGAGCTGGTAGCTTCCGTACAGCGTTTCGGCCGTTGACAGGATCTGGCCATCGTCGCTGGCGTCGGCGCCGACGATCATCTGTGTGCTCTGGCCAGCCGGCGCGAAACGTGGTGCGCGGGGTTCTGCGGTCGCTTCGTCGCGGCGACGGCGGATGGCACCCATCGCCAGTTTGATCGTGTGCACGCTCTTTTCCGGCGCCAGCCGTGCCACGCTGTCCTGCGTCGGCAGTTCGATGTTGACGCTCAGGCGGTCGGCGTAGCGGCCGGCGGCGTCTATAAGCGCCGGGTCGGCATCGGGGATCGTCTTCAGATGGATGTAACCGCGAAACTGGTGCACTTCGCGCAGTTCGCGCGCGATCTGCACCAGCAGCTCCATCGTGTAATCGGCCGACTGGATGATGCCCGAGCTGAGGAACAGGCCGTCGATGTAATTGCGCAGGTAAAAATCGGTGGTCAGCTTGACCACTTCAGCCACCGTGAAACGCGCGCGCGGCACATTGGAGGTGCGCCGGTTGACACAATACTGGCAGTCGTACAAACAGTAATTGGTCAGCAGGATTTTGAGCAGTGAGACGCAGCGGCCATCCGGCGTATAGCTGTGGCAGATGCCCATGCCCGTGCTGGCGCCGATGCCATCCTTACCAATCGAGTCGCGCTTAGGCGCAGCGCTGCTGGCACAGGAAGCGTCATATTTAGCTGCATCGGCGAGGATTTCCAGTTTGTCCGCCAATTGCATGGCCTGCTCCAATACTGTATAAAAATACAGTTTAGCAAACCATCAACGGCCCTGCGCCGTGTCGGTGATTGCCCCTAGGCCAGCCGCGCCCGGTGGCGCGCAATCTGCGCCTGCACCTGCACCGGCGCCGTGCCACCCAGCGTCTTGCGTGCGTTCAGCGAGCCGCGCAGGCTCAAACATTCGTACACATCTTTTTCAATCATCGGATTGAATTCCTGCAGCACGGCCAACGGCAGTTCGGACAAATCGCAGGCGTGGGACGTGGCGGCCTTCACGGCGTGGGCCACGATCTCGTGCGCATCGCGGAAGGGCAGTCCCTTCTTAACCAGGTAGTCGGCCAAATCGGTAGCAGTGGCGTAGCCTTTCAGCGTGGCCTGCTCCATGGCGGGGGCATTGACGGTGATGCCACCCTCCTTGACGCCAGTGGCCGGGTTCAACTGGCCGCCAACCATCTCCGAGAAGATGCGCAGCGTGTCTTTCAGCGTATCCACGGTGTCAAAAAGCGGCTCCTTGTCTTCCTGGTTGTCCTTGTTGTAGGCCAGGGGCTGGCCCTTCATCAGCGTGATCAGGCCCATCAGGTGGCCAACCACGCGCCCGGTCTTGCCACGCGCCAGTTCGGGCACATCGGGGTTTTTCTTCTGCGGCATGATGGAACTGCCGGTGGTGAAACGGTCAGCAATCTTGATGAAGCTGAAGTTCTGGCTCATCCACAGAATCAGCTCTTCGCTCATGCGGCTGATGTGCACCATGGTCAGTGTGGCGGCTGCCGTGAATTCAATGGCAAAGTCGCGGTCGCTGACGGCATCCAGGCTGTTCTGGCAGACCTGGGGGTTGCCCTTTTCATCGACCATGCCCAGCGAGCGTGCCACGCGCTCGCGGTCCAGCGGGTAGCTGGTGCCGGCCAGCGCGGCGGCGCCCAGCGGCAAGCGGTTGGTGCGGCGGCGTACTTCGGCGAAGCGCTCGGCATCCCGGCTGAACATTTCCACGTACGCCAGCATATGGTGGCCAAAGCTCACAGGTTGTGCCACCTGCAGGTGCGTAAAGCCGGGCAGGATGACGTCGACATTCTTCTCGGCCACGTCCAGCAGAGACTTTTGCAGGTCCACCAGCAGTTCGCCAATCAGGTCGATCTCGCTGCGCAGCCACAGGCGCACATCGGTTGCCACCTGGTCGTTGCGGCTACGGCCGGTGTGCAGGCGCTTGCCTGCGTCGCCTACCAACTGGGTCAGCCTAGCCTCGATATTCAGGTGCACATCCTCCAGATCCAGCTTCCACTCGAAGTTGCCAGATTCAATGTCTGCGGTGATCTGCGCCATGCCGCGCTGGATGGACGCATGGTCTTCGGCACTGATGATGCCCTGAGCCGCCAGCATCTCGGCGTGGGCCAGGCTGCCGGTGATGTCGGCCTGCCACATGCGCTTGTCAAAAAACACGCTGGAGGTGTAGCGCTTGACCAGATCGCTCATGGGTTCGGAGAACAGCGCGGACCACGCCTGGGATTTTTTATCGAGTTGGTTTTTGGACATGGGGTGCAGGGCGGGGTAATGGAGTCAAAATCCGGGTTCATGAAAGACACCCAAATATTATCGGCGTTCCACGATATAGCCCAGCCGGCGGAAGGCAAGCCGGCTGGCGCGGCACCAGTTGAGGCTGGTTTGGTGTTTGACGCCTGCCAGACCGGCGTGGTGCTGCGGGCCGTGCTATTTGTCGAAGTGTGTGTCGGTGTGGGCGTTGCGTTTTCGGCCAACGACCCTATGGACTGGGTCATTCGCCTGGCGATGGTTACCGGGGGCGCATTGACAGGCACGCTGGCCTGGTTGCTGCTGGCCTGCCTGACCAAACGGCTGATTGCCCGTCTGGAGCCACCGTTGCAGTACGCCGTGGCGGTGGCCATGGGGGGGCTCGCCGGGCTCTATGGCTGTGCCATGCTGACCTGGTCGGGCCTGTTGATATCTCCAACCTGGGCGGCCAGCGGCGTCAGCGGGCTGCTGTTGTCTGGCATTCTGGTCGCGGCGTTGGTGATGCGCAGCAAGGGGCGTATGCCCGCCGACACCTCGGCCCGGCTGGCTGAACTGCAGTCGCGCATCCGCCCCCACTTTTTGTTCAACACGCTGAACAGCGCCATTGCACTCGTGCGCGCCGAACCGGCCAAAGCGGAAGCCTTGCTGGAAGACCTGAGCGACCTGTTCCGCGAAGCGTTGAACGACTCCGGCGAGCCAGTGCGGCTGGCTCAGGAAATCGAATTGGCACAGCGCTACTTGGCCATTGAAAAAGTGCGCTTTGGTGAGCGTCTGCGCGTGCAGTGGGCGCTGGACCCCGAGACCGACGACGCCCTGTTACCCCCTTTACTGCTTCAGCCATTGGTGGAGAATGCGGTACGCCACGGAGTGGAGCCCAGTGCACAGGGCGCCGACGTGCGCATATCCACGCAACGCAGGGGGTCGATGGTGGTAATCAAGGTGACCAATACCGTTCCAAATGGTCAGGGCGAGCAGGGGCAGGGCCTGGCGCTGCGCAATGTGCGCGAGCGGTTGTCACTGTTGCACGATGTGCAGAGCCAGTTCCGCAGCGTGTTGAAAGACGGCGTCTACCAGGTGCGCATGGAGGTACCGCTGTGACGACCGCACTGCTCAAGGCCCTGGTGGTCGACGACGAAAGCCTGGCACGTACCCGCATGCGCACTTTGTTGTCTGATTGCACGTCCCCCGCCGTGCAGTGTGTCGGCGAGGCTGCCAACGCCGTACAGGCCATGGAAATGCTGCAGCACCAAACCGTAGATGTGGCGCTGATCGACATCCACATGCCCGGGGCCGATGGCTTGACACTGGCTCGCTCGCTGCAATTGTTGCCTGAGGCCCCAGCGCTGATCTTTGTGACGGCCCACGCCGAACACGCAGTGCACGCCTTTGAGCTTGAGGCGGTGGACTATCTGACCAAGCCGGTGCGCCTGGAGCGACTGCAATCAGCGCTACAAAAAGTAGAGCGCCTCACGCGCGCCCGGCGAGGGCTACAGGTCGATTTGGCACCTGAAGATGTGCTGATCATCCAAGAGCGCGGTCGCACCGAACGCATACCGGTGCAGCAGATTTTGTATTTCAAGGCCGAGCTGAAATACGTGACCGTGCGCACCGCCAGCCGCAGCTACATCCTGGACGGCTCGCTCAACGAATTGGAAGAAAAATACCGCGCCGACTTTGTGCGCATCCACCGCAACGCCCTGATCGCTCGGCGTGCGGTACGGGCCTTGGAAAAACACTTTGATGCTGAAGAAGGTGAGGGCTGGGCGGTGCGGCTCAATGGAGTGGATGAACTGCTGGCGGTGTCACGCCGGCAGCTGGCGGTGGTGCGGGAGTTGGTGTCGCGGTAGGAATTGCAGCGAGCTGGCGATGCCAACTGCGACAGCAGTCGCACCCCTTTCTTGCGCGAGTTCACATCGTCCAGGTTCGCAGACCGATCCAGCCAATTGCTAATGCGTAGCCTGAAATCAACAGAATGGAACCCGAGGTCAGGCCCGCATACCATCGCACCAATCGGCTTGCGTTGCGGGTGCGAACGGCGTGCCACAAGCCGGTGACGGCCAATATTGGAAACAGAATACTGCACAGAAAAATCGAAATTGCAAGCACGCTCGGCTCGGCAAGTTTCGCCAACATTTCTATACCAGACTCGATCGCAAATAGGGGAAGTATCAGGGTAGTGCAAAGTGTTGCGAAGGCAAGAAGCGGAAAGAGCCTGACCTTCCACCCTCCGCTGGCCGTCAGCCTTTTGCGGTATGCGCTGACGAGCCAGACCGGCAACAACAACAGGCCGCCTGCGCCGCCCAGCAGGGCCAAACCACCCAATACAGCAGCCGTGGCAATGCGCCAGCCTGCTTCCTTCTTGCGGTCGCCAAATCCTCCCGACAAAGCGTACACCTCGCCATCTTTTTCAATGAATGCAAGGCTGGCGTTATCACGGTCAACGCGGCGAAAGCTATGGGGCGTAACCGCGAGAAACTCGCGACCGCCGACAAGCAGTGTCCCGTTGGCCACAGTAACCCGCGTCAAGCCCAGTACATCAGTGTAGGGACGCATCAAGTCCTTGGCTGGCGTCACGTTGCGATAGAACCCAGCCCATGCGTCTAGGTCGCGTTGCGCCACTGAAACGCCTGGTGGTGGTGTGAATGCGTTGCCTCGGTTCAAATAGGCTTGTATCAAGGCCGTAACCGGCGTTCTGTAATCGACACCCTCACCCCCATTGGCCATCACCACATAGCCCGTACGCTGTGCAACAGAATACCCGTACACGGATGTGAATGAGTCGATCTGACCGTTGTGTCCACGGTAAGTAACACCCTTGTCGTTCAATGGATAGTTGCCCAAGCCAAAAGCTCCGTCCAGCCCCGCTTTGCTGGCCCAAGACGACTCACCGCGTTCAATGCGTTCAACCGATTTCTGCGTCAGGATCTGCTGACCTTCAATCGATCCACGTCCGATGAAAAAAAGTACCAGTCGTGACAGTTCCCGCACACTGGTCGCAAGGGAACCCGAGGGCGGCAAAATGATGTGTTTATACGGCGTCTCGGTGCCGTTAGGCCCGTAGCTCTTGGCTAAACGACCCGCCAACTCAGGCGTCAAATCAAAGTCCGCGGTGACCATTCCCATCGGGCGCAAGACCGAATTGCGTTCGAAGGAGGAAAAATCTTGCCCGGTGAGCTTTTCCAGTACATAGCCAGCTACCGCTGGACCCGAATTGGAATAGACCGCAAACTGTCCGGGCTTCCAACGGCTTACGTACTCTGCATTGGCGTATTCCACTCCCTGGCGCAAGGCCCACCCACGACCGTCGGCTACCTCAACACGTGTCGAAATGTCCGGCCAACCCGAGCTGTGCTCCAGCAAATGCACCAGGCGCAGCGGGTCGGTCTGTTCCCAGGGGTTGGTGAATTTAACCTCTGGGGCCAAGTCAGCCACGCGGGCATCGAGTGTGAGCTTGCCGGCTTCAACCAACCGCATGAGCGCAATACTGGTGAAGCTTTTTGAGATGGATGCAGCGCGAAAAACGGTGTCCGGAGTCACCAGTAAACTCCTCTCCTTGTCCGCGACGCCGTATCCCTTCAGATAAGTGACCTTGCCATCTTCAATCAAGGCCAGGGAGGCGCCGGGAATGCCGCGCTGCACGAACAGTGCTGCCAAACGTTCGTCCAGTTCTTTCAATGTCGCGGGTGCTGCTGGCGTCGCGGTTGGCGTGGCCGCCTTGGTCCCCATGGGGAACACCATCAGCGCCAATAGAAGCGCGATTGCGCCCCACCCGTGCAAGGAATGGTTTGGTTCGGTGTTGGTGGATATGTTGCTGGAGGTTTCGGTCAGTCGCATGGGTATCTTTCACGGCATCATCCGCTCGACGGCGCCGACGGCGCCGAAGAGTGACAAGAGCGCAATGTTCTTTGTTCCGGCGAATGTCTGCCAGCGAAATGCGATGCGCTGCATGTCGGAGTGACAAGCCCGGCAAAATGCCGGACGCGCTGATGCATATAGAAATGCTGCCGTGCGCAAGACGCACCGCCCGGGCCAGAGACCGCATACCCGATCTGCCAGCCCGGCCCATACCTAAAGGCGTAGGATATTTAGAGCGCTATACAATAGATAGCGAGACAGCCATACTTTACGTGGGCTAGCGGCTCAATTTACTTTAGCCCGTATTGCGCAAGCCCGCCGCAATCCCATTGATGGAAATGTGTATGCCACGCTGCAAGCGTTCATCGGCCTGCCCCGCACGGTAACGCCGCACCAGTTCCACCTGCAAGTGGTGCAGCGGGTCGATGTAGGGAAAACGGTGGCGGATGGAGCGTTGCAGCGCCGCGTTATTGGCCAGGCGGTTCTTGTCTCCGGTGATGGTGGCCAGGGCTTGGGCTGTGCTGTGCCATTCGGCTTCGATGGCGGTGAAGATTTTCTTACGCAGGCGCGTGTCGGCCACCAGTTCCGAATAACGTGAAGCAAGCGCAAGATCGCTCTTGGCCATCACCATGTCCATGTTGGACAGCAGCGTCTTGAAGAACGGCCATTGGCGGTACATTTTCTGCAGCAGCGCGGTGCGGTCTTTTTGTTCCGCTGGCGTGCCCGAGGAGATGAAGCTTTGCACCGCCGAGCCGAATCCATACCAGCCTGGTAGTGTCAAGCGACATTGGCCCCAGCTAAAGCCCCAAGGAATGGCACGCAGGTCTTCAATCCGCTGCGAAGGCTTGCGCGATGCTGGGCGCGATCCGATGTTGAGCTCGGCAATCTCGCGTATGGGCGTGGAGCTAAAGAAATATTCGGTGAAGCCCGGGGTTTCGTAGACCAGCGCGCGGTAGGCCGCCATACTGTCGCGTGACAGTTCGGCAGCGGCATCCAGAAACGCGGGTGTGGCGGACTTGGTGGGTTGCAGCAGCGTGGCTTCCAGCGTAGCGGCGACTAAAGTTTCCAGGTTGCGTCGGCCAATTTCTGGGTTGGCGTATTTGGAGCCGATGACCTCGCCCTGCTCAGTCAGCCGGATCTGGCCGCGCACGGTACCCGGTGGCTGGGCCAGGATGGCCTCGTAGCTGGGGCCGCCGCCCCGGCCCACGGTGCCTCCACGGCCGTGGAACATCCGCAGGCGGATCTTTGTTGCTCCCACGCTCGGCACTGGCGTGTTCTCGCTACCCCCCGAGGGGGCCTTCGCCCCTTGGGACGGCCCGGCGGCGCTCAAACCGTGGCTGGCGAGTTCATCAAACAGTTCCACCAGCGCAATCTCGGCGCGGTACAACTCCCAGTTGCTGGTAAAGATGCCGCCATCCTTGTTGCTGTCGGAGTAACCCAGCATGATGTCCTGCTCGCTGCCACTGCGCCGCACCAGACCCGCAATGCCGGGCAGCGCGTAAAACTCGCGCATGATGGGCGCGGCGTTGCGCAGGTCTTCAATCGTTTCGAACAGCGGTACGACGATCAGATCGCAGACCGGTTGGAGCGGGTCTGGGTTGCCGGGCGCGGTGGGGCCATTCAGCACGCCGCGCATCAGGCCCACTTCCTTTTGCAGCAGCAATACTTCCAGCAAATCGCTGACCGTCTCGGTGTGGCTGATGATGTAGTGGCGAATGGACTCTGCGCCAAAGCGCTCGCGCATGACCTTGGCGGCCGAGAAGATGGCCAGTTCGCCCTGCGCGTGGGCCGAGTAGCTGACGCCGTGCACCCGCAGTGCGCGGGCATCCCCTAACAGGCCCATCAGCAGCTTGCGTTTGGCGGCCTCGTCCAGGCTGGAATAATCCGCTTCGATGCGGGCCGTGGCCAGCAGCTCGGCGACCACTTCTTCGTGCTTGTCTGAACTCTGGCGCAGGTCTACGGTCGCCAGGTGGAAGCCAAAGACATCGACGGCCCGTATCAGCGGGTGCAGGCGCTCGGCGACCAGCGCCGAGCCGTGATTGGCTTTCAGCGATGCTTCGATGGTGCGCAACTCGGCTGCAAATTCTTCCGAACGTTTGTACGGGTTTTGCGGCGCGACAGCGTGGCGTGCGGCCTCGGTACCGGTCAGTTCTTTCAGCGTGGCGGCCAGGCGTGCATAGACACCGGTCAACGCCCGGCGGTAGGGCTCGTCCATGCGGTGCACGTTCTGGTCGGGTGAGCTTTCGGCCAGCGTCTTCATGTCGGGCGTGCATTCGTTCAGCATGGCCGACACCGACAGTTCACCGCCCAGGTAGTGCACTTCCGTCAGGTAGTGGCGCAGCGCCACTTCGGCCTGACGGCGCAACGCGTAGTCCAGCGTCTGGGCGCTGACATTGGGGTTGCCATCGCGATCCCCGCCAATCCACTGGCCCATGCGCAGAAAGCTGTGCACGGGCTGGTTATTGCCCAGTAGCTGCTCCAGGTTGGCGTAGAGCTTGGGGATCTCGCGCAAGAACGTCGATTCGTAGTAGCTCAGCGCATTTTCGATTTCATCGGCCACGGTCAGCTTGTTGAAGCGCAGCAGCCGGGTTTGCCACAGCTGCATCACACGTGCACGCATCTGCGCTTCGTTGGCAGCCAGTTCGCGGGCGCTGAGGGCGTCCTTTTTGTTCTCAAAAAAGGCACTGCGCATCTTGATCTCGTCACGCTCGGTCAGCAGGCGGGCAATGCCACGCTCCGCGTCCAGAATGCTTTTGCGTTGCACTTCGGTCGGATGGGCAGTCAGCACCGGCGACACATAGCTCTGGGCCAGCGTGCTGGATATCGTCTTGGGTGCTATGCCGGCCCAGCGCAGCCGCGACATCGCGACTTCGACGCTGCCCTCTTGCGTGTCACCCGCACGTTCGTGGATGGCGCGGCGGCGAATGTGGTGACGGTCTTCGGCCAGGTTGGCCAGGTGCGAAAAATAGGTGAAGGCGCGGATCACGCTGACCGTCTGGTCGCCGCTCAAGCCTTTGAGCAGCTTTTTCAGCGCCTTGTCGGCTTCCTGGTCGGCGTCGCGGCGGAACGCGACCGACAGCGTGCGGATTTTTTCTATCAGTTCAAAGGCCGCGTCGCCCTCCTGCTCGCGGATCTCGTCACCCAGTATCCGGCCCAGCAGGCGGATGTCCTCGACCAAGGGCCGTTCGTTGTCTTTGCTGCGCTTGGCGGGGGCTGGGGCGGGTACAGTTTTCATGGGTCCCATGCTAGCATTGACCACTCGCAATAGATTACAAATGGGTTACGACTGCCAGGCCATGACTGCACACAAATTAACGATAGCAACCCGCGAGAGCCGCCTGGCACTGTGGCAGGCCGAACACGTGAAAGCGTTGCTCGAACAACAGGGCCACACCGTCACTTTGCTGGGCATGACGACCAAGGGCGACCAGATCCTGGACCGCTCGCTCTCCAAGGTCGGCGGCAAGGGATTGTTCGTCAAAGAGCTGGAGCTGGCGCTGGAGGCAGGGCAGGCCGACCTGGCCGTGCATTCGCTCAAAGACGTGCCCATGGAGTTGCCCGCGGGTTTCTCGCTGGCCTGCGTCATGGAGCGCGAAGACCCGCGCGATGCCTGGGTGTCCAACCGCTACCCCACGCTGGCAGATTTGCCGCAGGGCGCGGTGGTCGGGACATCGAGCCTGCGGCGCATGGCGCTGCTGCGCGCCCTGCGTCCCGACCTTAAGATCGAAGGCTTGCGTGGCAATCTCGATACGCGTCTGAAGAAGCTTGACGATGGTTTGTACGATGGCATTGTGCTGGCCGCTGCAGGACTCAAGCGCCTGGGGCTGGAGTCCCGTATCCGCGCCGTTTTCAGCCCTGAACAGATGCTGCCCGCAGCGGGTCAGGGCGCACTGGGGATTGAGGTGCGCACCGACCGCTCCGAGGTGGCCGCGGTGCTGCAAACCCTGCTGCATCCGCAGACCTGGCTGGCAGTGTCGGCCGAGCGTGCCGTCAGCCGCGTGATGGGTGGCAGCTGCTCCATGCCACTGGCCGCCTACGCCACGCTGCAGGGTGATGTGCTGAACATTCGCGCCGCCTGGGGTGATCCGGAGGGCGTGCTGCCGTTGGTCCATGCGCAGGCGCAGGGCGTTGTGCGCGATGGTGCGGCTGCCACGCAATTGGGCGAAGCGGTCGCCCGCCAGTTGCAAGCCAGCGTGCGCGTGCAAACCGAATCGAGGGGCTGAACCATGCGCGTCATTGTTACCCGTCCCACACAAGAGGCCGCGCAGTGGGTCCACGCGCTGGCAGACGCTGGTTTTGACGCCGTGGCCTTGCCACTGATTGGTGTGCTGCCGCCACCCGACCCGGCCGCCGTTGCTGCCGCTTGGGCGCGCATTACCGAATTCGATGCCGTGATGTTTGTCAGCGGCAATGCAGTAGAGCACTTCTTTGCGTCAAAACCGCCCGCAGCCCCCGTATTTGGTATGTCTGGTGCTACCAATATCAGAGCGTTCGTCACCGGACCCGGCAGTTTGTCAGCGTTGAAGCGGGCGCAGGTGG
Source organism: Rhodoferax sp. ZS1R8 (assembly GCF_056521325.1). NCBI lineage: Bacteria > Pseudomonadati > Pseudomonadota > Betaproteobacteria > Burkholderiales > Comamonadaceae > Rhodoferax > Rhodoferax sp. ZS1R8. Next base: position 234,903 of record NZ_JBWMBA010000003.1, on the reverse strand, counting down.
ATGTCCGCAGCATCGACATGCCGGACCGTGCGGCCGAGCAATTCGATTCGGAAGCCCTGTGGGCCGTAGTCGCACCCCGCGTGGTTCCCGGCTACCGCGTGCTGATCGTGCGTGGCAGCGCCAGTAATGATGCGGCCGGCAGCCCCATACCGGCGGACAAGGCTGTGGACGGCGTCGGCCGTGACTGGTTTGCAGAACAGGTGCGCGCCGCCGGTGGCGCTGTGGAGTTTGTCGTGTCGTACCAGCGCCACCCGCCCGCAATGTCGGAGAGCGAAGGCGCCATGGTGCGACAGGCCGCGGTGGACGGCTCTGTCTGGCTGTTCAGCAGCTCCGAGGCCATTGGCAATCTGGTTGCAAGCTGTGCGGGGCAGTCGTGGTCACAGGCCAAGGCGGTGGTTACGCACAGCCGCATCGCACAAGCCGCCCGCAAGGCCGGATTTTCTGTTGTTTGCGAGTCACGGCCCACGCTGGCTGCATTGATGGCGTCTATAGAATCGGTGGCATGAACACAGAGCCCAGCCTTACCGCGGCGAGTGCGCCACTGGAGAGCTCGCTGGTTCCCTTGCAAACCCGGCCCCCCGGTATGGTCGTGCACCGCTTGCAGTGGGCGGTAGCCTTGATCGCCGTGTTGGCCCTGGTGGTCAGCGTTTTGCTGTGGCAAAAGCTCGGTTCCATCCAGGAGCAACTGGCCCGCCAGAGCGCCGATGCCGGCAGCCAGGCCGTTGAGGCCCGCGCCACCGCCAGGCAAGCCCAGGAGTTGGCCATGGAGACGGCCGCCAAGCTGGCAGTCACCGAAGCCCGGCTCAGCGAGGTTTCGCTGCAGCGCACCCAGTTGGAAGAGTTGATGCAAAGCCTGTCACGTTCGCGTGACGAGAACCTGGTGGTCGACATTGAATCTGCGCTGCGTCTTGCGCAGCAGCAGGCCCAACTGACCGGCAGCGTGGAGCCCCTGTTGGCCGCTCTCAAAAGTGCCGAAGTGCGGGTGACGCGTGCAGCCCAGCCCCGCCTGACACCCCTGCAGCGCGCGATCACGCGGGACATTAACCGCATCAAGGCCACCGCGCTGGCCGATACGCCGGCACTGCTGGTCAAGCTGGACGAGCTGGTGCTGCTGGCCGACGAATTGCCGGTTGCCAATGCATTGCCTACCACCCGGCCCAACGATACGCTGAAGCGCAAACCTGAGGAAACCGTGGCGAACTGGTGGGTGCGCCTGGGCTTGCTGGTGCGCGATGAAGCGCGCAATTTGGTTCGAGTCAGCCGTATCGAAGACCCGGATGCAGCCTTGCTGTCGCCCGAGCAATCGTTCTTTCTGCGGGAGAACCTGAAGCTTAAGTTGCTGAACGCCCGTTTGGGCCTTCTGTCACGGCAAATTGAATCCGTGCGTTCCGACTTGGGCTCCGCTTCTGCCGCCGTGGGCCGGTACTTCGACGCATCGTCGCGCAAAACGCAGACCGCCAGTGCGCTGCTGCAGCAAGTTCGTGGCCAGATGAAGGCTCTGGAGTTGCCGCGTGTCGACGACACGCTGGCGGCCTTGGCCACCGCCGCAGCGGGACGCTGAATATGCGGGTTGCACTGTGGCTGATGGCCTTGTTCGCGGTGGCGGTGGCAAGTGCACTCTTTGCCGGCGACAACCATGGCACCGTGACACTGTTCTTTCCCCCGCACCGGGTAGATCTGTCGCTGAACCTGTTTTTGCTGCTGCTGGCCGGCAGCTTCCTGACGCTGCACCTGGCCATGCGGGCCTTGTCTGCGCTGACCAATATTCCGCATCAGGCGCGCCACTGGCGCTTGCTGCAAAAGGAGCGCGGCATGCACACGGCGCTGCTGGAGTCTTTGGCCCATCTGATAGCGGGGCGGTTTGTGCGCGCGCGCAAGGCGGCCGAACTGGTGATTTCTCTCGAAGAGTCCGTGCAACGCAGCGGCGAACGGGTGGCATACGGTGCGCGTTTGCGCTCGCTGGCACATGTTTTGGCGGGCGAAAGCGCCCATGCGCTGCAAAACCGCAGCGTGCGCGATGCCCACTTCCAGCTCGCCCTGCAGGAGTCGGAGGGCCGTGATGCCCAGGACGCACGCGAAGGTGTACAGCTGCGCGGGGCCCAGTGGGCGCTGGATGATCGGGAAGCACCCGCCGCCATGCATTTGCTGGACCAGTTGCCGCAGGGAGCATCCCGCCGCACGCTGGCGTTGCGCCTGCGCTTTCGCGCGGCGCGCCAGACCGGGCAATTGCCGCTGGCGTTGGAAACCGGGCGTCTGCTGACCAAGCACCGGGCCTTCTCCGAAGCCGCTGGCAAGAGCATTGCACGGGGTTTGGCCATCGAGTTGATACGTGCTGCGCACGACAGCGTGCAGATACAGCGTGCATGGGATGCGCTGGACGCAGCGGAACAGCAAGTGCCTGAAGTTGCATTCGAAGCGGCAGAGCGCCTGCTGGCACATGGTGGCGCCGTGACCGTATCGCGTCAGTGGCTGTTGCCTATTTGGGATGCCATGGTACTGCGCCACGATGCGCTGACGCTGGCGCAGCGTGTGCGAATGGCCCGTGTGTTGGAGAAAGGTTTTGCTGCTGTCGACGGTGCACCCGATGCCGCATGGCTGAGCCGCATAGAGACTGCGCAAATGGGCAACCCGCGCGACGCGGTGCTGCAATACCTGGCCGGCGTCGTCTGTATGCGGCTGAGTCTGTGGGGCAAATCCCAGCAACTGTTCAAGCAGTCACTGGCCATGCTGCAAGACTCCGACCTGGCGCGCGACACGTGGCTGGCGTTGGCTTATATGGCAGAGCAGCGCCAGGATATGCAGGCCGCAGCAGAGGCTTATCGCGAGGCCGCGAAAAGGTGACGCCAGCGGAATTCAGGGCTATTATGCGGCCATGGCCACACTCACCGAACACATCATCAAGCTGACTGACCATCGGGATCGGGAGCTTCTGGAGTTGACGCTTTCCAAGGCACTGATCGATCTGCTGCGCATTGACCGGGTGGTCATCGCCCGGGTCATCAGCGAAGAAGGCGTCAAGCGATGGTTGGAGGTAGCGTCACTGGACGTGCGCGGTGGCGGCAAGGTGGTAGACCCCCTTCGGGTGAACTTTGACTCCCTACGCGAACTGGCCGATGAAAAGGACCGGTTGCGCTGCCTTCAGACCCGTAGCCTGGTGGAGTATGCGTGGGCCGGAGAAGAAGGGCCACGCGTCAGCTTTATCCCCTTGTATGCGGATTCCACCACGGATGACGAAGGCGTCATTGAAGTGCATTCCGGCTCGCCATTGAGCAAAGGCCAGCTGCAAGTTATTGACGACATGGTCCACGTGTTTCGCAACATGTACAAGTTGCTGGCCTATAGTGACCGCGACGCACTGACAGGCCTGCTGAACCGCAAGTCATTGGACGACACCTTCTACAGCGCTGTGCTCGAAGAGATGGGCCATGGATTCGAAACTGCAGCGCAGGTGTTGGAGGCCAGCGTGCTTCCGGTTGCCGAACGCCGCCACCGCGTACCGCCCAACTACTGGCTGGGCACGGTAGATGTTGACCACTTTGGCGTCATCAATGACAAGAGCGGCCATCTGATCGCAGAAGAAGTGCTGTTGTTGGTGGCACGTATCATGAACAACACCTTCCGTACCTACGACCGCATTTACCGCCTGGGCGGTGAGCAGTTTGCAGTGCTGATGCACTGCCCGGATGAGGCGCTGGTGCTGGCGGCGTTTGAACGATTCCGCGCCAATATGGAGAAGTTCAATTTCCCGCAGGTCGGGCGTGCGACGGCCTGTGCCGGATTCACACGGGTCACCGCCGACGATTCCCCCAGCACAACGCTGGAGCGTGCTGAACGGGCCGTCGACTATGCACAACGCAATGGGCGCAACCAGGTGCATAGCTATGATGACCTGGTGCGCAAAGGTTTTTTTGGTGATGCCGTTAAGGTGGGCGCCGTCGACTTGTTCTGAGGATTGACTCAGCAAAAAAAAGAGGCCTGTGGGCCTCTTTTTTGTTGGTGTAACTCCGTTTACGCGGAGGGTGGCTGCTCAAATGGCAGCGTCATGTTGCGCAGGTCGCGTTTGGTTTCCACCAGAACCAGAGGCCCGGTTTCGACATTCACCGTTGCCGGCCGCTCGCGCGGCACGTGGATGGGCTTGGCTTCAGCGGCAATCGCGGCTTGGACGGCGGCGATCTTGTCAGCGTCGGAATTGACCCACTGCAGACCCGAACTTTGCGCCACGTCGACCAGGGTCTCGGTGGGCAAGGTGTAGGTCCTGACCTTGGGCATGCGCTCAGCCGTTGGCGCTGCTGCCGAAGCAACAGGGGCCGCCGGTGCAGCGGCAGGTGCCGCTACCGGGGTAGCTGCACGAACGGGCTGCTCGGAGACGGGTGCAGCAACCGTTTCGGTAACTGGAGCGATGGCACGTACTGCTTCGGCAGCAACTGCCGGGACTTCACCCGTTTCGCTGGGCTGCACGGCAGTCTGTAACGGGATGCGCAGATCCGGCCGCTCTTCACGCTCGCCGCGGGGTCCACGGTCACGGCCGTAGCGGTCGCGCTGGCGTTTTTCACGGGGTTCACCGTTCTCGTTGCGTGGTGCGCTTGACTGGCCATCGGCCTGTACAGTCGTTTGTTCATCGGCAGTGGCCGCGGCTGCGTCACCTTCCGCGAAACCCAGTGGGGCCTGCTGGTCGCCGCCGTTGGTGTTGCGGCCTTCGCCATCCGGGCGTGGACCACGTCCATTGCGGCCACCGCGGCTATTGCGGCCCTCACCGCGTCCGTCACCACGGCCTTCGCGGGCCGGTTGGCCTTCGGTGCGGGTGTTGTGGGTGTCGGTGCCATTGTCGACTGCGCCGTCGGGGCGAGCTTCCGCACGCGGCTGCTCGTTGCGATCAACCGCTGCGTCATTGCGCTCACCGCCACGGCCGCCACGGCCGCCACGTTCACCGCGTTCACGGGGTGGACGGTCGGGGCGTTGTTCCTGGCGATTGGCCGCGTCAGCACCGGTGGGACCACCGGCTTGCAGGTTGGCGTCCATGGTCACCGGTTTGCCTTCAGCGTCGAAACGTTCGCGTTGTGCGCCACCCTGGCCTTGGCGTTCTCCGCCGCCGCCACGTCCACCGCGTCCGCCACGGCTGTTGCGTCCATCACCACGGCCTTCACCGCGGGGGCCGCGGCCATCGCCACGGGCTTCGTTGCGGCCTTGACCTTCGGCACGGCCTTCGCCGGGCTTGGCACCGCTGCGGTTGCCGTCACGGTTGCGGCCGTCGCGGGCTTCGCGGCCTTCAGGGGCTTTGGTAGCTGGGGCAGGGACTACGGGCTTGACCGGAGCTGCCGGCTCGGCGCCAAACAGGCTCTTGATCCATCCGAAGAAGCCCTTTTCAGCGACCACGGGTGGCTTGGCTTCCGCAACGGCGGGGCGTGGCTGTGCAGCTGGCTGGACAGGGGCGGCCACCGGTCGCGGTGCAGCCACAGGCGCTGGTGCATCTGGCAGCACGCCCTTGATGATGGGTGTCTGCTTGTTGGTAGGCTCTTGCGAACGGCGGGTCACGCTGGTCGGGTCTTCAATTTCATCGGCCAGTTTGTAGCTGGCGTCGATGTTGTCCAAGCGTGGGTCGTCGTGCTTGAGGCGCTCCATGCGGTAATTGGGCGTTTCCAGCGTCTTGTTGGGCACCAGCAGCACGTTGATGCGCTGCTTGAGCTCAATCTTGGCGACTTCAGAGCGCTTTTCGTTCAGCAGGAACGAGGCGACGTCGACTGGCACCTGGCACAGCACGGAGGCTGTGCTGTCCTTCAACGACTCTTCCTGGATGATCCGCAGAATCTGCAAAGCGCTGGATTCGGTATCGCGGATGTGGCCGGAACCACCGCAACGCGGGCAAGGAATCGAAGCGCCTTCGGACAGGGCAGGGCGCAGGCGCTGGCGGCTCATTTCCATCAGGCCAAATTTGCTGATGGTGCCGAACTGAACGCGGGCGCGGTCCTGGCGCAGCGCGTCACGCAAGCGGTTTTCCACTTCACGGCGGTTGCGAGACTCTTCCATGTCGATAAAGTCGATGACGATCAGGCCACCCAAGTCGCGCAAGCGCATCTGGCGAGCCACTTCGTCGGCGGCTTCCAGGTTGGTGCGGGTGGCGGTTTCTTCGATGTCGCCGCCCTTGATCGCGCGGGCCGAGTTGACGTCCACCGAAACCAAGGCTTCGGTGTGGTCGATAACAATGGCGCCGCCGGAGGGCAGTTGCACCGTGCGGGCATAGGCGGATTCGATCTGGTGTTCGATCTGGAAACGGCTGAACAGCGGGGCGTCGTCACGGTAGCGCTTCACGCGGGCAGCATGCTCGGGCATCACGTGGGCCATGAACTGCTGGGCTTGTTCGTACACGTCGTCGGTGTCGATCAGGATGTCGCCGATGTCGTGGTTGAAGTAGTCGCGGATGGCGCGGATCACCAACGACGACTCTTGGTAAATCAGGTAGGCACCCTTGCCGCCCTTGGCGGCGCCGTCGATGGCGGACCACAGTTTCAACAGGTAGTTCAAGTCCCACTGCAGCTCGGGTGCGCTGCGGCCGATACCGGCGGTGCGTGCGATGATGGACATGCCGTTGGGGTATTCCAACTGGTCCATGTTCTCTTTGAGTTCAGCGCGGTCTTCGCCTTCGATGCGGCGGGATACGCCACCGCCACGGGGGTTGTTGGGCATCAGCACCACATAGCGGCCGGCCAACGATACAAAAGTGGTCAGGGCTGCGCCCTTGTTGCCGCGTTCTTCTTTTTCGACCTGGACCAGCAGTTCCTGGCCTTCACGGATGGCATCCTGGATACGGGCTTGGGAGGCTGTAACGCCTTCCTTGAAGTACATCCGCGAGATTTCTTTGAACGGCAGGAAGCCGTGGCGGTCTTCGCCGTAATCGACGAAGCAGGCTTCCAGCGAGGGCTCGACGCGCGTGACGACGGCCTTATAGATATTGCCCTTGCGCTGCTCGCGCCCTTCGATTTCGATTTCGTAGTCGAGGAGTTTTTGTCCATCGACAATGGCCAGGCGGCGTTCTTCGGCCTGCGTGGCGTTGATAAGCATCCGTTTCATGGGATTGCGTCCTTCTTCTTCAGTTTTACATGCCCTCTAGGGGCTATTGATGCCTGAACAGACGAACCGAATGCGAGGTGGAATTGCCGGAGAACTTCGACTCAAATGAGGCGACGAAGCGTAGGCGCGTGGAGGAGAGCGAGGGGATGCGTTTGTGGGTTAGCTATCAATTGCATAGCTGGTTGCGCTCGTTGGACGAGGGCTAGAGGCCGATTCATGCCAAGCAGCGGGGCGAAAACGCTCCGTACGCTAAGACACAGCAGGCACATCAGTACAAACATCTCGCTTCATTCCGTTCGCAGACGAGGGGTCTGCAAACTGTGGGTATTCCGTATCAGTATTTCGATTCGCAGTCTTGACCGTGTTGTTTGCAAACCACCACAGGCATTTGGCGTGTGGTTTGTTTGCAGCCCAACCCGGCGGCATCGACCTTCCAGCGCGTCTGTGTATGGCGTGTGGACTAAACTCCAGATAAATCAACCACTTACAGCGCATCGCTAGTGAAACACATTATAGGGGGCATTCCCGCCCCCTCCGCACCCATCGTTCAGCCCCAGGTGAAAACCCTGACCATTGATGACGATGGGGACGGGCAGCGGCTGGATAACTACCTGATGCGCCACCTGAAGGGTGTGCCCAAAACCCACGTCTACCGCATCATCCGCAGCGGCGAGGTGCGGGTTAACAAGGGCCGGGCAGCTGCGGAAACCCGACTGAACGCAGGCGATGTGTTGCGGGTGCCTCCGGTCCGGATCTCCGAACGGGTGGCGGAGAAGGCCCAGGCCATGGCTGAGCAGGTGGCAAGCCATGCGCCGGCCAAGGAATTTGCGGTTCTATTTGAAGACGACAGCCTGCTGGCCATCAACAAGCCGGCCGGCGTGGCGGTTCACGGCGGCTCTGGCGTCAGTTTTGGTGTCATCGAGCAATTACGCATGGCGCGGCCCCAGGCCAAGTTTCTGGAACTGGTCCACCGGCTGGACCGCGAAACCAGTGGCATTTTGCTGGTGGCCAAAAAGCGCAGCGCGCTGAAGAACCTGCAAGACCAGTTCCGCGAGCGAGAAACCGGCAAAACCTACCTGGCGATGGTGATCGGCCAATGGCCTGCGAATAAGAAGGTGCTGGACAAGCCGCTGCACAAGTTTCTGCTGCCCGATGGCGAGCGCCGCGTGAAGGTGGTTGCCAAGGACGACCCGGACGGCATGCCGTCGTTAACCCTGGTCAAGGTCCGCGCGGCGGGCGGTGTGGTACCCGGCACGCACCAGGCGCCAGTCGCCAGCGACCGGGGTTATTCCCTGCTCGAAGTCACGATCAAGACCGGGCGCACCCACCAGATCCGTGTACACCTGGCCTCCGAAGGCCTGCCCATCGTCGGCGACGACAAGTATGGCGACTTTGAGTGCAACAAGGCTCTGGCCCGTGCCAACAGCGCCACGCCGCTCAAACGCATGTTTCTGCATGCCTGGCGCCTGCAGTGCAACCACCCTGCCACAGGGACACGTGTTGAGTTGCAGGCGGATCTGCCTGCGGAACTGGCCCACTTCGTGCGGCAAGTTCTGCCGCACGCCCTTTGAGCCCACAGATTTCTCGATTTCCACCTACGCCGATGTCCAAGCCGCCCAAACCCTTTCGCTCTTTTGACCTGATTGCCTTCGATTGGGATGGCACGCTGTTTGATTCCACGGCCATCATCACCCGCTGCATCCAGGCCGCGGTCGTTGATGTGGGCGGCCGCAGGCCCAGCGACCAGGACGCTTCCTATGTAATCGGTATGGGCCTGATGCAGGCCCTGGCCCACGCCGCACCCGATGTGCCATCCAGCAAATACCCGGAATTGGGCGCGCGGTACAAGCACCATTACTCGACCCACCAGAACGACATCAGCCTGTTCGACGGGGTGTTGCCTATGCTGGCGGAGCTGAAGGCGCGCAACTATGTGCTGGCCGTGGCCACTGGCAAGAGCCGGCGCGGCCTGGATGAGGTGCTGAAGACCTCGGCGCTGCAGGGCCTGTTCCATGCATCGCGCACCGCTGACGAGACCGCAGGCAAACCCCACCCGCTGATGCTGCAGGAGCTGATGCAGGAGTTTGGCGTGCCTGCCCAGCGCGTGCTGATGGTGGGCGATACCACACACGACCTGCAAATGGCGCTGAACGCGGGGTGCCCCAGCGTCGGCGTCAGCTATGGTGCCCATGAGCCGGCGGCTTTTGATGCTTTGAACCCTTTGTTTGTAGCCCACACCGTGGCTGAATTGCAAGCCTGGTTTACCGAACATGCCTGAAGCAACCAGCTCCCCCATCCCTCTGTGCAACTCCGCCGATCTGGTGGACAGCGGCGAAGCGGTGCCGTTTGACGTCGTCTACTGCGGCCGCACGTCGCGTGGTTTTGCGATCCGCTTTGAAGGCCGTGTCTTTGGCTACCTCAACCAATGCTCCCATGTGCCCATGGAGATGGACTACCAGCCCAACCGTTTTTTTGACAGCAGCGGCCAGTGGCTGATGTGCGCCACCCACGGCGCCATGTACAGCCCGCAGACCGGCCATTGCATCGGCGGCCCCTGCCGTGGTGGCCTGGTCAAGATTGCCATGACGGAGCGTGATGGCGTCGTCCACTGGCATACTGGTTCCAACCTGCAAGCGCTCGAATTTTGATATATGACCGACCTGAACGACCCCGCCATGACACCGAATTCCTCTCCAGCCCCCGACGATATTACCGATGCTGCTATAAAAACAGAAGCATCCGCTAACGCAGGCCGCGCGACCGGCTGGGAGCGTGCCACGTTGGAAACCCTGGCGCTGGCCGCCATTACCGAGCAACGCCAGGCCCGCCGCTGGCGCAATGGCATCCGCCTGGCCTGGCTGGCCTTCTTCGTGGCGCTGCTGTGGCTGGGCATGGACCGTGGCAGCAGCACGGCCGATACGTCGACACCGCACACAGCGCTGGTCAAGATCCAGGGCGAAATTTCATCGGGTTCGGAGGGCAGCGCTGAACTCATCGTGGCCGCTATGCGCAGTGCCTTCGAGGACAAGGGCGCCAAGGCCGTGGTGCTGCTGATCAATTCGCCAGGCGGCAGCCCCGTCCAGGCCGGCATCATCAACGACGAAATTTACCGCCTCAAGGCCCTGCACAAGAAACCGATTTATGTGGTCGTAGAAGAAACCTGTGCCTCTGCGGCCTACTACATCGCTGCCGGCGCCGACAAGATCTTTGTCGACAAGGCAAGCGTAGTCGGCAGCATTGGCGTGCTGATGGATGGCTTTGGATTCACTGGCCTCATGGACAAGATTGGCGTTGAGCGCCGCCTGATGACGGCCGGAGAGAACAAGGGGTTCATGGATCCGTTTAGCCCCCAGACAGAGAAGCAACGCGCGTTTGCCCAGACCATGTTGGACCAGATCCACCAGCAGTTCATCAAGGTCGTGAAACAGGGCCGTGGCGAGCGTCTGAAAGAAACGCCCGAAACCTTCAGTGGCTTGTTCTGGACTGGTCAGCAGGCCATCGATATGGGCTTGGCCGACCAACTGGGCAACCTGGACTTTGTAGCCCGTGAAGTGGTCAAGGCCGAGGAATTGATTGACTACACCCGCAAGGACAATGTGGCCGAACGCCTGGTCAAACGCTTTGGTGCCGCCATTGGTGAGAGCAGCGTGAAGGCGATGCGGGTTTTGCCTGCGCTGCGCTGAGCAAACCCTGGCTGTATTTAGCGGCCGATGGCAAACACCGTAGGGACGGTATTCGCCAGGGTCCAGGGCTTGTGTTTCCAGTTCTTGGCCAAGTCGCTGTAGCACTGGGCCCCGTCCAAAGTCAGCCCGCTGGCCGTTGCCAGGCGGGTGTTGTGCTGCAGGGTTTGCAACAGTGCCTGCTGCATAGCCTGGTTGCGGTAGGGCGTTTCAATGAATATCTGTGTTTGACCAGTCTTCAGCGCCAGGGATTCCAGCTCGCGTATGCGCTGGCTCCGCTCTGGTGGTGTATTGGGCAGATAGCCCACAAACGCAAAGTTTTGCCCACTAAGGCCGCTGGCCGCCAAGGCCAGCAGCAGTGACACCGGGCCAACCAGCGGCACCACCCGTACGCCCAATTCGTGTGCGGCACGCACGACGGAGGAGCCTGGGTCGGCAATGGCGGGCATGCCGGCTTCGCTGACCAAGCCCATGTCTTCGCCCTGTACCGCAGCTTGCAGCAGGTAGCGCGCGTCAAAGTGGCCCTGGTGATCGCCTTTTTTGTGGACCTCGTGCGGCAGCTCCTGCAATTGCATGGCTTGTAGCGGCTGGCACAGGGGGTGGGTCTCGGCGATGCGCTTCAGGTAAGCACGCGTGGACTTGGCGTTTTCACAAATCCAGTGCTTCAGACTTGCAGCCACTTCCAGCGTTCCCGCCGGCATGCTGCGGTTCAGTGCCACCTGGCTGTCGCAGCCAAAGTCCAGCGGGGCCGGCACCAGGTAGAGCGTGCCCGGCGTCATACCAGCGTCCGCGGGCCGGTCAACAAGGCAATGCCGGCAGCGCGCAACATGCGGCTGGTGCGAATCAGCGGCAAGCCGACCAAGGCCGTGGGATCGTCGCTGTCAATGGCGTCTAGTAATGCAATACCGAGCCCTTCACTCTTGGCGCTGCCGGCGCAGTCATACGGTTGCTCCAGCCGCAGGTAATTCTCGATTTCGGTGTCCTCCAGCGCGCGGAACTGAACCCGTACCGGAGCCAGCGACTGCTGGCTGAAACCCGTCTCCAGACACACCACAGCCACGGCCGTCTGAAAGACCACCGTCTTGCCGCGCATCTGGCGCAGTTGCAGCGTGGCCCGTTCGTGCGTGCCGGGTTTGCCCAAGGGCTGGCCGTCCAGGTCCGCGACCTGGTCCGAACCGATCACCACGCAGTCGGGGAAACGCTGTGCGACAGCCTGGGCCTTGGCCAGTGCCAGCCGCTGGGCCAGATCGGGCGGAAGTTCTCCGGGTAGCGGGGTTTCATCGACGTGGGGGGATTCCACGGAAAAAGGCAGGTTCAGGCGGCCCAGCAATTCGCGCCGGTAGACCGACGTGGATCCGAGTATGAGTTTTCTGTTGGAAATGTCTGGCATGGCCCGATTCTCTTACACTGCGCGCATGAAACACGACTACGATGCCCGGCACCTGAATATCGAGGCCTTTGCCACGGCCGGCGGCAGCCTCCAGGTCAGCGAAGACCTGGGCCGTTTTGACCGTCTGTTGGAGGAGGCGCAAGGTGGGGGTGCGCAAAACCCGGTGCGTTTTATCGCAGCGGGCATGACACGCCCCAACGGCGCTACCAGTGAGCAGATCTGGCTGAGTTTGAGCGCGCAGGTGGCGCTGCCGCAGACCTGCCAGCGTTGCCTGGGTCCTGTGGATGTGCCGGTGGCATTCGAACGGGAATTCCGTTTTGTGGCCAGCGAGGAGGTTGCAGCCGTGGAGGACGAAGAATCCGAGGAAGACGTGCTGGTGCTGAGCCGTGACTTCAACTTGCTGGAGCTGGTGGAAGACGAATTGCTGATGGCCTTGCCCGTGGTCCCCAAGCACGAAGTGTGTCCCGGAGCCGTGAAGCTGCAGGTGGCAGACCCGGATTTCGCCGAAGAAGCGCAGGAAAAGCCCAATCCTTTCGCTGTTCTGCAGCAACTCAAAAAGAAGCCCTAGCCCCAGTTGCCGCTTTGGGCTATAATCTTAGGCTTCGCGTGTGAAATCTGCCGCGTTTTTTACTAACCCCCAGTGTTGCATTTTGCGTTGAGCATGGCGCAGCACCCCAGCTCAGGAGCCTAGTCATGGCCGTCCAACAAAACAAAAAGTCGCCTTCCAAGCGCGGTATGCACCGTTCGCACAATGCCCTGGTTGTTCCAGGTATTGCAGTTGAATCCACCACTGGTGAAACCCACCTGCGCCACCACATCAGCCCCACCGGTTTTTACCGTGGCCGCAAGGTGTTGAAGACCAAATCTGAAGCCTGACCCAGGTTTTTCAGCCAAAGCCCGGAGCTACACATCCTGTAGCGTCGGGCTTTTGTCATTTTTGGCCCTGCTGCCGATGCTTGATCTCCACTCTTTTCGGGCGCTTACCCCATGATCACAATCGCTGTTGACTGCATGGGAGGCGACCACGGCCCTCAGGTCACACTGCCCGCCTGTACGCAATTTCTGGAGCAGCACCCGGATGCTGCGCTGCTATTAGTCGGTTTGGCGGACCGGTTGGCCGGATTTTCGCATCCCCGCGCCACCATTGTGGCTGCCAGTGAGGTTGTGATGATGGATGATCCGCTGGAAATTGCGCTGCGCCGCAAAAAGGACTCGTCCATGCGGGTTGCCATCCAGCAAGTAAAGGACGGCAAGGCACAAGCAGCAGTATCTGCCGGCAACACAGCCGCCTTAATGGCTATCTCCCGCTATATTCTCAAAACCCTTGATGGCATTGAGCGTCCCGCTATTGCTGCACAGCTTCCGAATGCAACTGGCGGTGCCACTACCGTACTGGATCTGGGAGCCAATGTGGACTGTGAGGCCGAGCATCTGTTGCAATTCGCGGTGATGGGCTCCGCTCTGGTTTCCGTACTGAACAACAAAGTATCGCCGACCGTGGGCTTACTCAATATCGGCGAAGAGATCATTAAAGGTAATGAAACCATTAAAAAGGCCGGCGAACTGTTGCGTTCTGCGTCCAAAGCGGGCGATTTGAACTTTTTCGGTAACGTCGAGGGGAATGACATTTTCAAGGGCACAGTCGACTTGGTCGTGTGTGACGGATTTGTTGGCAACGTGGCGTTGAAAGCCAGCGAGGGCTTGGCGGGCATGATCGGGAATTTCCTGAAAGCCGAGTTTTCTCGCAATATATTCACTAAAATGGCTGCAATTGCAGCTTACTCAGTATTAAATGCGCTCAAAGCGCGAGTTGATCACCGGCGCTACAACGGCGCAGCACTTTTGGGTCTTCGGGGTTTGGTATTCAAGAGCCATGGCTCCGCAGACGCGCTGGGTTTTGGGTTCGCGTTAAACCGGGCGTATGATGCAGCCCGAAACAACTTGCTTGACCGAGTTCAGGCCCGCATCGCGCACGCAGCGCCTTTGTTGGCGGCGGTTGAAAGCGCCACCTAAAACCTGACCGGGTGTCATCAACCCACACATGAAATATTCGCGAATAACTGGCACGGGCAGCTTTTTGCCCCCGCGCAGGCTGGCAAATGCCGATTTGGTGGCCGAGCTTGCGGCCAAGGGCGTGGAAACGTCGGACGAGTGGATCGTAGAGCGTACTGGCATTCGCGCCCGGCATTTCGTGGCGGATGGCGTGTTCAGCAGCGATCTCGGCCTGGAGGCTGCCAAGCAGGCGCTGCAGGCTGCAGGTCGCAGTGCACGGGACGTTGACCTGATCATCGTCGCCACGTCGACGCCCGACATGGTGTTCCCGTCGACCGCCTGCATCCTGCAAAACAAGTTAGGTGCCAATGGTTGCGCCGCATTTGATGTGCAAGCCGTTTGCAGCGGTTTTGTCTATGCACTGACCGTCGCCGACGCCATGGTCAAGACTGGCGCCGCCAAATGCGCGCTGGTCGTTGGGGCTGAAGTTTTTTCCCGCCTTCTCGATTTCAACGACCGCACCACCTGTGTGCTGTTTGGTGATGGCGCGGGCGCCGTTGTGCTGGAAGCGTCTGAAACACCTGGCATTTTGTCCAGCGATTTGCACGCCGATGGCAAGCACGTTGGCATTCTGTGTGTGCCCGGTCATGTGTCGGGCGGCGCCATCCTTGGGGACCCGCTGTTGAAGATGGATGGCCAGGCGGTGTTCAAGCTCGCTGTTGGCGTGTTGGAAAGCGCGGCCCGTGCCACGCTGGCCAAGGCCAACTTGACCGAGGCCGATATCGATTGGCTGGTGCCGCACCAGGCGAACATTCGCATCATGCAAAGCACGGCGCGCAAGCTGAAGCTGTCCATGGACAAAGTCGTGGTCACGGTAGATCAGCACGGCAATACGTCGGCCGCCTCGATTCCGCTGGCGCTGGACGCTGGCGTGCGCTCCGGCCAGGTCAAGCCCGGCCAGACCCTGCTGCTGGAGGGAGTGGGCGGTGGTTTCACATGGGGTGCAGTGCTCCTGATTTTATAGCGGCTTACGCGCTTTCCGCGAGGGCTAGAGGCACATTTGACTATTTTCAATATGAAGAATTTTGCATTTGTATTTCCCGGACAGGGCTCGCAGTCGGTGGGCATGCTGGATGCTTGGGGTGACAACGCCATCGTCGCGCAGACGCTGCAGGAAGCGTCCGACGCGCTGGGTGAAGATATTGCCAAGCTGATCCAAGAAGGCCCCAAGGATGCGTTGGCGCTGACAACCAACACCCAACCCGTGATGTTGGTCGCCGGTGTGGCGGCCTACCGGGTCTGGATGGCGGAAGTGGGTGTCGCTCCGTCGGCGGTTGCCGGCCATTCGCTGGGCGAGTACACGGCGCTGGTCGCTGCCGGGGCATTGACCTTGCAGCAGGCCGCGCCGCTGGTGCGTCTGCGTGCACAGGCCATGCAAGAGGCCGTTCCAGTGGGAGTGGGCGCCATGGCCGCTATTTTGGGCATGGACGCCACCAAGGTAAAGGCTGGCTGCCTGGAAGTGACGCAGTCCTTTGGGGCGGGTTCTACAGAGATCGTGGAGGCCGTCAATTTCAATGACCCGGCCCAGACCGTCATTGCCGGTAGCAAGGCTGCGGTCGAGAAAGCATGCGAAGTGCTCAAGGCCAACGGTGCCAAGCGGGCATTGCCCTTGCCAGTATCCGCACCGTTCCACTCCAGCCTGATGAAACCGGCAGCCGAAAAGCTGAAGGCCCATCTGGCCACGCTGGACATCGCCGCGCCCCAGATCGCCCTGGTCAACAATATTGATGTAGCCGTGGAAACCGACCTGGACCGGGTCCGGGACGCCTTGTACCGCCAGGCCTTTGGCCCAGTGCGCTGGGTAGAGTGCGTGCAGGCCATCAAGGCACGCGGGGTGACTACACTCGTGGAATGTGGCCCCGGCAAGGTGCTGGCCGGTATGGCCAAGCGTATCGATGCCGAACTGACAGGGCTGGCGATGTTCGATCCCACCACAGTACAAGATGTAAAAGAAGCGTTAAAGGGTGCCCTGGTATGACTGAAGTGAAATTTGAAGGCCAGGTGGCCCTGGTGACGGGCGCGTCGAGAGGCATTGGTGCTGCTATTGCGCTGGAATTGGCCCGTAAAGGCGTCAAGGTCATCGGCACGGCCACGACCGATGCCGGTGCCGCCAAGATTGCCGATGTCTTGGCCGCCTTCCCTGGATGTACAGGCCGGACGTTGGACGTGACCAATGGAGCCGCAGGCGAGGCCTTGGTGGATGCGCTGGTCAAAGAGTATGGTGGCCTGCAAGTGCTGGTCAACAATGCCGGCATCACCCGCGACAACCTGGCCATGCGCATGAAGGACGATGAGTGGGATGCCGTGCTGGAGGCCAACTTGAAGGGCGTGTTCCGCATGAGCCGCGCGGTGATGCGCACCATGATGAAACAGCGCTATGGCCGCATCGTCAACATCACCTCGGTGGTGGGCGCGTCGGGCAACCCCGGCCAGGCCAATTATGCTGCCGCCAAGGCCGGCGTGGCCGGCATGACCCGCGCACTGGCCCGCGAGCTGGGTTCGCGCAACATCACGGTCAATTGCGTTGCACCGGGCTTTATTGAGACCGATATGACTGCCAGCTTGCAGGAAGAGCAGCAAAAGGCGCTGCTGACACAGATTCCGCTGGGCCATTTGGGCAAACCTTCCGATGTGGCCCATGCTGTTGCATACTTGGCGTCCCCGTTAGCAGCCTACGTGACGGGCCAGGAGTTGCACGTCAACGGCGGCATGTACATGTAATTGCCAAAAGTAGAAGTTCAGCCGATTTGTCCGTTCGGCGACCCGTTTGGAGTTGAGACTCTAAGCCCGGGTAAAATTACGGATTCTTTTACAACCCTTAGAGGGAAGCCATGAGTGATATCGAAGTCCGCGTCAAAAAAATTATTGCCGAACAACTCGGTGTGGAAGAGTCCCAAGTTACCAACGAAAAAGCCTTTGTGGCCGATCTGGGTGCAGACTCCCTGGACACCGTTGAATTGGTGATGGCGTTGGAAGACGAGTTCGGAATTGAAATTCCCGATGAAGACGCAGAGAAGATCACGACCGTGCAAAACGCTGTCGACTACGCAACTACGCACAAGAAAGCCTGATCAGGCTTTCGCGGCACCTCGGTGCTGCGCGGTTCGGGGCACATATCCGCAGCAGTCGCTGCGGTGCTGCCGATCCGGAACATGGCCGACTTGATCGGCCTTTTTTTGACCAAAGCTGAAAACTGATTGCTATGTCCCGTCGTCGCGTTGTTGTCACTGGTTTGGGTTGTGTCAGTCCCGTAGGTAATACGGTGAACGAGGCATGGACCAATGTGCTTGCTGGCAAGTCCGGCATCGATTTGATCAGTCGTTTTGATGCGTCCACCTTCTCCTGCAAGATTGCCGGCGAGGTTCGCAATTTCGACCTCGAACCCTACATCAGCGCGAAGGAAGCGCGAACCATGGACACCTTCATCCATTACGGCATTGCTGCAGCCATGCAGGCCGTTGTCGATGCGGGGCTGCCCACGGGCGACGCGCTGGGCGAGGAGGAAGCCACGCGTATCGGTTGCGTGATCGGCTCCGGTATCGGAGGCTTGCCTCTGATCGAGACCATGCACACCGAACTCACGAATCGTGGCGCACGCCGGATCTCTCCGTTTTTTGTGCCCGCCACCATCATCAACATGACGGCCGGCCACGTGTCCATGAAGTACGGATTCAAGGGTCCCAACATTGCCATCGTGACCGCATGCACCACCGGTTTGCATTGCATCGGTGAGGCCGGCCGCATGATCGAGTACGGTGATGCCGACGTCATGGTTGCAGGTGGTTCCGAAGCCACTGTATCGCCGTTGGGCATTGGCGGCTTTGCGGCCATGCGGGCTTTGAGTACACGCAACGACGACCCTGCTACCGCCTCACGCCCCTGGGACAAGGACCGCGACGGTTTTGTGCTTGGCGAGGGTGCAGGCGTAGTCGTGCTAGAAGAGTATGAACATGCAGTAGCCCGCGGTGCCAGGATCTACGCAGAATTGGCAGGTTTCGGCATGAGTGCCGACGCCGGCCACATGACCGCACCCAATATGGATGGCCCCCGGCGCGCAATGCTGGGCGCTCTGCGTAATGCTGGCGTCAACGCGGACCAAGTCGACTATTTAAATGCCCATGGCACCTCGACGCCGTTGGGCGACCTGAACGAATCCAATGCGATCAAGGCGGCGCTGGGCGACCATGCCAAGAAGATCGTCGTCAACTCCACCAAGTCCATGACCGGCCATTTGCTGGGCGGTGCGGGCGGATTGGAGTCGGTGTTCACGATTCTGGCTGTGCACCACCAAAAGAGCCCCCCGACGATCAACATCTTCAACCAAGACCCCGAGTGCGACCTGGACTATTGCGCCAACATCGCCCGCGACTTGCGCATTGATGTTGCGGTCAAAAACAACTTTGGCTTCGGCGGAACCAACGGTTCGCTGGTGTTCAAACGCGTTTAGGCATTCGGGCCCAAGTCAGACTCCATGCACCGGGCCCCCGCGGTCAATTTTTCCGTCAAACGCTCGCGCTGGCAGCTACGGCTCATCGTCTGTTTGGGCTTGCTGGCTGGCGTAACCCTGTTGGTTTTCGCGCGCGAGCAGGCTCCGCTGGACGCACGCAGCGGGGTCATGGCGTTGGCCATCTGTGTTGCAACCGTCGTGGCGTTGCGGGGGTGGAGACGGTCCCCCCAAGGTAGCTTGCGCTGGGATGGGCAGCACTGGTACTGGTCCGGCTTTCCTGCCAACCCCGCGTGCAGGGTTGCCTTGTTGATGGATTTTCAGAGTGTCGTATTGGTGCGCATAGCCGCACAGGCGCATTCGGCTGTTTTCTTGTGGCTGGAAACGGCCCCCGCCGACGGAAACTGGCGACCGCTGCGACGTGCGTTGGTGTCTAGCCAAGCTGAATCTGGCAACACACCCACAACAGCTGGCCCTGGCGCGGGCGGAGAGCCCGCATGAGCGAAGAACTGCCAGCTACCCCGCAAGACAGTGATGCCGTATTGGTCCAGCGAACAGTAGCAGGGGATCAGCGTGCCTACGGCCTTCTGGTGCTGAAGTACCAACGCCGCATCCAGCGCCTGATCGGCCGCATGGTGCGCGATGTGGACCTGGTGGAGGATATCTGCCAGGAGACCTTCATCCGAGCCTACCGGGCCTTGCACCAGTTCCGGGGTGATGCACAGTTCTATACCTGGCTGTACCGTATCGCTGTCAATACGGCCAAGAAGTTCTTGCTGGAACTCAAGCACGATCCCACCGTGTCGGAGAGTTTTCTGGCAAATGACGACGACGATGAAACTTCCTGGAAGAAAAATGAACCAATAGCCGATGACGGACCGGAATCCATTCTGGCTGCCAAGGAAATTGCTGCCATGGTCAATGCCGCCATGGACGACTTGCCGGACGATTTGCGACAGGCTGTCGTGCTGAGAGAGATCGAAGGCTTGAGCTACGAAGAAATCGCCGCCGCCATGAATTGCCCTGTGGGTACGGTGCGTTCGCGAATCTTCCGCGCCCGCGAAGCGATTTCCGCGCGGATTCGTCCGCTATTGGACAAACAAACAGGTAAACGGTGGTAACGGTGGCAGAGGGTTGCACATGGAAAAGATGAATTTGATAGCCAAGGAGCGTGTCTGTGATCTGGTCGATGGCCATGGGCCGGATGGCGAGTCTGCGCGAGCTTTAGACGCGTTGTTGGCTGATGGCGAAGCGATGCAGACCTGGCATGCCTACCATGTGATTGGTGACGTGCTGCGCAGTTCCGAGCTGGCACCGTCCGGGGACGATCACGCCTTTTTGCAACGCTTGGAGCAGAGGCTGGCCCAGGAACCAGTTCGTCCGAGAGTTGCCGAAGTAGGCCAAGCTCCCGTATTCGCTAAGAACCTGTCGAGTGCGAATGCCTCTGTGTTCCGGTGGAAGATGCTGGCGGGTGTGGCCGGGTTTGCACTGATCGGTGTTGTCGGCATGAATCTCTGGACACAAACGGGCCTGCGCGGCGAAGCACAGATCGCGGCCCAAACTATTGCTAGTTCCCGTGCTGCAGATAGCACGCTGGTGGCCGCCGACAGCGCTGGCGGCGCCATGCTGCGCGATCCCCGCCTGGACGAATTGATGGCCGCGCACCGCCAGCTGGGGGGTCATTCTGCATTGCAGGTGCCTGCAGGCTTTTTGCGTAATGCTACCTATGAAGGGCCCATTCGATGAGGCGAGCCAGGGTTGGCTGGACCGGCCTGGTGCTGGTTCTGTGCGGACTGTGGTTTCAAGGCCAAGCGTTGGCGCAGTCGGCCAGCGCCGATGCCGCGCTGAATGCGTGGCTGATGCGGGTACACCAGGCCGCGCGGCAGAGTGTCTATACGGGCACCTTCGTCGTTTCTTCCAGCGCGGGCATGGCGAGCGCGCGCATCTGGCATGTGTGCGATGGCGCGCAGCAAATGGAGCGAGTGGAGTCCCTGAGTGGCACGCCCAGAGCCATCTTTCGGCACAACGACCAGGTAGTCACCTTTTTTCCCCAAACCCGCATTGCGGTGGCCGAGGTGCGCGAATCCTTGGGTCTGTTCCCCAATCTGCTCAAATCCAGTGACTCGTCCCTTGGCGAGTTGTATCAACTGAAAGCTTTGGGCAGTGAGCGCATTGCTGGCTTTGATACGGAAATCTTTCAGCTGGTACCCAAGGACCAGTTGCGCTATGGCTACAGGGTGTGGAATGAGAAAAAAACAGGCCTCATCATCCAGCTGCAGACGCTGGACTTGAACGGCAAGATACTGGAGCAGTCGGCGTTTTCGGAACTGCAGTTGGGCGCTGCGATTAACGTAGCCAAGCTTTCCCGCTCTGGCAACACGGATGGCTATCGGGTCGTGCGCCCTGATTTGCAGAAAACTACCGCTGACGCCCAGGGCTGGGCGCTACAAAAACTGGTGGAAGGGTTTAAGCCCATGGGTTGCTATCAGCGTCCTGCGGTGGTGCAGCCGCCTGGAGCGCAAGGCAATGCGCAGAACACCATGCAGTGGGTATTCTCTGATGGCGTGGCCACTGTCTCGCTCTTTGTCGAGGCCTTCGACGGCCGCCGCCACGCACGCGAGGGCGCTACCGATATGGGCGGCGCCACCCATACCGTGACGCGGCGCATCGACACCTGGTGGGCGACCGTAGTCGGTGAAGTACCGCTGAGCACCCTGAGCGCATTCGCGCAATCCCTCGAACGAAAAAAATAGCGTCGCCTGGGGAACGCGCCCTGCGTTGCGCACTCTATGACAGTACTGTTTTTTTGAATGGAAGAATATCCGATGAAGATTTCTATGCACAAGACGTTGCACACTTTTTTGGTCGCGTTGACCCTTTCCGCTGGTGCTTTCGTGGCAACTGCACCGTTACAGCCTGCCATGGCGCAGACGCGCGCTTTGCCGGACTTCACCGATTTGGTGGACCAAGTCGGGCCTTCGGTCGTCAACATTCGCACGATGGAAAAAGTTGCTGCCCGTTCCCAGCAAGGTGGTCCGGGTGAAGAAGACATGCTGGAATTCTTCCGGCGCTTTGGTATCCCGGCGCCTGGAAACCCCAGGGCTGCTCCTCGGCAAAACCGGCCCCAGCAGGAAGAGGAGCAACCCCGTGGTGTCGGTTCCGGCTTTATCCTGACAGCGGACGGTTACATCATGACCAATGCCCATGTGGTGGATGGTGCCGATGAAGTGCTGGTGACTCTGACCGACAAGCGCGAATTCAAAGCCAAGATCGTTGGCGCCGATAAGAAAAGCGACGTCGCGGTTGTGAAGATCGAAGCAACCGGATTGCCCGCTGTCAAAGTGGGTGACGTCAGCCGGCTGCGGGTCGGTGAATGGGTCTTGGCGATAGGGTCGCCGTTCGGCCTGGAGAATACCGTCACTGCCGGCATCGTGAGTGCCAAGCAGCGTGATACTGGCGATTTGCTGCCGTTGATCCAAACTGACGTGGCCATCAACCCTGGCAATTCTGGTGGGCCGTTGATCAATATGCGCGGTGAGGTGGTGGGCATCAATAGCCAGATTTACTCGCGCTCCGGCGGATACATGGGTATCTCCTTTTCCATTCCCATGGACGAAGCGGTGCGGGTCAGTGATCAGTTACGCAGTTCGGGCCGCGTCTCTCGGGGCCGTATTGGCGTTCAGATAGAGCAGGTCAGCAAAGACGTTGCCGAATCCTTGGGCTTGGGAAAGTCCGTTGGCGCCATGGTACGCGGCGTGGAGCCCGGTTCGCCTGCGGAGAAGGCTGGCATTGAGGCGGGCGACATCATCACCCGCTTTGAAGGCAAGGCCATCGAAAAGTCCACCGACCTGCCCCGTTTGGTGGGGGGAACCAAGCCCGGCACCAAAAGCACGATTACCGTGTTCCGTCGCGGCGCGTCCAAAGATTTAGGTATCACCATTGCCGAAGTGGAAGCGGACAAGCCTGCCGTCAAGGCATCTTCCCGCGAAGAGAAGCCCAAGGCTTCCGCTGCAGGACAGGCCGTCGGACTTGCAGTCAGTGAACTGACAGACGCGCAGAAGAAGGAACTCAAGATCAAAGGTGGGGTAAAAATTGAAAGTGCCGCAGATGCTGCTGCCCGCGCCGGTTTGCGCGAAGGCGACGTCATCCTGGCGCTCGCCAACACTGATGTTGCATCCGTCAAGGAATTTGAGGCAGCGCTTGCCAAGCATGACAAGACCAAGCCCTTGCCGGTGCTGATTCGCCGTGGCGAGCTGGCGCAGTTTGTCATCATCAAGCCCGCCCGCTAACAGCCGGAGCCGTAGAACAACCCCTAAGCCTGCTAGGTTTTGGGGTTGTTTTCACGTTGAACTGTAGATTTTTTCTGTTGGGCAAAAGTAAGGTCCAACATGTTTGCGGATACTAACTTTTTCGATTCCTCAGAATATTGGTTAGAATACAGGCTCCGCAAAGCGCTTTCTGGGTATATGGATTCTTAAAAATCCATCATATGGGATGACATCGAGTCCCCCACAGCTGATCCACAGATCACCCACAAGTTGTACAGAACTTCCTCCATCGAATTGTTGATAAGCTGTGAATAAAATAACTGTTGTTGAGTCGCAACGGCACCCGAGTGGTGTTTTTGGGGCTTTGCTTTCAGGGCTTTTTGCCTACAATGAAGCTCCAACCTTCGCAGTTGCCAATGATTGTTGGTTCAGGGCGCGTCAATATCCGACGCGCCCTTTTTTCTTGCCCGAATCAAATTAATTCAACCACTTAAGCGTTTTCGTTGATGAATCACATCAGAAATTTTTCGATCATTGCGCACATTGATCACGGCAAATCCACACTCGCGGATCGATTGATTCAGCGCTGCGGTGGGCTTGAAGCACGTGACATGGAAGCGCAGGTTCTTGACTCGATGGATATCGAAAAAGAGCGTGGGATAACCATCAAGGCGCAGACGGCCGCACTGCAATACAAAGCCAAAGATGGGCAGGTCTACAACCTCAACCTGATCGACACGCCAGGCCATGTGGACTTTTCGTATGAAGTGAGCCGTTCGCTGTCCGCATGCGAAGGCGCGCTGTTGGTGGTGGATGCCAGCCAGGGTGTTGAAGCGCAGACAGTCGCCAACTGCTACACCGCACTGGATCTCAATGTGGAAGTGCTTCCGGTGTTGAACAAGATTGATCTGCCCAACGCCGACCCGGACAACGCGCGCAGCGAAATTGAAGATGTGATCGGTATTGACGCGACCGACGCAATTGTCTGCTCCGCCAAAACCGGTCTGGGTATCGACGAGATTTTGGAAATGATCGTCGCCAAGGTGCCGGCGCCCAAGGGCAACCCCGACGGCCCGTTGCGCGCCATGATTATCGACAGCTGGTTCGACCCTTATGTTGGCGTCGTGATGCTGGTGCGTGTGGTCGATGGCCGACTGGCCAAGGGTGAACGTATCAAGATGATGGCGTCCGGCGCGATGTACAACGCCGACAGCCTCGGCGTCTTCACACCCGCCAACCAGCCGCGCCAGTCGTTGGAAGCGGGAGAGGTGGGCTACATCATTGCCGGTATCAAGGAGTTGCAGGCCGCTAAGGTCGGCGACACCGTGACACTGATCAAAGCCGGTAGTGGTGGCGCGGCACTGACCGCTACGGAGGCGCTTTCCGGTTTCAAGGAAATTCAGCCGCAGGTGTTTGCTGGCCTGTACCCGACCGAAGCCAGCGAATACGATTCGTTGCGCGACGCCTTGGAAAAGCTCAAGCTCAACGATGCATCGCTGCACTACGAACCCGAAGTGTCGCAAGCGCTGGGCTTTGGCTTTCGCTGCGGCTTCCTGGGCTTGCTGCACATGGAGATCGTCCAGGAGCGCCTGGAGCGCGAATTTGACCAAGACCTGATCACGACCGCACCCAGCGTGGTCTACCAGGTCATGAAGAACGATGGCGAGGTCATCATGGTGGAGAACCCGTCCAAGATGCCCGACGTGGGCAAAATGGCCGAGATCCGTGAACCCATCGTCACCATGCACCTCTACATGCCACAGGAATATGTGGGCGTGGTCATGACGCTGGCCAACCAGAAGCGTGGCGTGCAGATGAACATGGCCTACAAGGGCCGCCAGGTCGTGCTGACCTATGAACTGCCGCTGGCCGAGATCGTGCTGGACTTCTTTGACAAGCTTAAGAGTGTCAGCCGGGGTTACGCCTCGATGGACTATGAGTTCAAGGAATACCGCGCAGCCGATGTCGTCAAGGTCGATATCCTGCTGAACGGTGAAAAGGTCGACGCGCTGTCCATCATGTTGCACCGTGCGCAAAGCCAGTACCGCGGCCGGGCCGTGGTGGCCAAAATGCGCGAAATCATTTCGCGTCAGATGTATGACGTCGCGATCCAGGCCGCCATCGGGGCTAACATCATCGCCCGTGAGACAATCAAAGCCCTTCGCAAAAACGTGCTCGCCAAGTGCTATGGCGGCGATATTTCACGTAAAAAGAAGCTCCTTGAGAAACAAAAAGCAGGCAAGAAACGTATGAAGCAAGTTGGATCTGTGGAAGTGCCACAAGAGGCATTCCTGGCTATTTTGCAGGTGGAAGACTGATGCAGGCGCTGACTTCGGCCGTTCTGGCGGCATTTGTGGCGTATGCCGCATCTTGGTATTTTGGCTATGTAGAAGGCAACTTCGCCTTGCTGCTGTTCGTCGCCACTGTAGTCACTGGGGCTTACTGGCTGGCTGAACGCTTCTACTTCTTGCCACAGCGACTGAACGCCGCCGCCGTGTTGGAAGCGTCCGACGCCAAGCGACGCGAAGATCTGGGCAAAATGGGCATCAAGCAGATTGATGGTGACATTGCCGAAGCCAAAAACCGGATACTGATGCAGCCCTGGTGGCTGGATTGGACCGCCGGCTTGTTCCCGGTCATTATTGCCGTGTTCTTCCTGCGCTCGTTTCTAGTCGAACCGTTCAAGATTCCTTCGGGGTCGATGATTCCAACTCTGCTGGTTGGCGATTTGATCCTGGTTAACAAATTCACTTATGGCCTGCGCCTGCCGGTGCTGAACACCAAGATCACCGACGGCACGCCGCCCAAACGCGGTGACGTCATGGTGTTCAGGTATCCGCCCAAGCCCAGCTTGGACTACATCAAGCGCGTGGTCGGCCTGCCGGGCGACACCGTGGAATACATCAACAAGCGCCTGACCATCAACGGCCAAGTGGTTCCCACTGCCGGCACTACAGAATTTTTTGACGAGGATGCGATGCGCTACTTCAAGCAGTTTGAAGAGTCGCTGGGTGACAAAAAACACCGACTGCTCAACGACGACGAGCGCCCTGCCTTTGTCGCAGGCGTCGAAAATTTTTCGGGTCGAGACGCCTGCCTGTACTCGGTCGAAGGTGTGCGCTGCAAGGTGCCGGAAGGCCACTATTTCATGATGGGTGACAACCGTGATAATTCGCAGGATTCCCGCTATTGGGGCTTTGTGCCGGAAAAAAATATCGTCGGCAAAGCCTTCTTTATTTGGATGAATTTCAGCAATCCCAAACGGTTTGGTTCGTTTGATTGAAAGGAACAATATGACAGTGCAAAGCAGATCCAAGCAGCGTGGTATTACCTTTTTCGGGTTGGTTTTTGTTGGGGTGGTGTTAGCCGTTACTGGTGTAGTGGCGGCCCAAGTGTTCCCAACCTTCGTAGAGTATCAAGCCATCAACAAAGCTGCTAAGAGAGCGGCTGAAGGCAGTTCAGTGGCAGAAATACGAGCTGCTTTCGATCGCATGCAAGCTATTGACGACTTCAAAGCCATCAGCGGCAAAGATCTAGAAATCACCAAAGAGGGGGATAAGGTCGTGGTCAGCTTCAAGTACGAACGTGAAATCCACCTGACAGGTCCCGCCTGGCTGACGCTCAAATACGCCGGCCGCTCCAAATAGCGTGGCATCTGGTTTACTGGAGTTGCAGCGCCGTCTGCAACACGAATTTTCCAATGCTGCCCTGCTGACCCAGGCACTGACACACCGCAGCTTCTCCGCAGACCATTACGAGCGCCTGGAATTCCTGGGCGACTCGGTGTTAAATCTGGCCGTCTCCGATCTTTTGTACACCCGCCTGGGTAATCTGCCTGAAGGCGATCTGTCGCGCGTGCGTGCCAACCTCGTCAAGCAGGATACGCTGCACCAGTTAGCCGTCGGCCTGGGTCTGCCGGATGTCATGCGGTTAGGGGAGGGCGAGGTCCGTTCCGGCGGTCAGAAACGGCCTTCGATCCTGGCCGACACGCTGGAAGCCATCATTGGCGCGGTCTACCTCGACGCCGGCTTCGCGGCCGCGCAGGCGCTGGTGCACAGGCTGTTCAAAGAGGTTGAGATCAACCCTGGCATGGACGCCATTGGCAAAGACCCCAAAACCGAGTTGCAAGAGTGGCTGCAGGGCCGCAAAATGAAGCTGCCGCTGTACAAGGTGGTGGCCACCATCGGTGCGGCGCACAAACAGAGCTTCGATGTGGAGTGTGAAATCCCAGAGCTGCGCCTGTCCGAACGGGGCATAGGTGGCTCCCGCCGATCGGGCGAACAGGCCGCAGCTGCCGCGATGCTGCTCACCATCAAGGCAAAGGTCAAACCATGACACCCAAGAAAATTACTACAAAAAATATGGCAACGGACGCACAGTCCACGGGGGCTAGCGACGTAAATGACGTGCAGCCGGACCTGGACAGTATGCTCGAAGGTCTACTCAAAAGCACACCCAAGCTGGCCCAGCCCGGCTCGGCGGCCGATGGCGACCAACGCTGCGGTCTGGTCGCCATCGTCGGCAAACCCAACGTCGGCAAATCCACGCTGCTCAACGCGCTGGTGGGCCAAAAAATCAGCATCACGTCGCGCAAAGCCCAGACCACCCGCCACCGCATCACCGGCATGCACACACGCGGTGCTACGCAGTTCGTGTTTGTCGACACCCCGGGTTTCCAGACGCTACACGCCAACGCGCTGAACAAGTCGCTGAACAAGACCGTGCAGGGTGCCGTAGCCGATGTGGACCTGATCCTGTTTGTGGTCGAGGCCGGTAGTTTTACACCCGCCGATGCCCGCGTGCTGGCCCTGCTGGGCAAGGATATCCCCACCTTGCTGATCGCCAACAAGCTCGACAACATCCACCGCCGTGGCGACATCGCCCCCTGGCTGCAAACCATGCAGGACAAGCACAAGTTTGCCGAGTTTGTGCCCATGTCCGCGAAGAATGCCAAGGACGTGGATCGTCTGCTCGGTATCTGCGAAAAGTATCTGCCTGAGCAGGCCTGGTGGTATGCCGAAGATGAGCTGACCGACCGCAGCGAGAAGTTTCTGGCCAGCGAACTGGTGCGCGAAAAACTGTTCCGCCTGACCGGCGACGAGTTGCCCTACACGTCCACGGTGGTCATCGACAAGTTTGAAGAAGAGCCACCCCAGCGCAAAGGGCAGAAGCGCCTGCTGCGCATTGCCGCCACTATCGTCGTCGAGCGCGACACGCACAAGGCCATGGTGATTGGTGACAAGGGTGAACGCATCAAGCGCATCGGCATGGAGACCCGGGTCGAGCTGGAGAAGTTGGCGGACGCCAAGGTCTTCATCGAGTTGTGGGTCAAGGTGCGCTCTGGCTGGGCAGATGACGAAGCGCGGGTGCGCAGCTTTGGCTACGAGTGACATGCTGGCCCCCACGCTCCGCCGCTGCGCGGGTCGCTGCCCCCCGAGGGGGCTAAATCCGCTTGGGGCGGCCCGGCGCGGATTTGCTGCCCCCACGCTCCGCCGCTGCGCGGGTCGCTGCCCCCCGAGAGGGCTAAATCCGCTTGTGGCGGCCCGGCGCGGATTTGCTGCCCCCACGCTCCACCGCTGAGCCGTGGCGACCAAACGCATCTCTGATGAGCCCGCGTATGTGCTGCACCGCTACGACTGGAGTGAGTCCAGCCTGATTCTGGAAGTCTTCACGCGGCACTATGGTCGTATTGCGCTGGTGGCCAAAGGCGCGAAGCGGCCCAGCTCCAGTTTCCGTCCTGTTCTACTGCCCCTGCAGATGCTGCATGTGGCCTTTGGTGGAGACGCCGAAATCCGCACACTCAAGAGCGCCGAATGGCAGGGCGGCCATGTGATGCCCACCGGTGACGCGCTGTTGTCTGGCTACTACCTCAATGAATTACTGCTGACACTGCTGGCGCGCGATGACCCGCATCCTGGGCTCTTTGACGTGTATGCCAATGTCGTGTGCGTCTTGGCCAGCGAACATGGCGAAGCGTTGCAGGCTGCGCTACGCACCTACGAATTGCTGCTTCTGCGCGAAATCGGCCTGTTACCGCAGTTGAATGCCCAGACCATGACGCTGGCGGCGCTGGAACCTGACACCGCATACTGCCTGGTGCCTGAAGGCGGCCTGCGCCAAGCCCATGCCGACGACCGCGCCAGCCTCAGCGGCGCGCAGTGGACTGGTCTCCAGACGGCGCTGGCAGACAACGCACCCTTCACCACTACGCTGCGTGCCTGCTCCGAAGTCTCGACCGAACTCAAGCCCCAGCTGCGGGCCTTGCTGCACTACCATTGCGGTGTCAAAACCCTGCGCACCCGCCAGATGATGGTGGACATCCAATCGCTCTAAACATGGCCCCCACGCTTGTCACTTCGTGTACTACGCTGCCCCCCAAGGGGGCGCGTTTTGCCTTGGGGCGGCCCGGCGGCCAAACAATATGACCCCCACACCCCGCACCAAACTCTCCGTCAACGTCAACAAGGTCGCCCACCTGCGCAATACCCGCCACCTGGGCATTCCCAGCGTGACGAAGGCGGCCACGTTGTGCCTGCAAGCCGGCGCGGCGGGCATCACCGTACACCCCCGGCCGGACGCGCGCCATATCCGCCCCGACGACGTGGTGGAACTGGCCACGCTGATGCAGGACTGGCCGGACCGCGAATACAACGTTGAAGGCAATCCCTTCCACAACCTGATGGACTGCGTGGCCGACCTCGTGGCGCGCAAGCTGCCGGTGCACCAGGTCACCTTTGTGCCCGATTCCGAAGGCCAGTTCACCAGTGACCATGGTTGGAGCTTCCCGCAGGACGCCATGCGCCTCAAACCGCTGATTGACCAGGCCCATGCGCTGGGCCTACGCGTCAGCTTGTTCATGGATGCCGATGTGGCCGCGATGCCTGCCGTGAAAGCCGTGGGCGCCGACCGCATCGAGCTCTACACCGAGCCCTATGCGGCAGCCTGGGGCACGCCTGATCAAGATGTGCAATTGCGACGCTTCGCCCAGGCAGCCCAAGCGGCACTGGACGCCGGCCTGGGTGTGAATGCCGGCCACGACCTGAATCGCGACAACCTTGCCGCCTTTGCGCTTGCCGTACCCGGCCTGGCCGAGGTTTCCATAGGTCACGCGCTGATTGCCGATGCGCTGGAACTGGGTTACACCGCCACCGTCAAGGCCTATCTAGATTGCTTGGTATGAGCATCGCTGGGTCGTCCCTCCGAGGCGCGGAGCCTATTTCCACATGATCTACGGCATAGGCACCGATATTTGCGACGTGCGCCGCATCAAGGCCAGCCTGGAAAAACACGGCGACCGCTTCGCATTGAAGATCCTCAGCGAAGGCGAATTCGCCACTTGGAAGGCCCGCACCGCCCGCTGGCCGGAGCGCGGTATACGCTACCTGGCCACCCGTTTCTCCGCGAAGGAGGCCTTCAGCAAGGCTGTGGGGCTGGGCATGCGCATGCCGATGACCTGGCGGCTGTGCGAAGTGGCCAAGCTGCCCAGCGGCGCGCCGACCATTGTCCTGCACGGTGTGTTGAAAGAGTGGTTCGAGGCCCAAAACCTTAATGCCCACATCAGCGTGACCGACGAGACCGACTACGCGGCCAGTTTCTGCGTGGTCGAGGTCCAGCCAAAAGCTTAGGCCGGCAGGGCGGCCGCCCGCGTCCCATCCGCCAACCGCGTTTACTGCGCACAGACCGCAGCCTGGATCTCGGCGTTGCGCTTGAAAAACTTCGCCCAATCGCAGGCAGTCTGCTCCTGGTTATCTTTCAGCAACCGGTCCGCCCCCAGCCGCACAAAGGCCTGCACCGTCGCGACACTGCCGAACTGCACAGCTGTCTGCAGTGCCGCCTGCTGCCGGTAGGCTGGCGTGCGCTCGTTAATGTCGGCGCCCGCGCAGACGAGTTCTCCAATCGATCCCGTGGCACTCTCATACGCTGCTACGTGCAGCGGGGTCCAGCCGGTCGGATCGTTGGTCGATGGCTCAGCACCGG
Source organism: Rhodoferax sp. ZS1R8 (assembly GCF_056521325.1). Lineage (NCBI taxonomy): Bacteria > Pseudomonadati > Pseudomonadota > Betaproteobacteria > Burkholderiales > Comamonadaceae > Rhodoferax > Rhodoferax sp. ZS1R8. The sequence continues at coordinate 204,027 of NZ_JBWMBA010000003.1, read as the reverse complement.
CTTGCAGAAGGCGGCGGACAGCGTCCACTGCGTCCGTGCGCAATGCTTGCGTGAGTGCGGTCACGATCTGCCCCTGCTCGTTGGTTTTTCGCGCGTTGACATGCGCGCCAGCCGCCAACAGCCGCTCGACCATCGCCACGTCGTTACTCGCCGCCGCGTAGCCCAAGGCCGTGCGGCCCGCATCTTCGACGCTGTGCGCGTCGGCACTGGCACCGGCCGCCAGCAGCAGCGACGCGGTGTCGAAATTTTCGGTCTTGAGCGCTTCCAGCAGCAGGCCATCTTTGTCTTGCAGTGCTGCGCCGCGCAGGCGTTCGCCGCAACCCGCTCGTACCAGTTCCAGCTCGCCCTTTACGCGGTCACAAGGATCACTGGCTCCGCGCGCCTTGGCCAGGGCACGGTGCAAGTTGAGGTAGGGGCCGTGCTCGGGGTAGACGGTCGATCCGCCCGCCGAGCTGATTTGCAGCTTGAGCCGAACACCGTCGGTGTCGAAGGCCGCTGGTAGCGGCATACGGATTTCAACACCTTTCTGCTCCTGCGGCAGACTCCAGCGCGTGACCTCCCGCAGATTGGCGTTCACGGCAATCGGGTCGCTTTGTGCGAGTGTGGAAAAGTTCTTCTCACCGTCCTGCGAGAGCAATAAACTCATCGATTCGACCTCGCAGACGCGGCTGCCCGCCTCGCAGGCGCCCACGGGTTGCACGTCCAGCGACTCGACGCGCACGATGAGCACGCCCTTGTCCACGCGCGCCTTGCCGACCAGCCGGCCGCGCAAGGCCCAGTCGTTGACGAGGTAGTTGGTGACCCGGATATCAAAGGCTTCGGTGTCGACGCCGGTGGCCTGGGCGCCCGCACCGACCACGGCCTTGGCGCGCGTCCACAGATGCAGGTCCAGAAAAGTCGACAATTGCGCCACCACCACCAACGCAACAAAACCATAGGCCCACGGGGCCCACCGCTTGCGCACCGCGGCCACTTGTTCTGGCGTATACGCTGGCGTCTTGTTACCAAGGCTGCTGGTACTGCGCGGCGCAAACTGCAGTTCACCCGCATGGGCTGTGCGTGTCTTCAGGTCGAAGGTCCACTCCAACCCATCCGCCCGCAAGATCAGCGTCGCGGAGTAGGTCATGTCGCGGTCCGACGCTGCAGTGCCTGGTATATCGCTGGGGAATGTCACTTCCGTCCGGATGCGCTGGGCTCCAACTGGCTTGGCTGCGTAGTCCTGGTTCCAGACCAAGCCAAACCCGCTTTGGTTGCGCGCCGACGACTCGATCTTTGCTTCCACCTGCCATTGGTCTGCGGCAATGGCCCGGTCGACCTGAAACTCCACCGCCACCGGAACGCCGTGCGGTACCGGGTCGTGGGACAGCTTCAGGCTGACGCTGCCGCCTTTGAGCCGCTGGCGCCACAAGTACAGCGATCCCCAGGTCGCCCCCACCCCTGCCAGCACAAAGACGGCCTTAAACCAAAACGGAATATCGCCCGCTGGGAGCATCAGCTTGAGCACAATGGTGTCCCACACAATTGCGAACACGGTGAGAAACTCGGCGCCTTTTCCGGCGCGGGTGCGGGTCTGTGACTGGGGACTCTTGGGCATGTTGTTTGCGTTCAGGCTTTGCGCGTGATGCGCGCACCCAGCGCGGTGAGCTTTTCCTCGATGCGCTCGTAGCCGCGCTCCACCATATTTGCGTTCTGCACGGTGGATTTGCCGGTCGCGCACAGGGCTGCGCCGATCAGGGCCATGCCGGCGCGGATGTCGGGCGACACCATCGTTGTGCCGCGCAGTTTGGAGCGCCCGCTGATGACGACCCGGTGCGGATCACACACGATGGCGTTAGCCCCCATGCCGATCAGGCGGTCGACAAAATACAGCCGCGACTCGAACATCTTCTCGAAGAACAGCACATTGCCCTCCACCTGCGTGGCCAGCGTGATCATGCAGCTCATCTGGTCGCTGGCAAATTGCGGCCAGGGGCCGTCGCCAATCACCGGCATGGTGCCGTCGTTGTCGCGCAGGATGCGCAGCGACTGGTTGGCCGGCAGGTAGACGTGGTCCTTGTACAGCTCGATCTTGACGCCCAGCGTCTCGAAGACGCGGTGGCACATCCAGTAGGAATGCAGGTCGGTGCCTTCTACCTTGATCTCGCCGCCGGTTGCAGCGGCCAGGGCCAAATAGGAGGCCGCCTCGATATGGTCATGGCAGACCTGGTGCGTGGTGCCGTGCAGCGAGGGCACGCCCTCCACGGTCAACTGGTTGGTGCCAATGCCGCTGATCTTGGCGCCCATGGCGTTCAGCATCAGGGCCAGGTCTTGGACGTGCGGCTCGCAGGCGGCATTGCGGATCAGCGTGTGGCCTTCGCTGACCGCCGCGGCCATCATGATGTGTTCGGTGCCGGTGACCGAGGGCTCGTCAAAAAACAGCTCTGCACCGCGCAGCCGATTCGGCACCGCAAAGTCGTAGCTGCCGTTCGCAGCCAATACGGCACCCAGTTTTTGCAGGCCATAGAAGTGTGTGTCCAGACGCCTGCGGCCGATCACGTCGCCACCCGGCGGGTAGAGTTTGGCCTTGCCGGTGCGGTGCAGCAGCGGCGCCACGCACAGGATGGAGGTGCGCACCTTGTTGCACAGCTCGCGGCTGATTTCGCTGGTGGTGACTTGGGCCACGTGGATGCTGACGCGCTGGCCGCTGCGCTCTACTGTCCCGCCGATCGCGGTAATGACGTCCAGCATGTGGCGCACGTCGATGATGTCGGGCACGTTGTCCAGCACCATCTCCTGGTCGGTCAGTATGCAAGCCGCGATGATCGGCAAAATGGCGTTCTTGTTGCCCGAGGCACGCACGGTGCCACGCAGCGGAACGCCGCCTTCAATTTCAAAAGTAGACATGGTGGGTGGTGGTAGAGGGCTGAAGTGGCCGCCGTTCGCGCAGTCGGGGACTGGTCGGCAGGCCAATCCCCAATTTTGCCACGTGCGCATGCGCAGCCGATGCTGGCAAGTGCTATATGCGAAATCGGGTGGTAGCCCTCGTGTAGCGGGCGTAAGCAGCTACGCTTTTTATAGCGTCTATCAGTCCGAGTTGTTTGACCCTGCGACCAACCCCGCCAGCTCCCGCGTCAATTGCGCCGCCGGTATCGCCTTGCAGCCGGTCACGTTCTGCCCCGACCACAGCGGAGAGAAGTCTCCCGAACCTTGAGCCTCCGCCTTGGCGCGCAGTGGTGCCATGGCCGTGGTGGCCAGCGGAAAGCGTGGGGCCTCGGGGTTCAATGCACCCAGTTCGCGCATGGCGCGGTTGACGATGCCACGCGCCGGGCGGCCGGTGAACAGGTTGGTCAGCGCGGTGTGGCGTGCCGCCACGCTTTGCAGCGCCGCACGGTGTATGGCGCTGGTGGTGGCTTCGGGGCACAGCATGTAGGCTGTGCCCACTTGCGCGGCCACGGCGCCCAGTGCCAGCACGGCGGCCACGCCCTGTGCGTCGGCAATGCCACCGCTTGCAATCACCGGCACCTGTAGCGCGCGCACCAGCTGCGGCAGCAGCGCGTAGGTACCCATCTGTTCGCTCAGGTCGTCACTGAGAAAATGCCCGCGGTGCCCGCCGGCCTCCAGTCCCTGCGCAATAACCGCGTCCACACCGTGCTGCTGCAGCCACAGGCCCTCTTCGACCGTGGTGGCCGACGCGATGACCTTGGCACCCCATCCGCGCACCCGTGCCAGCAGGTCCGCATTGGGCAGGCCGAAGTGGAAGCTGACAACCGGTGGCGCAAACGGCTCCACGGCATCGGCTACCTCGGTGTTGAAGGGCATGCGCCCCAGCCCGGGGGCAATGGCGCTGGCGTCTATGCCGTATTCGCGGTAGCAGGCGCCCAGCGTGGTGCGCCAAGCAGCTTCGCGCCGGGCATCGGGCTCGGGTGGTGTGTGGCAGAAGAAATTGACGTTGAAGGGCTTGCCACCCGCCTGGTCGCGGATCAAGCCCAGCTCTTGGCGCAGCGCGTCCAGGCTCAGCATCGCGGCGGGCAGCGAGCCCAGGCCGCCGGCGTTGGATACCGCCACAGCCAGCGCTCCGGCTTGCACGCCAGCCAGCGGGGCCTGGATGATGGGGAGTTCGATGCCAAGAAGTTGTTGGTGGGCTGTCATAGTTGTGAAAAATGGGTAGTTTGATGTGCGACGCAGCAGTGTGGCCCAAGTTGCATGACCTTGTGCGCGTGCCCCTTTTGGGTGCGAAGTTATAGGCCATTTGGGCCCCTAGCCCCCGTACAATGCGCGTAAGCAGCTAGCATTTTCATAGCACCTTTCGGAGCGCGACACCCCCATGGCCTTCCACGCACCCCTCGTCATCGACATTGCCGGCACCACATTGACCAAACTGGATCGCCAGCGCCTCAAGCACCCGTTGGTTGGGGGGATGATTTTATTTGCCCGCAACTGGCAAGACCGGGCCCAGCTGACCGCGCTGTGCCACGACATCAAAAAGATCCGCGCCGACCTGTTGATCTGCGTCGACCATGAAGGTGGCCGCGTGCAGCGCTTCAAGACCGACGGCTTTACCCACCTGCCGCCGATGCGCGCCTTGGGCGAGATGTGGATGCAAGAGCCTAAGGCCACCCTCCACGGTAAGGGCCACGTCGGCCCCATGGATGCCACCAACGCGGCCACCGCCTGCGGCTACGTGCTGGGCGCGGAGCTGCGCGCCTGCGGTGTGGACCTGAGCTTCACGCCGGTGCTCGATCTCGACTACGGTGGTAGCAGCGTCATCGGCGACCGCGCTTTCCACCGCGACCCGCGCGTTGTCAGCCTGCTGGCCAAGAGCCTGATGCAGGGCCTGCTGCAAAGCGGTATGGCCAATTGCGGCAAACACTTTCCCGGCCACGGTTTTGTGGCTGCCGATTCGCACACCGCCGTGCCGGTGGACACGCGCAGCCTCAAGGCCATCCTGACCGAAGACGCCGCGCCCTACCGCTGGCTCAACACCGTGACACGCAGCGTGATGCCGGCCCACGTGATCTACCCCAAGGTGGATGCGCGCCCGGCTGGCTTTTCCACCCGGTGGCTGAACGACATCCTGCGCGGCCAGCTGGGCTTTGGCGGCGCCATCTTCAGCGACGACTTGTCGATGGCCGGCGCGCGTGTCATCGACGGCCAGGCCGTTGGCTATACCGAGGCGGCACTGGCCGCTTTGACCGCCGGTTGCGACATGGTCTTGCTGTGTAACCAGTCGCTTGCCAGCAGCGAAAGCGGTGGCCGCGCGATTGATGAGGTGATAGCCGGCCTGGCCGAGGCCCAGGTCAAAGGCCGCTGGCAGGCCAGCGACGCCAGCGAGCTGCGCCGCCGCGCGCTGTTGCCGGCAACACCCGCCGTGGAATGGGATGCGCTGATGGTGCAGCCAGCGTACATGCACGCGCTGGACTGGATCGCCTGACATGCGCTTGCCGCCGCTAAGCCGCCAACTGTCTACAGGCGAGGCGCCGTGGGCGCTGACATTTGTGGTCATCACGCTGGCACTGCAGTGGCTGCCGGATGTGGCACAGCTGGCGCAGTTTGATCGCGCGGATTATGCAGCCGGCGCTTGGTGGCAACTGGTGACGGCGCAGTGGGTGCACCTGGGGCCCTTGCATGCGGTCGTCAACGCGCTCGGCATGGTGGTGTTGCTGTTTGTGTTCAGGGGCCTGGTAGCAGGGCGCCTGCAGGCTCTGGCCCTGGCGGGCGGTTATGCCGGCGTGGCCGTGCTGCTGGCAATGGATACCGACTGCTCGCTGTATGCCGGTGCGTCCGGCGCGCTGCATGGTTTGCTGGCGGGCGGTGCCTGTGCGCTGCTGTTTGTGCCGCCACCCCGGCCCACCGCGATGACACGGCAACGGCTGCACATTCTGGCGTGTTGCATGCTGCTGGGCCTGGCGGCTAAACTGATGGTGCAGCACTTTGGCATTGGCGCACCGTCATCCGTCGGCTGGCTGGGCTTTGCGACTTTTTATCCGGCCCACGAAGCCGGTGCGTTGGGCGGCTTTTTGGCCGTGCTGCTGGTGGCGCTGGTGTTTCCGCTAGCCGCGCGTGCGCTCAGGCGCAAGCGCAGGTCTGCGGGCCCACGCAGCAGCCGCTAGCAGCAGCAAGCCCGCTGCCATATCGATCCAACCCAGTGCACCTCCGCCGCCACCGCTGCTGGGGATGGGGGTTACAGTGATGGGCGCAGCTGGTGTGGTGCCCGTCGGCGCGGGGGTGACAGGCTCCATGGGAATGACCGGAATATTTGAGGTCACGGAAATCTTGACCGAGATACTGGCCCCGGCAGTAGCGCCATCGGTGGGCTGGATCACAAACGTGTAGTCCCCCGCCGGCTGGGCCTTGGGCCAGCTGAAAACGCCGGTTACCGCGTTGAACGTGGCGCCGCTGGGCAGCCCGCTGCCGATAAAGGCCACCTCATCGCCATCCGCATCTGTTGCCTTGGCCGTGAACTGCAGCGCGCCACCCGGCAGCACGTACTGCTGGGGCAGGGCCGTCATCAGCGGCGCGGCATTGGCCACCCCTTGCGACTGTAGCAAGCTGTACACGGCCTTGAAGGCATCCAGCAAACCGGCACCGCATTCGGTGCGACCCGCGCAGTAGCTGCCCGCCGCATACGGGCGCGCCGAGCTGGCCAGGTGCTGGCTGATCTCCGAAGGCGTGATGTTGGGCTTGATCTGCACCAGCAGCGCTGCCACGCCGGACACCAGTGGCGCGGAAAAACTGGTACCTGAACCGCCGCGGTATATGTCTGGCCCCGGCACGGTCGTACCCGCATTGCCGATGTTGAAAATATTGTTGCCCGGCGCACTGATCAGCGTGCCCGCACCCACGTTTGCGTAGTCGGTGTTGGCCCCCGCGCTGGTGTGTGCAGATACCGCAACTACGCCCTGGCAGTTGCTGGGCTGCGTAATGGTGGAGGTAGACGAGTCGTTCCCTGTGGATACGACAACTGTGGCGCCGGCCGCATTGGCAGCGCGGATCGCGTTCTGGTACGTTTGCGAGCATGCGCCGCTGCGCCCGAAGCTCATGTTGATGACCTTGGCCGGGTTGGCATTGACCGGCACGCCCGGCACGGCGATGCCCGCCGCCCACTGCAGGCCCGCCGCGGTATCAGACGTATAACCACCGCATACGCCCAACACGCGCACCGGCAAAATTTTGGCGCGGTAAGCCACGCCGATCACACCCACATTGTTGTTGCCGACCGCGCCGATGATGCCAGCAACATGCGTGCCGTGCCATGACGAGTTGGACACATCGCACAGATTGGTCTGGGTATTCCAGTCCCCGGGATCTTGCGCATCGGCGTCGCGGCCATCGCCGTCATTGGCCGTGGTGTAGTCGTTGAAACCGTCCGCGCTGATGAAGTCGTAGCCGCCCACGATGTTGGCCACCAGGTCGGCATGCGGGCGGTAGCCCGAGTCCAATACCGCCACCGTGACCCCGGCACCGCTAACAGGCACCCCCGCAACTGTGCGCCCCCAGGCATTAGGCAGGTTGGCACCGCCGGTCTGCACAAAGGGTGACGTCAAATACGTTTGCTGCGTGGCGTACAGCGCGTCGTTCGGCACGAAGTGCGGGAACACGCGCTCATCGACCTCGGCATATTCCACGCGCGGGTCTTGCGCCAGCGTGCGGGCCAGCGCGCTTAAAGCGGCATGGTCCATGGGCTCGCTGGTGCGAGCGACGTGGGTATTGCCCGAGACCGACTTCAGGTACGACAGCGTAGCCGCTGCACCCATCTTGCCGGCGGTGGAAAAGGTGTTCAGCGCATGCACGCGCTCTTGCGCTGAAGCCACCTGCTGGGCCTGGCTCTTGCTGCCTTCTGCGCCGACGTTGTCCTTGAAGCGGACGATCAGGCGGTTCAAGCGTTGCTGCTGATGCGCCTGGGCCATGGTCGAAGGTTTGAATGCAGCGGGCTGCGCGCTGCTGCTGTTGCTGCTATTGCTTTGCGCCAGCGTGTACAGCGAGGCGCTGGCCAGCGCCGCTGTGGTCGCGGCAGCCATGACAAATCGGATTCCAGACATCACTACCCTTCAAGCAATCAAATGCTCGTTCGTTCATTGGTTCGTTCGTTAGTTCATCTATTTGTTGGCCCGTGCCTTGCCGTTGTACAGCTCCACCCGCGCTACCGAGGACAAGGCCCCCAGCCGCTGTGTCGCAAGCGCCGGGTCCTGTGTGGATGGCAATTCCAGGCCGTAGATATGGGTGTCGGGGGACACCGCAGCGATATAGTGCATCGGTACCTGGGCCTGCACCTGCAGCGCTGTTACAAAGTTCTCATCGTCAAAAGCCTGCGTGGGGGGTGTTGAGGCAGCTGCAGACACTGCTGCCGGCCGGAACTGCAGCACCACCCGCACGGTGGTGATTCCCCCCTTGACGGTGTCGGCTTGGAGGTTAGGCGGGGGCAGGGCTTCGGGAGGGCGGTAGCCGGTGTCGCGCGCGCAAGCCAGCAGCCCAAGGGCGCACGCGCCAAGAACCAGAGTGTTACGGATATTCACAATGTTTCTCTTGTTGGAGGGTGTTTTGGGCCGCTTTAGGGGGAGCGGTGCAGGCGCGAGCCCTTGAGCGCGGTGATCTGATCCTGCGTGGCTGAGTCCAGCACCGGGTTGCGTGCCAAGAGCTTGGCATTGCTCAACAGCGTGCGCAACTGCTCCACATCAACAACCGATGGCGCAACCTTGATCTGCGCCAGCGCCGCCTGGGTGTTGCCACCCTGAATCAGCGTGAGGATTTTGCTGGCCCAGACATGGGGACGGGACATGGTGGACTCCTTTTCCTTCGTTACTCTCACTCAACGGGGCCTTCCCCGTTTTCGACCAGTCATTGTGGCACATAGCCCCCGTCCAGTGCGCGTAAGCAGCTATCAAAACAATAGCGCCGGTGGGGTAGCCTGGCGTTATGCTTTGGCCCTATGCAAGCCCAAGACCTCCAGCTACTCGTGACCCGCGAAATGCCGTTTGGCAAGTACCAGGGCCGCCTGATCGCCGACCTGCCTGGCGACTATTTGAACTGGTTCGCGCGCAACGGGTTCCCAAAGGGGGAAATTGGGAGGCTGCTGGCGCTGATGCAGGAAATTGATAGCAATGGGTTGAAGGATTTGTTGGGGCCGTTGCGGGGTGGGTGAGCGGTAGTTCGAGTTGGACCGGAGGTTTCGCCCCTCGGGTCCAAATTCATACAGATCCTTACTGCTGTGCGTCCAAACGGAGGCCAAATTTATCTGGCAATGAAATCACCGTTTCAAACCGCCGGAAGTCGGTACTGGTGTCGTCATCGAGGAACACTAACGCGATGGTGCCACCCTCGCGCTCGACAAAACCCTTCACCGCATCCATGCCCACGCCACGACCGGAGACTTCAGTCACCGTACTAGCCGTAGAGAAGCCAGGCGCAAAGATGAGCTGCGCCACTTGCTCAGCAGTAATCGGCTGGTCTCCCTGGATCAAACCGGAATCAATGGCTTTCTTTTGAATGGAACCGATTGCCAGGCCGCGCCCATCGTCGCGCAATTTGAGCCACAACTTTCCGTCGCCAGTCGACAGCTTCAGCTGTATCTTCCCAGCCGGGCTCTTGCCCAGGGCAACCCGCTGTTCGGCGCTCTCGATACCGTGGTCTATGGAGTTGCGCAGCAGATGCATGAAGACGTTCTTCAAAAGATCCGCGATCTGATTGGGCAAAACAATGGTGCCACTGTCAATGTCAACCGCAGGTGCTTCTTTGCCTAGCTCTCTGGCGAGAGAAGGCAGCGAATCGATCACCCCGGAAAGGATATCTTCGACCTTCTCGGTTCCAATTTGTTTCAAACTGCCCAACACCCTCTGGAGCAATTGGTCCTTGACGACGGGATCATCACTTTGGCCAGACTCCAGGCTGGCAATCAAACTGTCGATGTGGGTCTTCTGGACCATCAGGAATTTATCGACGCCGCCGCGTCGGCCTGGACCTCTGCGTCCAAGTTTGACTTCGTTGACCCTTGCGTACTCTTGAATGGCGCTGTTGGTGTCTGCCAGCTGCTCCAGCAAATGGGCTTTGTTCCAGTCCGCTTCAGGATTTTTCCGCAAATTGTCATATACCTGCTCGGTCTCATGGACAGTGTTGGTCAATTGCAGCAATCCATAGGTACGAGCGTTGCCTTTGATGGTGTGCATGTTGCGGAACAGCGTCGTGATGGCCTCTGGATCGCGGCTTTCGTTGTTCTCGATGACAGCGCGGTTTTCTTCGATAAAGTGGCCCGCACTGTCAATGAACTGGTGGAACTTTTCTTGATTGACCGCAAGGATCTCGCCGATCATTTCCAGTTCGCGCCTTTGCTTGCTGGCCTCGGCGGCCAAACCCTTGAGTTCGGTGACGTCTCGCACACACAACATCAGCTTTTCGCAGACGTCGGCTTCATTGCAGATTGGAGACCAACTCAGTTCCAGCGACTTGACTCTGCCACTGGGCATGGTCTTGTCCAGCTCAGTGACCATGAGGTGCGTGTTGAACTCGAAATTCATCCTGTCCTCACCAATACACGCACCGGCTACAGCCTCTACCTGTGAAAGTATGTCGGAGCCCAGGTTGGTTTGGGAGAAGACGACATCCATCATGCCTTTACCAGCGATGTCCTGGGTCTCGAAAATTTGCTCCAGATACGCGGAATACTCGGGATGGATAACTGCTCCTTGCGTAACCGTCAGAATGCCCTGTGGCATGTTCTGCAGCATGGTCAGAATGTCGTTGGTCTTTTGGCGCAGCTGCAGGGTCCGTTCAGCGACCAAATCTTCCAGTTTGTCGTTCATGAGTCTCAGGTCATGCGCCATTTTTTTGTTCTCAACGAATGTATTGGCGAAGATATTGCTCGCCACATACAGCATCGAAACAACAAAACCCAGCACACCATAAAACAGTGTTGACATGGAATTGATGCGGCCGAGGCTCAGGAGCATGTCGTGGACCCCTGCCACGTAAAAAATGCCGATACCAACGCACAGCGTGATGGAACCGGGCCTTCCCGAAAGTGCCCCTCTGACGGACTGGTACAGCGCCAACGTGCCCAGCAGCAACGCCGTTACGAAAAACGCGCTCCGGACCTTTTGAAACAAGTCCAGATTCAAATCGACCATTTGCGCCGCAATAGTTAAGGCCAGCAAGCCGTATACCGAGCCCAGCAACCAGTTGGTCTTTGGCGTGAACTTGTAGAAAAACTGCGTGAAGAGGTAGGCCCCGAAAAACATGATCAAACCGGTGTAATGCAAAAGCAGCATGGGCTCCGGTGGCAACACCTTCATCAGGAAATCACTGGGGGCAACAAAAAACGGAAACACCGAAATGCTGGAAAGCGAAGCGACCAGGTACAAGGCATATCGCGTCTTGCGGTAGACCAGCATGAAGAACAACCCGAAGCTGAACACCACGAACGCGGCAAGAATGCGGAGCTCGCCATTTTGGAACTGATGCCAAGCCAGACTGGTGTCGTGCTTGTCATACTTGTGCATTTCAAACGGCAACTGGTACACACCGGTCATCAGCAGGGTATCAATGCGAACTGCCACCACATGCTGGGTCTGGGTAACCTTAAACCGAACGGGTATCGGCTGGGTCGCGTAGTAACGCTCGACATTGATGTCACCCGGGCGCCTGTAGATTTCCTGGCCGTTGTTGTAGACGTTGACGCGACCCATGTAGGCATTGAGCAGAATCACAACGTCCTGCCCTACGAGGGACTGGTCAAATTCGAATACCCCGCGGTACCAGCCTATCCGGTAATTCTTCCCGTCAGGATAGGCGCCTTTCCATGGTCCCGGTGCCTTGATGATGGGCCAGGCGCTGGTGTCGAGCTCAACCTTCGCGTTATCGACAGTGTCGTCTCGGGTAAATAGCCAATTGCCGCTTAACTTAAGGGGCTGATCCAGACTCTTGACCTCTATGCGACAGGAGTCACATCCGGCGCGAGGGGCCTGCGTTGCCATTGCCGTGGGATGCCCTAAAACCCCAAGAAGTAGCCAAAAAATGCAAATCAAGCGCATGTTGTCGTCCTCTCAATGTCGTAATTTTTTATCCCCTGATGCCCATCCGCGCCCGGTCTGCAGTGATCACCCGCAGGGTCGCAACTCCCGGTCGTGGCCATCCTGGCAACAAATAGGCATCCAGCACCTACCCACTACCCAGAAGTTTTTTCAATACTTCAGACAAACGCGATCCGAGATGAACAATGTAATGGAAACATCGCTTCGTCAAGCAAAGTGAAAACCAGGTAATCCGAACGCACTGCACTCAAGTACGATTGCAAAGCGCAGGTCCCCTACCGCGACGCCTCATGCGTCGCTGGGCACGACCGGGCGAGACACTCCGATCCACAGATAGCAGTCCATTCTGGAGAACCCATGAAATATTTCATAACAGCGGCAGTGGCCGCACTTTCCCTCAACCTGGCCTTTGCAGTCGAATTGGAAGGTGCAAAGTTTGATGACTCAATCAAAGTTGCCGGTGCAGACCTTGTAGTCAACGGACTGGGTTTGCGCAGCAAATTTGGCAAGCGTTATGTCGCAGCGCTGTACCTACAGACCAAATCCAGCGACGCGGAGGGAATCGTTGCATCGAAAGGACCCAAGCGGGTCGCTTTGCATTTGTTGAAGGATGGCGACGGGAAGACCTTTGCCAAAGCCTTCGTTGGCGGTATTGAAGACAACGCAAGCGAGGCTGAACTGGCCGCGATTCATGACCGTGTGGCGGTGTTTTCCAGCATGATGCAGAGCATGGGCGACGTGAAGGCTGGATCTGTTGTGATGATTGATTGGGTGCCCGAGAAGGGGACTTATGTCAGTTTGAACAACAAGGCTTTGGGCAAGGAGATTGCCGGCGAAGACTTTTTTAAGGCGCTGCTGAAAGTCTGGTTGGGCAAGAGTCCGGTTCAGAGCGACCTCAAGACCGGGCTCTTGGGTAAGGCATGACCTGAAGCGGTCCGTGCGCGTCTAAAGGGCGTGCAAGCTGCGGGCCCATGGGGCTGGGCCACTAGCCCGCTCCATGGGCATGTGGTACACCCGGGTGTGTGTGCCCCGAGCGCACGCCCCCACAACCCCTCTCTGCGAAGGATGCGCATGAACCTGCTCAAACACGACATCAGCACCGAATTTCCCCAGTTCAAGGACAAGATCCAGGGCCTGCGGGCCGGCAATGCGCACTTTGCCAAACTGTTTGACAGCTACGACCTGCTGAACCACGCCATCGCCACAGTAGAGACCACCGGCGGAGCGGGCGCCGCCATGACAGATGAGGCGCTGGAAATCGAGAAGAAAAAGCGCCTGAAGCTCAAGGACGAAATCGTCCACATGCTGCACCAGCCGTAAAAGGACCGGTTTTCAGGCGCCGCTGTCGGCAGCCGCCCAGCAGCGGGTGCCCACGGCATCCAGGTGCGTCAGGTACAGGCGCACCTCAAACTCCAACTGGTGGTAGGCCGGCTCCATGTAGGTGCAGAGCTGGTAGAAAGCCTTGTCGTGGTTGCGTTCACGCAGGTGGGCCAGCTCGTGCACCACAATCATTTTCAGAAACGGCTCGGGCGTGTCCTTGAACAGCGATGCGACCCGGATCTCGCGTTTGGCCTTGAGCTTGCTGCCCTGCACGCGTGACACGGTGGTGTGGGTGCCCAACGCGTGCTGGACGATCTGCAGCTTGCTGTCAAACGCCACCTTGGACACCGCGTCGGCGCCGCGCAGGTGTTCGGTCTTGAGCGTTTGCACGTAGTCGTACAACGCGCGGTCGGTGCGCACGCCGTGGGAGGTGGGGTATTTCTGCAGCAGCCAGGCGCCGGAGCGCTTGCCATCCATCATGGCCTGTACCTGGGCCAGCGTGTCTGCCGGGTAGCCCTGCAGAAATTTCCATTGCTGGAGTGCTACGTTTTTCATAGCGGGTTACGCGCGTCCCACGAGGGCTGCAGCCCGATTTGGCTTAAACCTCACGCCTTAAAGCTGGGAACAGGATCACGTCGCGGATGCTGGCGCTGTCGGTTAGCAGCATCATCAGGCGGTCGATACCCACGCCACAGCCGCCGGTGGGGGGCATGCCGTATTCCAGCGCACGGACAAAATCATGGTCGTAATGCATGGCCTCGTCGTCTCCGCTGTCCTTGGCGGTCACTTGCGCTTGGAAACGTGCGGCCTGGTCTTCGGCGTCGTTCAGCTCGCTGAAACCGTTGCCGAATTCGCGGCCGGTGATATAGAGCTCAAAGCGCTCGGTCACCTCGGGGCGGTCGTCGTTGGCGCGGGCCAGTGGCGAGATCTCGGTGGGGTGCTCCATGATGAAGGTGGGATTCCACAGCTTTTCTTCGACGGTCTCTTCAAAGTACAGCACCTGCAGGCTGGCCAGTGTGCGGCCTTCCAAACGGTTCTTGGCTTCGGTCAGGCCCAGCTTCTTGACGGCGTTGGTCAGCCACACCGCGTCATTGACGTTGTCACCCGCGTCGGTGTATTTGCGGATCGCTTCGACGATCGTCAAGCGCTCGAATGGCTTGCTCAGGTCCACCGGCTTGCCGGCATAGGTGAGTTGCAGCGAACCCGTGGCGCGCTGGGCGGCGTCGCGTATCAGCGCCTCGGTGTAGTCCATCAGGTCTTGGTAGTTCCAGTAGGCCGCGTAGAACTCCATCATCGTGAACTCGGGGTTGTGGCGCACGCTGATACCTTCGTTGCGGTAGCTGCGGTTGATCTCGAACACGCGATCGAACCCGCCGACGATCAGGCGCTTGAGGTAAAGCTCGGGCGCGATGCGCAGGAACATCTCCTGGTCCAGCGCGTTGTGGTGGGTCTTGAAGGGCTTGGCATTCGCACCGCCGGGAATGGAGTGCAGCATCGGTGTTTCGACTTCGAGGAAGTCGTTGGCCACCATGAAGTCACGCAATGCGGTCACGGCCTTGCTGCGCGCCATGAAGCGCTTGCGGGCTTCTACGTCGGTCATCAGGTCGACATAGCGCTGGCGGTATTTGGTCTCCTGGTCGGCCATGCCGTGGAACTTGTCGGGCATGGGGCGCAGGCTCTTGGTTAGCAGCCGCACGCTGGTGGCGTGGATGGACAGTTCACCGGTCTTGGTCTTGAAGACCTTGCCTTCGGCGGCGACGATGTCGCCCAAATCCCAGTGCTTGAAGGCGGCATACAGCTCGGCACCCACGTCTTCACCTTTGACATAGATCTGGATGCGCCCACCCGTGGTGCCAAAGGATGCGTCCTGCAGCGTGCAGAAGCTGGCCTTGCCCATGACGCGCTTGAGCATCATGCGGCCTGCCACCTTGGCAGTAGCCCGCAGAGCTTCCAGTTCTTCGGTGGTCCGGGTATCAAACTCGGCAAATAGGGCCTCGGCCTTGTGGCTGGGCTTGTAGTCGTTGGGGAAGGCGACGCCCTTGCCGTCGACTTGCTGCTGGCGGATGGCTTTCAGCTTTTCGCGGCGCTCCAGAATCAACTGGTTTTCGTCCTGGGGTGCGGTTGCGGGAGCAGAGGCGGTGGAGTCAGACATGGAGGTGAGCAGGGTGGGTCAAAGAGGAGGCCGCTTTTGCTGGCCAGAACCCTAGATTCTAAGAGGGCCGCCCGTATATGATGCAAACGCCCCTTTTCATTGGACACCATGCTCTACCAAATCTTCTCCCTGTTGCTGGAAGTGGCAGCCGGTTTGCTCGCCGGCACCTGCCTGCTGCGCCTGTACATGCAGTACCAGCGCATACCGATGTCGGTGCGATCGGGCAACCCGCTGGCCAAGTTCATTTTTGCGCTGACCGACTGGCTGGTGCTGCCGCTGCGCCGGGTGATTCCGGCCGTGGGGCGCTGGGATCTGGCCAGCTTGGTTGGGGCATTTCTGATTCAGCTGGCGCAGTTCCTGATCTTGTGGGTGGTTTTGGGTATGGGCATGAGCCTGGTGTCGGTCTTCGTTCTGGCAGCCTTTGGCCTGGTGCGCATGGCGATCTCGGGCATGACAGGGCTGGTCATCATCTATGCCATCCTCTCCTGGGTGCAGACGCAATCCGTGGCTGCCGATTTTCTGGAGCGGCTGGTGATGCCAATCTTGATACCGATACGCCGGGTGCTTCCCTTGGTGGGCGGTGTCGATCTGTCGCCGCTGGTCTTGCTAGTGCTGCTGCAGATTTCGGCCATTGTGCTGGGTTCCGTTCAGGCGGCCGTGTTGGTTGCGCTGTAGTCGGCGCGCCATGCTTGCACGTGCCTTGGCGCACAGACCGGCAGCGGCACACATTTGAAGAATAGGCGCATCCTGTTAGAGATGCACCATGCCACGTTCCACTCCTCCTACTCCAACGCGCGCATCCACCCATCCCCTTGTCGGCCTCGTCGGATGGCTGGCTCTGTGTTTTGTTGCCGCTGCCATTGGCGCCTACGCGTCCGCCAACGCGGGAGATTTTTACGGGCAACTCAACCGACCGGGTTGGGCGCCGCCGGCATGGCTGTTTGCCCCGGTGTGGACGCTGCTGTACGCGATGATGGGGGTTGCGGCCTGGATTGTGTGGTCGCACAGGGGGTGGGACAAGGCAAGAACAGCCCTCAGCCTGTTTGTCGTGCAGCTTGCTGCAAATGCGCTGTGGACCTGGATTTTCTTCGCTTGGAACCTAGGTGCGTTGGCTTTTGCCGAAATCTTGCTGTTGTGGCTATTGATTGCCGCCACCGCAGTGATGTTTTGGCGCATACAAAAAATGGCCGGCGTGCTGCTGCTGCCTTATTTGGCGTGGGTCAGCTTCGCTTCGGCCTTGACCTATGCCATGTGGCAGCGCAACCCACAGATTCTGTAGGTTGGTGCTGCGGCAGGCGGCTTGGCGTCATATGACGGCGTCGGCCGGCTGGCGCTGCAACATGGCCAGTGCGTTGGCTACCGTCTTGCGTAGCTCGCGGCGGTCGCAGATCAAATCCACTGCGCCCTTGGTTTGCAAGAACTCCGAGCGTTGGAAGCCTTCTGGCAACGTCACCCGCACCGTGGATTCGATGACGCGTGGACCGGCAAAGCCGATCAGTGCCTTTGGCTCTGCAATCACAATATCGCCCAAGAAGGCAAAGCCAGCGCTGACGCCGCCCATGGTGGGATCGGTCAACACGCTGATGTAGGGCAGGCCCTTCTTGGCCAAACGGGTCAGCGATGCATTGGTCTTGGCCATTTGCATCAGGCTTAAAAGACCTTCTTGCATGCGCGCACCACCGGTGGCGGTGAAGCACAGGAACGGCACTTTTTGCTCGATGGCGGCTTCCACACCGCGCACAAAACGCTCGCCAACGACGGAGCCCATGCTGCCGCCCATGAAGTCGAATTCAAAGCATGCAGCCACCAGACTGATGCCCATGACGGCCCCGCCCATGACGACCAGCGCATCGGTCTCGCCGGTGCTTTCCAGCGCTTCCTTCAGGCGGTCGGGGTATTTGCGGCTGTCTTTGAACTTGAGCGGGTCCACCGGCAGCACTTCCTGGCCGAGCTCGAAGCGGCCTTCATTGTCCAGAAATACGTTGAGCCGGGCGCGGGCGCCGATGCGGTGGTGGTGGCTGCAGGTGGGGCAGACGTTCTGGTTTTGCTCCAGGTCGGTCTTGTACAGCACGGATTCACAACTGGGGCATTTGACCCACAGGCCTTCAGGGACGCTGCGGCGGTCGGCCGGGTCGGTTTGCTGAATTTTTGGGGGAAGCAGTTTTTCAAGCCAGCTCATGGGTGTTCCTTCATCTCAAGTGGGGAACCGGGGTCGGGGCTGGGCAGCCGTCCGCGCCCGGTTCCGCAAGGGTGCCATTATGAATCCAAAGCGGCCCGTATTTCTTGCAGGAAGTTTTGGGCCGTGGCGGCGACTTGGTCTCTGAGCTGGTTTTCCAGCAGCTGGATGATTTTGCTGCCAATGACCACAGCATCCGCCACCTTGGAGATGGTTTTTGCGGTTGCCGCGTCGCGGATGCCAAAACCCACGCCTACCGGTGTGTTGATGTGCTGGCGGATGCGAGGCAGCATGGCTTCCACGGCGCCAATATCCAACGCGCCTGAGCCGGTGACGCCCTTCAGCGACACGTAGTACACATAGCCGCTGGCCACGCGCGCCACTTGTTGCATACGTTGCTCAGTGCTGGTGGGGGCCAGCAAAAAGATCAGGTCCATGCCGTGGGCGCGCAGATCGGCCGCAAAGGCTTCGCATTCCTCGGGCGGGTAGTCGACGATCAGCACACCGTCGACACCAGCCTGCGCCGCGTCCCTGACGAACGGGCTGCTGACACCGGCTTTGCCATGCTTCTGGTCATAGCGTTCCACCGGATTGGCATAGCCCATCAGCACGACGGGTGTCGTGCTGTTGGTCGTGCGGAACTCGCGCACCATGGTCAGCACCTGGACCAAACCAATGCCAAAGGCCAAAGCCTTGTCGCCGGCCTTCTGGATCACGGGCCCGTCGGCACTAGGGTCGGAGAAGGGCACGCCCAGTTCGATGACGTCAGCGCCGCCCGCGACCATGGCGTGCATCAGCTCGGGGGTGACGTCGGCGTAGGGGTAGCCGGCTGTCACAAACGGTATCAGCGCTTTGCGGTTTTGGGCTTTGAGTGTGGAGAATGTTGTGGTTATGCGGCTCATGCTGTACCTCCGCTCTTGGCGATCAGCTTGATCGGCTGCTCGCCACCCTTGACCGATTGCCCGGTACAGCTGGGTCGGCAGAAGAATTCGCCATTGCTCAGATCCGCTACGGTGCCGATGTCCTTGTCACCACGTCCGGACAGGTTCACCAGAATGGACTGGTCGGGTCGCATGGTCTTGGCCAGCTTCATGCCATAGGCCACGGCGTGGCTGGACTCGAGCGCAGGGATGATGCCTTCGGTACGGCACAGGTAGTGGAAGGCGTCCAGTGCTTCCTTGTCGGTGATGCCCACATATTCGGCGCGGCCGATGTCAGCCAGGAATGCGTGCTCGGGGCCGACGCCGGGGTAGTCCAGGCCAGCGCTGATGCTGTGCGTCTCAGTGACCTGGCCGTTGTCGTCCTGCAGTACGTAGGTGCGGTTGCCGTGCAGTACGCCGGGGCTGCCGCGCTGGATGCTGGCGGAGTGTTTGCCACTGTCCATGCCTTCACCAGCCGCTTCCACACCGATCAGGCGCGTAGCTTCATGGGCGATGTAGGGGTGGAAGATGCCCATGGCGTTGGACCCGCCGCCGACGCAGGCAATGACTGCGCCGGGCTGGTCGCCGTTGCAGCCTGCGGCCTTCAGCATCTCGGGCATCTGCACCAGGCATTCATTGCCGATCACGCTCTGGAAATCCCGCACCATCATCGGGTAGGGGTGGGGGCCGGCCACGGTGCCGATGATGTAGAAGGTGTTGTCCACATTGGCAACCCAGTCGCGCATGGCTTCGTTCAAGGCGTCTTTCAGGGTCTTGCTGCCGCTCTCCACCGGAACCACGGTGGCGCCCAAGAGCTTCATGCGGTAGACGTTGGGGCTTTGGCGTTTGACATCTTCGCTGCCCATGTAGACCACACATTCCAGCCCGTAGCGGGCGCAGATGGTGGCGGTGGCTACACCATGTTGGCCGGCGCCGGTTTCGGCAATCACGCGTGGCTTGCCCATGCGCTTGGCGAGCATGGCTTGGCCTATGGTGTTGTTGATCTTGTGGGCGCCGGTGTGGTTCAGGTCTTCGCGTTTTAAGAAAATCTGTGCGCCGCCCGCCTCACGGCTCATGCGGGCCGCATGGTAGACGGGGGACGGGCGTCCGACAAAGTGGGCCAGCTCGGACTGGAATTCGGCCAGGAAGGCCGGGTCGTGCTGGTACTTGGCGTAAGCGTCTTTCAGTTCATTGATCGCGTGGGTTAGCGTTTCGGAAACAAAGCTGCCGCCGTATTTGCCAAAGTGGCCCTTGGCGTCGGGTTGCTGGTATTCGTACATGGTTACTCTTCCATCCGTTGCCGAACGGAATGGCACTGGGTGCCGTCCGTAGCGGGAATTACTGAAATTGCTGGTCCGCAGCGCGCACGGCGGCCACGAACTGGAAAATTTTTGCGGGGTCTTTGATGCCCTTGAGGGGCTTGCCCTGAGCGTCGACGGCTTCTACGCCGGAGCTCACATCCACGGCCAACGACTTACAGCGCGGCCGAACGAGCGCGATTCCGTCGCCCACGTTTGCAGGTGTGAGTCCACCACTCAAGACGAGGTGAGCGTTGACGCTTGGAGGAAGAAGTGACCAATTGAATGCCTTGCCGCCGCCGCCGAATCCGTCGACATGGGCGTCGAGCAGAATGGCCTGGGCGTTTGAGTAATCGTTGGCGAATTGTACGAGGTCGAAGCGGGACGCGGATTCGTCCAGCGGAATGCGTGCTGCGCGCAGCCACGGGCGCCTGCTCTCCGAGGTGGCCAGATGACAGTCCTGGGGACTTTCATCTCCGTGAAATTGCACGGTAGCCCCGGCAACCATTGAACATGCTGCTATTACTTCTGTAGCAGGAGCATTGACGACCAGTAATACGGGCGTCACAAACGGGGGGAGGCGTTTGGCCAGTTGTGCGGCGCGCTCGATGGTGACGGCACGGGGGCTTTTCGCATAGAGCACAAAGCCAATCGCGTCGGCGCCGGCGGCGACGGCTGCGTCAACTTGGTCTTCGCGGGTCAAGCCGCAGATTTTGATTCGAGTGCGTGTGTGAAGTGTCATGGCAACCCATCATACGCAGGCGCTCGATCAGGTATGCCCCATTTTGCGTCGTAGCGTGGGCCGAGGAAGTACAGGCCGTCAGGCGAGAAGGTGGGCGCGGCGGCACGGCGGTCGCGGGCGGCCAGCACCTCGGCCATCCACTCGGGCGGTTTTTTGCCCTGGCCAATCTGTACCAGGCAGCCCATGATGTTGCGGATCATGTGGTGCAGGAAGGCGTTGGCTTCAAATTCAATACGCCAGTAGGAGCCACGCTTGCTGAACGCAATCTCCGTCAGATTCTTGACGGGACTCAGCGCCTGGCATTGGGAGGCGCGGAACGAAGTGAAATCGTGCTCGCCCAACAGAATATCAGCGGCGCGGCGCATGGCAGCGGCGTCCAAGGAGCGAAAGGCCCAGCCCACGCGGCCCTGGTCAATGCTTGGGCGGATCACGGATTCGTATAGCACGTAGGCGTAGCGGCGCGACGTGGCGCAGGCGCGGCAATGGAATCCTTCTGGTGGGATGACGGCCCACTGCACGGCGATATCGCGCGGCAGATTGGCATTGGTGCCGCGCACCCAGGAGTAGGTGTCGCGCTCCAAGGGGGTATCAAAGTGCACCACCTGCATGATGCCATGCACACCAGAATCGGTACGGCCAGCGCAAAGAGTGGATACGCGCTGGGCGGCAAACTTGCTCAGCGCTTTCTCCAGCTTATCTTGTACGGTCAGGCCTGAGAGCTGGCTCTGCCAGCCCTGGTAGGCCTGTCCGTTGTAGCTGATACCTAGCGCGACCCTCACGTCAAATGTGTATGCGTCAGGAGCGCCCCGCCCAGGGCGGGTTTAGCTCAGGTTGGCCAGTGCGCGTTGCGCCTTGGCGCGCATCTCGCCGGTGGATTCGGCAACGACTTCCTCGATCAGCGCACGGGCGCCGTCTTCGTCACCGATGGAGACAAACTCATCGGCCAGCGCGAGCTTGGTTTCCAGCGGGTCTTCGCTGAGGTTGTCCGACGCGGTAGGTTGCTCGGAGACAGGGCCATCCAGGTCCAGCGACAAGGAGCCAAGGTCAAACTCCAACATGCCAGAGTCTTTGGCTGCAGCGGGCGAAGCAGCAGAGACTACTGGGGCAGGCGGGGCTGCATTCAATTCAGGCAGCGGGGGGGACGGCTCGTACGTATGGTCATCCAGGTCCATCGACAGCGAGATCTCAGGCAATGCGCTAGGCGCTTCGTGCAGCACGGGCGCAGCAACATGGGCAGGTGGCGCATGTGCGGGCTCTTCTGCCGGCATCTCGAAATCCATATCCATGTCCATCGGCGCGTGGGCATCAGAACCGGGCGCAGCGGGCATCTTGATGGTTTGTTCGACCCTGGCTTGGCTGAAGCTTTCTTTGCTGTTGAGTTCGCCCATGGGGTTGGCGGGCTCGTCGTCAAGCGAGAAGTCCAGGTCCAGGTCAAGGTCAACACCCGGGGCCGAATCGCCAGCATCCGCACGCGCTGGCTGCGGGATGGTGCTGTTGCCAAACGTGGATGGCGCGGCGATGGTAGCACCTGCGGAGGGTGCACCACCTGGTTGGTACAGCGGATTGCCGGGATCAAAGCCCATGCCCATTTCGCAAATGCGGGTCCAGTCAGGACTGTTGGGGCCGGTCAGAGCGAAGGCTTGGGTCGCCGAGGCTTCAAAGTTCTTGGCATCGCGGCGTTTGGCAAAAATTTCCAGCAGCTTGGTGTGGATTGCCAAGCGGCCCGGGTTGGTACGTACCGCTTCGCGCAGGATCTCTTCGGCTTGCAGGTCACGACCGTAGGCCAGGTAGACATCTGCTTCGGCGACTGGGTCTACATCATCCGCAGCGTCAAGCTGGCTGGCGGAGTAGACCATGGACGAACCAGTGACCGAATTCTCATTGTTGGTGTCCACCCGTTGACCGCCGCTGGCACCGAAGAACGAGTCCGGTTGCAAACGGCTTTCCAGGAAAGAGCTGTCCATGTGGGACTGGCTGTTCTTGCGCTGGCGGGTGCGCCAGACAGCAAAGCCGCCGAGCAGCGCCAGCAAGCCAGCGGCGCCATAGGGCAGCCATGGATTGCTCAGCACTTCATCCATCAAGCTCGGCTCTTCCATGGGCGGAGGAGGAACGGGTACGACGGCTTTGGGCTTGGATGGAGCGGAAGCTGCGGGTGCTGCGGCTGATGCCGGTGCGGACGCAGGTGTAGAGGCGGCAGCTGATGCCGGTGCCGATGCGGCGACTGGCGCCGGAACGGGCGTTGGTGTGACCGCAGGTGTCGACGGAGGTGCAACTGGCACGGGCACGGGCGGGGGGGCGGCAACCGCAATCGCCGGGACCGCAGGCGCAGCCACTGGTTTGGGTTGCGATGCCACTACGGCAGCGGCGGGTGCTGCTGGGGCGCTTGCACTGCCGAGCTTTTTCAGGTCGCTGATGTTCTTGGCAATCTCGCTGGCGCGGGCGGCTGCATCTTTTTCGGCGCGCTCCTTGGCGATCTTGGCGTCGTCTGTCTTGGTCTGGACTGATCCCTTGGAGAGGGTGAGCTTGTCCGGTGTGACTGTCGCGGCCTTCTTGTCTTCGACCTTGGTGTCGATGGCGCCGCTGGTTTTGCGCGTGGGTGCGGCTACGGCCGCTGCGGGTGCATTGGTTGCCAGATTGCGTCGGAATTCGTTGAAATCCCTGCTTTGCGCAATGACGGTTTGTGAGGCCTCCGCTGCCGACAGCGCCAGGGCTTGCTCGGCACTAGGCATCTCCATGACAGCGCCTGCACGGATGCGGTTGATGTTGCTGCGGACAAAGGCGTCGGGGTTGGTGCGCAGCATGGCTACCAGCATCTGATCCAGCGACACACCCGCAGGCTTGGCGTTGGCGGCAATCTTGCCAGCAGTGTCGCCGGCCTTGACGACTACGCGTTTGGCATCGTCTGGCGCTGCCATTGCCGCAGGCTTCTGCGCAGGGCTGGTAGCGGTAGGACGTGTGGGTGCCCCGCTGCGCGACGGCTCGGTAGCCGCCGGCGGCTGCTGGCGCATGATGCTGGGACTGGTAGCGGCTGTAGAAGTTTGCGGCAGTGTGGCGGGTGCAGGGGCTGCACGGCGCGTCACCGGTGGGTCAAACAACATCGTGTAATCGCGCAGGATGCGTCCCGAAGACCAGCTGGCTTCGATGATCATGTCCACAAACGGGTCGTTGATGGGGCGATCGCTGCTCAGGCGAATGTAGGCTCGGCCATCGGCGCGGCGTTGCAGGCTGGCCTGCAGGCTTGTCATGGCTGCGTTGTATTCCAGTCCGGCGGCGGCAAAGGCCGAGGGAGAGGCCACGCCAGCCTTCAAGGAAGAAGCCTCTTCGGCATTGATATCGGGAACTTCGATTTCAGCCCGCAGGGGTTCGCCCAAAGCTGACTGAACCGTGATGCGGCCAAGCGACAGCGCCCAAGCCCCAGAGGTGGAAAGGCCGAGTAGCGCAATGGCCGCAGCCGCTACAGCGGTTTTTTGCCAACGATGTGACTTTGCTATCAATTTATATGCCTCCGGTGCTGCTCGCGAGCCGCAATTACTATGCTTGTTTGCGGCCCAATAGCCAGACTCTCAAAACGTAAAAAGTACCATAACATCAATGTCTTAGGCTGACAAGCTAAGAAAGCGCTTAAGTTTGCAAGCGGTGTCAGCGGACCCTGATCCCGGTACTCTTTTGTTGCCTTGAGACAACGACCCGGGAGTGTAATCTGTGCCGATGCTCCCGGGTTGGAATTTATTACGCTGACAGCAAAATACGTAGCATCCGGCGCAGTGGTTCCGCGGCTCCCCACAGCAATTGGTCGCCAATGGTGAAGGCGCCAACGTACTGCGGACCCATGGCCAGCTTGCGCACCCGGCCCACCGGAATGGTCATCGTGCCGGTCACGGCGACAGGAGTCAGGTCTTTGATGGTGGCTTCCCGGGTGTTGGGCACTACCTTGACCCATTCGTTATCGGCGGCCATCATGGCTTCCAGGTCGGCCACCGAGACATCCTTGTTGAGCTTGAAGGTCAGCGCCTGGCTGTGGCAGCGCATGGCGCCCACTCGCACGCAAAAGCCGTCCACGGGGACCGCGGGGGTGCTGAAGCCTTCGCCCATTCCCATGATCTTGTTGGTCTCGGCCATGCCTTTCCATTCTTCCTTGGACATGCCCCAACCAGGTTCGCCCTGGTTTTTCCCGATACCCAGATCCTTGTCGATCCAGGGGATCAAGGAGCCGCCCAACGGTACGCCAAAATTGGCGGTCTCTGCGGAAGTTAGTGCTCGCTGCTTAGCAACGATCTTGCGGTCGATTTCCAGGATGGCGCTCTTGGGGTCGTCGAGCAAGGCTTTGACTTCGGCGTTCAGCGTGCCGTACTGGGTCAGCAGTTCGCGCATGTGCTGCGCGCCGCCACCGGATGCTGCCTGGTAGGTCTGGGTGCTCATCCATTCCACCAAACCGGCCTTGTACAGCGCACCAACGCCCATCAGCATGCAGCTGACCGTGCAGTTGCCGCCGATCCAGTTCTTGCCGCCGTTGGCCAGCGCCTTCTGGATCACGGGCATGTTGACCGGGTCCAGGATGATGACGGCGTCGTTGTCCATGCGCAGTGTGGAGGCCGCATCGATCCAGTGGCCATTCCAGCCGGCGGCGCGCAATTTGGGAAAGACTTCGGTGGTGTAGTCGCCACCTTGGGCGCTGATGATGATGTCACAGCGCTTCAGGGCGTCAATATTGAAGGCGTCTTGCAGCGTGGTTTCGTTCTTGGCCTGAGCCGGGGCTTTGCCGCCGGAATTGGACGTAGAGAAGAACACGGGTTCAATCAAATCGAAGTCGCCTTCGGTTTGCATACGGTCCATCAGAACCGAACCCACCATGCCGCGCCATCCGACCAGACCCACCAGGGGCTGTGAGCCTCCAGCGACGAGATTACCTACCTTCATGACATTGCCCTTTCAGAAAAATTCAACAAACGAGAATTTGGTCTGCCCGGCTCGTCTGGCCGGGAGGGGCGCGCGACGAACCGGGCTGCTTAGCCTTTAATGGTTGTCGTCTTGGTGGTCGCAGGCAGGGCCGACGATACACCGGCCCACGCGCCTGTGCTGCCGCAGAAGGGCAGTACAAGGGAAACGGGGCGAGAGATATGCATGCGCTGATTGTAAGCGAGGAATTTTGGTGGATTACAGCGCTTTGACGACCGCGTCGCCCATCTCACGCGTGCTGACACGGGTTGTGCCTTCGCTGTAAATGTCAGCGGTGCGCAGGCCTTGCGCCAGTACCTTTTGCACGGCGACTTCGATGCGCAATGCGGAAGCTTCCTGGTTCAGGCTGAAACGCAGCATCATGGCCGCACTCAGGATGGTGGCCAGCGGATTGGCGATGCCCTTGCCAGCGATATCCGGCGCACTTCCGTGGCTCGGTTCGTACAGACCCTGGTTGCTGGAATTCAGCGACGCGGATGGCAGCATGCCAATCGACCCGGTCAGCATAGAGGCTTCGTCCGACAGGATGTCGCCAAACATATTGCCGGTGACCACCACGTCGAAACGCTTGGGCGCCTTGACCAGTTGCATGGCGGCGTTGTCCACGTACATATGGTCCAGCGCAATGTCGGGGTATTGCAAGCCGACTTCGGAGACCACGTCTTTCCAGAACTGGAAGGTTTCCAGCACATTGGCCTTGTCCACGCTGGTCACGCGACCTTCACTGCCCGATGCCTTGCGTTTGCGCGCAGCCTGGAAGGCGACGTGGGCAATGCGTTCGATCTCTGGGCGGCTGTAGCGCATGGTGTCAAAGGCTTCCTCGGCACCGGGGAAATGGCCATCGGTGGCGATGCGGCGGCCGCGCGGCTGGCCGAAGTAGATGTCGCCGGTCAGCTCGCGGATGATCAAAATATCCAGACCCGAGATCAGCTCGGGCTTGAGGCTGGAGGCGCCGACCAATTGCTCGTAGCAAATCGCAGGGCGGAAGTTGGCGAACAGTCCCAGGTTCTTGCGCAGGCCGAGGATGGCTTGCTCCGGGCGCAAGGGGCGGTCCAGCTTGTCGTATTTCCAGTCGCCCACGGCGCCAAACAGCACGGCGTCGGCTTCTTTGGCCAGCTTAAGCGTGGACTCGGGCAGCGGGTGACCATGCGCCTCGTAAGCTGCGCCACCGACCAGTGCGCTTTCCATTTCCAGCTTCAGGTCGAGCACGTTCAAGACCTTGACGGCCTCGGCCACGATTTCGGTACCAATGCCGTCACCCGGCAAGACTGCGATTTTCATATTCGAACTTTGAGGTAAGGTGAGGGTAGGGCGCGCGTTTTACGCGTTACCTTCCTCAGGGTTGCTATTTTTTTGATAGCTGCTTATGCAGTCATGGTGAGGGCTAGCCACGGTTTTTTCGCTAGACGGTCGGCTTCAAACGCCTTGATCTTGTCGGCGTGGCGCAGCGTCAGGCCAATGTCGTCAAACCCGTTGAGCAGGCAGTATTTGCGGAAAGCCTGCACGTCAAACGGAATTTCTTCACCCTGGGGCTTGACGACGACCTGGCGCTCCAGATCGATGCTGAGCTGGTAGCCGGGGAAGGCCAAGGCCTCGCTGAACAACTGGTCGACCAACGATTCGCTCAGCACGATGGGCAGCAAGCCATTCTTGAAGCTGTTGTTGAAGAAAATGTCTGCATAGCTGGGCGCAATGATGGCGCGAAAGCCATACTGGTCCAGCGCCCACGGCGCGTGTTCCCGTGACGAGCCGCAGCCAAAGTTCTTGCGCGCCAGCAGGATGGATGCGCCTTTGTAGCGCGACTGGTTCAGCACAAAGTCGGGGTTGGGTTTGCGGCTGGTCGGGTCCTGGCCGGGAAAGCCCGCGTCCAGGTAACGCCATTCATCAAACAGGTTTTCGCCAAAGCCGGTCTTGCGGATGGATTTGAGAAACTGCTTGGGGATGAGGGCATCCGTGTCCACGTTCTCGCGGTCCATGGGCGCAACCAGGCCCTTGTGGATGGTGAATTTGTTCATTTTTTCTTGGCCGCAGCATCCTCGATTTTTTCGCCAACTTTTTGGACGTCCTGCCCTACACCTTTGACGGTGTTACAGGCGCCCAGTAGCAATAGGGCGGATACACAGACTGCGGAAGCAATGGTTTTCATGGTGGTGTCCTCGGTGGGTTGGGTTAACTGAATTTTCGGATATCGACAAAGTGGCCGTGGATGGCAGCCGCAGCCGCCATGGCCGGGCTGACCAGGTGGGTACGACCACCGGCGCCCTGGCGGCCCTCGAAATTGCGGTTGCTGGTGGAGGCGCAGCGCTCGCCCGGCTCCAGCCGGTCGGCGTTCATGGCCAGGCACATGGAGCAACCGGGTTCGCGCCATTCGAAACCAGCGGCCTTGAAGATCTCGTGCAAGCCCTCGCGCTCGGCTTGATCCTTGACCAGACCCGAGCCTGGAACCACCATCGCCAGCTTGATGTTTTTGGCGACTTTTTGACCGAGTTTTTTCACGACTGCTGCCGCTTCGCGCATGTCTTCGATGCGGCTGTTGGTGCAGGAGCCGATAAACACCTTGTCGACGAATAAATCGTCCAGCGCTTTGCCGGGCTCCAGGCCCATGTAGGTCAGGGCACGTTCGATGGCGCCGCGCTTGTTGGCGTCCTTCTCCTTGTCCGGGTCAGGCACGCGGGCATCAATGCCCAGCACCATTTCGGGCGACGTGCCCCAAGTGACTTGGGGCACGATTTGCGTGG
This sequence comes from Rhodoferax sp. ZS1R8, assembly GCF_056521325.1. NCBI lineage: Bacteria > Pseudomonadati > Pseudomonadota > Betaproteobacteria > Burkholderiales > Comamonadaceae > Rhodoferax > Rhodoferax sp. ZS1R8. The sequence continues at coordinate 175,726 of NZ_JBWMBA010000003.1, read as the reverse complement.
CGTCCAGCTCGACCACGGTGTCGAAATGCGCACCCGCGTCGGAGTGCAGTGTCTTCCAGAATGCCACGGCCTGGTCCCATTCCACGGCAGCCGCTTCCGGGCTGCTCGCATTGGCACCGGGGGCGAGAGGGCGGCCCTTCACGTAGTCAATGGTTTTCTCGTCCACGGCTACCAGGCCCGCACGCGCACCGGCTTCGATAGCCATATTGCAGACCGTCATGCGACCTTCCATGGAGAGGGCGCGGATGGCTGAGCCGCCAAATTCGATGGTGTAACCGGTGCCGCCGGCCGTGCCGATCTTGCCGATGATGGCCAGCACGATGTCCTTGGCCGTGATGCCGTGGGCGACCGAGCCTTCCACCTTGACCAGCATGTTCTTGGCCTTCTTGGCCAGCAGGGTTTGCGTGGCCATCACATGCTCCACCTCGCTGGTGCCAATGCCGTGGGCCAGTGCACCAAACGCGCCGTGGGTGGACGTGTGCGAGTCTCCGCAGACGACCGTCATGCCGGGCAATGTCGCGCCGTTCTCAGGCCCGATGACATGGACGATGCCCTGGCGTTTGGACAGGAAGGGAAAGTAAGCCGCAGATCCGAACTCGCCGATATTGGAGTCCAGCGTCATGACCTGTTCTTTGCTGGTCGGGTCGGTAATGCCGTCGTAGCCACGCTCCCATCCGGTCGTGGGGGTGTTGTGGTCGGCCGTTGCCACGATGGAACTGACGCGCCAGACCTTGCGACCCGCCACGCGCAGGCCTTCAAAGGCTTGGGGGCTGGTTACTTCGTGGACCAGATGGCGGTCTATGTAGAGGATGGCCGTGCCATCGTCTTCGGTGTGGACCACATGGTCGTCCCAGAGTTTGTCGTAGAGCGTGCGTGCCATGGTGAGGTCTTCCTTATGAAAATCAATTTTAGGCCGTGGCCCCGGGCTGCGGGGTCATCGTGTGGTTAGCGGCGGTGAGGTGGTCTACCAGCAGACGCGCTGTGCGCGGCAGCGTGGAGAAGTCGCGGGCCACCAGCTCGATGCGGCGCGTGGTCCAGGCGTCGGTCAAGGCCACGGCGGTGAGTCCAACCGCGCTGTGCATCAGCGTAAAAGCGCGCAAGGGCATCACGCCAATGCCCAAGCCGTTGAGGATCATGCGGCCCATGGCGTCCAGTCCGCTGACCTGTATGCGCAGCTTGATGCTCTGGCCCAGCGCGGTAGCGGCCTGGCGCATGGCCACATAGATGGAGCTGTTGGAGTGCAGCCCCACATGGTCAAAGGCCAGGGTTTCTTCAAACGCCACATTGGTCTGGGCGGCAAGCGCATGGCCCGTGGGTACGATGAGCACCAACTGGTCTTGCCGGTAAGGTAGGGTTTGCAGTTCGCCCACACCGTCGGCTGTGTTGCAGACGCCGAGGTCGGCCGCACCTTCTTGGACTGCGCGCAACACTTCGCTGCTGAGGTGCTCTTCCAGATCGATCTTGACGCCGTGGTGCACGCGGATGAATGCGCCCAGGTCTTCGGGCAAAAACTGCACAGTGGCCGAAATGCTGGCATGCACCCGCACCTGGCCACGCACGCCGTCGGCATATTCGCTGAATTCGGACTGCATGCGCTCCAGGCTGAACAACACGGCGCGTGCGTGGTGCAACAGGTTCTGCCCCGCGGGAGTAAGGTGCACACCGCGCGAGTGGCGGTGCAGCAACGCACTGCCCAGCGTGGCCTCCAGATCGCTGAGCCGCTTGCTCAGGGCAGATGGCGCAATGAATTCCCGCTGCGCCGCCTTGCCAATGCTGCCCAGTTCGCACACAGCGGCAAAGAGCTGAAGCGAGGTCAGGTCTATGCGGCGGGCGAAACTGCGGTCGGGGGTGTTCATGGGACGTTGGTGCCATCGCCAATAGCGATGTGTTAAACATTATCTCAAAGTATTGTGTGATTTGGCATCGTGCTTTGCGATGGTAGATGTGGCAAACCATGTTTACCCAGGACGGGCGCATGGCTGGATATGCCTAGGCTGTGTCCTTAGGGGTTAAGGCGCAATACCCGCCGGAAAAGTGCCTTTAGCCCTCGTGGAATGCGCGTAGCCAGCTATCAAATATGTAGCAATTAAAAAAGCCCGCTGGTGTTGACCGCCAGCGGGCTTTTTGTCAGGTGCGCCTGTTTAGCGCTGAGCGATAGGCGCGACGTCGCGCTTTTCAGAGCCTGTGAACAACTGACGTGGACGGCCGATCTTGTACTCGGGGTCGCCGATCATTTCGTTCAACTGGGCAATCCAGCCTACGGTGCGGGCCAGCGCAAAGATCGCGGTGAACAAGGGGATTGGGATGCCGATGGCGCGCTGCACGATGCCCGAGTAGAAGTCGACATTGGGGTAGAGCTTGCGCTGCACGAAGTAGTCGTCTTCCAGCGCGATCTTTTCCAGCGCCATGGCCAGCTTGAACAGCGGGTCGTTTTCCAGCCCCAACTCGGCCAGCACTTCCTTGCAGGTCTCTTGCATCAGCTTGGCGCGGGGGTCGTAGTTCTTGTAGACGCGGTGGCCAAAGCCCATCAGCTTGACACCGGAGCTCTTGTCCTTGACCTTCTCCATGAATTCGCCCACCTTGCTGATGCCGCCCATCTTCTGGATGTCTTCCAGCATGTTCAGGCAGGCCTCGTTGGCGCCGCCGTGGGCAGGGCCCCACAGGCACGCCACACCGGCCGCAATGGCTGCAAACGGGTTGGTGCCCGAGCTGCCGCACAGGCGCACGGTGGAGGTGGACGCGTTTTGTTCGTGGTCAGCGTGCAGCGTGAAGATGCGGTCCATCGCGCGCTCGATCACGGGGTTGACCACATAAGGCTCGCACGGCGTGGCAAACATCATGTGCAAGAAATTGCCAGCGTAGCTGAGTTCATTCTTCGGGTACATGTAGGGCTGGCCTACGGTGTACTTGTACGCCATCGCCACCAGGGTCGGCATCTTGGCAATCAGGCGGATCGCGGAAATGTCGCGGTGCTCTGGATTGGTGATGTCGGTACTGTCATGGTAGAAGGCCGACAGGGCGCCGACCAGGCCGGTCATGATGGCCATGGGGTGCGCATCACGGCGAAAGCCTCGCAGGAAGAACTGCATCTGCTCGTTGACCATGGTGTGCTGGGTCACGCGCCGTGTGAAGTCGGCCTTGCCAGCCGCATTGGGCAGGTTCCCGTACAAAAGCAGGTGGCAGGTTTCCATGAAATCGCAGTTGGTAGCCAACTGCTCAATGGGGTAGCCGCGGTACAGCAGCTCACCCTTGTCGCCGTCGATATAAGTGATCGCTGACTGGCACGCCGCGGTGGACAAGAAGCCCGGGTCGTAAGTAAACATGCCGGTCTGCGCGTACAGCTTGCGGATGTCCACAACATCGGGGCCGACGCTGCCTTGGTATACCGGCAGTTCGACGCTGGGGCTGCCATTGCTGAAAGACAGCGTGGCTTTGTTGTCAGCTAATTTCATTTTCGACCTTTCAACAGTTTTTTCTCAACATACTCAAAACTTCGTGCACACCGTCTTCGCGGTCTAATGTCTCTGATACCTGTGCCAACGATTTACGTGCAAGTTGCACGTCCAACAAATCGTTGTCGCTCAAATCCATCAACAGGCCCAATGCATGGCCTTGGCCTACTGTCAGCGATTCGCTGAAATTCTTGAAGAATCGCTCGATGAACAAATCGTTCTCCAGCAGCCCGCGGCGGCACCGCCACCGCAGTTTGCTTAGAGCGCGTTCATCCAGCAGTTCGTCATCGCGCGCCATGCAATCTTCCGACGGGCCGCCCCTAGGAAGATTCGCCCCCTCGGGGGGCAGCGCAGTACACGCAGTGACAAGCGTGGAGGCCATATTCATACGGTACGCATCACCATCATTTCCTTGATCTTCCCAATCGCCTTCGTGGGGTTCAGTCCCTTAGGGCACACATCCACGCAGTTCATGATGGTGTGGCAGCGGAACAGGCGATACGGGTCTTCCAGGTTGTCCAAACGTTCACCGGTGGCCTGGTCGCGGCTATCGGCCAGAAAACGGTAGGCCTGCAGCAAACCGGCAGGGCCTACAAACTTATCAGGGTTCCACCAGAAGCTGGGGCAACTCGTGGAGCAGCTCGCGCACAAGATGCATTCGTACAGGCCGTTGAGCTCTTCACGCTCTTCGGGGCTCTGCAGGCGCTCCTTTTCGGGCGGCACGGTGTCGTTGATCAAATAGGGCTTGATCGAGTTGTATTGCTTGAAGAACTGCGTCATGTCCACGATCAGGTCGCGGATCACAGGCAGGCCGGGCAAGGGCTTCAACACAATCTTGCCGGGCAAGGTCAGCATATTGGTCAGGCAGGCCAGACCGTTTTTGCCGTTGATGTTCATGGCGTCCGATCCACACACGCCTTCGCGGCAGGAGCGGCGGAAGGAGATCGTGGGGTCCACGGCCTTGAGCTTCATCAGGGCATCCAGCAACATGCGTTCGTGGCCATCGAGTTCGACCTCGATGTCCTGCATGTAGGGCTTGGCGTCCTTGTCCGGATCGTAGCGGTAGATGGAGAAAGTGCGTTTGGTCATGATTAGAACGTCCTTACTTTGAGCGGCACGGAGTCAACCGTCAGCGGTTTCATTTGTACGGGCTTGTAGCTCAGCGAATTACTTTCGCTATGCCACAGCGTGTGCTTGTGCCATTCGACGTCGTTGCGGCCGTTGGGGTATGTTGGGCTGTCGCTGTAGTCGTCCACGGTGTGCGCACCGCGGCTCTCGTGGCGGGCGGCGGCAGACACGATGGTGGCTTGCGCGGCCTCGATCAGGTTGTCCACTTCCAGCGCTTCGATGCGTGCGGTGTTGAAGATCTTGGACTTGTCCTTCAGCGTGATCGCATCGACACGCTTGCGCAGGTCGGCGATCTTGACCACGCCCTCGTCCATGCTCTTCTGGGTGCGGAACACACCGGCATGCAGTTGCATGCTGGCGCGCAGGTCGTCGGCCACGTTTTGTGCATATTCACCGGTGCTGGAGTTGTCCAGGCGTGCCAGGCGCGCCAAGGTACGGTCGGCCGCATCCTTGGGCAGTGGTTTGTGCGCCTTGGTCTTGGATGCGAAATCGACGATGTGGTTGCCGGCCGCGCGGCCAAATACCAGCAAATCCAGCAGCGAGTTGGTGCCCAGGCGGTTGGCGCCGTGTACGCTGACGCAGGAGCATTCGCCCACCGCGTACAAACCGTTGACGACAGCGTTATGCACATCACCCTTGGGTGTGACGACCTGGCCATTGATATTGGTGGGGATGCCACCCATCTGGTAGTGGATGGTCGGCACGACGGGGATGGGTTCGCGCGTGATGTCGACGTTGGCGAAGTTGACGCCAATTTCGTACACCGATGGCAGACGTTTGTGGATGGTCTCAGCGCCCAGGTGGTCCAGCTTCAGCAGCACGTAATCCTTGTTGGGCCCACAGCCACGGCCTTCCTTGATTTCCTGGTCCATGGAGCGGGACACGAAGTCGCGCGGTGCCAGGTCCTTCAGCGTGGGCGCATAGCGTTCCATGAAGCGCTCGCCATTGCTGTTCAGCAAAATGGCACCTTCGCCACGGCAGCCTTCGGTCAGCAACACGCCAGCGCCCGCCACGCCGGTGGGGTGGAACTGCCAGAATTCCATGTCTTGCAAGGGGATGCCGGCGCGTGCCGCCATGCCCAGGCCATCGCCGGTGTTGATGAAGGCATTGGTGGAGGCTGCAAAGATGCGTCCGGCTCCACCGGTTGCCAGCAGCACGGTCTTGGCGTGCAACACGTGCAGGTCACCGGTTTCCATTTCCAAAGCCGTCACACCGACCACATCGCCTTCGGCGTCGCGGATCAGGTCCAGCGCCATCCACTCCACGAAGAAGCTGGTCTTGGCCGCAACGTTTTGCTGGTACAGCGTGTGCAACATGGCGTGGCCGGTGCGGTCGGCGGCAGCGCAGGCGCGCTCCACAGCCTTTTCGCCGTAATTGGCGGTGTGGCCGCCAAACGGGCGCTGGTAAATCGTGCCGTCGGGGTTGCGGTCAAAAGGCATGCCCATGTGTTCCAGGTCGTAGACGACCTTGGGTGCTTCGCGGCACATGAATTCGATGGCATCTTGGTCGCCGAGCCAGTCGGAGCCCTTCACGGTGTCGTAGAAGTGGTAGTGCCAGTTGTCGTCGTTCATGTTGCCCAAGCTTGCACCGATGCCACCTTGGGCAGCCACGGTGTGCGAGCGGGTGGGGAACACTTTGGACAGCACCGCCACATTCAAACCGGCACGTGCCAGTTGCAGCGATGCACGCATGCCGGAGCCACCGGCGCCGACGATAACGACGTCAAATTTTCGGGTTACAGGGGAGTAGGTCATGGGTTCAATCTCGATTGTTCGGTGGAATCAAAGGCGCCACAGGACCTGGATGGCCCAGCCCGCACAAGCCACGAGCCACACAATGGCAAACACCTGCAAGGCCAGTCGTACATACACCGGTTGGATGTAATCCATGAAAATTTCGCGCATGCCAACCCAAGCGTGGTACAGCAGCGAGATGATGACGCAGAAGGTCAGCGTCTTCATCCACTGGGTGGAGAAGATGCCAGCCCATTTGTCATAGCCCATGGGGCCTTTGCGCAACAGGATTTGGGCCAATACGATCAGCGTGAAGAGTGCCATTAGCAAGCCGGTGACACGTTGGGCCAGCCAGTCGCGCAGACCGTAGTGCGCGCCAACGACGATGCGCTTGGAGCCGTAGTTAACAGACATGATGTTCAGTTCCTAGGTAGAAAAATGGGGGCAGAAGCAGAGAGTTGTAGCGTTCAATACAGCCCAAACAATTTGGCGCCGAAAACCACGGTCAGACCCAGGCTCAGCGCCAGGGTCCATTGGGCGGTGGAGCGGCCCGCTTCCTTGCTGACGGTGTGGAACAAATCCATGCGGATGTGGCGCAGACCTGCAAAGAAGTGGTGCAGGTAGGACCAGATCAGCAGCAGGGCCGCCAGCTTGACGAAAAAGCCGGGCACAAAGCCAATGCCGTTGTTGAAGGCAGAGGTAAACCGTGCAAAAGAAATCTCGGAGCTGACCGAGGTGTCAAACATCCAGATGATGAAAGGCATCAGCAAAAACATGAACAGCCCGCTGCCGCGGTGCAGTATCGAGACGATGGCAGCTACCGTCATGCGGTAGGTTGGCAAGTCTGTAAATGCGTTGATGTTTCGGAACTCGGGCCGCTTGGCCCGGGGTGTAGGAGTGAGCTCAGACATGGATGGGCTTTCAGTAGGTAACCGTATGTAATTATTGCTGGCGCGGATCAAAATTCTATTGCACTGCAGCAGGCTGACGCTGGACTTGCACCATTAACCTGGTCAATTTAGCGCATTTCGATAGTAATGCTTGCTGGTCAGGTACAAGCCCCGGCGCATTTCCATAGGCGCATCGTTGTAGGTGTAGGCGATGCGTTCCACGCTGAGCAGCGGGGTCTGTGCATCTGTTTTCAGCAGTTCGCATTGCTCGGCATCTGGCAACACGGCCCGGATTTTTTCCTCGGCGCGGACCATGCGGACATCAAATTCAGTCTCAAACAGCGCATACATCGGGCCGTTGTAGTCCCGTAGGCGCTCCGCGGTCAAGCCTTTAAAGGGCGCTGCCGGGAGCCACAGGTCTTCCAGGATGGTTGGCGTGGCGGCAAACGACAGCACGCGACGGACTTGCAACACGGCGTCACCGGTACGGATAGCCAAGGCTTTGGCCACCTCGACCGAGGCACGCGTGCGCTTGCAGTCGATGATGTGGCGCTGCGCCGGGCCCTCACTGCTGGGGTCGCCATTGTCGGGAATCAGCTTCAGAAATCGGTACTGGATCTGGCGCTCGGCATGGGTGGCAACAAAAGTGCCCTTGCCCTGGCGGCGGACCAGTAGGTTCTCGGACGCCAGTTCGTCAATCGCCTTGCGCACCGTGCCCTGGCTGACCTTGAAGCGACCGGCCAGCTCGATCTCGCTCGGGATGGCCGTGCTGGGCTTCCATTCGCCAGCTTGCAGGCTTTGCAGAATCAGCACCTTGATCTGCTGGTACAGCGGGCTGAAGGCCGGCGTGGGTTGTGCCGACGCAATGGATTCACCGCCCGCCGTACCGGGGGCGGCAGCGCTGTCGTTGTGCAAAGAGGGCGTGGCGGACATGGAAATGGCGTGTGGAAGTCAGCTGGGGGTCAGCTTGGATCTTAGTGCAATCATATCTTATATAAGACATAAGACAAATTGACTTCGCGACTATTTCGAGGGTAAACTCGGAGACATTCTGAAGGATTCAGCCTTTTGCTTGGGTCCCCGGACAGTCGCCGTTTTTACAACACTTCCTGGAGTTATCACCATGAGCAAAAAGCCCGTTCGCGTCGCCGTTACCGGAGCCGCCGGTCAAATCGGATACGCCATTCTGTTCCGCATCGCCTCGGGCGAAATGCTGGGCAAAGACCAGCCTGTGGTGCTGAGCCTGTTGGAAGTGCCGGTTGAGAAGGCCCAGCAAGCCCTGCAAGGCGTGATCATGGAGTTGCAAGATTGCGCATTCCCCCTGCTGGTGGGCATTGAAGCGCACAGCGATCCGCTGGCCGCGTTCAAGGATGTGGACTATGCACTGCTGATCGGTTCGCGCCCGCGTGGCCCCGGCATGGAGCGTGCCGAACTGCTGGCCGTCAACGCCGAAATCTTTACCGCCCAAGGCAAGGCCCTGGACAAGGTTGCCAGCCGTAACGTCAAGGTGCTGGTCGTCGGCAACCCCGCCAACACCAATGCCTACATCGCGATGAAGAGCGCGCCCAGCCTGCCACGCAAGAACTTCACCGCCATGCTGCGCCTGGACCACAACCGTGCCCTGAGCCAGATCGCCGCCAAGACCGGCAAGGCCGTGGCCGATATCGAAAAAATGACCGTGTGGGGCAACCACTCGCCGACGATGTACGCCGACTACCGCTTCGCCACCATCAACGGTGAGAGCGTCAAGACCATGATCAACGACGAAGTTTGGAACAAAGACACCTTCCTGCCCACCGTCGGTAAGCGCGGCGCGGCCATCATTGCTGCCCGTGGCGTGTCGTCCGCAGCGTCTGCTGCCAACGCCGCCATCGACCACATGCGCGATTGGGCCTTGGGCACCAATGGCAAGTGGGTCACGATGGGTATCCCATCGGACGGCCAGTACGGCATCCCCAAGGACACCATGTTCGGTTTTGCCGTGACCTGCGAAGGCGGCGAATACAAGCTGGTCGAAGGCCTGGAAGTGGACGCGTTCAGCCAGGAGCGCATCAACGTCACGCTGAAAGAACTGCAAGACGAGCAAGCCGGCGTCGCCCACCTGCTGTGAAATGACCCACCCCCGAAGCGCCTGCGGCGCCTCCCCCTCAAGGGGGCGCCACCAGCAGCCCGGCAAAGCCGGTTCTGCGGTGGCACGCGAGGGTGCCGCACGCGTTAGAGGGCCTGTGTAAATGCATCCGCGGGAAATCCTTCTAGGCGCCCAGGGCGCGACAGGCTTGTTACCTGTTTGCGACCACTACAGCGGTGTCGAAGCGCGGATGGTCAAGAGCCTGCAACTGCAGGCAGAAATGACCCAGGAGTTCGGCGTTTGCGTCTTTGACGTGACGCTGGACTGCGAAGACGGAGCTCCCGTAGGCGGCGAGCGTGATCAGGCAAATCTGGTTGCAGCCCTCGCCAGCCGCGCGCAAGCAGCTCCTGAATTGATAGCAAGAAAGCTGACGCGACGTGTAGGCGTTCGTCTGCATGCGGTGGACCACCCAGCCTTTTCGGCCGATGTGCACATCGTCGTGGGTGGGGCAGCCCAATCCTTGAGTTACATCATGGTTCCCAAGGTGGAATCGCTGGCCGATGTGCAAACTGCCGTCGCCGCCATCGATGCCGCCGTGCGCCCTGGCCAGCGGGACGGCGATTTGCCACTGCACGTGTTGATAGAGTCGCCAGCCGCGGCACACCGCGCGTTTGAGATTGCCGCCCATCCTAGGGTGGAGTCCCTCAGCTTCGGTTTGATGGATTTCGTGTCGGCCCACGCCGGCGCCATTCCCCACACGGCCATGGGCGTGCGCACGGCGGAGGATGGCCAGACGCTGGACCAATTCCACCATCCATTGGTCGTGCGGGCCAAGCTGGACATTGCCAGTGCCTGCCACGCGGCCGGCAAGGTGCCTTCCCACTGCGTGGTGACCGAATTACGCGATGCCAGCGTCGTTGAGCGCGCTGCCCAGACTGCGGCCACGTCCTTTGGCTACACGCGCATGTGGAGCATCCACCCGTCGCAGATCCGGCCCATCCTGCGGGCATTTACGCCGTCGGAAGCCGACATCGGTTTGGCCGCGCGGATCATCGCGCAAGCCAGCGCTGCTGATTGGGCGCCTATTGCGGTTGATGGCAAGTTGCATGACCGTGCCAGCTTCCGGTATTTCTGGCAGGTGCTGGAGCGGGCCTGCCAAACCGGTTGCGCACTGCCTGAGTCTGTGCGCCAGTATTTCCCGTCTCGGGTTCACCATTAAAAAAACGAGGACACATCTACATGACGAAACTATTCACACCTGGCCTGCTTCTGTTGGCAATGGCCGTGGCCTTTCCTGCCGCCGCGGCGGACAAAGCTGCCAGCAAACCGGTAGCAAAGGCCACCCATGCGCCTGCCAAGCACGCCGAGCCCAAGGTCCTGGAGCCGGTGGTCCTATCCGCCGAGCAACTGGCCATTTCCAATCGGGTGCTGGTCGGCAAGATCAACTGCGAACTGGGTGCCGTGGTCACGATGACGAACGATGAACATTCGCCTGGCCGTTTTTTCCTGGACATGGCCAGCAAGCGTTACGTGCTGCTGCCGGTGGTGACCAGCACCGGAGCCGTGCGGCTGGAAGAAGAGTCCAGTGGCGCGGTATGGCTGCAGCTGGGCAACAAGTCCATGTTGATGAACCAGAAAGAGGGCAAGCGCCTGGCCGATGACTGCATGAACCCTGACCAGTTGCTGGTAGCCCAGGCGCTGGAGCGCAACCCCCAGCCAGGTTTGCTGGACGCCCCCAAGGACGCGCTGGTGCCGATCGGCGCCGGTGGACCGGTGCAGGAATTGGTGCCCAACCCGGAGCCACCACCCAAGGCCAAGGGCAAGAAGAAATCAAAATAGATAGCAGGCTACGCCCATTCCACGAGGGCTAGCGAGTAATTTGTGTTGCATAAGAAGGAGTGAATACGATGTTGAAAGCCTACCGTGACCATGTGGCCGAACGTGCTGCCCTGGGCATCCCACCGCTGCCCTTGTCAGCCCAGCAAACCGCCGAGTTGATCGAGCTGTTGAAGGCGCCGCCAGCGGGCGAAGAAGCCTTTTTGGTGGAGCTGATCACCCACCGCGTACCCGCCGGCGTGGACGATGCGGCCAAGGTCAAGGCCAGCTACCTGGCCGCCGTGGCGCACGGCACGGAGATCTGCTCGCTGATCAGCCGCGCACGTGCGACTGAACTGTTGGGCACCATGCTGGGTGGCTACAACATCAGCCCGTTGGTCGATCTGCTGGACGACGTGTCCGTGGGCTCGCAAGCCGCCGAGGGCCTGAAGAAGACCTTGCTGATGTTCGACCAGTTCCACGACGTCAAGGAAAAGGCCGACAAGGGCAACGCCAATGCCCAGGCCGTGCTGCAAAGCTGGGCCGATGCCGAGTGGTTTACCAGCCGCCCGGAAGTGCCAGCCAGCATCACGCTGACAGTATTCAAGGTCGCCGGTGAAATCAATACCGACGATCTGTCGCCCGCGCCCGATGCCTTCAGCCGCCCCGACATTCCGATGCACGCGCTGGCCATGCACAAGAACGCACGCCCCGGCATCGTGCCCGAGGAAGACGGCAAGCGCGGCCCGGTCAAGTTCATTGAAAGCCTGAAGGCCAAGGGCAACCTCGTAGCCTATGTGGGTGACGTGGTGGGCACAGGCTCATCGCGCAAGTCGGCCACCAACTCCGTGCTGTGGTTCACCGGCGAAGACATTCCCTTTGTGCCAAACAAGCGTTTTGGTGGCGTGTGTCTGGGCAGCAAGATTGCTCCGATTTTCTACAACACCATGGAAGACTCCGGCGCATTGCCGATCGAGTTGGACGTGAGCCAGATGGAGATGGGTGACGTCATCGAACTGCGCCCCTACGACGGCAAGGCGTTGAAGGATGGCAAAGTGATTGCCGAGTTCACGGTCAAGAGCGAGGTGTTGTTTGACGAAGTGCGTGCTGGTGGCCGCATTCCGCTGATCATTGGCCGTGGCCTCACCACCAAGGCGCGCGAAGCGCTGGGCCTGCCGGTCAGCACGCTGTTCCGTTTGCCACACAACCCGGCCAATACGCACAAGGGTTTCACTCTGGCGCAAAAAATGGTCGGTCGCGCCTGCGGTCTGCCAGTCGTCAACGGCAACCAGCAAGGTGTGCGTCCTGGCACCTACTGCGAGCCCAAGATGACCAGTGTGGGTTCGCAAGACACAACCGGCCCCATGACCCGCGACGAGTTGAAAGACCTGGCCTGCCTGGGCTTCAGCGCTGATCTGGTCATGCAATCCTTCTGCCACACGGCTGCTTATCCCAAGCCCGTGGACGTGAAGATGCACCACGAGTTGCCTGACTTCATCAGCACCCGTGGCGGCGTGCCCCTGCGTCCCGGTGACGGCATCATCCACAGTTGGTTGAACCGCATGCTGCTGCCCGACACCGTGGGCACCGGCGGCGACAGCCACACCCGTTTCCCCATTGGCATCAGCTTCCCAGCAGGTTCCGGGTTGGTGGCGTTTGGCGCGGCCACGGGTGTTATGCCTTTGGACATGCCCGAGTCCGTGCTGGTCCGTTTCAAGGGCAAGATGCAGCCTGGTGTCACGCTGCGTGATTTGGTCAATGCCATTCCGCTGTACGCCATCAAGGCCGGTCTGCTGACCGTGGCCAAGCAGGGCAAGAAGAACATCTTCTCGGGCCGCATTTTGGAAATCGAAGGTCTGCCAGATCTGAAGGTAGAGCAGGCTTTCGAGTTGAGCGACGCCTCGGCCGAGCGCAGCGCCGGTGGTTGCACCGTGCACCTGAACAAGGAACCCATCATCGAATACATCAACAGCAACATCACGATGTTGAAGTGGATGATCGCGACGGGTTACTCCGATGTGCGCACCATCAACCGCCGCATCAAGGCGATGGAAGCCTGGTTGGCCGATCCCCAGTTGCTCAAGGGCGATGCGGATGCGGAATACGCTGCTGTTATCGAGATCGATCTGGCCGACATCCACGAACCTATCGTGGCTTGCCCCAATGATCCGGACGATGTGAAGACCTTGTCCGAAGTGGCTGGCGCTGCGATTGACGAAGTGTTCATCGGCTCGTGCATGACCAATATAGGCCATTTCCGCGCAGCGTCCAAGCTGTTGGAAAACAAGCGCGACATCCCGGTCAAGCTGTGGATGGCGCCGCCGACCAAGATGGACGCCAAGCAGTTGACCGAAGAAGGCCACTATGGGGTATTGGGCTCTGCAGGCGCGCGTATGGAAATGCCGGGTTGCAGCCTGTGCATGGGTAACCAGGCGCAGGTGAAGGAGGGCGCGACGGTGTTCTCCACCTCTACCCGCAACTTCCCCAACCGTTTGGGCAAGAACAGCAATGTGTACCTGGGTTCCGCCGAGTTGGCCGCCATCTGTTCCAAGCTGGGGCGCATTCCGACCAAGGTTGAGTACATGGCCGACATGGGCGTCTTGACCGCAGCCAGCGACAAGATTTACCAGTACCTGAACTTTGACCAGGTTAAGGATTACACCGATATGGCTAATACGGTGAAGGATGGTGTGCCGGCGTAAGCCTTCCACTTTTCGTTCGATCCCGAAGCCCCGTGGTGCAAGCTGCGGGGCTTTTGTTTTGTGTCACGGTTTTGTTTCCCGCCCGCATCAGGCCAGGGGTGGCCGTTTTGCTCCGTGTCCCCCGCCCTTCGGGCTCCTCCTTTACCTGCGCAAAACGGCCACCCCTGGCCTGATGCTCGAGGGTCGTTGGGGGCCAAGGCTGCGTGTAAAGCCAGTAACGCACTCAAACTCGGAGGATCAGTCGGCCTAGGCGTTTTGCGCAGGTTAAGGAGGAGGGCGAAGCCTGGGGGACACGGAGCAAAACGCCTAGGCCGACTGGTCCGGAGCCAGAGCCAACCGGGGCCGGTTAAACTGCGCCGTCATGAAAATGTCATGAATTTGTTGTTAGGTTGAAGGAATCGCGATGTTGTTTGGAAAACTCCTGCCCCGTGAAGGCAATTTTTTTGAGATGTTCAACCAGCACGCGGACCGCATCGTGGAGGCTGCACATGCGTTTTCCCGGCTGGTGGCCAACTACAACGACCTGGATTTGCGTGCCAAATACAACCAGGAAGTGGACGACGCCGAACGCGCGGCCGACCGTGTCACGCACGAGTGCAACAAAGCCATCCACATCACCTTCATCACGCCCATTGACCGCGAGCAGATCCACTCGCTGATCAACACCATGGACGACGTGGCAGACCTGATCCAGGACTCTGCCGAAACCATGGCCCTGTACGACGTGCGCCACATGACCGAAGAAATCGTGCGCCTGACCGACCTCAGCGTGAAATGTTGCGAGCGCCTGCGCGACGCGGTCAAGCTGCTGGGCCATATCGCCGAGCCCAATACCGCCGAAGCTGCGCTGAAAACCTGCGAAGAAATTGACCGCCTGGAGTCTGACGCTGACCGCGTGATGCGGACCGCGATGAGCAAGCTGTTCCGCGAAGAGCCAGACGTGCGCGAGCTGATCAAGCTCAAGGCGATTTATGAGCTGTTGGAAACCATCACCGACAAGTGTGAAGACGTAGCCAACGTGATCGAGGGCATCATCCTCGAGAACTCCTGATTTGTTACTGACAAGCACCGCTATGGAAATCGTACCAACGGCCCTGTGGGTAGTCGTGATGCTGGTCGTGCTGGCATTGTTGTTTGACTTCATGAACGGCTTCCACGATGCCGCCAATTCGATCGCAACGGTGGTATCCACTGGCGTGCTGAAGCCCGGGCAGGCCATTCTGTTCGCCGCATTTTTTAATGTGGTGGCCATCTTCATATTCCAGCTCAGCGTGGCTGCCACTGTGGGCAAGGGCATCGTGCAGCCCGGTGTTGTTGATACCCATGTCGTGTTTGGTGCGTTGCTGGGTGCCATTACCTGGAATGTGATTACCTGGTACTACGGCATACCCAGCAGTTCGTCGCACGCGCTGATTGGTGGCATTGTTGGTGCGGTGATTGCCAAATCGGGTGCGGGCACCCTGCTGTCTGCCGGTATTTTGAAAACAGTAGTGTTCATTTTCGTGTCGCCACTGCTGGGCTTTTTGCTGGGATCGCTGATGATGGTGGCCGTGGCATGGATATTTCGCCGGACCCGGCCGTCCAAGGTGGACAAATGGTTCCGGCGTTTGCAATTGGTGTCTGCCGGGGCCTATAGCCTAGGACACGGCGGTAACGATGCGCAAAAGACGATTGGCATTATCTGGATGCTGCTCATCGCGACGGGCTACACCGCGGCTGGGGCGACGTCGCCCCCCACCTGGGTCATTCTGTGCTGCTACACGGCCATCGGCGCCGGCACCATGTTCGGTGGCTGGCGCATCGTGAAGACCATGGGCCAGAAGATCACCAAGCTTAAACCGGTGGGCGGTTTCTGTGCGGAGACCGGTGGCGCCATCACGCTGTTCCTGGCGACCGCCATGGGCATCCCGGTGTCTACCACGCACACCATCACCGGTGCGATTGTGGGCGTGGGCTCCACGCAGCGCGCCAGCGCCGTGCGTTGGGGCGTGGCGGGCAACATTGTGTGGGCCTGGATCTTCACGATACCGGCCAGCGCCTTCATGGCTGCGGTAGCTTACTGGATCAGTCTGCAGATTTTTTAGTCAGGTTGGGCTGAGAAATCAGCTTGGCCTCTTCGATCTGGTACTCAAAGTAGCGCTGGAAGCTGAAGGCCAGACTGGCCATCAGCACCGTAGTGCCTAGCAGTAGGGATACGACTAAGGCGCCAATGGTCAGCCAATTGGTTTGCCCTGCAGGAGCCTCGGGCCCCGAGCCGGGGTTGAATCGGGCGTTCCATTTTTCGGCGGCCATCAGGCCGTAGACCAGCGCATTGATGGCGCAGGCAGCAATGGTTAGTCCCAGCAGGGGAATCAGTACCCAGCTCCATTGGTCTTCCAGACCGAATGTGCGGGCGCGGTACACACCGTAGATGCCCAACAGCGTAGGCAGGGGCAGCAGCCACAACAGGCGATCCGCGATTCCAAACAGGTATAGCCGGTGCAGGCCAAGCGGGCCGCCTGCAAAGGTCAGCCAAGTGGCCAGGGTTTTGTTTTTCATGTCCCGGATTGTGCCGGAGCCTGTGTGCTGCCCAGGCCGATGACGCGGTCCATCAACACCACGTCCAGCCAGCGGTCGAACTTCCAACCGCAGTTGGCCAGTACGCCAACCGGCTGAAAGCCGCAGGCCTTGTGCACACCTACCGAGCCCAGGTTCGCAGAGTCGCCGATCACGGCGATGAGTTTACGGACGCCGGCACGCTCGGCCTGCGCCATCAGCTCTTCCAGCAGCAGGCGACCCAGGCCTTTGCCCGCGGCGGCGGGGGCCAGGTAAATGGAGTCTTCAGCTGAGAAACGGTAGGCCGGGCGGGGCTTGAACCAGTTGCAGTAGGCAAAACCCAACACTTCACCCGCGGTCTCTACCACCAGGTAGGGCAGGCCTTTGGACAGCACGTCGGCACGCCGTGATGCCATGTCCTGCTCAGTGGGCGGCGTAGTCTCAAATGTGCCCGTGCCGTGCAGCACGTGGTGCGTGTAAATGGCGGAGATGGCGGCTATGTCGGAATCCCGGCTGGGACGAATCATTGTCATGGGGTGGTATCAGGTTATAATGGAGAGCTATTCAGAGTGTCACTGGCCGGGTGGCCAGTTGCGTGTCTCAACTTTGAATTTAATGGTTGAAATTAAAGAAATTAGTTTCGGCCACCCAAAGGATAAATCATGGTCGTCATTCGACTCGCCCGTGGC
This sequence comes from Rhodoferax sp. ZS1R8, assembly GCF_056521325.1. NCBI lineage: Bacteria > Pseudomonadati > Pseudomonadota > Betaproteobacteria > Burkholderiales > Comamonadaceae > Rhodoferax > Rhodoferax sp. ZS1R8. Next base: position 158,714 of record NZ_JBWMBA010000003.1, on the reverse strand, counting down.
GGTGCAAAAGCACGCCCGTTTTTCAATATTGTTGTGGCTGACAAGCGCACACGCCGTGATGGTCGTTTCATCGAGCGCATCGGTTTTTACAACCCCATCGCAACCGCCAGCGAAGAGAGCATCCGCATTGCGCAGGATCGCTTGACTTACTGGAAGGGCGTTGGCGCCCAGGCTTCCCCCACTGTGGAACGCCTGATCAACCAAGCCGCCAAGAAGGCCGCTTAATAAGCCACTGTGCCGTGACGAGGGTCTAGCACCCTCCGACCGGCGCCTTACGCGCATGCTCACCGGACTCGAAGCTGCTGAATTACCAGCAGATGCCATTGAAGTCGGACGGATTGCGGACGCGTGGGGCATCAAGGGTTGGTTCAAAGTCCTGCCCTACAGCGCCGATCCCGAGGCGCTTTTTTCTTCCAAACGTTGGTTCTTGCTGCCCACCGAGCGCGGGGCGCAGACGTTCACGGGCGTCGCCAGCCTGTCCGTCAAGGAGGCCAAGGAACACTCCGATACCGTCGTCGCTACTGCCCATGGCGTGGATGACCGCACGGCGGCCGAGGCTCTGCGTGGCTCCCGTATTTTTGTCTCGCGCTCCAGTTTTCCGACGGCCGCCAAGGATGAGTACTACTGGGTCGATCTGATCGGTCTGGACGTCATCAACCGTGAAGACGTGCCCCTGGGCGTCGTCAAAGAGTTGTTGTCCACCGGCGCACAAACGGTGCTGGTGATGGAATACCAGGAAGACGGCAAAACTGCTGAGCGCATGATCCCGTTTGTCTCCGCCTACGTGGACGATGTGGACCTGAAGGCACGCCGCATCCGCGTGGACTGGCAAGCCGACTACTGAGTTTCCGCGTATGCGCTTCGACGTCATCACGCTGTTCCCGGAACTCTTCGCCCCGTTTCTATCGGTAGGTATCACCCGTCGGGCCTATGAGTCTGGCCAGGTGGATGTGCAATGCACCAACCCCCGTGACTTCGCCACCGGCAACTACCGCCGTGTTGACGACCGTCCCTTTGGCGGCGGCCCCGGCATGGTCATGATAGCGCAGCCGCTGGAGCTGGCCTTGGCCCACATCCGCTCCCAGCGCACCGACAGTGCACCCGTAGTGCTGTTCTCTCCCATAGGCAAACGGCTGGATCACGCTGCCGTACAACGCTGGTCCACCAGCAGTGGTGCCATCCTGGTGTGCGGCCGTTACGAAGGCATTGACCAACGGTTCATTGACACGCAGGTGGACGAGCAAATCAGTCTGGGCGATTTTGTGCTGTCGGGCGGTGAAGTGCCGGCTATCGCCTTGCTGGATGCTGTGGCGCGCTTGCAACCGGGCGTGTTGTCAGACTCTGACAGCCACCACATGGACAGCTTCAATCCCTCTTTGGATGGTCTGCTGGATTGCCCGCACTACACGCGGCCCGAAGAGTGGGCGGGTGTTGGTGTGCCGGATGTTTTGATGTCTGGCCACCATGGGCAGATTGAGCGCTGGCGCCGCGACCAGCGGCTCAAGCTGACGGCCCAGCATCGCCCCGATCTGCTGGACGTTGCCCGCGCTGCCGGGCTGCTCAGCCGCCAAGATGAGGCTGTATTGCGGGACCAGGGCTGAACTTGCTATAATGCAAGGCTAACCAGATCCTCTGTACGGCCAAAGTAGCGTATTTTCTGAATACCCTGACTTCGCGCCATTCGGTGCCGGCGCATGCAAGATCACGAAAGAAAATCATGAACCTGATCCAAATTCTTGAGCAAGAAGAAATTGCTCGCCTCGGCAAGACCATCCCCGAATTCGCACCTGGCGACACTGTTGTTGTCAGCGTGAACGTGGTCGAAGGCAGCCGCAAGCGCGTGCAGGCCTACGAAGGTGTTGTGATCGCCAAGCGCAATCGCGGCCTGAACAGCGGCTTCATCGTTCGCAAGATCTCCAGCGGTGAAGGCGTCGAGCGTACGTTCCAAACTTACAGCCCGCTGATCGCCGGCATCGAAGTCAAGCGCCGCGGTGACGTGCGCCGTGCCAAGCTGTACTACCTGCGTGACCGCAGCGGCAAGTCGGCACGTATCAAGGAAAAGCTGCCAGCCAAGAAGACAGCGGCTGTTTAATACAAGCCTTTGCCTTCAGCAAAACCGCCCGGCGCAAGCTTGTGGCGGTTTTTTTATGACTTCACCACCTTCACCCCCGCTGAACTTTGATCCGCGCCAGGTGCCGATCGTCGGCGTGGACGATCACCTGCCCAAAGTGCCGGCACAGGCCCTGCAGGCGCAGGCGCTGGTGCAGCGCTTCGCCAGCGCGCAGGCTTGGACGCCCGAGCTGTTGGCCGAGCCACGCTTCTCGCAGCGCGCACCCGTTCATGCGTCCGTGCTGATACCTCTGGTCATGCGCGACAGCGGCCTGACCGTGCTGCTGACCGAGCGCACCACGCATTTGTCCAGCCATTCGGGCCAGGTCGCATTCCCTGGCGGCAAGGCCGACCCCGAAGATGCAGACGCCGTGGACACTGCGCTGCGCGAGGCCGAAGAAGAAATCGGCCTGGAGCGCCGTTTCGTGCAGGTGCTGGGCTCCTTGCCCATCTACACCACGGGCAGCGCCTTTCTGGTGACCCCTGTCGTTGCCCTGGTCGATCCTGCCCACCGCGTGACGCCCAATCCGCACGAAGTGGCCGACGTATTCGAAATCCCCTTGAGCTTTCTGATGGACCCTGCCAACCACCGCCGCCACGCCGTGGAATGGGCTGGTGCCACGCGCGAGTGGCTGTCCATGCCCTACGTTGACGCCACCGCAGAGCGATTCGTGTGGGGTGCTACTGCGGGCATGTTGCGCAACCTCTACCGTTTCCTGCTCTCCTGAGCGCCTTGCCGCGCAGACCGTAGCGCAGTTGCATGCTGTCCTCACGCGATTGGGCGCTGTGTGGGTCGCTATCATTGCCCCATGAGTTTTCTCTCCATACTATTTGCGTTGCTGCTGGAGCAGGCGCGGCCCTTGGGGCAGGGCAACCCCGTGCATTTGGGCGTGCGCAGTTGGGTGCGCTGGGTCATTCGCAACCTGGATACCGGCAAGCCCCACCACAGCTGGCTGGCATGGTGGATTGCTGTCGTCATCCCCGCCGCACTGGTGTTCGGCGTGCACTGGCTGCTGGTGTGGTCCATAGGCTGGATTGCCGCTGCCGTGTGGAGCATTGGCATTTTGTATTCGACGCTGGGCTTTCGCCAATTTAGCTACCACTTCACGGCCATCCGCGATGCCCTGTTGGCCGGTGATGAAGAAATGGCCCGCAAGGAGCTGGCGCAGTGGATGCGTATGGACGTCAGCGCATTGCCGCGCAGCCAGATCGTGCGCCACGTCATCGAGCATTCGGTGCTGAACGCGCACCGCCATGTGTTTGGTGTGTTTGCCTGGTATTCACTGTTGGCTGCCCTGGGATTGGGTCCGGCAGGCGCTGTGCTGTACCGCATCGCTGAGTATGTTGCCCGCTACACCAACCGGCCCACCCGCCCGTCCAGCGCACCACTGAGCGATGCGCTCAAGACCACATCCAGCCAGGCCTGGTATGTGATGGACTGGGTGCCCGCGCGCATCACGGCGCTGGGCTTTGCCTTTGTCGGCAGCTTTGAAGAGGCGGTGGACAGCTGGCGCCAGCGCGAGGCGCAGTTCCCCGGCGACAACAACGGCGTAGTGTTGGCTGCAACGGCCGGCGCGTTGAACGTCAAATTGGGTGATGCCGAAAGCCCCGGCGCGGGTGCTACACCGCAACCGGTGCACTTGCGTGCGGTGGTGGGGCTGGTCTGGCGGACTGTCGTGATGTGGATTGTGTTTTTGGCGCTGTTGTCGTTGGCTCGGTTGTTGGGGTAGGGAGTTTTACTGGGTGGTCTTCCTTGCAGGAGGCTTCCTCACACCACCCCCTATCCCCCCCCGCCCCTTTCCACCCTCGCCAGGGCGGAAAGGGGAGCCGAACAGCCATATTTGGCCGCGTCTTCAAAGGTGGCACGTTCAACGTGTGAGATTCCAATAGCGGCCGGTGTTGGCTATCGAGCGTGTACGTCCCACCTTAAAAAACAAGGCCGAATACGGCTGTTAGGCTCCCTCTTTCGCCCCGGCGGGGGCGAGAGAGGGCGGGGGAGAGAGGGGGGGGTGTGAGGAAGCCTCCTGCAAGGCAAACCATCCAGTAAGACCCAAAAAAACTAGTACCGCTTCTCCGACAACTCCGCAAACAACCCGCTATAAATTTTGTAGCGAGTCGTGCTTATTTCATGAGGGCTAGGGGCCGAATGACCATCCGATGCCTTCTGCAGCGCAGCAATCACCCCGCAGCCCGGTTCGTGCAGATGGCTGCAGTTGTAGAACTTGCAGTTCGACGCGTGGGCCTTGATGTCTGGCATCAGGCTGGCCAGGTGCATGGGCTCAATATGGTTCAAGCCGAATTCCTGAAAACCCGGTGAATCGATGACGGCCGTGGTGCGTGCCGCTGCATCCAGCCAGTAAAGCGTGGTGCTGGTGGTCGTGTGCTTGCCGGAGTTCAGCGCGGTGGATATCGCATTGGTCAGCACCTGCGCGTTGGGGATCAAGCGGTTGATCAGCGTGCTCTTGCCCGAGCCCGACGGACCCAGCACCAGCGTTGTCTTGCCGGCCAGCACCGCATCTAGATGGTGCTCAGTCTGCGGGTGTTCGTCGGCCTTGGGTTTGAGCGCCATCGGCAGCACCGTGTAGCCCATGTCGCGGTACACGCCCATGCGTGCCCATGCGCGGCCAAACGGTTCGGCCAGATCGCTCTTGTTCAGCGCGATGATGGGGCGTATGTGCTCGGCCTCAGCCGCGATCAGTGCGCGCGCCAGCTGGCTCTCCGAAAACTCGGGTTCGGCTGCGATCAGTATCAGCACCTGGTCCAGGTTGGCGGCGAACATCTTGGTCCGGATCTCGTCCTGCCGGTAGAACAGGTTGCGCCGCGGCTGCACCTTTTCAATCGTGCCCTCGTCCTCGCTGGCCTGCCACAGCACGCGGTCGCCAACGACGGTCTGGCTCTTCTTGCCACGCGGGTGGCAGATCAGCCGACGCCCGTCGGGCGTTTCCACCCACACGTGGCGGCCGTGGCCTGCAATGACCAGGCCGGGTTCCAAAGGGGAGTGTGTTGTGGTTGCTATCATTAGTGTAGCTGGTTACGCACGCTGCACGAGGGCTACAGCCCGATTTGGCATATGGATTGGTTGCATATCAGGCGACCACAGGCTGGTTCAGAATACGGCCCAGCCGCTCCGTAGCCGGCGGGTGCGAGTAGTAGAACTGCACATAGACCGGGTCGGGTGTCAGCGTCGACGCATTGTCTTCAAACAGCTCGAGCAGTGCGCCTGCCAGCGCCGGGCCGCTGGTCTGTGTCACCGCGTAGGCGTCGGCCTCGAACTCGTGCTTGCGCGACAGCTGCGCGAACAGCGGCGCCATGAAGGTGCTCAGCAAAGGTAACACCATCATGAACAGCAGCAGGGCCAGCGCGTCGTTGGCCCCATTCAGGTTGGGCATTACCCCAAGACCGGTGAAAAACCACACCTGCTGGCTGAGCCAGCCCAGTGCGAAGAAGCCCAGCAGGCTGATCGCAAACATGGAAGCTATGCGCTTGACGATATGGCGGTGCTTGAAGTGGCCCAGCTCGTGGGCCAGCACGGCATCCACCTCAGTTGGGCTCAGCTGCGCCAGCAGCGTGTCGTAGAACACCACCCGTTTGGAGGCCCCGAAGCCGGTGAAGTAGGCATTGGCGTGGGCGCTGCGCTTGCTGCCATCCATGACGAAAAAGCCTTTGGAGGTGAAGCCGCAGCGCGCCATCAACGCCGACACGCGCTCCTTGACCCGCGGGTCTTCCAGCGGCTGGAATTTGTTGAACAGCGGTGCGATCCAGGTCGGGTAGATCAGCAGCGCCAGCAGGTTGAAGCCCATCCACACGCCCCAGACCCACAGCCACCACCACGGGCCGGTGGCGCCCATCATCCAGATGACCAGCGTGATGAAGGGTAGCCCAATCACTGCGGACAGCAGCAGCGATTTGGCGAAATCCTGCAACCACAGCTTCAGGCTGGTCTTGTTGAAGCCGAAACGCTCTTCGATGACAAAGGTCTGGTATAGCGTGAACGGCAAATCGAGCACGCCGCCAATTGCCACAAAAGCCACCAGTACAGCCACTTGCTGGGCCATGCCGTGGCCCAACAGATCGACCAGCGCCTGGTTCAACGCCGACAGGCCGCCCATCAGCGTCCACGCGACGGCAATTGCTGCGCCCCAAGCCAGCTCTAACAGCCCGAAGCGCGTCTTGGTGATGGTGTAGTCCGCGGCCTTCTGGTGGGCTGCCAGCGTGATCTTGTCGGCAAAGGCGCTGGGCACGGCACCGCGGTGCTGCGCCACATGGCGAATCTGGCGACTGGCCAACCAGAATTTGAGCACCAGGCTCAAGGTCAGGGCCAGCGCAAAGGCAATGGTGGTATTCAGGGAGGCCGCGTTGCCGGCGAAGAGGTCATTCATGGCGTAGGAGTTTAGGCCATCAGCGACAATTGGCCCATGGATACACCCATCAACCCCCCTTTAAGCAAATCCGACAAAAACCTGGTCTGGCTCGACTGCGAAATGACCGGCCTGGATCCCGAAGCCGAACGCATCATCGAAATCGCTGTCATCGTAACCGGCCCCAACCTGGAGAACCGTACCGAAGGCCCGGTATTCGTCATCCACCAGAGCGACGCCCAACTGGACAAGATGGACGCCTGGAATAAGGGCACGCATGGCAAGAGCGGCCTGATAGACAAGGTGAAGGCGTCGACCGTAACCGAGGAGCAGGCGCAGGACGCGCTGATCGCCTTCTTGAAGCAATACGTGCCGGCCAATGGCTCGCCAATGTGCGGGAACTCCATCGGGCAGGACCGGCGCTTCCTGATCAAGTACATGCCCAAGCTGGAGGCTTTCTTTCACTACCGCAACCTGGATGTCAGCACGCTGAAGGAGCTGGCCAAACGCTGGAAGCCCGAGGTGCATGCATCCTTCAAGAAACAGCAACGCCACACAGCCCTGGCCGATGTGCACGAGTCGATTGATGAGCTCGCGCACTACCGTCAGCACCTGATGAAGCTCGATTAGCCAGTCGCCCATCAAAAAAATTAGGTAGAAACCCGAATTCATGCCATAATCGGTGGCTGCGCTGCAATCAGTGGCGCATATTTGTACATCTCCCTTCATTCACCGGGTTCGCAAAGTCGGGCCCCAAGCGCTGAACAGTTTTTCAGACGCAGGTTTCGTTTGATGGTTGATGTTTTTTAACCATTGACGGAGCAGCCGCATACCCTGCGGCACTCGCGTGTGAGTAAAACAATGACTGACGCTTTTGAAGTGACAGGTGCGTTTGCGCCTGCCGAAATCCTCTCTACCCCCTCTTTTGCCGGCGATGCTGTAGTTACAGCCGACGCCAGCACGGACATCGACGCGACTGAAGTTGCCGAAGTGCCAGAAGTACCGAATGGCTTTGTGACCCTGGGCCTGGCGCCAGAACTGGTCGCCGCCGTCAAGGACCTGGGCTACACCCAACCTACATCGGTTCAGCTGAAGACCATTCCCTTGGCGCTGCCAACCGATGGCGCTGACCAGCAAGCGAAAAAGTATATTGACCTGATGGTCTCCAGCCAGACCGGCAGCGGCAAGACCGCAGCCTTTTTGCTGCCCGTGTTGCACACGCTGCTGAAGCAATTGGCCCAGGCCGAAATTGACGAGCGCGCTGCGTTCGACCGCGAAGTGGCGGAAGCCGTTGCCCGTGGCGAAGCACCACCCAAGCGCCCCAAGCGCAAAGACCCTACCAATGCCCGCAACTTCAAGGCCCCAGCACCTGGCGCCCTAATCGTTTGCCCAACCCGCGAGCTGGCCCAGCAAGTGGCTAACGATGCGATCGACCTGGTGCAACATTGCCGCGGTCTGCGCATTGCCAACATCGTGGGCGGCATGCCCTACCAATTGCAAATCGCCAAGCTGCAAAACGCCAATCTGGTCGTGGCTACACCTGGCCGTTTGCTGGATCTGCAACGCTCCATGCAAATCAAGCTGGACCAAGTTCAGTTCTTGGTAGTTGACGAAGCCGACCGTATGTTGGACCTGGGCTTCTCCGATGACCTGGCAGAAATCAACCAGCTCACCATCGGCCGCAAGCAGACGATGATGTTCAGCGCAACCTTCGCTCCACGTATCCAGCAGTTGGCTGCCCGCGTGATGCGCGAACCCCAGCGCGTGACCATCGACAACCCGCAAGAAAAACACGTCAACATCAAGCAAGTGCTGTTCTGGGCCGACAACGCCCAACACAAGCGCAAGCTGCTGGACCACTGGTTGCGCGATACCGGTATCAACCAGGCTATTGTGTTTGCCAGCACCCAAATCGAGTGTGACGGCCTGGCCAACGACCTGCAGCAAGATGGCTTTGACGCCGTGGCCCTGCACGGTGCCCTGAGCCAGGGTCTGCGCAACCGCCGCCTGATGGCGCTGCGCAATGGCCAAGTCCAAATCCTGGTAGCGACCGATGTGGCTGCCCGCGGTATTGACGTGCCCACCATCACCCACGTGTTCAACTTCGGCTTGCCGATGAAGGCCGAAGACTACACCCACCGCATTGGCCGTACCGGTCGTGCCGGTCGGGATGGTCTGGCTATCACCTTTGCCGAAATGCGCGACCGCCGCAAGATTTTCGACATCGAAGCCTACACACGCCAGCCTATCAAACCTGAAACGATTCCGGGTCTGGAGCCACAACAACGCGCACCTGAGTCGCGCCCCAGCTTTGCTGGCCGTGCCAACCCAGGTGGCGGCTTCGGCGGCGACCGCAAGTTCAGTAATGGCCCCCGTGAAGGTGGCTTTGGTGGAAATCGTGGCCACGGTGGCGGCGGCGGTTTCGGTGGACGCCCACCGGCTGCAGGCCCCCGTGAATTTGGCAACAGCGCACGTGACTTCGGCGGTGCAGCCAAAGAAGGCTTCAGCTACGAACGCAAGGGTGGTTTCAACGACCGCTTTGCGGGCGGCCAAGGTGCTCCACGCGGTGATGCACGTCCTCCCCGTGGTGACTTCGCTCCCCGTGGTGATTTCCAGGCTCCACGTGGCAACTTTGACGCCCCCCGTGGTGACTTTAGTGCACCGCGCGGCGATTTCGCTGCCCGCAAGCCCGCTTTCAGCAAGCCCATGGGTGTGAAGCCCGGCAATGCCGGCAAAGTGTTTGTACCCCGTGATGCCAAGAAGCGTGTTGCCCGCACGTTCGATTGACCTGCACTGTTGGCGGGTCGGCCGTCACCCAACAAAAAAGGACCCACCGGGTCCTTTTTTTATGCCTCCGAAGCGTTCAGGCCATCCCGTTGCGGCTTGCCAGTTCCACAAACAGGCCGGAGTGGTCGAGGTCAGCCAAGCCATGCTCGATCCCTTGGGCATACAGCTGCTCAAACAGCGCCGTGATCGGCGCGTCGAACCCGACTTCACCGGCCGTGGCCATAGCATTGCGCAAGTCCTTGAGCTGTACCGACATGCGGCCTCGCGGCGTGAAGTCACGCTCCACCATGCGCTGGCCGTGTACTTGGAGGATGCGGCTATCTGCAAACCCTCCGGCTATGGCCTCCTTCACCTTGCCCATGTGCGCGCCGCCGCGCTCGCACAAAAGCAGAGCTTCGGCCACGATGCCAATCGTCGCACCCACAATCATCTGGTTGGCGAGCTTGGTCAATTGGCCCGCGCCAGTGGGACCGACATGGGTTGCCCGGCCGAATACATTTAATATCGGCAATGCTCGCTCAAAGCTGCTGGCCTTGCCGCCAACCATGATGGCCAGCGTACCGTTGTCGGCGCCTATGGTGCCGCCAGACACCGGCGCATCCAGGTAGGCGATATGCCGCTCGTTGAGTCGGGCGGCGTGGTCGCGGGCTTCGGCTGGCCTGATGGAGGACATGTCGACGAGCAGGCTATTGGCGGGTATCGCATCGGCCACGCCCATGTCGAACAGGACCTGGCCGACGACGGCGCCGTTATCCAGCAACGTGATGACCAACTCTGAATCCCGCACGGCATCAGCGGCGTGTGCGTGAACGACAGCCCCGGCGCTGGCGAGGCGTTGCGCCTTCTGCAGTGTGCGGTTCCAGACGTGGACCGTGTGCCCTGCCTCGCACAGGCGCCGCCCCATAGGAAAACCCATGAGGCCGATACCCAGTACTGCAACTTTCATGCTGTCGTCCTCCGCATGGCACCAGAATACTCCCGCCATGCGGTCATCTGGTGTCAGTTAGGCGGGGATTGCTGTCAGGTGACTGACGGGCTAGGGCCCACGCCTTGCCTACATCAGCAAGTGTTCGCCCGCGTTGTCACCTCCCAGCGTCACGTAGTTAACCTTGCGGATATCCATCAGCTTTTTGCCACCCGAGTAGCTGATCGAGCTTTGCACATCCTGCTCCATCTCCACCAAGGTGTCCGCCAGCTTGCCCTTGATAGGCTCCAGGATGCGCTTGCCTTCAACGTGTTTGTACTCGCCCTTGTTGAAGTCGCTGGCCGAGCCGTAGTACTCTTTGAACAGCTTGCCGTCCACCTCAACGGTTTTGCCGGGAGACTCTTCATGGCCGGCAAACAGTGAACCAATCATGACCATGGTGGCGCCAAAGCGGATGCTTTTGGCAATGTCGCCATGGTCGCGGATACCGCCATCGGCAATGATGGGTTTAGTCGCCACACGGGCACACCATTTCAATGCGCTCAGCTGCCAGCCTCCGGTACCAAAACCGGTCTTGAGCTTGGTGATGCAGACCTTACCCGGCCCAATACCAACCTTCGTAGCGTCCGCACCCCAGTTTTCCAGGTCGATCACCGCCTCAGGCGTGGCCACATTGCCAGCAATGACAAAGCTGGCGGGCAGCTTGCCCTTGATGTAGGCAATCATGTTCTTTACGCTGTCGGCGTGGCCGTGGGCGATGTCGATGGTGATGTATTCGGGCACAAGGCTTTGGGCCACTAGGGCGTCTACTGTGGCGTAGTCCGGCGGCTTGACACCCAGTGAGATGGATGCGAACAGGCCCTTGGCCTTCATGTCTTTAACGAACTGCAGGTTGTCAAAGTCAAAGCGGTGCATCACATAGAAGTAACCGTTCTGCGCCAGCCAGACGCAGATGTCTTCACTGACCACGGTTTTCATATTGGCGGGAACTACAGGGATGCGGAACTTGCGTCCCCCCAGCTCTACGCCGGCATCGCACTCCGAGCGGCTCTCCACGCGGCACTTGCGGGGCAACAGTAGGATGTTGTCGTAGTCAAAAATTTCCATGGTCCAAGCTCCTTCAGTCTGATTTCAAGAATAGGCGCTTGGACGGGACCCGGCATAAAAAAACCGGGTCCCAATTGCTTGGGCCCGGTGACTGATTGTATACAACTTCGCCAGCGCGTGTGCAAATCACCGTCTACATGTGGCCGAGCAGCGCATCCTTAACCTTGGCATCGGCCGGAAAGTCGCCCATCCAGACCCCCATCGCAGCCCTGAATAACTCGGCTTCGCGGTAGGGTTGGCCCTGCAGTTTGCCGCCCAGGTAGATGACCAGGCCAGAAATGGGGACCCAGTCCATGGTCATGACTTCGCCGGGCTTCAGCACACGGTTGGCCTTGAAGATTTCACCAATGCTCATCAAGCCGGGTATCAATTTGGCGCGATCGCTCTTGCCCGCGACATCGTCAACGCTACGGTTGAACATCTTGACGATGGGGCCGGTGTCCACTTCCTTGACCGCGGTCAGCACCAACCGTTTAGGGCCAGGCACAGCCAAAAGCTCATCCATGGTCTTGAACTTCTGCTTGGCGTAGATCTGTACTGCATAGGAGGGTATCTTCCCATTCGAGACCAAGCCTGCGCCGTTAAGCACCAGGGTATTGTTGTAAATGGTGAGAGACTCTTCTACCTTGACACCGCCTATATCGAGCGTGGCCGCGTACACGGCCGCGTCCAACAGCAGGGCAGTGTTTGCAAGCAGAAGTAACTTGAGGAGCTTGTTTGTAAATAGCATTCAGCGTAGCGCCTTATCATGGTATAGCCGCAGTGATGATACTGGGTGCCAGTGACTTTTGGCGCACATTCGGGAAGACACCTAGACCGGGGTCATACCAGTGACCACGTCCTTCCTACAATCAACCATGTTTTCTACACCCGCTTTCGCTGCCGACACGTCTTCCCCTTTGCTGGCCACGCTGAACCCCGAGCAGTGCGCTGCCGTGACCCTGCCGGCCGAGCATGCGCTGATACTGGCCGGAGCAGGCTCCGGCAAGACCCGCGTGCTGACCACCCGCATCGCCTGGCTGCTGCAGAACGGTTATGTGGGCCCGGGCGGCATTCTGGCGGTTACCTTCACCAACAAGGCCGCCAAGGAGATGATGACGCGGCTCTCAGCCATGCTGCCGGTCAATGTGCGTGGCATGTGGATCGGCACCTTCCACGGCCTGTGCAACCGCTTCCTGCGTGCCCATTACAAAATGGCCAACCTGCCGCAGGCCTTCCAGATCCTGGACACGCAGGACCAGCTCAGCGCCATCAAGCGCCTGTGCAAGCAGAACAATATCGACGACGAACGGTTTCCGGCCAAGCAATTGCAGTGGTTTATCGGCGGCTGCAAGGAAGACGGTTTGCGTCCAAGCATGGTGGAAGTGCGCGATGAGGAGACCCGGCGCAAGGTTGACGTTTACCAACTGTATGAGGAGCAGTGCCAGCGGGAAGGGGTCGTGGACTTTGGTGAAATGATGCTGCGCTCCTACGAGCTGCTGCGCGACAACGACCCGATCCGCGAACACTACCAGCGGCGCTTTCGCCATATCCTGATTGACGAGTTTCAGGACACGAACAAGCTGCAATACGCATGGATCAAGATGCTGGCGGGGCAGGGCGGTAACGCTAGCCCGGATGTGGCGGGCGGCGCCGTGCTGGCCGTGGGTGATGACGACCAGAGCATCTATGCCTTTCGCGGTGCGCGGGTCGGCAATATGGCCGACTTCGTCACCGAATTCAACGTGCAGCACCAGATCAAGCTGGAGCAAAACTACCGCAGCTACAGCAACATCCTGGACTCGGCCAATGCGCTGATCAGCCACAACAGCAAGCGCCTGGGCAAGAACCTGCGCACCGACCAGGGAGCCGGCGAACCCGTGCGGGTCTACGAAGCTCCAACCGACTTCGCCGAAGCCCAATGGATGGTCGATGAGATGAAGCAATTGGTGCGCGACAACGGCACCGAGGCCGGATTTGAGCGCAAGGAGATCGCGGTGCTCTACCGCAGCAATGCGCAAAGCCGGGTGATTGAGACCGCATTGTTCAATGCCGCCTTGCCGTACCGTGTGTACGGCGGCCTGCGGTTTTTCGAGCGTGCCGAAATCAAGCACGCGCTGGCCTACTTGCGCCTGCTGGAAAACCCAAACGACGACACCAGCTTCATGCGGGTCGTCAACTTTCCGGCGCGTGGCATTGGCGCTCGCAGCCTGGAACAGTTGCAGGATCTGGCACGCGCCCAGGGCTGTTCGCTGCACGATGCTGTCAGCGTTCTGCCCGGGCGTGCCGGGGCCGTGATTGGCGGCTTCGTCGCCAAGATGGATGTGCTGCGCGAGCAGACGGCAGGCATGAACCTGCGCGACATCATTGCGCACACGCTGGACCACAGCGGCCTCGTCGAGCATTACAAAGCCGACCGCGAAGGCGCGGACCGGCTGGAGAATCTGGACGAACTGGTCAATGCCGCTGAGAGCTTTGTGATGCAGGAAGGTTTTGGCCGCGACGCCGCAGCCATGGCAACAGGGGTGACGGCGGGCCAGAGTCCAGTGAGCCAGGGCCTGGACCCAAACGCCCCAGACCTGCCGCCCGACGTGCTCGGTGATACCGGCGAGACGTTGTCCCCATTGGTGGCCTTTCTGACCCACGCCGCCCTGGAGGCCGGTGACAACATGGCCCAGGCCGGGCAAGACGCCATCCAGCTGATGACAGTGCATTCCAGCAAGGGTCTGGAGTTTGACGCCGTCTTCATCACTGGCATGGAAGAGGGCCTGTTTCCACATGAGAATTCGATGAATGACCGCGATGGCCTGGAGGAAGAGCGTCGCCTGATGTACGTGGCCATCACCCGCGCACGCAAGCGCCTGTACCTGAGCCACTCGCAGTCACGCATGCTGCACGGCCAGACGCGCTTCAACATGAAGAGCCGGTTCTTCGAAGAGCTGCCCGAGGCCGCGCTGAAGTGGTTAACGCCCAAGAACCAGAGTTTCGGGCGGAATTGGAACGCTGGGTCTGCTATGGAATCAGGAGCTGGTTACGCACGCCCTACGGGGGCTAGCGGCCTATTTGGTCAAACTGTTCCGCGCAAGGAGGAGCCCAATAAGCATGGCCTGCGCTTAGGGCTGCTGGTGTTCCACGCGAAGTTTGGAGAAGGCACGGTGCTGACGCTGGAGGGTGCTGGGGACGATGCACGGGCCCAGATCAACTTCCCGCGCCACGGGACCAAATGGCTGGCGCTGAGTGTGGCCAAGTTGACGCCTGTCCCGTAGATATAGACGCCCAAAAAAACAAAGCCCGGCAAGGCCGGGCTTTTGGGAGAAGCTAAAAAGCTTAGCGCGCGTTGGGGTTCGTAACCTGCAGCAGCTTGGTGACGTCCTTGTCGTTAGGCAAGGCATAGTCATAACCACGGATGATGCGGCTGTCTTCGGTGCGAACAAATTTCAGACTGACATAGGTGAAATTTGCGGCGGCCGAGTAGGTGCCAACCAACACCATACTGGCGCTGTGGCTGCGCGCGATGTCCTTGATCTCGCGGGACAACAGCAGTTCACCGGTTTCTTCGCGGATGAACACATCGCCACGCAGCTTCATTTCCTTGACATTGAAACCGTTGGCCGCCATTTGCGAAGCGTATTGCTCTGACAGTGTGCGGCCCAGTGGAGCTGTGCGGCGCATGTCGTTGACGTTGACGATAGTAGCAACCAATACAGGTGTGTCACCTAATGGGCCGCGATCATAGTTGCCAATCAAGTTATTGACCGCATCTCTGTTTGTACCCAAGAATTTGCTGCCTGCCGCTTCGTCATATGAGGGGTCAACCCGCACGCTATTGGGCGCGCCACAGGCAGCCAAAACACCTACGGCTGCCAGTGCAGAAAGAATCAGTTTTAAGTTCATGGGCCTACTACCTTATACATACGGAGTGATCGCATTTGCATCTGGGCCTTCTCGGCCGCCGCCTGCGCACTGACTGCCGGATCGGGAGACGTTGCGCAACCGACCAGCAACACAGCGCCGACACCGATTGCCACCTGCATCAAAGTTTTGGGAATCAAGGTAGCCCCCTTATCCAAGGTTATTAAAACGAGACGCCATTTTCTGCGCCATCAACAGGATTCATTATCAATCGACCTCGTCAATAAAAACAAGACAAATCAATACCTTCTACCGCTTTTTTCATGTTGTTTAGGTGATTTGTTGTGGCTTTGGCAACACAAGAAGCATCAGCCACCGTATTCGCGTTCCATGCCTTTGTCGCCTTTCTGGCCACTGATCTGCCAGGCCGTGCGCTCTCCGATCAAGCGGGCCAAAAACTCCAGTTCGGCGTCGGAGTGGTTGATGGCGCGGGCAGGGGTCAGCGCAGCGCGGCCGTCCAACAGGGGTTCGCCCCAGACGGCCTGGTGGTAGCTTGATTCGGAGACTTCGCGGTCCTCACCCGAGGCCAAGTCCACGACCCCATAGCAATTGCAAAAATAGGTGCGGCTATTGCCCTGTCTGGAGGGAAACACCTCGGTGTAGACGCCGGTTCCGCGTATGCCGGCGGTCAAGGTCGGCGTGAGGATCTGGCGGCTGGTGCCCTTGCCCCACACGCTGACCACGGCACCGGTCAGCAGGCGCAGCAGGCTGACAGCGTTCAGCGAGGGGCCGCGCTCAACCATCAGACTGGAGTTCTGGCGTACGTGAAATGCGGAGTTACCGACAACGAAAATCAGCGTAGACCGTGGCCCGGTGACGATTTCATCGCCGGTTTGCACGGACTGGCCGGCCAACAGGGCCTGGCCATTGACGGTTGCGTCTCCGCGCAACTCCACCACATTGCCTCGGGCCTGTGCATGGGCCGCACCCAGGCTACCCACAGCCGTCCACGCGGCTGCGGCTTGCAAAAAGCCACGGCGTTGGAACCACAGCAACTCGTCCTCGTTGCGGCCTTCTAGATAGTGCTGTGTCATGTGTCGTCCCCTGGGATGCTTTCAAAGCTGTCTTGAAATGTGAAGTAAATGGATGCAAACACCATCGTTGCCAGCAGAACAGCGGCAGGGTAGGCCATTGCGGCTACCGCTTCGACCCCGCCTATGGCTGCAACCAGCATGCTCATGATGATGCCAAATCCTAGAAAAACACCCATCCAGACCAACCCGTAGATCACAAACGCCCGAAAATTGCCGGCGACAGCCGCCAGCGCAAAGAACAGGCTTTTGACCGGTGGCGTGCCATGCCAGTGAACCAACGCCGCCGCGTGGCAGAACAGTAACGTGAGCGGCATGTTCAGCGCCGATGCCAACAACATCGCGAACTGGAAGTCCATGGACTGGCGCGCTTCGACCGACGGCACCTCTCCCAGCAGCATCAGCTTGGCAAAGTTGCCGCCATCCACCAAAGGCGTGCAGCACAAGATGAGGACGATACCTGCGGTGTAGAGGGCACCCAAAATCAGCATGAAGCGCCGTTGCTGGCTACCGGCACGAAAGGCGGTAATCAGAATAGTTGGCATCGGGAACTTGCCATGGCTGGCTTCCCGCGTTGCTGCCAGCAGGCCAAAGGTTACGCCCGGCATCAATACAAAGGCCAGCACGCTGCCGACAATGGGCACCACATTGAGCACGGACATCACGGCCAGGAAAATGAAGAACAACCCCGACAGCGCCAGCGGTTGTCTGAAAAAAGTTTTTATGCCCAACTTGACCCATTGGGCGCCCCGGCTGGCCGGGACGATGTGTAGTTTCATGCAGTGGTGGCGTCGGAAGATGTCAATGGATGGAGGATACGCTGGCGCAGCACCCGGTGGAAATGGTCGGGGTCGTGGGCCTGCAGCACCGCGGCCTCGCGGGGCAGGTGCAAGTCCCACAGCCGCGAGATCCAGAAGCGCAGCGCAGCCGCCCGCACCATGGCGGGCAGCAGTTGGCGCTCCTGGGCCTGTAATGGCCGCACGGCGGTGTAGGCCTGCATGAATGCCTGTGTACGCTCGGCGTGGCGCGCGCCGCTGGCCAGGTCTATGCACCAGTCGTTCAGGCATACGGCAAGGTCGAACAGCCAGCTGTCAACGCCAGCGAAGTAGAAGTCAAAGAAACCGGTGAGGACGGGCTGCGCTGCTTCGCCTTCGGGTGTCTCGAACATCACGTTGTCGCGGAACAGGTCGGCATGTATCGGTCCGCGCGGCAATGCTGTGTAAGCGGCGAATGTGGCCACATGGTTCTGGTAGGCCACTTCACTGCGCAGCAGGGCTGCCTGGTCCGCTGGCATGAAAGGCAGGATGACCGGCACAGTCTCGTTCCACCAGTCCAGCGCACGCAAGTTGGGCTGCTGCATGGTGAAGTCGCGCCCGGCCAGGTGCATGCGTGCCAGCATGGTGCCCACCTGCCTGCAATGTTCGGGGGTGGGGGCCAGTTCGCTCTTTCCCCGCAGGCGGTTGACCACAGCGGCGGGCTTGCCCTTGAGCGCATGCACCACATCGCCGTCGCGGTTGGTGGCCGGGTCGGGCACCGGAATGCCGTGGTGGGCCAGGTGCTTCATCAGCCGCAGGTAGAACGGCAATTGATCCATGCTCAGCCGCTCGAACAGTGTCAGCACATAGGCGGCCTGGTCGGTGGTGACAAAGTAATTGGTGTTTTCGATACCACCTGCGCACCCCGCCATGGTCTGGAGGGTTCCCAATTGAAGGCCTTGCAAGAAGTCCCTGGCCTCGTCGAAAGAGACCTCTGTGTAAACCGCCATGTGTCAGTGAGCCCGAAAGTCAGAAGCCTGCCCTGGTTCAGACGGGGCAGGCCGGGTGATGGAAGGTGGAGCGACGTGCGCGTGCGGATTGTAGAGTGGGCAACCGTGGGGGCAAAGAATTCACGGGCAGAATGCATGCATGACTGATAAGAAAACCTTGCTGCTGGTGGACGGTTCCAGCTACCTCTACCGCGCATTCTTCGCCGGCGGCGAAACCTTGAGTACCACGCTGCCCGATGGCACCGTCCAGAAGACCGGCGCCATCCGCATCATGATCAACATGATGCAAAAGCTCAGCAAAGACGTGCGGGCCGACTACACGGCCTGTGTGTTCGATGCCAAGGGTCCGACCTTTCGCGACGCGCTGTACCCCGAATACAAGGCCAACCGGTCACCGATGCCGGATGACCTGCGCTCGCAAATCGAGCCTATCCACGAAGTGGTCAACCTGCTGGGCTGGAAGGTGCTGGATGTGCCCGGTGTGGAGGCGGATGACGTGATCGGCACGCTGGCGCACTGCGCGGCCCAGCAAGGCGTGAACGTCATCATCTCCAGTGGCGACAAGGATTTGAGCCAGTTGGTCAACGAACACATCACCGTCATCGACACGATGAATGACCGCCGACGCGACGTTGCCGGCGTCGAGGCCGAATTCGGTGTGCCACCCCGGCTGATGCTGGATTACCAGACGCTGGTTGGCGATGCGGTGGACAACGTGCCGGGCGTGCCCAAAGTTGGCCCCAAGACGGCAGTAAAGTGGTTGCTGGAATATGGTTCACTGGAAGCGCTGGTTGCACGTGCCCATGAGATCAAGGGCGTCGTTGGCGAGAACCTGCGCAACTCGCTGGAGTGGCTGCCCAAGGGACGTGAGCTGCTGACCATCAAGACCGATTGCAGCATGGACGGCCACCTCGCCGGCCTGCCGTCGCTGGAAGAGATGGCCATACGCGGGCAGGACAGCGCGGCGCTGCGGGCTTTTGGCGAGCGTTACGGATTCAAGGGCCTGGTCAAGACGCTGGACAGCCAGGCCGTGTCCCCCGAATTGATAAAGGAAAGTCAAAGTAGCCGTGGCAGCACCGGCGCTGCACCGGGCTTGTTCGACGAAGCGCACGACATGGGCGGCACGCGCAACGCCACCAACCTGGTCTACGACACCATCTTTACTTGGGAATCGCTCGACGCGTGGTTGGTGCGCCTGCAAGCCGCGGAGCTCGTCGCCATCGACACCGAAACCACGTCGCTGGACGAAATGCGCGCCGAGATTGTTGGCATCTCCTTCAGCGTCAAGCCGGGCGAGGCAGCGTACATTCCGCTGACCCACCGATACCCCGATGCCCCCGCGCAGCTGAACCGTGAAGAAGTGCTGGCCAAGCTCAAGCCATGGCTGGAAAACCCGGCCGCCAAAAAGCTGGGCCAGCACATCAAATACGACCGCCATGTGTTTGCCAACCACGGCATAGACGTGCAGGGCTACGCGCACGACACCATGCTGCAGAGTTATGTGCTGGAGGCGCATATGCCCCACGGCCTGGCCAACTTGGCCGAGCGCCACGTGGGCCGCAGCGGCATCAACTACGAAGACCTGTGTGGCAAGGGCGCGGGTCAAATTCCGTTTGACCAGGTCGAGATTGCCAAGGCCGCCGAATATTCATGCGAAGACTCGGACCAGACGCTGGACGTGCACGGCGCGCTGTGGCCCAAGCTGGAGGCCGATGCCAAGCTTAAGTTCATTTATGAGTTGGAAATGGCCAGCAGCGAGACGCTGTACCGCATCGAGCGTAGTGGCGTGCTGATCGACGCCCCCATGCTGGCCGCACAAAGCCACGCCTTGGGCCAGCGCATTCTGCAACTGGAGACCGAGGCATACGAGATTGCGGGCCAGCCCTTCAACCTCGGCAGCCCCAAACAGCTGGGAGAAATCTTCTTCGACAAACTGGGAATGCCAGTCGTTAAAAAAACCGCAACCGGCGCGCGCAGCACAGACGAGGAAGTGCTGGAGAAATTGGCCGAAGACTACCCACTGCCCGCCAAGCTGCTGGAGCACCGCAGCCTGTCCAAACTGAAGGGCACCTATACCGACAAACTGGCCCAGTTGGCATTGCCGCGCACCGGCCGTGTACATACCCACTATGCGCAGGCCGTTGCCATCACCGGGCGCCTGTCCAGCAACGACCCCAACCTGCAAAACATTCCGATCCGCACACCCGAGGGGCGCCGCGTGCGCGAGGCCTTTGTGGCACCGCCGGGCAGTGTGATTGCCAGCGCCGACTATTCGCAGATCGAGCTGCGCATCATGGCCCACATCAGCGGTGATGCGGCTTTGCTCAGCGCCTTCCACAGCGGGCTGGATGTTCACCGCGCTACCGCCGCCGAAGTGTTTGGTGTGGCCGTGGACCAGGTGAGCAGCGAGCAGCGACGCTACGCCAAGGTCATCAACTTCGGTCTGATCTACGGCATGAGTGCTTTTGGTCTGGCGCGCAACCTCGGCATTGACAACACGGCTGCCAAAAATTACATCGCCCGCTACTTTGAACGCTATCCCGGCGTCAAGACTTACATGGAAACCACGCGCGAGCTTGCCAGAAAGCAAGGCTATGTGGAAACCGTGTTTGGCCGGCGCCTGCAGCTGGCCGGCATCATGAACGCCAAGGGCGCGCAATTGGCTGGCTTGGAGCGTGCCGCCATCAATGCGCCGATGCAGGGCACGGCGGCGGACCTGATCAAGCTCAGCATGAACAAGGTGCAGCAGGTGCTCGATGATGAAAAGCGCGCCACCAAAATGATCATGCAGGTGCACGATGAACTGGTGTTCGAGGTGCCCGAGGGCGAGGTTGATTGGATCAAGACCGAGATCCCACGGCTCATGGCCAGCGTGGCAGACCTGAAGGTTCCACTGTTGGCCGAGGTGGGCGTCGGCCCAAATTGGGACAAGGCGCATTGATTCCCGTAGACTGTGCTTTCCCCCAACAAAAACCTGATTGAAGGATTTAAGCGATGCTGACTCCAGACCAGAGAGACGAATTCAATGCCCTGCTGCCCGGCAAATCGACCGACACCGGCGCCACCCGCCGCACGGCGCTGAAGACCGCACTGGGCGTGGGTTACGCGGCTACCGCAATGCCCATCATGGCGCAGACGGCAATCAAGACGCCCGATACCGGCCTGGTGACCGGCACACCGGTATTTGAGGTGGAAAGCTACCCCGTCCCGTTTTATTACGCAGCCCCCGCTGGCAAGAAGAACCTGCCCGTCATCTTGGTGGTGCAAGAGATCTTTGGCGTGCACGAATACATTGCCGACACCTGCCGCCGCTTTGCCAAGGCGGGCTACCTGGCTATTGCCCCTGACTTGTACGCGCGCCAAGGTGACGCGAGCAAGTACGCCGACATCAGCAAGCTGATGTCCGAGGTGGTATCCAAGGTTCCTGATGCGCAGGTCATGGCTGATCTGGACGGCGCCGTCCAGTGGGCCGGCGAAAACGGTGGCAATACCAAGCGCGTGGGCATCACCGGGTTTTGCTGGGGCGGCCGCATTACTTGGCTGTATGCTGAGCAAAGCAAGAACGTGAAGGCAGGCGTGGCCTGGTATGGTCGGCTGGTTGGTACTGCGTCTGCCACAACGCCCAAGCATCCGGTGGAGTTGGCAACCGATTTGAAGGCGCCCGTGCTGGGTCTGTATGGCGGGCAAGACGGAGGCATCCCGCTGACCACGGTCAATGAGATGAAGGACGCGCTGGCCGCCGCTGGCGCCAAGGGCAACAAGGCCGCCAAGGCCTCGGAGTTTGTGGTGTACCCTCAAGCCCCGCACGCCTTTCATGCGGACTACCGCCCCAGCTACCGCAAGGAAGCTGCGGAAGACGGATTCCGCCGCGCGCTGGAGTGGTTCAAGGGTCACGGCGTCTAAAGGTCGTCTGCTGCCCCGGCGCAGGATTTTTTACCTGCGCCACCTGAACCGCCCCCTGGGGCGGTTTTGTTTTTATTTATATGTGTTTTGGGGCTGTAGCCCCCGAGGGATGAGCGTAAGCAGCTATGACTTTGATAGCAATATTGATAGGAACCCTGGTCGCTGGCATTGGCTCCGTGTGGCTGGCCGCAGCCTTGAGCTTCGGCATCTTGGCCCGCTACACGCAGCACATGCTGAGTTTGGCCGCTGGCGCGCTGATGGCCACAGCCTTCTTGCACCTGCTGCCCGAGGCGTTCGAGGGCGCTGTGCGTCCTGGCGACCTGTTCCTGACCCTGTTGCTGGGCCTGGTGTTTTTCTTTCTGCTGGACAAAGCCGAACTGTGGCACCACGGCCATGAGCACCACCACCCCCAACGCCGCGACGGCGACCACGACGCCGAAACCCATCGTGGTCACGAAGACCATGCCCACCACGACCCTGCACACCACGCCCATGCCTCCCAGGGACACGCGGGCCACAGCCATGGCGGTGCGTCGTCCCAGCCCGGCAGCTGGGCCATCCTGACCGGCGACAGCGTGCACTGTTTCGGCGACGGCATTCTGATTGCCTCTGCCTTCATGGCCGACATGCGCCTGGGTGCCATCGCCGCGCTGGCCGTGTTGGCCCACGAGGTGCCGCACCACATGGGCGACCTCTTGGTGTTGCGCTCCGGCGCCAGCAACAAGCGCATGGCCCTGGTCAAGGTGTCGCTGGCGGGTGCGGTCACCGCGCTGGGCGGGCTGGTGGGGTATTGGCTGGTGGATTCACTGCACGACTACCTGCCGTACTTTCTGGTCGTGGCGTCCAGCAGCTTTGTGTATGTGGCGCTGGCGGATTTGATTCCTCAGCTGCAGAAGCGGCTGTCTTTGAGGGAGACGGTGGCGCAGGTTACGTGGTTGGGGTTGGGGATGGGGTTGGTTACGGTTATGAGTCGGTTGGCGCATCATGGGTAGGCTTACTGCTGCTTTTTCCAACTTCGTTATTTCCTCACCTTCCCCACTCTCCCCACTCTCCCCACTCTCCCCACTCTCCCCCGCCCTCTCGCCCCGCCGGGCGAGAGGGAGCCTTAACAGCCGTATCTGGGCTTGTTACCGAAGGGGACACCTACAGGGTGAGGCTAAGACCGCTGTTGCAGTGATTGCAATTGCAACGTGCCGTGTTGCACGGCCTTCCCCGGGAAGGCCGTTCAGGCCAGTTGCCCTAGCGGGCTGCCCGTGTTGGCCAAAGCGCGTGTACGTCCCACCTTTGAAGACGCGGCCAAATATGGCTGTTCAGGCTCCCCATCGCCCGGCGGGGCGAGGGGGCTGGGGGGAGTGGGGAAGGTGAGGAAAAAACGAAGTTGGAAAAGCCAAAGTAAGCCGCGAAACCAACGTCAAACAGAAAGAAATCTCACCCCTGCGCAACAGGCCGGGAAGGATCGCAACACCACTCACTCCAACTCCCCGCAAACAACGCCGTCCGCCCCAACCCAGCAACCTCCATTGCAATGATGTTCGGCACCGCGCTAACCCCGCTACCGCAGTGGTGCACCACCGTCTCCGGCGAGCGGCCGCCCAGCAGCGCATCAAACTCTGCACGCAACTCCGCAGCCGGCCGAAAGCGCCCATCTGCACCAATGTTCAGGTTGAATGGCCGGTTCAGCGCGCCAGGGATGTGCCCCGCCACAGGGTCCAGCGGCTCCACCTCGCCGCGAAAGCGTGGCGTGGCGCGTGCATCGATGATGGTCTGACCACCCGGTCCGGCAGACTTGCCAACCTTGCTTGCTACAGTATCAATAGCGACTAATCTAGTCTTGGCAAGGGCTAGAACGTAATTTGATGCATGGCATTCAGCTGTGGGGCCGCTTTCTACTGACCCACCAGCCGCTTGCCAGGCTTGCAGACCCCCATCCAGCACGGCCACGTTTTCATGGCCGGCCCACTTCAGCATCCACCACAGGCGGCCGCAGTAATTCGCGCCCTGGCGGTCATAAACGACGGCCTGCTGCGTGTTGTCAAAGCCGACCGAACCCAGCCACGCGGCAAAGGTCTCGCGCGCGGGCAGCGGGTGGCGCCCGCCAGATGCGCTGCTGCCGGGCACGGGTTTGCCTGTAATCGGGTCTTTGGCGGCGCTCAGGTGTTTGTCCAGATGGGCGTAGACGGCGCCGGCGATGTGGGCCTCGGCGTACATCGCCTCACCGGCCTGCGGGTCGGTCAGCAGAAAGCTGCAGTCAAACACGGTATGGGGTTGGCCGCTGGCACGCAGGGCCTGGAGTTGGTCAACCGAGATCAGGGTGGTGTAAGCCATAAGTACCTTTCTTAACGCAGAACTTGAGTGCCGCAGGGCCGCCCCAAGGCACGAGCGCCCCCTTGGGGGGCAGCGACCCGCGCAGCGGTGGAGCGTGGGGGCCACATCTTCAGTGATCTTCGGCCGGGGTGTTGGGCAGGGCGCGCGAGCGCAATATGGTCGCAAGAATACCGCTGGCCACGATGACGGCAATGCCTGCCCAGCCGATAGGTGCTATGCGTTCGTCAAACAGCGTCACACTGTAGATGGCGGAGAACACAATGCCGGTGTACTGCATGCTGGCCACGACCAGCGTGGCGCCAGAGCTGTAGGCGCGGGTCATGCACCACTGACCCAGCGAAGCCAAAACCCCAATCGGTACCACCCAGGCCGCAGCCGTCCCGCCGACCTGAGCCCACGGCGTAAACCCGGTGTAGACCGATCCGACCGCACCCACCACGGTGGTGCCAATGGCGAAATAGAAGACCGTGCGCAACTCGGGCTCGCCTGCCTTGCCCAGCGCCGTCACCTGCAAGTAGGCCAGCGCCGCACCAATGCCCGACAGCAGACCGATGACGCCAGCAAACAACTGGTCCTGGTCAATCGTGGGTCGTAGCGTCATGATCACCCCAGCAAAACCTAGCAGCACGGTACCCATCAGCGGGCCCTGGCGCTGGGGTTGGCCGTAGAGCAGGGCACCGCCGACGATAAAGGCTGCGACCCACACGCCGCTCATGTAATTCAGCGTCATCGCCGTGGCAAGCGGCAAGTGGGCAATGCCGTAGAACCAGGCGCTCAATGACAGTACGCCCACGGTGCTGCGCCACAGGTGCATCATCGGCACGGGGGTTCGCAAGGGGGTGCCGCGGGCACGCAGCACGACTGCCATGAAGACTATGCTGACGATGCCCCGGTAAAACACCAGCTCCATCGTGCCAAAGCTGGAGGACGCGAACTTGATTCCGACTGCCATCGTGGCAAACAGAAACGCGCCCAATACCATCCACAAGGCTTGCACTATGTGGCCCCCACGCTCCGCTGCGGCGCGGGTCGCTGCCGCACGCTCACACCTTGCCCATTTGGCGGCGGTACCAGCTATGGAAGTGCGGCATGCCGTCTTCCATCGGCGTCTGGTATGGCCCTGCCTCATCATCGCCGCGGGCGTAGAGCGCTGCGCGGCCGGCATCCATACGTTCACCGATCTCGTCGTCTTCCAGGCAGGTTTCGTTGTAGGCGGCTTGCTGGGCTTCGACAAACTCGCGCTCGAACGCGGCAATCTCTTCGGGGTAGTAAAACTCGACCATGTTCATGGTTTTGTTAGGCCCCATGGGGTGCAGCGTGGACACGGTCAGCACATGCGGATACCACTCCACCATGATGTGGGGGTAGTAGGTCAGCCAGATCGCACCCTGCTGGGGCGGCACGCCATTGCGGTAGTCCAGCAGCGCCTTTTGCCAGCGCGCGTAAACGGGCGAGCCGGCACCGGCATCGGCACGGGCCAGTTGCGCGGCTGCGCCTACCGTTTGCACCGAGTAGTTGTCGGCAAACTGCCAGCTGAGGTCATCGCAAGTCACGAATTTGCCAAGGCCGGGGTGGAATGGGCCTACGTGGTAGTCCTCCAGGTAGACCTCGATAAAGGTCTTCCAGTTGTAGTTGCACTCGTGCATGACCACCTTGTCCAGCACAAAGCCGTCAAAGTCCAGCGCCGCGCGTGGGCCCATGCCGGCCAGATCAGCCGCCACATTGCGACCGTTTTGCTCAAACAGCAGACCATTCCACTCCTGCAGCGGGTAATTCTTGAGGTTCAGGCAGGGGTCTTGCTCGAAGTGGGGTGCACCGATCAGCGTGCCGGCCGGGGCAGGGGTGCCGCCGGAATGTGGGCCGTTGTGGGCGCCGGTGTTGGCGCCGCTATACGTCCAGCGGTGCAGCGGGCACACGATATTGCCGCCTGCGCTGGCGACGCGGCGGCCGTTGTCGCTGGCAGGGTGGATCAGTGAGTCACGGCCCTTGAGCATCAGCGCCTGGCGGTGGCGGCACACGTTGGAAATCAGCTCCACAGCGCCGGCGGCATTGCGCACCAGGGCGCGCCCCTCTTGTTCTTGCGGCAAGGCGTAGTAGTCGCCCACGTTGGGCACACTGAGAGAATGCCCCACATAGCGGGGCCCGTTCTGGAAGATAGTTTGCATCTCGCGCTGGTACAGCGCGGTATCAAAGTAGCTTGAGACTGGTAGTTGTGACGGAGTGCCTGTAGTTGACTCTGTCGAAACCCGCATGGTTAGCGGCTTTGCGGGTTTTTTGACTCTCGGGGAGTAGTCACTTCTGCACATTGTTTGCACAATTCTCGGTCCTATAGATGCAAAACCCCCGTTGCCGGGGGTTAGCTGCCCCCGTTACCGGGAGGCGTTGAGGCAGCTACCTTGAGAGCTGCCTAGGGGTGTGGATTGTACCCCGGGGCACAATGCCCCTGTGCTCCAGGCCCCGCCAAGCGCCTAAAATCGCGTTTTGCAGATTTCTGCCCCATTCCTATTCCACCCGTCCATGCCCAAGGCCCCCGCCACATCCGATACCGCTACCCCAGTCGTTCCAGCGGCTGCAGCCGCCGCCATGCCCGCCACCTATGAGGCCGCACTGGGTGAGCTGGAGCAACTGGTGGGGCAGCTTGAGTCGGGTGCCATGCCGCTGGACCAGTTGCTGTCGGGTTACCAGCGTGGCGCGCTCCTGCTGCAGTTTTGTCGCGACAAGCTGCAAGCCGTCGAAGACCAGATCAAGGTCTTGGACGACGGCACGCTGAAGGTCTGGAAGCCACAATGAGTGTTATGACCGCTGAAACCGCCACTCCCGCGCCCCCGCACGCTGCTGCACGCCAACCGCAGGGCTTTGACCTGGATGCCTGGAGCGCCATCCGCCTGGCCCAGGTCGAGCAGGCTCTGAGCCGCTGGGTTACAGCCGACGTGCCGCAGGGCTTGAGCCATGGCGCACCGGCGCAGCTGGTCGAAGCCATGCGCTACTCTGTGCTGGACGGCGGCAAGCGCCTGCGCCCGCTGCTGGTGCTGGCCGCGCACGAGGCCGTGTGCCAGGGTGACGGCGCCACTACCCGCGAGGCCGCACTGCGTGCCGCCTGCGCCGTGGAACTGATCCACGCCTATTCTTTAGTCCACGACGATATGCCCTGCATGGACAACGACGTGCTGCGCCGGGGCAAACCCACGGTGCATGTGCAGTTTGGCGAGGCCAGCGCACTGCTGGCTGGCGACGCACTGCAGGCCCTGGCCTTTGAGTTTCTGACCCCGCAAGACGGCTCGGTGCAGCCTGCCACGCAGGCCCGCCTGTGCGGCCTGCTGGCGCGCGCCGCCGGTAGCGCGGGTATGGCCGGCGGCCAGGCCATCGATCTGGCCAGCGTAGGACTGCCCTTGACCGAATCGCAATTGCGCCAGATGCATGAACTCAAGACCGGCGCGCTACTGCAAGCCAGCGTCGTCATGGGTGCCCATTGCGGCGCACCCGGCGCCCAGGCGCTGCAGGCCCTGCAGAGCTATGGCGCTGCCATGGGTCTGGCCTTCCAGGTTGTGGACGACATCCTGGATGTGACGGCCGACTCCACAACCTTGGGCAAGACCGCCGGCAAGGATGCCGACAACAACAAGCCCACCTATGTGTCGCTGATGGGTTTGCAGGCCAGCCAAGCCTATGCGCAGCAGCTGTTGAGCCAGGCGCTGACTGCGCTGGACGCCAGCGGGTTGGCCCACACCGACGCTCTGCGTGCGCTGGCCAACATGGTGGTCAACCGTGCACACTGATGACCGATTGCCTTCAATAAATCAGCCGCTAGCCCTCGTCCACCGTGCGTAAGCAGCTACTAAAAATATAGCAAATGTCAAACCATAAATACCCCCTGTTGCAGACCATCAATGACCCGCAGGACCTGCGCGAGGTGCCGCGCGCCCAACTGCGCGAACTCAGCGACGAGTTGCGGGCCTACCTGCTGGACAGCGTCGCGCAGACCACGGGACACCTCAGTTCCAACCTGGGCACCGTGGAACTGACGGTGGCCTTGCACTATGTCTACAACACGCCCGAAGACCGCATTGTTTGGGATGTGGGCCACCAGACCTATCCGCACAAGATACTGACCGGACGGCGCGACCGTATGTCTACGCTGCGCCAGTTGGGCGGCCTCAGCGGCTTCCCGCAGCGCAACGAGAGCGCCTACGACACCTTTGGCACGGCGCACTCCAGCACCTCCATCTCGGCAGCATTGGGTATGGCGCTGGCTGCCAAGCACAAGGGCGAAAATCGCCACGTGGTTGCCGTCATCGGCGACGGTGCGATGACGGCCGGCATGGCCTTTGAGGCACTGAACAACGCCGGCGTGTCGGATACCAATTTGCTGGTCATCCTGAACGACAACGACATGAGCATCAGCCCCCCGGTGGGCGCGCTGAACCGCTACCTCGCCCAGTTGATGAGCGGCCGCTTCTACGCTGCTGCCAAAAACGCCGGCAAGACCGTGCTGAAGGGCGCACCACCGTTGTTTGAACTGGCCAAGCGCATCGAAGAACACGCCAAGGGCATGGTCGTGCCTGCGACATTGTTCGAGAAATTTGGCTTTAATTACATCGGCCCCATCGATGGCCACGATCTCGATTCGCTGATCCCCACGCTGGAAAACATCAAGCAGTTGAGTGGTCCGCAGTTCCTGCACGTGGTGACCAAGAAGGGCAAGGGCTATGACTTGGCCGAGGCCGACCCGGTGGCCTACCACTTTCCCGGCAAGATAGACCTGGCAGTGGGCGTGCAAAAGCCCGCCGTGGCGCCCAAGACCACGTTCAGCCAGGTGTTTGGCCATTGGCTGTGCGACATGGCCGAAGCCGATCCGCGCCTGGTCGGCATAACACCGGCCATGCGTGAAGGATCGGGCATGGTGGAGTTTCACAACCGCTTCCCGGACCGCTACTACGATGTCGGCATCGCCGAGCAGCACGCGGTGACCTTTGCCGCCGGCATGGCTTGCGAAGGCCTTAAGCCCGTGGTGGCGATCTACTCCACATTCCTGCAGCGCGCCTATGACCAACTGGTGCACGACGTAGCCATCCAGAACCTGCCGGTCGTGTTTGCGCTGGACCGCTCCGGTCTGGTCGGTGCAGACGGCGCCACGCACGCCGGCGCATACGACATTGCCTACCTGCGCTGCATACCCAACATGAGCGTGGCCTGCCCGTCGGACGAGAACGAATGCCGCCGGCTGCTCAGCACCGCGTTCGCGCAAAACCACCCGGTAGCCGTGCGCTACCCGCGGGGCGCTGGCGTTGGTGCGGTACAGCAGGCTGGACTGGAAGGCTTGCCGTTTGCCAAGGGCGAGATTCGCCGCCAGGGCAAGGGCATTGCGATACTGGCCTTCGGCACCGTGCTGCATCCGGCGCTCGAAGCCGCGCAGGCCCTGGGCGCCACCGTCGTCAATATGCGCTGGGCAAAGCCGCTGGACACCGAACTGCTGCTGCAGGTGGCGCGCAGCCACGATGCGTTGGTCACTGTCGAAGAGGGCTGTGTGATGGGCGGTGCCGGCAGTGCCGTGCTCGAGGCTTTGGCCGCTGCCAATATTGCTGTGCCCGTACTGCAGTTGGGCCTGGAAGATACTTTCATCGAACACGGTGACCCTGCGCGTTTGCTGGCCTTGCAGGGGCTGGACGCTGCCGGTATTCAGGCTTCGGTCGCACGCCGCTTTGCTGCACTGCTGACACCGGTTGCGCGGGTGGCCTAAGGTATTGGCCTACCGTCTCCCACCGCGTGTAGATTTCTGCTTGTAAGTCCCATTGCTTTCAGAATCCTGAAGGGCTGCGTTTGCGGCGGTTTTCGAGGGAAAACCCCCACGGTTGCCACAAGGCAGCTTCCTACAATCCCGTTTGACTCATGCCAGTCCTTGCTGCACGGAATTCCCGCGCACCGAGATTGTTGAAAACCTATCTGGAGTACACGAATGGATCGTCGTTCAATCATCAAAAACGTTGGCATCGCCGGCGTTTTGGCTGCGGGTGTCGCACCCGCCG
Source organism: Rhodoferax sp. ZS1R8 (assembly GCF_056521325.1). Taxonomy (NCBI): domain Bacteria; kingdom Pseudomonadati; phylum Pseudomonadota; class Betaproteobacteria; order Burkholderiales; family Comamonadaceae; genus Rhodoferax; species Rhodoferax sp. ZS1R8. The sequence goes on along the minus strand of NZ_JBWMBA010000003.1, from coordinate 128,490 downwards.
TGCATGCGCAGGCCGCTGTGCGTTGGCGCCTGTCGTCGAGCTTCCCCAAGGCCCTGGACACCATTTTTGGCGCTGCAGAAGTGTTTGCCGCCAAGGTCAAGGCTATGTCGGGCGGCAAGTTTGAAATCTCTACCCACGCGGGCGGCGAAATCACGCCACCGTTTGGTGTCGTCGATGCCGTGCAACAAGGCTCCGTTGAGTGTGCACACACCGCGCCGTACTATTTCTTCGGCAAAAATGAAGTGTTTGCGCTGGGTTGCGCCATTCCCTTCGGCCTGAACAGCCGCCAGATGACGGCCTGGATGTATGAAGGCAATGGCCTGAAGCTGATGCGCGAGTTCTACGCCAAGTACAGCATGACCAGCTTCCCCATGGGCAACACGGGTGCCCAAATGGGTGGCTGGTACCGTAAGGAGATCAAGTCGGTCCAGGACATCAAGGGCCTGAAAATGCGTATCGGCGGTTTTGCCGGCAAGGTGCTGTCGCCCATGGGCGGCGTGCCCCAGAACATCCCCGGCGGTGAAATCTACACCGCGCTGGAAAAGGGCACCATCGATGCGGCCGAGTGGGTGGGTCCGTACGATGACCAGAAGCTGGGCTTCAACAAGGTCGCCCCTTATTACTACTACCCCGGATGGTGGGAAGGCGGTCCCCAGCTGGATCTGCTGATCAACCAAAAGGCCTTTGACGCACTCTCGCCCGAGTACAAAGCGATTGTGGAAGCCGCAGCCGCCTACGCCCACACCGACATGCAGGCCAAGTACGACGCCCGCAACCCTGCTGCGCTGAAGCAGTTGGTGGGTGCTGGCACCAAGCTGCGCCCCTTCCCGAACGATGTGATGGCGCTGGCGTTCAAGGAAGCAATGGCACTGTATGCCCAGCTGAACGACACCAACCCCGACTGGAAGGTCATCTACGCGGACTACGCCAAGTTCCGTGCCGATTCCAACCTGTGGTTCCGTTTTACCGAGGCACGCTTCGACAGTTTCATGCAGTCGCAAAAGTTGTAAACGCTTGGGGACAGATCGTCAGATCTGTCCCCAACGGATGAGGGGCAGCAGCCCAACAAAAAACCGCGCACCGCGCGGTTTTTTTATCAGTGTTTGTTCTGGGGCGTCAGTAGCAAGTCAAACCTGCACAGACCGCTGCTTCAGCGTTTGTTCAATGCGCTGAAATTCGTTCAGCATCGCGGGGGAGATAGCGTAGAAGCAGGCCAGCTTGTTGGAAAAGGTCCGGGTGTAGAGGCGGGGCGCAATCAGCCACTCCAAGCCCCGCACGCGTATCAGTTTGGCATAGGCCAGCTCATGCAGTTCTACCCGCTTGCGCCAGACCCAGGTCTGTTGCAGGCCGGTCTCGTCCAGCGTGGTCAGGCCATTCAGGATGTGCCACACGGTGTACGACATCATGCCCAAGGCCGCCACCAGCCAACCGCTGGAGCGCAGCGACCAGTCCAGTACGCCGGTGCTCCACATATGTGCGGCCCAGGCCAGCGCCATGGCGATGAGCCCAGCGGCCAACAGCTTGAATGGGCGAGAGAACGCCGGGCAAACCATGGGTCCGCCCGGTAGCTGAAAGGCAAATGCCGGGGTGAGTGCGGGAGCGGCCAGCGCCATCGTCATTTCTTGAACAGTTCGTCGATCTTCTTTTGCTCGTCGTCGGCCGCTTTCTCGGCGGCAGCGCCTTCCAGTGGTGCAGAGCCTGGGGCCGGCGCTTCACCGGGCTTCATGTCGGCGTTCGGTACAGGTTCTTCGGCCGGCATTTCGATCTTGACCTTGTCAATGTCGATCTCCACCTTTTCATCCAGGAACATGGTCACCGACTGCGGTACAAAGATCACGACGATGACCAGGATGACCTGCATCAGCACCCACGGTATGGCGCCCATGTAGATGTCGTTGGACTTCACTGGCACCGGGATGCGCTTGTCCTTGAACAGCGTGTCGGCAATGCCGCGCAGGTAGAACAGTGCAAAGCCAAACGGCGGGTGCATGAAGCTGGTCTGCAGGTTGACGCACAACAGCACGCCGAACCAGATCAGGTCGATGCCCATCTTGTCGGCCACCGGTGCCAGCATGGGCACGATGATGAACGCGATCTCAAAGAAATCGAGGAAGAAGGCGAGGAAGAATACGAACACGTTGACCACGATCAGGAAGCCAATCTGCCCGCCGGGCAGGCCGGTCAGTAGATGCTCAACCCATTTGGCACCGTCCACGCCCTGGAACACCTGGCTGAACACCCGTGAACCGATCAGAATGAATACCACCATGGCCGTCAGGCGCATGGTGCCGCTCATGGCGTCCCATAGCAGGGCTTTGGTCAAGCGCTTGGACATGGCGGCCAAAATCAACGCGCCGACAACGCCCATGGCACCCGCTTCGGTGGGGGTGGCAACAGCGGAGTTCTGGAATGGCAGGCCACCCATGGAGCCCAATACCATGAAGATCAGCACGGCCGAGGGGATGATGCCGCGCAGGCATTTCTTCCACAGCGCCCAGCCGTTCAGAGTGCGCTCGGTGACAGGAATGGCGGGCAGGTAGTCCGGCTTGATTCGGGTCAGCGCAAAGGTGTAGATCGCAAACATGGCCACCTGCAGGATGGACGGACCCCAGGCGCCCTTGTACATATCGCCCACAGGTCGGCCCAACTGGTCAGCCAGCACCACCAGCACCAACGACGGAGGCACCAGCTGCGTGATCGTGCCCGACGCCGCAAGCACGCCGGTGGCGTAGCGCATGTTGTAGTTGTATTTCATCATCACCGGCAACGAGATCAGCGCCATGGCAATGACCTGGCCTGCCACGGTACCGGTAATGGCACCCAGGATGAAGCCCACGATGATCACCGAGTAGCCAATGCCGCCGCGCTTGGGCCCAAACAGCTGGCCCATGGAGTCCAGCATGTCTTCTGCGAGTCCGCACTTCTCCAGAATGGTCCCCATAAAGGTGAAGAACGGGATGGCCAGCAGCAATTCGTTGTTGAGGATGGAGAAAATTGCAATTGGCAGGTTGCCCATGAAGGCAGCCGGAAACCATCCCATCTGGATGGCAAAAAACCCGCTGGCCAGGCCTAATGCGGCCAGCGAAAATGCGACTGGAAAACCAATCAGCATGATGACGATCAAGCCCGCGAACATGATCGGGGGGAAATGTTCCATTTGCATATCGAGTTCCTGAGTGTCTTGTTCTGGTGCGTGCGGCTATTGCAGAGGCTTTTCGTAGTGCGTGTCCATTTCGTACTTGCCTTGCAGGTAGGCCACGCGCTTGACGATCTCGGAGAGCCCTTGCAACAGCATCATGCCAAAGCCAAGGGGCAGGGCCATCACTGCCGGCCAGCGGATCAGGCCGCCGGCGTTTTGCGACATTTCGCCGGAGGTGTAGGTATTTAGGAAATAGCCCCAGGACAGGACCATCAGCAGCGTCACTACCGGCAGCAGGAAGACGGTCAGGCCAAACAGGTCGACATAGACCGGGCCATTGCCCTTGAGCTTGCCGTAGATCAGGTCCACCCGAACGTGTTCGTTTAGCTTCAGCACGATCGGCGCGCCCACCATGACCATGTAGGCAAACAGGTACCACTGGATTTCCATATAAGAGTTGGAGCTCCAATCCCAGCCATAGCGCACAAAGGCGTTCAGTGCGCTGATCAGTGCTGCAAACAGCACTGTCCAGGAGGCTAGAACGCCAAACTTTTCACTGATCCAATCCATTCCCTGCGCGAGCTTCAAGAGTGCGGTCACTGTGTTTCTCCATCTACTTGATTGTTAACGGGCAGGCGTGGGCATTGCCCCGCTTGCGACCCGCCAATGGTGCCCGAAACGGCTGTAAAAAACCTGACACGTGGACTTGGTGTTTACCCTTGCGATGGCTTGGGCTTTGCTAAGAACGGGGTTGTTTTGCCGGCTTCGCTGCGTGTGGGGGCGCACAGACCCTGGGCCGCAGCCTACCTAGGATGGGTGGCATGAACCGACAGACCGTCCATAGAGTAAATTTTGTGTTGTATTCGCCGCACCAGCTGGTGACCAGCGATGGCGCTGGCTTTTGGTCGAACGACCAGGGTTGGGTGGAATTCAAGGCCGCTACCAAATTCACTGCGGAAAGCGTGCCGTTTTGCAACCTGCCAATTTCTGACGGCCAGGACGCGAAATGGATTATGTGGGAACCGGAGCGCTCGACCGTGCATGCAGACACTGCATCGTCTGTGCAAATTTGTTTTCCCCTCTCTGCCTAGTCAGTAGCTAGCAGCGCATTTTTTCTAACTTTACTTCAGCGAGATAGCCATGCCAGATAACACCAAGCCTCCTTTGACCAGCGTTGATACCTTGCGCCGCGACGCCCGAGCGCATATCGAGCAGGGGGCAGTCACCGCCGACTACTCTGCTGACCGCGCCAAAGTCATCCAATTGCTTAACGAAGCCCTGGCTACCGAATTGGTCTGCGTGCTGCGCTACCGCCGCCACCACTTTATGGCCCGCGGCATCCATGCGCGGGGAATTGCAGAAGAATTTTTGGCACACGCGAACGAGGAACTAGGACACGCCGATTTGTTGGCAGAACGTATTGTGCAATTGGGTGGCGAACCCGATTTCTCCCCGGACAGCTTGAGTGGCCGCAGCCACGCCGAGTATGTGGCTGGTGACACGCTCGTCGACATGATTCGCGAGAATCTGGTCGCTGAACGTGTGGCGATTACGAGCTACCGCGAAATGGTGCGTTACCTCGGCCATGACGACCCTACTACCAGCAACATGTTGAAGTCCATTCTTGCAGTTGAGGAAGAACATGCTGACGAGCTTGCCGACCTGCTGGAGGATTTGCCACAATCCGAGCATTAGCCGCCGTGCGCGTGCAGTCGCGCGTTGTCGGCACTTGCACAAGGAGTTGCGATGACCGCTACCAGTAGCACAAGCCAGCATCAGCGCATGGAGCACGACTCCATGGGAGACATCGCGGTTAGCGCTGATGCGCTGTGGGGCGCCCAGACGCAGCGCTCATTGCAGCACTTTGCAATCTCCACAGAGCGAATGCCGCAGGCTTTGGTGTTTGCATTGGCACGCACCAAGCGCGCCGCTGCCCATGTGAACTGCGAGCTGGGCCTGCTGGATGCCGCGGTAGCCGACGCCATCGCGCAAGCGGTAGGCGAAGTGTTGGCGGGCGAGCACGCTGATGCGTTTCCGCTATCGATCTGGCAGACAGGCTCTGGCACGCAAACCAATATGAACATGAACGAGGTTTTGGCCAACCGCGCCTCGGAAATGCTGGGTGGTCAGCGGGGCATGGGCCGGCTGGTGCACCCCAATGACCATGTCAACATGGGCCAGTCGTCCAACGACATCTTTCCCACCGCCATGCATTTGGCAGTGCTGATGGAAATGACAGAGAGCCTGCTGCCGGCACTGGATGCGTTGCAGTCCACGTTGATTGCGAAAGCGGATGCGTTCGCCACCATTGTCAAGATGGGGCGCACCCATTTGCAAGATGCCACACCCATCACGCTGGGACAGGAGGTATCGGGTTGGGTTGCGCAACTGGTGCACGCGCAGGAGGCCATCGAGCGCAGCCTGTCGCCGTTGATGGAACTGGCCGTAGGCGGAACGGCGGTGGGCACCGGCTTGAACACCCACCCCGAATTTGGTGCGCGTGTAGCGGCGCGGCTGGCGTGGGAGTCGGGCTTGGCACTACGCAGTGCTGACAACCACTTCGCAGCGCTGGCCGCCCACGACGAAATGGTCAGCGCGCATGGTGCGCTCAAGACACTGGCCGTTGCGTTGATGAAGATTGCCAATGATGTGCGCTGGCTGGCAAGTGGCCCGCGGGGAGGTTTGGGCGAATTGCGCCTGCCGGAGAACGAGCCAGGCAGCTCCATCATGCCCGGCAAGGTCAACCCGACGCAGTGCGAAGCATTGACCATGGTCTGTTGCCAGGTCATGGGTAACGACGTCGCACTGGGCATCGGCGGTGCCATGGGCAACTTTGAGCTCAATGTGTTCAAGCCCTTGATCATCCACAATTTCTTGCAAAGCGTGCGCCTGTTGTCCGACGCCATGCTCAGCTTTGATCGCCATTGCGCCCAGGGGCTGGAGCCGGACCGTGCGCGGATTGCTGAGCTGGTGGCCCATTCGCTGATGTTGGTTACCGCGCTGGCCCCGCACATTGGCTACGACAAGGCGGCTGCTGTTGCCAAGCACGCACACCAATACGGCACGTCGCTGCGCGATGCCGCATTGGCGCTGGATGCGGTCAGCGCCGCTGATTTTGACGCCTGGGTGGTGCCGCAGAGCATGGTTTGACTGCGCGCACACCGCGTTGGGAAAACGGGTGAAATCTGCTGAAGTACACGCTGCAGTCACTGCTGCATAGTGGGGCAGTGGTTCCCACGCTATGGAGCGTATACGCACCCAGCGTCACGACCACGTTGTTATAGACAACGCCATTCGTGACCACCGAGTCCGCGTATGGGCTCATCAAAACCGCGTAACCATACTGCTGGGTGCCAAATAGATCGGGTTCGTTCGCACTGCAGCCGTCAGGGAGACTAGCTTTGTAAGAAAGTGTTGTAGAAATAGCAATTACGGCGTGTTGCGCCCAGAATCGCTTGTAACCATGCAGCACACCTTCTACCTGTACGTCCTTGCGGCGTTGTCATTGGTTTTTGCGTTGCTTGCGCTGCATTTGGCCTTGCGGCTGCGGCGGGTCACCGAGCGCAATACACGTCTCAAGAAGTATTTGTTCAAGTTGAAGGATGCCGAGCGCGCATTGCGAAAGAGCGCCTTTTTAGACCCATTGACGGGGTTGGCCAACCGACTTTTGCTGATGGATCGTTTCGAGGTGGCCATGCGCCACGCGCGCCGCAACCGAAGGAAGTTTGCTGTGCTGATGCTGGACCTGAACAAGTTCAAAGCCATAAACGATACCTTCGGACACGCGGCGGGCGATAAAGTCCTCGTCACGGTTGCCCAGCGTCTGGTTTCCATGGTCCGTGAGTCCGACACTGTCGCCCGACTCGGTGGAGATGAATTCGTGTTGATCGTCGAGTCGATCACGGAGCGATCACAACTGGAGACATTGGGCAACAAGCTGGTAGACGTGTTGTCGCAGAACCTGGTGCTGGATTCTGGCGTCACCGTAGCGGTGGGGGCAAGTGTTGGTTATGCCTGGTACCCACGGGACGGCGACAACCTGCGGGACATTCTGGACGTGGCAGACCAGGCGATGTACACCTGCAAGACGTCGGGGCTGATGCCACTTGCTTAGTGCCTCGTCGCGCCCTCGTGCTGGGCATGAAGACCGCCGCAAGAGTCTCCCCATGGTTGGCTTTTGGCAAAACGCGGTAAGCTCCACCCCCGCCCTGATCCCCGTGGGCATACCCCTCGACTTTCATGACCACCGAAAACAAACTTCCACATGACCGTGACGTGAACAAGGTTTTGGGGGATTTCGTCGTACCCAGCTACGCGCCTGATCAGCCGCTTAGGAAGTGGGCGCCGCTGAAATGGGCTGTGCGCAGTGCGATTGCATTGGCGCTGCTGAGTCTCGCATTGGGTTTGTGGTCCAACGTGCGCTGGGCCAGGGACGCGGACGCGCGCTTGCAGGTATTGGAGGCTGCTTCGCCACCTGCCAAGCCGCAGCGCTATGACGATGAGGAGCTGCGAGGCCTGCCGCCAGTGGTGCAGCGCTACCTGTCGCAGGCGCTCAACATGTACCAGCCCATGGTTCGCAAGCTGTATCTAGAGCAGACGGGCACCTTCAACCGCAGCAGCACCCCCGGCACCGAGCAGTGGGAGCCGTTCGCCGCCCGCCAGCGCGTTGCGACCAAGAGACCCGGTTTTGTATGGGATGCGGCGGTCAAGGTCTCGCCCGGCATCACGGTGCGCATCGTGGACGCGTATGTGGCGGGAGTGGGCACATTGCAGCCCTCGGTGTTTGGCTTGATTGATGTGGGTGGTGTCGAGGGCAATGCGGATATTGCGCGCGGGGAGCTGATCCGTTACTTTGCCGAGAGTGTCTGGTACCCCACGGCACTGTTGCCCAGCCAAGGCGTGCAGTGGAAGGCGGTGGATGCGCATTCGGCGCAGGCCACATTGACCGACGGTTCGCTGACGGTGAGCCTGGTGTTTACCTTCAATGCGGACGGCTGGGTGGAGTACATCCGCAGTACCGAACGCAGTGCGTTGCTAAACGGTGCGATGGTGCCGATGCCGTGGGAGGTACGTCTGTCCAGCTACCAACTGCACAGCGGCATGCAGGTGCCAATGCAGGCCGAGGTAGCGTGGATCGTGCCCGGGGGACGTTGGCCTTACTGGCGTGGCAGGGTCGAGAAGCTCGATTACGAGATGCCCCGTTAGATGTCACGCGTTACTGCGTTATTGGCCTGCCAACAGCAGTAACGGTGCTTCCGCGGTTAGATTTTTGTTGGTGGCATCAAGGCTCTGGCGGCAATTTTCCGTCGCGCTGCGACCGGCCATTGCATTACAGCGCATCAACGCGGCCGTGTGTGTGGCCATAGCCTGGCGGCGCACTTCAGCAGCCTTGGTGGCACTGCTGACTACGGCGTAGAAGACCACTAGCAAACCCACCACCAGAACCGCGACCAAGGGCACGGTCCACACGGGCTCCGATACGTTGTTGTGCGTCAACTGCATGATATATCCCTTCAAAATTTGCTATGGTTGTGATAGCGGGTTACGCTTGTCCTACACGGGCTACAGGCCTATTGGCCTATGGTTTTCTTGACCCAGCCGAGATATGCGTCCATCCAGCTTTGCAGAAACTTGCGGCTGCCTTCGCCTATACGCCCGCTGTCGTCAAACAGATCGTCCTTGGCCTGTATATAGGCCTCGGGCTGACCTAGCGTGGGCACATCCAGATAGGCCAATACATTGCGCAGGTGCTGCTGCGCCATCGCAGTGCCCATGGCGCCGACCGATACGCCAAGCACCCCGGCTGGTTTGCCCGCCCACGCGCTCTTGCCATAGGGGCGTGAGGCGTGGTCGATGGCGTTCTTCAGTACGCCGGGGATGGAACGGTTGTATTCGGGTGTGATGAACAGCAGGCCGTGCGCTTTTTTGATCTCTTCCTTCAGCCGCTGCACGGACGCTGCGGGCCGGTCATCGTCGTCCTGGTTGTAGAGTGGCAGATCATCGATCTCTGACTGCTCAAACGTGAACTCCTCCGGGGCCAGCAGAGCCAAGCCGTGGGCCAGTTTGCGGTTAAACGATTCGCGGCGCAGGCTGCCGACGAAGACGGCAATGGTGTACTTCTGCATGGTGGCAAGTCTTAGCTTCTAAAGACTCCATGCTGCGCCCTCGCGGCGGCGCTTACCGTGCTGTAGCGCACTCACCCACCGTCAGCAAATAATTGTTTAAGGCTTGTTGAGAATCGCGTCACGCAGAGCGCGCAGCAATGCCTTCAGCGCCAGTACCGACGCCTGCATGGTGCGCCACGGGGCGGACGCCTTCATCTGGGCAATCAGGCCATCTTTCCAGGGCTTCCAGCGACCGTAGAGCCGCGCGAACCAGGGCAGTTGCATGAGAGCCGGCTGCGTTAATGCAAACAGCCGAGCCACGGCCGCCGTGCCCAGCATCTTGGCCGCCAGCACCACGGTGAGGCCCAGCACGGTGTGGCCGTTGCTTATCCAGTACAGTGCCAGCAGCTTGATCGGCAGCAGCATTAGTGCGGGCACAAAAAAGGCCAGCAACGCGGCGTAGGGTGGCAGGCGGGCGATCAGCGCCTCCATGCGCGCCCACAGTGGAAGGCGGGAGAGGCGGCCTATCAGCCGTTGCAGCGGCTCCCAACCCCATTCCTCAAAGATCAGCACCAGTGCCAGCACCGGCCCGAGTGACAGGTTGAACAGGCGTCGCAGCAGTCGTTTGAGGTGGGACATAGGCTGCTTAGTGTGCCGGATTCACAGCCCGGTGCAAAGCCACACGCTGCGAACGGCTATGCCGGTGCGAGCCAATGGTTGGCGGTCCAGATGCCGGCCACGGTCAGCAACAGCGAGCCGGCCACATGCACACCGGCTGTGCCCAACGCTAGTGCGTAGCGTTGCTGCAGCAGCATGGTGACCACCTCGGCGCTAAAGCTGGAGAACGTGGTCAGACCACCCAGAAAACCAGTCACCAGGGCCAGGCGCCACACCGGGTCCAGTTGCGGCATGGCCTGGAACACCGCGACACAGATACCGATCAGGTAGCCGCCGACCAGGTTCGCCGCCAAGGTACCCCAGGGAATGACAGCGCTGCTGGGGCTGAGCCACAGGCCTAGGCCCCAGCGCCCTAAGGCGCCGACGCTGGCTCCGACACAAATCGCAAGGATAGAAATCATGGTCCCAGTTTACTGACTTGCTTCTTTTTGCCCATCACCCGGTCGGGCAGTATGGCGTGTCGGTCATGCTTTGCAGCACAACGGGTTGAAGCCCACCGAGGGTGTAATTCCCAAGGCTGAGGGGTTGGGGTAACAATAGCAGCATACGAGCAAATTCTCGCCAAGAACACGCCAAGTGCCATGCCATGAACCTGCGGTTTGTTGAAGCTTTCTACTGGGTCGCCTCGCTCAAGAGCATTTCGCGGGCGGCCGACAAATTGTTCTTGACCCAATCGGCCATGTCCAGCCGCATCTCCACGCTGGAGGAAGAGCTGGGGGTGCTGCTGCTGGACAGGCGCGATAAGCAGTTCAAGCTGACCACGCCCGGCGTGCGTTTCCTGGCTTATGCGCAACGTCTTTTGGAGCTACAGCGCGAGGTCAAGGCCGAGATGGGCTCGGGGGCGCCGATGGCCGTGTCCATGCGCATTGGCGCCATCGAATCTGTATTGCACTCGTGGCTGATACCGTGGCTGGAGAAGCTGCGCAACGACCAGCCTGGCTTGGAGTTGGAGCTGACGGTGGAAACTACCCCCATTCTGATGGACCACATCCAGCGCGGCACGCTTGACCTGGTGTTTGCGGTGCTGCCCGCATCGGCCGACGGCGTGCGCAATCGCGCGCTGCCGGCGATGGAAATGGCTTTCGTGGGCCATCCTGTGTTGCATAAAAAAAGAAAGTATCGGCTCGATGAACTGGCCGAGATGGAGTTGTTGACCTTCCAAAAGGGCTCGCATCCTCACGTCGCGCTGCTGGATCTGTTCCGCCAGTACCGGATGGAGCCCAAAAGGGTGCATGCCATCTCGTCGATTTCGGCCATGGTCCAACTGGTGCAGGGTGGCTTCGGTGTAGCCCTATTGCCCCGCGTCGCATTGCAGCGCCTGACGGGCTTTGCCAGTCTCAAGTTGTTGACATGCGATGCCAAATTGCAGGCGCTGCCCATACATGCCAGCTACCGCACCGACCCCTCATCGAATGCAGTAGAAACGGTCGTCAAGTCCGCGATGGCCTTTGTCGACGGTGCATACGGCGCACCAAAAAAGACGACAAAGGGTAAACCCTAGCCATCGAAAAAATCGATGGTAATAGCAATATATTTCTAATTTGCGGAACACAGCATGCGCTTCCACAATTCGCCCATCGTCATCGAATTGGCATGTGAATTGAGGAAGTCCCGTGAGCTCTGTGTCGCAATCCATCGCATCGGTTTTCAGCGCTGAAGCAGCCAAAAGCGCACAGCGGGTGCGGTCCCAAATCCGTAGCGGCGCCTGGCACTCGCATACCAGCGGCCTGGCCAGTGACCACGTGCAGGGCAATGTCGTCATATTGCCCGAAGTGCTGGCAACTGACTTCATGCGCTACTGCCAGCGCAACCCCAAACCTTGCCCGCTGTTGGCCGTGTCCGAGCCCGGTAACCCCTCGTTGCCCAGCCTGGGAGTAGACGTCAATATCAGCACCGACCTGCCGCGCTACCGCGTCTGGCACCACGGTGTAGTTGTCGATGAGCCAACAGACATCTGCGCCATTTGGCGCAACGACATGGTGAGCTTTGTGCTGGGCTGCTCGTTCTCGTTCGAGCAAGCTTTGCTGGAGGCGGGCTTGCCACTGCGTCATATCGAGCAGGGCTGCAACGTGGCCATGTACCGCACCAATATCCAGACCCAGCCGGCCGGCGTGTTCAGCGGCCCCATGGTGGTGTCCATGCGGCCCATGAAAGCTGCAGCAGCCATCCGTGCCGTGCAGGTGACGTCGCGCTTCCCGAATGTGCATGGCGCTCCGGTGCACCTGGGAGACCCGGCGCTGATCGGCATCCGTGACTTGTCCACACCCGATTACGGCGACGCGGTCGAAGTGATGGCCGACGAGATCCCGGTGTTCTGGGCTTGCGGCGTTACGCCGCAAGCCGCACTGGCGCAGGCCCGCCCCGCGCTATGCATCACGCATGCGCCGGGCGCGATGCTGATCACCGATTTGCTAAACCAGCAACTCGCTTCGTTTTGAAGCCACAACTCCGGAGGTCCCTTGAAAACATCTGCACTGACTTTGGCCCTTGTCCTTACCGCGACCCTTGCACCTTCAATGGTTTGCGCGCAGGTGAAGTGGGACCTGCCAACCGGATATGCCACCAATACGTTCCAGACCGAAAACGTGCAGCAGTTTGCCGATGATGTGGCCAAAGCCACGGGTGGAAAACTGAAGATCACAGTGCACGCTGGCGCGACACTTTACAAAATGCCTGAGATCAAGAAGGCCGTTCAGTCGGGCCAAGCCCAGGCCGGAGAATTCATCCTGTCCGCTTATTCGAATGAAAATCCCCTCTTTGGCGTGGACTCCATTCCCTTCTTGGCTTCCAGCTACGGCGCTGCTACCCGGCTGTACATAGCGGCGAGGCCGGCCACCGAAAAGTTGTTGGACAGCCAGGGCATGAAGCTGCTGTTTTCCGTACCGTGGCCCGGCCAGTCTCTGTATTCCATCAAGCCCATCACCAGGCTAGAGGACTTCAGGGGTACCAAGATGCGAACCTATAACCCTTCAACGACCAAAATCGCAGAAATGTTGAAAGCCCAACCTGTGACCATCCAACTGGCAGAACTGGGTAAGGCTTTGGCAGCCGGTTCAGTTGACAACTTTTTGACATCCAGCGCCAGCGGCATCGACAGCAAACTCTACGAGCAAGCCAAGTACTTCTACATTGTGAACGCATGGTTGCCCCGCAATGCGACGGTAGTCAACAAGAAGGCTTTTGAAATGTTGGACAAATCGACGCAAGACGCTGTGGTAGCGGCTGGCAAAGCGGCGGAAGAGCGCGGCTGGGCTATGAGCAGAAAAATAGATGCAGCCTATATCAAGGAGCTGAATAAGAAGGGCATGACAACAGGCCTGTCGACCGACGAAGTGCGTGAAGGCATGAACACCATTGGCGACACCATGGTCAGGGAGTGGATGGCCTCAGCCGGCCCAGACGGCATTGCGATCATTGAAGCCTACAAAAAACGTTGATCCATATTTCAAACTGAGCTGAACCCGAGACTTGATCCGTAAGGTCAGTTATTCGGAAATTATCTTTACAAGGAGCTATCAAATGAAGAAATCTCTATGGGCCCGCGTGGCCACGGTTGCAGCCGGTGTCTGCATCAGCTGGAGCGTGCAGGCGCAGCAAGAGGTCAAGATCGGTGTCATTTACCCGCTGACCGGCCCAGGCGCTGCGGTGGGTGCTGAGCTGCGCAATGCGCTGGAGCTGGCAGCGGACGTCATCAACAACGGCGCGCCCGGTATTGCCGACCTGCCGTTTTCCGCCGGCAAGGGCCTGCCCAATCTGAAGGGTGCCAAGATCAAGCTGGTCTTTGCCGACCACCAGGCCAACCCGCAGATCGGTGCGACCGAGGCTGAGCGCCTCATCACGCAAGAGAAAGTGGTGGCCATCGTCGGTGCCTACAACAGTGCGGTCACTGCGACTGCCAGCCAGGTGGCCGAGCGCGCGGGCGTGCCTTTCCTGAACCCCGAGTCGTCGTCGGCCTCGCTGACGCAACGTAACTTCAAATGGTTCTTCCGCACCACGCCCCATGACGACCTGTTCGTGCACAACGCCTTTGAATTCTTGAAAGAGCTGGAGGCCAAGAAGGGCATCAAACCCAAGACCGTGGCGTCGCTCAATGAAAACGGTTTGTGGGGCTCCGAGACCACCAAATTGCAAACCAAGTTGGCGGCAGAGTTTGGCCAAAATCTGGTGAAGCAAGTGTCCTACGCGGCCAAGACCACGCAGCTCACCTCCGAAGTGCAGACCTTGAAAGCGGCCAACCCCAATCTGCTACTGCAATCGTCCTACACCGCGGACGCCATCATGTCCATCAAGACCTACAAGGAACTGGGCTTCCTGCCCGACATGATCCTGGCCAACAACGCTGGCTTTACCGACACCGACTTCATCAAGACGCTGGGCAAGGATGCCGAGTACATCATCACCCGCGAAGTGTGGGCGCTGGACCTGGCCACGCGCAATCCGCTGATCAAGCAGGTCAATGACTTGCTCAACAGCCGTTACAAAATCAACTTCACCGGCAACTCGTCGCGCACCTTCACCGGCCTGATGGTGATGGCCGATGCCATCAACCGCGCAGGCTCTACCGAGCCAGAAGCCATTCGCAAGGCTTTGGTGGCGACCGACATACCCGGCAACAAGCTGATCATGCCGTGGAAGGGTGTGAAGTTTGATGCGACAGGGCAGAACACCTTGGGCCAGGGCATTCTGGTGCAGATCATTGACGGCAAGTACAACACGGTGTGGCCATTCAACATGGCCGCGAAGGATGTGGTGTGGCCCATGCCGAAATGGGACCAGCGCAAATAAGCGCAAGTCTTTAGAACCGATCCCAAAGAGACTTTTTTCATGACTACCGAAATTCTGTTGCAGACACTCGCTTCGGGTGTGCTGATAGGCTTGATTTACGCGTTGGTTGCCATCGGCCTGACCATGATTTTCGGAGTCATGGACATTGTGAACTTTGCCCATGGCGAGTTCCTGATGCTGGGCATGTACTCCAGCTTCTGGCTGTTCTCGCTGTATGCGCTGGACCCGATGCTGACGCTGCCTTTGACCGTGCTGATGCTGTTTGCCTTCGGCGTGTTGCTGTACAGATTGGTCATCGTGCGCATCATGCAGGCGCCCATGCTGTCGCAGATCTTTACGACCTTTGGCATCATGATCCTGCTGCGCGGTGTGGCGCAGTTTTTCTGGAAGCCCGACTTCCGCTCGATCGAAAACTCCGCCGTCAGCGGTACCGTCAAACTGTTTGATATCCAGCTCGGCATGCCGCAACTGGTGGCGGGTGTTGGGGCTGTTGTCATCACCGGCCTGATCTATTTCTTCCTGAACAAGACCCGCCTGGGTGCGGCGCTAGAGGCAACGGCGTCCGACAAGGAAGCCGCCCGCCTGATGGGCATTGATTCGCACAAGATGTTTTCGCTGGCCTGGGGCATTGGTGCCGCCTGTGCCGGTGCGGCTGGTGTGCTGCTGTCCACCTTCTTCCCGATCTTCCCCGACGTGGGCGCCAATTTCATCCTGCTGGCCTTTGTGGTCGTCAACCTGGGTGGTTTTGGCAGTGTGACCGGTGCCTTCTGGGCCGGCATTTTGGTCGGTGTGATCGAGGTCATGGGTGGCCTGCTGTTAGGGCCCCAGTACAAGACTGCCATCGTGCTGGTCGTGTTCCTGGGTGTGCTGATGTTCCGCCCCCAAGGCCTGATGGGCAAAGCGTGAATACCATGAAAAATACTTTTCTCACAATTGCCGCCATCGTGCTGGCCCTGGCACTGCCGATGGTGGTGGATTCGTCCCACCTCAACATGGTCATCCTGGTGTTGATGGCGGCCCAACTGGGCGTGGCCTGGAACATGGTGGGTGGTTATGCCGGCCAAGTATCGCTGGGGCACGCCGCGTTTGTTGGCCTGGGTGCCTACACCTCCACGCTGCTGCTGATCAAGTTCGGCATCAACCCCTGGATCGGCGTGCTGGCCGGTGGCTGCGTGGCTGCGCTGCTGAGCCTGGCGTTTGGCTGGTCGTGCTTTAGGCTCAAGGGTCACTACTTCGCGATGGCTACCATTGCCGTGGCCGAGCTGGTGCAAATCTTCTTTACCGAATGGGAATACGGTGGCACGGCCGTGGGCCTGTATGTGCCCATGGACCACCAAGGCTGGCTGTGGATGAACTTTGCCACCAAGCTGCCCTACTACTGGCTGGCGCTGGGCCTGCTGCTGGTCACGCTGGCGGCCAACCTGTGGATCGAGCGCAGCTACCTGGGCTACTACTTCCGCGCCATCAAGGACGAACCCGATGCCGCCCGCAGCGTGGGCGTCAATATCGCCCGATACAAACAAATCGCCTTGTCGTTGAGCGCCTTTTTCTCCGCCCTCGGTGGCAGCTTGTATGCGCAGAAAGAGCTGTACATAGACCCCAACTCGGTGCTGTCTACCGCGCTATCCATCAAGATGGCCCTGGTCGCCATTCTGGGCGGTGTAGGCACCTTGTTCGGCCCCGTTTTGGGCTCCGTGGTGCTGACCAGCATCGAGGAGTTCACCCGCATCCTGTTTGGCGGTACCGGCCGCGGCACCGACGTCATCATCTACGCCAGCCTCATCATCGTGATCGCCGTCTTCTACCCGACGGGCCTTCTGGGATGGGTTCGCAGTTTCAAGGAACGGGGCCAGGCACGTGCCGATGCATCGCGGCAGCTGGCTGCACATGCGGCGACACAGCAGCCCAAGCAGGGAGAAGCAGCATGAGCTTGCTAACAGTCAATAGCGTCAGCAAACAGTTTGGCGGGCTGACCGCCAACCAGGATGTGTCGTTTACCGTGGATAAGGCCCAGGTGGTGGGTCTGATCGGCCCCAACGGCGCCGGCAAGACGACGATGTTCAACTGCGTGGCCGGCTTCTTTGCGCCGACTGCCGGCAGCATTGTGCTCAACGGTCGCAACATCGCCGGTCTGCCGCCCGAGGCCTGTGCCCGTGCCGGTGTGGCCCGCACCTTCCAGGTGGCACGCACCTTCACCAGCATGACGGCTTGTGAGAACGTCATGACGGCCGCACTGCTGCTGCAGCACAACGTGGCCAAGGCACGCGCAGCCGCCATGGAGTGGCTGGCCTTTGTCAACCTGCAACAGTTTGCCGACAAGCCCGCTGGCAGCATGACCATCAGTGAGCAGCGGCGGCTGGCCGTGGCCCGGGCCATGGCCATTGAGCCCAGCATTTTGTTGATGGACGAGGTCATGGCGGGCCTGAATCCGTCCGAAGTGCGCGAAGCGGTAGACGTGGTGCTGAAGATACGCGCCCGCGGCACCGCCTGCCTGATCGTGGAACACGTACTGGAGGGCATCATGCCCATCGCTGACAAGATTGTGGTGTTGGACCGCGGCGTCAAGATCGCCGAGGGCACACCGCAGCAGGTGTCGAATGACCCCAAGGTCATCACCGCCTACCTGGGAGATTGAAGCATGTTGGAAATCAAAAATCTCAAGGTCTGCTACGACGACGTGCTGGCCATCTCCGATGTCACATTGAAAGTGGAGACCGGTAAGATTGTGGCCCTGGTGGGTGGCAACGGAAACGGCAAATCGACCACGCTGCGTGCAGTCGCTGGGCTCAACCGTGCGGCGGCCGGCAGCATCCATTTCAACGGTGCACCCATCCATGGTATTGCGGCCGACAAGCGTGTGCCGCTGGGCTTGTCGCTGGTGCCCGAAGGCCGTCGTCTGTTCCCGCGCCTGACGGTATTGCGCAACCTGGAGCTGGGCGCCTTCACGCGCCGGGACAAACACGAAGTGGCCAGCAGCATTGACGAGATGCTGGGGCTGTTCCCGATTTTGAAAGAGCGCGCCACGCAGCTGGCCGGCACCATGAGCGGTGGCGAGCAGCAGATGCTGGCCATTGCCCGCGGCCTGATGGCACGGCCCAAGCTCCTGATGCTGGACGAGCCCTCGTGGGGGATTGCGCCCAAGTTTGTCACCAAGGTGCTGGATGTGATCCAGCAAGTCAACGCCACCGGCGTTTCTATTCTGCTGGTGGAACAAAACCTGCAGAAGGCGCTCAACATCGCCCACTATGGCTACGTCATCCAGACGGGCCGCATTGTCATGGAAGGCGCGGGTCAGACCCTGCTGCATGACGAGCACATCAAGAAGGCGTATCTGGGCCTCTAGGCCCGGCCACTGCAGGAGCACCCCATGAAAACGATCTGGATCGCTGCGCTGTGCGCGGCCGGGCTGAGCTACGTCTCAACATTGCATGCTGAGGCCATTACCCCGGCGACCTGGAAGATTGCGACCGGCTACCGCGCCGAGTCCTTCCACACTGAGAATCTTGTGCAGTTCGGGCAGGCGGTGGAGGCGGCCACGAAAAACCAGCTCAAGATCGAGGTGGCACCCAATGGCAGCCTGTTCAAGCTCACCGACATCCGCCAGGCCGTGCAAGATGGCAAGGTGGAGGCGGGCGAGACCATCATGACCAGCATGGTGAAGGACATACCCGTTGCCGGAGCCGATTCCATCCCCTTTGTGGTGGGTTCCTACAAGCGGGCGCAGCGCCTGTGGCAGTTGCAGCGCCCCGGCATGGAGCGGGAATTTGCACAGCGCGGCCTGAAGATTTTGTACGCCGTACCGTGGCCACCCCAGGGGCTCTACACCACGCGCCCGGTTACCAACGCCAACGACTTCAAAAACATGAAGATGCGAACCTACAACCAGACCACCGTGCGCATTGCAGAGATGCTGGGCGCCACACCGGTGGACGTGGCCATGGTGGATGTGGACAAGGCTGTCAGAAGCGGACGTCTCGACGCGATGATCACGTCCGCCGTGACCGGTGTCGAGAACAAGGTCTGGGGCCCCATCAAGTACTACTACGAGATCAGCGCCTGGTACCCCAAGAACATTGTGTTTGTCAGTGCCAAGAGCTTTGATGCCCTGGCACCCGACACACAGGCTGCCGTGGTCAAGGCGGCCAGCGATGCTGAGAGCCGTGGCTGGGTCGCCAGCGAAGCGCTGGCGTACACATCGACCAAGGAATTGCAGGCTAACGGCATCAAGGTAGAGCGCATCTCTACCGACCTGGAAGCCGATTTCAAACGCCTGGGCGAACGCTTCTCACGTGAATGGGTGCGCACGGTGGGCCACCAGGCCAGCGACATCTTTGTTCCCTTTTATTTCAACTAGACCTGCGCGTCACTCTCCATCAAAAGGTTCAACACCATGCAAAACGGCAGCACCCCGTCGGACTCCAAACTGTGGCAATTCTGGATTGACCGTGGCGGCACCTTTACCGACGTCGTGGGCAAGCGCCCAGACGGCACGCTGGTCACCCACAAGCTGCTGAGCGAGAACCCCGAGCAGTATAAGGATGCGGCCGTGGCAGGCATCCGCCATCTGCTGGGGCTCAAAAAAGGTGAGCCCGTCACGCCGGACCGCGTGGGCTGCGTGAAGATGGGCACTACAGTGGCCACCAATGCCTTGCTGGAGCGCAAGGGCGAGCCCACACTGTTGGTCACCACCCGCGGATTCCGCGATGCGCTGCGCATTGCCTACCAGAATCGCCCCCGCATTTTTGACCGCAACATCCAGTTGCCCGAGCTGTTATACAGCGCCGTCGTGGAGGCACACGAACGCGTAGGCGCACACGGCGATGTGATCGAGACCCTGGACGAGGCGCTATTAAAAGCAGAGCTGCTAGGCCAATACGGACGAGGGCTGCGCAGCGTTGCGATCATCTTCATGCACGGCTACCGCTACACGGCGCACGAGCTGGCAGCCAAGCGCCTGGCGCAGGAGATCGGCTTTACGCAGATCAGCACCTCGCACGAGACCAGCCCGATGATGAAGTTCGTCAGCCGGGGCGACACCACGGTGGTGGATGCCTACCTGTCGCCCATCCTGCGCCGCTATGTGGAGCAGGTGGCGGGTGAGATGCCGGGCGTCAAGCTGTTCTTCATGCAGTCCTCCGGCGGGCTGACCGACGCGCACAGCTTCCAGGGCAAGGACGCGATTTTGAGTGGCCCGGCCGGCGGTATTGTGGGCATGGCCCGCACGGCAGCCATCGCAGGTATCCAGAAGACGATTGGTTTTGACATGGGTGGCACGTCCACCGACGTGAGCCACTATGCGGGTGAATTCGAGCGCGAGTTTGAGACGCAGGTGGCGGGGGTGCGCATGCGTGCTCCGATGATGAGCATCCATACCGTGGCGGCGGGTGGGGGATCGCTGTTGGCTTTTGATGGCTCGCGCTTTCGCGTAGGGCCGCAGAGCGCGGGTGCCAACCCGGGGCCGGCCAGCTACCGCCGTGGCGGCACGCTAGCCGTGACGGACGCGAACGTGATGCTGGGCAAGATACAGCCCCGCTACTTCCCCAAGGTGTTTGGACCCCAAGCCAATGAACCGCTGAGCCTGGACGCGGTGCAGACCCAGTTTGCAGACCTGGCAACGCGCACCGGCCTGCCGGCTGAAGAGGTAGCCGAAGGCTTTATCAACATCGCCGTGCAGCAGATGGCCAATGCCATCAAGAAGATATCGGTCGCACGGGGCTATGACGTCACCGCCTACACGCTGCAGTGCTTCGGCGGCGCTGGTGGCCAGCATGCCTGTCTGGTGGCAGATGCGCTGGGTATGACGCGCGTGTTTGTCCATCCGCTGGCGGGCGTGCTCAGTGCCTACGGTATGGGTTTGGCGGACCAGTCGGTGATACGTGAGCGGGCGGTGGAGGTCAAGCTCGCGCCCGAGGCACTGGACGCCATTGGGGTGAAGCTGGATGAACTGGCTGCGCAGGCCGAAGGCGAACTGACGCGCCAGCAGGTCAACCACGGCACTGTCACCACCCACCGCCGTGTGCATGTGCGCTATGAGGGCAGCGATGCGGCGCTGGTCGTGCCCTACCCAACGGTGGGTACCGATGCGAAGGCTGCAACGGCGTTGATCGTGTCCGGCTTCGAAGCCGCCTACCGCCAGCGCTTTGCCTTTCTAATGGACGGCAAGGGCCTGATAGTGGAAGCCGTGTCGGTGGAAGCGGTGATTGCCGGTGACGCACCCCAGGAGCCGCGCCACGCCGTACACCCGCCGCGCGACCTGCAGGCCAGTGGTGCCGTGCGCGAGCGCGTGCGCATGTACTCGGGTGGCCAGTGGGTGGAGGCATCGCTGGTGGTGCGTGAAGACCTGCGCCCGGGCGACGTGATTCCAGGTCCGGCCATCATCGCCGAGAAGAACGCCACCACCGTCGTGGAGCCTGGCTGGCAGGCAACGCTTACGGAGTTTGACCACCTAGCCCTCGTCCGTATTGAGATTCGTGCTATCAAATTTGCAGTAGGAACGACGGTGGACCCGGTGCTGCTGGAGGTCTTCAACAACCTGTTCATGAACATCGCCGAGCAGATGGGCCTACAACTGCAGAACACTGCCTACTCGGTCAACATCAAGGAGCGGCTGGACTTCAGTTGCGCGCTGTTTGATGCCCAGGGCAACCTGATAGCGAATGCGCCCCACATGCCGGTGCATTTGGGTTCGATGGGCGAGAGCATCAAGACCGTGGTGCGCGAGAACGCCGCAACGATGCAGCCGGGCGATGTGTATGTGCTCAATGACCCCTACCATGGCGGTACACACTTGCCGGACATCACCGTCATCACGCCGGTTTACCTGGATGGAAAACCCACGTTCTATGTGGGCAGCCGTGGCCACCATGCGGACGTGGGCGGCACAACGCCCGGCTCCATGCCCCCGTTTTCCACCCGCATTGAAGAAGAGGGCGTGCAGATCACCAACTTCAAACTGGTGGACCGCGGCGTGCTGCGCGAGGCCGAGATGGTGGCATTGCTCAGCAGTGGTGAGTACCCGTCGCGCAACACGCAGCAGAACATGGCCGACCTGAATGCCCAGATAGCAGCCAATGAAAAGGGCGTGCAGGAACTGCGCAAGATGGTGGACCACTTCGGCCTGGACGTCGTGCAGGCCTACATGCGTCACGTGCAGGACAACGCCGAAGAGTCCGTGCGCCGCGTCATCACCCGGCTCAAGGACGGTGCCTTCACGCTGCCGCTGGACAATGGCGCGCAGATCCAGGTGGCGATACGCGTCAACGCCAAGGCGCGCAGTGCGGTTATCGACTTCACCGGTACCTCGCCCCAGCAGATCAACAACTTCAATGCGCCGACCGCGGTCTGCATGGCAGCGGTGCTGTATGTGTTCCGCACGCTGGTGGATGACGATATTCCGCTGAATGCCGGTTGCCTCAAGCCCTTGCAGGTCATCATCCCCGCGGGCTCCATGCTGAACCCCAATCCGCCGGCCTCGGTGGTGGCGGGCAATGTGGAGACATCCAGCTGCATCACCAATGCGCTGTACGGTGCGCTGGGTGTCATGGCAGGCAGCCAGTGCACGATGAACAACTTCACGTTTGGCAATGCGCGCTACCAGTACTACGAGACCATCTCGGGTGGCTCGGGTGCCGGTGCGCTGGTCAATGCTGCGGGTGAGGCCGTCGGCGGCTTCAACGGCACCAGCGTCGTACAAACCCACATGACCAATTCGCGGCTGACCGACCCCGAGATCTTTGAGTTCCGCTTCCCGGTGCGACTGGACAGTTATGCCATCCGCGAAGGCTCGGGCGGAGCCGGCCAGTGGCAGGGCGGCAACGGCGGTGTGCGCCGAGTGCGCTTCCTGGAGGCGATGACGGCCAGCATTTTGTCCAACGGCCGCAGCCACGGCGCGTTTGGCATGGCGGGCGGAGAGGCCGGCGGAGTCGGCACCAACCGTGTGCTGCGCGCGGACGGCAGTGTTGAAGAGATTGGCCATATCGGTCAGGCCGAAATGCAGGCCGGGGATGTGTTTGAAATCGCAACGCCCGGTGGCGGAGGCTACGGAAACCCTGCCCAGCCCTTTTACAAACCAGGTAGTACCCTGAAGGGTTAACGGTGTCTTGGAGGATGCTATATTTATGATAGCCGGTTACGCTTGCTGCATGAGGCCTAGAGGTGGATTTCCTACTTCATTTGACCACCGCAATGGGGCTGGTTTTCCACTGGGAGAAGCTTTGGCGTATCAGCTCATCCAGTGCGCCGGTTCTCTTCAGTACGGCCAGCCGGGCGTTGATGGCTTCGAGCTGGTCGCCGCATTTACCTTTGCGCGTCAGGGCAAGGTAATTTGAGGTTTCGACCAGAAAGGGTGACCTGGCGACAAAGCGGTCTTCGTCACCGCGCTTGAGAAGATGCGCCATACCCGTATAGAAGCCGGTAATGAAATAGTCCAGCCGACCCGCCCCCAGTTTGCTGAAATTGTTTCCGGGACTGTTGGCTTCCTCGATGTTCAGGTGTTGTTTCATGTACTCGTCAAAGCCGTCACCAAATACGTTGCTGCGCGTAATGCCGCCTCGCAGGCCAACCAAATCAGAACGGCTATTGAACGTGATGGGACGCTCCCGTGCAGTGAAGACTGCAATTGGGTTGATGAAAGCGGCCGTCTTTGGAAACAGTAAGAACGCTTCGCGCTCGGGTGTCTTTTTCAGCGTGGCGACCATGTCGATGTCACCGCGCTCGGCTGCCGCGATGACTCGGGGGAAGGGTCCCAAGTAACGTACTTCGTACGGAATTTTTAGATCTTCCAGCACGCGTTTGGCAATGGCGATGGACGCACCCTGCATGTTGGTGCCGTCATACCAATGCAGTGGCGGGTAATCGGGGTCTGCGGCAAAGACCAGTCGATCGCACTCGGCATGCGCACAGCAAAACGCGCCCGCTATGTAGAACGAGAAACCAAGCTTCACCAGTTGCATCGGGATCATGTTTCCGCCTTCGTTGACAGTTCTGGTAGGTGCGTTAGACGCGAGCATACGATGGTGTCATGTTTGCCGCAATGGTGGTTGCAGAAGTAAAAAAACCCGCCGAAGCGGGTTTGTGGGTAGTAGGGTAGTAGGGCCTATTTCTTGGCAGAGCTTGCCGCAGCCTTGGCTGCACTGGCTGCAGGGGTAGAGGGAGCTGCAGGGGTAACCGGTGCTGCTGGGGCCGCCGCGTCAGCCTTGGCCTTCTTGGCGTCTTCCTTGGCTTGCTTTGCAGCGTCTTTCTTGGCCTTGGCTTCTTCAACCTTCTTGGCCTTTTCCTCTGTCTTGGCTTTCTTGGCTTCGTCGGCCTTCATCTTGGCTTCGGCCTTGGGGTCTTTCTTTTCTTCCTTGGCAGCGGGGGCGGCTGCAGGTGCTGGTGTCGCAGCGGCTGGGGCTGCTGCGGCAGGTTTGGCATCGGCCTTGGCGGCTGGGGCGGCAGGTGTTGAAGGTGCTGCAGCTGCGCCCTTGAAGCCTGCGCCGTTCACGGTCAGGCCTTCAGCGGAGAACTTGGCGGCATTGCCGTCGCCCACGCCTTTGACGCGGTCAATGAAATCGTTCCAGTCCTTGAAGTTACCTTTCTTGCGCTCGTCGAGAATCTTGGTGGAGATGCCAGGGCCAATGCCCTTGATGCCATCGAGTTCAGCGGCGGTAGCCTTGTTGACGTCTACCGCGGCAAAGGACAGGCTCGCAAACAGCATGGCCGCAATGGCCAGAAGATTTTTCAACATGTGCTTTCCTTCAGAAGTGGAGGGGGTGAACCGTAAGGTTGGCACCAGAGGCTGGTGTCTCCTGCACAACGCGCTGTGCGCTGCGCTGGTTGACCAGTACCTTATAGGCCAGCGGTCAGAGCCTGCACGTAGGATCGCACGCCGCTTTGCACGTTGGCAAATACGTGCTGGCACCCGGTACTGCGCAGGGCGCTGAGGTCGGCCTGCGTGTAGCTCTGGTACTTGCCGCGCAGCGCATCGGGGAAGGCGATGTACTCGATGAGGCCATCGGTGGCAGCCTGTTGCAGCGACAACGCCGCCTCGCCCCGCTGTTCGCGCAAGGTGTTGACCACGGTAATGGCCACGTCGTTGAACGGTTGGGCATTGCCCGTGCCCAGATTGAAGATGCCGGATTCACCGGGGTGGTCGAAGAACCACAGGTTCACAGCCACCACGTCATCGATGTAGACAAAGTCGCGCATCTGGCCGCCGGCTGCGTAGCCCCCGTAATCGCCAAACAGCTTGACCTTGCCCTCGGCATGGAACTGGTGGAACTGGTGGTAGGCCACGCTGGCCATGCGGCCCTTGTGCTGCTCGTGCGGGCCATAGACATTGAAATAACGAAAACCAACGACCTGGTTGGTCTTGCCCGCCTTGGTGCGCTGAAAATCGTTGCCGCATTCGCGACGCATGCGCTGGTCGAACAGCAGTTTGGAGTAGCCATAGACGTTCAGCGGGTGCTCGAAGGCGGGCTCTTCTCGGAAGGTGTCCGATCCGCCATAGGTGGCAGCCGACGATGCGTATAGCAGGCGTGCGCCGCGTTTTTGGCAGGCGTGGAACAACTGGCACGACAGCGTGTAGTTATTGGCCATCATGTATTTGCCATCCAGCTCCATCGTGTCGCTGCAAGCACCTTCGTGGAACACGGCTTCGACCTGGCCGTAGGCCCCGTTGGCGAAGGCGTCGTAGAAGGTGTCAGCGTCCACGTAGTCGGAGATGCGCAGGCCCGCCAGGTTGCGGAATTTGTCGCCTTGCTTCAGGTCATCCACGGCGATGATGTCGTCCACGCCGCGCGCGTTCAGACCTTTGATGATGTTGCTGCCAATGAAGCCAGCGGCGCCCGTTACAACGATGCGTGTCATGGTGTTTCCCTCTGTCTCTGCGTTCTTCAGCCGGCCGCAAACAATTCGTCGTAGCTGACGGTGGCCGTGCCGAACTTGCCGACTACGACGCCGCCCGCCCGGTTGGCAATGGGCACGGCCTCGCGCAGACCCATGCCTGCGGCCACCAGGGCTGCCATCGTGGCGATCACGGTATCGCCAGCGCCGGTCACGTCGAACACTTCGCGCGCGACGGCGCTGACATGCAGTTCGCCCTGGTCATCGAACAGCGTCATGCCCTCTTCGCTGCGGGTCAGCAGAATGGCGTCGAGCTTGAACTCCTTACGCAATGCGTGCACCTTGCTGCGCAGCGCGTCTTCGTCAGCCCAGGCGCCTATGACCTGTTGCAGCTCGGCACGGTTGGGTGTGATGACTGTCGCGCCGGTGTAGCGCGCAAAGTCGCTGCCCTTGGGGTCAACCAGAATCGGTTTGCCGGCAGCCCGCGCGCGCGCAATCATGTCGGTGATATGGCCCAGGCCGCCCTTGCCGTAGTCGGAAAACAGCACGGCGCCGTGCACGGGCAGCAGGTTCTCAAACGCCGCGGTTTGCGATGCCAGCAACTCGTTCTTGGGCGTGTTCTCAAAGTCCAGGCGCAGCAGTTGTTGCTGGCGCCCGATGACCCGCAGCTTGACCGTGGTCTTGAGTTCGGCATCGCGCCCAAAATGGGGCTGGATGCCAGTTTGCGCGACCAGGGCTTCGAGCTTGTGGCTGGCCTCGTCATCACCCACCACGGTCAGCAGCGATGCTTGAGCGCCCAGTGTGACGACGTTGTAGGCCACGTTGGCTGCGCCGCCATTGCGTTCTTCTTCACGCGTAATGCGCACCACAGGCACCGGCGCCTCGGGCGAGATGCGGTCCACCGCGCCGTACCAGTAGCGGTCCAACATCACGTCGCCAACCACCAGCACCTGGGCGGTGGCCATTTTTTCTTTGGAAATTATCTTCATCTCTTTTTACTTCAATCGCATGGCAAGAAGGGAAGTCTTCCAGAAATGCCGTGGAACCGGCTTTGCCGGGCCGCAGGCGTTGCCCCCTGCAAGGGGGAAAGCGCAGCGACACGCAGTGCGCGGAGCCGGGGGGTGGGTGTCATCCTATAGTTCTTCTACACGACGGGCAGGGTAGCTGTCCCAGGCCTGGCAGCCGGGGCATTGCCAAAAATGTTGCTTGGCTTCGAAGCCGCAGGCCGCGCAGCGGTAGCGGGTCAACGGCTTGACGGCATGGTCCAGTGCGCGCTGCACCTGGGGGTGGAATTGTTCATGCTCCAGCTTTTCGCCGGCAATCCATTTGGCAGCGGCCACCAGGGACGGCTCATTCTCCAGGTGGCGGGCGTACCACTCGCGCGCGGTTGCCGTAGGGGACCCGCTGTCGGCTTCGAGCGCGACGATGGCATCCAGCACGTCCAGTGACGGGGTGTGCGTGTAGACCGTCTTGAGGCGCGCCAGAATACGGCTAGCCTGGCCAGCCGCTGCGGCGTACTGGGCCAGCAGGGGAGCGATCAGCGCGATAGCGTTGGGTGCGGTACTCAAGGCCTGTGTCAGCGTCTCGCACGCCAGCGCGGGTTTATCTTCCAAGAATTGCAGGCGGGCCAGGTCCATACGGGGGCGCGGCGCATCGGGCGCAATATGCATGGCCTGCGTCAGGTATTCCAGGGCCTGGGCCAGATCGTTGGCGGCAACGCAGGCGGATGCCTGCTCGCAAAGGTAGTGCGACAAGCGGCCCTTGAAACTGCCCTGGCCGGTGGATTCCAGCTTGTGCGCAATCTGTGCGGCGTGCTCCCAGTCACGTGAGCGTTCGTAGTTGGCCAGCAGTGCCAGGTGCGCCTGGGCTTCGAAGCGCGTGCCGTCGAGCTTGAGGAGGGCTACTTCTGCACGGTCCAGCAGACCGGCTTTCAGGTAATCCAGCGCCAGCGCGTGCTGGGCGCGGTGCCTGTCATCCTGCGCCAGATCACCGCGCGACAGCAGATGCTGGTGCACACGTACGGCCCGCTCGTATTCGCCGCGGCGGCGGAACAGGTTGCCCAGTGCAAAGTGCAGTTCTGACGTGTCTGGGTCGTTCTGAACGGCTTCGATGAAGGCGTCGATCGCTTGGTCTTGCTGTTCGTTCAGCAAAAAGTTCAGGCCCTTGAAGTACGCCTTGGGCGCCTGGCGGTTTTCCATGCGCAGCTGGCGCATATCGAAACGGGACGCCATCCAGCCCAGTACGAAGACTATGGGCAGCGCCAACAGAATCAGGCTCAGGTCAAATTCCATAGGGTGGCTGCTGCGGCACAGCGGGCTTCTCGGGTGTGGCTGCGGGGGATGCGGGAGTGGCGCGGCGTGCCGCAGCAGCTGCCCGACGGTGCTGCCACCAGCGCGGCACCATGCCCAGTACGCCAATGACCAGACCGATGGCAAATGCGATCAGCACAACCAGCACCAGCGGCGCTGTCCATTGCTGGCCGAAGAAAAACCGTACGGTGGCATCGTGCTGGTTGTTCAGCGCGAATGCGAATAGGGTAAAAAAAATGGCCGCTTTCAGCGCCCACTTCAATAACCATGCAACTTGTTTCATCGATCTCCCCGGTGGCAAGGGATTCTAAACGCCACTCGCGTCGCGGTCCGGCAGATCAGGGGTTGACCTTGGCTTCGATCTCGGCCGTGCGCTGGTCTACGGATTCACGCAGGGCTTTGCCTGGTTTGAAATGGGGTACGCGCTTCTCGGGGATGGCGACACTTTCGCCGCTGCGTGGGTTACGGCCCATGCGGGGAGGGCGGTGGTTGATCGAGAAACTGCCAAAGCCACGGATCTCAATACGGTGCCCGGCGACCAAGGCGTCGTTCATGGCGTCCAGAATGGCCTTGACGGCAAATTCGGCATCGCGATGGGTGAGCTGGCCAAAACGGTTGGCGAGTTCTTCAACAAGGTCGGAGCGTGTCATGGGCGAAAGGGTATTTTTAGTCCAAGAAAAAACGGCCGGTACCCAAACATTTGCTTGGGGCGCCGGCCGTTTATTCAGTTCAACAGCATGTCAACAATTCGTGCGGGACAGATCAGTGTGTGGCCGGTCCCCAAGCGAATTAATTGTTGTTGTCGAGCTTGGCACGCAACAGAGCGCCCAGGCTGGTCGTGCCAGCGTTTTCGCGGGCAGAAGACTGGCTCAGGGCAGCCATGGCTTCGCCTTGGTCAGCCATGTCCTTGGCCTTGATGGACAACTGGATGTTGCGGGTCTTACGATCCAC
Organism: Rhodoferax sp. ZS1R8; assembly: GCF_056521325.1. NCBI lineage: Bacteria > Pseudomonadati > Pseudomonadota > Betaproteobacteria > Burkholderiales > Comamonadaceae > Rhodoferax > Rhodoferax sp. ZS1R8. The sequence goes on along the minus strand of NZ_JBWMBA010000003.1, from coordinate 99,703 downwards.
GTTCACAACCACAGCGGTCACTTCGTCGCCTTCCTTCAGCACGTTACGGGCATCTTCCACGCGGTCGCGGGAGATTTCGGAAGCGCGCAGGTAGCCGATGATGTCGTCGCCCAAATCGATCTCAGCGCCCTTGGGGTCAACAGTCTTGACCTTACCGGTCACAACCTGGCCCTTGTCGTTGATCGACACGAAGGTGGTGAATGGATCGGAATCCAACTGCTTGATACCCAGGGAGATACGCTCGCGGTCCACGTCCACAGCCAAGACCAAAGCCTCGACTTCTTGACCCTTCTTGAATTCGCGCACAGCGGCTTCGCCGGTTTCGTTCCAGGACAGATCGGACAAATGCACCAGACCGTCGATACCAGCAGCCAGACCGACGAACACGCCGAAGTCGGTGATGGATTTGATCGGGCCCTTGACGCGGTCGCCGCGCTTGGTGTTTTGAGCGAACTCTTGCCATGGGTTGGCCTTGCACTGCTTCATGCCCAGGGAGATGCGACGCTTGTCTTCGTCGATTTCCAGAACCATGACTTCGACTTCGTCACCCAGGGCAACGATCTTGGAAGGTGCAACGTTCTTGTTGGTCCAGTCCATTTCGGACACGTGGACCAGGCCTTCGATTCCGGGTTCGAGTTCCACAAACGCGCCGTAGTCGGCGATGTTGGTGATCTTGCCGAACATGCGGGTCGACTGGGGGTAACGGCGGTTCACGCCCATCCATGGGTCATCACCCATTTGCTTCAGACCCAGCGAGACACGGTTCTTTTCGGTGTCGAACTTCAGGATCTTGGCAGTGATTTCTTGACCAGCTGTCACCACTTCGGATGGGTGACGGACGCGGCGCCATGCCATGTCGGTGATGTGCAACAGGCCGTCGATACCGCCCAGGTCCACGAACGCACCGTATTCGGTGATGTTCTTGACCACGCCCTGAACCACAGAACCTTCTTTGAGGGTCTGCATCAGCTTGGCGCGCTCTTCGCCCATCGAGGCTTCGACCACGGCACGGCGGGACAACACGACGTTGTTGCGCTTGCGGTCCAGCTTGATGACCTTGAATTCCATGGTCTTGTTTTCGTACGGAGACAGATCCTTGGTAGGACGTGTGTCAACCAACGAACCGGGCAGGAAGGCACGGATGCCATTGACCAGAACGGTCAGGCCGCCCTTGACCTTGCCAGAAGTGGTACCGGTGACGAATTCGCCGGATTCCAGAGATTTTTCCAGAGACATCCACGAAGCGAGACGCTTGGCGGTGTCGCGGCTGACGATGGTGTCGCCGTAGCCGTTTTCCATGGCCACGATGGCGACGGACACAAACTCACCTACTTGAACTTCGAGTTCACCCTTGTCGCTCTTGAATTCGGACAATGGAACATACGCTTCGGACTTCAGGCCGGCGTTGACCACGACGAAGTTGTGTTCGATGCGAACGACTTCAGCGGTAACGACTTCACCGATACGGGTTTCCGAGCGTTTTTGTGACTCTTCAAATAGGTCTGCGAAAGATTCTGACATTTGCTTTGCGGCCAAAAGACCGCGGGGTTAAGTTGTTGAACCACACCACCAGTGCGCTGCTGCGCGAGAGGGGCGGTGAGGACCGACCAGTCTTGTTGAACGGTTCAAAAAGGCTGTTTGCCCTGCCACCAATCCAACACCAGATCCACCGATTCTTCAACCGTCAAATCCGAGTTGTCGAGCAACTGGGCGTCTTCTGCGGGCTTAAGTGGTGCAACGGCTCGGGATGAGTCCCGGGCGTCACGTGCCTCCAGGTCCGCGCGAAGAGATGGGAGTGTAGTTGAAATCCCCTTAGAAATCAACTGCTTATAGCGCCGCTCGGCCCTGCGCCCGGCGCTGGCGGTCAGAAATACCTTGAGCGGGGCGTCTGGAAAGATCACCGTGCCCATGTCGCGTCCGTCGGCCACCAAGCCCGGCAATTGCCGAAAACTGTGCTGCAAGGCGATCAGGGCATCGCGCACGCGGGGCAGGGCGGACACTTTGGAGGCGGCCATACCGGCTTCCTCGGTACGGATCGTGTCGCTGACGTCGTCGCTGTCCAGCAGCACGCGGCCGTTGGAGAAGTGGATGTGCAGGCCCTTGACCAGCTCGGCAATCGCCGCTTCATGGGCCAAATCCAGCCCCAGACCGGCGCGCTGGGCCGCCAGCGCGGTGATGCGGTACAGCGAGCCAGAATCCAGAAAGTGGTAGCCCAGCCTTTGCGCCAGCACCACGGCCAGCGTGCCCTTGCCGGACGCGGTGGGGCCGTCCACGCAGACGACAGGGACCGTTTGCTGCGGTGCGTGCGCGACCGAGAACAGGGCCTCAAAATAGTCCGGGAAAGTCTTGGCTACGCATTTCGGGTCTTCAATGCGCACCGGAATGCCAGCCGGGTTGAACGCCGCCAGTGAGAAACACATGGCGACGCGGTGGTCGTCATAGGTGTGGATGCTGGCGGCTTTCCAATCGGCAAGGGCTGCCGGCGGCGTCACCTGGATGAAGTCCGCGCCTTCGACCACTGTCGCACCCAGCTTTCGCAGCTCGTTGGCCATGGCGGCAATACGGTCGGTCTCTTTGACCCGCCAGCTTGCGATATTACGCAGTGTGGTTGTGCCGTCGGCGTAGAGTGCCATCACGGCCAGCGTCATCGCCGCGTCGGGAATGTGGTTGCAGTCCAGGTCTATGGCCTTCAGCGGCCAAGTGCCACGGGACACTTCCAGCCAGTTCGGGCCGCTGACGATGTGCGCGCCCATTTGCTGTGCGGCGTCCACGAAGCGGATATCGCCCTGGATGGAAGCGGCCCCCACGCCAAGGACCCTTATGGAGTTCTGGCCACTAGCCCTCGTCGCTATTGCACCTAGCGCTATAAAATAGCTAGCAGAGGAAGCGTCGGCTTCGACGTGGATGTCGCCTGGCGATTGCAGCTGGCAACCGGCGGTAATGGTGAAACGCTGCCAGCCGTCGCGCCGCACCTGCACGCCAAAACGGGCCAGCAGATTCAGCGTGATCTCAATGTAGGGGCGCGAAATCAGTTCTCCGACCACCTCAATGACGATGTTTTGCTGCGCAACCAAAGGCAGTGCCATCAAGAGCGCCGTCAGGAATTGGCTGGACACGTCACCCCGCACCTGGATGGGCGCATCCAGAACCAACGCTGGCGTGCCAATGCGCAGCGGAGGGAAGCCATCATTGCCCAGGTAGTCGATGCTGCAACCCAGTTGGCGCAAGGCGTCCACCAGATCGCCAATGGGGCGCTCGTGCATGCGCGCGATGCCGCCCACTTCAAAATCGCCGCCCAACACCGCCAGCGCCGCGGTCAAAGGGCGCATGGCCGTGCCGGCATTACCTAGAAACAGCTTGGCCTGCGTGTTACCCAATTGACCTGCTAGTCCGTCGATCTGGACGGTGTTGGCGCTGTGGCGGATGCCGCAGCCCAGTACGCGCAAGGCGTCGAGCATGACGCGGGTGTCGTCCGAGTCCAGCAGGTCATGCACCGTTGTGGTGCCTGCGCTAAGTGCGGCGAGCAGCAGAACACGGTTGGAGATGCTTTTGGAACCTGGCAGTGTTACCGTTCCCGATGCACCGGCCAGTGGGGGGAGGTCTAGGAATGCGGTGGAATACATCAATCAGGGGTTGTGTCGGGAGGTCATGCTCCAGGTGCCGCGGGTGTTGCTGGCTTGCTCGATCAGGCCCTCCAGCGCTTCGGTATTGCCGCTGGAAATCATCAATTCCAGCGCATGCAGGTTGCGCTGGAAGATTTTCGACTGGGCCAGCAGCTCTTCACGGTTGGAGACCAGGATGTCGCGCCAGACTTTGGGGTCGCTTGCGGCAATACGGGTAAAGTCCCGAAAGCCCGGGCCTGCCAGTGACAGGTAATCCTTGCCTTGCGGTTGGCCGGAGATCGCGTTCATCAACGCAAATGCGATCAGGTGCGGCAAATGGCTGACAGCGGCAAACGCAGCGTCGTGCTGTTCGGGCGACATTTTCAGCACCTTGCAGCCCAGCGCAGTCCAAACGTCGACGGCCTTTTGCAACTGCACGGTCAGGGTGCGCTCTATAGGCGTCAGGATGACCTGGCGGCCGGAGTACAGGTCGGGGTCGGCATTGTCCACGCCCGAAACTTCCTTGCCGGTAATCGGATGTGCGGGCACGAACGAGCCCACGTGTTCGCGCAGCGCACGGCGGCCGGCGTCGATGACGTCGCGTTTGGTGGAGCCCACATCCATGACCAGCATACTGGAGGTGACCAGATGCTTGATGGCCTTGAAGGTAGCCTCGGTGGCAGCCACAGGTACCGCGATCAGCACGATGTCGGCGCCCGAAACGGCCAACAGCGCAGAGGGCGCTTCCACGTCGATGACACCCATCAGGCGCGCACGCTCTGTGGTGCTGGGCGATTTGCTGTAGCCGACCACACGCTTGACCAAACCCGCGCGTTTGAGAGCGAGTGCAAATGACCCACCCATCAAACCGCATCCAATCAAGCCAAGCTGTTCAAACATAAGGGTTCCTGAAGATTGGCATCAATCGGCAACCGGGTAGGTACCCAGCACTTTGTAAAAGGCACTGAGGCGTTGGAGCTCCTGGAGCGCCAGCGCCACATGGGGCTGCGAGGGGTGGCCCTGCAGGTCGATGTAGAAATAATATTCCCACTGGCCGGTTCGCGCTGGGCGAGATTCAAAACGGGTCATGGATACGCCATGCGTCTTCAGCGGCACCAAGAGGTCGTGCACCGCGCCAGGCTTATTGGGCACCGACACAATCAGGCTGGTGCAATCCTTGCCCGACGGGGGCGGTGTGCCCAGGGTTTGCGGCAGGCAAATGATGGCGAAGCGCGTACGGTTGTAGGCCTCGTCCTGGATGGCATGGGCGGCGATGTGCAGGCCAAACTGCGTCGCCGCACGCTCACTGGCCAGTCCGGCCCACTTGGGATTGGTCGTTGCCAGCCGGGCGCCCTCGGCATTGCTGGATACGGGCCGGCGTTCGGCATGTGGCAGATGCTTGGTCAGCCAGGCTTGGCATTGCGCCAGCGCCAAGGGGTGAGCGAGAACAACCTCAATGTTGTCGAGGGAGTTGTCCAGGCGCAGCAGGTTGTGGCGCACCAGAAGCGTGACTTCGCCAATGACGTGGGTCGGGGAATGCAGGAACAGATCCAGCGACCGCGTCACCATGCCTTCAGTCGAGTTTTCGACGCCGACTACGCCATACTGGGCGCTACCGGCTGCCGTGGCGTGGAAGACTTCGTCGAAATTGGCGCAGTAGATCAGGTCGGCCGCACCACCGAAGAATTCGATCGCAGCCTGCTCACAAAAGGTTCCCGCCGGGCCGAGTACGGCCACCCGTTGCGGGGCCTCCAACGCGAGGCAGGCCGACATGATCTCGCGCCAGATGTCGGCGACGTGAGCACCTTTTAGCGGGCCGGGGTTGGCGAGCTGGATCTTGTCAATAACCTGCGCCACGCGGTCCGGTCGGAAAAAGGCGGTACCGTCGCGCTTTTTGACCTCGCCCACCTTCTCGGCCACCAGCGCTCGGTCATTGAGCAAGCGCAGCAATTGCTGGTCGATGGCGTCAATCTGGACGCGTAGTTCCGACAGGCTTGCTAAAGGCGCGCTGGGTTCGCTCATGGTTCTTGGGTGTCGCTGATCCCGGTGCCGTCCGTTGTGCCAGACGCGTCGTCTTCGCCAGCTGCGTTGGCATCGTTCTCCACAATACGCTGGAGGCCGCTGAGTTTTGAGCCCTCATCCAACCCGATCAAGGTCACACCTTGGGTGGCGCGGCCGAGTTCGCGGATCTCGCTGACGCGGGTGCGCACCAGCACGCCCTTGTCGGTGATCAGCATGATCTCGTCGTCCACATGGACCAGAGTGGCCGCAACGACCTTGCCATTGCGTTCACTCTGCTGGATGGCGATCATGCCCTTGGTGCCGCGGCCGTGGCGCGTGTATTCGGTGATGCTGGTGCGCTTGCCATAGCCGTTTTGGGTAGCGGTCAATACGCTTTGCTGTTCGTCTTCGGCGACCAGCATGGCGATCACGCTTTGCGTCTCGTCCAGCATCATGCCGCGCACACCGCGCGCATTGCGGCCCATGGGGCGCACATCATTTTCGTCAAAGCGTACGGCCTTGCCGCCGTCGCTGAACAGCATCACATCATGCTTGCCATCGGTCAGCGCGGCGCCGATCAGGAAGTCACCATCGTCCAGGTCCACGGCAATAATGCCGGCTTTGCGTGGGTTGCTGAATTCGTCCAGCGCTGTCTTCTTGACGGTACCCATACTCGTGGCCATGAACACGTAGTGGTCGGCCGGGAAGGTGCGTTTTTCACCGGTCAGCGGCAGCACAACGGTAATTTTTTCGCCCTCTTGCAACGGGAACATGTTGACGATGGGGCGGCCGCGGGAACCGCGTGAGCCCTGGGGCACTTCCCAAACCTTGAGCCAATACAAGCGGCCGCGGTTGGAGAAACACAGGATGTAGTCGTGCGTATTGGCAACAAACAACTGGTCGACCCAATCGTCTTCCTTGGTAGCTGTGGCCTGCTTACCGCGTCCGCCGCGTTTTTGCGCCCGGTATTCGTTCAGCGGCTGGCTCTTGATGTAACCGCTGTGGCTCATCGTCACCACCATGTCGGTTGGGGTGATCAGGTCTTCTGTAGACAGGTCGTAGGAGCTGTGTTCGACCAAGCTGCGGCGTGCACCCAGTTTGGTCTGGCCAAACTCGGCCTTTACATGTGCCAACTCTTCGCCAATGATGATGGAAACGCGTTCGGGCTTGGCCAGAATGTCGAGCAGATCTTCGATTTCTGCCATGACGTCCTTGTACTCAGCAATGACCTTGTCCTGCTCCAGGCCGGTCAGGCGCTGTAGGCGCATTTGCAGAATTTCCTGGGCCTGTGTTTCGGACAAGCGGTACAGGCCGTCTGATCCCATGCCAAACTCTTTTTCCAGCCCGTCAGGGCGGTAGTCATCGGCATTGATGGTGCCGCCATCAGCCCGCGTGCGGGTCAGCATTTCGCGCACCAGTTTGCTGTCCCAAGGTCGGTTCATCAACTCCGTCTTGGCCACAGGCGGTGTCGGAGATTCGCGGATGATGCGGATGAATTCATCGATGTTGGCCATTGCGACGGCCAGACCTTCCAGCACGTGGCCACGCTCGCGCGCCTTGCGCAGGTTGAACACGGTGCGGCGTGTAACGACTTCGCGGCGGTGGTCCAAAAAGACCTCGACCAGATCTTTCAGGTTGCACAACTTGGGTTGGCCATTGATCAGCGCCACCATGTTCATGCCAAACGTGTCCTGCAACTGTGTTTGCTTGTACAGGTTGTTCAGCACCACCTCTGGCACGGCGCCGCGTTTGAGCTCGATGACCAGGCGCATGCCGGATTTATCCGACTCGTCCTGGATGTGGCTGATGTCTTCGATTTTCTTCTCGTGCACCAACTCGGCCATGCGCTCTTGCAGCGTCTTCTTGTTGACCTGGTAGGGCAGCTCGTCGACGATGATGGCCTGGCGTTGGCCTTTGTCGATGTCTTCAAAGTGGCAGCGCGCGCGCATGACGACCTTGCCACGGCCGGTGCGGTAACCGTCTTTGACGCCGTTGATGCCGTAGATGATGCCGGCGGTCGGGAAATCGGGCGCAGGCACAATCTCCATCAACTCGTCGATCGTTGCCTCCGGATTTTTCAGCAGGTGCAGGCAGGCGTCTACGACTTCGTTCAGGTTATGGGGTGGAATATTCGTGGCCATACCCACCGCAATACCCCCAGAGCCGTTGACCAGCAGATTGGGCAGACGGGTGGGCAACACCAGCGGTTCTTTTTCAGAGCCATCGTAATTAGGGCCGAAATCAACCGTCTCCTTGTCCAGGTCGGCTAAAAGCTCATGCGCGATCTTGGACAGGCGGATTTCGGTGTACCGCATGGCCGCGGCGTTGTCCCCGTCGACCGAACCGAAGTTGCCCTGGCCATCCACTAGCATGTGACGCATGGAGAAATCCTGCGCCATGCGGACGATGGTATCGTAAACCGACTGGTCACCGTGGGGGTGGTACTTACCTATCACGTCGCCGACGATACGGGCAGACTTTTTGTAAGCGCGGTTCCAGTCGTTGTTGAGTTCGTGCATCGCGAACAGCACGCGGCGGTGAACGGGCTTGAGCCCGTCGCGCGCATCCGGCAGGGCGCGTCCCACGATCACACTCATTGCGTAATCGAGGTAGCTGCGCCGCATTTCCTCTTCAAGGCTGATGGGCAGGGTTTCTTTGGCGAACTGGGTCATGGATGGCTTAAAGCTATGTCGGAGACAACCTAGGATTCTACGGCCCGGCAGATGTCGTTAGATGGCAACATTCGAGCCAATTGTGCGCAGTACATTGCAATGGCCGTCAAAAGTTGTCGTTCTGGTATGGCACAATGGCCTGAACGTCCCTATTTGGGGCGTCCCAAAAATTATTCGCAGCGATGCTGCAGTTTGTTACGCAAAAGGAACGCCATGAAACAATTGAATCGAGTAGCAATCGCCCTCGCTGCTGCAGTACTCGCTACTGCGGCTGGTGCGCAAGAGATCCACAACTGGAGAAACAACTCCGGCGAGGTGTGGAAAAATAATTTCGGCGAATGCTGGCGTGACATCAGCTGGACCCCAGCTACTGCTGCTCCTGGTTGCGACGGTTACATCGTTCCCGCACCCCCCCCAGCACCCGCTCCTGCTCCAGTCGCTACACCTGCACCGGCTCCCGCGCCAGCTCCTGCTCCTGCACCCCCCGCAGTTGCAAGCAAAGTGACTTACGCCGCTGACGCATTCTTTGACTTCGACAAATCGGTGTTGAAGCCCGAAGGCAAGGCCAAGTTGGACGATCTGGCCAGCAAGGTCAAGGGCATCAATCTGGAAGTCATCATCGCTGTCGGTCACACTGACTCGGTCGGTACTGATGCTTACAACCAGAAGCTGTCGGTGCAACGTTCCGAAGCTGTGAAGGCTTATTTGGTGTCTCAAGGCATTGAAAAGAGCCGCGTGTACACTGAAGGCAAGGGCGAAAAGCAACCTGTCGCTGACAACAAGACAGCTGAAGGCCGTAGCAAGAACCGCCGCGTTGAAATCGAAGTTGTTGGTACACGTACTAACAAGTAATACGCGAATGGCCTAGGCCAATCTCCAAAAGACCCGCTTCGGCGGGTTTTTTGTTGCCTGTTGAAAATAAGCTCTCCCCCTCAAGGGATGCCTCCGCGATCGGCTACCTAATATGGACATAATTGCCCCATGAAAGATGAAACTGTGAATGCCGACCCGGCTGAGTTGGCCAAGTTTTCCGAACTGGCCCATCGCTGGTGGGATATGGACAGCGAATTCCGGCCGCTGCACATGATCAACCCATTGCGGCTGGACTGGATCCATTCCATATGCCCCCTCACCGGGCTGCGCGCGCTGGATGTGGGTTGTGGCGGTGGTATCTTGGCAGACTCCATGGCGCGCCGGGGCGCTGCAGACGTGGTGGGTATCGATTTGTCTACAAAAGCGCTCAAAATCGCTCAATTGCACGCCCTGGAAGCCCAAACGCCAAATATTGCGTACCGCGAAGTGAGTGTTGAAGCACTGGCTGCAGAGGCTCCCGCTTCGTTCGACGTCGTCACCTGCATGGAAATGCTGGAGCACGTGCCCGACCCATCTTCGGTCGTGCAAGCCTGCGCCGATTTGGTTAAACCTGGCGGTTGGGTGTTCTTTTCGACGCTGAACCGCAATGCCAAGTCCTTCATGCTGGCCATTGTTGGCGCTGAATACCTGCTCAACATGTTGCCCCGCGGCACCCATGAATACGCAAAAATGATCCGACCGAGTGAACTGGCCGGATTTTGCCGTCGCGCAGATCTGGATTTGCGGCAGACCAGCGGCCTGGAATACAACCCGCTGACGAGGCGCTATTCGCTGAGCCGTGACACCAGTGTCAACTACCTGTTGGCCACGCAGAAACCTTTTTGAAAGCGCCCACTCCTTTGCGTTTCCCAGATATTGCAGCTGTTCTTTTTGATCTGGACGGCACGCTGATCGACAGTGCACCAGATTTGGGCGCTGCTGCCGATCAGATGCGTGTTGCCCGCGGTATGCCCTCGTTGCCGCTGGTGTCGTACCGGCACATGGCAGGCGCTGGCGCCCGTGGCATGTTGGAGATAGCCTTCGGCATCTTGCCAGACGCACCGGATTTCAACGCCATGCGTGAAGAGTTTTTCTCCAACTACGCGGCCTGCATGACCGAGCGTACCTATGCCTTCGATGGCGTCCAGGAATTGATCGCACGTCTGGAGCAGCAAAAATTGCCGTGGGGCGTGGTGACCAACAAATCCTCCCGCTTTACCGATCCGCTGACCCGTGCCATGCCCTTGTTTGCCAATGCCGGCGCCATCGTCAGCGGCGATACCACGCCGTACGCCAAACCCCACCCCGAACCCCTGTTTGAGGCGGCCCGCCGGCTGGGCGTTGCGCCCGAACGCTGTGTCTATGTGGGCGATGACGAGCGCGATGTAGTGGCTGGCTTGGCAGCAGGCATGAAAACCGTCGCCGCCAGCTATGGTTATCTCGGCAAAAAGACAGAAATTGAGGCCTGGGGGGCCCATGCCGAGATTAATTCGCCCCTTGCGCTCTTGCAATTGCTGGCGAGCGCCTAAAATACGAGGCTTGGGGCTGCACTGGTTTCGACGTGGGTTCGGACGCGCAGCAGGGCATGTCGAGGTTCTGTTACCTCGTAAAACAGCAGAAAAAAACTAACTGCAAACGACGAACGTTTCGCACTCGCTGCTTAATTGCACGTGAGCCTCACAACAGCAAGCCGATAGGCTGGGCAAGGGTAGTCAGATCGAAAGGTCGGGCTGTCCAGGCTGTGGGGTAATTTCATTCGGCTGGGCCTGCCTTGGGTGACTTAGGGTGGGTCGAGAAAATAGGTTACTGGCGTTTTGCATAGCGTGCCACTGCGCGATGTAAAAGGCGAGACTTAAACCAGACGGCTACACATGTAGAACTGTTCGAAGAAGGCTTGCGGACGCGGGTTCAAATCCCGCCAGCTCCACCATACGTTAGCATCAAGGCCGCCGAGTTTCCCAACTTGGTGGCCTTTTTCTTTTCCCCACCACCTCACCTAGAGCCTCACGCATGGAATTGATTGCCTATTTGTTTGATTTTGTCTTGCATGTCGACAAGTACTTGGAGGCCTTCGTCCGCAACTATGGTCTGTGGGTGTACGCGCTACTGTTTCTCATCATATTTATTGAAACTGGCGTCGTCGTCATGCCATTCCTGCCCGGAGATTCGCTGCTGTTTGTCGTTGGGGCGATGTGCGGCGTCGGCCTGATGAGCTATCCGCTGTCTGTGGGCCTGCTGCTGGCTGCCGCCATTTTGGGCAACCAGTCCAATTACGCGATCGGCCGCTACATCGGACCCAGGGTGTTTCAGTGGGAAGATTCGCGGTTTTTCAACAAAAAGGCATTCGACCAAGCCCATGCTTTCTACGAGCGCTATGGTGGTATCACCATCGTGGCAGCGCGCTTCATGCCGTTTCTGCGCACATTTGCACCGTTTGTTGCGGGCGTAGCGCACATGAAACGCGCGCGTTTCACGTTGTTTGACGTATCCGGTGGTGCGTTGTGGGTGGGCGGTATTGTTACGGTGGGGTATTTTTTTGGTAATTTCCCATGGGTCAAAGCCCATCTGGACAAGATTATCTGGGCGATGATCTTCATCCCGGGTTTCTTCATCCTCTTCGGCGCATGGCGAGCGCGGCGCAAGCCCGCGGTCCAGTAGAAAACCCCAGCACCTGGGTCGGCAAAGCCAGATCCAGGAGGGCTAACTTCTCACCCTGTTGCGCGCCAAGGGCGGATTTTTCGAAAAGTAGCGCTCAATACCGCGCATCAGCGCATCGGCCAACTGGTTCAAAAACTCCTCGCTGTTGAGCTTGGCCTCTTCCGTGGGGTTGCTGATAAAGGCAGCCTCCACCAGCACGCTGGGAATGTCGGGTGCCTTCAGTACCGCAAAACCAGCCTGCTCCACTTTCGCCTTGTGCAGTTTGCCGACGCGGCCTATTTCGCCGAGCAGGCTGCTGCCCAGTTTCAGGCTGTCGTTGATCTGTGCCGTCGTGCTCATGTCCAGCAGGGCGCGCTGCACGGTGGCATCCTTGGTTTCTACGTTGATGCCGCCGATCAAATCGGCCTTGTTTTCCTTGGCGGCCATCCAGCGCGCCGCACTGCTGGACGCGCCGCCCTGGCTCAGCGCGAACACGCTGGCACCTTGTGGGTCGGGCGTGAAGAAGGCGTCGGCATGCAGGCTGACAAACAGGTCGGCCTGCACGCGGCGGGCCTTTTGTACGCGCACCTGCAGCGGCACAAAGAAGTCGGCATCGCGTGTCAGGTAGGCGCGCGCGGCGTTGCCGTTGACGCTGGTGGCGTTGATGCGGTCCCGCAGCAGGTGTGCCAGCCGCAGCACCACGTCTTTCTCACGCGTGCCACCGGGGCCGACAGCGCCAGGGTCTTCACCACCATGGCCGGCGTCCAGCGCAATGACGATGAGGCGGTCGGTTGCTGCCGGTGCCGGAACCTCGGGTTTGGCCGGAAGCCTTATGCCATTTGGGCCGCTAGCCCCCGTGGATGGCGCGTAAGGTGCTCCTGATTTCGTAGCACTTTGGGCGACCGTACTTCCGGGCTGTGGCGATGGTTTCTGCGTGTGCTGGTTGATCAATTCGCCCAGCGGGTCTGCGGGCGCAGGGGCGGGCGCTGGCTTAGGCGCACTGCCTGCAGGGGCTGGGCCTTCTTGCAGGCGCTGTGCGATCAGGGCCTCCAATGGGTCCGCTTCCTTTGCCGGGTACAGGTCCAGCACCAGGCGGTGCTGGTAGGCCGCCACCGGTGTCAGCGCAAACACCTGCGGGCGTATCGGTAGCTTCAAATCGACAACCAAGCGGACCACGTTCGGTGCGAACTGCCCGACGCGGATACCCGCAATATTCGGATCATCAGCGCGCACCTTGGCCACCAGTTCCTTCAGCGCGAGGTTTAGCGTGATGCCTTCGATATCCACCGCAAGCCGCGGAGGGCTGGGCACAAATTGCTGCTTGGTGGCCAGCGCGCTGTCGGATTCAATCGTCACCCGGGTGTACTCAGGGGCCGGCCACACGCGAACCGTGACGATATTGGCACCATGGGCCAACTCGGCCAGCCCCAGACTCAAAACAATGCTGCCGCCAGATTGCAGCAGGGTGCGCCGCCGCATCAAGGTTGCGGTCCCTCGGGCAGGCTTGCGCGCAGCAGGGCAATACCGGTAGGTGTGTTGGCGCGCAGGGTCACGTGGCGTGCGGCGTCAGGTGAGGTCACGATGGTGATGTCCATGTCCGCGCAGGGTAGCATGGCGCCGGCTTTCTCGGGCCATTCGGCCAGCTTCAGACCGGGGCTGGCGAAGATATCCCGGAAGCCGGCTTCTTCCCACTCGCGCGGGTCTGCAAAGCGATAGAAGTCGAAATGCCAGATGTTCAGTGTGGGCAGTTCGTACGGCTCCACCACCGCGTAGGTCGGGCTTTTGATGCGACCGGTAACGCCAAGCGCGTGCAACAGGTGGCGCACAAATGTGGTCTTGCCCGCACCCAGATCCCCGTGCAAGGCGATGAACGCATGCACTGCTTCCGGTAGGGCGGCCAGGCCCTCGGCAAAGCGCCGCGTGGCCGCTTCATCGGGCCATTCCAGGGTTTTTACAATAGGGGTGTGACGATCAATAGCACTCAATTCGATGGTAACCAGCTGGTTTCGCAAATGCAGGCCTGGGCCCGGGAATTGGGATTCTCCCAAATTGGCGTGGCCCCTGTCGATTTATCGTCGGCCGAGGCCGGGTTGGTGCAGTGGCTGGCGCGTGGTTTCCATGGTGACATGGCCTATATGGCCAGCCATGGCCTTAAGCGCGCGCGCCCGGCTGAGCTGGTGCCGGGGACGCTCTGCGTTGTCACGGCGCGCATGGACTACCTGCCGCGCAACACGCCTGAGGATTGGACGGCAGTGGAGTTGGAGCGCCTGCAGCGCCCCGGTGAGGGCATCGTGTCTGTCTACGCGCGGGGTCGCGATTACCACAAGGTTTTGCGCAACCGCCTGCAGAAATTGAGCGAACGCATTGCCGCAGAGATAGGCCCCTTCGGCCACCGCGCTTTTACCGATTCCGCCCCGGTGCTGGAGGCCGAGCTGGCCGCCCGCAGCGGCCAAGGCTGGCGCGGCAAGCACACGCTGCTGCTGAACCGCGAGGCAGGTTCGATGTTCTTCCTGGGCGAAATTTATGTGAACGTGCTGCTGCCTACCAGCGAGCCGGTGCAGGGGCATTGCGGCTCGTGCTCCGCATGCATCACTGCCTGCCCCACACAGGCCATTCTTTCGCCGCACACGCTGGATGCGCGGCGCTGCATCTCGTACCTGACGATTGAGCATGCCGGGCCCATTCCGCAAGAGTTTCGCGCGCTGATCGGCAACCGTATCTATGGTTGTGATGACTGCCAACTGGTATGCCCGTGGAACAAGTTTGCCCAGCGCAGCCCGTTAAAGGACTTTGACCCACGTGATGGCTTGAGCGGGCAACACCTGCAAGAACTGTTCAGTTGGACTGAGACCGAATTCCTGCAGCGCACTGAGGGCAGCGCCATACGCCGCATAGGGCATGAGCGCTGGCAGCGCAATATTGCAGTAGCTTTGGGCAATGCGTTGGCGCAGGGTGCGGACGTGTTGGCGTTTTTGCAAATGCATGCCGATCACCCCAACCCCTTGGTCCGCGAGCACATTGCCTGGGCGTTGTCACAAGCCAATCCGCAGACGCAGACGCCACCCCCAGCTGCGCCCTGATCGGCTAACGCAGCACGCCCAGCGCCAGGGGCAGGCTCAGCATGCCCAGCAGCGTCGACAGCGTGACCAGCCCCGCTACGTAGGCGCCGTCATAGCCCATGCGGGCCGCTAGAACATAGCAGCTGGAAGCCGTTGGCAGGGCCGAGAAAATCATCAGCACTGTAGTCTCTGCCGCACTGAGCCCAAACAGGCGCGTGATGCCTGCTGCCACCAGTGGCAGCACCAGATGGCGGATCGACAACACGGAGACTGCCAAGGTCTTGGCGCGGGCCAGCGCACCGAATTGCATGCCTGCGCCGGCAGCCATCAGGCCCAACGCCAGTGACGCTGCCCCAATGCGTGTTGTGGTGGGCTCCAGCCATGGCGGGATGGTAAAGCCCAACAGATTGGCTACCAGCCCCGAGGCCGTTGCAATAATCAGCGGGTTGCGCACCAGCTCTCGCACAAAGCCACGCTGCGCGTGGCGGGCCATGGGCCAGACGGCCCCGACATTGAATACGGGCACGCACACGCCAATCAGCACCGCAAACAGCTGCAGCCCCTGTGCACCAGCGAGCCGGTCTGCAATTGCCAATCCAATGAAGGAGTTGAAACGAAATGCCACTTGGGCACTGCAGGCATGGTCGCGCCGGTCTATCCAGCGTTTGATTAGGGGTAAGTAGGGTAGGGCGTAGGCCAACGCAATGCCACAAAAGCCCAACGCCCAGCCGGAGCCCATCAGCCGCGACGCTGCTGTCACGTCCAGTGGGCTCTTGACGATGGACTGGAACAGCAGCACCGGGAACAAAAAGAAGTAAACCAGCGCATCGACCTGTGCCCACACGGGGCGGTTGAGCGCGGTGTAGCGGCATACCAGGTAGCCGCACAGAATCAGCGAAAAATCGGGAAAGAGCAGTTGGGCATAGTTCACCAGACAAGAATACCAGCCCGGTGCATATGGCTTCTGCGCGCGGCCTGGCTCCGGTTACTATTTGCTCTGCGTGACTGAGACTACAACTACTGGAGACCAACCCGCATGCGAACCCACCAACTATTCGCCCTGGGCTTAACCACCCTGGGCATTACCCTTGCTGCAGGTTCTGCGATGGCACAGGGCTACCCCAACAAGGTTATCAAACTGCAGGTGCCGTTCGCACCTGGTGGCACTACGGACATCGTGGCCCGCACCATTGCCGACCCGCTGGGCAAAATTCTGGGCCAAAGCGTGATTGTCGAAAACAAGGCTGGCGGTGGCGGCGTGGTGGGCGCCAACGAAACGGCCAAGGCCACACCCGATGGCTATTCGCTGGGAGTGGCAACCGTGTCTACGGTGGCGGCCAACCCGGCCATCAATCCCAAGAACCCATACAACCCGCTGACCGATTTCACCCCCATCATCAACGTGGCGGCTACGCCCAACGTGATTGCGGTACACCCCGGCTTCCCGGCCAAAGACTACAAGAGCTTCCTGGCCGAAATCAAGGGCAACCCAGGTAAATATTCCTATGCCACATCGGGCACCGGGGGCATTGGCCACCTGCAAACCGAACTGTTCAAGAGCTTGACCGGCACTTTCATCACCCACATCCCTTACCGCGGCGCTGGGCCGGCGCTCAATGACACCGTAGCTGGCCAGGTGCCGATGATTTTTGACAACATGCCATCGGCCATGCCTTTTGTTTCAGCCGGCAAGCTGGTGCCTATCGTGGTGGCGGCGCCCCAGCGGCTGGCGCAGTTGCCGAATGTGCCCACGTTCAAGGAAGTGGGCTTGGAACCTGCCAACCGTATGGCCTTCTACGGTATCTACGGCCCCAAGGGCTTGCCGAAGGAAGTGGTGGACAAGATCAACGCTGCCGTGCGCAAGGTGCTCGAAGACCCGGCCGTGCGCAAGCGCATTGAAGACACGGGATCCATCGTTGTGGCCAACAGCCCGGAACAATTCGCGGCCCAGATCAAGGCCGAGTACGAGGTCTACAAGAAAGTGGTAGACACCGCCAAGCTGCGTCTGGAATGACGGAAACGGTCCCGTCTGATCCTGGCCAGGCGGAGATCGACGCCTTTATCGACGCGCTGTGGCTGGAGGACGGACTGTCGCGCAACACGCTGTCCGCCTACCGCCGGGATCTGGCGCTGTATGCAACCTGGCTGACCGGCCAGTCCCGCGCACTACTGCAGACCACTGAGCTGGATCTGCAGGCTTATTTTTCCGATAAACACACTGCTACCAAAGCCACCACAGCCAATCGCCGCTTGACGGTATTCAAACGCTACTTCCACTGGGCTTTGCGCGAGGGGCTGGTGCAGGCCGACCCCACATTGAAGTTGCAATCCGCCAAGCAAGCTTTGCGCGTACCCAAGACCCTGACCGAGGCCCAGGTGGAGGCGTTGCTCGCCGCACCCGACACGTCGGTTGCACTGGGCGTGCGTGACCGCACGATGCTGGAGTTGATGTACGCCAGCGGCCTGCGCGTCAGTGAACTCGTCTCGCTCAAAACGCTGAATGTCAGCATGAATGACAACGTGCTGCGCGTGTTCGGCAAAGGCAGCAAGGAACGCCTGGTGCCGTTTGGCGAGGTAGCCAGCAGCTGGTTGCGCCAGTACATCAGCGGCGGGGCTCGCGCCGAATTGCTGGCCGGCAAGCAGACTGACGATTTGTTCATCACCGTGCGCGGCATTAACCCCGGCACGGCCATGTCGCGTGTGATGTTCTGGATGGTGGTGAAGAAGCATGCCGCGGCTGCCGGTATCACCGTGCCCTTGTCACCGCATACGCTGCGGCACGCCTTTGCAACACATCTGTTGAACCATGGTGCGGATTTGCGGGCGGTGCAGATGTTGTTGGGGCATGCGGATATTTCCACGACGACGATTTATACGCATATTGCGCGGGAGCGGTTGGCGACGCTGCATGCGATGCACCACCCGCGGGGGTAGTGGGTGCTATAGGTTTTGTAGCGCTTAAGTTAGGTTACACGGGGGGTACTGGGCTTTTTTTGCTTCCTCACTGCCCCCCTCTCTCCCCCCGCCCTCTCTCGCCCCGCCGGGCGAGAGAGGGAGCCTTAACAGCCATATTTGGCCGCGTCTTCAAAGGTGGCACGTTCAACGTGTGAGAGGCCTGCGGTGACGGTGTTGGCTATTGAGCGGGTACGTCCCACCTTCAGAAACAAGGCCAAATATGGCTGTTGGCTCCCCTTTCCGCCCTGGCGAGGGTGGAAAGGGGCGGGGGGGATAGGGGGTGGTGTGAGGAAGCATGGAAAGTAGAACCACCAAAAAGAAAAACCTAAACCCCGATAGTTTCCGCCCAAGCCAGCGACTGCACATGCGCCCAATTGACCTGTCCATCGGTCAACCCCAACACCGTAGCACTGCGCCCAAACGCCGCATCGTCCCCCGTCTCACAGGCCAGCGTCAGCTCCAGAAACGAAGCCAACGGCCCTGTTCGCGTCAGCAGTGCCTGCGTGACGGATTCTGGCAATGCCACCGTGGCCAGCGCCATTTCCATCGTCATCCCCAGCATGGTGTCCAACAGCGAAAACACGCCGACCACAAACGCGTTGTCGCATTCTTCAGGTGGCAACAGCTCAGCAGCCAGCAACTCCATCAAGCGTCCCCGCGCCACAGCCGTCGTGCCCACCGCTGGTGGCATGTCGGCCCCGTGTGAGGTGGTTAGCAGCAGGGCTGCCCACTTGAACAAGCGGTTCAGGCCTAGCAGCATGACGGCGTGTTTGAACGATATGACCTCGGAGCGCATACCGAAGCCGGCGGAGTTGATGAAGCGCAGCAGGTTGAACGAAAGCGTAGGGTCGCGCTTGAGCACTTCCTCGATTTCTGCGGTGCTTGCTTGCTTGCGCACCAGGTTGATCAGCTGCAGTATCGTCGCCTGCGCCGGGCGTACGGACTGGCCTTGCACCAGTGTGGGTTTGGCAAACCAGAAGCCCTGGAAAAGTTTCACGCCCAGGTCGGTCAGCATCGCATGTTGGGCAGGAGTTTCCACCTTCTCGGCGATCAATTGCGCACCCGACTTGGCCTGCGCCAGTTTGACGAAGGACGCGATGGACTGCGGGCGTATGACCGACAGATCAAACTTGATGAACGAGGCCAGCGCAAGCCATGGTGCATACGAGTGCGTCAGCACCGTGTAGTCAAACGCCAGGCGGAAGCCGCGGCGCTGGATGTCCTGCAAATTCGGCAGACGGGTTGCGATCTGGTCTGCATCTGCCACGGCCACGGGCGGTACTTCCAGCACCACACGCTGCGGTGCAATCAGGTCCAGATGGCCGCCGGCCAGGCTGTCGTGCGTACAGTTGATAAAAATGTTTTTGTTGCCCAGCGGTGAATCGCCGCCCACCGCACTGAGCACATTGAACAGCAGTTGGGCATCGCTGGCGGCGGTGTGCCCGTGGGCCAGCCCAGACCGGTCGAATAGTTCGTAGCCAAATACGGCGCGGCGGTGGTCCAGTATAGACTGGTGTGCAAAGGTGAACTCTGACGTCACGTTCAGGTGGCAGACAGTAAAGCCGCGCGCAGGCTGTTCTCAAAGTCGGCCAACGGCATCGGCCGCCCCAGCAGGTAGCCTTGGTAGGCGTCGCAGCCTTGCGCGTGCAGCTGTGCCCGTTGCGCTTGGGTTTCCACACCCTCCGCAATAACGGTAAGGCCCAACGCATGGCCCAGCGTGATAACGGCCAACGCAATGGCAGCATCGTTGGGGTCGGTCATCAGGTCGCGCACGAACGATTGGTCGATCTTCAGCTGATCCAATGGCAGCCGCTTCAGGTACGACAGCGATGAGTAGCCGGTGCCGAAGTCGTCCAGCGAGAAACCGACGCCACGCGCCTTGAGCGCGATCATCTTGTGCGTAGTTTCTTCAATATCATTGACCAACAGACTTTCGGTCAGCTCCAGTTTGAGTCGCTTGGGGTTCACGCCGGTGTAACTGATCAGGTCCAGCACGTATTCGACAAAGTCCGGCTGGCGAAACTGCCGGGCGCTGACGTTGACGGCCAGCGTCAAGTGCTGCATGCCTTCTTCCTTGGCCCACAGCGCCAACTGGGTGCAGGCGGTCTCCAGCACCCAGTTGCCCAGCGGCAGGATCAGGCCCGTATCCTCGGCCAGCGGAATAAATTCAACGGGTGGCACAATCCCGCGCTCGGGGTGCGGCCAACGCAGCAAGACCTCCGCCCCGACGGTGCGGCCATCGCGGTCGATCTGCGGCTGGTAATACAGCACAAATTGGTCTTGCAGAATGCCCTGGCGGATATCAGTCTCGAGCTTGACCCGGGTGGTGATGACCGCTTGCATCGCCGGGTCAAAAAAGCGCAGCGTGTTGCGGCCTGCCGACTTGGACTGGTACATGGCCAGATCCGCCTGCTTCAACAGCTCGTCGGTGGATTGCTGGTGGTCTGCGTACAGTGTGATACCGATGCTGGGGGTGATCTGGTAGTCCAGCCCGGCCAGCTTGTAGGGCACGCTGATCGTGGAAAGAATTTTCTCGCCAATCATTTCTGCCTGGGCCGCCGCTTCTTCGCGGTTGTTGCTGAGTTCTTCGATCATCACGACGAACTCGTCACCGCCGAGCCGCGCTACCGTGTCGCCCTGGCGCATGCAAGCAGTCAGGCGTTTGGCGACTTGTTGCAGTAGCAGGTCACCCATGTCGTGGCCCTGCGTGTCGTTCAGCGTTTTGAAGTTGTCCAGGTCTATGAACTGCAGCGCGCCAATATTGCCGCTGCGCCCGCTGATGGCCAGTGCCTGGCGCAGCCGGTCCACCATCAAACGGCGGTTGGGCAGGTTGGTCAGCGGGTCATAGAAGGCCAGCTTGTTGATCTCTTCCTCCGAGGTTTTGCGCTGTGTCACGTTGCGCGACAGCACGATGAACCGAGGCTCGCCGTTGACCGTGCCCTGCTTGCGTGTCAGAGAAATCTCGAACCAGAAGTTACCCTTGCCCGTCTCCAGCGCGAACTCCTTGCCTTCTGAATGGCCATGCTCGTTGGCCTCGCGCAGTGCATCCATGACGGACTGCGCAGCTTCGGGTGGCAATACATCGGTAACCTTGCGCCCCAAAAAAAACTCGGCGGGCGGAAACGATGTGTTGGAGCGCGGCGCGTGGTAGTCGTGGTAAGTGCCATCGAGGCCCATCTCCAACATGACGTCGGGTATTGCCTGCAGCGTGGCCTTGAGGTTGCTCTGCGAGGCTTCGATCTCCGTTGTGCGTTGTGCAATCAGTTCCTCACGGTCCTGCTCGTGGGCCTTGAGCTCCATCAGCAGCTTGCTGGCATAGGCCAGCATTGCACTGAAAACCAGGCTAATCACGGCCTTGAGCGCCAGCCCGGCCGGGTCGCCCCAGCCGCCAACGGGTGCCACGCTGAGAGTCCATTCTCCGTTGGGTACCGCCAGGCTTCGCTCCACCGGCAACTGCGGGGCTACTGCGGACGCCACAATGGTTTCCTTCAGGCCAGTGTCGGGGTCGGTACGCCACAGCGTATAGGCAATGTCCGCCTCTGTCAGATGGCCCAGCCGCACACTGGTCAGGGCTTCGGGGAAGCGAATAACGGCATAGGTCAAACCCCAGAATACGGGTTTGCCGTCAGCGCCGTCCAGAAAAATGGGTAGGCGACCTACCACTCCCAAGCCTCCCTGTACCAGTTTCAGTGGGCCCGCAAGTGTCAGTTTGCCGGTGTCGCGCGCCATGCGGGACTCTCGGCCCTGCTTGGGATCGGTCAGCTGGTTGAAGCCGATGGATTTCTCGTTGCCCTTTAGCGGGGCAACCCGCCGGATCACGCCACCGGGGCTCAGCCCCAAGATGGACACGCCGGGGTACCAAGGCAGCATTTCGGCGGCTACACCCTCAAAGTCGGGCACGTTGCCCTTACCTTGGCGCACCATGGCTGCAATGGAATAGGTCGCCGACAGCGCTCTTTCCATCGTTGTCTGTATCGCATGGGCATGGTCGCCAGCCAAGGCAGCCATGCGCAAGCGTTCTGCCTGCAGGCTGCGCTGCTCCAGCTTCCAGGAGACCAGTCCACAGGCCGCCGCGGCCAGCAGGAAAACAAACAACGCGACCGCCAGGGGGCTGCCGTTTTTCGGTTGGTCGCTGGGTTGCGGTTTGCTCATGGCCAATGGATTGTGACGGGTGACTTGCCTGCGATGCTACTGCTTCTGGCGCTTGGTGTCTGTTTTTTGTCCAACGTGTTTTTGCGGGCAGTTGTGGTGCCCACCAGTTGACCCCGGTTGTTGCAAATCAGTATAGGTCAAATATGCCGATAGCCCTCGTGCAGAGAGCGTAAGCAGCTACGTTATTGATAGCGGCGTTGGGGGCTGCTACGTCGCCAGGGCTGCGAGCTCTGCGTCGGTGAAGCTGGCCAGCCTGCGTGCAACCAGGTTGAAGGGTGGCTTGAGCCGCGCGACAAAATCGCCGTAGTCGTATCGAACCCCTGTCGGGTTGGTAGAGCAGGTCGCCCACACGCTCGCTCCTGTGCGCTCCCCAAAGCGTCGGGCATCACACAAGTTGGTATCATGAGCGACATATTTCCCACCTGGTGATAAACACTTTTTCGGTGCGGAACACAGAGCGTATGAGCGCGCGCTGTTTTTCCAACCAGCCCCCATGAAAGTTGATTGATGTTTGGACGCAGTCGGTTGGCACTAGGTGTTGGCGCGGGCCTGACGATCGGCTTTCTGGCGCTGATCGTGATCGTGGGCACCACCATCTGGCTGGTGGAGCGCAGCAACAGCCTGCTTGAGCAGTCTGCATTTCAGCGCTCGATACGTATCGCCGCTGTGGAGCTGCGCGATGATTTGCGCACCGCGGAGTCGAGCCAGCGCGGATTTCTTCTGACCGGCAACCAGATTTATCTGGCCCCCTATGACACGGCCAAGACGCGGGCGCGGCAGGAGCTAGATGATCTGAGCCGGATGATTGCACCCGATGCCCCCAACCGGGCGATGCTGCCTAGGTTGTCGGAAGCGGTGGGCGAAAAGATCGCCGAGATGGACAACAGCATTGCGTTGAAAAGCGCCGGCCGCACTGCCGACGCCATGGCATTGCTCCAGCGCAATCGCGGCAAGACGCTGATGGATGAAATCAATGTCTTCCTATATGGCGCGGTATTGATCGCAGACGAAAACAGCACACTCAACAGCGCAGAACAGCAACGCAATGCATCACTGCTGCGCTGGATATCGGCGGGCTCCGCCGTGGTCATCATCCTGGTGGTGTTGGTGGTGTTCTTTACTGTCTACCGCAACCGGCAGGATCTGAAACTGGCGCGGGACGAAGTGCAGGCAATCAATCTGACGCTGGAAGAACGTGTGAAGACCCGCACGGCAGATCTGGCCGCGGCGCGGGAACGCGCAGAAGTCCTGCTGGCCGAGGTCAATCACCGCGTGGCCAACAGCCTGCAGCTGGTGGCGGTGCTGGTGCGGATGCAAATGCGTTCCGTCACCGATACGGCGGCCAAGGATGCGCTGCTCGAAACGCAATCGCGGATCAGTGCAATCTCGCTGATCCATAAAAGCCTCTATACATCAGGCGATGTGACAAACGTGGCGCTGAACGATTATCTGGGCGCCATGCTGAGCAATATGGAAACGGCGATGAACAAGGACGGCCATACCGCCATCCTGAAATGCTATCTGGAGCCGATTTCGCTCAGCACTGACGCCAGCGTCAGCCTGGGCGTGGCCGTGCAGGAACTGGTCACCAACGCCTTCAAATATGCTTATCCCGACGACAAGCCCGGTGAGGTGCGCGTGCGGCTGAAGCGATTGGGGGACGGCAAAGCCGAACTGACGGTCGAGGATGATGGCGTGGGGATTGCGCCGAACGCCACGCATGCGGGCACGAGGCTGGGCAGCAAGATCATCCATATGATGGCGTCGTCGCTGCAAACACATGTGGAATATATCAACCGCGCGCCGGGTACGGCGGCGCGGCTGGTGCTGACGACGGCGAGTGCGTAATGGGATCTGCGATGAAATTTCGGCTGTCTGCGATTGCTTCACTTGCGTGTTTTTCAGTTGCATGTTTCAGCGGCACTTCGTTTGCCGCGGGCGGCGAGGGGCTGACAGTGCCGGTCAAGTTACCCGCTTACGATGCGGCACGGGCTTCCTGCAGAGCGCCAACGGGTTTGCAGAAAACGCTGGTATTCGTGCAGGACAACGGGCGCGAATTCATGCAAGGCGCGGGACGCGGGCTGGAGGCCGCAGCGCGGGCGCGGGGACTCGGCTACAGCGTTGCCTTGTCCAATAACGATCCTGCGCTGATGATCAAACAGGTGGGCGGCATGGCGACCGATAAAACGGGCGCGATTGTGGTCGCGCCGATTGATCCGTTGTCCCTGGCACCGGCTTTGAAGAAAGTCATAGTCGCGGGCGCCTATGTGGGTGCCATCGTGCCGCCGCCGGCGACCACGGTGCTGAACGCGCCCCAATATCTGACCGGCAAAGTTTTGGCGGAAGCGGCGGCAAATTACATTCGCACCCGGCTCGGCGGAAAGGCCAAGGTTGTGCTGCTGACGCATGACAGCATCCAGTTCCTGGCGCCGCGTTTTACCGCCATGCGCGATACCCTGCGCGCCCTGCCGGGCGTGACGATTGTGGCCGACATATCGCCCGCCACGGTCGACAAAGATGGCGGGTATCGCACGATGAAGACGGTCCTGCTGGCGCAACCGAATATCGATGTGGTGCTTGGCGCGGACACGGTGGTGCTGGGAGCACTGGCGGCACTGCGCGAAGCGGGCAAGGCACGGGCGGACCAATTCCTGGGCGGTATCGACGGCGAGCAGGAAGCGGTCGTCGAAATCAAAAAAGGTGACAGCCCCTACAAGGCGAGCATCAGCCTTGCTTCATCGATATTCGGTTATGCGATGGGCCAGCAGGCCGCTGATTGGCTGGACGGAAAATCCATCCCACAGGCGATGGATATTCTGCCGAAGGCGCTCACCAGCAGCAACATAGCGGACTATGAACGCGATACGGCCAACCCCGGCGCGGTGTATGCCGATCCGTCGCGGCGCGCGTCTTATCTGAAGATGTACGGCAATATCTGCTTCGATACGCGCGAAAACTATATCAACTTCCCCTGGTCATCAGAAGCCAAATAGCCGCCCTATAGCCATGACCCCCAACCCTTTCGTCATCCTCTACGTCGAAGACAACGACTACATCCGTGAGTCGGTCGCCGAGTTGCTCGCCACTGACGAGCGCCGGATCGTGTGTGTGGCTGACGGCGCCGGCGCGCGCGCGGCGCTGCGCGAGCAGAATGTGAACTTGCTGATGACCGACATCAACCTGCCCGACAGCTCGGGGCTTGACGTGGCGCGTGAAGCCCTTCGCCAGAACCCGAGGCTGCCGGTGATCATCTGCTCCGGGCATAACTTGAGGGGCGTCGCCGAGTCGCTAGGCCCTACCGCTCATCCGCTGCGGAAGCCCTTCGAGCTGGACGAACTCGAGGCGCTGGTCGAGCAGCTTGCGCGGTGAGCGAGAAAGTCCTTGCGCTAGTTGACTAACAGTGCCTGCAGTTCTGCATCATCGAATCCAGCGGCACGACGGGCTTCCAGATTGAATGGGCCTCTTGGCTTCGGTGCGGAGTACTTTTCAGCCATCATTTGGTAGGTTGCCATGGGGTCCAAGTTCCGCAGACCGCACAGGTAGCGATACCAATGATTTCCCACGGCAACGTGACCAATTTCATCCCGAAGGATGATGTCGAGAATTTCACCGGCTCGATGATCGCCTGCACTCACCAGTTTCGCCTTTACCGGTGGTGAAGCATCCAGCCCACGCGCTTCGAGGGTTCTTGGCACTAACGCTAGTCGAGCAAGTACATCATGCTTTGTTCGCTCTGCCATTTCCCACAAACCATTGTGAGCAGGAAAGTCGCCGTATTGATACCCCAATAATCGAAGGTGATCGCGCAGCAGTTCAAAGTGCAGGGCCTCTTCTTGAGCGACTTGTATCCATTGACGATAGAAGCTGTCCGGCATGCCATGAAATCGCCAAACAATATCGGCAGCGAGATCAATTGCGTTCAGTTCGATATGAGCCAATGAGTGGATGAGTATGCCGCGGCCTTCAGTGGTGGTCAGAGATTGTTTTTTAAATTGAAGTTTTGCGAAAAGCTCCGGTCGAGCGGGTCTACCGGGGATGCCATCCATTTCGGTAATCACCGTATCTGGCTCGACAGGGCTGCTCGTGTCGAGTTGGCCAGCCAGTGCTGCCTTTTTGTCAGGATCACTTTCCAAGACAATTTGAAGGGCTAAATGGCGGATGGAAGGCATCAAATTCTTTCAGGCCGCGTCGAGTGCGAACGCTTGCTGCGCCGTAGATTTTCAAAAACGAGAGGTTGGCCGTCGTGGCTGAGCTGCAGCGCGCAATCCAGCGAACCGGGGCGGGTACCCAGCGCCAGCTCGACTGTGGCGGCTGCCTTTTCGTTGGGGTCGGCGATGCAAAAAACCGCAAGGGCGCGCTGTCGAAGTTCCATACTTACAATTCTAGGTAAGAAGCTGCCCCCAACCGCGCAGGAATGTATGGCTATTTACGAACTTGACTCTGTCGCCCCCCGTCTCGCTGAAACCGCCTGGGTGGCGGACAGCGCCCAGGTCATGGGCAATGTGGAACTGGCCGAAGACACCAGCATCTGGTTTGGCGCGGTCATCCGCGGCGACACCGAGGTCATCCGCATTGGCCGCGGGTCCAACATCCAGGATGGCAGCGTGCTGCACGCCGATGTAGGCATGCCCTTGACCATTGGCGAGAACGTGACCGTGGGCCACCAGGTCATGCTGCACGGCTGCACGATCGGTAATGGCTCATTGATCGGCATCGGCGCGGTGGTGCTCAATGGCGCCAAGATCGGTGCGGGTTGCATCGTCGGCGCGGGTGCCCTGGTCACTGAGGGCAAGGAATTTCCCGATGGCTCCATGATCATCGGCAGCCCGGCCAAGGCCATCCGCGAACTCAGCGAAACCCAGCGCGACGCGCTGAAGATGAGCGCCGTCCACTATATTGAAAATGCCAAGCGATTCCAGCGCGGGCTGCACAAGATTGCTTGAACATGGGAGTTTTGCGTGTCTGAATTGCATAAGTTTTTGTTTGATGGTTTGCCCGTACGGGGCATGGTGGTGCGCCTGACCGACACCTGGACCGAAATCCTGCGCCGGCGTGCGTCCAACAGCAACACCGGTGCTTATGCTGCACCGGTGCGCGACATGCTGGGCGAGATGACGGCCGCCGCGGCACTGATGCAGGCCAATATCAAGTTTGACGGCTCGCTGGTGCTGCAAATCTTTGGTGATGGGCCGGTCAAGCTGGCGGTGGTCGAGGTGCAGCCCGACCTTGCGCTGCGTGCAACCGCAACCGTCGTCGGTGACGTGGACGATGCCGCCACGCTCAGCCAGATGGTCAATGCGGGCAACGAAGGCCGCTGCGCCATCACGCTGGACCCCACGAACAAATTCCCGGGGCAGCAGCCCTACCAGGGCGTGGTGCCGCTGTTTGACGACCGACGCCACAAGATCGAGAAGATCAGCGCGGTGCTGGAGCACTACATGCTGCA
The DNA here is from genome assembly GCF_056521325.1 of Rhodoferax sp. ZS1R8. Lineage (NCBI taxonomy): Bacteria > Pseudomonadati > Pseudomonadota > Betaproteobacteria > Burkholderiales > Comamonadaceae > Rhodoferax > Rhodoferax sp. ZS1R8. Next base: position 72,327 of record NZ_JBWMBA010000003.1, on the reverse strand, counting down.
GAGCGAGCAGCTGGACACCACGCTGGTGCTGGCGGCCAATGGCGAAGTTGCGGCCGGCCTGCTGATCCAGCGTCTGCCCATGCAAGGCACGGACAACCTGTCGGGCAGCATGGTCAGCAAGGAAAACGAAGACCAGATTGGCCTGAACGAGCACTACAACCGCATCGCCATGTTGGCCAGCAGCCTGAAGCGCGAGGAGCTGTTGACGCTGGACGTGGACACCATACTGCACCGCCTGTTTTGGGAGGAATCCATCACCCGCTTTGAGCCGCTGGAGGGCGCCACAGCGCCGCGTTTCGCCTGCTCGTGCAGCCGCGAACGCGTGGGCCGCATGATTGTGAGCCTGGGTCGTGAAGAGGCCGAAAGTATTTTGAGCGAGCGCGCCGATGTCGAGGTGGCGTGCGAATTTTGCGGCGTGCAATACCGTTTTGACCCGGTGGACGCAGCGCAGCTGTTTACCGCACCGGAGCAGCAACTGCCCGGCGGATCAGGGCCCCACTGACGCTGGCTGCTGCTGGCCAACCAACGCTGTGAACAGGCGGTACTCGCACGCTGCATCAGAGCAGTTGTCGCAGCACCATTGCCAGTCGGAGGGGGCGCGCCTGGGCCGCGACGCGGATTGCTTGCGGTGGTAGGTAATGGCCTGTAGCGCGCAATCGGTGCGGGCTTGACCCGTGCCATAAACCACGGAGTAAGCTTTGCCTTGTTGGCTCAGCATTTGCCGCAGTTGAGCGTCAGATGCCAGTACCGCAGAACCGGTGCTGCCGGACAGATCCGCACCCATCAGCAGTGTCAGATCGAAGTTGTGGTGCTGATCAGACGCGTCTTTTTCTGTGACCCAGCATTCCGCCATACTGGCATCTGCCTGCAGAGCGACACGCAATGCCTGTACGAGCGTGGTCTTGCCGGTGCAGGGCGCACCCACCACAGCAATCATCATAAGCAGAGGGTGTTATTAAGGTGGGCCACTACTTGCCGCACATCACTTGGCAATCTGCACAAAGATTTCGTTGGCCTTGACCATGCCCAGCTCCGAGCGTGCCTTTTCCTCGACAATTTCGAGGCCTTCGCGCAGGTCATGTATTTCTGCTGCCACACGCTCGTTGGCCCGTGCGGCCTTGGCATTGTTTTGCTGCTGCTCGTCCAACTGCCGCACCAGCCGCGAAACATTGGGCACACTCCCCCTGCCGAACCACAACTGGCCGTGCAAGATCACCAGCAAGGCGATCAAGGCTGCAGGAACAATGCGCTTGCCCATCTAAACGGAAGGTTTCGCCGCCGGGCCGCCCCAAGGCGTGGACTTGGGGTTTTGCCAAATGCGGCCCCCTCGGGGGGCAGGGAGCCACACGCAGTGGGCGACCGTGGGGGCCATTTCTTAGCGCAAGTTATAGAACGCAGCGCGGCCAGGGTAGCTGGCCACATCACCCAAGTCTTCTTCTATGCGCAACAACTGGTTGTATTTGGCCATGCGGTCCGAGCGGCTTAGCGAACCGGTCTTGATCTGGCCCGCATTCATGCCCACGGCGATGTCGGCAATCGTGGAGTCTTCGGTCTCGCCCGAACGGTGGCTGATAACGGCGGTGTAACCGGCACGCTTGGCCATCTCGATGGCTTCGAAGGTTTCGGTCAGCGTTCCGATTTGGTTGATCTTGATCAGGATGGAATTGGCAATGCCCTTGTCAATGCCTTCCTTCAAAATCTTGGTGTTGGTGACGAACAGGTCATCACCGACGATCTGCACCTTCTTGCCCAGGCGGTCGGTCAGCAGTTTCCAGCCATCCCAGTCGCCTTCGGCCATGCCGTCTTCGATGCTGATGATGGGGTATTTGTCGACCCAGGTGGCCAGGATGTTGGTCCACTCTTCGGCGTTCAACGTCAGGCCTTCGCCTTCCAGGTGGTACTTGCCGTCCTTGTAGAACTCGCTTGCTGCGCAGTCCAGGCCCAGTGCGATTTGTTCGCCAGCCACAAAACCTGCCTTGTCAATGGCTTCCAGAATCATCTGGATGGCCGCTTCGTGGTTGGCCACGTTGGGGGCAAAGCCACCTTCGTCGCCCACCGCAGTGCTGATGCCCTTGTCGTGCAGGATTTTCTTCAGTGCATGGAACACCTCGGCGCCATAACGCAGGGCTTCGCGGAAGCTGGGCGCGCCCACCGGGATGATCATGAACTCCTGGATGTCCAGGTTGTTATTGGCGTGCTCGCCACCGTTGATGACGTTCATCATGGGCACGGGCATCTGCATGCGGCCCATGCCGCCAAAGTAGCGGTACAGCGGCAGGCCGGATTCTTCGGCAGCGGCGCGGGCCACAGCCATGGAGACTGCCAACATCGCGTTGGCGCCCAGGCGGCTCTTGTTCTCGGTGCCGTCCAGGTCGATCAACGTCTTGTCCAAAAAAGCTTGTTCGGAAGCATCGAGGCCCAGCACGGCCTCGGAGATTTCGGTGTTGATATGTTCCACCGCCTTGAGCACGCCCTTGCCCAGGTAACGCTTTTTGTCGCCGTCGCGCAGCTCAATGGCTTCGCGCGAACCGGTCGATGCACCAGACGGCACAGCAGCGCGGCCCATGGTGCCGGATTCCAGCAAAACGTCACATTCAACGGTGGGGTTACCGCGCGAATCCAGAATTTCGCGACCTACGATATCAACAATGGCACTCATGCTTTATTTCCTAAGTTAAAAAAACGGTTGCAGTCGATTTTTGCATGGCTTGGTGCGTTGAGGCGTGCGGCAGTACCGAATGTTCTCGGCTGGTAACCATGCAGTTCAGGCAGAAAAATGGTTCTCCAGAAAGCCATTCTTTTTGGTCACATGGTCCAGCGCCACCAGGGTTTCCAGCAGCGCTTTCATGTGTTTGAGGGGGACGGCATTGGGGCCATCACACAGGGCATTGGCTGGGTCGGGGTGGGTTTCCATAAACAGACCCGCGACTCCAACAGCGACGGCGGCACGCGCCAACACAGGAACCATCTCACGCACGCCACCGCTGCTGGTGCCTTGGCCGCCGGGCAATTGCACCGAATGGGTCGCATCAAACACGATGGGGGCGCCCGTGTCGCGCATGATGGCCAGTGAACGCATGTCGCTGACGAGGTTGTTGTAACCAAAGCTGGCACCCCGCTCGCAGGCCATGAAGTTGTCTTCTGAGAGGCCAGCAGCTTTGGCAGCCGCGCGGGCTTTGACGATGACGTTCTTCATGTCACCAGGGGCCATGAATTGGCCCTTCTTGATGTTTACGGGCTTGCCCGACAGCGCTACCGCGTGGATGAAGTCGGTCTGCCGGCAGAGGAGGGCCGGCGTTTGCAATACGTCCACCACCTGCGCGACCTGGGCAATCTGGTCTTCACGGTGGATGTCTGTGAGAACGGGGACACCTATCTCGCGCCTGACCTTCGCAAGTATTTCAAGGCCCTTTTCCATTCCCAGACCACGGTACGCCGTTTCGCTGGTGCGATTGGCCTTGTCGAAACTGCTCTTGAAAATGAAGGGAATGCCCAGGCTGGAGGTGATTTCCTTCAGCGTCCCGGCTGTATCCATCTGCAATTGCTCGGATTCCACAACGCAGGGGCCGGCGATGAGAAAGAAGCGATGCTCCAGTCCAACGTCAAATCCGCAAAGTCTCATAGTGCCCCCACGCTTGCCACGGCGTGTGCTGCGCTGCCCCCCGAGGGGACGCGGCCTTGCTTCGGGCGGCCCGGCGCGGCGGCCATTACGCCACCGCCTTCAGATTCTTGCCTGCAGTCTGGTGGTCCAACGCGGCCTTGATGAAGGCATTGAACAGCGGATGGCCATTCCAGGGGGTGGACTTGAACTCGGGGTGGAACTGTACGCCGATGTACCAAGGGTGAACGGCTTTGGGCAGCTCCACCATTTCGGTCAATTGCTCACGTTGGGTCAGAGCCGAAATTACCAGGCCTGCGTTGCGCAACTGATCCAGGTAATTGACATTGGCCTCATAGCGGTGGCGGTGGCGTTCGGTCACCACGTCACCATATATCTCATGGGCCAACGTGTCTTTGGCCACGTCCGAGCTCTGCGCGCCCAGGCGCATGGTGCCGCCCAGATCTGAATTCTTATTGCGGGTTTTGATGGTGCCGTCCGCATCTTTCCACTCAGCAATCAAAGCGATGACAGGATTGGGGCAGTCAGGCTCAAATTCGGTGCTGTTGGCCTCTTTCAGATTTGCCACATGGCGGGCGAACTCAATCGTGGCCACTTGCATCCCCAGGCAGATACCCAGGTAGGGCACCTTGTTCTCACGTGCAAAACGCGCTGCGCAAATCTTGCCTTCAATGCCACGTTTGCCAAAGCCACCGGGTACCAGCACCGCGTCGAACTTGGCCAGGCGCGACACGCTGTCGGGTGTGATGGTTTCGGAGTCGATGTAGTCGATGCTGACCTTGACATGGTTCTTCATGCCCGCATGGCGTAGCGCTTCGTTCAGCGATTTGTAGCTGTCGCTCAGGTCCACATATTTGCCGACCATGGCGATGGTGACTTCACCCTGCGGGTGTTCGGTCTCGTAGACCAGGTCGTCCCAGCGTTTCAAATTAGCGGGCGGGGTGTTCAGGCGCAGCTTGTCGCAGATGAGGCCATCCAGACCTTGCTCGTGCAGCATACGCGGCACTTTGTAAATGGTGTCGGCATCCCACATGCTGATCACACCCCACTCGGGCACATTGGAGAACAACGAAATTTTTTGGCGTTCTTCGTGCGGAATGGGCCGGTCGGCACGACACAGCAGGGCATCGGCTTGGATGCCAATTTCGCGCAATTGTTTGGCTGTGTGTTGGGTCGGCTTGGTCTTGAGTTCGCCAGCCGTAGCAATCCACGGCACATAACTCAGGTGCACAAAGGCGCTGTTGTTGGGCCCGAGCTTCAGGCTCATCTGGCGCACAGCTTCCAGGAACGGCAGGGACTCGATGTCGCCCACGGTGCCGCCAATTTCAACAATGGCAACGTCCACCGCATCGGGCTCGCCAAAACGCGCACCGCGTTTGACGAATTCCTGGATTTCGTTGGTGACATGGGGAATGACCTGCACGGTCTTACCCAGGTAGTCACCGCGGCGTTCCTTGTCGAGCACGCTTTTGTAGATCTGTCCGGTGGTGAAATTGTTGGCCTTGCGCATGCGCGTTTCGATGAAACGCTCATAGTGGCCAAGGTCCAGATCGGTTTCGGCGCCGTCGTCGGTGACAAACACTTCACCGTGTTGCAGCGGTGACATGGTGCCAGGGTCTACGTTGAGGTAGGGGTCCAGCTTGATGAGGGTGACTGTCAGGCCCCGCGATTCCAGTATCGCAGCGAGGGAGGCTGAGGCGATTCCCTTGCCAAGGGAAGACACCACACCGCCGGTGACGAAGACAAATTTGGTCATGTCAGGGGGAGCTTGTGAGGCTCAGGGAGGTGGTAAAGCGAGATTATACGTGTGGGGGACGGGGAGCGAACTCCCTTAACTTCCTTCTTAACTTCCTCTTTAACTTCCGGCCCCCACTCCCCCCAGCCCCCTCTCCCCGCCGGGCGAGGGGGAGCCCAACAGCCATATGTGGCCGCGTCTTCAAAGGTGGCACGTTCAACGTGTAGCAGTCGTGTTGCGACCGGTGTTGGCCATTGAGCGTGTACGCCTCACCTTTATAAACAAGGCCACATATGGCTGTTAAGGCTCCCTCTCTCGCCCGGCGGGGCGAGAGAGGGCGGGGGGAGAGTGTGGGGGAAGTGAGGAAGCCGGAAATTGGCAATAAGGCTATAAAGCGTCTGCTACATTGCCACCGATGAATGATTTAGCCGGAAAACACATCGTCCTGGGCCTCACCGGAGGCATCGCCTGCTACAAGGCCGCCGAACTGTGCCGAGCCCTGATCAAAGAAGGCGCCACGGTCCAAATCGTAATGACCGAAGCAGCCGCCCAGTTCATCACGCCAGTGACCATGCAGGCCCTCAGCAACCGCCCGGTCTACGACTCCCAATGGGACGCGCGCCCCGACAACAACATGGCGCACATCAACCTGAGCCGTGAGGCCGATGCGATCCTGATAGCTCCCTGCAGCGCCGACTTCATGGCCAAACTGCTGCACGGCCGGGCCGACGACTTGCTCAGCCTGATGTGTCTGGCGCGGCCCCTCGACACGGTGCCGCTGCTGGTGGCGCCGGCGATGAACCGCGAGATGTGGGCCCACCCTGCCACCCAGCGCAATCTGGCGCAATTGGCAACGGACGGCGCGACGATTCTCGGTGTGGGCAGCGGCTTCCAGGCGTGTGGCGAAACGGGAGACGGGCGCATGCTGGAGCCCCAGGAACTGCTGACGGACATCATCGCGTTTTTTCAGCCCAAGACACTGACCGGCCAACACGTCTTGGTCACCGCGGGTCCCACCTTCGAAGCCATAGACCCCGTGCGCGGCATCACCAACCGGTCCAGCGGCAAGATGGGGTTCGCCATAGCCCGCGCGGCACACGAAGCCGGCGCCCAGGTCACGCTTGTGGCGGGGCCGGTGTCGCTGCCGACACCGCGCGGTGTGCGCCGCATTGACGTGCAATCTGCGGCCGATATGCTTGCAGCCTGCGTGGGGAGCGCGCAAGCCGCTAGCATCTTCATAGCAACCGCAGCGGTGGCAGACTGGCGGCCGGCACAGACGTCCGAACAAAAAATCAAGAAAGACGGCTCCGGCCAGACGCCGACGCTGGCCTTTGTCGAGAACACCGACATCCTGGCCACCGTGGCCCAATCGCCGCGCGCACAAAGCGGCGCTTTGTACTGCGTAGGCTTTGCTGCCGAGAGCCACGATCTGGTGGCCCACGCCACGGCCAAGCGCATCCGCAAGGGCGTGCCGCTACTGGTTGGCAATATTGGCCCTGCGACATTTGGCAAGGACGACAATGCGCTGCTGCTGGTGGATGCCAACGGCACGCGGGAACTGCCGCACAACGACAAGCTCACGCTGGCGCGGCAACTTATTGCCGACATTGCCGGCCGCATTTCATCTCTGCAACCCCAAACCGAAAAATGAAGATCGACGTCAAAATTCTCGACGAACGCCTGCACGCCCAGATGCCTACCTACGCAACCCCCGGCAGCGCCGGGCTCGACCTGCGTGCCTGCCTGACCGAACCGCTGACACTGGCGCCCAATGCTTGGCAGTTGGTGCCCAGTGGTATGGCTATTTACCTGCAGGACCCAGCCTATGCCGCGCTGATACTGCCGCGCTCGGGCCTGGGTCACAAACACGGCATCGTGCTGGGCAATCTGGTCGGCCTGATAGACAGCGATTACCAGGGCCAACTGATGGTCAGCGCCTGGAACCGTAGCGATGTAGCCTTTACGATCAACCCCATGGAGCGCATTGCCCAACTGGTCATCGTGCCGGTAGTGCAAGCGCAGTTCAATATCGTCAACGCTTTTGAGGCAACCCAGCGCGGTGCGGGTGGCTACGGTTCTACCGGTAAGCAGTAGAGCCACCAAATCCGCTATGCTATTTGTAGCGGCTTACGCCCGTTGCACGAGGGCTACAGCCCGATTTGGTATATAGACTTAGTGCAGGGTGCGGTTCGACGGGTCGTCGTCCATCTGCGCCACTTGCAGGCTGAAAAAGCCCGTTCCGCAGCTGCCGCGTTCCATTTCTTCGTCTGTCGCTTCGCGCACAGCTTCCACCTTCATGCTGATGCGGATCGCAATGCCCGCCAGCGGGTGGTTGCCATCCAGCACAACATGGTCGGGGTAGATGTCGGTGATGGTGTAGAGCGCGTCCTTGGGGGCTTCGGGGTGACATCCTCGGGGCAGTGCGCTGCCCTCCATCGTCAGGCCTTCTTGCAGATCGGTCGGGAACAGGTGGCGAGGTTCCAGGAACAGTAGCTTGTCGTTGAAGTCGCCAAAGGCCTGCTCGGGCTCGATCTGCAACTGCACGCTGGCACCGGCGCTATGGCCTTGCAGGGCTGCTTCGATGACGGGCAGCAGATCTTTGCCGCCGACCAAAAACTCCACTGGCTCGTCCAAAACGTCCAATTCTTCGCCCAAGGTGTCTTTCAGCGTCCAGGTAAGGGCAACGACGCATTGAGGTGTGATTTCCATAGTGCAGAATTGTCCCATGAACATCGACGAACCTCTGCAGCTCCTGGGCGGGCTTGCGCCCAAGACCTTTATGCAACGCCACTGGCAAAAAAAGCCACTGGTCATCCGCCAAGCCATTCCCGGCTTCACGCCGCCGCTGGACCGCGCAGATTTGCTCGATCTCGCCGCGCAAGAAGAGGTGCAGTCGCGCCTGGTCGTGCAGGCCGGCGCAGGTGGGAAGCAACCCTGGCGCTTCAAGCATGGGCCATTTGGTCGCAAGGCACTACCCCCGTTCAAGCAGCCGGGCTGGACGCTGCTGGTGCAGGGCGTAGATCTGCTGGACGAACGTATCCACGCGCTGATGAACCAGTTCCGGTTTGTGCCGGATGCGCGGCTGGACGATGTGATGGTCAGCTACGCTACCGACGGCGGCGGGGTGGGCCCGCACTTTGACAGCTACGACGTGTTTTTGCTGCAAGCCCGTGGCCAGCGGCGCTGGCGTATCGGTCGCCAAAAAGACCTGAGCCTGCAGCCAGACATGCCGCTGAAGATCTTGGCCCATTTTGAGCCTGAGATGGAATTCGTGCTCGATCCTGGCGATATGCTGTATCTTCCGCCCCGTTACGCGCACGATGGCGTAGCGGTAGGGGAATGCATGACCTATTCCATCGGCTTTCGGGCGCCGAGCCGGGGTGAGTTGGCCGGCGAGTTATTGCAGCGTCTGGCAGAAGACGCTGCCGATGCAGTGGGCGATGGCTTGTACGCCGACCCCAAGCAAGCCGCCCTTGCGCAGTGTGGCGAGATCCCTGCCGCCTTGGTTGAATTCGCCCGCAAGGCGCTGGAAGACGCGCTGCGCGACCCGCTTGCCTTGCAGCGGGTCTTGGGTGAATATCTCACTGAGCCCAAGGGGCACGTCAGCTTCGATGGCGGCGAGGCTGATGGCGTGTCGGGCGGGCTGGTGCTGGACCGTCGCACGCGCATGGCCTACGACGCCAAACATGTGTTTATCAACGGCGAGAGCTTTTTGGCATCGGGCCGCGATGCGCAAATGATGCGTATGCTGGCCGACGAGCGGGCGTTGAACGCAGCTAGCGTCAAACGTCTGAGTGCGCCGGCGCATGAACTGGTGCTGGACTGGATGGAAGCGGGGTGGATCCATGGCGAACACGGATGACGACAAAAGCGAGGGTGATGTACTGAAAGGGCCGTTCAGCGGCCCCACGGCGTTTGCCAATATCGTGCGCGCAGCATTGGCCCGCGCCGCTCAGGAAGGCTGGCCGTCCATGGTGTGGAGTGACGCCACGTTTGAAGACTGGCCGCTGGGTGAACGTGCGGTGTCCGAATCCTTGCATGCTTGGGCCGGCAGCGGGCGCCATTTGCTGCTACTGGCGCGCAGCTACGACTCGGTGGTGCGCTACCAGCCGCGATTTGTGGCTTGGCGCAAGACCTGGGACCACATCATTGAATCCAGGGTGTGCAAAAACATCGACGCCAGCGAAATGCCCAGCGCCCTGTGGAGCCCTTATTGGGGCATGCGGCGCCTGGATTTGGTGCGCAGCACCGGCGTTGCCGACCTCGAACCTGCGCGTAGGGTGCTGTTGAAGGAAGAGTTGGATGAACGCCGTAGGCAGAGTTCTCCCGGTTTTTCTGCCACTACGTTGGGCTTATAGCGACGCGTTAAAGGGTTTTCCCGAGGGTTTTGCGGTATTCCTGTATACTTGTGGGTTAGGCAAAAAGAGATCGAATGCTTTTTGTCTGAGTCTGGGCGGCGTGCTGCTTTGGACAATTTCCGAAAATTGTTTCGTTAACTCACTCTAGTTTTTAAAAATGAACAAAACACTCGTCTTGGCAGCCGTTATCGCTGCCGCTGCCTTGGCTGCTTGCAGCAAGCCTGCTGAAACTCCAGCTCCCGTGGTCGTTGCCCCAGCACCAGCTCCTGCTGCTTCTGCTGTTGCTGACGCTGTCAAAGACGCCGGTGCTGCTGGTGCTGCCGCCGCTGCTTCTGCCGCTACTGCCGCTGCTTCCGATGTCGCTACCGCCGCCAATGCTGCTGCATCCGCTGCCCAAAAGTAATTCAAATTACTTGAGCGACAAAAAAGCCACCCAAGGGTGGCTTTTTTTACGTCTGCAATATCCCGAAGACTTCGGGATATTGCTGTCAGCTTTTATTTGATATCGTCGGCAATCACTTTGACGATGCGTTGCGCGCTAACCGATGTCTCTGGCGCACCCTTTGCGTCCAGCACCGACACCGTAGTTACATTGGCAGCGCTGCGCACAGCGATCTGGAACTTGGCAGCGTCGTTGGACTTGCTGCTGCTGAATAGTTTGCTGAAGAAACCGGGCTCGGTGTTGTCAGCGTTCAGCGGCACATAGCGAACAAAGTAGATGCCCTGTTTGCGGTCGCGGTCTTCCACCGTGAACCCGGTACGGTCCAGCGCCAGGCCCACGCGGCGCCAAGCGCTGTCAAATCCCTCTTCAATGCGCACAGCCGGTTGTCCATTTTCGGTGGACACCGATGCAATACTCTTCTTGGGCGCCGCGGTGCTCGTTGCTACCAGCGTCTTGGCTTGCGTCTCGGCTACTCCCAGTTTGACCATCAAGCGGCGCAAAAATTCGGCTTCCAGCTCCGGATCTGCCGCGCGGGGCTGCCACACCGTGCTACCGGACTCTTTGGAGGATGTCGTAGTCAAGGTTTCAATCATGCCGCGGTGGCTGATGAAGATCTCAGTTTCGCCGTTGGCATTGCGCTCCAGCCGGGTGCGAAATTTGTCGCGCTCCGCAGTGGAGTACAGCGAATCCAGCAATTTGCCCAGCGATGCGCGGATGAAGTCCTGTGGAATCTTCGCGCGGTTTTCGGCCCAATCGGTCTCCATGATGCCCAGTGTGTTCTGGTCCATGGCCAGCAGGAATCCATTTTCCTGCCAGAACTCTTTGACCGGCTCCCACAGCTTGTCGGCGGAGCGGTTGACGACCAGCCAGCGCTGGTTGCCGGCACGCTCGATGCGCACGTCACCCATCGCAACGGCCGCAACGGTCGGTACCGTCGAGGCTGTGGTGGTGGGTTGTCCAGCCTGGTAACCGGATGCCGATACGGTGCCCCCCACAACTGCGTAATGTGTGTCCTTGGACAGCTGGGTCAGGTCCGGCGGTACATCCAGTGACGGCACCTTCACGCTTTTGCCCGAGCTGCGATAGTCCACCTTGTCGGTTTCAAGAACGGTACAGGCCGACAGGGAAATCGCTACGCTGACAAGCGTCAATTTGAAAAAAGGGTTCACGGAAATCCTTGGAATGGAAAAGGAACTTAAATCAGACCGGTGGCGCGCATCACACGCTCCAGCGCCGGCTGATTGGCTTGCGTCAATTGGGTCAGTGGCAGGCGCAAGGCGTCTGTGCACAAGCCCATGCGGGCCGCGGCCCATTTGACGGGAATCGGGTTGGATTCTACGAAAAGTGTTTTGTGCAGCGGCAGCAACTGCAACTGGATCTCCATTGCACGCTGTACATTGCCGGCAATGGCGGCCACGCACAGCTCGTGCATCAAGCGTGGTGCCACGTTGGCGGTGACGCTGACATTGCCGTGGCCACCGCACAGCATCAGGGCCACGGCTGTGGGGTCGTCACCGGAATAAATGGCAAAGCCCTTGGGCGCTTCCTTGATCAACCACTGCGCGCGTTCGATATTGCCGGTAGCTTCCTTGATACCCACAATACCAGGCACCTGGGCCAGGCGCATGACTGTGTCATGGGCCATATCGGCAACCGCGCGGCCGGGCACGTTGTACAGAATAAGGGGAAGTTCCACCGCTTCGGCTATGGCCTTGAAGTGCAGGTACTGACCCTCCTGGGTGGGCTTGTTGTAGTAGGGAACTACCTGCAGTTGGGAGTCCGCACCGACCTTCTTGGCAAAGCGTGCCAGCTCTATGGCCTCGGCCGTCGAATTGGCGCCGCAGCCGGCCATGATGGGCACGCGCTTGGCAGCCTGCTCAACGGATACGCGAATGATCTCGCAGTGCTCTTCAACATTGACCGTCGGCGATTCACCCGTGGTGCCCACAACGCCTATGCAGTCCGTGCCTTCGGCTATGTGCCAGTCGATCAGTTTGCGCAGCGCCGGGTAGTCCACGGAGCCGTCTTCCTGCATGGGCGTGATCAGCGCGACGATGCTGCCGGTGAGGGGGCCAGGGTTAGGGTTCATGTCGGTCATTTGTACGGTAATCGATTATTTTAGCGAGAGTGCGCAGCGCTCCAGTTTCGCCGGTCCGGCCGAGGCCGGGGCTGGCCGCAGGGCCGCTATGCGCTGCACGTTGCGGGGCGGGTCTTGCAGGTAGCCGTCTTCGTAGGCCACCACCTGCAGAGCCGCGCACGCCCGCAGAAGTTCACCCGGCTGCAGTAAAAAATCGGGCCTGCTGGGCCTGCCCAGGGCTTCATTGCCTGCTGAAAACGTCTCGTAGAGCAGCACGCCGCCAGGCGCCACGCTGCGAACTATCGTGTCCAGCAAGGGGCGCCACAGGTAATTGGTGGCCACTACCGCGCCAAAGGTGCGCAGCTGCCCATCAACGGTGTGCAGGGGCCAGGCCGCGCCTTCAATATCCGCGCACACCAGTTCGGCTCCGGGCACGCGCTCGCGGGCTTGTTCAATGGCACGGTCGACGCCGGTCACCGGGTGGCCCTGCTCGGCAAACCAGGCCAGGTGCCGCCCCGACCCGCAGGCCACGTCCAGTACCGCGGCGCCGGGTTCCAGCAGATGCGTCCAGCGCACCACCCACGCGGAGGGCTTCAAAAGCAGGCCCACACCTGGTTGGCCATCTGCACCATGAAGTCCGGTCGGGTGTACAGCGCAAACACCCCCGCCAGCGCGGCCAACGTCAGCCCGGCGAAGGCCAGGCGCTTGCGCGGTGTCATGGTGTGACCGCGTCGCGCGGCAGGCTGCGGTTGATTGCGGCCTCTTTGACCGGCAGATTGACCAGCGCAGCGGCTACGCCCAGCGCAATGGCGATGTACCAGACGATGTCGTAGCTGCCCGTCTTGTCATACAGATAACCACCCAGCCACACCCCCATGAAGGAGCCGATCTGGTGGCTGAAGAACACAAAACCGCCCAGCATGGACAAATGCGCCACACCAAATATCTGCGCCACCGTGGCATTGGTAGGCGGAATGGTCGACAACCACAGCAAACCCATGACACTGGAGAACACGTACACACTGGCCGGCGTCAGCGGCGCTAATAAGAAGATACTGATGGCAACCGCACGGGAGAAATAGATGAATGCCAGAATGTTTTTCTTCTGCATCTTCTGGCCTAGCACGCCGGCGGCGTAAGTGCCAAACACGTTGAACAGGCCGATCAGCGCCAGCGCATAACTGGCCACCTGCGGCGACAAGCCCTTGTCTTTTAAATAGCTGGGCATGTGCACGCCAATGAAAACCACCTGGAAACCACAGACAAAGTAGCCTGCCATCAGCAATTGGAAGCTGGGGTATTTGAAGGCTTCGCGCAGCGCCTGGACGATGGTCTGCTCGCGGGGTGCACTGGTGGCGCCACCGAGCGCGGGTTCCCGCAGCCCCCACGCCAGAGGAATCATCAACAACGACGCCACGCCAAGCATTACCAAGGCCTCTTGCCAGCCAAAGTGGCTTATCAAAAAGCCCTCCGTAGGCACCATCAGGAACTGCCCGAAAGAGCCCGCAGCTGCCGCCACGCCCATGGCCCAGGAACGTTTGTCCGCGCTCACATTACGGCCAATCACACCATAGATGACAGCATAGGTCGTACCGGCCTGCGCCATACCGATCAGCACCCCGGTGCTCAGCGAGAACAGCAGCGGCGTGCTGGCATGGGCCATGCCCACCAGACCCAGCGCGTACAGCAGCGAACCCACAATAATGACCCGAAACGCTCCGAAACGGTCTGCCGCCATGCCGGCAAAGATGCCGGAGATGCCCCAAGCCAGGTTCTGAATGGCAATGGCAAAGGCAAAGGTCTCCCGCGTCCACCCCTGGGCCTGGGTAATGGGTTGCAACCATAGGCCGAAACCGTGGCGTATGCCCATGGACAGCGTGACGATGACGGCACCGCAGGCCAAAACCTGGGCGGTGGAGAGCGGTTTGGAAGCGTGTTGCATCGCCGCATTGTGACCAATGCCAGCCCCCTGCGCTGGCAACCCAACAATGCCGTTCTCCCTACTCGCTGTATTTGCATACAGTTGTGTTAGGGTGGGGCGATTACAATCATCGCCCTATGTCCGTCAAAGCTACCCCCGAATATTCAGAAGGATCCATCCGGGTCCTCAAAGGTCTGGAGCCCGTCAAACAACGTCCGGGCATGTACACCCGCACCGACAACCCGCTGCACGTCATCCAGGAAGTACTGGACAACGCGGCCGATGAGGCCCTGGGCGGCTTCGGCAAAAAGATCAAGGTTACCGTCCATATGGACGGCTCCGTCGCCATTGAAGACGACGGCCGCGGCATCCCGTTCGGCATGCACCCCGAAGAAAAAGCACCAGTCATCGAGCTGGTGTACACCCGCTTGCATGCCGGCGGCAAGTTCGACAAGGGCAAGGGCGGCGCCTACAGCTTCTCCGGTGGCTTGCACGGCGTGGGTGTTTCGGTAACCAACGCGCTGGCCAAGCGCCTGGAGGTCACCTCGTACCGCGAGGGCCAGGTTGCCACCATCGTCTTCGAGCATGGCGATGTGACCCAAGCACTGCAGACCCGCAAGATCGGTGAGGGTGACCGCAAGACGGGCACCACGGTGCGCGCCTGGCCCGACGCCAAGTATTTTGAATCAGCGGCTCTGCCGATGAACGAGCTGACCCACCTGCTGCGCAGCAAAGCGGTGTTGATGCCCGGCGTCAGCGTGTCGTTGTTGGTCGAGAAGACCAAAGAAACCCAGACTTGGATTTTCAAAGGCGGCCTGCGCGACTACCTGACGCAAACGCTCAACGGTGACCCAGTCATCCCGCTGTTCGAAGGCGAAGGTTTTGCCGACAGCCAGAGCGACAACTTTGCAGAGGGCGAGGGCGCTGCCTGGTGCGTGGCCTTCACCGAAGACGGCCAGCCGGTGCGCGAAAGTTATGTCAATTTGATCCCCACCAGCGCTGGCGGCACGCACGAAAGCGGCTTGCGCGACGGCCTGTTCACTGCCGTCAAGAGCTTTATCGACCTGCATTCGCTGCTGCCCAAAGGCGTCAAGCTGATGCCCGAAGACGTGTTTGCCCGCGCCAGCTACGTACTGTCCACCAAGGTGCTGGACCCCCAATTCCAAGGCCAGATCAAAGAGCGCCTCAATTCCCGCGACGCCGTGCGCCTGGTCTCCAGTTTTGTGCGCCCAGCGCTGGAACTGTGGCTGAATCAGCACGTAGACTACGGCAAGAAGTTGGCGGAATTGGCAATCAAAGCGGCCCAAAGCCGACAAAAAGCCGGCCAAAAGGTCGAAAAGCGCAAAAGCTCGGGCGTGGCTGTGCTGCCCGGCAAGCTGACCGATTGTGAAAGCAAGGACACGGCTTACAACGAGGTCTTCCTGGTCGAGGGCGATTCCGCAGGCGGCAGTGCCAAGATGGGCCGTGACAAGGAAAACCAGGCCATATTGCCCTTGCGTGGCAAAGTGCTCAACACCTGGGAGGTCGACCGCGACCGCCTGTTTGCCAATACCGAAATCCACGACATCTCGGTGGCAATTGGCGTCGATCCACATGGCCCCAATGACACACCCGACATGTCCGGCTTGCGCTACGGCAAGGTTTGCATCCTGTCGGATGCGGACGTGGACGGCTCCCATATTCAGGTGCTGTTGCTGACTCTATTCTTCCGCCACTTCCCCAAGCTGATTGAATCCGGTAACGTATTTGTGGCCCGTCCGCCGCTTTTCCGTGTCGACGCGCCGGCGCGTGGCAAGAAGCCCGCATCCAAGGCATACGCGCTGGATGAAGGCGAGTTGACCGCCATTTTGGACAAATTGCGCAAAGAAGGCGTACGCGAGGGCGCGTGGAGCATCAGCCGCTTCAAGGGCCTGGGGGAAATGAATGCCGAGCAGCTGTGGGACACCACGCTGAACCCCGACACCCGCCGACTGCTGCCTGTCACTCTCGGTGTTATCGATTTCGGCCAGACCGAAGCCCTGATCACCAAGCTGATGGGCAAGGGTGAGGCTGCGGCCCGGCGCGAACTGATGGAGTTGCACGGCGACTCGGTCGAGGTGGACGTCTGATGCAAGCACGATACGAGAGCCAAAGGCCCCTGGCCAAACGGGCCCGTGCGTTTGCGCTGGCCATAGCGGCATTGCTGGCCAGCCACGCAGCCCGTGCCGACATGTGGATTTACACCGATGCGCAGGGCGTCAAACATTTCGCGTCCAGCCAGCTGGACCAACGTTACAAGCTTATGTTTAGGGGCATGCCTGCGCCAAGTACCGGCGAGGCCGAGAGCACAGGCGGTGCAGCCATGGATGCCCGTGTGGTCGGCTCAGCGGGAGTGTCTACCAAAAGCCTGGCTGCGATGGAGGCCTCTCCACGCTTCATGGCTGTCAAGGAACACCTGCACACGGCGGCCGACGCCAATCAGCTCGATGTTGCGCTGTTGCAGGCCGTCATCACCGCCGAGTCCGGGTTTAACCCGGGGGCAGTGTCTCCCAAGGGCGCCGTCGGTTTGATGCAGGTCATGCCGGCAACTGCGCAGCGTTATGGCGTGGCCAATGACCAGCGCGGAACTGTGTCGGCCAAGCTGACGGACCCCAAGACCAACATCCATACCGGCGCGCGCTACCTGCGCGATTTGATCAATATGTTCCCTGGCCAGCTGGAATTGGCCGTTGCAGCCTACAACGCTGGCGAGGGCGCAGTGCAAAGAGCGGGCAACAAGATCCCGAATTACGCCGAAACGCAAAACTACGTGCGTTCCGTGATGCAGCTTTACCGACGCCTCAATCCGCTCGCCCGTGTGTCGCCCGCTCCGGCTACTGGTGCCAGGGTCCACGCGCAGTTCCATAGCCCCAGTGCCAATATCAACTTGCGCTGGGACGAAGTCAATGCCCAGCAAGACGGTGAGTCACAAACCCGGAAAACAGGGCGCGACCCCGTGCAGCCGGGTGATCTGGTGATCGGCTCGGGCCAGGCGCCCAAGGCCGCACAGTCACTTACAGAATTGTCGAATTAATTAGCATCCATGACAGACCAAGCGATTCTTGACCTGACCGCCGAACCACCCCGCGATGGCGGCGACAACGAACTCAATCTAGCCACCTACGCGCAACGCGCTTACCTTGAATACGCCCTGTCGGTCGTCAAGGGCCGCGCCCTGCCGGACGTGTGCGACGGCCAAAAGCCCGTGCAGCGCCGCATTCTGTACTCCATGTCGCGCATGGGCCTGGGCTTTGGCGGGCCCAATGGCAACACCGGTGCCAAGCCCGTCAAAAGCGCCCGCGTGGTGGGTGATGTGCTGGGCAAATACCACCCACATGGTGACTCAGCCGCATACGACGCCATGGTACGCATGGCACAGGATTTCAACCAACGGTACCCCTTGGTTGATGGCCAGGGCAACTTTGGTTCTCGCGACGGTGACAACGCCGCCGCCATGCGCTACACCGAGGCGCGCCTGTCCAAGATCACCCGCCTGTTGCTGGACGAGCTGGACGAAGGTACGGTCGACTTTGCCCCCAACTACGACGGCAGCGAGCAGGAGCCCAAGCTATTGCCCGCGCGGCTGCCCTTTGGGCTACTCAATGGCGCCAGCGGCATTGCGGTGGGCCTCGCAACCGAAATCCCCAGCCACAACCTGCGCGAGATCGCCGACGCCTGCATTGCCCTCATCAAGCAATCGGACCTGTCCGAAGCCGATTTGTTGACCTTGGTACCCGGCCCTGACTACCCCGGTGGCGGCCAGATCATCAGCAGCGCCAGCGACATTGCTGATGCCTACCGCACCGGCCGCGGCTCGCTCAAGGTGCGCGCCCGTTGGAAGATTGAAGAGTTGGCCCGTGGCCAGTGGCAGCTGGTAGTGACCGAACTGCCGCCCGGTGTCAGCAGCCAGCGCGTGCTGGAAGAGATCGAAGAGCTGACCAACCCCAAGGTCAAGGCTGGCAAAAAAGCCTTGTCACAAGACCAGACCCAGCTGAAGGCCAGCGTGCTGTCGGTGCTGGATGTGGTGCGTGACGAATCCAATAAAGACGCTGCCGTGCGCCTGGTGTTCGAGCCCAAGACGTCGCGCATCTCCCAGCAGGAACTGATTACTGCGCTGCTGGCCCACACCAGCCTGGAAACCTCTGCGCCCATCAACCTGACGATGATCGGGCTCGATGGTCGGCCCACACAAAAGTCATTCCGTCAGATGCTGCAGGAGTGGATCGAGTTCCGCCAGACCACAATCCAGCGCCGTTCGCAGCACCGCCTGTCCAGGGTGCTGGACCGCATCCACATTTTGCAAGGCCGCCAACTCGTACTGCTGAATATCGACGAAGTCATTGCCATCATTCGCCAGGCCGAAGAGCCCAAGGCCGCGCTGATCGAACGCTTCAAGCTGTCCGACCGCCAGGCCGAAGACATCCTCGAAATCCGTCTGCGCCAACTGGCCCGGCTGGAGGCTATCAAGATCGAGCAAGAACTGTCCGAGCTGCGCACCGAGCAGGGCAAGCTCGAAGAGATATTGGGCAACCCCGCAGCGCTGCGCCGCCTGATGGTCAAGGAGATCGAGTTTGATGCCAAGACCTTTGCCGACCCGCGCCGCACGCTGATCCAGGCCGAGAAAAAAGCCGTGCTGGAGATCAAGGTGGTAGACGAGCCCGTCACCGTCGTTGTCAGCCAAAAGGGTTGGGTGCGCACCCGCACCGGCCATGGCCACGAGGCCACCTCGTTTGCATTCAAGGCGGGCGATGGCCTTTACGGCACGTTTGAATGCCGCAGTGTCGATACGCTGCTGGTGTTTGGCTCCAACGGCCGCGTCTACTCGGTGGCGGTGTCGCTGTTGCCAGGCGGTCGGGGCGATGGCCAGCCCGTCACCACACTGATCGAGCTGGAAAGCGGTACGCAGCTGCTGTACTACTTTGCCGGTCCGGCTGCTGCCACGCTGCTGCTCAGCAGCACTGCAGGCTATGGCTTCATGGCCACGGTGGACAACATGGTCTCGCGTCAGAAGGCTGGCAAGGCCTTTGTGTCGGTCAACGATGGCGAGAGCATTTGCTGTCCATCGCTGGTGTCGGGCGCGCAGGGCAAGGTTGCGGTGGCGGGTACGCCAGCCACTGTCGTGCCAGTGGCCACGCACGTCGCCTGTGCGTCAACGGGCGGCCGCATTCTGACATTTGAGATCAGCGAACTGAAGTCCATGGCCAACGGCGGCCGCGGCTTGATGCTGATAGACCTGGAAGCCAAGGACACGCTGGCCGGTGCAGCCGCCTACACCCGCAGCATCCGCATCGCAGGCGTAGGCCGGGGTGGCAAAGACCGTGAAGAAACGCTGGAGATCCGCAGCCTCAACAACGCCCGCGCCGCACGCGGACGCAAGGGCAAGGCGGCCGACCTGGGCTTCAAACCCCTTGCGGTCAGCCGGGTGGAGTAGCCGGAGTCTTATTGATGAATCGGGCTGTAGCCCTCGTGGGACGGGCGTAAGCAGCTACTAAATCTGTAGCAGAGTGGAGCCAAGCTGTCGACGGCCCGTCAGCTGCTGACTCTGCTGGGCTCGCCGTCGCAGGCGAAATGGTTCTGCGCTGGCTATTTCCAGCCCCCACCCAGCACCTTGTACAGCGTCACCCAATTCTGCACCTGCTGTGCCTGCACTTGCACCGCCGCCTGCTGTGTCGTGAACAGCGAGCGCTGGGCGTCCAGCACATCAAACGCGTTGGAGGCGCCGTGTTTGAAGCGCAGGTCAGTCAACTCCATGCGGGTCTTCTCGGCGGCCAGTTGGGCGTTTTGGGCCCGCAGCTGCTCGCCCAGCGTGGCGCGGCCGGCCAGGGCGTCGGCCACTTCGCGGAATCCGGTCTGAATCGCTTTTTCATACTGGGCCACTGCGATGTCCCGTGCCACCTTGGCCGACTCGAGATTGGCCTGGTTGCGGCCAAAGTCGAAGATGGGCAACAGCAATTGCGGAGCAAAGCTCCACGCGGAAGCGCCGTTGCGGAACAATGCGTCCAGATCGTTGCTGACCACACCCGCGCTGCCGGTCAGCGTGATGCGGGGGAAGAAAGCAGCCCGCGCCGCGCCAATGTTGGCGTTGTTGGCCAGCAGTTGTTGCTCCGCCTGTCGGATGTCGGGCCGCCGCGTCAACAGCTCAGACGGCACGCCGGCTGGCAAATCCGGCAGCATGCCCTGGTCGGTGATGGCCAGCCCGGCGGGCAGGTCAGCAGGCAGCGGCTGGCCGACCAGCAGCGTCAACGCGTTCTCGTCCTGTGCGCGCTGGCGCGTAGTCTGGGCCAATGCAGCCTTGGCCGCTTCATGCAAAGACTGGGCTTGGCTCAGCTCGAGTTTGGACGCGGCCTCGTTGTCAAACTTCAGTTGGGTCAGGCGTAACGACTCCTGCCGTGTGGACAGGGATTCGCGGGTCACGCGCAGCAACTCGTCGTCTGCCAGCAGGCTGATGTAGGTGTTGGCCACTGCGGCGATCAGGCTGATCTGCACGGTCTTGCGTGCTTCTTCCGACCCCAGCACCTGCGCTTGTGCCGCCTGGCTCAGCGCGCGCACGCGGCCAAATAAGTCCAGTTCGTAGGCGGTGACGCTGAAGCCTGCCGTGTAAGTGCTGGTGACGGCACCCGATGCCACTGGGCCGCGGGTGCCGGTGATGCCGGCATTCAGCGTGGGCAATTCATCGGCGCGGCGCAGGTTGTACTGCGCGCGGGTCTGTTCGATGGCGAGCACCGCCACGCGCAGGTCACGGTTGTTTTGCAGAGACAGCTCTATCAACCGCTTCAGGCGGGCATCTTTGAAAAAGTCTTGCCAGGCAAGGTCTGCAGCGGCGGGTGCTGAAGCGGGTGCAGAGGCAAAGGCCGTGTCTGGGGCAAAGCTGCTGGCTACCGGCGCGGGGGGGCGCTCGTAAGTGGGGACAAAGCTGCAAGCAGCCAGCACCATGGCCGCCGCCAAGGGTGCCAGTCGAGGCAGGGTACGTTTATTCATGGCTTTGCGCTCCGGATTGGTGACCATGGGCCGCATCAAATTGGCGCTGGCGTTCACTGCCCTTGAAGATGCCGCGCACCACCACAAAGAAGACGGGTACGAAGAACACGGCGAGGACGGTGCCGACCAGGCTGCCCCCGATCACGCCGGTGCCAATGGCGCGCTGGCTGGCCGAGCCGGCGCCGCTGGAGAGGGCCAGCGGCAACACACCCAGCATGAATGCCATGGACGTCATCAGGATGGGGCGAAATCGCATATGCGCGGCAGCCAGTGCCGCCTGCACGGCGGTCTTGCCTTGGGCTTGCAAGTCCTTTGCAAATTCGATGATCAAAATCGCATTCTTGGCCGACAGGCCGATGATGGTGATCAGCCCGACCTGGAAGTACACGTCGTTGGAATACCCGCGCAGCACCGTCGCCAGCAGCACACCCAGTACACCCACCGGCACGACCAAAATCACGGCCATGGGGATGGACCAGCTCTCATACAAAGCGGCCAGGCACAAGAACACGGCCAGGATCGCAAAGCCATACAAGACCATGGCCTGCGAGCCGGCAATCTTTTCCTCGCGTGACAGGCCGGTCCATTCAAACGCAAAACCTTCGGGCAACTGGGCAGCCAGTTTTTCCATCTCGTCCATCGCGTCGCCAGTGCTGTAGCCCGGCGCTGCCGAGCCGCCAATACGCATGGCCGGGTAGCCGTTGTAGCGAATGGTTTGCATCGCACCCTTGACCCAACGGGTGCTGGCAAAGCTGGACAGCGGCACTGCCACGCCACGGGCGTTGGGTGTGGTCAGCTTCAGGATGTCGTCGGGCTGCATACGCGCTGTGGCTTCCGCTTGCACCACCACGCGCTGCAGGCGACCCTGGTTGGGGAAATCGTTGATGTAGGCCGAGCCCAATGCGGTGGAAATGGTGCTGTTGATCGAATCAAAACTCACCGACAGCGCGTTGGCCTTGTCGCGGTCGATGTCGATTTGCAGCTGTGGCGCATCTTCCAGGCCATCGGGACGCACCTGGGTCAGCACCTTGCTTTTGGATGCCAGGCCCATCAGCTGGTTGCGTGCGGCCACCAGTGCGTCGTGTCCTTTGCCGCCGCGGTCTTGCAGGCGGAAGGTAAAGCCCGATGCCGTACCCAATTCGGGAATGGCCGGTGGGCTCAAGGGGAAGATGAACGCATCGCGTATGCCCATCAGGCCGCCAAAGGCCCGCCCGGCAATCGCCTGCGCGCTATGTGCTTCGCCCGAGCGCTCGGACCAATCCTTCAGCGTCACGAAGGCCAGCGCGGCATTTTGCCCCTGGCCCGAGAAGCTGAAGCCCAGCACGCCGACCATGCTTTGCACTTCGGGTTGTTTGAGGATGAAGGCTTCCACCTGTTCGATGACGGTTTGCGTGCGCTCACGGGTGGCACCCGGCGGTAGTTGTATGTTGACCAGCATCGTGCCCTGGTCTTCATTGGGCAGGAAAGACGTGGGCAGGCGCACATACATGATGCCGACCACGGCAATGATGGCGGCATAGATGATCAGGTAACGGCCGGCACGCGCCAGGATGCGCGCCACCCAGCTCTCGTAGGTCTTGGCCGTGCGGGTAAAGCCGCGGTTGAACCAGCCAAAGAAGCCGGTCTTCGCATGGTGGTGCCCAGCCTCTACGGATTTGAGCAGGGTTGCGCACAGAGCGGGCGTGAGCGACAGCGCCATGAAGGCCGAGAATCCGATCGACGCCACCATCACCGCCGAGAACTGGCGGTAGATATTACCCACCGATCCCTGGAAGAACGCCAGCGGTACAAACACTGCGATCAGCACCACGGTCACGCCGACGATGGCGCCTGAGATCTGGCCCATGGCCTTGCGTGTGGCCTCTAGCGGCGGCAGGCCTTCCTCGCTCATGATCCGTTCAACGTTTTCCACGACTACGATGGCATCATCCACGACGATACCGATCACCAGCACCATGCCGAACATGGTCAGCACGTTGATGGAGAAGCCCAGCGCCAACAGCGTGGCAAAGGTGCCCAGCAGCGCGACCGGCACCACGATGGTGGGGATGACGGTGTAGCGCCAGTTCTGCAGGAACAGGAACATCACCAGAAACACCAGCACAACCGCTTCGATCAGCGTCTCGGCCACCTGGGAGATCGAGATTTTGACGAAGCGTGATGCGTCATAGGGAATGGTCCACTTCACACCCTTGGGGAAGTAGGGCTGCAGCTGTGCCAGGCGTTCGCGCACGGCCTTGGCTGCTGCCAGCGCATTGCCGCTGGGCGCCAGCTGTACCCCAATGCCGGCGGCCGGTTTCCCGTTCAGGCGTGCCGATGTAGCAAAGGTCTGGGCGCCCAGTTCAATTCGGGCAACGTCCTTGAGCCGGACCGTAGAGCCGTCGGTGTTGGCGCGCAGCACCACATTGCCAAACTGCGTGGTGTCGCTGAGCTGGCCGTCCACCACCACCGTAGCGGCGATGGTCTGGCCGGCCACATTGGGCAGCTCGCCAATCGATCCGGGTGACACCTGTGCGTTTTGCGAGCGGATGGCGGCGTTAACTTCGGCAGTGGACAGGTTGTAGCCACTGAGCTTGGCCGGGTCCACCCAGATGCGCATGGCGCGCTCGGTGCCAAACAGTTGGGCCTGGCCGATGCCGGGCAGGCGCTGGATTTCAGGCAGCACATTGCGTGAGGCGTAGTCTCCCAAGGCCACGATGTCGATGTCCGGGTTGTCGGATGACAGCATCGTGAACAGCAGGAAGTTGGAGCGCGCCTTGTCCACCCGCACGCCGGACTGCGTGACCGCAGCCGGCAGGCGCGGCGTGGCGCGTGACAGGCGGTTTTGCACATCCACCTGCGCCAGGTCGGCGTTGGTGCCGGGCTCAAAACTGATGGAGATCGAACCCGTGCCATTCGCCTGGGCCACAGACTCCATGTAGATCATGCCGGGCGAGCCATTCATCTCGCGCTCGATGACGGACAGCACGCTGTCTTCCAGTATCTGGGCCGACGCGCCGGGGTAGCCGGCCGAGATCACGATGGTGGGCGGCGCCACCGGCGGGTATTGGGCAATGGGCAATTGCGTGATTGCGACCGCACCCATCACCGATACAAACAGTGCAATCACCCATGCAAAGATGGGGCGGTCAATAAAAAACTGGGCCATGTGGAATGCCTCTTCTTGATCTGCTTATTTGCTGGCAGCGGCCGATGGGGCCGCTGCGGGGGCGGAGGCGGCAGACGACGCAGGCGCCGAAGCCGCGGTGGCTGAAGCAGATGCGCCCGCCTTCCAAGGCACGGGTTTGACGGGTGCGCCGGGCACCATCATCTTCTGGAAGCCGTCCACAATGACCTGCTCCCCGGGCTTGAGTCCATCCAACACCACCCACTGGTTGCCCTGGGCGGCACTGCCGATCTTGACCGGGCGCGGCGTAGGTTTGTTGTCGGCACCCACCACGAGCACGGTGTCGCCCTGGCTGGTGCGGGTAACCGCCTGTTGCGGCAACAGCATGCCGGAGGGCAACTCGGCCTGTGATAGCCGCACGCGCACATACTGGCCGGGTAGCAGCAGACCATCGGGGTTGGGCACCTCGGCCCGCAGCGTGATCTGGCCGCTGGTCGCGTCCACTGTCAGATCGGTAAACAGCAGTTTTCCCTTCTGGGGTAGCTCGCTGCCATCTTCCAGCACGACACGCACCGGCACCGAGCCATCGCCCGCACTGCGCAACTGTTTGGATGCAATCGCCTTGCGCAGGCGCAGCACATCGGTTGTGGACTGGGTGAAGTTGACGTAGACCGTATTGGTCTGCTGGATCACGGCCAGTTGTGTGGCTTCTGCCGCGCTGACCAGCGCACCCTCGGTCACCAGGGACTGGCCAATGCGGCCGGAGATAGGGGCTTTTACAGATGCGTAGTCCAGGTTGATCTGGGCGGTCTGCGCTGCCGCCTTGGCGGTGGCCACATCGGCCTCGGCCTGCTTCTGCGATGTGACCAACGTGGTGTATTCCTGCTTGCTGACCGCGTTGGCTTCTACCAGTGGCTTGTAGCGTTCTACCTGGGCGGCAGCCTGTGCCAGATTGGCCTGGCCCTTGGCCACGCTGGCCTGGGCGCTCTCCATCGCGGCGCGGTACGGGCCGGCGTCGATCTGGTACAGGGCCTGGCCGGCTTTGACCTCGCTGCCCTCACGGAACAACTGCTTGAGCACCACACCGTTGACCCGTGCCCGCACCTGCGCCACGCGGTGCGCGCTGACGCGGCCGGGCAATTCGGTCTGCAGCGCCACGGTTTCATTCGCGACGGTCATCACGCCCACGGTGGCAGGGGGTGGGCCACCGGCACCGCTACCACCACCACCACCGGCCGCGCCGGGGGCCGCATCCTTGGCGCCGCACGCCGCCAGCAACAGTGCCACTGGCGCCAGCGCCAGCGTAAGGCGGTGCAGGGTGAACGTGCGGGCCGTCTGGTCTTTGGCAGGGCGCATGGGGAACATGGAGGATCCTTCTTTAGATGAGGGGCCTGGCAAACGCCAGCGTGGCAAAGGGGGTGTTGGGCCCAGGCATGCGGCGGCAACAAAGAATGGCAAGCAAGATCGGCAAGCAACGGTCGATAGATCGGCGATAGATTGGCGATTCACTGACCAGTGGCTGAAAATTAAAAAATTCTGAATTAGTATACATACATCGTTGAATGTATGTAGCCCGCGCCGCAATGTGCCCAAAATAGGTTGGAGATTCTTAGAACAAATGGCCAGACGCACCAAAGAAGATGCCCTTGTGACCCGCGACCAGATCCTGGACGCGGCGGAGCACGTGTTCCAGCGCCGCGGCGTATCACGCTCGTCTCTGCAAGAGATCGCGCAAGAGGCCGGCTTGACCCGCGGCGCCATTTACTGGCACTTCCAAAACAAGGCCGATGTGTTTGACGCCATGTTGCAGCGCGTGACGCTGCCGATGGAGGCCAATTTCAACAGCCAGCCCGAGCTGGAGGCGGCCGACCCGTTGCAGCACCTGCGCCGCAATGTCGGCACCGCCTTCCACCAGACCGTGCACGACCAGCAGGTGCGCCGCGTATTCGAAATCGCCTCACATAAAGTCGAGTACGTGGATGAACTGCAGGCCCTGCGCGAGCGCCACATCAACGAGCGCGCCGACTGCCTGGCCGATTTGGACCGGCTGTTGGCGCTGGCCGTTGCCTGCGGTCAACTGGCACCCGGCACCGTGCTGCCCACCGCCTGCATAGGCCTGCATTCGCTGATCGACGGGCTGATGCACAACTGGCTGTTGAACCCTGCATCCTTTGACCTGGAGGGTGTGGGCGCGCAGGCGCTGAACACCTATTTGGCGGGGTTGGGCGCGGCGGCTGCAAAACAGCCTTCAAAAAAATAGCTATTGATTTAGTAGCTGCTTACGCCCACTACGTAAGGGCTGCAGGCCAATCAGCCTGTGTGGTGCAGCGCTCTTTCTTCCAGTCGACGCTGTTCCCTCAGTAGCACCTTGCTGACTTTGCGCAAGTTCGCAATCTGCACATCCACCGCTGCGCGCTTCTCTTCCATCATGCGGGCACCCTGTGCGCAATTGATGCTTGTTGCCCGCCGCTGATGCCGCGCATGGAAATCGAGCTGCACGCGACGGGACCCCATTCCTATGGGGTCACTTGGCGCATGTTCAGCAGGAGCAACAGTCTGATCGTCCGGTACGCGATGCTGCCGCTGGTCAGGCGGGAGATGGGTAAGCGTGCAGCATTAGGACTGGCAGCACTGAAGCGCTTACTGGAAGAGGCTACGCTCTGACTCCGTGACACGCAGTCGATCGCCCGCGGCAGGGCCTCAGTGTGGCATCGAACGGAAGCGACGGCGCTGCGCGAATATTCTCAGCGAATGTCCGCCACAAACATTTGCCTTACCAAAGGCCCCTCCGTACCTGTCTCCGCGCCTATCCCCGCGTCGATCTCCAAGCCTGTCACCGCGACCGCAGCGGCCCCGGACGAACCCACCTTTTCGCGGCGGCGTCCATCGCCATTTTCTTTGGCTGCGTGGAAGCAGTTTGTGAATGTGGCCAAGCCATATTGGCTGGGTGATCAAAAGAAAGCCGCATGGACCTTGCTGGCGCTGCTGATCGTACTGATGCTGGCCGAGACCCAATTTGCCGTGATGCTGAACGACCAAAGCGGCGAGATGGCGTCCGCACTGGCGGGCAAGGAGGCCGACCGGTTCTGGAGTTCGGTGAAGGCTTGCCTGGGCATCCTGGTCTTTGCCGTGCCGATCTACGCTTTCTACTACTACATGCGCGACGCGTTCGCCAACCAGTGGCGGCGCTGGCTCACCGGCCGCTTCTTGGATGGCTATCTGAACGACCGCAGATACTATTCGCTGGGTTCGCAGGGCGATATCGACAACCCGGACCAGCGCATCAGCGAAGACATCAACACCTTCACCGGCCGGTCCACGCACTTTCTGCTGATATTTTTAGGCTCGTTGATGCAGCTGGTCGCGTTCA
This sequence comes from Rhodoferax sp. ZS1R8, assembly GCF_056521325.1. NCBI lineage: Bacteria > Pseudomonadati > Pseudomonadota > Betaproteobacteria > Burkholderiales > Comamonadaceae > Rhodoferax > Rhodoferax sp. ZS1R8. The sequence continues at coordinate 44,703 of NZ_JBWMBA010000003.1, read as the reverse complement.
GTACGGTGCTGTGGTCTATCTCGCATCTGCTGGTCGGCGTGCTGGCGGTGTACGCGCTGCTGGGCACGTTCGTTGCGCTCTACATTTTCGGCAAGCCGTTGATCCAGCTGAATTTCTGGCAGCTGCGGCGTGAGGCCGATTTTCGCTTTGGACTGATGCGCCTGCGCGAAAACGCGGAGTCCATCGCGTTTTACCGCGGTGAGGCGCAGGAGCGCGCGCAGATCGACACCAAGTTCGGCAAGGCGTTTACCAATTTCTCGCGGCTGATCAAGCAACAGCGCGCGCTGAACATCTTTCAACGTGGCTTCAACCAACTGACCATCGTGTTACCCAGCGTGATCCTGGCCAAAGCTGTGTTGTCGGGCGAGATGGAAATTGGCCGGGCTGTGCAGGCGACTGGTGCCTTTGCCGCGGTGCTGGGTGCAGTCGCGCTGATTGTTGATAATTTTGAGAGCCTGAGCCGATTTGTGGCAGGCATTGACCGATTGCAGGCCTTGTCGAGATTGGTGCTGCCCGATCCCAATGCGCTGCCCGCCGAAGCCGACAAGGAACGTCCGCAGATACAGACCCAGGTCGGCGACCATCTCGCACTGGAGTCGGTCACGCTGTACACGCCCGAACATGAACGTTTGCTGGTCAAGGATCTGAGCCTGGAGTTGAAGCCAGGCGACGGCCTGCTGATCACCGGTGCCAGCGGCTGCGGCAAGAGTTCGCTGTTGCGGGCCATCGCCGGCCTTTGGCGCTCGGGCACCGGCGTGATCCACCAGCCGCCGCTGGACGATGTTTTCTTCCTGCCGCAGCAGCCCTACATGCAGCTGGGCAGCCTGCGCAGCCAACTGATTTATCCGAGCCTGGAGACGAGCCTCGGCGACGAACGCTTGCTGGAAATATTGAACGAGGTGCACATGGAAGAACTGGCCGAGCGCGTAGGTGGCCTGGATGCTGTGCACGATTGGGAGAAGCTGCTATCGGTAGGCGAGCAGCAGCGCCTGGCCTTTGGCCGCGTGCTCGTGCGCCAGCCCAGCGTCGTCATCCTGGACGAAGCCACCAGCGCACTGGATAGCAGCAACGAAAGCGCACTGTACGAGCGTCTGCGCAAAGCGGGTACCACCCTCATCAGCATCGCCCACCGCCCCGCGGTGCTGCGCCACCATACGCATGTGCTAAAGCTGGTGGGAGGCGGGGCGTGGGAGTTGCACGCTGCGGAGGGTTACGACTTTGACGAGCCTTTCTGCTCTTGATTGCCCCCTGCCATTTTTGCCGTCGCGCTGCTTGCTGCCCGAGCTGCACAGCCCGATCTCACCACTGCTAGCGCAGCACTAGTGTTTAGGGTCAGGCCCGCCAAGTTGCTACGATTTGAGTAGCTGCTTACGCGTGCTGCGTGAGGGCTAGCGGCCGATTTAACCAATAACTCGGGCCTCATTAGGTTCTCCGGAATAGGCGTGCGAAATGCGATCACCTTGCAGCTGCTTGTTGTTTATAGCAAATTGCTATAAACTGCCGCAATGGCAATGAAGTTGATCTCCAACAAAGCGTTGCGCGAATTCGCTGCAGTCCACCTGGACGCTGAACAGCCCTTGCAGGACTTCAGGCGTTTGATGGAAGCGGGTAGTTTTTCCAACTTTGCCCAGTTGAAGGCCACCTTTGCCAGCGTCGACAAGGTGGGCGACAAATATGTTTTTAATATTGGCGGCAACAAGTACCGGTTGGTCGCGGCAATCGCGTTTCATCCCGGCCTGGTATGGGTCAAAGCGGTGCTGACGCACGGCGAATATGACAAAGGAGCATGGAAATGAACCTCTCTGACATCACATCCCACTGGGTTGCTCTGCATGAATCGCTGGGCTTGGGTGGCCCCGTACGCGATGAGGCGCATTACGACCAGCTAATGGGCGTGGTTGAAGCCCTGATGAGCGATGTGTCTGCGTTGGAGAGCGGCCCTATGAGCGGCTTGGTGGACTTGGTTGCAGACCGCCTCCGCGAGTATGAGGACCGAGTGCACCCATGGCCTGACACCAGCACACCTGCAACCCGACTGGCTTTTTTGATGGAGCAGCACGGCCTGCGTCAAAGCGATCTGCCCGAGGTGGGCGCGCAAAGTGTGGTGTCTGCGGTACTGTCAGGCAAACGGGATCTGAACTTGCGCCAAGTCCAGGCGCTGGCAAAGCGGTTTGGCGTTGCTATGGATGCGTTGGCTTGAGTTGACTATCGGACGGCGACGTGCTCGAAGTAGCTACAGCGAATCATTCATCGTTATCCACAGTGCTACACAAAGCATTGCCTCTAGCCCCAAAAATCTTTATTTCTCGGATCTTTGCCGCTGCTGGTGCAAGGCGTTTAACAACGAAAGAAACATGTCATAGATGTCAAAGGCAGACGGCGATCAGCAGCCGAAAAACCTGAAAGAGGAGTGCGCGATCCATTAGCCCCACGCTCTGCTGCCACGATGCCTCAAAAGCCGCTATGTTTTCAGTAGCGGCTTACGCGCTCTGCACGGGGGCTGCAGCCCGATTTGACCAGTGAATACCCCGTCAGGCCGCCACCGCCTGCATCGTAATCGCCACTCCACCCAGCACCGCATTCCCCGACAACGGGTCACGCCGCTGATCATCCAGCAGCGCATTCAGATTCGCCCCTGGCCGCTCAGCCGCTACACGTAGCTGTGCGCCCCGAGCGTTGTGGCCCCAACCGTGCGGCAGGCTGACGACGCCGGGCATCATGTCTGCGGTCACATGCACTTGGGCCTGCACATGCCCACCGGCGCTGCGGATGTCAGCCAGCACGCCGTCCTGCAGGCCCAGGCGTTGGGCATCTGTGGGGTGGACCAGCGCGGTGCAGCGGAACGGGCCTTTGGCCAGGATCGGCAGGTTGTGCATCCAGCTGTTGTTGGTGCGCACATCACGCCTGCCGATGATGACCAGATCGGGCGCTGGCCCCCGTACATCCTGGGCTGCGCGCTGCAAATCTTGTAGCAATGATGGCGGTGCCAGCTCCACCTTGCCGCTGGGGGTGCGCAGCATCTCGGGGATGCGGGGTTGCAGCGCGCCCAGGTCTATGCCGCCAGTGGGGTTGGAGGCCTGCACCTTGGCCAGCGTCAGGCCGTCGGGCTTGCGGCCCCACTGGTCCCCATAAGGGCCGCTGCGCAGGGCGACTTCCAGCGTGCGCTGCGGGCCCTTTAATCCTTTGGTGGCCTCAATGACAGCGTTTGCGTGCTCGCCAAACAGGCGCTGCGCGTCTTCGGCAAACTGTGCGTCGTCCAGCGCGTTGGCGTCAGCATCTGCGCCCTTACCCTGCACGATGGCAGCGAGCTTGAGCAGCGTCTGCCATTCCTCGGGCTGACCCTGCGTGGGCGGCAGCACGGGCGGGCTGTAGCGCGCGTGGTTGCGCCACGAGAGTTGGGGGAAGGCCACGTCGTAGTGGAAATCCTGCAGCGGTGATTGGCCGGGCAGGATCACGTCCGCATGGCGCGTGGTCTCGTTCAGGTAGATGTCCATGCTGACCATGAAGTCCAGCGTGTCCAGCGCCTTGCTCAAGCGCGGGCCATTGGGGCTGGACAGCACGGGGTTGGTGGCCACGGTGAACAGCACGCGCATCTGGCCTTCGCCGGGCGTCTCGATCTCTTCAGCCATACAGGTCATTGGCAGCTCGCCATAGACCTCGGGTGCGCCGCTGACGCGGGCGTGGTGGCGGCCTGTAGATACACCCTTGCCAATGCCCGGCTTGCCCGCAGTGTTGGATGCAAAGGCGGCAGATTTCGCAAACAACACACCACCTTCCTTATCCAGATTGCCGGTCAGCGTGTTGAGCACGTCAACCAGCCAGCTGGCCAGCGTGCCGTACTCCTGCGTGCAGGTGCCGATGCGGGCGTACACGGCGGCGCGGGGTGCTGTGGCCAGCTCGCGGGTCAGGGCGCGTATGGTGTCGGCGCTGATGCCGCAGCGTGCTGCCGCGGCCTCAGGTGTAAATGGCGCGATGGCCTGCTGCACGGCATCCACACCGTTGACCCATTCGCCCACCGTGCCCAGTTTGACCAGGCTTTCGGCGAACAGCGTGTTCACCATGGCGGCCAGCAAGAACACATCGGAATTGGGGCGGATGAAATGGTGCGCATCGGCTACCGCGGCGGTCTCGGTCTTGCGCGGGTCCACCACCACCAGCTGGCCGCCACGTGCCTGCAGCGCCTTGGCCTTGCCTTTGAAGTCGGGCACAGTCCACATGCTGCCGTTGCTGACCAGCGGGTTGGCGCCCAGCACCAGCAGGTAATCTGTGCGGGTTATGTCGGGCAGTGCGATGGACAACCAATGGCCAAACATCAGCCCGCTAGAGAGCTGCTTGGGCATCTGGTCCAGCGTGGAGGCGGAGAATACATTCTTGGTGCCCAGCGCGCGCGCCAGCTTGCCAAAGTAGGTCAGCAGACCAATCTTGTGGGCGGATGGGTTGCCGACGACGATGCCGGCGGCATTGCGACCATGCGCGGCGAGTATCGGTGGCAGGCGCCGTTCAATCTCGGCAAAGGCCTCGTCCCAGGTGGCGGGTACGTGCACGCCGTTGCGCTTGATCAGCGGTGTGCGCAGGCGGTCCGGGTCTTCGTGCAAATCTTTCAGCGCCACGCCCTTGGGGCAGATGTAGCCGGCGCTGAACACATCGGCGTCATGCCCGCGGATGCTGATGACCTTGCTGTCCTGGACCTTGATCTCCAGACCGCAACAGGCCTCGCACAGCGGGCAGATGCGGTGGTGGGTGGTGGTCGTGGTCGCGGTGTTGGCTGCTGTCTCGGTATCGATCGTCGGCATAGGCTCCTCTTTGCGCAAAGTGGCTGGTGGCACATTTACGCATGGGGCCCCCGCCCGCGTCTATAACGCAGGTGACTCTTGCCGCGCCGGGCGGCGCAGCACCAGCATGCCAAACAGCGTGGCCGTCAGGTACATGCTGACCGAGTACAGCGCAGCCGGCAGCGCCAGCTGCAGATTGCCCAACACCGACAGCGCCACGTAGATGGCCAGCGTGGAGTTGTGGATGCCGATCTCGAAACTGATGGCCGTGGCCATGGACTTGTTCAGCCCCGCCCAGCGCGACAGGTAGTAGCCCAGCAACAGGCTGACCAGGTTGAAGGCCAGCACCAGTGGCCCCAGCGATGCGAAGGAGGCCGTCAGCGCGGTCCATTCCTTGACGATGGCCAAGAGCGCAAATGCCGCCAGCACCAGCGCGCTGAACAGCTTCATCGGCTGGCCCATGCGCTCGCTGAAGGCGTGCGCCTTGACGCGCACCACCATGCCGATGATGACCGGCAGCAAAATCACACCCACCACCTCCAGCACCTTGCCAAACTGCAGCGGCACGATCTGGCCAGACTGCATGAAGGTGGCAATGGCCCAGTTGGCAATCAAGGGCAGGCTGGCGATGGACAGCACGGTGTTGACGGCGGTCAGCGAAATATTCATCGCCACGTTGCCGCCAAACAGATGGCTGAACAGATTGGCCGACACGCCACCGGGCGACGCGGCCAGCAGCATCAGGCCTACCGCAAACACCGGCTGTATGCCCAGCAGCACGATAAGCCCATAGGCCACGGCGGGCAGCACCAGCGTCTGCAAGCCCAGCGCCAGCAGCACGGAGCGCGGGTGTTCCCGCAGGCGTTTGAAATCGTCAATAGAGAGTGACAGGCCCAGCCCAAACATCACCAGCGCCAACGCCAGCAACAGCAGCGTTGGCAGTAGCGCGGTGATGTTCATTACACGGCGACAGCTTGGTGGCCGCCGGGCTTGGCTTGTGTGCCCAGGCGTGCATCGATCGCGGCCTTGACCTCCATGCGCATATGGAAATGGAAGGCTGCTTCGGCCACCAGGAACAGCGGGCCAACGATCAGGCCGGACAGGTCATCCACAAAGGCTGGTTTTTTGCCCTCGTAGTAGTGGCCCAGGAATTGGATGGCCCAGCCCGCAACAAACAGCCCAAGGCCGGCGCTGAGCCAGATGGCGGTGCTCTGCGCCGCAAACCAGAAGCCGGCCGCCAGCGACAGCGCCATCAGCAGCGTCATCGTGATGCCAAAGCGTACGTCCAGGCGCAGGTAGAACAGGCAGCTCAGTACGGTGGCCACGGCGGCAAGGCTCATGGGCATATCGCCCACCATCCACATGGGGCGCGACAGCAGCGTGGCCACCGCCACCACGATCATCGGGATGCCGACAAAGTGGGTGGCGACATTGCGGCCGTCTTGGTGGTAGGCGGCGTATTGGCTCAGGTGGTCGGTCAGGGTTTTCATGGTGGAGGGCCCAGGTAATTGACAATGCCTTCATCATCTGGCCGTTGCATACTGGGTGTCTGTCAAGTACCCGACACAACCTGTTTTGCAAGATTGGTGCAAACCCTGATGTCTGCCATCACTCCCTACCTGCCCACGCTGCGCGCCGGCCGCTGGTTCGCCCAGTTGCCTGATGCGTTTTCGGATGCCCTGCTGGACATGGCCAAGCTGCGCCAGCTGCAGACCGGCGATGCGCTCTTTTTGCGCGGCGGGCCACCCTGCGGGCTGTACGCACTGGTGCGCGGCTCCATCCGCGTGTCGGGCCTGGTGGAGGCGCAGCAGGAGGACACGCGAGAGGCCTTGCTGATCCTGCTGACCCCACCCACCTGGTTTGCCGAGATCTCGGTGTTTGACGGCTCCACGCGTACGCACGATGCCCACGCCGCCGAACCGAGCACGCTGCTGCAGGTGCCGCACGAGGCGCTGCAGGCCTGGCTGCACGCCCACCCGCAGCATTGGCGTGACCTGGCCCTGCTGATGGCCGACAAGCTGCGCATGGCCTTCATCAACATGGAAGAGCAGGCCGTGCTGCCCGCCGCCACGCGCGTGATGCGCCGCCTGGTGCAGATGGCCCAGGGCTACGGCCAGGGTGCGGACGAGGGCAGCTCGCGCCGCACAGTGGCCATCACGCAGGAGCAGCTGGCGCTGATGATTGGCGTGTCGCGCCAGACGACGAACCAGATACTGAATGACCTGAAAGCCCGCGATCTGATCCGTGTGCAGCGTGGGGCGCTGGAGATTGTGGATCTGGCGGCGCTGCGCGAACTCTGTCTCTAGCGTTCAAGGCTCGCGCGATACGCGAATCTGCACCAGCCTCCGGCCTTCGCTGCTGCCGGCGCTGCTGTAGCTGCCGGCCCGCGCCGGTTTGCCGCTGCTGGCAATCGTGACCCATTTGTTCAGCGGCGCGCTGACCGTGCTGGTGTAGCGCTGGCGCTGGGTGGCCGGCAGGTCAGAGCTGATGCGTTCGTCCACGGCCGAAGACTGCGCCTCGATCTCGACCCGCACCGCCTGCTGGCCACCCGGCCAATGCGGCGTGACCGTCAGGCTCTGCCCTGATTCCATCCACGTCACCGCTTGCGTGATACCGCCGGAGGTGTTGCTAGCCGACGTGCCGGCCGCGCTGAGCGTGGCGCTTTGCGATTCGATCTTTTGCACCCACTGCATAGGCATGGATTGGTTGATGTGCAAGCTGGCCTTTTCGCCATTGCGCACCCGCACGTACTGCGGCGCAAAGTCCACGGGACGGCTGCCGGCTGTGCCCACCGTGTAGGCGCCACCGCCGGACTCCGCATTGTCCTCGTCTTCCTGGCCTTCGCGGACCTGGCGCAGCTCCACCGTGAGGTCGAGCAGGGCCTGTCGGACAACAACACGGTTGAGCTTCTCTGCTGCCGAGCCCAGAGGCACATGGCACAGCAGCAGGCCGGCCACAAGGGCGGTCAGGGCGCGGGCGGGCAGGCAAGTGCGTGGGTGCATCAGCAGATTCTGCGCTGCCGGCCCGCCGCTGAAGCACCAAAAAGGCCGTCTGACGGGGTGTATATATGGCAAATCTGGCTGTAGCCCCCGTGCAGAGAGCGTAAGCCGCTATCAAAACAATAGTGAATTTCGGCGGCCAACGTGCGGAGACAGGCCCCATGGGGCGTTGCGATTGCCCGGACCGCCAGCTTTCAGTCCGCACAGTCCGCCACATTGGCCCGCCACGGCAGCCGCGCCGCTGCTTCGCTGAACGGATCAATGCTGGCAGCCCGCGGGCGCTGCATCATCACGCAGGTGTTGCCTCGGCGAAAGCGGATGTGGTCGTGGTCCACGCGCTCCTCGGTCCACGGGCCCGTTGCCGCAGCCGCGCTGGCGATCTGCCGCTCCACCGTCGCGGGCAGGCGGCCATGGAAGGGGGACTGCTCTGCAAAGCTGCGCGGTGCCACCGACGCGATGTCCTTGCGGGACAGTGTCAGGTTCAGTGAGCCCGGGCTTGCAGGTTGCGCTTCGGCGGTAGCGCGCGTCTCGCTGGGTGCCACGACGCCATCCGAGACTGGTGCTGCAGATGCGTCCCCCACCGGACGCTCCGGCGAGACGATTTTCGGGTCAGCCCGCAGGTGCGGTGTACGGGGCTCCCGGCTTGGGATGGTCGCCGGTTTGGTGTCCACCGCTACGGGCAACGGCAGCCATACTGCGATGGTCGGCAGGCGCGCTTCGGTGCGAACCCATTGCAAGGCCGGCCCTGCAGTCCACCACACGAACAGCCCCGCGCAGTGCAGGCCTGCGATCACCAGGCCAACACCGGCTTGGCGCACACGGCGTTGCGCACTGGGTAGCAGCACGGTGGCGGGCAGGTGGTGATTCACGGGCCGTAGTATCGCCTCCGCTGCGATGACAATATCCCCATGCAAGACGAGGTCGTGGACGACAAACAAATTCTGATCGCCGGTGGTGGCATCGGTGGCCTGGCGGCCGCGCTGGCCTGCTCGCGCGCGGGCTGGGTGGTGCAGTTGCTGGAGCGTGCGCCGGCGTTTGGCGAGGTGGGTGCCGGCATACAGATGGGCCCCAATGTCGTGCGCGTGTTGCAGGGCTGGGGGCTGGATCCGGCGTTGACGCAGGTGGCGGCGTTTCCGGACGTGCTGCGCGTACGCTCGGCTGCCGATGGTGCCGAACTGGGCTGCCTGCGCCTGGGCGAACGCACGCGCACGCTCTATGGCGCGCCGTACGCCACCATCCACCGTGCCGACCTGCACCGCATGCTGCTGTCGGCCGTGGTGCAGCAGGGCAGCACGGTGCTGCACAGTGGGCAGCGTCTGGCATCGTTCGTTGACACCGGTAACGCCGTTCAGGTGCAGACCGACCAGGGCTTGCAATGGGTGGGTGATGCCCTGGTGGGTGCGGACGGTTTGTGGAGCAGTGTGCGCCAACAGCTGCTGCCCCAGCTCGGCGCACCGCGCGTCACTGGCCATTTGGCCTACCGCGCGATGGTGGCACAAGCTGATTTGCCGGCCGCGCTGCGCAGCCAGGATGTCACCGTGTGGCTTGGCTCCAGACTGCATGTGGTGCAGTACCCGGTGCGCGCGGGCACTTACCTCAATGTCGTGGTCATTGTGGAGGGTGCCGTCGGTGCAAGCAGTGTGCAGGATTGGGACCACGCCGCCGCCGCGCGCGATGTGCAGACCGCCATGGCGGGCACGTGCAGTCCCATGCAGGACCTAGTCGCAGCCATCCCCCACTGGGGCCTGTGGGTGCTGTGCGACCGCCCCCCGATGGCAGGCGCGCACGAGCAGGCGCAAGGCCGCGTGGCGCTGCTGGGCGATGCGGCCCACCCCATGCGGCCCTACATGGCCCAGGGCGCTGGCATGGCGATGGAAGACGCGGCCTGCCTGCAGGGCGCTTTGGCGCAGGGCGGGCTGTCCATGGCCGAACGGCTGCAGCACTATGCCCAGCAGCGCTGGCAGCGCAATGCGCGCGTGCAGGCCCGGTCCCTCCGCAACGGCGAGATTTTTCATGCCACGGGTGTCGTGCGCTGGGGGCGCGATGTGGCGATGCGGCTGCTGGGCGAGCGTGTGTTGGACGTTCCCTGGCTCTACCGCGGTTAACAAGCAAGAAAGCAGACGAATATGGCGATCGTGCGACGTACATTTCTGGCCCTGGGCGGTTTGGCCGCGGTGCAGGCCCGAGCGGCTTCCACACCACCCTGGCCCAGCAAAGCGGTGCGCATTGTGGTGGGCTTCCCCGGTGGCTCCAGCCCGGACCTGACGGCGCGCGCGTTGGCAGAGCCCTTGTCCAAGGCCTTGGGGCAACCGGTCATCGTGGACAACCGGCCCGGTGCCAGCGGCAATATCGCGGCCGACATCGTCGCCAAGTCCACGGACGGCCACACGCTGGGGCTGATGATCAATGGCAACCTGACGATTGCCAAGCTGCTCAACGCCAAGACGCCCTATGACCCGTTCAAGGACTTGCTGCCGGTGTCGCTGTTGGCGACGGCCCCTTTGGTGTTGGTGGTGCCGGCCAGTTACACCGGCGCGGCGCAGGATTTCATCAAGGTTGGTTTGCAGGCCGGCAACAGCTGGAGCTATGGCACGCCGGGGCAGGGCACGGTGGCGCACCTGGGCATGGAATTGCTGAAGGCCAAAACCGGCCTGGCCCCCGTGCACGTGCCCTACCCGGGTAACCCCCAGGTGGTGAATGCGCTGTTGGGTGGGCAGATCCAGCTCGCACTCTTGCCGCCGGGGCTGGCTATGCCCCAGGTGCAGGCCGGCCGGCTGAAGGCAATTGCCGTCACATCGGCGGGCCGCAGCACGCTGGTGCCCGAGCTGGCCAGCCTGGCAGAGCTGGGCGTCAAAGGGGTTGATCTGGAAGTGTGGAATGCGGTGGCGGTACCCACGACGATGCCACCCGCCGTGGTCAACACGCTGGCCGCCTTGGTGGGCAGCATTACGCGCAGCCCCGAGATGCGCCAACGCCTGTTTGCACAGGGCTGGCAGGTGGTGGGCTCATCGCCCGAGGGGCTGGCCAACCGCATGCGCCAGGATGTTGCGACGCTAGGGGCGGTGATTGCCCAGCAGGGGATTCGTAACGAATAGTTACGTAGCCCCCACGCTCCACCGCTGCGCGGGTCGCTGCCCCCCAAAAGATTCACTACTCCTGGCGGCCCAAGAGCAGGTATTCCATCAGTGCCTTTTGCACGTGCATGCGATTCTCGGCTTCGTCCCACACCACAGACTGCGGGCCGTCTATGACGTCGGCGTCCACTTCCTCACCGCGGTGGGCGGGCAGGCAGTGCATGAACAGCGCGTCGGGTTTGGCCGCGGCCATCATCTCGGCGTTGACGCACCATGCGGTGAAGGCCTTGCGGCGCGCTTCGTTCTCGGCCTCGAAGCCCATGCTGGTCCACACATCGGTGGTGACCAGGTCGGCATCCTTACAGGCCTCCAGCGGGTCGCTATAAACTTTGTAGCTGCCTACGCCCATTCCATCAGGGGTGACGGCCACTTTCTCATCCAGCTCATAGCCTCGCGGAGTGCTTACGCGCAGGTGAAAGCCCAGAATCGCGGCGGCCTGCAGCCAGGTGTTGGCCATGTTGTTGCCATCGCCCACCCAGACCACGGTCTTGCCCTGGATAGGGCCCCGGTGTTCGATGTAGGTGAAGATGTCCGCCAGGATCTGGCAAGGGTGGAATTCATTGGTCAGCCCGTTGATGACCGGCACCCGCGAATGCGCAGCAAAGCGTTCCAGCTTGGTCTGCTCAAACGTACGGATCATCACGATGTCGGTCATGCGGCTGATGACCTTGGCGCTGTCTTCAATCGGCTCTGCGCGGCCCAGCTGGCTGTCACCCGTGGTCAGGTGCACCACGCTGCCGCCCAATTGGTACATGCCGGCCTCGAAGCTCACGCGCGTACGCGTAGAAGCCTTCTCGAAAATCATGGCCAGCGTACGGTCCACCAGCGAGTGGTGGCGCACAAAGGTCTTGAACTTGTTCTTGATGAAAGCGGCACGGTCCATCAGGTAGTGGATCTCGTCCGCAGTGAGGTCGGTGAACTGCAAGAAATGCCGCACGGGCGGCGCACCTTTGGGAACCGTGCTGGGAATGCCGGTCAGGGGATTCATGGCGTTTGCTCTTTCAACAATGCACAGATCAGGGGGCACAGGATAGCCGCGATTTGGTCGGCCTCTGCCGTCGTCAAAATCAGCGATGGCACCAGGCGCACCACGGTGTCGGCGGTAACGCTGATCAGCAGGCCCGCGTCCAACGCGCGCTGGGTCAGAGCGCCGCAGGGCTTGGAGAGGTCTATGCCCAGCATCAGGCCGTTGCCACGGATTTCCTTGACGGCGCCGCTGGCCAGCTCGGATGCCAGCCCTTTTTTGAGCGCAGTCTTCAGGTGTTCGCCCACCGTGGCGGCATTGGCCAGCAGGTTCTCTTCTTCCATCGTGCGGATGGTCGTGACACCGGCGCGCATGGCCAGCGGGTTGCCGCCAAAAGTGCTGCCATGGTTGCCGGGCGCAAAAATGTTGGCGGCCTTGGGGCCGACTACGACCGCGCCGACCGGCACGCCAGAGCCCAGACCTTTGGCGAGTGGCATCACATCCGGTTTGATACCGGCCCACTGGTGGGCAAACCACTTGCCGGTGCGGCCCATGCCGCATTGCACTTCGTCAATCATCAGCAGCCAGTCGCGCTCATCGCACAGCTTTCGCACGTCGCGCAGGTAGTCCATGTGCATTTCATTGATGCCGCCTTCGCCCTGAATGGCTTCAAAGAACACTGCCACCACATTCGGGTTGTTGGCCGTGGCGGCCTTGAGCTGGTCGATATTGTTGATGCCGACGCGCACAAAGCCTTCCACCAGCGGGCCGAAACCAGCCTGCACCTTGGGGTTGGCGGTAGCGCTCAGCGTGGCGATGGAGCGACCATGGAAGGCCCTTTCGTAGACGACGATCTCCGGGCGCTCAATGCCCTTGTCATGGCCAAACTTGCGGGCCAGCTTCAACGCGCATTCGTTGGCCTCAAGCCCGGTGGAGCAGAAGAACACGTTTGTCATACCGGAGCGCTCGACCAGCAGGCTGGCCAGCTCTTCTTGCAGCGGCACGTGGTAGTAGTTAGAGGTGTGGATCAGTTTTGTAACCTGGTCCTGCAGTGCGGCGACCAGCTTGGGGTGGTTGTGCCCCAGTGTGTTGACGGCGATGCCACCCAGCGCGTCCAGGTACTCGCGGCCGTTCACGTCCCACACGCGGCAACCCTGGCCATGGCTCAGTGCGACAGGCAGACGGCCGTAGGTGTTCATCACGTGGGGTGAGGTGGGCGTGGCGGATGCAGCTGCGGTCATGTGAAAAAACTCCTGGGTCGGTGGTGTCGTTGTTGAACAGTGCAGCCCGCGGTGTCGGGGTGACGGGCTGTTGAAATGGATTCTAGGCGCTGCACTGCAGCAGTTATTTGATAGTTTGGCATCACTGTGATGTTGCGCCGCACTGGTTATGGGCACGGTATTTGCTGACCGCGTCAGCCTTGTGTAGCCCTGTCTCAGATAAAATCCATGCGCGTCGCAACCGCTCTGTTTGCATGCCGCAAACCACCAGTTGCCGACAACACCATGCCCGACACGTCTTCTAAAGAAATCTTCATCCTGGGAGTGACCCGCAGCGGAAAGACCTTCAGGCCCAGCGACTGGGCAGAGCGTCTGGCTGGTGTCATGAGCCAATTTCGCCCGGGCGGCCCCCAACCCGGCAGCCACTTGGGTTATTCGCCCTGGTGCGTGCCCACATCCATCGGCAACCAGAAGTGCGTCATCATCCACCGCGACTTGCGCGACTACGACGTCATGGCCTGGGATTTTTGCCTGAATTTTGCCAAGGACAACGAGCTGCAGGTCAGCGAGACGCGGCCTGAAATCAAACCTGAAGGATAGAGCCCCCACGTTCGCCCACAGCGTGTGGCTCTCTGCCCCCCGAGGGGGTGCGCTTGGCAAACCCCAAGTCCACGCCTTGGGGCGGCCCGGCGGCGAAACCAAGCGGGCAACAAAAAAGCCGTTCAATGAACGGCTTTTTTGCTTTGCTGGCAGCGCACCCGGTGCAAACGGCGAATTCCTTTTTACGGGAATTCGTGCGAGTTGCCTGAGTGATCAGGCGTGCAGGTTTTACGCTGCTGCGACGGCCAAGGCTTTCACCTTGGTGGACAGGCGGCTCTTGTCGCGTGCTGCCTTGTTCTTGTGGAAGATGCCCTTGTCAGCCACGGTGTCAACCACGGCTTGCATCTTCGCAAACAGTTCGGTGGCCTTGGTCTTGTCGCCGGCCAGAACTGCCTTCTCAACGTTCTTCACCGCGGTGCGGTATTTGGAACGCAAAGAGGTGTTTGCTGCATTGATTTTGGTGTCCTGACGGACGCGTTTACGGCCCGACGCCAGGCGCGGGTTCTTTTTCTTGGGTTTTGTAGATGCCATAGTAAATATTCCTTGTGTCTGAGGATGATGCCAGCAAAGCCCGCGATTGTAGCATTTTGGGCCTGAGCGGGCAAACCGGCGGGGGGCTCCAGGGCATCAAGCTATACGGCGGCGCTTAACCCAGCCGTGTGGCGGGCGCATGCCGACGGGCCCGCCTTGCGGGCTACACTCCCGTCGTGAGCCTTATCAAATCCGCCTCCATCGTTTCCGTACTCACGCTGGCCTCGCGTATCACCGGTTTGGTGCGCGACGTGCTGATGAATTCCATCTTTGGCGTCAGCGCCCTGACAGACGCGTTTTGGGTGGCGTTTCGCATCCCCAATTTGTTACGCCGCATGTTTGCCGAGGGTGCATTCAGCCAGGCATTTGTGCCGGTGTTGGCTGGCAACAAGGAGCAAGAGGGCGAAGCTTCCACCCGCGCACTGATCAATGCCGTGGCCACGCTGCTGACCATGTCACTGCTGGTGACCTGCATCCTCGGCATAGTGGGTGCCCCAGTGCTGGTCTACATATTGGCCAGCGGCCTGCCACCAGAAGGCTTTGACGCTGCGGTGCTTATGACGCGGTGGATGTTCCCCTACATCGCATGCATGTCGTTGGTTGCACTGGGCGCGGGGGTGCTCAACACCTGGAGAAATTTTGCCATTCCGGCAGCCACGCCCGTGTTGCTGAACGTGTCGATGATTGCGGCAGCCTGGTTTGGCGCGCCCTGGTTCAAACAGATGGGCATCGAACCCATTTACGCGATGGCCGCCGGCGTGATGTTGGGTGGCGTGCTGCAACTGGGGGCCATATTGCTGGCGCTGTGGCGCATGGGCCTGGCCCCAAAGGTCAGGCTTAGCTGGGCTGCAGCCCACGCAGCATGGGCCGATCCTGCTACCAAAAAGATAGTACACCTGATGGGGCCGGCCTTGCTGGGCGTAAGCGTGTCACAAATTTCCCTCATCATCAACACGCAGATCGCGTCGCATTTGGCGGTCGGGTCGGTGTCATGGCTGAACGGCGCCAGTTTGCTGATGGAGTTTCCGACCGCCATGTTGGGCGTGGCACTGGGCGTGGTGCTGATGCCGCAGTTGGCTGCGGCCAAGGCTGCCCAGGACCACGACAAGTTCTCGCAGATGATCGACTGGGGCTTACGCCTGGTGGTCTTGTTAGCGGTGCCAAGCGCCGTAGCGCTTGTTACATTTTCGCAGCCGCTGGTGGCGGTGTTGTTTCACAACGGTGCATATACTGACGAAAGCGTCTTGCAGACGTCGACCGCGTTGATGGGCTACGGCTCCGGCCTGCTGGGCCTGGTGGCCATCAAAGTATTGACGCCAGGCTACTTCGCCAACCAGAACATCAAGACACCGGCACTGATCGGTATTGCGGTACTCGTGATTACGCAGGGCCTGAACCTTGTGTTCGTGCCGCTGTTGGCCCATGCGGGTCTGGCGCTGGCGATTGGCGTAGGGGCTTTGTGCAACGCGCTGTGGCTACTGATTGGCCTGGTGCGCGGTGGCACCTATGTTCCTCAACCCGGCTGGGGGCGTTTTGCGCTGCAGGTGTTGGCGGCCAGTGCCTTGCTGGCTGTGTTTTTGATGTGGGCCAACGGCTCTGTGTCGTGGGTGGCCCTGAAGGCGGAGAAGCTACAGCGTATTGGACTGCTGGCTCTCTACATAACTGGTGGTATTGCTATCTATTTTGGAGCGATCTGGGCGGCGGGACTCAATGTGAGGCAGCTGCTGCGGCGCTAGCGCAAGAAAGAAAGGTTTGTTGCCATGAACCTGTGCTTTGAACAGCCCACGCCACTGGAGTACTTTGCGTCTCTGGTCGAAAGCGATAGCGAGTTTGCGCTGTTCGAGGCCGCCGTCTGCCTGGCGCACGACGAATACCCCGATATGGATGTGCAGACGGTGCTGGGCGAGGTCGACCAGTTGCTGGCCCGCGTGCGCCGGCGCCTGGCCACCGATACGGGCCCGGTGCAAAAGCTGCGGGTGCTGAACACATTCTTCTTTCAGGACTTAGGTTTCGGTGGCAACGCCAACGACTTCTATGACCCGGACAACAGTTTTGTCCACCGCCTGCTGCAAACCCGCCGTGGCATACCGATTGCGCTGGCCGTGCTGTGGATGGAACTGGCCCAGGGCCTGGGGTTGGCTGTGCGGGGCGTGGGCTTCCCAGGGCATTTTTTGGTCAAGGTCAACTTGCCGATGGGGCAGGTGGTGATAGACCCGCTCACCGGTAAATCCTTGAGCCGCGAAGAGCTATCAGAACGGCTGGAGCCTTACCGCAAGCGCAGCGGACTGCACGATGAGCTGGAAACGCCGCTGGGCCTGTACCTGCAAACAGCCCCGTCGCGCGAGATCATTGCCCGCATGCTGCGCAACCTCAAGGAAATCCACAAGTCCCAAAGCGACTGGCAGCGCCTGCTGGCCGTGCAGGAGCGCCTGGTAATTCTGCTGCCCAAATCCTGGCCCGAGTACCGCGACCGCGGCCTGGCCCATGCGGAACTGGGCCATATCGAACTGGCCCTGTCAGACCTGGAGTGCTACCTGGTGCATGCGGATGACCAGGTCAACCTGGACGCCATCGCCGACTGGGTAGATGCCTTGCGGCGCTCCTGAACCATATTTGATCTCCACGCGCTCCGCCGTTGCGTGGGTCGCTGCCTATAATCCCGCAGCCCTAGCGCCCAGAAGGCGGTCTGGGGTCTGCCGGCACCAGCCGGTCAATCCCTTTCTCAACCCGATTTCAGGATTGCCATGAAGCTTCAAACCACGGTGCTTGCGGCCTTAGCCGCGTGCTTTTTACCCTATCAAGCCATGGCCGCCGCGCCAACCATGCGCGGTGTGATCGCCCAGCCCACGGCGGCTGCCATCCCCAAGCTGTGCGAGCAAAGCATCGCCCAGGCCCGCAGCCAGATCGAGAAGATCAAAGCCTTGCCGATGGCACGGGTCAACACCAAGACCGTGTTGCATGCCTGGAACGTATTGGACATGGGCTTGCAGGATATAGGCGGCCCTATCGGCCTGCTGTCCGAGACCAGCCCCGACCCCGAGGTGCGCAAGGCCGCTGAAGCCTGTGATCTGTTGCTGTCGGCCTTGCCCAACGAATACCTGCAAAGCGAAGCCCTGTTCCAGCGCGTCAAGGCGCTGAAGACCACCGATGCAGTCGACGCCATGGCGCGCCAGAGTATCCTGGACGACTTTGAAGAGCGTGGGGTTAGCCTGCCAGCCGCAAAGCGGGAGCAGGCCAAGGTGATTTTTGAACGCCTGGACAAGCTGTCGCAAGACTTTGCGCGCAACGTGCGCGACACCAAGACCAAGCTGGCGTTTTCCGAAGCCGCGCTCCAAGGCATGCTGCCCAGCGCACTGGTCAACCGCGCCAAGGATGCTGAGGGCAACTACCTGTTTGGCCTGGACTACCCGGAGTTCGATGCCATCATGAACAACGTGCAGGTGGAAGCTACCCGCAAGGCGTTCTGGACTGCATTCCAACAGCGTGGCGGCCAGGAGAACCTGGGCCTGCTGCAAGAAGCCGTCAAGCTGCGCCTGGAGTTGGCGCAGTTGATGGGTGAAACCAATTTTGCGGATTGGACGATCAAGCGCAGGATGGCCGGTAAGGCAGTGGCCGTGACCCGTTTCCTGGAAGACGTGCAAGGCAAGGTTGAGGCGTTGGAGCGCAAGGAACTGGACGAGCTGCGCATGGAAAAAGTCGCGACAACGGGCGACAAGGATGCCATGCTCAAACGCTGGGACGTGCCGTTCTACCAGCAACGCCTCAAGAAGCTGCGCTACAGCGTGGACCAGTCGGAAGTCCGCGCCCAGTTTCCCACCGACCCGACGATCGCGTGGATGATGGAAGTGACCAGCAAACTGTACGGCGTGCAGTTCAAGGCCAACACGACCCTGCCCGTGTGGCAGGCCGATGTGCGCGGCTATGACGTCTTCGACACAGCCAGCGGCAAATACCTGTCCAGCTTCTACCTGGACCTGTTCCCGCGTGACGGCAAATACAAGCATGCGGCGGCCTTTCCGGTGCGCGGCGTGTCGATGGTGGCAGGGCGCACACCCGTATCAGTGCTGGTGACCAACTTCAGCCGCGAAGGCTTTGACCAGCGCGAGCTGGAGACGCTGTTCCACGAGTTCGGCCACATCATGCATGGCGTGCTGTCCAAGACCCGCTACGTGTTGAATGCCGGCACTGGCGTGAAGCGCGATTTCGTCGAAGCACCGTCGCAGATGTACGAAGAGTGGTCGCGCCGGCCTGAGACCCTGGCCTTGTTTGCACAGGTGTGCCCCACCTGCAAACCAATTGACCCCAAGCTGATGGAGCGCATGAATGCGTCACGCGCCTTTGGCAAGGGCATCACGTACGCCCGCCAGCGTTTGTATGCGGCATGGGACATGGCTTTGCACGCGCCCACCGTGGTCGACCCCATGCAAACCTGGGCAGAGCTGGAAGGCAAAACGCCGCTGGGCTTTGAGCCCGGCACCATGGTGCCCGCCAATTTTGGACACGTGATGGGTGGCTACCAGGCCGGCTACTACGGCTATATGTGGTCGGAAGTGCTTGCACTGGACATGCGCTCGGCCTTTGGCAGCAATGTCATGGATACCAAACTGGGCACACGCTACCGCAAGCTGATTCTGGAGAGTGGTGGCGAGCGGGCACCGTCGGAATTGGTTGAAGCCTTTCTGCAGCGCAAGCCATCGCCTGATGCGTTCTTCCGCGAAATCTCTGGAAAGTAGGGTTTTGCGCCTTGGACACTAGCTACCGCATTCCCGGCATGGTCTTGCGCGACCATACGTTTGCACTGCCGCTGGATTACGCCCAACCCGGCCAGACCATCAGTGTCTATGCCCGCGAGGTGGTTGCGCCGGGCAAGGAAGAGGCGAACCTGCCCTACCTTGTCTACTTCCAGGGCGGCCCGGGGTCTGGTTCGCCACGCCCCACGGCCGACAGCGGCTGGATCATGCGGGCGCTGCAAGACTTCCGCGTGCTGTTGCTGGACCAGCGGGGCACTGGTCGGTCTACCCCCATCACGGCACAAACACTGGCCAGCATGGCCAGCCCCCAGGCCCAGGCCGACTACCTGATGCATTTCAGGGCCGACAACATCGTGCGCGATGCCGAGGCCATCCGCCAGCGGTTGATCGGCAACCAGCCCTGGAGCATCCTCGGGCAGAGCTACGGCGGTTTTTGCGCCATGCGCTACCTCAGCGCGTCCCCCGAGGGGTTAAAGCAGGTGCTGATCACCGGTGGCATTGCGTCTCTGACGCGCCCGGCCGACGATGTGTACCGCGCAACCTACCGCCGCGTGGCCGACAAGAATCGCTTGTACTACCAGCGCTATCCGGGTGATGCCGCGCTGGTCCGCAAGATCGTGGACCATCTGCGTGAGCATGCCGTGCGCTTGCCCGGTGGCGGCGACCTGACCGTGCAGCGTTTCCTGCAGTTGGGCTTGCAATTGGGCATGGGCGGTGGCTTTGAGGCGGTGCACTACCTGCTGGAAGAAGCGTTCGTCAGTGGCGCTCTGGGCCAGACGGTGCTGAACTGGAATTTCCTGTTCCATCTGGAGCAGATGCAGACCTTTGACACCAACCCCATCTACACGCTGCTGCACGAAGCCTGCTACACCCAGGGCACGGCCAGCAACTGGTCGGCCCAGCGCCTGCTGGCGGAGTTCCCGGAGTTCGCGTTGGACGGTGTGGAGCCTGTGCTGTTCACTGGCGAGACGGTCTACCCGTGGATGCTGGACGCGTACACGCAATTGCGGCCACTCAAGGATGCAGCCAACATACTGGCGGCCACTGCGGCATGGCCCCAGCTGTACGACGTGGAGCGTCTGAAGCGCAACACCGTGCCGGTAGCCGCCGCCGTCTACTACGACGACATGTACGTGCACCGCGAGTTTTCGGAAGAAACGGCGGCCGTGGTGCCCAACATGCGGCTGTGGGTCACCAATGAGTACGAACACAACGGCCTGCGCGCCGATGGGGGCGCGGTGGTTGGGCGTTTGCTGGCGATGCTGCGCGGCGAGCTGTAACGCGCACAGGCGCCGTCCCCAAAAAACAAGGGCCTCGTTGGAGGCCCTTTTCATTTAGACGGGAGGCGTTGCCCCCAACTGCCTGACGCGGCCGGAGCCCATCGCGGAGGAATCACGCAACACACCTTCGCCGTAGTAGCGGACATCGCCCGAACCAGCGATGCTGACTGTGAGGCCTTTGCGCACCCATAGCGTGGCGTCACCCGATCCGGCAATGCTGACCTTCACGTCCTGCGCCGACAGTTTGCCGGTGCGGACGTCACCAGAGCCCGCAATGCTGACCTCCAGGGCCTTGGCCGCGCCGTTGGCCTCGAAGCGTCCGCTGCCCGCAATGGACACCGACAGGTTGTCGCTTTGCAGCTCCTTGATCGTGATGCTGCCCGAGCCTGCGATGTTGCTCGCCAGCTTGGGGGCCTGCAGGCGTGCCGCCGTCAGGTCAGCAGAACCTGCCAGCGACAGGTTGTCTATGCTGCGCACGTTGAGGGTTATCTTGATCTTGGTGCTGCCGGGGAAGTTGATGCCCTTGACCGGGCGGATATGCAGTTCACCATTCTTCACCACCGTCTCTATCAGCGGCAGCAGGTTGTCGTCGGCTTCGATGACCACCCCTTCGGTCTCACCCTGGATCAGTTCGATCTTGCCCGGCAGATTGGCCGTTACTTCATGGAAGGGCGAGAGTTCGCGCTTGACGCTGCTGGCATGGCCGGAGCCCGCCACGGTCTTGCCCCCAAACCAGTCTGCGGCCTGCGCAGGGGCGACTGCGAGGCCCAGAGCGCTGGCCAGCAACAGCGCAGAAACAACGGATAGAGTGCGGGGGGCTTTGGTGCGCATGGTGGGCTTCTCTAGGGGGTTGTATCAGGCCTGGTGTCCGTAGACGGTAACCGTGGGCAGCGTGATGGCAGTGGGCGAGGCCTGCGCCAGTTCGCCAAAGTGCATCAGCATGGACCCGTTGACCGCCAGTGTCATGAACGCGGCAAAGGCGAGGGCAACAAGCTTGAATTGGGTAGGGTAGTGGTGCAGCATGGTCTTCTCCGATTGGCGGGCCACAGCGGTCCGATGGGTGAAATGTAGGCGTGGGCTGGCGAACTTTCACCCGGGTTGCGACGGACTGCGGTTGCGTGCGAAGCACGGTCCCTTTGGCGGCATCGACGGCGCGCAGGCCCCGGTTACTGCCGCAACAAGGCAGGCGAAAACACCGACAGGCGGCTGCCGTGCACCAGTGACTCCTGCGCGGGCATCAGGCTGGGCGCGCGGGGTGTGTGGGCAGGTGTGGCCACGGGGGGCGGTGGTGGCTTTGGCGCGGCCGGCTGCAGCTGCGTCACGGGCTCCAGCCACTGCAGGATGGGGGCCCACTGGTCCAGATCGGCCTGGACGGCGGCGCTGCGTTGGTCAAAGATGGTTTCACCACTGTCCAGGCTGCGCACATAGATCTGTGTTTCGCGCAGCACACCCAGAAAAGGCAGGTTCAAGTCTTCTGCCCATTCCCGCAGGCTTTGGGTTGCCCGGGTGCGTGCATCGATGCGCATGCCGACGATGCCCAGTTTGCAGCGGCCGCTGGCCAGCCGGGGCAAGGCCATCAGCTCGGCTATGCAGGCGGCGGCGGATTCGCGGTCAAACACGGAATTGCAGACGGGGATCAGTATGGCGTGCGCGGCCATTACGACTTTGGCCAATTCAAAGCCATGCAGGCCACCGGGGGTGTCTAGCACCACGTGGGTAACGCCCACCGGCACCTTCAGTACATTTTTTTGGTCAATGGTCCACGGCGCGATGGCTGGCAACGCGGCACTGCGCCGTTTCAGCCAGGTGCGGGTGGATTGTTGGCGATCAACGTCGCCCAGCATGACGGCTGCGCCTTGGCGCGCCAGCCAGGCTGCCAAGTGGGTGGCCATCGTGCTTTTGCCACTGCCACCTTTGCGATTGATCACTGCGATTACTGGCATGGAACCCGTTTCACCACCATTCGATGGCCGGATTCTGAACCCAAAAACGCCACAAGTCCACTAGGGACGCGCGTAAGCAGCTATAAATATCCTAGCAAGCTGCGGGGCCGCCCAGATGCGCTGCACCAACTGCAGCCCGCAATTTGCCCGTTCAGGCGACGATGACGGGCGCAGAATCGCCGCGTTCGGCGATCACGCCAATGCTGTACACCGTTTCGCCCGCAGCGCGCAGGGTCTGTGCGCAGGCCTCGGCGCTGGCTGCAGCTACGACCACCACCATGCCGATGCCGTTGTTGAACGTGCGGTTCATCTCCATGTCGTCGATGCCCGCTGTCTTTTGCAGCCAGGCAAACAGCTCGGTCTGCGGCCAGCTGCCCTTTTTGAGGTGGGCGGCTGTGCCGTCGGGCAATACGCGGGGAATGTTTTCCAGCAGGCCACCACCGGTGATGTGGGCAAGGGCCTTGATGCCGCCGGGCGAAGTGGCGTCGTCTGAATGGGGGTGGGCGGCCAGCGCGGCCAGCACGTTCTTCACGTATAGGCGGGTGGGCTCCATCAGCGCCTGCTTGAAGGGCTTGCCGTCTAGCGTGGCGGGGGCGTTGGCGCCTGCGCGCTCAATGCACTTGCGCACCAGGCTGAAGCCGTTGGAGTGCACGCCGTGGCTGGCCAGGCCCAGCACCACGTCGCCGGGCTTGACCTCTTTGCCGGTCAGGATCTTGGATTTCTCGACTGCGCCAACGGCAAAACCGGCCAGGTCGTATTCGCCAGCGGGGTACATGCCGGGCATTTCGGCGGTTTCGCCGCCGATCAGCGCGCAGCCGGACAGTTCGCAACCTTTGGCAATGCCTCCAATGACTGCCGCCGCGGTATCTACATCCAGCTTGCCGCACGCAAAATAATCCAGAAAGAACAGCGGCTCTGCACCCTGCACCAGCACGTCGTTGACGCTCATGGCCACCAGATCGATGCCTACGGTGTCATGCATGTTCCACTCAAATGCCAATTTGAGCTTGGTGCCCACGCCGTCGGTGCCGCTGACCAGCACAGGCTCTTTGTAGCGCTTGGGCACCTCAAACAGCGCGCCAAAGCCGCCAATACCGGCCAATACGCCCTCGCGCATGGTTTTCTTGGCCAGCGGTTTGATGCGTTCGACCAGGGCGTCGCCTGCGTCAATGTCAACACCGGCAGCTTTGTAGGACAGGGGAGTGGGGGTGCTTGAATCGGTCATTTGAAGGGGTGGGCCATGGTCGCGTAGGCGAGCCCGATAGAATTTGCCCAGATTTTAAGGGTTCACCCGGTCGTTTCTGTATGCAATTCACCCCTCCACAAAAAACTTTTGTCGCCTGGAGCCTGATCGCCGCACTGCTCGCATGTGTGCTGTGGCTGTTGGCCCCGGTGCTGACGCCTTTTGTGGTGGCGGCCGTACTGGCCTATGCCTTGACCCCGCTGGTGGACTGGCTGGACAAGCTGGGGCGCGGCCGCATTCCGCGTCTTTTGGCGGTGGTTTTGGTGGAACTGGTCTTTATCGTAGCGGTGCTCGCGGTGTTGCTGCTGATGGTGCCTATCGTCGCCAAGGAATTGCCGTTGTTGCGCGAGCAATTCCCGCTGTTGATGGAGAGCTTAAACACCAGCCTGAAGCCGTGGCTGGCCCAGTGGGGCATACGCGTGGCGCTGGATGTGGCAAGCATCAAGTCCTTCATCGTGACCCACCTCAACGGCAACGTGGAGGACGTGGTCGGCTCCTTGCTGACCTCACTCAAGTTGGGTGGAAGCGTAGCGTTTTCATTGGTAGGCAATGCCATCCTGATTCCGGTGGCGTTGTTTTACCTGATGATGGACTGGGACCGTTTGGTCGGGCAATTGCGCGCCCTGATACCGCCGCGCTTGCGTGGCGCCACCGACAGTTTCATGGCCGAAGCGGATTCGGTGCTGGGCCAGTATTTGCGCGGCCAGCTGCTGGTAATGCTGATATTGGCGGTCTTCTACAGCGTGGGCCTGGGCCTGTTTGGTCTGGACCTGGCGTTGCCCATTGGCATATTCACCGGCCTGGCGATTTTCGTGCCCTACCTGGGTTTTGGCATCGGCTTGGTGTTGGCCGCGTTGGCCGGCTTGTTGCAATTTTCGGCCACGTCTGGCCTGGGCCAAACAGCGGCCATGCTGGCCGTGGTTTTTGGTGCCGGGCAGATCGTAGAGGGGTTTTTCCTGACCCCGCGATTGGTCGGTGAGCGTATAGGCCTGCACCCGCTGGCCGTCATCTTTGCGCTGCTGGCCTTTGGACAGTTGTTTGGCTTTGTCGGCGTACTGATTGCGCTGCCAGTCAGTGCCGTGATACTGGTTGCCGTGCGCCGCGTGCGCGCCGGCTACCTGTCCAGCCGTTTGTACCAAGGCTGAGCACAACCGACCATGAAGCAATTGGCATTGGATATAGGGCTGTCTGCAGGCCCCACGCTGGCCAACTTTTGTGCTGGCCCCAATGTGGCTGCGGTGCGCCACTTGGAGCTGTGGGTGGGTGCAAAGGCCACTGCCAGCAACCGCTCGCCGGTGCCAACTTATCTGTGGGGGCCAACAGGCAGTGGCAAGAGCCATTTGCTCAAGGCGGCGCGCGAGGCCTTGCGTGAGCAGGGTGCCCGCGTGGGCTGGATGGATGCTTCGGTGCTGGAGCCTGCGGAGTTCAACGAAGCCTGGGCCGCCGTGCTGCTGGACGATGTGCACTTGTACACAGCTGCGCAGCAGCACGCTGCGTTCAACTGGTTCATCAATGCGCAGACCCACCAACGCCCAGTGGTGGCCGCCGGCGAGTTTGCGCCGGTAGAACTGAAGCTGCGTGACGACCTGCGCACCCGCCTGGGCTGGGGCCACATATTCAGCCTGCTGCCCCTGAGTGAGCCCGAGCGCCGCGCCGTGCTGCGCCAGGCGGCCGACGCCCGTGGCGTGTTTTTGGGCGATGAGGTTATGGACTACATGCTGACCCGCTTCAGCCGCGACTTGGGACACCTGATGCAACTGCTGGAGTTGCTGGATGGCTACGCGCTGCAAACCCAGCGGGCCATCACGATACCGCTGATCAAATCCATGATGGACAACAATTGATGCCAGATATACCAAGCATGAGCGCCGCTGGGCCGTCCCAAGGCGCGAAGGCCCCCTCGGGGGGCAGCGAACCACACGCAGTGGCGCGCGTGGGGGTCGCACTCTTTGACCTGGACCACACGCTGATCCCCTTCGATTCAGATCACGCATGGGGCGAGTTCACGATTGGTGAGGGCTGGGTGGACCCGGTCGAATTCAAACGCCAGAACGACGACTTCTATGCGCATTACAAAGCCGGCACGCTGGATGTGCACGCCTATGTGCGTTTTGCTACGGAAGCCATCCGCCGCCAGGGCGCTATCAATTCCGTAGCTGCTTACGCACGTTTCATGAGGGCTAGCGTCCAAAACGCCATACAACCCCAGGCGCTGGAGCTGGTGCGCCAGCACCAGGCGGCGGGAGACATCGTGGCCATCGTCACCGCCACCAACGAATTTGTGACCCGCCCCATAGCCCAGGCTTTTGGCGTGGACGAACTGATCGCTGTGGAGCTGGAGCGCGAACCCGCCGCCGACGGCAACGGCTGGTTTACTGGCGCCATCCGGGGCGTGCCGTCCTTTCGGGAGGGCAAGGTGGTGCGCGTCGAGGCCTGGTTGCGGGCGCGCGGGCTGGACTGGGACACGGTGCACACCACGTTTTACTCGGATTCCATGAACGACCTGCCGCTGCTTGAAAAGGCCTCGGTACCGGTCGCCACCAACCCCGACGAGCGCCTGCGCGCGTTGGCCCTTGCGCGCGGATGGCGCATACTTGACCTGTTTTGACTGAGAGAAAACGGCGGGCGAAAACCCGCCATGGAAAGAGCAGAGAACCGTTCTGCATGAGAAAAGAATGATCAAAAAATTTATCGACAAATTGATTAGCAAGTCGTCCGACGCGCTATCCCGCAAAAAACCCAAATTTGGCAAACGGGTGGATGTGACGGTAGAAACCCACGGTATTGACCCTGCGTTGGTGGATGAGCGGGCCCTTAACGTGGTGCGCACCTTGCAAGACGCGGGCTTTGAGGCCTATGTCGTTGGCGGCGCGGTGCGCGACTTGCTGGTGGGTTTGCGCCCCAAGGACTTTGACGTAGCCACCAATGCCACGCCCGAGCAGGTCAAGAGCCTCTTTCGCCGCGCCTTCATCATCGGCCGTCGCTTTCGTATCGTGCACGTGGTTTATGGCCGCGGTCGCGAGCACGAGGTCATCGAAGTCTCGACCTTCCGCGCCTACCTGGACAACGCCGCCGCCGAGCAGGTGGCCGGCAACGAGAAAACCAGCCGCAGCGAGCTGGCCGGCATGAAGCATGCAGTGGACTCCACGGGCCGCGTGTTGCGCGACAACGTCTGGGGCCCGCAGGAAGAAGACGCCGTGCGCCGCGACTTCACGATCAACGCCATGTATTACGACCCGCAAACGCAGATCGTCGTGGATTACCACAATGGCTTCAAGGACGTGAAGAACCGCGTCATCCGCATGATTGGCGACGCGGCCACCCGCTACCGCGAAGACCCGGTGCGCATCATCCGCGCCGTGCGCTTTGCCGCCAAGCTCAGCCCGCTGGGCTTTGCGCTGGAGACCAAGACATCGGCACCATTGGTCAAGTCGCAGGAGTTGCTGGCCGATGTGCCGCAAAGCCGCCTGTTCGATGAGATGCTGAAACTGCTGCAGACAGGGCATTCACTGGCGTCCATCGAGCAGTTGAAAAAGCTGGGCATGGCCCGCGGCATCTACCCCCTGCTGGATGTGGTGGTAGAGCGCGCAGACCAGCCCTTTGTCAATGCCGCGTTGAAAGACACCGACCGCCGCGTCGGCGAAGGCAAGCCCGTGGCGCCCAGCTTTTTGCTGGCCTGCGTGCTGTGGGCTGATGTGCGCGACGGCTGGGCCCGCCGCGTGGAGCAGCGCCAGCATTCGCACCCCGCGTTGATGGATGCGATTGACGAGGTCTTCCATTCCCGCATTGGCGATGTGTCCGGCGGCGGCAAGCTGGCCGGCGACATGCGGGAGATATGGGTCATGCAACCCCGGTTTGAGAAGCGCGTTGGCAGCGCGCCCTTTGGCATGGTGGACCAGCCGCGCTTCCGCGCGGCGTTCGACTTCATGCGCCTGCGCGCCGATATCGGCGAGGTCGAAGAAGTGCTGGCCGACTGGTGGCAGGAATTCAGCATGGCCAGCGACGCGCTGCGCCAGGACCTGGTAGACCAGGTGCGTGAAGAGCAACAAAAGCGCCAGCGCCCAGCACGAGTAGCGCGCGCGCCCAAGGCGGAGGGGCATGCCGCAGAGGGCACTCCATCCGCAGCACCCGCTGACCACGCGCCACAAGAATCCGCACCCGCCTACCCAGAAGGGGGCGATGACGGTGCGCCGCGCAAACGCCGCCGCCGTCGCCGTACCGGCGCAGCCAAGGGCGCTGGCGGTAATGGCGAGACAGGTGGCGAAGCGGGTGGTGAGGCCGGTGGCGGGAGCGGCTCCGGTAGCTGAGAAAGGCCGCTCAGCCATGCGGGAACCCGTGACCGCCTACCTGGGCCTGGGTGCCAATCTGGGCGACCCAGCTGCCGCGCTGGCACAGGCCACAGCCCAAATTGGCCGCCTACCTGGCACCACCGTGACGGCCTGCTCGTCGTATTACCGCACGGCGCCGATAGATTCCACCGGCCCCGATTACACCAATGCAGTGGTCCAGGTGCACACCACGCTGACGGCACCAGCGCTTCTGGCGTTCTTGCAAAGCGTTGAGGCCGATGCTGGTCGCGAACGCCCCTACCGCAACGCACCCCGCACGCTGGACCTGGACATCTTGTTGTACGGAGACGCGCAGGTGTCCAGCGCAGCCCTGCATATCCCACACCCACGCATGTGGCAGCGCGCCTTTGTATTGTTGCCCTTGGCGGAGCTTGCACCCCACCGTGTGTCTGCTTCGCAATTGTTCGCGGTGGACCACCAGGTAGTTTCAAAGTTGCGCTGACATAGCGCCCGCGCGCCAAGGATGTGCTTGTTGTTTGCACAGTTCTGGTGCTATTCTTCGGCGAGAACCCCACAAGCCCGCGCGGGTCGACCAAAGGAGCACCAACGATGAACCTTAACCGCCTCAAAATCGCAACCAAGCTGTGGGTCTTCATTGGCGTTGTCCTGGCGTTGCTGGTTGGCATAGCCAGTGTGGGCTTGGTGCGCAGTGGCGCCATCCTCGCCGAGGGCCGCGCGCAGCAACTGGTAGCCAATCAATTGGTCCAAGTCGCCACACGCTGGAATGGTTTGACAGAAACCAATGCAGCGCGCAACCATGCCATCATCGTCAGCAGTGACCCGGGTGTTGCGCAAGCATTCAAGGATGCGGTCACCGCCACCACCAATGAAATATCAGAAATGCAAAAGCAGCTGGAGAGCCTGCCGCTGACTGATGTGGACAAGGCTCAGCTACAGAAGATTGCAGACCTGCGCAAGTCGGTGATCGCCTTCCGTGAGAAGGCCAGGGCTGCCCGCACGGAGGGCAAAGGGGACGATGCACTGCAAATCCTCAACGCCCAGTACCTCCCGGCCATGTCGAGCTATATCGCCGCGCAGAAGGAACTGGTGAAGATGCAGGAGAGGCGCTTGGTCGACGTACAGACTGAAACCGAAGCCCGCCGCCAGGCCAATAGCGTAGGCATACTCATCGGCCTTGCATTGGTCGTGGCGCTGATTGCAACCGGGACGATCTGGCTGGTGCGTTCGATCCGCGACCCGCTGGACCAGGCCAATGACATAGCGGCCCGCATTGCAGAGGGCGATTTGAGTGCGCAGATCAGCACGCGCCGGGAAGATGAGTTCGGCACCCTGCTGCGCTCGCTGGCGACGATGAATGATTCGCTGGGTCGCATGGTGTCGCAGGTTCGGTTGAGCACCGACAACATCGCCGTAGCCAGTGCCGAGATCGCCAGTGGCAACAATGACCTCGCGCAACGCACCGAGCAAACCTCCAGCAACCTGCAGGCCACCGCCAGCAGCATGGATGCGCTGACCGCCACCGTGCAGCACAGCAGCGACAACTCGCGCCAAGCCAGTGCTCTGGCGGCTAGCGCCTCTACCGTCGCGCAGCGCGGCGGCGCGGTGGTGACCCAGGTGGTTGCCACCATGCAGGAGATTGATGCCAGCAGCAAGAAGATAGCCGACATCATTGGCGTCATCGACGGCATTGCCTTCCAGACAAACATACTGGCGCTGAACGCGGCGGTGGAAGCTGCCCGTGCCGGCGAGCAGGGGCGGGGCTTCGCCGTGGTGGCCAGCGAGGTGCGCAGCCTGGCCCAACGCAGTGCCGCAGCAGCCAAGGAAATCAAGGGCCTGATCAGCACGTCGGTAGAGAAGGTGGAGTCGGGCACACGGCTGGTTACCGACGCCGGTGCCACGATGGAAGAGATCGTGCAATCGGTGCGCCGCGTAGCCGACGTGATTGGCGAGATCACCGAAGCCGCACACTCGCAGAGCAGCGGCATTGCCGAAGTCAACGACGCCATTGGCAACCTGGACCAGATGACGCAGCAGAACGCTGCCCTGGTCGAGCAGAGCGCCGCCGCTGCCGAGAGTCTGCGCGAGCAGGCGGATCGCATGAAGGAATCGGTGGCCGTGTTCCGCGTGGCGGCACAGCACCAAGGCGCGCTGTCGCTGCGCTGAACGGAAGTTCAGCCGATCGTGGTGTGGCGCACGCAGTTGCGCCCATCGCGTTTGGCGTCATAGAGCGCGCGGTCGGCCGCAGACACCAGGTCCTCCAGAGCCAGTGAGGCCTGCGGCACGACAGACACCACACCAAAGCTTGCCGTGATTCGCAGCGGTTTGCCCTCAAACTCCACACGCAAACGGTCTGTGGCGGTTCGCAGTTCTTCGGCCAGTGCGACGGTGCCGTGTAGATTGACGCCGGTCAACGCAATGACGAATTCTTCGCCACCATAGCGGGCCAGTATGTCACCGGCACGGTCGATGCGCGGGCGCAGCATGTCGGCCAGGGCGCGCAGGCAGGCGTCACCGGCCGGGTGGCCGAAGGTGTCGTTGATGCGTTTGAAGTGGTCAATATCCAGCAGGATGATGCTCATTGCACCGCGCTGCCGCTGCGCGCGCCGCAACTCGATGAGGGCGGCCGCGTCGAAGTAGGCTCGGTTGCCGATCTGGGTCAGACCATCGGTGGTGGATAGCATCTGCAGCCGTGCGTTGGCCTGGCTCAGCTGCTCCATGGCAGCGTTCAGGTCGTTGGTGCGGGACAGTACGCGCTGTTCCAGCTCCTGGTTGGCCAGCTCCTTGGTGCGTATCAGGGCGGCCTGGCTCGCGCGGGCCTTGCGTGCGTGGACCAGGGCCACAGCTTGCGCGTTGATGCGCAGCATGCGGTCGTTGTTGATGCGGTCGGCCAGCGTGAACGACAGCAGTATCACCAGCATCACGATGCCGATCTGCGAGGCGTTTGCCGTCCACACATTGATCGGCAGCCAGCCGAACTTGCTGGCGTTCAGCACGATGATGCCGATCAGGATCGCAGTCCAAGCCAGGCAGTAAAAGCGTGCAAACCGTGCACCCGCCAGCCAGCGCCAATAGCCCAGCAGCAGCGCGGTGATGGTGATCGGTAGCGTAATGGCGGCGGCAATCCGTATCGTCAGGCTGTAGGGAAGTACAAAACTCAATACGAACAGCGCCGCACTACCCACCATCATCGCCCGCACCGCGTAAAACGCTGGCCGAGAGAAACCCCGCAGCTTTAGAAAGCTTTCGGTGAACAGGCAGGTGAAGACCGCGGAGCTGGCTGCAAAGGTGGAAATGGCAAAGCTGTTCCAGCGCACCGCCTGGGGCCAGATGTAGGCGAAGCTGTAGCCCGTCAGCGTCAGGTGAAACATCAGGTAGTTGGCGATGAAGCAGATGTAGTACAGGTAATTGATGTCGCGTGTGGAGGCGAACACAAACAGGTTGTAGACCACCATGATCAGCAGGATGCCGATCACCGCGCCCTGGGCCAGGTTCTCGTCGTTGCTGGCGGTATGGAACTCCACCGGATCCCAAACGCGCAGCGGGGCCTCTACGGTGCCGGCCGAGGCCAGGCGCAGGTAGATGTCGTTGCGGCCCGGCGCCAACTGCACCGGCATGATGAAGTTGCGGTGGCGCACCGCCCGTTGGGCAAAGGGCTGCTCATCGCCCAGGCTGTACTGGGTTAGCAGCTTGCTGTCGGCAAAGTGGAACAGACGCACATCGTCCAGGAAGGGGATGGGCAGCTCGATGAAGCGTGCCAGCGGCTTGCTACTGCGGTTGTGCAGCTGGAAGCGAAACCAGTAGCTGTCTTGTGTGAAACCGAAATTGGGTGATTGGCGGGCGATGGGTTCCCACCCGACGGGGGCCGCACGCACCTGCTCCAGTGCCAGTGTGCGGCTGGCGTCCACCAGCACACCCATGCGCGGACCGATGTCCAGACGGCCAGCGGCGTCCGGGTCGAGGTCAAAAACGGGGAAACTGGCCGTGGATGGTGACGGCAGTGGCTCCGGCGGGGCGGCCGCGGCTGGCAGCGGTGCGAAGACCAGCGCCAGTGCATACAGCAGCAGGGCCAGACAGTTCACGCGCATGGCTGCAGTGTGCCAGTTTCAGTTACAGAAGGATGACCGTGCGGCGGCCAGAGGCTGCCGGTCGTCGCTTGGCGGCGCTGCCGTCGCCGGGCCGCACCAAGACGGCAACGGCCCCCTCGGGGGCAGCAGGCCACACGCAGTGGGCGAGCGTGGGGGCAATATCTTCAGGTCAATTCGGCGATCAGATCGATCTCTACGCAGGCGCCCATGGGGTTTTGGGCCACGCCGAATGCGCTGCGTGCATGGGCACCTTTGTCGCCAAACACCTCGGCCAACAGCTCGCTGGCACCGTTGGTGACCAGGTGCTGCTCGGTGAAGTCGCCGGCCGAATTGACCAAGGACATCAGCTTGACGATGCGCTTGATCTTGTTCAGGTCACCTACTGCGGCGTGCAGCGTGCCCATCAGGTCGATGGCGATGGCGCGGGCGGCGGCCTTGCCTTCTTCGGTGGCCATGTTTTTACCCAGCTGGCCCACCCATGGCTTACCGTCTTTCTTGGCAATGTGGCCGCTCAGGAAGACCAGGTTTCCGGTCTGTACAAAAGGCACATAGGCTGCCACCGGTACGGCGACTGGGGGCAATGTGATGCCCAGGCTGGTGAGGGTTTCGTAAACGTTCATGGTGGCCCCTTGGCTGGTGAATTTATCGTAAATGCGGCTGTAGCCCTCGTGGGGAAAGCGTAAGCCGCTATGAAAAGAGTAGCGACTTACGCGCCCTGTTAAGCACCCTCGCAGGCGCCCTAAAAGGTCTGGGACTGTGATTGTGACTGATTCTGACCCTGGCTCTGGCCCGCCCACGGCCCGGTGTCAACCGGCTCCACCGTGACGGCCACCTTGAGCCGGTGGTTGGCTCCGCCGTGGATGACGCCACGCAGCGGCGACACGTCGGCGTAGTCGCGGCCCAGCGCCAGCGTTACATAGTCTTCGCCGGGACTGCCCCAGCCGTCGCGGTTGTTGGTGGGGTCGAAATCGCACCAGCGTCCGCCGACGGCGCCGGCCCGTGCATCGGGCAGGTAGACCGATACCCAGGCGTGCGATGCGTCGCTACCCACCAGGCGCGGCTGGCCGGGGGCGGGGTGCGTCAGCAGGTAGCCGCTGACATAGCGTGCTGGCATGCCGTAGGCGCGCAGGCAGGCGATCATGATGTGGGCAAAGTCTTGGCACACGCCGGTGCGCTGGGCCAGCGCCTCGCGGGCGGGGGTGTTGATCTCGGTGCTATGGCTCTCGTACGTGAAGTCGTGGTAGATGCGCTGCATCAGGTCGCGCGCAGCCAGCAGCAGCGTGGGCTGGGCACTGAAGCTGGCGCGCGCATAGTCCGCAAAATCCGTATGGCGCGGTACGTAAGGCGATGCAAATACAAACTCGGCCGCGGCATCAAAGGGTGTGGCGGCGCTATAGCGGAAGCCTTCACGCACCTGCTCCCAGGGCACCGTGTTGTCCCATTGCGGCGGCGCCTGGGTGGCCACCAGGCTGTGGGCCACCACGTGCAGCTGG
Source organism: Rhodoferax sp. ZS1R8 (assembly GCF_056521325.1). Lineage (NCBI taxonomy): Bacteria > Pseudomonadati > Pseudomonadota > Betaproteobacteria > Burkholderiales > Comamonadaceae > Rhodoferax > Rhodoferax sp. ZS1R8. Next base: position 11,378 of record NZ_JBWMBA010000003.1, on the reverse strand, counting down.
GTGTGCGCAGCCTGCAGCGCGAAGAAAGCGCGCGTGTTGCCATACACATCCTGCACCGTGGTTTGCTGGGCAGGCTCGGGGCTCACGGACAGCGTGTGGCTCAGCACCTGCTGGGTGGCGGTGTTGAGCGGCTGCAGGTAGGCCATGTGCTGGGCAATGTCCACGGCCGGCACATAGTCGTAGCAGGTCTCGTGGGTGATGTGCAGTTGCATGGCCGGCCTCTTGCGTCTAGGCGCCCAGGCTTTGTCCGGCCTCGCCGGAGTGCGTGAAATAGGTGGCGCTGATTTCCTCGGACACTTGGTAGGCGGCTTCACTGCAGCCACCCAGTAGGTCGGTCAGCGCCGCGTAGCTGGCATCTGCACCCGGGTCGCAAAGGGTCTCCAGCTGCCATGCGCTGGGGTCCGGCACGCTGTGCGACAGCAGGCCCAACTGGTCGGGTGCGCTGCCTGCCAGTTTGGCCAGGCGGCCGCGCAGCGTGTGGGCCACCCAGGCCAGGGCGCGTGGGTTGTCGCGGTCCAGCACCAGCAGGTCCACCAGCGGCGCGATGTCGTGGCTTTGCTGGTACTGGCCGTGGAAGGTGATGGTGCTGTCAAACAGCGCCACCATGGCCTCGAAGCCACCGTCGTGGTGCACAGCGCCGTGGGCAAAACCGGTGGCCAGCGCATGCGACAAAAATGCCAGGCGCTCGACGTGGCGGCCAATGCTCAGCAGGCGCCAGCCATCGTCGCGCGTCATGCGGTCGGTCTGAAGGCCGGTGATGGCGGCCAGGTGGTCGCTGGTGCGTTTCAAGGCGGCCAGCGCATGCAGTGCAGAGTAGTCGGCACCGGTGGGCGTGTGGGCACAGCTCTGCAGGAAGGCGTCTTCGGTGCGCTGCATCAGGCTCCAGTGTTCTTGCGACAGGCGCTCGCGCACAGCAGCACCCGCCAGGCGTACTGCGCGCAGGTTGTAGCCCACGCTGGTGGCCAGTTCGCTGCTGCCCAGGCTGGCAATCAGCGAGCGTTCAAACACGCGTCGGGCCTGGGGGGCGGTGCTCAACGGCGGAACACCGGCCAGCACCAGGTTGTTGTTCAGCGCCATCTGGCCCAGCCAGCTCAGCAGCGTGGGGGATGATTGGTCTTCGCCGGCCAGGCTCTCCAGCGTGAGCCGGGCCAGGCGCACGGAATTTTCTGCGCGTTCGGTGTAGCGGCCCAGCCAGAACAGGTTTTCTGCGGCGCGGCTGGTGACTTGGCGGGTGCGTTGGGCCAGCACCGACGGCGTCAACGCGGGGCGCAGCAGCGTGGTCTTGTCGACATCGCCATGCGTCATGACCCATACATCGGCACTGCTGCCGCCATGCTGCATGGATGCCACATCGACACCGGCCCCACCGGCCACGCGCGCCAGTCCGCCGGGCAGCACGCACCACGACTGCGGGCCTTGCGACACCGCAAACACCCGCAACATGACCGAGCGTGGCACGACGCCACGGTGGCCCGCACTATCGTTCTGCCAGGTCGGCATTTGCGATAGAGGCATGTAGTCCTGCACCGTGTGGTCGTCGGCGTGCTGCGCAATGCGGCCAGCCCATTCTTCCAGCTCGCGCTCAGACAGTTTGCGCCCCAGCACAGCGTCAAAATTGCCATGCACCGCAGAGCCAGGGTAGGTGGGTTTGATGGCGCAGGCATGCAGGCGCGGCAGCACCTCCTCCATCGCAGAGCGTTCGCCGCACCACCAGGTTGGCAGCGCGGGCAGCAGTAGCTCTTCGCCCAACAGGTGCCGGGACAATGCCGGCATAAAGCCCAGCAGCGCCGGCGACTCCAGAAACGCAGTACCCGGCGCATTGGCCACCAGCACATTGCCCGCGCGTATCACTTGCAACAGGCCGGGCACGCCCAGTGTGGAGTCAGAGCGCAGCTCCAGCGGGTCCATGAACTGGTCGTCCAGGCGCTTGAGCAGGCCATGCACCGGGACCAGCCCGCGCAGCGTCTTCAAGAACAGATGCTGGTCCCGCACGATGAGGTCACTGCCTTCGACCAGTGTCAGGCCCAGGTAGCGGGCCAGGTAGGCGTGTTCGAAATAGGTTTCGTTGTACGGGCCAGGCGTCAGCAGTGCAATGTGGGCATCGTGCCCGGCGGGGCTCATGGCCTTCATGCTGTCGATCAGCGCGCGGTAGGTGCCAGCCAGGCGCTGCACGTGCAGATTCTCAAATCCCTGCGGGAAAAGGCGCGAGACGGCCAACCGGTTCTCCATCAGGTAACCCAGGCCGGACGGTGCCTGCGTGCGCTGCGAAACCACCCACCAGTTGCCATCTGGCCCGCGAGCCAGGTCGAACGCCGCCACGTGCAGGTGCGAGCCGCCCACGGGCTTCACACCGTGCATGGCCCGCAGGTAGCCGGGGTGGCCTTGTACCAGCGCAGGTGGGATCAGACCCCGGGCCAGCAGGTTCTGCGGCCCATAGACGTCGGCCATGACCCGGTCCAGCAAGCGCATGCGTTGGGTGATGCCGCCTTCCAGTTCCGCCCATTGGTCGGGGGCGATGATCAGAGGAAACAAGCCTAGGGACCACGGCCGTTGCGGGCCGTCGGTATCGGCATAGACGTTGTAGGTGACGCCGTTGTCACGAATCTGGCGTGCCAGTGTTTCCGTGCGCAGGTCCATGTCACCTAGGCCATCAGACTCGGCATGTGCAAAGAATTGCCGCCAAGCCCCGGTAATATCTGGTTTTTCTGCTATTGAATCCGGAGCAATTTCGGAAGGCGGGGAACCCATAGCCGATGTGCGATTCCGCAACTCATCGAAATGGCCGGGGGCGGCCTCAGCAGACGCGAGCGCATGGTCCAGCGCTGACTGGCTAATCGGTATAGGGGCGGCCACGGTATCGGCAGGGGCTAGGAATTCGGATAGATGGCTCACTGCCCGCAAGTATGCCGTAAACCGTTTACGCGCCCGCCCCCGGGCGCGACGCGAAACTTACGACTTGCGAGTGGCCATCAGCAGAACCAAACCACCGGCGATGGCACCGATGCCAACCCACAATGGGATGTTGATGCGTTCGCGTTCGGTTACCTGCAAAGTCAGCGGGCCAATATTGGCGCTGCTGGTTTCCTTGGTGTAGCTGAAGCCGCCGTACAGCAAGCCTAGTGCACCTGCAGCGATCAAAATAATGGCGACCAGTTTGGTAGCGTTCATGGAAGTTCCTATTTCGTTGGGTAGCCTAAAGGGGCTGCCGTCAATCGGTTTGAGCCGATTGTGCTGTGTCTGCTACGGCGCGTCGGTGCGCCAACCCACAGATGAATCGCAGGTTTGCGACGATGATGTCGCCCCATGGTACGCATTGAATTACAACTAGCCCTGAACTATCAGATCGACTCGCCCGACGCCGATTTCGTGTTCAACATCCACGCCGCACAAACGGCCAGCCAGAGAGTCAGCTTCGAAAACCTGTGGGTCAGCCAACCGGTGAAACCCCAGCTCCATACCGATGCCTTCACCAACACCCGCTATATGCGCATTCACGCGCAGCAGGGTGAGTTGAACCTGAAGTACACGGCGACGATAGACCTGACACACCACTTTGCCGACCCCGTACAGATTGGCGAAGTGCCGATACGCGCGCTGCCGGCGGAGGTGATGGAGTACATCTACCCCAGCCGCTACTGCCAGTCTGATCGCCTGTTCAAACTGGCCAACAACAACTTCGGCCATCTGCCCCAGGGCTACAGCCGGGTGCTGGCGATTCGAGACTGGGTGCAACGGCATGTGGCCTTCACCTCCAATAGCTCAACCAGCAGCACCTCGGCCGTGGACACACTTATTGACCGTGTTGGAATTTGCCGCGATTTCGCCCACGTCATGGTAGCGCTTTGCCGCGCGTTGAGCATACCGGCGCGCTTCACGACGGGTACCGACTATGGTGCCGACCCCGTGCTGGGGCCGCCCGACTTTCACGCCTATGTGGAGGCTTTCATCGGTGACCGGTGGTATATCTTTGACCCTTCGGGTACCGCAATACCCATGGGCCTGATCCGTTTCGGGACAGGGCGCGACGCGGCTGATGTGGCCTTTGCCACGATCTTTGGCAGTGTCCAGTCCCACGCGCCTACGCTTCTGGCCACGGCTTTGGTGGATACGAATCTGGGAGCTGTGTTGCCTTACCACTGCCCGCAAGCGCTGTCTACTGACAGTGGTGTCACGCGCGGCTTCTCGGCCTAGGCCTCGGCTTTTATCAGCTCCGCGTAGGCATGCTGCAGCCACATAGCGAGCCGCTGGCGCTCCATCAGGCGCAGGCCGTTGTCGCTTGCAGCCGCCTCGTTTTGCGCTGCCCAGAAGCTGGTGTTGCTGGCATCGATTTTTTGGACGACGGCGTCGGCCAAATGCTTAAGGGAAATAACCTTGGCGCCCAGGGCGCGTGCGCGTTCCAGCTGACCCGATCGCTCCAGCTGACCAAAGTCGTCGCCCCGCAATTGGTTCAGCACCAGAACGTAGTTCAGGTTTTTTCCGTAGCGGTCCAGCAGGCGTGTCAACAGGTCGACCGAGTCGCGACCCGAATCCATGACATGCCAGTAGTGCAGTGTGAAGCCGGTGTCGTCGGCCATGTTCAATACGCCGGAGTCGTCGATCCACCGCACCAGTGGTTCATGGGTTTGGGCGGCCAGGTCAACCAATACGCGCACGCCCGGAATTTCGACTGCGGCTTCCACGATATGGTCCAGCGCCTCGTAGCGGTCGATCAGCACCGCCGATGCGTAATCGCTGTAAAAGCGCAGCAGCGCCCCGTGCGAGCGGTCGGTATCGAAGCCGACAAAGGGGATGTTCTTGTCAATGAAATACTGGGCCAACAGACGCGCCACCATTGACTTGCCAACCCCGCCCTTTTCGCCGCCGATCATATGGATTTTGGATACCGCAGCTGGGCTGCCGCCTGTGGAATAGAGAGAAGACATGTGAGGGTTTTCCGTGGGTTGGGCTGGATGGGCATCAAGCAAATTGGGTGCCATAGAGCTTACTATGCTGGCGTAATGGACGAATTTTTTACATCGAGGTCTGAATGTTGAAACCATATCACCGATCTTTTAACGTCTGGGCCGCAAGGTGGATGCTTGGCCTGACGCTGGTGGGCGCCGCTTTGCTGTTGAGCGCCTGTGATACCCAGCGCATCGCCGAACTGGAGGAGGGCGTAGCTACCGAAGGCGATGTGAGGATGAAATTTGGCGAGCCCGAGAAGGTGTGGGACGGCGAGAACGGTGCCCGCATCTTTGAATACAACCGCCAACCGGCCGGTGCCAAGAATTACATGATCACCATTGGCCCGGACGGCAAGATGACTGCGCTGCGCCAGGTGCTGGCCCCCCATGTGTTTGCCAAGATACAACCCGGTATGCCGATGGAAACGGTGCGCAGGATGCTGGGCAAGCCGATGAAGGTGACACCGTTTGAGCTGAAGAAGGAATGGCACTACGACTGGCGCTACATGGATGGCCCCAACGCATCCGATGCCAAAATCTTTACCGTGGTGTTTGACAGCGACTTGCGCGTGTTGTCCACCGGATCGGTGGCGGACCCGGCTTTGTCGCCGAACTAATCCATGCACGTTGCGAGCCAGTTTTGTTTGAATTCTCTCATGAGGATCATCGCCTACATTCCCCACGACCGTCAATGACCAGAAGTGAAAGGTGTAAAGGCTTTTTGTGTAAACAGCCAGTTGACAGGAGACTGCTACACCCAGTGAAATTGCAAATCAATGACCGTAACGAACGATCTGATCGACAGCCTTGAAGCCAGCTCTGCTCGTGAGTGGTTCAGGAATTCGAACTGGCTTCAACATAGAGCCCTAGCGGCGGCAGTAGCCGCCGCCAGCACCTTAAAGGCAAGCCTTCTGTCAACTGTACAAAGCAGCCCTGAGGCTATTTTGTTTATCTTTGGTAGTTTCATCACAGAAGCAATTTTCCGAAGCTAACACTTCAATAATGCCCTGCCCCAACGAACGTACCTTCAGCCAGTCAGCAGACAGTAAAGCTTCCTTGTGGTCTTCACCGACACTTTCCCAGAATGGCTTACCCAGCCACATTGTTGCGCCGATAGCCTCTACATAGCCCGGTCGCAGTGACCAGCGACCCGGATTGTTGGACGTATCAATTTCCAGCTGTTCCAGAGGCGGCGGCAGACCATTCGATTTCACTGGCAAGTGCGAATAACTCCGCCCCACGGCTTGGTATTGCGATGGGTCTTTCGCATTTTGCCAATAGTCGTAATCCACATCAGATATCCACGCCTGGACAAAGCCGTCGACTGCAAAAAAGGCCTCTGCCCAAACTGACCAAGATACAGCCAAACCTGTATTTACCTGCTCGATCGAAATAAAGCTGTGTTTGAGTGCTACGACGTGGCCAAAACGAAAGCACAGTCCGCCAGCCTCTACAGGCCTGCTCCACTTTCCTTGTTTTTCCACTTTACTCAAATATTCGTTCGCAGAAATTTTCTTTCCATGGTCGTCGAACTCCGTCAGTCCAAACTTTTGCATGGTGCGAACAATCATCTGTAATGCCTGAACATCACTGAGGCCCCCGACCTTAACTATTGGCCGCAAGGTGTTTGTGCCAATCTGCGTTTCCTCATGACCTTGTTCGCTGTCAAGCGTAAAGACCATCTTCAACTTTTCTTGTCTCTGCTCGTTCATTTGACTTCCTTGGCGATTACGGCCAGAGAATTGTCCAAGCCATATTGAAGCAACGGTTGGGCATGCACGTCCACCCGCATCCAGTCCGTTTTAGAGAAATGATGCGGGGACTGTAGTCGAGTCAGCAACATGCTGTTTGATCTATTTTTCCAGGCTTGGCGAAAAATTCCAAGCAGGAACCAGTAGCGCATTCCAATCTATTGGATCGTATCCATATACCACTTCGTATTTGCTATCGGAGGTGACGTGGAGCTTGCATTTTGTGAAGGGGGGTCTTTTTGCTTGCGCAAGGTGTCCCCGAAGTTTTCGGAGCAACGAATCGAAACTGTCTACTAGCGGAAGTGGTTTTTCTTTAACAAGCCCATCTTTCTCAATCAAATAGCTGTTGCAAAAGTCACTCTGGAAGTCGTCGACGGAATAGTTAATAATCATTTCACGCCAACCCGTTTCCGCGACTTTCATCGCGCGAGTTACGACTTCCTGAGTGATTTGGAATTGATTCACGTCTGTCACTTTAACCCTCGGTTGCTGGATGGGGAAAGACGTGTTTGCAATGAATTCGACCAAGTGTGCTGCCCCACCACAGCAAGAAGGTCTACAAGCTGAGGTGGGGTTTTGGTCTCAATTTAGGGCTAAGCGATCTGAAATGTATCCAGCATCAAGGCTGGATTGGAAAGTGCGAAAATTTTTCGTCGCCATATCGACTGAAGTGGCGCGAGCCATTTAAACCAATCTCAGATTTATACGACGGCGGCCGTACACCGCTCGAACGCCAATCGCAATGCGGCGCCAATTTCAGAGGGCTTACTTTCACAGGGGATTTCAACCGTTGCCTCGGTGCCTACGCCTAAACCAGCCCAGCCCTCTGCCCCGTCTCGTTGCATTGGGGTGATTTTGAGTACAGCGTTCTTTAACTCAATCCCACAATTCTTCAAGTCCTTGAATAAAGTGCGTTTGGTTTTGTAGCCATAGGTATCCATCAAGTTCTTTATCCATTGAGCATTTCTTTCGGCTACGAGCTTGTAGTCGTATTGTTCCATATCAAACTCAAGGCCTGGGGGAGGAACAAAGCCATTGCGAGGACTCCCAAGAAGCCAACGGCTATGCTCCAAAGAATCCAAGACCGCCATCCCCAATTTTTCGTCGGAGACGTCAGTTGCTAAAAGATGAAGTGTTCCCTTGGAATCACGACAAGCACTTCCTAGATACCCAGACCAAGTTTCGACACAAATAAAGTCGGCATTGCAATATGCCGCCGCCCATTTTCCTCTAACTACTTCGTTCATCATTTCACCACCGTAACGATGACAGTCACTCCATTGGATTGACAGTACTCAATTGCTTTTTTTATAACTTGACCACGAGCGAACGCGAGCAACTCAAGGCATTGCAGCGTGAGGTCAAGGATCTGCGCCGGGCCAATGACATTCTCAAAACGGCAAGTGTGTTTTTCGCCCAGGCGGAGCTCGACCGCCGACTCAAGATCTGAAGGCTTACATCGACCGCTACCGACATGCGTACGGGCTCGAGCCGATCTGCAAGGTCCTTCAGGTTGCCCCGTCGTGTTACCGGCGCCACGCAGCCCAAATGCGCAACCCAGCCTTACGCTGTGTACGAGCCCACCGTGAAGACGCTTTGATTCCAGGCATCCAAAGGGTCTGGCACGTCAATATGCAGGTCTATGGCGCTGACAAGGTTTGGAGGCAAATGAACCGCGAAGGCATTGACGTTGCCCGCTGCACGGTCGAGCGGCTGATGAAACGCTTGGATCTGCGCGGTGTGCGCCGTGGCAAGGTAGTGCGAACCACTTTCGGGAACACCAATGCACCGTGCCCGCTGGATCGGGGCAACCGGCAATTTAAGGCAGACCGGCCCAACCAGCTGTTGGTGCCGGACTTCACGTATGTATCGACTTGGCAGGGCTGGCAATACTCGGCCTTCGTGATTGACGTCTATGCGCGTCGGATCGTGGGATAGCGGCAAAGCAGTTCCATGCGGACAGACTTCGTGCTGGACGCGCTTCGCCAGTCGTACAACTAACAAATGCGGGGGCTTCTTCACCAATCAGTCAGCAAAATTCGACCTTGCAATCGCTCAGTGCGAACGCGCGACCGTCCGAAACTAAGAACCGGATGCCTTCGATTCGGGCCAACGGGAGGTGCAGCGCCTGTGCGCCAGCTTCGATGTCCTTACCCCAACCGTCGAGGTCTCCATGGTAGGAGATGGCATGGAATAGTTGACCGTCAGGAAGTGAAATTTTGCAGCCTCTGTCCGACCTGCCGCCGCTCTTTGCTTGACGAGGGGTGACCTGATTTGTGAGGGCATTGAACTGGTCGCTGAATTTGTTCAAGCCATCGTCCGCAAAGTAGACGACCCGCGACCCTTCGATTTCAACCGTGCCGGGGATCACACGTGCATCACGTTGTTCAATCTTCCCGCCAAGAATATTCTCCAGCCGCTCAAGTTTAGTAGTCATGTGTTTCTCCGTGCTCATTTGATCGGCGTGATGATGAACTTGAAGTTCGTGATCCCTGCCTCGCTGAAAATTTGAGTGTAGTAGGCCGCCAGTTCCGCGCTATTAGTATGGTAAACGACGCCACCCTCAAAACCAGCCGAGTATTGTGCCGCCTGATCGATCATTCTCTGTTGTTCGGCTAAGGCCCAAGGCTGCGAGCCGTTTGCGCTGGCGGGATTGCGAATCGAAGACGCCCAGTCCTCAACAAACTTGGCATCGACCGCCGTGGTCTTGCCACCAATGAAGGTTACCTCATCGGCCACGCCTTTGACGACCTCGCCGTTGACAATCGCTTCATATTGACGTGCGGCGTAAGGTGTGCTGCCGTACATGTCACGTACCGCAATTTCGTAACTCTGTCCTTTGTCTATGGCACGTGTACCAGTTATGGATACAGATTCTGTCGTCTCAAAAGCCGTTCCTGCCAGCTCCGGCGCCACGAGCTTCACTGGGATCGGATTCGAGTAAAGCGTTCCCGGTGTGCCGGTGTTCAGCTCTACCGAATAATCCCCATACTTTGCACCAGCCCAGCACATGGCGAGATTGGTCAGCAGCGCCGCTCCGGCCTGTGTCTTGTTGTCGTAGGTGAACAGCGGTGTGATGTTGTAGGGGTCAGTCTCCCTGAAGCCAGAAAACGTACCGTCATCGGCACCGAGCCGCTCGGCAATCAGGGTCCAGCCATTCAGGCTGAGCTTCACCGTGTTGGTTGCACCGTTGAACAGGTCGGGGCCGAAGTTTACGACGCCCTTGGCGACACCGGCTACCACATCGGAGGGGTTGTCGTAGGCGCCGACTGCGGCATCGGCGATGCTGTAGCCGACACCCGCCAGGGCCTTCATCGTGCCACCGAAGGCGTAAGTCAGAAAGCTGCCGTCGCTCACTGCGGCGTCCTGCACACTGCTCCAGAAATCGTTGGCCGAAGCTCGCCCCTCTGCCAAACTGCTGATATTGATGGATGCAGCAATGGGCGTCAGTTCATGCGTTTCGATGACTGGCGTTGGAACACCATACGTCGTTGCGCCGCTGTCGTACTCCGTCCAGGGTCGGCCGTTGCTGTCCACGCCGGTGGCCACGATGGCCGGGTTCGGGAAGAAAGATTCCCCTGAGCCCTTGCCGTCGCCGCTGCTCGAAAGGTTGGAGGTATTGAGGTCGCTTGTATTGGTCCAGTTGCCGAGGTCTTGCCCGAGAAGGCTGGTATTGCTGAAGCCGATATCGGAACCATTGCTCCAGGCCAAGTTGGCATCGTCCCAGGCAAGATCGCCCGTTTTGTACCACGCAGTGTCAACGTTTTGGTTGGCCGAAGTGAAGTCGATGACGACGCCACCGTTGTAGCTGTCTACTGACTGTATCGTAGGGATGAGCGTATCGACCGTGGCGCTCGAGACGCTGTTGTCGTCAACCGCAACGTTGTCCCATGACGAGGCGTCCCAGTTTGCCGTGCCGAAGTCCAGGTCGCTGCTTAAACTTCCCCAATCAAAGCTGCCATAGCCTGGTGTGGTGTAGCTAAATCCGTAGTCCGGCGTGCTGAAGCTACTGGTGTAGTCCGGCGTCGAAAAGCTGGAACCATAATCAAATGTGCTAAAGCTACTGCCGTAGTCTGGCGTCGAGAAGCTGGAGCTGAAATCCGGCGTACTAAAGCTAGAGCCGTAGTCGGGTGTGCTAAAGCTACTGCTGTAGTCCGGTATCGAGAAGCTAGAGCCGTAGTCGGGTGTGCTGAAGCTGCTGCTGTAGTCCGGTATCGAGAAGCTAGAGCCGTAGTCGGGTGTGCTGAAGCTGCTGCTGTAGTCCGGTATCGAGAAGCTAGAGCCATAGTCGGGTGTGCTGAAGCTACTGCTGTAGTCCGGTATCGAGAAGCTAGAGCCATAGTCGGGTGTGCTGAAGCTGCTGCTGTAGTCCGGTATCGAGAAGCTAGAGCCATAGTCGGGTGTGCTGAAGCTGCTGCTGTAGTCCGGTATCGAGAAGCTACTGCTGTAGTCCGGTATCGAGAAGCTAGAGCCATAGTCGGGTGTGCTGACGCTGCTGCTGTAGTCCGGTATCGAGAAGCTAGAGCCAAAGTCCGGTGTGCTGAAGCTGCTGCTGAAATCCGGTGTCGAGAAGCTGCTACCAAAGTCCATCGGCGCGAAGCTGAAATCCGACATGGAGAAACTGGGCATTGAGAAACTATCCATATACAGTTCTTTCTAATCCTGATTAGAACCTGCATGTCGT